>NZ_LT575472.1:1757970-3559315 GCF_900086595.1 Clostridium nigeriense
GCTCTATATAGAGAATTTCTCCACCCAAATGGTAGGAGTTCTAATATAAAAATGACAAGGATGTCAATTTGAAAATCAAGGAGGAATTATAAAATGATAATTAATCACAATATGAATGCGTTAAATGCACACAGAAACATGACAGGAAATACAGCAACAGCTGGAAAATCAATGGAAAAATTAAGCTCAGGTTTAAGAATAAACAGAGCTGGTGATGATGCTGCAGGACTTGCAATATCAGAAAAAATGAGAGGACAAATTAGAGGTTTAGACCAAGCATCAAGAAACTCTCAAGATTCTATATCATTAATCCAAACAGCTGAAGGAGCTTTAAATGAAACTCATTCAATACTTCAAAGAATGAGAGAATTAGCAGTTCAAGGAGCTAATGATACAAATGTAACTGTAGATAGAACAGCTATAAAGGCAGAAATGGATCAATTAAGTTCAGAAATAACAAGAATATCAAGTCAAACAGAATTCAATGAGCAAAAGCTATTAGATGGTAAGTTTACAGGAAAGCAATTCCAAGTTGGAGCTAATAAAGGACAAACTATAAGTTTATCAATCAATGGTATGTCAGCTACAAATTTATCTGTAAGTGGTGCTAATATTGCTGTAACTAATACTACTGTTGCAAATACATCTATTTCTAATATAAATAAGGCAATAGAAACAGTATCAACAGAAAGATCAAAGCTTGGAGCATTACAAAACAGATTAGAACATACAATTAATAATTTAGGAACTGCATCAGAAAACTTAACAGCAGCTGAAAGCAGAGTAAGAGATGTTGATATGGCTAAAGAAATGATGACATTCTCAAAGAATAATATATTACAACAAGCTGCACAAGCAATGCTTGCACAAGCTAATCAACAACCACAAGGAGTTCTTCAATTATTAAGATAAGCAAGTATTTAAATTTATTCATTCAAAGCATTAAAAAGGAGTAAATTTGAATAAAGAAAGATGTTTTTATAATGTTAATAACATTATGACAAGGATGTCAATTTAAAAATCAAGGAGGAATTTATTATGATAATTAATCACAATATGAATGCATTAAATGCACACAGAAACATGACAGGAAACACAACAACAGCTGGTAAGTCAATGGAAAAATTAAGCTCAGGTTTAAGAATAAACAGAGCTGGTGATGATGCTGCAGGACTTGCAATATCAGAAAAAATGAGAGGACAAATCAGAGGTTTAGATCAAGCTGGAAGAAACTCTCAAGATTCTATATCATTAATCCAAACAGCTGAAGGAGCTTTAAATGAAACTCATTCAATACTTCAAAGAATGAGAGAATTAGCAGTTCAAGGAGCTAATGATACAAATGTAACTGTAGATAGATCAGCTATAAAAGCAGAAATAGATCAATTAAGTTCAGAAATAACAAGAATATCAAGTCAAACAGAATTCAATGAGCAAAAATTATTAGATAATACTTTTGCAGGAAAGCAATTCCAAGTTGGAGCTAATAAAGGACAAACTATAAGCTTGTCAATTAGTGGTATGTCAGCTACAAGTTTAAAAGTAGATTCTTTAGCTGTTGATACTGTTGCAAATGCAAATACTGCAATTTCAAGTATAAGTTCAGCAATAACAAAGGTTTCAACAGAAAGATCAAAGCTTGGAGCATTACAAAACAGATTAGAACATACAATTAATAATTTAGGAACTGCGTCAGAAAACTTAACAGCAGCTGAGAGCAGAGTAAGAGATGTTGATATGGCTAAAGAAATGATGACATTCTCAAAGAATAACATATTACAACAAGCTGCACAAGCAATGCTTGCACAAGCTAATCAACAACCACAAGGAGTTCTTCAATTATTAAGATAATTAAAGAGCAAAGTTAAAACTTTAGTTAAGAGAGTATAATAATTTGATTATTATACTCTCTTGTTTTATATAAAGATTTTTAATTAATATACGATAAATAAAATAAAGATTAGTTTTGTGGATTTAAATAGAATTTAAGGAGTTAATATATATGAAAAAAAAATTAAGTATATGCATGATGGTTAAAGACGAAGAAAAAAATATAAGAAGATGTTGTGAGAGTGTTAAAAATCTATGTAACAGTATTGCAGAACTAATAATTGTAGATACGGGTTCTAGTGATAATACAGTAAGTATAGCTAAGGAGTATACAGATAAAGTTTATTTTCATAAGTGGAATAATAACTTCTCAGAAATGAGAAATATAACTATCAGTTATGCCACAGGAGAATGGATATTTATTTTAGATGCAGATGAAGAAGTTTTAGAAGAAGATAAACTAAAAAAATATCTTTTAGATAAAAATATTAATAAAAATAATACATTAATTTGTAACATAAGAAATTATAATGATTTAAATGATGAAAGTACTGTAGCTATGACTCCATCACCTAGATTTTTTAAAAATGATGGGGAGTTTAAATACTTAGGTTCTGTACATAATCAACCAATTTATAAAAATCCAATACATAAAATTAATTTATATATAAATCATTATGGATATAATGTTAAAGATAAGGAACTTATGGAAAAAAAATTTATACGAACAAAGAGTATATTAGAAAAAGAATTGAAAAGTGATCCCGAAAATATATATTATATTTTTCAATTAGGAGTAAGCTATGATATGCATAATGAATCTGAAAAGGCCTATAATATTTTTAAAAAGGCTTATGATATATTAAGTAGAAAGTCAAATAATGAAAAATATAAAAATAGTTATCTATATGCAGCCTTTGCAAGATGTGCGAATATAGTTAGAAAATTTGAAGTTTCAAGGCAAATATGTACAGAGGGTATAACTATTAGAAATGATTATTTAGATTTATATTATTTAAGAGGAATAAATAATTTTATGTTATTTAGTTATAAAGAAGCTATTATGGATTTTGAAAAATATTTTGATTTGTTAAGTAGGTTTGATAAATTAGAGATTTCACAGGATTTATCTATAAGTTGTTATAATATAGAAAATGGATTTCAAAATACAGCTAGGATAAATTTAATATCTTGCTATTTGAATGAAAAGGAATATAATAAAGCTTTATTAGAAATAGATAAACTTGAAAATATTGGGGATAAAAGAGTATGTATTAATGCAATAATAGGATATTTGAAGGAAGAAGATATTCTAGAACTTTATAAAAAACTAGATTTTAACAATAGACAAATGATTTCAGAAATAATAGAAAATAAGTATATAGATTTAAATAAAAACATTAGATATGGATTATCAAAAATTAGTGATATTTATGGTGATTATAATAAAATATTAATTGAAAAAGATATAGATAAACAAAATGAATTAATTAATAACTTTTTAACATTATATGATTTGAATAATAATGAAAGTTTTTATTCAAGGATAATAGAAATTTGTATAAATAATAATATTGATATAAGTGCTTTTTTGAAAAAAATAAGTTTTAAAAATAGTTCTAAATTTGTGCAATATTTAATTAGTGACAAGTCTATAGATAATAATAATTTTATTGCAGCAATGGATGATAAGATTAAAAATGGAGATTTATCACAAATAAAATTTTTTAGTAATTATTTATATGAATTTTTACTGGCTAATAAAACAGATGTAAATATACAATTAATTATTAAATATATTTTGTTGAATATAAAATATATAACGTCAATTTATAAAGATGAAGTGCTTTTAGCAGAAAATATGTATTTATTAGCAGATAGAGAAAGATTTTGTCTTTATATTTATGAGGCATTCAGTTACAAAAATACTGATGTTAAATATTCTATTGATTTACTTAAAAATGCTTTGATTATTGAGCCACAATTTAAAGATATTATTAAACTATTAAGTAATTTATTTATTGAGAATTCCTTTATTAATAATGAAATGGATCAATGTAAGAAAGAATTTAAAAATATTATTTTAAATTTATTAATGGAAAATAAATTAGAGGAAGCTAAAAAGAATATCAATGAATACAATAAGATACTAGATAGGGATGAAGATATTATTTTTTATGAAGAATATATTAATATAGTTTATTAAAGACTAATATTAATCTACAGTTAAACGTTAGGGAAGAAGTAATTGAAATGATTTCAGTTTTTATTACATTCAAAAATGAGGAAAGTAACATAGCTAAGTGATTGAAATCTATTAAAAAATATAATTTCAAAATATTAAATTATTACTAAAAGAACTTAAATTGGAATTTAAGGAGCCTTATTTATATTATGTACTTGGTAAAAGCTATTATATGAAAAATAATTATCAAGAAGCTACTAATAGTTTAAAAACGGCTATTGATTTAACTGTCAATAAAAATAGTAATTATGTAGAAGGTCTTATAGAAACTTATGTGTATTCTTTGGTAAATAGAAACCAATATAGTAAGTCTATGAAATTGTTAAATTTATATTACGAATATTCAAATTCTGGGGATTTTATATTTTTAGCAACGCTAATATTAATGAATAATGCTTATATTAGGATTTTTGATAAATATAATTGTAGAAAATAAACTTATGTATTTTATTAAAGTAATAATAAAAGAACTAATATCGGTTTTGTTTATTGTTTTCTAATCTTCTTGTGGTAATAACTGGTTATAGCAAAACTTAATGGTTTCCTATAGGAGAGAAGACAATCTTAATATAACTTAACAGATAGTACTAAATTTTACGGGGGATAATTATGAATGAAGAATTAGAAAACTTAAAATCTAAGTTATTATATAATATAGGAATATTAATAGATAATAATTTATTAGTTGAAGCTAAAAATTTTATAGAAGAATATGAAAAAATGTTTAAAGATGATATTAAAATATTTTCAGCTAAATCTATTTTGTTAATGCTAGAAGGAAAAATAGATGAAGCAGAAATGATATTAAAAAAAGGGCTGAAAATTGATCCGCAAAATCAAGATTTACTTTATAACTTAAGTTATTTAATGAGTAAAAAAAAGAATAATATTGAAGCTGTAGAGCTATATTGTAAAGCAAAGCTATCTATTCCAGATACTAATATAAAAGTAAAAAGTATAATTTCAGATGTAGAGTCTATAAATAATAAAGATAATAATTTAAGGGCTTTACATGGCACTATGGAAATTGCAAATCAAATGTACACTATAACAGAAGGATTAAAAAGATTAGGAGTTAAAACTAAAACATTAAACTATTATCCTAGTTATTTAGGATATAAGTCTGATTATACAATAGATGTAAATTCATTTAAATCTTGGGAAGAAGCTAATTTTGAAATTAAAAATTTAGTCCCAAAGTTGATATCAGAAAATGATGTATTTCATTTTTACTTTGGTACAAGTATGACTTTAGATTACAGTGATTTACCTTTATTAAAAGAGCTGGGTAAAAAAGTAATAATGCAATATGTTGGTTCTGATGTTAGAATGTATTCTAAGGCAATAAAATTAAATAAATATGCTGTAGCTAAGGATAGGAATGAAGATAATATAAAAAGAAAATTAGAGTTTATATCTAGGTATGTTCCAAATTGTTTAGTAGATTATGAACTTGCTGAGTATGTTAAGGATTATCATTCTAATATCCATTATATAAGAGCTGCTATAGATTTAAGTAAATATAAATGTGTTAAAGAAGTATCTAATAAGAAATTTAAAATAGTTCATGCTCCAACTGCGCCGGAGATTAAAGGTACAAGATATATTTTAAAAGCAATTGAAGAATTAAAAGAAAAATATGATTTTGATTTTGAACTTGTTCAAGGAATGTCACATGAACAAGCTACTAAAATATATGAGAAAGCAGATTTAATTATAGATCAAATATTAATTGGATCTTATGGATTATTTGCAGTTGAATCAATGGCAATGGGAAAACCTGTAATTTGTTGGATAAGTGATTTTATGAAAGAAAAATATCCTAAAGAATTGCCTATAATATCGGCAAATCCTGATAATATTAAAGAAAAAATAGAGTATGCTATTAAAAATAAAGACATGCTTAAGGGAATTGGTCTTGAAGGTAGAAAATATGTTGAAAAATATCATGATATGAATATAATAGCCAAAGACATGATGGAAATATACAAAGAATTATAATTTTGGAGGTATAATATGATACAAGATAAAAGAATTTTATTAACAGGTGGAGCAGGTTTTATAGGTACGAAATTATGTAAAATACTTAGTAATGATAATGAAATATTAATATATGATAATTTAAAAAGAAATTCCATTAAGAACACAGATTTGTTAAAGAAAAATAATATTAAGTTAGTTGAAGGAGATATACTTGATTTTAATAATATTAAATCTATTGTAGACGAATTTAAGCCAAATATTATAATTCATCTAGCGGCGATAGCAGGAATAGATACAGTTATTAAAAGTCCTGTAACTACTATGAAGGTTAATATGATTGGTACATATAATGTTTTAGAGGCCATAAAAAATCATAAAATTGATAGGTTTATAGACTTTTCAACATCAGAGGTATTTGGTTCTTATGCATATAAAGTTGATGAGCAACATACAACGAATTTAGCACCAGTAGGAGAAGCAAGATGGACTTATTCTGTGTCAAAACTTGCTGGAGAACATTTAGCTCATAGTTATTATAAGGAATACGGATTACCAATAGTAACAGTAAGACCATTTAATATATATGGAGAAGGGCAGGTTGGAGAAGGGGCTATTCACCAATTTGTAATAAGAGCTATTAAAAATGAAGAAATACAAATACATGGTGATGGCGATCAAATAAGATCTTGGTGTTATGTTGATGATTTTGTAGAGGGAATAATGCTTTGTTTAGAAAAGGAAGAGGCAATAGGTCAATCTTTTAATATAGGAAATACAAGAGGTACAGTAACTATTTCTATGCTTGCATACATAATAAAAAGTATAGCAAATTCTAAATCAGATATAGTTTATGTACCCAAAAATTACGTTGATGTAGAACTTAGGATTCCAAATATAGATAAAGCAAAATCAGTATTAGGTTATGAACCTAAGTATGATTTAAATAAAGGATTAGAAAAAACTATTGAATGGTATAGAGAGGTTTTAAATGATTAAACTTGCAGTTCCTGATATAGGAGAAGAAGAGTTAGAGGAAATAAAAAAAGTATTTGCTTCTAAAAACTTAGTACAAGGAGATAAGGTAGAAGAGTTTGAAAATGAAATAAAAAAGTATTTGAATGTAAAAAATGTAATTGCTGTAAGTAGTGGAACAGCAGCATTACATTTAGCTTTGTTAGCTTTAGGAATAGGTAATAATGATGAAGTAATTATACCAGATTTTACATTTCCGGCTACGGCAAATGCTGTTGAACATGTGGGGGGAACTACTAAGTTTGTGGATATAAAATTAGATAGTCTATGTATTAATGCAGAAAAAATAGAAGAGGTAATTACAGATAATACTAAAGTAATAATTCCAGTTCATGAATTTGGACAGTGTGCAGACATGGATAAAATTATGGAAATAGCTAAAAAGCATAATCTTAAAATAATAGAAGATGCTGCATGTGCCCTTGGAGCAGAATATAAAGGGAAAAAGATTGGAACTATAGGTGATTTAGGCTGTTTTAGTTTTCATCCAAGAAAAGCTATAACTACTGGAGAAGGTGGAGTTATAGTTACTAGTAATGATGAACTAGCAGAGAAAATACGGGTGCTTAGGAATCATGGTTTAAATATTATAGATGGAAAACATCAATTTGTAATGGCTGGTTTAAACTACAGAATGACGAATATTCAAGGTGCTATTGGTGTAGTTCAAATGAAGAAAATAAAAAATATTATTAAAAAAAGAATAGAAATGGCTCATGAATATAATGATATACTAAGAAGTATAAAAGGTATCACATTGCCAGAAGAAAAAAGTTATGGAAAACATGTATGGCAAACATATCATATAATTTTAGATGAAAAAATAAATAGAGATGAACTGATTAAAAAATTAAAAGAAAAAGGCATAGAAACTAATTTTGGTGCATATGCAGTACATGTACAACCTTATTATCAAAATAAATATAAACATAAAATTAGTGAATATATAAATTCAAATATTGCATATAAACAAGGATTAGCTTTGCCTCTGTATAGCGAAATGGATTATGAAACGGTAATAGAAATAAAAAATAAAATAGAAACAGTAATAAACGAATTAGGTTTTAGATAATTTAAGAGGAGATAATTTGATATGAAGTGTCCAATTTGTAACTCAGATAAAACAAGTAATTTTTTATCCATTGATAATTTACCATTAATTTTATTTCCTGTTAAGGGAGAGATGAGAGATAACATATTAAATAAAACTATAGATTCATATTTTTGTGATGAATGCACTCATATATTTAAAAAACCACTAGATGAAAATGAATCTGATATTATTTATAAAAAATATTATTCATTTTATCCATTTGATAATCTTGAATCAATGAATGCTTCATATAGAAAGCCTTTTGCAGACCTATTTTCAAGAGTTTTAACAAGAGTGAAAGATAAGAAATTTAAAACATTATTAGAAGTTGGTTGTTCGTCAGGAAAGCAATTAGAAACTTATAATGGATACAACTTAGAGTGCTTTGGAATTGATCCTTCACCATTAAATGAAATGAATAATAATTTTATTTCAGGTAAATACGAAGAATATAAATTTAAAAATAAATTTGATATTATTGTATCTAGGTTTAATTTGGAGCATATAAATAATATTAATTATTTTTTACAAAAAATTTACAGTGATTTAAGTGTTGATGGATTAGTATTTATTCAAGTTCCAAATATAAAAACTTATATTGAAAATTTAATTCCATTATTCTTATCTCATGAACATATTCATTATTTTAATCCATATTCACTTTTTCTAGCAGTTAATAATAATCAATTCGAAATTATTGATGCTGAATATGATGATAAACAAAGTATAATTTTAGGATTAAAAAAGAAACTGAGTAATATTTATGATTGGGAGAAAATTAATATATCAAAAACTGACCAATCATTTTACAGAAATTACTTAATTAAAAGAAATAAGTTAAAAAATGACATAATAGAGAAAATAGATTTAGAAGCACAAACCTGTTTTTATGGTGCAGGAATGACTTTAGGCTGGTTACTATATGACTTAGATTTAAAATCTAAAATATATAATTTTAGATTAATAGATGACAATAGCATTTTAAGAGGAAGGTTCTTTCCAGGAACCAATAATGAAATAAATAATTTTAATAGTTTAAAGAAAGATATTAAATTAAATGTAATTTTAACACTTAATCCATTTTATCATAAAGATGTAATAAAAAAATTAAAGGACATATCTGAAGATATAAATATTTTAGTGATAAATAAAAATGGATTAAAGAAAATTTAAAATATCATATATATGAAAAAAATATAGAGAAATCAAGTAGTTTTATTTGATATAGAAAATAATTATATAAGAAATTTTTGTGTAGAGTTGAATCTAAAAAGTATAAAAATCATGTGATGTTTTGGAGTGATTTATATTAATGAATATATTAGTAACAGGAATTAATGGTTTTATAGGGAAAAATCTTAAAATAAAATTACAAAATGATATGAAAAATAAGTATATTTTTGCTACAACTTCTGATTGTTTAGATTGTATAAAATTCGAAAAAAATTATTATGACATAGATAAAAAATTAAAAAATGAAAATATTGAATGTATAGTTCATCTAGCATCAGTAATACCGTTTTCATTTCAAAATCTTGAGTTTAATGATATATTTTTACCGAATGCAATTATGATGGATAACTTATATAAATTTTCATTAAATAAAAATATTAAAAAATTTATTTATATATCAAGTTTTGGGTCTATGGAAGATTATAATAATTACAAGATGAAAGATTATTATACTTTATCAAAGATTCATGGAGAGCATGTTTGTGCTATGCTAGAAAGTAGGGGAATTGAAACAGCATCATTAAGAATTTCATCACCTTATGGACAATATTCAAATCCCAAAAGTGTATTAAATATATTTGTTAAAAATGCTTTGATGGGTTTAGATATTAATGTATATGGTAGTGGAAAAAGAGAACAAAATTTTATTTATGTTGATGATGTTATAAAAGCAATTGAACTATTTATTAATACTAATAATAAAATAAATGGAATATATAGTATAGTTTCTGATAATAATACATCTATGATTAATTTAGCTAAAATAATAAAAGAAATATGTAAATCAGAATCAAAGATTAATGTTGGCACATATATTGATGCACAAGAAAATTTCAAACCAATTTATGACTATAATAGAGCATATAATGAAATAGGATTTAAACCTCAGTATGATATTTACACTGGATTAAAAAAATATATAGAATGGTATGTGAAGAATAGATGAAAATAGCAGTAATTTCTGATATACATTCTAATTATGATGCTCTTAAAGCAGTAGTTAACGAAATAAATAAACATAATTGTGATTTAAAAATATGTTTAGGCGATATGGTTGGGTATTATGATAAGCCTAATGAAGTTATTGAGTGTTTAAAACTATATGATTTTAAATGTATAAAAGGTAATCACGATAAATTTATTTTAGGTGAACTTGAATATAAAATTGAAAATGAAAAGATATACGGTATTAATAGACACAGAAATTTATTAAGGAAAGAAAATATTTTATTTTTAAAAGAAAGCTTAGATTTTATTGAACTTGAATATAAAAACAAAAAATATTGTTTTTGTCATTCACTTAAGGATAATAGTGAAGTTTATTTAAAGGATGAAAATGATGTTTTAAGTAAATTTGATTATATAAAAATTTATGATTATTATTTTCATGGTCATACTCATAGAAGAAATTATATAAAAGTTAATAATAGTATAGTAATAAATCCAGGATCAGTTGGACAGCAAAGAGACAAAACGTGGAAGCCGTCATTCGGTATAATGGATTTAGATAATAATGAATGGAAAGTAATAAAGGTTGAATATGATATAAAAACTTATGTTTTAAATTTAAGAAATAATGGATTTGATAATATGTTAGTTGATATATTTGAAAGAAATATAGAGTAATAATAAGGTAGTGATTGTATGAAAGATATTAATATTTTAATAACTGGTATTGGAGGAGCAGGTTTTGGGGAACAAATATTAAAAGCTTTGAAGATGTCAGATTTAAACTTATTTATTATAGGAACGGATATAACAGATATATGTTTTAATAAAAGAAATGTTAATAAGTTTTTAGTTATTCCATCTGCATATGATGAAAGCTATAATAAAGTTATTAAGGAATTAATTAATAGTTATGATATAAAAGCAATTTTTCCAGGATCTGAACCAGAACTTCAATATTTCAGTAATAATATTGAAGAGTTTAAGGATATATATGTTGGCATTAATAGTAATGAACTTATAAAATTATGTTCAAATAAATTTAGTACATATGAAAAATTATCACAATTGGGATTATCAGTACCTAAATATGAAAAGATAAATACCATTGATGATTGTAAAAAGATTGATTACTTTCCAGTTATATTAAAACCAAATACAAACTCAGGAGGTTCTGCACATATATATATTTCTTTTGATATGGAAGAGTTGAAGATGTTTAGTGGCTATATGTTAAAGCATGGAATTGACATAATAGCCCAAGAATATATTGGGGATAGTAATAATGAATATACCATAGGTGTTTCATCAGATAAAAATGGAAATATACTTGGTTCTATAATTTTAAAAAGAATAATAAATAATGGTTTATCAACAAATAAAAGGGCTAAGTTGAATGATATTAATATAGTTATATCATCTGGAATTTCTCAAGGTGAATTTATATTTAATGATAATATTAAAGAACAAGCGGAGAATATTGCAAAAAAAATTGACTCAAGAGGTCCTATTAATATTCAAGGTAGAGTAGTTGATGGAAAGTTATTAATTTTTGAAATAAATCCTAGATTATCTGGAACTACTTCTTTGAGAGCTATGGTAGGTTATAATGAACCTGCGAATATGATAAAACAAAATATTTTACATGAAAATGTTATTTATAATTATAATAATGGAGTTGTTTTAAGAAGCATTGTAGAAAATGTAGATATGGATAAGTCTGTATAATTTAATTTTTTGCAATAATTAATCTTATTATTTTATTAATATCTAATATAAATTTTAATTATGTCTACATAATTTTAGAAAAATATTAATATAAAAACTAATTATAAACTTCAATAACAAGTTGAACTAATTTTTATTTATAACTTAAATACTTGAATTATTTAGATTTAATCTAGATGTATTTCAGAAGAGATTCTAAAAGATTTTTATTGTTTTTATATCAATAAAAATCTTTTTGTTATTATGCAAATATAAGTTGGGATGTATTGGTAATTAATATTGAAAACAAACTGCTTAGCACTTCTATAAATCTCTTTGGGCGTAGTATTTATATTAATCTTTTTTACTGTAAGTAAAAAAAGGCAATAAAACTTCACTACTTTACTTTTATAAAAATTCTTAATTATAACTAGGTAACGTTTATAATTATTCTTTATTTAAATCTCCATTGTTAGCCAGTATATTTACATTTTTTATATGATGTAGATATTTTTGAATTTTATTATTATTTAGTTTTTTTATTTTATATATTTTACTTATACTAGAATGTTTTCTTCTAATATCGAAGCTTCCATATTCGTTCTACTCAAAGCTATATTACAACCTAAATTAATTCAATAGTTAATAAAGGATTTAAAGAAAGCTTATAATGATTAAATATTATAACTTTAGTAAACTCCTAGAATAAAGTTTAGGTCTTTCAACTAATTTATTTATTGCTATTTTAAATCTTTAGGATTATATATTAATAATAGCAATTAATTTATATTTTAATCTTATTTCAATATACTTGTGAATATATGATTGAATAGATTCTATTCTAATTTGCTCTATATTTACACCATTGATAGATTTCATAAAAAATATCTACTATCAACTTTTTTATTAATTTCATTTTATCATAATTAAGTTATTTTCGTATATTCTTATGGGTAAGAGCAAATCTTAGTTAGAAGGCATAGTTATTCATTCTTAGCCAGCGACCAATGAATTTGAATTTTGGAAAATTAAATACAATCAATGAGATATAAGAATAAGTGATAATAGTATATACAGAAAATTACTAATTACCATACTAGACATTATTAATTTAGATGAACTAAAGTGGAGTAAGTTTAATAAAGAATTTTTAAATAATCTAGTGAAAAGAATTTTTGTGGATTTAGATTTTAATATTAAGAAATAAAATTAATTAACGATAATTAAATTAAATAACTTTAAATTTAGGAGAGAATATTATGAGATTAAATCAAAATATGCAATCTTTAAATGTATATAGAAATTATAAAAAAAATTTAGCAACACAATCAGTGGCCTTAGATAGAATTAGTACTGGAACTAAAATTAATTCTGCTAAAGATAATCCCAATAAACTTGGAGTAAGCGAAGGACTTAGACTTCAAATAAGAAGTCTTCAAATGGCAGAAAGAAATATCCAAGATGGAGTATCTATGATGCAAACTGTAGATGGCGCCTTATCTAGTGTTAGTGAATCTTTAATTAGAATTAAAGAGTTAACTGTACAAGCTGGAGGTAGTAATACTAAAGAGGATTTTAAAATTATTCAGAATGAAATAGATCAACTAAAAGAAAGCATTGATTATACAGTTAATAACTCAGAATTTAATGGAGTAAAGTTGCTAAACTCTGATAGAGTGACTAATAATAAATATCCTAAGTACTTAGATCATGTAGTTGGTTCTAATACTGGAGAAGAAATTAATATACCTATATATAATATAAGTACAGATATACTTATAGATAAAGAGGGGAATACATTAGACTCTTTAGATATAACAAATATTGATAATTTAGACAAAAGTTTAGAAATAGTAGATTCAGCTATTAATACTGTTAATTCTGTAAGAAGTAAATATGGTGCTATTCAAAATAGAATGGAAACATCAGCCGAAAATTTAAGTGGAAGCTCTTCTAATTTAGTAAGTGCTGAAAGTCGAATTAGGGATTCTGATATAGCTTTAGAAATGGCAGAATATGCGAGAACATCAATATTACATGAAACATCTATTGCTTTAATGCAACAAACTAACAAATTTCCACAAGAGATATTAAGGGTCCTTGAAAATATGAAATAATTTATCGACAGAGAAGGCGTTAAGTCTTCTCTATTTTTTGAGTTTTTATAAATAAGTTAAATAAAAGTATATAAATAATATAAAATTATGCTGTAAAATGTAAAATTTAATAATAAATTAAAAATGATTAACTTTATTGCGAAAAATGCTGGAGAATAAAATGATTTTTAGCAAAAATTATTATAGAAAAATAAATTATATTAAACTATAATATAAATATGGGTAAATTTTCTTTAGATAGCAAATCTATAAAGTGCTTTTTATAGGTTTTATAAAAGTTGGGTTAAAAATTAAGTAATAAAATGTTGTTTAGGAGAGAAGTTTATGAATATTAATAATGATGTGGGATTCCAATTTATTAAATTAGGATTAGATGCTTCAGCATTAAGAAGTAAAGTCATAGCAAATAATATGGCTAACATAAATACTGAAGATTTTAAAAAATCATATGTATCCTTCGAAGAAAATTTAAATGAAGCAAAAAATAAATTTTCTTTAAAAAAGACTAATGTAAATCACTTAAATGGAAGTTTAGATAACTCTATAATATCAGTTAAAGAAGATAATACCACAAGTATGAGAACAGATGGAAATAATGTTGATATGGATTTGGAAAAAGTTAATCAAGCATCTAATACATTAATGTATAATGCCCTAATAACTCAAGCAAGTTCAAAACTTAGCATGACTAAGAGTGTTATTTCAGGGGGGAATAGATAAGTATGGGATTATTTAATACTATGAGAATAAGTGCTAGTGGATTATCAGCAGAAAGACTTAGAATGGATACAGTTACCTCTAATATTACTAATGCAACTACCACTAGAGGAGAAGATGGAAAGCCTTATGTAAGAAAAATAGCAGTTTTTCAAGAAAATCTAGATAAGGAAAAAGGACTAAATGGAGTTAAAGCTGTAGGGATAGTAGAAGATGAATCACCATTGAAAAAGGTGTATGATCCGACTCATCCAGATGCAGATACAGATGGTTATGTAACTATGCCAAATGTAAATTTACTTAATGAAATGGCTGATATGATAGCTGCCTCTAGATCTTACGAATCAAACGTAGATACATTAAATGCAACTAAAAGTATGTTTACTAAGACATTAGAGTTAGGGAGGTAGTTAAGCATGATAATAAACAATTTTGTTCCGGCAGAAAAGATTTTTGAAAATTATAATAGTTTGAATATAAATAATAGTTCTAATATTGATAATAATAGTAAAACTTCAAATAGCTTTCAAGATGCTTTTAAGGAAAGTTTAGACAAGCTAAATGAAAAGCAGATTGAGGCAGATAATATAACTAATGATTTTATTGCAGGCAAAGATGTTGAAGTCCATGAAATGATGTTAAGCATGGAAGAAGCAAAGATGTCCCTTCAACTAGCTATTCAAGTAAGAAATAAAGTTGTAGAGGCAGTACAAGAATTAACAAGAATGCAATTGTAATACGAAGGAGTGCTATTATTAATGGATAAGCTTAAAGAGAGCCTTAGTAAGCTGTGGGGAAGGTTTAAAAATTTTAGTAAGGGAATAAAAATAGCAATTTTTGCTACTATAATTACTTTTATTATTGCAATTGGATCTTTATTTTTTTATAACTCAGCAACTAAGTATAAAGTTTTATTTTCTAACTTAGAGGCTACAGATGCACAAGTGGTTACAACTAAGTTAAATGAAAAAAAAGTTGATATGAAAATAGAGGGAAACACAATATTAGTTCCTAAAGAGCAGGTTGACGAACTAAGACTAGAATTAGCTCCAGAACTTTCAGATGGAAGTAAGGGATATGAGCTTATGGATTCTAGTAGTTCTTTTGGAATGACTGATGAAGAATTTAAATTAAAAAAATTAAGAATGCAGCAAGGAGAACTGGAGAAAACAATAAAGAGTTTTCCACAAGTAGAGACAGCAAGGGTACATATTACTCCTTCAAAGGATTCGGTTTTTGTAGAAGATAAGGAACCAGGAAAAGCGGCGGTTTACTTAAAGCTAATTTCAGGCAATAAATTATCAAAGGAGCAGGTAAAGTCTATAGTTTCTCTTGTTTCAGGAAGTACTGAAAATGTTCCCAAGGAGAACATTGAAGTTATAGATGATAATATGAATTTATTAACTGAGGGATTATTTGATGAAAATAGCGCAGTTGTAAGTTCAGAAACTATAGAGCAACAATTTGCTTTAGAGAAAAAATATGAACAAGATATTGAAAAATCAATAATTTCTCTTTTAGAACCAGTAGTGGGAAAAGATAAGGTTAAAAGCTCTGTAAATGTAGATTTAGATTTTGATTCAAAGCAAAAAACAGAAACTATAGTAGATCCTAATAAAGTTATAGTAAGTCAGCAAGTTATTAAAGAAAATAACAATGGTGATACAAGTGAGTCTACAAGTAGTCCTGTTGATAATAATATGGGTAACACTATAGATAATGGAAGAAACAATAATGGATCTTCAAGAGAAGAAGTAAATACTAATTATGAAAGTGGAAAGACGGAAGTAAAGACTATTAGTGCACCTGGAGAAGTTAAGAGATTAACTGCTTCTGTATTTATTGATGGTAATATTGATGGAAATGTACAAGCTGCTATAGAAAAATCAGTTGCAAATGCAATTGGTTTAAATACAGAAAGAGGAGATAGTGTTTCCGTAGTAGGAATGACCTTTGATCCTATAACTAAGGAAGAAGCTCAAAAGGAGTTTGAGGCTATAAATGAAGCTTTATCAAAGGAAAATAGAAATAAGATAATAATGTATTCAATTTTAGGAGTGCTAGGATTAATTCTAGTAATAGTAATTCTAGTAATAGTGATAAGGAAAAAACGTAAAAATAATGAAGAAGAAAAGAAAAATCTTTTAGATGTAGTTATTGATGATAGAGTTTCCAATGAAGAAATAGTAGAAATGCCTAGTATTAACTTTGAAAGTGTTAATCCAAAGGCACATATTGAAAATGAAATAAAGAAATATGCAACAGAAAAACCAGATCAAGTAGTAGATATAATAAAATCTTGGTTAGCTGAAAATGAGAGGTGATAATATGGCAAGAGAGTCAGCAAAGTTAAATGGAGTACAAAAGGCAGCTATATTATTTATAACCCTAGGACCAGAGGCTTCTTCTGCAATACTGAAAAAGCTGCCAGAAGCTGAGATTCAAAAAATAACATATGAAATAGCTAATATTTCTACTGTAAGCTCAGAGCAAAGACAAACTATTTTAGATGAATTTTTAGAGATTAATAAGGCAAGAGATTATATTATTGAAGGTGGACTTGATTATGCAAGAACACTATTATCAAAGGCTTTAGGAACACAAAGAGCAAATGAAATATTAAGTAAAGTAACGGAAGCAACTCAACAATACAGACCCTTTTCTATTGCTAGAAAAGCTGATGCTCATCAATTATTAAATGTAATTACTTATGAGCATCCCCAAACTATTGCCTTAATACTTTGCTATTTGCAACCAGACAAAGCGGCTCAAGTTCTTGCAGAATTACCAGAAGATACTCAAAGTGAGGTAGCATATAGAATTGCAACTATGAGTAATACTTCACCTATGGTAATTAAAGAAATCGAAAAAGTTTTAGAAAGTAAATTAAGTACTGTAGTAAGAAGTGAAATGACATCATTAGGTGGAGTTGATACTTTAGTTGATATATTAAATCAAGTAGATAGAACTACAGAAAAGAATATTACAGAAAGCTTAGAAAGAGAAGATGCAGAACTTGCAGATATTGTTAAAAGTTCTATGTTTGTATTTGAAGATATTATTACTCTTGATGATGTTTCAATTCAAAGAATTCTTAGAGAAGTTGATGGTAAGGAGCTTGCTCTTGCCCTTAAGGGATGTTCAGATGAAGTGGCAAATGCTATTTATAGAAACCAATCTAAGAGAGCAGCGGCAGCATTAAAGGAAGATATGGAATTCTTAGGACCTGTAAGACTTATGGATGTTGAAAAAGCTCAACAAAAGATAGTTTCTATTATTAGAAGATTAGATGATGCTCAAGAAATAATTATTTCAAGAGGTGGAGAAGATGCAATTATCATATAAATTAATTAAGAATACATCTGCCTTAAAGTCATCTCATAAAGTAATTGAAACAAATTATGTTAGTAAGGTAGAATCTGAAGAACTTGAAAAAGAAAAAGTGTCCGTAGAACAGGAAATAAAAAAAAGTTACGAAACATTAGGAGCTAATATAGTAAAGAAAGCTAAATCAGAAGCAGAAGAAATAATAATGAAGGCTAGAGTGATTTCAGCTGAAATAGAAAAAAAAGCCTATGAAGAAGGATATAATCAAGGAAAATCTAATGGATTTGAAGATGGATATAATGAAGGATTAGAGAAAATTAAGATTGATACACAAGAAGAGATTAGAAATAAAATAGAAAAAGCAGAGGTAATATTAAAAGAAGCTAATAGGGAGTATAAAGAATACTTAAGTTTTAAAGAAAAAGAAATAATTAATCTTGCATTTAAAATGGCAAGTATAATTGCAAAGAAAGAATTAGGACTAGACAATGGAGTTCTTCCTTTAATAGAGGATGTTTTAGAAGAAGCTAAAGGTGAAGAAAACATAATAATTAAATGTAATTCTAAACATATAAAAGCTATTGAAGAAAAAGTAGATTACTATAAAAAAGCTTATGCAATTAAAGGTGAAATATTTATATTAGAAGACACATTAATGGAAGAAGGAAATGCAATTATTGAAAAAAGTACTGGAAAAGCAATTGTTGGTTTAGATGTAGCATTAGAAAAACTTGAAGATGCTTTATTTAAATAATAGGTGAAAAATGATTAATGTAGATTTTGATATGATAAATAAAAAAATAACAGAAGTTAATACTCATTATTTAGAAGGAACTGTTAAAGAAGTAATAGGATTAACCATAGAAGTACAAGGAGTAAAGGCTTTTGTTGGTGAGTTATGTACAATTTTCAATCAAGAAGGATCTCCTATAAAGTGCGAAGTAGTTGGATTTAGACAAGATGCGGTTTTACTAATGCCTTTAGGAGAACTTATTGGAATAGCTCCAGGATGTAGAGTTGTTCCAGAAAGAAGGCCTTTAGAAGTAAGATGTACTGAAGATTTATTAGGTAAAGTACTAGATGGACTTGGAAATCCTTTAGAAGAAGGAGAGTTAATTCAAGGGGAAGCATATCCTCTTGAAAATCAACCTCCAGATCCATTGAAAAGAAAAAGAATAACAGAAATACTACCAACAGGGGTGCGAGCTATTGATGGATTTTTAACTGTTGGAGAAGGACAAAGAATAGGAATATTTGCAGGGTCAGGAGTAGGTAAAAGTACAACTTTAGGTATGATAGCTAGAGAAGCTGAAGCAGATATAAATGTTATATCTCTTATTGGAGAAAGAGGTAGGGAAGTTTTAGAGTTTATTGAAAAAGACTTAGGACCAGAAGGAATGAAAAAATCAGTGGTTGTGTGTGCTACATCTGATAAACCAGCTTTAATAAGAATAAAGGGTGCACTAACAGCTACAGCTATTGCAGAGTATTTTAGAGATAAAGGAAAAAAAGTTATTTTAATGATGGATTCTGTAACTAGATTTGCTATGGCTCAAAGAGAAGTTGGACTAGCAATTGGAGAGCCACCTGCTCAAAAGGGATATACACCATCTGTTTTTGCAAAGCTACCTAAGCTTATGGAAAGACCAGGGACTTCAGATAAGGGGTCTATTACTGCCTTTTATACAGTGTTAGTAGACGGTGACGATTTTAATGAGCCTATTGCAGATGCTGTTAGAGGTATTTTAGATGGCCATATAGTTTTATCTAGACATTTAGCTCACAAAAATCATTATCCTGCAATTGATATCTTAAACAGTATAAGTAGACTTATGCCTAACATAGCTTTAGATATTCATAAGGAAGCTGCATCTATGGGGAGAGACTTACTTGCAACCTATAAAGATGCAGAAGATTTAATTAATTTAGGAGCTTATGTTAGAGGAAGTAATAAAAAAATTGATTTAGCAATTCAATATAATGACAAATTAAATAGCTATCTAAAGCAAGGAATAGATGAAAAGTCTGATTTTAACACTTCTTTAGAAAGCTTAGTTTCAATGTTTAGAAGTTAAAGGAATGAAGAGAAATGTCAACAAAGTTTAAGTTTGGCTTAGAAAAGCTTCTAGAAATTAGAATAGAAAAAGAAGAAGAAAGTAAAAGACAATTTACTAAGACTCAAAGAGAAAAGCAGGAAACAGAAAGAAAGCTTATAGATCTTAAAGAAAGCTATGATAAATATAGTGGAATTAAGGAAGGAGAATCCTTAGTTTATCAAAAAATAAAAAGAAATTATTTATTTGCCCTAGATAAAGGAATTGTTGAAACAGAAAAAAACTTAATCACTAAGAATAAAGAATTAGAAATAAGAAGAAATGATTTACTAAAAAAGCAAATAGATAGGAAGACCGTTGATATTTTGAAGGATAGACAATATACAGAGTTTACTAAAGAAGAAGAAAGAAAAGAGCAAATTTTTAATGATGAACTAGCGTTATATGCATATATGAGAAGTCATTGAAGGGAGGTGATATAAGTGGTGGATACAGCTGTAGTAATTAACTTAAGTAGTAAAGTTCAAAGTTTAAAATCTAATAATAAGAGTGAAGATTTAAAAGTTGAAAATAAAAATGATTTTAAAGATTTTTTATCTAAAGAAGTTAATTTAAATAATGAAGATAGTATAAACAACTCTTCTAAGAATATAAAAAATAATACTAAAACTAATATAGATGAAAAAGGTAGTGAAGAAAATCAAATAACTACTGAAGAATTAACTTCTGAAATTTTAGGGAAAATTGAAGAAGTACTAAATAATGAAGATTTGAAAATTAATTCTGATGATGAAGCTTTAGAAGAAATATTATTTTTATTACTTAATTTAATTGAAGTTAATTTAAAAGATTCTAGTGAAAATAATACTAACAATTTAAATGAAATTAATACTAACAATATAGAAGTTTCGGAAAATATTTTAAGTAAGCTATTTAAAGAAGATGAAAATTCAATATTAAACTTTAATAAAGATATTTCTTTAAATAAAGAAAATGAAGTTTTAAAAAATATTAATGGCTTAATAGAAAAATATTTAAATAAATCTAAAGAAAATGAATTTTTAAGTCCTAGTAATTCTTTAAATGAAATTAATAAAGAATTATTAAATGAAATTAAAAATTTAATAAGTATTATGCCAGACAGCTCTATTAAGGAAATAGAAGGTAAGCTTAAAACTGATGTTAGTAAGGAGATATTAAATACTTTGATATTAAATACTAATAAGGAGTTAGAGACTATTAGTGATATTAGCAAAGATAGCACACAAAAAAATGATATTAATAAAGATAACGTAGCTAATGTAGAAGGTAGTACAAAAAAAAGTGAATCTAAAATTAACTTAAAAGAAAATACTAATGAAGAAAACTTAAATGAAGGAAAAACTTCTAAGGATAATAATATTGATAAAAAAGAAGAAAAAATACTGATGAAGTTTTTGGATGAGGATAGTAGTCAAAGCTTTTCTAAAACTTTAAATTATTATGATAAGTTAAATAAAATTAATGCTACTGTTGAAGTAATTAAAGAACCTATAGCAATTAATAAAGAAAGTATTAACTTAGATATTATAAAGAATGTTAAGTATATGGTAAGAAATGCTGTTGAAGAATTAAAAGTGAAAATTTATCCTAAAGAACTTGGAGAAATGACTATAAAAATTCTTTCAGAAGAAGGAATTATGAAGGCAGAAATAAAGGCAACTTCTAAGGAAACATATAATTTATTAAATTCTAATTTAAATGAAATTAAGAAAACATTAGAAAATCAAAACATTAGAATTCAAGAAGTTAATATAGGAATTTATAATGAAGATACCACTTTCTTTAGTGGAAAAGAAAATTCAAGAGATAACTTAAAAGAATTTAATAATAAAAAAGAAGGAAATTCAATTTATGAAGAAGATGAGTCCTTAGAAGATTTAGTCATTGATAATAATGTGAATTTCTTAGCATAGGAGGGATATTGATTGGCAAGTACAATATATAATTATACTGGTGCAACGGCTACAGATAGAGGAACTAAGATAATGAAACCAGGTCAAGATATGGATAAAAATGCATTTCTTACTATATTATCTGCAGAATTATCTAATATGGACCCTATGGGAAACAATGATTCAACACAATATGTTACTCAAATGGCTCAGTTTGCATCTATGGAACAAATGACCAACTTAAATAATACTATGTCAAGTTATGCTCATAATTCATTAGTTGGAAAAGGAGTAACTTTAAAGAGTGTTGATAGTGAAGGTGCAAATTATACAGGAGTTGTAAAAGCAGTAACTTCTACTTCTTCAAAGACTACTATTTCTGTAGAAGTTAATGAAAAAGGAAGTAATGTATATAAAGATTTTGATATTAGTGATGTATTAACTGTATTAGATGTGCCAGATTATTCTTTACCTGCAATTAATAATATAAATGGTAATATGTCATTTTTAGTAGCTTCAGCATTTATAGGAAAACATGTTGAAATTAATGAAAAAAATAGTGATGGAAAGAATATAACTGGAGAAGTACTTGGAGTAGTTAAGGATCAAGGTGTAGTAAAGGTAAGAGTTAAGTTACATGATTCAGATGAAGTTCAAGAATATACATATGATAAATTAATAAAAGCGGCAAATACAAAGGACGAAATTGTAAAAGAAGAAACTGCAGAAGACAATTAAAGTAAAAAGCAGGTGATATTTTGGGCTTTAGAGTTATAAACGGACAAGCTTATCCAATTGGTAATTTTCAGTTACCAGAACAAAATATAAATTATAAAAGTAATAGTAAAACTAATTTTAATGACATTTTACAAAATGAAATTAATAAAAATGATGAAGGATACACCTTATCAAAGCATGCAGCTAGTAGATTAAAAGAAATTAATTTTACTGAAGCTGATATGAAGGAAATTGGAAAGGGTTTTAAGATTGCCGAAGAAAAAGGATCTAAAAACTCAGTGATGATATATAAAGACGTAGCCTTAGTAGCAAGTATAGAGAATAAAACTTTAATAACAGCAATAGAAAAAGAAAGAGCTAAGGAAAATGTTTTTACAAATGTAGATAGTGTAGTAATTTTATAAGCTGGACCTATATAGGAGGCTTAGTTCTTGTTGAATGACAGATACAAGAAAAAATAAAGGGTTGGAGGTCAATTTATGTTAAGATCAATGTATTCCGGAATAAGCGGAATGAAAGTTAACCAAACAAAATTAGATGTTATAGGAAATAATATATCAAATGTTAATACAACATCATTTAAATCTTCAAGAGCAAGGTTTAGTGATATGCTTAGTCAAAATGTTTCAGATGCAATGGCACCGTCAAATAATCAAGGTGGTATAAATGCTAGTCAAGTAGGTCTTGGAGTACAGCTTGCAAGTATAGATGCAGTTATGACTCAAGGTACTATTCAGCCAACAGGTAGGCAATTAGATGTAGCTATAGATGGTGATGGATTCTTTATGGTAAGTAAAGGATCATCAATATATGGAAATTCATTAGAGGTAAATCATAGAGCAGGAGCTCATAATATTACAGAACAATCCTTGAGTAATTCTGGTGTTGAAATAATGTATACAAGAGATGGTTCTTTTACATTAGACGAACAAGGAAATCTTCTGACTGGGGATGGATTTAGAATTATGGGATATTCATTAACTAATGATGATAGTTCTTATTCAGCAACAGGGTTATCTCCAAATACAGTTAGTACAGCAGGACTAAACTTTAGATTTGGACCAGGTTCACAGTTAAATGGTTATAAAGTTGTGTTAGGGGCAATTGGACCTGGAACAGTAACTTCATCAGAAGTAAATAAGTCAGAGAAATTAATAGTTGTAAATGGAGACTTTTCTGATAATGGAGCGTTAACTACTGCTCAAGTAGAATCTGCTATAAATAAGGGATTATCTTCAGCGGGGATTTCACAACAAGTATTTGTATCAGGAAAACCAATAAGTTTTGAAGGCTTAGGTTCTGATGCAGTTACAGGAGGTACTGATGCTTTAGCACCTAAAGCTGTAAACATTGGAGGTTTTACAGTTCAACTTAATGAGGGGAATGACTTAAACGGATATAGTTTTGAGATAGGCGAAATAAATAGTAAAGTGCTAGGAGTTGATGTTCAAACTGGTACTAAAAAAATCGTTATAAATGGAGATTTTTTAAATAAGGCATTTAATGCATCAGATTTACAAGATGAATTAAATAATGCAATAAAAAAGGTTGGACTTAATCAAGAAGCTAAGGTAACTGGAAGTGCAGCAACATTAGCTAATATAAAAGGTTCTTCTGATAATTCAGGTAAAAATAATATAGCAGCAACAATAGAAAATGTTTCTGTAGGAGGATTTAAATTCTCAGGGTTTACAAATGGTGAGCTTAATGACTACACAGTTTCTATTGGAGAAAGTGCTGTAGGAACTGCATTATCAGTAGTTGTTGAAAATGGGAATATAATTATTAATGGTGATTTTAATACTATTCCAGCTAAATTCACTAATAAGGAATTAGAAGCTAAATTAAATAGTGCTTTGAAAACAGATGGTAAAAAGACTCAATTAACAGTAACTGGTGCAATTGTTAGTGGTGATATTGGAAATAAGGCTAAAATTAGCGGTGGTGTTACAGAAAAATCTCCAAAGGCTTTAAATATAGCAGGTTTAAGTGTAGAATTGCCAGCGGGAGAGGTATTAAATAATTTAACATTTGAAATAACTGATATAAATGAGCCTGGATTAAAGGTTACTTATGATAATAATAAGCTTGAAATCACAGGTGATTTTACTAAAAAGGTTGCAGCAAAAGATTTACAAGATGCTATAAATAACGAATTAAAAGCTAAGGGAATTAAGCTTCAAGATGGAATTACTGATGCAGAAGTAAAAATTTCTGGAACTTCTAAACCATATACGGGACTGACTTCAGATAATATTGAAGGTGGAGAAGAAGATAAGGCTCCAGGAAAGGTGATGGTTGGTGGAGTTGAATTAACCTTTGATGCAGGTTCAGCATTGAATGGATATAAGTTCCAATTAGGAACAATAACACCTGGAACTAAAACTTCAATTGATATTAGTTCTAATAATAAAACAATTACTATAAACGGAGACTTTGTAACAGGAAATGCAATAACAGCTAAAAATATTCAAGATGCATTAACTAGAGCTTTAGAAGCAAAGGGTATGGATCAAGGAATTACTGTTACAGGTAAACCTATGGAAATTGGGGGAGTTGTTTCTGATGAAACTTACGGTGGTACTCCAATTGAGAGTTTAAATGCAGATGGAAGTATAAACTTTGTTGATGCAACTAAGGATTTAAAATCTTATGATGGACAACTTAAGACATTAAAAATACCAGATAAGGTTAAAATTCCAGGTACAGAAACAGAGCTTAAGGTAAAAACTTATACAATAGATAAGAATGGAATAATAAATGGAGTTTTAGAAGATGGTAGAGTTGCTGCACTTGGACAAATAGCAATGGCTACATTTAAAAATCCAGAAGGCTTATCAAAACTAGGTGGCAACCTTTATAGTTCTTCTGTTAACTCTGGTGAGGCTATTATTAAAAGTGGAGTAGGAACTTTAGCTGATGATAATTCACAGGGGTATGGAGATAATCTTCAAGGTATGCTTGAAATGTCAAACGTAGACTTATCAGAACAATTTACAGATATGATAGTTTCAAGTAGAGCTTTCCAAGCTTCAGGAAAGATGATTACTACTGGAGATGAAATACTTCAAGATATTATTAACTTAAAGAGATAAGCCTTTGGGGCTGTTGACTTAGAAAAGATTTCGGCAGCCCCTTAAATATAAAATAAAGAGGGTAGATAATTATGATAGATTTAACAGCTATGAATAATAAAGACTTTATCTTAAATGCAGATCATATTGAGAAGATTGAAGAAGTTCCTGAAACTTTAATAACTTTAACCAATGGGAAAAAGTATATAGTCCTTGAAAGTGTAGAAGAGGTAGTTGAAAAAGTAATAAAATATAAAAATAAGATTGTTACTTATAGATTATAATGGGAGGCAGTTTTAAATGAAAAAGTCAGATATATTAACCTCAGTTGGTTTAATATTAGGTATAGTATTAATGCTTTATGGAATGCTTCTTGGAAGTAGTCTTAAAATATTCTGGGATTTAGCATCTGTAATTATAACTGTAGGAGGATCAGTTTCCGCTTTATTAATTACATATTCATTAGATGAAGTAAAAAATATGGGAAAGCTATTTATGCAAGCTTTTAAAGAAAATAAATCATCAGGAAAAGATATAATTGTAAAGTTTAGTAGCCTTTCTAAAAAAGCGAGAAGAGAAGGTTTATTATCTTTAGAAGATGATATTGCTGATATGGAGGATCCTTTTTTGAAGAAAGGGTTACAAATGGTTGTAGATGGTATTGAACCAGAAACAATTAGAGAAATATTAGAGTTAGAAATTGGTGAAATGGAAAATAGGCATGATAAAGGTGCTGGAATATACTTGGCTTGGGGAGCTTATGCACCAGCTTTTGGTATGTTAGGTACTTTAATAGGATTAATTCAAATGCTTGCAAACCTAACAGATGTAGCTAATATTGCCTCAGGTATGGGAAAAGCATTAATAACAACATTCTATGGATCAATCTTAGCCAATATTGTATGTAATCCTATTGCTTCTAACTTAAAACAAAAAAGCGCAAAAGAAGTAGGAGAAAGAGAAATGATGTTAGAGGGCATACTTGCAATACAGTCTGGAGTAAACCCAAGAATTGTTGAAGAAAAATTAATAACATACTTACCTCCTAAGGAAAAATTAGAATATTTAAATAACAGCATTGAAAATGGTGAAGGAGTTGTTATTTAATGGCTAGAAATAAGAAGAATAAAGGTGGGGGACTAAAAGGTGATGAATGGTTAGCAACCTATGCTGATACTGTAACCTTATTACTTACTTTCTTTGTACTCTTATATTCTATGTCCAGTGTTGATGCACAAAAAACAAAGAGCATATCAAGTGCATTTACTTCTTTAATGAGTGGTCAAAGTGGAGATAGTATTATGGAGTATAATATGTACAACGGAGAAGTACCATTAATAGGTGGAGAAACTGAAGATCCTATCCAAGGTGGAGAAGAATTAACAGAACAAAGAAAATTATATAATAGTATAAAAGAATTTGTTAGGGATAATAATTTACAAGATGTAGTTGAAATTGTTGATGATGAAAGAGGAGTTGCAATGCAACTAAGAGATAATATACTATTTGAAACTTCAAGTTCTGACTTAAGGGAAGATAGCAAATCTATATTAAGCAAGCTTACATCAGTAATTGAAGCTATAGATAATCCGGTTTTAGTTGAAGGTCACACAGATAATAGACCTATAAATACATCTAAGTTTCCTTCAAACTGGGAGCTTTCGGCAGATAGAGCTGTTAATGTTGTAAGATATTTTGTTGAAGTTATGGGACAAGATGCTAAAAGATTTTCAGCAACGGGATATGGAGAGTTTAAGCCAGTAGCTCCTAATGATACCTATGAAGATATGGCTAAAAACAGAAGAGTTGATATTTTAATTGTGACGGCTGATAAGGAGGAAAGTTAAGATGGCTGAGGAGAAAAAAGAAAATAAAAAGAATAAAAAAGGTATGCTAATAATTTTACTACTTTTAATATTTGTAGGTGCAGGAACTTTTGGAGGAGTATATTTTTTTATGAGCAAAAACAATGCATCACTACCAGTGGTAGTTGAAGAAAGCTTTGTTGAAGTTGGAGAAATTTTTGTTAATTTAAGTGATGAAGGTTCTAAAAGATATGTAAAACTTAATATGTCCATTAGCTATGATAAGGCAAATAAGGATTTAGCTAAGGAAATAGAAGAAAAAAAAGTAGTTATTAGAGATGTAGCTATTTTCTATATAAAATCCTGTAAGGCAAAAGATTTTGAACCTTCAAATGAAGTTATTTTAAAAGGTGATTTAATTTCAAGGATTAATCAAAAGTTAACAGCAGGAGTACTAAAGGATGTTTATATAAGCGATATTATAGTACAGTAAGGAAAGTTGAGAGAAGGTATGGATTTTGCATTTTTAATTATTAAGTTATTATTTGCTTTATTATTTGTATTTTCACTTATGTACTTAGTATTTAAATTAAGTGGAGATAAAATTAATAAGATGAATGAAGGA
The DNA here is from genome assembly GCF_900086595.1 of Clostridium nigeriense. GTDB lineage: Bacteria > Bacillota > Clostridia > Clostridiales > Clostridiaceae > Clostridium > Clostridium nigeriense. The sequence goes on from NZ_LT575472.1 coordinate 1,786,433, forward strand.
AAGTATATTAAAGTTTTGGAAAGAACTCAAATATCAAGGGATTCATCTATAGCGGTAGTTAAGGTTGGAAACAAAGGTTATATATTAAGTGCCTCTAGTAATAAGGTAGAAAAATTAGATGACTTAACTGAAGAAGAAATATTTCTTTTAGAAGAAAATAAAAGAATTGAAAAAGAAAAAATAAAGGGACAATATGAAATAGTAATGAGTGAATTTAAATCTAAAATTAATAGATTTAAGAAGAAAAATAACTAAGAGGAAGAGTTTTATGAAAAAGAAAAAATATTTATTAATGGCCATTGTAATGATAACCTTAATATTCACCTTCAATAAAAGTGTAAGTGCTGAGCCTATTAATGTACCAGATATCAATTTTTCAGTTGGAGGAGAAAATGCTTCACCTCAAAATTATGTTGATAATATAAAGTTACTAATAGTATTAACTATACTAACATTATTGCCATCAATAATAATAATGATGACATCTTTTACAAGAATAATTGTAGTATTTTCTTTCTTAAAAAATGCATTAGGAGCACAACAATCTATTCCTAATCAAATTTTAATTGGACTAGCATTATTTTTAACTATTTTTATAATGCAACCAGTTTATTCGGAAATAAATAATAAGGCTTTTAAACCTTTTATGGATAATGAAATAACACAAGAGGAAGCTATGGAGGCTGGAAGTAAGCCTTTAAGAGAATTTATGCTAAGACAAACAAGGCAAAAGGATTTAGAGTTATTTATAGAAGCTTCCAAGTTAGATAAAACTGAAATAACAAAAGAAAATGTACCGCTAACAGTAGTTATACCAGCTTTTGCTATTAGCGAGTTAAAAACAGCATTTCAAATAGGATTTTTACTTTTCTTACCATTTATAATGATAGATATGGTAGTAGCAAGTATACTTATGTCCATGGGAATGTTTATGCTACCTCCAGTTATGGTAGCATTACCATTTAAGCTTTTACTATTTGTAATGGTAGATGGATGGTATTTAATTGTAAAATCATTAATAATGAGTTTTGGAGGGTAGGTGAAAGTTTTGAGTGAAAATTTAGTAGTAGGAATTGTAAGAGATGCTTTATATACATCATTAAAGGTGGCAGGGCCAATATTACTAGTTTCAATATTAATTGGACTTATAATAAGTATATTTCAAGCAACTACCCAAATTCAAGAACAAACCTTAACTTTTGTTCCTAAGCTTATTGGTATAGCAGCAGTAGGGCTAATGCTAGGAAGCTTTATGCTACATACATTAGTAAGTTTCACGGAAAGAATATTTGAAATAATTATTAAAATATCTACTTAGGAGGTAGATAAGATATGATAGATACAGCCTACTTTTTGGCACTATTTTTTATATTTTTAAGAGTAACTTCATTTTTTACTATATCAAATATTTTCTTTCCAAATGGAACACCAAAAACTTTAAAGGCTATGTTTTCACTAATATTTTCTTTTGCATTATTAGGAGGAATAGATTATTCAAGTATAGGAGAAATAACCAGCAATTATTATTTAATAATTTATATGTTTTTTGAAGTTACTAATGGATTAATACTTGGATTAATTTCTAATATAGCCTTTGAAATACTATTAATGGCAGGAAGTTTAATAGATGTACATATAGGACTTAGTATGATAAATACTATAGATCCTAATAGTAAGGCAAGTACTACAATAACAGGAAATTTACTTCATTATATAGCTTTAGTAGTTTTCTTTATAGTAGATGGGCATCATATGTTAATTAAATCTCTTATAGAAAGTTTTATTACCTTACCAATGGGAAAGGGGTTACTTTATGGAGACACTATGATGACAATGATTGAAATAGTGGCCAACTATTTTTTAATAGGTTTGAAAATAGCAATACCAATAGTATTGATTATTATATTAACAGATGTTTCTATGGGATTAATATCAAGGGCAGTTCCTCAAATTAATGTAATGATACTTGGAATGCCAGTAAAAATGTTAGTTGGAATTATTGCTATAGGAGTATCACTACCAATTATACTTAAGTTATTTTTAAATAGTATAAGCTATTTACCAGATATATTTAGAAAAATAATAACTACAGTTCCATTGGTATTTTTAATCGGTGCAGATGAAAAAACGGAAGAAGCCACACCAAAGAAAAAGAGTGATTCAAGAAAAAAAGGTCAAGTTCCTAGAAGTAAAGATGTAGGTCTTGGAATTACAATGATAGCAACAACTTTAGTAATAATAACGCTAAGTGGATTTATAGTATCTATATTAAAAAACAACATAATTTATTTTTTAGGTGATATGGGAACTATGGAAATAACCGAAAGTAGTTTAAAAGGAATAAATGCATTTGTGTTAAGCAAAGTAGCTATTGCTATGATGCCTGTAATATTGCCAATAATGATAGCAGGGGTTATTGCAAGTTTAATTCAATCAGGATTTTTAGTAGTTAAGGATGCTATAAAACCTTCCTTTGGAAAATTAAATCCAATAAATGGGATTAAGAATATGTTTTCTAAGAAATCTTTAGTGGAATTAGTTAAAAATTTAATTTTAATTTCTATAGTAATATTTATAGCATATTCCTACATAAGGGATAATTTTAATAAGATAATGCAAATAGGAAATATTTACCTACCTTCCTTAGGTGGTGAAGTTAAATCACTAATAACAGGTATTTTTATAAAAATATGCGTATTACTTGTAGTAATAGCAGTTATAGATTATGTAGTTCAATATAGGCTTTTCCAGAAAGATATTAGAATGACAAAGCAAGAAATTAAAGAAGAATATAAACAAATGGAGGGTGATCCTCAAATAAAATCTAAAATAAAGCAAAAGCAAAGAGAAATGTCACAAAGAAGAATGATGCAATCCGTTGGAGATGCTACGGTAGTTATTACAAACCCAACTCATTTAGCAGTAGCTATTAAGTATGTAGAAGGGGAGTCAGAAGCACCTAAGGTTGTAGCTAAGGGAGCCGATGCTATTGCTATAAAAATAAAAGAAAAAGCATTAGAATCAAAGGTTCCAATAATAGAAAATAAACCTTTAGCCAGGATGATATACGAAACTGTAGATATAGATAAAGAAATTCCACAAGATATGTATCAAGCGGTGGCAGAAGTATTAGCTATGGTATATAAATTGGAGAAAAAGAAAAAAGGTACTAGATAAAGGATGGGATAAGGTTGCTTGAAAATAATAGATTAAATTTAAAAAAGAATACAGATATATTGGTGGCCTTTGGGGTATTAGGAATTGTTCTTATGATAATAATACCTCTTCCATCAGCTATTTTGGATGTTTTATTAGCTTTTAATATTACGTTATCAGCTATAATCATAATGATTACAATGTTTACAACTAATGTTTTACAATTGTCAGTTTTCCCAACATTATTACTTGTAACTACATTGCTTAGATTAGGTCTTAATATTTCATCAACAAGACTTATATTAAGTGAAGGAAGCGCAGGAAAAATAATTGAAGCCTTTGGTGAGTTTGTTATAGGTGGAAATTATGTAGTTGGTATTATAATATTTTTAATAATAATAATAATTCAGTTTGTAGTTATAACTAATGGTGCAGGTAGAGTTTCAGAAGTATCAGCAAGATTTACTTTAGATGCTATGCCTGGAAAACAAATGAGTATAGATGCAGATTTAAATGCAGGTATTATAGACGAGGTTACAGCAAGAAAAAGAAGAGAGGATTTACAATCTGAAGCAGACTTCTATGGAGCAATGGATGGTGCATCTAAGTTTGTTAAGGGTGATGCAATAGCAGGTATAATAATTACAATTATAAATATAATTGCTGGTATCATTATTGGAGTAATGGGAGGAATGGATTTTTTACAAGCAGGAGCAACTTATACTAAGCTTACTATAGGTGATGGTTTAGTTAGCCAAATTCCGGCCTTATTAATATCAACTGCATCAGGTATATTAGTAACTAGATCAGGGAGTGCAGATAACTTTGGTAAAACCTTTAGTAAACAACTTACAGCCTTTCCAGTTGCACTTGGAATAGTTTCAGCTGTTATGTTCTTCCTAGCATTGATTCCTAGTATGCCAATGTTTCCTTTTATGTTAGCAGCAGTAACTGGGGCTGTTTCTACTTATATGCTTATTAAGGAAGAGCAAAAGACTCAAGAGGAGGAACTTGCAAGAGTTGAAGAAGAATATACAGAATTAGAGAGAAAAGAACCAGAAAATGTAATGACTTTAATTTCTGTAGAACCAATGGAAGTTGAGATTGGTTATGGACTTATTCCTTTAGCAGATGAATCTACAGGTGGTGATTTACTACAAAGAATAGCATCAGTTAGAAGGCAATGTGCTATTGAAATGGGAATAGTAGTACAACCTATTAGAATAAGAGATAATTTACAGTTAAAAACAAATGAGTATGTAATAAAGATTAGAGGAACAGTAATAGCTTCAGCAGAACTTATGGCAAATATGTTACTTTGCATGGATCCAACAGGAGATAACTCTCAAATTGCAGGTATTAGGACAATAGAGCCTACTTTTAAATTACCAGCAGTATGGATTAATAAGGATCAAAGGGAAGAAGCCGAAATAAAGGGATTAACAGTAGTCGATCCAACAACTGTTATGGTTACACATTTAACTGAAACAATTAAATCTCATTCCTATGAATTACTTGGTAGACAAGAAGTTCAATTAATAGTTGAAAATACTAAAGAAAAATATAGTGCTGTAGTAGATGAATTAATACCAGATCTTATGACCATAGGTGAACTTCAAAAAGTATTACAAAATCTATTAAGAGAGAAGGTTCCAATAAAGGATATGGTTACAATAATGGAATCTTTAGCAGATAACTCTAGATTAACTAAGGATTTAGAACTTTTAACAGAGTATGTTAGATTTTCACTATCTAGAACTATATGCAATCAAATTATAGATGAAGAGAGAGCAATTACAGTAGTAACATTATCACCTCAAATAGAGGAAATAATCGCAGCTAATACACAAAAATCAATACAAGGTTCATTCCCAGCAGTAGATCCAGATACAACTACAAAGATATTTAATTGTATAAGAGATACTATAGATAGGGTTTATTTCTATAACAATCAACCGGTAATATTGGTATCACCAAATATTAGACCAGTATTTAGAAAGCTTATAGAAATGGTATTCCCACATATTATGGTTATATCATTAAATGAAATTCCTAATGATGTGGAAATAAGGACAGAAGGAGTTGTATCATTATAATGGTTATAAAGAAATATATAGTTAAAAACATGAATGAGGCTTTAACAAGAATAAGATATGAATTAGGTAAGGATGCAATTATTTTAAGCCAAAGAAAAGTAAGGGAATCAGGAGTAAAGGGATACTTTAAGCCTAAATTAATAGAGGTTACAGCAGCATTAGAAAATAATAAGTTAGAGAAAAAAAATAAATATGAAACTGTTGAAAAAGAAGAAAATATAGACAGTTTTAAAGCTTCATTAAATAGTATAAAAAATATTATTGATAAAGAAGATAAAAAATCAAAGGAACCAGAGAATAACTTAAAAGAAGAAGTTAAAGAAATAAAAGATTTGTTAAATAAGGTTATAAAAAACACTAATAAAGAAAAAGAGGATAATCTGGTTGAAAATTATTTAAATGAAATAGATGTAGATAAAAATTTATTAGAAGGTTTAGATTTAGAAGATTATGATGATATAGATAAATTTAAAGAAGACTTTAAGACATTATTAAGTAAAGAGATTAAAGTTTCTACTAAGGATTTAAGTGGGAAAATTGCATTGATAGGTCCAACAGGAGTAGGAAAGACTACAACAATTGCAAAGCTTGCAGGAAGACTTGCTTTAATCGATAAAAAGAAGGTTGGATTAATAACTATAGATACATATAGAATTGGAGCTGTAGAACAACTAAAAACTTATGCAGAAATTATGAATATTCCATTTAAAGTAGTTATTACACTAAAAGAAATGGAAAAGGCAATTAAAGAACTTGAAGATTGTGATGTTATATTAATCGATACTACAGGAAGAAGTAGTAAAAATACAATGCAAATATCTGAACTTAGAGCTTTTATACAAAAAATTAATGCCGATAATATTTCTTTAGTTATAAGTGGTACTACTAAAAATAAAGATATAGATACTATATTAAAAGGTTATGGAGAAATAAACTATGAAAATATTATAATAACTAAATTAGATGAAACCACTTCCTATGGATGTATTTATAATATTATTAAAAAATCTAAAAAAGAAATAGCTTATATAACAACAGGACAAAATGTTCCAGAGGATATAAAAACACCTTCAATAAATGAGGTTTGTAAATTGGTTCTTGGGGAGGATACTATATGTTAGATCAAGCTGAAAGCCTAAGAAAATTAGCAAGTGGAGAAGGTTTTTTTGAAGAACATAGGAAGGCAAGAATTATAACAATTACATCAGGAAAAGGTGGAGTTGGGAAAAGTAATATTGTTGTTAATTTAGCTATTAATTTAGTTAAAAAGGGTAAAAAGGTTTTAATTTTTGATGCAGATATAGGAATGGGTAATGATGATGTTTTAATGGGAATTTATCCAAAGCATAATGTGTTAGATTTAATTAATGGAAGATTAGCAATTGAAGATATAATAGTTGAAGGGCCGGAAGGTGTAAAGTTATTGCCTGGTGGCAGTGGACTTAATAACATAGAAGATTTACAACAAAACCAAAGAGAATTGTTTTTAAAAAAAATAGAAATGCTTGAAGGCTTTGATTATATATTCATAGATACTGGAGCAGGAATAAGTAGAAGTGTACTAGCTTTTATTGCATGCTCTGATGAAGTAGTATTAATAACTACTCCAGAGCCTACATCTTTAACAGATGGATATAGTTTATTAAAAGCGGTGAATCATTTTAAAATAAAAGATAAGGCTAATATTATAGTTAATAAAGCTTTAGATAAAAAAGAAGGAGAAAAAACATTTCTTAAATTTAAAAGTGCTGTTAATAAATTTTTAGCTTTAGATGTAAATTTTTTAGGATATGTTTATGAAGACAGAAAGCTTATCATATCAGTTAGAAATCAAGTTCCATTTATTATTGGATATCCTAGTTGTGATGCATCTAAATGTATAGAAGATATAACTTTGAAATTAATTGGTAATAAAAAGGAAGAAATAGGAGCTGGAGCTCAAGGGCTATTTAAAAAGCTATTTAGTATTTTTTCTTAGGGGGTAAGTGTCAACAATGGAATTACTAATAAACTCTATGATAGATGTTTTATGGGAGGAAAATGTATATAAAGCAACTATTCAAGATATTAAAGAAAGTGAAATTTTAATAACTATTCCAGTAAATGATGGAATATATTTAACTTTAAAAAATGAAAGTGAAATTGAACAAATATTTTATGATGAAAAGGGAAATGTTTTTAATTACAAAACTAAGGTAATAGGTAGATATATAGAAAAAGATATACCTTTTTATAGATTAACTAAACCATATAATATAAGAAAAATTCAAAGAAGAGACTATGTTAGGGTAAATGTAGTTCAAGTAATTAATTATATTAAAGAAAGTGATTTACAAAAAGATATAAAAACAGAAGATAATTATGAAAATGCACTACTTTTAGATTTAAGTGGTGGAGGGATGAGGATTAAGGCTAAGGAAAAATTAGAAAATAATGACGTGGTTATTGGAAATTTAAAATATGAAAATGAAAAAATAAATGTAAAAGGTAAAATAATAAGAATAGAAAAGACTGAAGATAAAAGATATATATATGGTGTTAGTTTTATAGATATGAATAATTCAACTAGAGAAAAAATAATAAGAACAGTTTTTAAAATTATGCGTAAGCAAAGGGAACTTGTTTAGAGGAGGTTTAATATATGGAATGTCAAAGCCCGATGATTCATAAAGAAAAAATAGTAGAAAAGTACATACCATTAGTTAAATATCTAGCATCTAGAATAATGCTAGGAAAAACTAAGTACATAGAATACGAGGATTTAGTAAGCTATGGAATTGTTGGGCTTTTAGATGCAATTAATAGATATGATTCAACAAAGGGTATGAAATTTTCTTCTTATGCAACCTTAAGAATAAAGGGTGCAATGATAGACGAAATCAGAAAAAATAGGCCTATATCTAAGGGAGCTATGGATAAACTGGCTAAGTACAATGAGTCTGTAGAAAGATTACAAAATAAATTAATGAGAGAACCATCCTTAAAGGAAATTGCAATGGATTTAAATATTTCTGAAGAAGAGGTTTCACAAGTTGAAAATAATATTAATTATATGTCTATAATTTCATTAGAATCAGTTATTTATTCTGATGATGATGACGTTACTATAATGGAAACATTAGAGGATAAAGATTCTATCTCACCAGAAGCTTCATTAGAGGATAAAGAAAAACTTGAAATTTTAGCAGAGGCTATAGAAATGCTAAAAGAAAAGGATAAGCTAATATTAAAACTTTACTATTATGAAAGATTAACATTAAAAGAAATTGGACAAGTTTTAGAAGTATCAGAGTCAAGAGTATGTCAGTTACATAGTAGAGCTATTAGAAATTTAAGAGCGATAATGCAAAAAATTAAATATATTTAAGTAAGAAGAGGGATTTGTATGCTTCCTTTATTAATAATTATAATAGGAATTATTTTAATATTTTTAAATTTAAAAGCTATAAAAAAAGAAGATAGATCTTTTGAAAAAATATTAGAAAGAGAAGAAGTAAATAATAATAAGGATTATGATCTTGAAATATTAGGAATAAGAAAAGATATGGCTGAGACTGTTTTAGAATTACAAAAGGAAATTGAAGATTTAAAATTATCTATAAATAGTCTTAAGAAAAATGAAGTAAAAGTCGATAATATAATTAATAACCACAATTATAATAAAAATAGTCTAAAAACAGATGTTGTATCTGAAATAGATTTTTCAAACAAAATAGAGACTACTAAGGAAGAAACTTTAAAAAGTGAAAAGCAAAGAAAAGTTAAAATCCTTTTAGATAAAGGATTAACAGATGATGAGATATGTGAAAAACTATCCATAGGTAAGGGGGAGGTACTATTAATAAAAAGTTTATTAAAAAAATAATAGAATTATTTAATTTTTTTGCCGACAGAAAGATACTTATGGGAATAGGAATAGGAATGGTTTTAACCTCTGTTTTTATGTTTGGATATAGTTATAATAAGGAATTATCTAGTGATAAGATAGAAGAAAGAGCAAGAGGACTAGGTATGCATTACAGTGATGAATGTAAAGTATTGTTTAAAGGGGATGAGATAAGTGATTAGAAGTTTATATACAGCTGTATCAGGTCTAATAACCTTAGAAAATAGGCAAGATACTATAACTAATAATATGACTAATGCTAATACAACAGGCTTTAAGGGAGATAACCTATCAATAAAAAGTTTTGATGAAGTTATGATTCAAAATAAAGATAAGGTTGTTAATGGAAGAAATGTAACTCAAAAACTTGGAAGCTTAAGTTTAGGAGCAAAGATAGATACTGTGGATACTGCTTTTACTCAAGGTGTATTAAAGAGTACTAATAAGAGTACAGATTTTGCAATTGAGGGAAGAGGATATTTCGCAATTGAAAAACAAACTAATAATGGCAGTGAAGTATTATATACCAGAGATGGAAGTTTTAAAGTGGGTAATAATGGATATTTAATGACTAGTAGCGGGGATAGAGTTCTTGGGGTTAATAAAAATACAGGAGCATTAGAACCTATATTTGTTGGTGGAGATAATATTGTCTTAGATAAAAGCAATAATATTTTCCTGGGGAATAGAGCTACTCATACCTTAGCAACAGCGGATTTTGTAGATTATAACTCCTTAGAAAAAGTTGGGGATAATTATTATAGAGGAGAAAATCCTATTTTTAATGCAGAAGTTTATGTTACTCAAGGAGCATTAGAAGGATCTAATGTTAATATAACTAATGAGATGGTTAATATGATTACTACGATGAGAAGCTTTGAAACTAATCAAAAAATAGTACAAACTCTTGATGAAACTTTAGGAAAGGCTGCTAATGAAATTGGAGCAGTTAAATAATAGGAGGAAGATTTATGTTAAGAACCTTATGGACTGCTAAAACTGGAATGAATGCAAACCAAGATAAATTAGATGCAATATCAAATAATATTTCTAATGCTAATACTATGGGTTATAAGAAGATAGAAGTTGGGTTTAAGGATCTTTTATCTGAATCCTTAGATAGACTTGGAAATCCAATAAATGATAAGGATTCTATTATAGGAACAGGAACTAAAACTTCAGAATGGTATAGGGATAATTCTCAAGGTGGTTTACAAGAAACATTACTAAGCACAGACTTTTCTATTGATGGACAAGGTTACTTTAAAATAATTGCTCCAGATGGAAAGGAATTATATACAAGAGATGGATCATTTACTATAGATTCAAGAGGTAGACTTGTAGATAACAGGGGAAACAAGGTTGAATTAAACTATTTAAATGGTTATTCTGAAAATAATGTTATATTAAATAAAAATAATTTTTTAGTTGATAAAAAAGGTGAGCTTTATATCAAAGATGGAGGTAATTTTATTCAAGTTGCAGAAATTCCCGTATATACTGCAGTTGGAGATAGAGCCTTCGTATCTGTAGGAGATAATTTATTTAGTCCTGCACCAGGAGTTCAAGTTGAAAGAACTAACGACTTTGATTTATATCAAGGAGTTCTAGAAGGTTCTAACGTAGATATTGCTACAGAGTTTGCAGATATGATAATCACCCAAAGAGCATTTCAATTAAGTTCAAGAGGCATTTCAACAGCAGATGAAATGTGGGGCATGATTAATAATATGAGAAGCAGATAATAAAAAAGAGCTGTTATTACAGCTCTTTTTTATTATGAATTTATTGCTGCAGTTATTGGTGGAACTACTTGTTTCTTTCTTGATAGTACACCATCTAAGAATGCAGTGTTTTCAGTTAAAGTTACTTTAAATGCTTTTTCAGCTATTTCAGGTTTATCTCCAGCTACTAATATTTGAGATCCTTCATTAAGAATGTCAGTTAATAATAGTAAAGTCATATCTAAACCAGCTTCTTTAGCTTTAGTATTCATATAAGTAAGCATTTCGTCTTTTAATGGCATAAATCCTTCGATATCCATAGTGTTAACTTGTGCTATACCAACCTTAGTATCACCAATAGTAAAAGGCTTAAAGTCTTGGTTGAATATTTCCTCAACAGTTTTTCCCTTAAGTGAAGTACCAGCTTTAAACATTTCCTTAGCAAATTCTTCTACATTGATTCCTGCAATTTCAGCAAGTTTTAAGCAAGTGTGCTTATCAACAGGAGTACAAGTAGGACTTCTAAATAATAATGTATCAGAAATTATAGCACCACATAGAAGACCAGCAGCTTGCTTAGAAGGTCTTATTCCATTTTCAAAGAAACATTTACCAACTATAGTAGAAGTACTTCCAATAGGTTCACTTCTAAAGTATAGTGGACCACTTGTTTGAATATCAGCTACTCTATGGTGGTCAATGATTTCTAAGATGTCTGCATCCTCTAAACCATCAACTGATTGACCTCTTTCATTATGGTCTACTTGAATTATTTTCTTTCTATAGTTTGAAATTAAATGATATCTTGACATAGTTCCAACTACTTTTCCATTTGGATCTATAACAGGATAGCTTCTATATCTAGTTTCAATCATTACTGGTTTAACATCATCAACTAAATCTTCAGTTGAGAAAGTTACTAATTTATCTTTTATCATTACATATCCAACAGGGATACTTTGAATTATAAGTCTTGAAGCTGTAAATGAATCATGTGGTGTACTTATAACACTAATATTAGCTTTCTTTGCTTTTTCTATAATCTTAGCAGTTGGAATATGTGCTCCAGTTATAATCATAAGTGATATATCTAAGTCTAATAATGCATTTTGAACTTCTTCTCTATCACCAACTATTGCTATATCTCCTGTTTCTATATGATCCTTCATACTTTCTGGTTTCATAGCAGTAACAACTATTTTACCAGGGAAGTGATTAGTGGTAGGATTTGTATAAATTTCTTTTGCAGATAAAGTATCTACTATATTATCAAAAGTAGTATTACTTTTTGCTAAAATTTTATTGTCCCATATATCCATATAGCAAGAAGTTAAGTTTGAGATAGCTAAAACTCCTAGTAGATTATTATTTTCATCTGCTACAGGAAGAGTTTTAATGTTTTTACTTCTCATTATGTTCCATGCCATTTTTAATGATATTTCAGGTGAAACTGGAGTAATCTTATCAAAAGCTAAATCTTCTACCTTTAATTTTACTGTTTTTAATAATTGTGGAGCTTCAACTCCAAAATAATCAAGAATATATTGAGTTTCTCTATTAACATTTCCAAGTCTAACTGGAATAGCTGGCAAGTTGCCTGTCTTATTTTTAAATTCAGCATATGCATATGCTGCACATATTGAATCTGAATCTGGATTTTTATGCCCAGTAACGTATACTACATCTTTCAAGTTATTACCCTCCTTAGTTTATTATATCTATACATATTCTATATTTATATTATTAATTTGTAAAGAGACCTAATGAAAGTATATGTAGAATTTTGTATATATAAACTATGAAAATATTTCTCCATACAGAAAATAATATTTAAAGTTTTCAAAAAAATCATATCTTTAAATTTACTAAATATAATATATAGAAACTATTATAAGGAGGACAACCGGTGATACAGGAACGAGAAATATCTAGGGGACTAACTACAAAGGAAGCAGAGAAAAGGCAAAGAAACTATGGATTAAATGAAATATCTCATAAGAAAAAAACATCACCTATAATAATATTTTTATCTCAATTTAATGATTTTATAGTTTGGGTACTAATAGCAGCTACTGTTATATCGGGTTTAATGGGTGATACTGCTGATGCTATAACAATACTTATAATAGTAGTTGTAAATGCTATTATGGGTTTTGTTCAAGAGTATAGGACAGAAAAATCTCTTGAGGCATTAAAGGAGCTTGCAGCACCTACTTGTAAAGTTATTAGAGATGGTGTTTTAAAGGTAATAAATTCAGTAGAAATTACTATGGGTGATTTAGTTATTTTAGAAGCAGGAGATAGAATTCCAGCTGATGGTACTTTTATTGAAGCATCAGGCGTAATGATAGATGAGTCTCTTTTAACAGGAGAATCAGTTGGAGTTTCAAAAGATTCTAAAAAAGGAAAAAACCAAGGATATATGGGAACTACTATATTAAAAGGAAGAGGTATTTTACTTATAGATGGTATTGGAATGAATACTGAAATGGGGAAAATAGCAAATCTTTTAGATAATATTGAAGAAGAAAAATCTCCATTAAGAGAAAGATTAGATTCACTAGGAAAGATTCTAGTAGCACTATGCCTAGTTATATGTGGAGTTGTAACTGTATTAGGAATACTTAGAGGTAATGAAATTACAGAAATGTTTTTACTAGGAGTTTCTTTAGCAGTAGCAGCTATACCAGAAGGTTTAGCAGCTATAGTAACAGTTGCTTTAGCACTAGGTGTGTCTAGAATGTTAAAGAAAAATGCTTTAGTAAGAAAGTTACCAGCAGTAGAAACTTTAGGTTGTACGTCAGTAATTTGTTCAGATAAAACAGGAACATTAACTCAAAATAAAATGACTGTAAAAGAAATATATTTAAATGGACGAATTTATAACTTAGATAAAGATGAATTAAAAAGTCATTCAACTTTAATAAAGGCTTTTGTTTACTGTAATGATTGTAATTATGATTTCAATGTTAAAAACATAGATAAAGCTCTGTATGGTGATCCAACAGAAACAGCTTTAGTAAAGGCTTTTTTTAATGATACAAATTTATTAAAAGCCTTTGTTTCAAATTCTAATAGAATATTTGATATCCCTTTTGATTCTAATAGAAAAATGATGAGTGTAATAGTTAGAGAGGGTTCTAAGGAAGTTTGCTATATGAAGGGGGCTCCAGAAAGGGTAATAGAGAAATGTACCCACATATTGGAAAATGGAACTATTAAGCCATTAACATCTCAAAAGAAGAGACAAGTTGCTTCATATATAGAAGCTATGTCTAACAGGGCCCTAAGGTGTATTGCAGCTGCTTATAAAGAAACAGGACTAGTAAAAAGTGATGACTTAGAAAGAGATTTAATATTTTTAGGTGTTGCAGGAAGTATAGATCCACCTAGGGTAGAAGTTAGAGATGCTGTATTAAAGTGTAAGCTCGCTGGTATTCAACCAGTTATGATTACAGGAGATCATAAGAATACAGCTCTTGCAATAGCTAAATCAATTAATATATGTAATACAGACGACCAAGCGGTAACTGGAGAAGAGATAGAAAGGATGAGTGAGGAAGAGCTATTTAAAAAAGTTAATGATATTAGAGTTTTTGCAAGAGTTTCGCCTCATCATAAACTAAGAATAGTTAAAGCTTTTAAAAGGCAAAACAATATAGTTGCAATGACTGGAGATGGAGTAAATGATGCTCCAGCAATTAAGGAAGCTGATATTGGAATTGCTATGGGAATATCAGGAACAGATGTAACTAAAGAAGCAGCTTCTATGGTACTAATGGATGATAATTTTGCAACTATAGTTTCAGCAGTAGAAGAGGGAAGAATAATATATGATAATATTAGAAAGTTTATAAGGTATTTATTATCTTGTAATCTAGGTGAAGTATTAACAATGTTTTTAGCTTCAATTTTCTATTTACCAAATCCTTTAACTCCAATACAAATATTATTTGTTAATTTAGCTACTGATGGACTACCTGCCATAGCTCTTGGTGTAGATCCACCAGACAAGGATATAATGATGCATAAACCAAGAGAAAAAGGAGAAAGTATATTTGCTAGAGGACTATGGAGCAAGATATTAATAAGAGGATGTTTAATTGGAATTTGTACATTACTTTCCTTTATGACAGGAAGGCTTTATGGCATGGATTTAGCAACATGTAGAACATTAGCTTTAATTACATTAGTTATGTCACAATTATTACATGTTTTTGAATGTAGATCAGAAAGACATTCTATTTTTGAAATTAAGGTATTTACAAATCCATATTTAGTTGCAGCTGTATTAGTTTCTATAATAATGGTATGTTCAATTTTATATGTTCCTTTTTTAGCAGATGTATTTAATACTGTGGCATTAAATATTGGTCAATGGGGGATAGTATTATTTTATTCTGGTGTAATATTCTTAATAAATAGCGTATATTTATTTATAAAAACTAAGAAGTAATTAGGATATATTACAATAAAAACTTTTATAAATTTGAGTCTAAAGGGGCTGTTTTTAACAGTCCCTTTAATAATAAAAAATATTTTTGTATCTAAAATAAAAACACTTGTACATATAAGGAAAACATGTTAATATAAATAAAAAGATAATAAACCGAAGTTTGGGGTGATTTTATGAGGTTTATTAGTACTAGGGGAGGAGAACAAGATATATCTTCTTCCAAGGCAATTATAAATGGAATATCTAAAGATGGGGGGTTATATGTTCCAAGGAATTTTCCAAATATATTTAAAGATTTTAAAGATAAGACAAGCTTAACTTATGAAGAAATTGCATTTAAGGTTATAAAAGAATATTT
The DNA here is from genome assembly GCF_900086595.1 of Clostridium nigeriense. Lineage (GTDB taxonomy): Bacteria > Bacillota > Clostridia > Clostridiales > Clostridiaceae > Clostridium > Clostridium nigeriense. Next base: position 1,802,109 of record NZ_LT575472.1, read on the forward strand.
TACAGATTTTAATGATGAAGAGATTAAACTTGCAATAAACGGGGCGTATGAAAAAAGGTTTAAAGTAGAGTTGAAAAATAATTTCTTAGAATTATATCATGGACCTACGTCAGCTTTCAAAGATGCAGCATTATTGTTTCTTCCTCAAATCATGGGATTAGCTAAGAAGAAACTTAACTTAGATGAAGAAATAGTGATTTTAGCAGCTACATCAGGAGATACAGGTAAAGCGGCCTTAGAAGGCTTTAAAGATATAGATGGATTTAGGGTAATGGTATATTATCCTAAAGATGGGGTAAGTCCAGTACAAGAAATGCAGATGTTAACTCAGGAAGGAAATAATTTAAGAGTAGTAGGAATTAGGGGTAATTTCGATGATGCTCAAAGAGGCGTAAAAGATATTTTTGGGGATAATGAGTTTAAGGAAAAGTTAATTCAAAATAAATTCTTACTTTCTTCTGCAAACTCAATTAATATTGGAAGGTTAATACCACAAATTGTTTATTATTTTTATGGGTACCTTCAATTAGTAAATAAGCAAAAAATAAAATTTGGGGATAAAATAAATGTAGTAGTTCCTACTGGAAATTTTGGGAATATACTTGCTTCATATTATGCAAAGGAAATGGGGCTTCCTATTGCTAAGTTTATATGTGCATCTAATGAAAATAACGTACTTTCTGACTTTTTCAAAAAAGGTATATATGACAAAAGAAGGGAACTTATATTAACAGAATCACCTTCTATGGATATATTGGTTTCTTCTAATTTAGAAAGACTATTATTTGAAGCAAGTGGTAGGGACTGCAATGAAATAAAAAACTTAATGAAAGATTTAAGTGAAAATGGCATCTATAAAGTAAATGAAAAAATTATAAATGGATTAAAGGATTTTTACGGAAATTATGCTACAAGTGAAGAGGTTTATAAGGCAATAAGCGATGTATATAATAAAGAGGGCTACTTAATAGATACTCATACAGCAGTAGCTTATGCTGTATTAAATAAATATATAAGTGAAACTAGGGATGAAACACCATATTTAATTGCTTCAACTGCAAGCCCATACAAATTTCCTAGAAGTATTTTAGGGGCATTAGGACTAGAACTTAGTGGTATTGATGATTTTGAAGTAATTGAAAAGTTATATAATTTTTCAAAAGTAAAAGTTCCTTTTAATTTAAAAGGGTTAAATAATAAAGAGGTAATTCATAATTTTATTTGTGAATGCAATGAATTAAAAAAACCACTTTTAGATTTTTTAGGTATAATCAATGATTAAAGTAAGAGTACCAGCAACTTCAGCTAATATGGGGCCAGGATTTGATACGTTAGGAATAGCCTTTAATCTATATAATATATTTGAATTCTCTGAAATTGAAAATGGAGTTGAATTTGAAGGATTCAAAGAAGAATTTTCTAATAAAGATAATATTGTATATAAATCTATGATGATTTGCTTTAATAAGTGTAATTATATACCTAGGGGATTAAAGATAAAATTAGTTGAAGAAAACATTCCAATGTCAAGGGGACTTGGATCTAGTTCTACCTGTATAGTAGCAGGACTTTTAGGAGCAAATTATATAATGGGGAATATATTAAGCTTAGAAGACCTTTTTAAAATTGGTGTTGAAATTGAAGGACATCCAGATAATATAGCACCTGCCTTTTTTGGTGGAATGGTTGTATCTGTAATTGAAGAAAAGGATGTAATATATAATAAAATAGATGTAAAAGAAGGAATTAATTTTGTTGCAATAATTCCTGATTTCGAATTATCGACTTCCTTAGCAAGAAAAGTATTACCAACGGAAGTGGCTTTTAAAGATGCAGTTTATAATATAAGTAGAGCATCATTAATGATTTCAGCTTTTTCAAATGGAAGATATGAACTACTTAAATATGCTTGTAGGGACTCATTACATGAAAAGTATAGAAGTCCTCTAATAAAAAATTATAATTTAGTTTATAATAAATGTATATCCAGTGGAGCCTTAAGTTGTTTTTTAAGTGGGGCAGGGCCAACAATTATGGCTATTATAAAAAATGACCATGAGGAGATTGTGGGAAATATAAAAAAATTTTTAAAAGATGAGCATATAAATTGGAATGTTAAAGAGCTTTCTATAGATAATGTGGGGGCTAAGTCATATAAAGGTGGTACAAATGAAAGGGAATTTTTTAATTGTAGACAAAAGAGCTTTGCCTGATGTTTATGAAAAAGTAGTTGATGCTAAAAGACTTCTTAAAGAAGGAAAGGTTAAGGATGTTACTGAAGCAGCTAAAACAGTTAATATAAGTAGAAGTGTATATTATAAATATAAAGATACTGTATTTGAGCTTGTAGAAACTGACCAAGGACAAAAGGTAACTATAAATATGATGATAAATGATAATAAAGGTGTACTTTCTGGAATATTAAATTATATTTCAGAAGAGGGTGGTAGCATAATTACTATAAACCAAGGTATACCAATGAATAAAAAAGCTAATGTTAGTTTAACTATTAATATATCATCTATAAGTGGAGATTTAACTACATTAATGGATGGATTGTCCAAATTAAGAGATGTAGAAAAAGTTGAATTTGTGGCTATGGAATAAAAATTCCTTAAAATATTTTATATCACGCAAAAAAAGGGCTATTTTATGAATAGTCTTTTTTTTATGAACTAAGTTTAAAGAGAAATATCTTTATTTATTTTTAGAAATTTGATATATTAATTTTAAACCTATTGTAAAATACTAAAGGGAGGGATAAACTTTGGAAATTTATTTTGACAATAGTGCAACAACAAAACCATATAAAGAAGTTATAGAAGAAACGGCAAAAGCAATGGAGGAATATTTCGGTAATCCATCATCTCTCCATAAAATAGGAATAAAGGCTGAAAAGAAAATAACTGAAGCAAGAGAGTTTATAGGTAGAAGTATAAATGCATCAAAGGAAGAAATATATTTTACTTCAGGTGGAAGTGAAGGTAATAATTTAATAATTAAGGGATTAGTAAAACCAGGACATCATATTATTACAACAAGCTTTGAGCATCATTCAGTTTTAATGCCATATGAGGAACTTGAAAGGAATGGAGTTCGTGTTACATATTTAAAATTAAATAAGGATGGAAAAATATCCTTAGAGGAATTAGAAAAGGCTATTTCTAAAGATACGGTATTAGTTACAATAATGCATGTAAATAATGAAATGGGATCAATTCAAGATATTGAAGAAATAGGTAGAATTATTAAGAAAAATAGCTCTAGAGCAAGATTCCATGTTGACGCAGTACAATCTTATGGAAAGTTAAATATAGATGTAAAGAAAATGAATATAGATATGTTAACAGCTGCTGGGCATAAAATTCATGGACCTAAGGGTGTAGGCTTTACTTTTATTAAAAAAGGTATAGTATTAAATCCTTTAATAAATGCAGGAAGTCAAGAAAGTGGAATAAGAGGTGGTACTCATAATGTCCCTGGAATTGTAGGATTGCATAAAGCAGCTGAATTAACTATGGAAAATAGTAAGGCTAGCTTTGAATATGTAAAATCTATTAAAGAATATATGATAAAGAGATTAGGTGAAATAAATAATATAAGAATAAATAGTCCTTTAAGAGATGATTTTACTCCTTATATACTAAATGTTTCATTTATCGGAGTTAGGGCTGAGGTATTACTTCACTTATTAGAAGAAAATAATATTTATGTAGCAACAGGATCTGCATGTACTTCTAAAACAAGTGCATCTCAAGGAAGTTATGTTGTTAAAGCTTTAGGGTTAAACAATCAAGAAGTGGAAAGTGCCATAAGATTTTCATTTTCTAAATTTAACACTAAAGAAGAGGTAGATAAGGTTATAGAAGTACTGAAAAGTTCATTAACATTTTTAAGGAGAGTTAAAAGATGAATAAATTAATATTAGTAAAATATGCATCAGAAATTTTTTTAAAGGGCTTAAATAGAAATAAGTTTGAAAAAAAATTAAGAGATAATATAAAAAAGAAGTTAAAGGGATTAGAATATTCTTTAATTTCAGATCAAGGAAGATACTTTATAAAGGCGAATGATATAGAAGAGGCTGCGGAAAGAGTAAGAAAAGTTTTTGGAGTTTCAGAAGTTTGTATAGTAACGGAAGTACCAAGAGATATGCAAGCTATTAAAGAAGAAGCTTTAAGAAAGGTTAAAGAAGCTAATCCTAAGAATTTTAAAATCGAAACAAATAGAGCAAATAAATCTTTTCCTAAAAACTCTTTAGAAACTTCTAAAGAAGTTGGAGCGTTTGTTGTGTACAATATGAATGGATTAGAAGTTAAAGTTAAAAATCCAGAGTGCTTAGTAAATATTGAAATAAGAGAAAGTGCATACATATATACTACTAAAGACAAGATTAAAGGTGTTGGTGGACTTCCATATGGAATTAATGGTAGTACAATGCTAATGTTATCTGGTGGTATAGATTCTCCAGTTGCAGGGTATTTAATGGCTAGAAGAGGTGTTGAATTACATTGTGTATATTATCATAGTCATCCATATACTTCTGAAAGAGCAAAGGATAAGGTTAAAGATTTAGCTAAGATATTATCAAATTACACAGAAAAGGTAAACTTACATATAGTACCTTTTACAGAAATTCAAATGGCTATAATTAATGGTTGTAGAGAAGATGAATTAACTATAATAATGAGAAGATTTATGATGAGAGTAGCTTGTGCACTAGCTGAGAAGTACGGAATTCAATCTGTAGCAACAGGGGAAAGTATAGGTCAAGTTGCAAGTCAAACTATGGAAGGTTTAATGGTAAGTAATGATTGTGCAGATAGACCAGTATTTAGACCTTTAATAGCTATGGATAAAACTGATATCATGGATATAGCTAGAGAAATTGAAACATACGAAACATCAATATTACCATATGAAGATTGTTGTACAATATTTGTTCCAAAACATCCAAAAACTAAACCAAGAGTAGATATGATAAGAAAATCTGAAGAAGTTTTAAATATTGATGAATTAGTTAACAAGGCTATTGAAGAAACAGAAGTTGTAGTATTTAATTAATAAGGTTAAAATAATATAAATTAAAGAAGGTTGCTTAAGGCAACCTTCTTTTGTAAAAATAAAATAGGAATTTAGATTAAATCTAAATTCCTATATAAAAAATTACTATCTTGCTCTCATTTTTGTGGCTTGTTGTCTTGCTTTCTTTAATTGATTATGATCAAATGGGTGTAAGTCTTTTTTAGTTGTTAAGTTAGCTATATTAGAAATAGTAATTACTTCTGAATCAGCTTTGCCTTTTTCGCCTTCAATTCCCATTATAATAACTTTGTGTCCTTGTTTAACATCAATAAAAGTAGGCTTTTTAAACCATTTTCTAACCTTATATTGAGTTTTAACTACACCTTTACCCATATCTGGCTTAATTAAAATATGAGCTGTTAATTTTCTTATAATTCCTAATATGTTCTTTTCTTCTATTTTTACAGATAAAACAGTACCAGCTGTGCTAGTCATTCTATCCCCATACTTTTCCATATATGCATCTGTAAAATATTTACTCATTTTATCTTTGAAACCCATAATTAAAACTCCTTTATATCTATGAAATATTGTATATAAACAATTATAATATCAAGGTCATTATAACATAATTAAAGTATTAATAAAACAAAAAAATAAATATTTATTTATCGATTTCATTTTTATATATTTGTTTTAAAATTTTTATATGAATTTCCTCATCTAAGATAATTCTGTTTAGTATAGTAATTATATTTTCATCATCAATTACTTTAGCAATTTTTCTATACTCTTTAATTATTTTCTCTTCAGCTTTAATATTGTTTATTAACATACTTTTTAATGAAGTATCTTCATTTATGAAATTTACATTCCAATTATAGCTTTTCTTTTTTCTTTCTAAAGAAAAGTTTGGTTGCTCTCCTAAAGCTATTAATAATTCTCCTAAAATATTTAAATGTTCAAGTTCTACTTTTGACATTTTTTCAAATATATCTTTTAAGTAAGAATTTGTTAAAAATTTTTGGTAAATATATTGATTTGCTAGTGTTAATTCTGAATATAGACCACAATAACATTTTTTTAACATTTTTGCATAATCTACATTTTTCTCTCTAACTTCTATATTAGGATAGGGTAATTTAATTGAACAACTTTCATTGCTGTCAATATAATCCCTCTTCATAGTATATCCTCCTTATAAAATATTTATTATTATAATATATATAAATAATATTATGTTGGTGATATAATTTTAATTATTAATTTTAGAAAGGAAGATAATATTGAATATAGTATTTAATGAAGAAACAAAGATAGCATTATTAGAAAAAATAAAAAATAGTGAATTAAAGAATATAAGAATAAAGGTTGCTGCAGTGGGATGTGGTAAGCCAGCATATGATCTTTATACTGATTATGTGTCAGAGGAAGACTCCGAAGTTAGTATAAATGGAGTGAATTTTGTAATAGCTAGAAAAGATGAAAGATTATGTGATAATATAGAAATAAAATATAACAAAGAAATTTATAATAATGGTTTTTATATAAGGAGTATATAAGATTCTATAACAGAAGTAAAATTAGAGAATATGCTATGAAGCCTTAAGAGAAAAAAATTATGGTAGTATTTAAAGATAAAGTACTACCATAATTTTTTCATAATATTAAGGGGATACTGATTAAGGTATCCTTTTTTATTCTTAACGAGTTTATATATTTTTATACAATAATAATAAAATTTATTTTAGGAGAACAATAAATAATTTAAACATATTATGTACTATCCATACTTTTAGATAAAAGGAGAAGATACAAATGAAAATATGTTTAAAAAAAGTTAGAAACATGTGTTCTTGCAATGAATACAATTTAATTATTTGTTGTGATGGATGTATAGGAAGAGAAATTAGAAGAAATTTACCAAAGTGTATATGTGGTGACGGAATAAAAATTAACATTATAGTTACTGGATGTGATGGAGTTTTACAAGCTCCAGCTTTACCATGTAATAACTTAATTGCTATTTCTAGTCCAATTAAAGTTATAAGAAGAAATCCTTGTTGTTCAGAGAAGAATGAGAAATGCTGCAGTGATTACAACATGGATGATTTTAAATTTGGCATAGAAGAATTAAATGAAAACTGTAATTTGGTAGATAGTTTTATTCCGGAAACATTTGCTCCACAAGAATTTGCAATAATAGTAAGATCTTTTAGCCCAGCTATATCACAATTTCTTTGTCAGTTCCCACAAATGTATATAACTGATTGTGATAACACTGTAAAATTAATTATTATTTTTGATAAAAATGGAAGTGTTTTTGCTACACAAAATAACTGTGGATGCGGATTTGGATGCGGAGGATTCGGTGGTTGTAGTTGTGGAGGATTTGGTGGTAGTTGTGGATGCGGAGGATTCGGTGGTGGCTGTGGATTTGGATGCGGCGGCCTATTTGGATTAGCAGCTTTAGCATTATTATTCTGTTGTTAGTATTTAAATAAACAAAGGATAAAGTTTAAGTGCCAAGATAAGTTTTACTTACCTTGGCTACTTTAATGTTTATTTTATAAATTGTTATTATTTTGTTATGAAAATGACACAGTATTTATAGTATAATAAACTTGGGGAATTTAATATGCTTAAGTAAAGCGAGGGAGTATTAATATGGATAAACTTCTCAGAGACAGAATTAATTTGACAATTGAAAATTATAGAAAAGCGAAAATAGATTTAAGAAATGATGGAGATTTAATTAATCATTTTGCATCTTTAGTTTATTCTCACTATGAAAAAGAAATACCTTTTGAAAAGGTAAAAGGTATTAGAAAATATATTAAGTCTACATCATCTAGGGTATCTCCCTTTAGAGGAGATATACTTTACATCCTTTCTCTTTTAATAGCCTTAGAAGAAGAAAATGAGAAAGAATTAATTAGTGATATATATGAAGTAGAGGAAGTTTTAAAATCAGAAGGTTTTAATGAGTGTGATTATCTAGTACTAACTTCATTTGTTTTAGCTAAATATGGTAAGGATAAAGATAAAGAAAAAATAGCTGAAAAAATGAAAGCTGTATTTATTTTACTTAAAGAAAAATATTATAATATAACAGGTGAAGATGATTATTTAGTTTGTGCATTATGGGCATTAAATGATATTGATATAAAGACAATAGACGAATTTATTGAAACTATATATAATTATATGACTAATTTAAATATAAAATCTAAAAATGGAATTCAAAGCTTAACAAATGCCATAATGTTAAATGGCTCTTCTGGCCATATGTATAAAACTATTGAATTTATTTTACAGTTAGAAAAAAGAGAAATAAAGCTTGCACAACAATTTCTTCCTCTTTTAGGTGTACTATCTAATAGAGATACAAGAAAAAGTGTAGATTTAATTGAAGGTGTAATAGACATGCTATGCGATGAAGAAAGCGAATATGAATATTATATGGATAAGGGCTTTAGAACTATTATTGCAATAACGATAATATCCTTTACAACAATAAATGAAAAAAGAAACTATATTGATGAATTACTAGCACAGGGAGTATATTGTTTTATAAAGTCTAAAAATAAAGGAATGTTTGCGGAAGCCTTAGCCTAAAGGAGTTAATATGGAAAGGTTAATATTACATGTAGATATGGATGCCTTTTTTGCATCAGTAGAGCAACTTGATAATAAATCACTTAGAGGAAAACCAGTTATAGTAGGTGGGGTAAGTGAAAGAGGGGTTGTATCAACATGTTCTTATGAGGCTAGAAAATATGGTATACATTCTGCTATGCCTATATTTATTGCTAGAAAATTGTGCCCTCATGGAATATATTTAAGAACTAGAATGATTAGATATAAAGAAATATCTAGGAAGATATTTAATATATTAAGGGATGTAACTCCAATAATAGAACCTCTTTCTATTGATGAGGCATATTTAGATATAACGTATAGTAGATTTAAGGATGGACTTGAAGCTGCAAATTATATAAAATATCGTGTGTTAAAAGAAATAGGATTAACTATTTCAATTGGAATTTCTTACAATAAATTTTTAGCAAAGTTAGCATCTGATTGGAATAAGCCAAATGGAATTAAGATAATAACTAAGGATATGATGCCAAAGATTCTTTTGCCATTTCCAATTTCTAAAATTTATGGATTAGGAAAAAAGTCAGTTGAAAGATTAAACAATATAGGTATATTTACTGTAAAAGACTTATATGAAATGCCAAAGGACTTTTATATAGAGTATTTAGGAAAGTATGGTTTAGAGATATATGATAGAATTAGAGGAATAGATAATAGGGAAGTTGAGGTTGAAAGAGATAGAAAATCCTATGGCAGAGAAAGAACATTAAAAATTGATACAAGTGATAAAGAAGAACTTCTAGAGTATCTAAAAGATTTTTCTAAAGAAATAAGTAATCAATTAATAAAATTAAATATAGAAGGAAAGACTATAACGGTTAAATACAAAACAGAAAGTTTCCAAAGCCATACTAGAAGTAAAACGTTAAATTTTTATACAAATAATTTTAATGAAATATATAAAGTTTGCAATGAAATAATAAATAATGAAGAAATTAATGAAAATATTAGATTAATTGGTGTAACTGTGTCATCCTTTAAGGAAAATTCAATAGAGCAATTAACTTTATTTTAAAATGTCTTTAAATATTATCAAATTTACTATATAATGAGAGTGTTTAAAATACTATATAGGAGGAGATCTTTTATGAATAAAAAAGATTTAGCTAGAATGATTGATCATACTAGTTTAAAGCCGGAGGCTACTGAAAAGGAAATTGAAAAGCTATGTAAGGAAGCATTAGAATATAATTTTGCATCAGTTTGTGTTAATCCTGCAATGGTTGAAAAGGCTCATAGTATATTAAGAGGAAGCAATGTAAAGGTTTGTACTGTGATAGGATTTCCTTTAGGAGCTACTACAACTGAAGTTAAAGCCTTTGAAACAGAAGATGTTATTAAAAAAGGTGCAACTGAAGTTGATATGGTTATAAATGTTGGGAAGCTTAAAGAAGGAAATCTAGAATACATTAAAAAAGACATAGAAGCTGTTGTAAATGCTGCAAAGGGAAAGGCCTTAACAAAGGTTATAATAGAAACTTGTCTTTTAACAGATGAAGAAAAAATAACTGCTTGTAAGTTATCAAAGGAAGCAGGTGCAGATTTTGTTAAAACATCTACAGGATTTAGCACAGGTGGAGCTACTGCAAGTGATATAAAACTAATGAGAGAAACTGTAGGTGATGAACTTGGAGTTAAGGCTTCAGGTGGAGTTAGAACTTTAGAAGATGCAATGACTATGATTGAAAATGGAGCTAATAGAATAGGAGCTTCAGCATCCGTAGCAATTTGTGAAGGAAAAGAAAGTAATTCTACTTATTAAGATTTTTACAAGGTAATCTTTTTTAGATTACCTTATTTTATGTATTTAAAGATATGAATAAAAAATTAGATATAGTTAAAATTATAAAAAAGAATAGTAACTAAAGATAAAGGAGAAAAAATGAGTTATTTAATATTAATAATAGGTTTTATCTTACTTATTAAAGGAGCAGATATATTTGTTGAAGGAGCATCAAATATTGCTAAAAAATTTGGAATTCCACCTATTGTTGTTGGGTTAACCATAGTTTCAATTGGAACAAGTGCACCAGAACTTGCAGTTAGTTTGATAGCTTCTTTTGAAGGAAATAATGGCATAACTATAGGAAATGTACTAGGATCTAATATTTTTAACACTTTAATGGTATTAGGAGTTACGTCCATAATTACACCAATATTAATTAAAAAAAGCACAATGCTTAAGGATTATATAGTAAATATAGTTGTTACTATTTCTTTATTTATGTTAACCTTCGGGAGAATTTTATTTAATAAAGAAGTAGGTTTAAGTAGATTATCAGGGATTATTTTAATATTAGGTTGTGTAGTTTATACATTATATTTAATAAAAACTGCTAAATCTGAAGGCGAAGATAATGAAACCAATAATAATATAAAAATTTTAGCCTCAATAATTAAAATAATAGTTGGAATAGCAGGAATAATTTTAGGTGGAAATTTAGTAGTTAATTCCGCTTCTAATATAGCTTATTCCTTTGGATTAAGTGATAAGTTAGTTGGTTTAACTATTGTGGCTATAGGTACATCTTTACCAGAACTAGTTACATCTATAATAGCAGCTATTAAGGGAGAAAATGATATAGCAATAGGAAATGTCCTTGGTTCTAATATATTTAATATATTATTAATTTTAGGTGTTTCTTCAAGTATTAATCCTATTCTAATTTCAGCATCTTTATTAGCGGATATATTATTTTTAATAGTTGTATCGTTAATTCTTGGAGTATTTATGTTCAAAGGGAAAAAGGATAAGTTAGCATTAGGAAAAATAGAAGGATTAACTTTAGTAATACTTTATATTGGATATATGGGATATATAATATTTAGAAATTAGCTTGGTAATTAAAACATTGATATAGTTTTTAATCCATATAATGAACATTTTTTATAACATTAAAATCTTTTAAAAACAAATAATAAGAGTGTAAGTTATAGGAGGTGTTTTAAATGAGTAAATGTGGATGTGAAAATAAAAAGAACGAAGAAAAGAAACATAAATCAGGCTGTTGTGGATGCGCACACGGTGCTGAAAAAACAGCTACAAACAATCAATGGGGAAAATAGTGGTAAATTATCTTTTTAAAACTTACAAAAATAATTAAAAAAGTAACTCGACATTTTGTCGGGTTACTTTTATTTAAATTAATTACACTGTATATTGGAAAAATATAAATTGATAAAATATAAATAAATTATTAAAAATGATAAAAAATACTTTACAAGAGGTAAAAAATACTATATTATATATTATAACATACAAGTAGTTCTTTTGAATTAGGGGGATTAAAATGGAAAATATAAAAGATTTCAAACCAAAAAAAAGTTCATTTTCAAAATATTTAAGTTATCTAATTATTGCTTATTTAGTTTCAGGAATAGTTTTAGCTTTCAATAGTGATTTAATATTAGATTTTACCTTAAGCTCTTTTTATATAGTTGGAGTATTTGTTGTAGTTACTGCGGTATATGCATTCTTTACTTTTAACAAAAAATATGGAGTAGCTGCAATTACGGTTGCTTTAATATATATAATTGCATCTATTGCTTGTAGTCCGTTATTAAATTATAAAGCACATAGAGATTTAATCGGTGAAGTAGAAAGTGTTGAGTTTAGTAATGAAATTCAACATATAGATTTAAAGCAATTGCCAACAATAGATAAAGATGTTGCTTATAAATTAGCTGATAAAAAGTTAGGGGAAATACCTAGTTTAGGAAGTCAGGTAACAATAGGAGATTTAACTCTTCAAAGTGTAAATGGGCAATTATATTTTGTAGCTCCTTTAGAACATTCCTCATTTTTTAAGTGGTTAACTAATAGAGAAGGAACAACAGGTTATATAAAGGTAAGCGCAACTAATGAAAGTGATGTTCAATTAGTTACAGAAGTAAAGGGAAAAGATATTAAAATAAAATATTTAGAATCAGCATATCTATTTAGTGATTTGGAAAGGGCTTCTTACTTAAGGGACATGAAAGCTGGTCATACTGATTTTACCTTTGAATTAGATGATGAAGGTAATCCTTATTGGGTAGTTACAAGGTATGATAATGCAATTGGATTAGCAGAATCAAAGGCAGTAGGAGTATTAGTTTTAGATGCTCAAAGTGGAGAATCTAAAGTATATGATATAGAAAATGCACCAAAATGGATAGATAGAATCCAGCCAGATAGATATATAAGAAATTATATAGATAAGTGGGGAGAGTTAGTGCATGGAGTATTTAATTTTAGTGATAAAAATAAATTAAAATCAACTGAAGGAATGAATTTAATTTATAATAATGATGATTGTTATTACTATACAGGAATAACATCAGTGGGAAATGATGAAGGGTTAGTTGGTTTTACTTTAACTGACACAAGAACTGGTAAAACAAAAATGTATAAAACTTCAGGTGCTACAGAAACTGCAAGTATGAAGTCAGCAGAGGGAAAAGTTCAGCAGTATGGATACACAGCAACATTACCATATTTAATTAATATTCAAAATGAGCCAACATACTTTATGACATTGAAGGATTCTAATGGGTTAGTAAAACAATATGCTATGGTAAATGTTAAAAACTACAATATAGTTGGAGTTGGGGATTCTCTTCAATCTACTTTAAATAAATATATGGAAGGGTTGACTAATACGAATATTTCTCTTGAAGGTAGTAATAATGAAGAAGTTTTAGATGGAGAAATAGAAAGAATAGGATTAGTGGTTAAAGATGGAACTAGTATATATGATATTAAAATAAAAGGTCAAGAAAACATATTTACAGTTTCTACAGAAACTTCTAGGGAGGTTGCTTTAAGTTCTGTAGGTGATAAAGTTAGGTTAAAATATATAAAAGTTGGAGAAGGAAGATATATATTAACAAATTCTTTTGAAAATTTAAGTTTAGTAACTAAAGAAAATTAATATATATAATAAAGAAATAGCCATTACTAATAATATATATATTGTTAGTAATGGCTATTTCTCTATTTTTTGTAATAAATATATTCTTATTATCATAAAATGTTTAGAACATAATATTATTTATTTTGAGGTGAAGAATGAAAGTAAAAGTAGATATTTTTTCAGGTTTTTTAGGTGCAGGAAAAACCTTTCTTATAAAAAAACTTATTAAAGATGGAGCTTATGAAGATAATATAGTAATTATAGAAAATGAGTTTGGAGAAGTAAGTATAGATGCATTAATTCTTAAGGAATCTAATATTAAAATAAAGGAAATTAACTCAGGATGTATTTGTTGTGAAGTAACGGGAGATTTTAAAAATGCTATTTTAGAGGTTATAGAAAAGTATGAACCTAGTAGGTTAATAATAGAGCCTTCTGGTGTTGCGAAGCTAAGTGATATACTGAAAGTTTTTAAAGAAGAAAGACTAAAAGAAAAAGTTTATGTTGATAATGTAATTACGGTAATAGACCCAGAAAAATTTGATTTATATATTAATAATTTTAAAGATTTTTATGAGGATCAAATTATATATTCAAAAAAAATAATTTTAAGTAGAACTCAAAAGATAAAAAAAGATAAGTTACAGGAGGTTATAGCAAAAATAAATAAAATAAGCAAAAAAAATACTATATTAACAGAGGATTGGAATGTTATAAATTCTTTAGATATTTTAAGAAATATAAATACTAAAAATATTAATGAAAATAAAAGTTTAAAAGCAAATTTAAGGGCAATAGAAAATAATAAGGCTAAGGATACTTTTGAAAGCTTTGCTATTTATCCAAATAAAAGGATTTCCAAATCAGAGTTGGTGTCTAAGTTTAAGTTTATCTCTTCAAGTACTAGCTTTGGAGAAGTTTTAAGAGCAAAGGGAATAGTAAAGCTTATAGATGGTAGCTTTGGACAATTTGATTTTGTAAAGGATGAGTTTGAAATAAGAAAAATATCTAATAGTAAGGATACTGTAATTTCTTTTATTGGAGTTAAGTTAAATAAAAAGGAAATAGAAAGTCTATTTAATTGAGGGATAAAATGAAGACTAGGGTTGAAATAGTAAGTGGCTTTTTAGGTTCAGGAAAAACATCCTTTATAAATTCCTATTTGGATACTGAGGTTTGTGCAAATAGAGATATATTAATTGTACTTTTAGAAAAAGGAATTACAGAGATTCAAAGTAAGAGAAAAAATATAGAAGTAATCTGGTTAGAAAAGACTGAGGGTCTAAAAGAAATTTTAATTAATAAAATTAGTAAAAAGAAATACTATAAGGTTATTGTTGAGTATAATGGAACAGAAAAATTAAGTTTAATTGGAGAGATTTTTAAAGATAAACATGTAAAAAATAAATATAATTTCTATGGGAATTATTATATAGGAAATAGTAACAGTTTAATGATATATTTAAGAAATATGGGTGAAATAATAGTTCCCTTTATACAATCTAGTAAATTAATAGTATTAAATAATATAGATTTATTAGATAAAAAAAAGCAAATAGAATTAATAAAAGAAGTAGAAGAAATTAATAATACTGCACCTATAATATTATCAAGCTCAATAAACAAATTAAGCTTTGATTTGAAATCCTCAAAATATTTTAAAGAATGGGAATTCTTAAAAGGGATTAATGCTTTATTTAATAGGAGAGGAGAAAAAAGGTTATATGATAAAATGGGCTAATATTTTTATCAGTATGGTATTGGAAGCACTACCTTTTATATTAATTGGAGCAATAATATCTTCAATTATTCAAATGTATATTTCAGAAGAAAGAGTAAAAAAGATATTACCAAGGAGTAGATTTATATCAATTATTATTGCAGCTATTCTAGGCATTTTTATCCCTATTTGTGAATGTGCTATAGTTCCTATTGCAAGAAGTCTAATAAAAAAAGGGGTACCTATTGCTGTAGCCATAGTATTTATGCTTTCAGTACCAATAGTGAATCCTATAGTTATAGTATCTACTTTCTATGCCTTTAATGATACTAAGATAGTTCTCATTAGAGTTTTAGGTGGAATTATATCTGCAATAATAATAGGATTTCTAATAGAAATTTTAACTAATAAAAAAGAAGAAGTAGTTAAGATAAAGAGCCAATATGAAAATATATGTGATTGCGGTTGTGAGGTAGTAGATTATTTTTATAATAAATCAAAGTTAAGACTATGCTTAGAACATTCTAGTAAGGAATTTTTTAACATACTGAGATACTATATATTTGGATCTTTCTTATCTAGTATATTTATTATTATTTTAAAAGAGGAATATTTAATTAATTATACAAAGGGAACATTACTACCAATTTTTATGATGATGTCCCTAGCCTTTTTATTGTCTCTATGTTCAGAGGCAGATGCTTTCATAGCTAAAGGATTTTTAAGTTATTTTGGAGTTCCAGCAATATCAGCTTTTTTAATACTTGGACCAATGTTAGATTTGAAAAATGCAATTATAATATCATCATATTTCAAAAAATCATTTGCATACAAGCTGATTTTTTTAATTGTAGTAGTTGTACTAGCTTTTTCAACTGCTTTAACCTTTATTATTAAATATTAACCTGCTGTTATTAACAGCTTTTACTTATGGAGGATTATGAAAAAATTTAATGTAGATGAATTTATTTGGTTATTAATATTAATTCTTATAACTGTTTATATAAGTTATTTAATGATTTCAGGAGATATTTATAATTATCTAAGTGTAAAAACAACTAAAAATTTATATATAGCCTTAGTTATATTGCCGATTTTTATTATAGTGCAATCAATGAAAGTGATAAGCTTTAATTCGAGGAAAGACACTTCAATGAAGTTTCTCCCTATTATTTTTACTTTAATTGTTGGAGTATTATTGTTAATAAGAAATAATAGCTATGATGATAGAGAAGAATTAATAAGTTTTAATAACATTTTAGCCAAAAATGCTATTGAAATAAGTCATGAGAATCACTATATATTTGAAGATTTAAATAGTAAGGGAGCTGAATATTTAGGGAGATATGTAGTTTTTACTGGACATGTATATAAATATGAAGAGGAAAAGTTTATTTTAGGAAGAGAAGAGATGAATTGTTGTGCTGCCGATTCATATATGATAGGGATAAAAACTTTTTCTAAGGATAAATTTAAAGAAGGAGAATGGTTAAAAGTTTTGGGGAAAATATCCTTTGATGGAGAATACTATTTAGAGATAGAAGAATATATAAGGGTGAATCCACCTAAAAATATATATTTTTAACAAATAAAGGTGACTTAAATATAGTTGCCTTTATTTTTTTTAAATAAAAAAGAGTGATTTGCCCAAATCACTCCCCAGATACTTCTGTAAAAGACAGTTTCACTCCACTT
The DNA here is from genome assembly GCF_900086595.1 of Clostridium nigeriense. GTDB lineage: Bacteria > Bacillota > Clostridia > Clostridiales > Clostridiaceae > Clostridium > Clostridium nigeriense. The sequence continues at coordinate 1,819,104 of NZ_LT575472.1, forward strand.
GGAAGCTACTTAAGTCTAAATATATAATAACAAAAATGAATTTTTTTTCAATAGAAAAACAGAAAAAATATTTATGTAATATATAACATTAAATGATAAAATTACTGATTAAATATTTGTAAAAGTAAATAGATAACATAAATATAAAATATTTAGAAAGAATATAAATAAATACTATATTTAAAAATAATAATAAATGGAGTAGATTATGAAGAAAATAAGTTTTTTAATATTGATATTTTTAATGTTTAGCATTTTATCTGGTAGTTCACCAAAAGCTATTTCTAATAGTTACCCTATAAAATTTGGGGTATTACTATATAAAGAAAAAGATGATTATATAAAACTTATAAAAAATGAATTATTAAAAATAGAAAGTAAAAATAAAGGCATAATAGAAATAACAATTTATGATGCTAATAACAACCAAGAATTACAAAATTCTCAGATAGAAAAACTTTTAAGTGATAATGTCGATGTAATATTATTAAATTTGGTTGATGTTACTAAATCTAAGGAAGTAATAGAAAAAATAAAAGAAAAAGACATACCGGTGATATTTTTTAATAGAGAGCCTAGTTCTTTAAATTGGATAGAATCTTATAAAAAGTCCATTTATTTAGGGACAGAAGCTTGTGAATCAGGAAATATTCAGGGAGAAATAATATTAAGAGAATTAAGAAAAAATGATATAAAAGATAAAAATGATAATAAAATATTAGATATAATTTTATTGTCTGGAGAAGTAAATAACATAGAAGCACAACTAAGATCTGAATGTGTAATAAGAACTTTAAATAATAATGGCATAAACACTAATTTAATTGCAGAAGAACACTGTAATTGGGAAAGAGAATGTGCAGAAGAAAAAATACAAAAATTATTTAGTGAATATGGAGAGGACATAGAACTTATAATTTCAAACAACGATTCTATGGCCATAGGAGCTTTAAAAGCGTTACAAAAATATGGATATAATATAGGGAACAGCGAGAAATATATTCCAATAGTTGGGGTAGATGGGTTAGAAGAAGCAAAGCAATTAATTAATAAGGGAGAATTAACAGGAACAGTAATTCAAGATAGTGAAGCAACTGTAAGGGCATTATATAGAATAGGAATAAATTTTGTGGAAGGAAGAAGTCCTTTAGAAAATACAGAATATAATTATGATGTAACAGGGGTTGGAGTAAGGATACCATATAATGGTTACATAATTAGAAATTAACCAAATTTATAAATTTAATCTTTTATAACTAAAATTTTTATGATATAATCGTGGGGGATTTTGAAAGAATGGGGGAGTATAATCATGAAACATATCAAGACAATCAATAAGACTAACATCAAAAACAGCTTAGTAAAACCAGGTTGTAAAGAATGTGCTAACTCATGTCAATCAGCTTGCAAAACTTCATGTACAGTTGCAAACTTAGAGTGTGAAAACTAATTAAAAAGAAAGCGGCAACAATAGGTTGCTGCTTACTTTTTAGTTAAATAGCTTTTGGAGGGATTAAGATGTCTTTAATACACAAATTTAAACAAGGTGAAAATTATTTTGTATTAGATGTAAATACAGGAGCTGTTCATATAGTAGACGAGCTTGTATATGATTTAGTACATGATGATGGAATGAAGGATAAAGAAGAAACAATTAAACTTTTATCAAATAAATATGATAAAGATAATATTATAGAAGCTTATGATGAAATATTAGAACTTATAAAAGATGGTATGCTATATTCTGAAGATAAATATGAAGATATAGCCCATGGGTCAATGGATGATAGGGATTATATTAAAGCAGTTTGTTTAAATATAATCCATGGATGTAATTTAAGATGTAAATATTGTTTTGCAGATGAGGGTGAATATAATGGGCATAAAGGTGTTATGTCTATAGAAACTGCTAAAAAGGCAATTGATTATGTTGTGAAAAGAAGTGGTCCAAGAAGAAATATTGAAATAGATTTGTTTGGTGGTGAGCCAACAATGATAATGGATACTGTTAAGGAAATAGTACAGTATGCTAGAGAAAATGAAAAGAAGTGGAACAAAAATATTAGATTTACTATGACAACTAATGCCACTCTTTTAAATGATGATATGATGGATTTTATGGACAAGGAGTTAGGAAATATTATTCTTTCATTAGATGGAAGAAAATCTGTTAATGATAATGTAAGAATTAAAGTTAATGGAACAGGCTCTTATGATGATATACTACCTAACATAAAAAAGATGATTGAAAAGAGAACTCCTGGTAAAACCTATTATGTAAGAGGTACATTTACTAGAGCAAATACTGATTTCTTTGAAGATGTAATGGCTATGGTAAATGAAGGCTTTGATGAAGTATCTATTGAACCAGTTGTACTTGAAGATGGACATCCTCTTGCTTTAAGAGAAGAAGATTTACCAAAGATAATGGAAAACTACGATAAGCTATATGAAGATATGGCAAGAAGAAAGAGAGAAAAGAAGGGTGAATATAACTTCTATCACTTTAATGTAGATTTAAATGGTGGACCATGTGTATATAAGAGAATTTCAGGTTGTGGTGCAGGATTTGAATATGTTGCAATAACACCTCAAGGAGAAGTATATCCTTGTCATCAATTTGTAGGAAAAGAAGAATTTAAGCTTGGAACTATATATGATGATACATATAATTCAGAACTTGGAAAGAAGTTCAAAAAAGCTCATATATATAATAAGCCAAAATGTAGAGAGTGTTGGGCAAGATTCTATTGTAGTGGAGGTTGCCAAGCAAATAATTTCAGTTTCAATGGAGATATGAAAATTCCGTATGAAATAGGCTGCAAGATGCAAAAGAAAAGAATTGAATGTGCTATTGCTTTAAAAGCAGAATAAAGCTGAGCTGTCTTAATGGCAGCTCTTTTATAATTTCCTTCCTTCAGTTTGCAAAGAGATAAACATTGTATGAGGTTGACTTTGAGCGTATGCGACGGAGCAAGGAATATAATGTTTATCTCTTTTTTTATTTTTACATTTTATAATAAAAATATTAAAATAGGATTATAAAATATATGGAGGTAGCAATGGAAGTATTGTTAAATAATGGAACAAAGTTAATTTATAGAAAAACAATGTCTAAGCTTACGTCAATTTCAATTTCTGTTGATGCAGGTGCGTGCAAAGAAAAAAATCTTATGGGGCTAGCTCATGCTACAGAGCATATGGTTTATAAAGGAACAAAGAAAAGAAGTGAAAATGAAATAAATAAAGAATTAAGTAGTATATTTGGTTTTCAAAATGCTATGACTAATTATCCTTATGTAATTTATTACGGAACAATGCTTGGAGAAGATTTTGAAAAAGCCATAGAAATATTTTCTGATATAATTATAAATCCTATTTTTGAAGAAGAGGGATTTAAAGAAGAAATGGATGTAATAAAAGAAGAGTTAAGAGAGTGGGATGAGGAGCTAGAACAGTTCTGTGAAGATAAATTATTTTTAAATAGTTTTGAGAAGAGAAGAATAAAGTATCCCATAATAGGAAGATTTGATGATTTAGAAAAAATAACTTTAAATGATATAAAAGCTTTTTATAATGAAAATTATATTCCACAAAACCTATCAATAGCTGTAGTATCTTCATTAGATTTTGAATTAATAAAAAATGTAGTTGAAAAATATTTTGAAGCTTGGGAAAGAAGTAATACTTCATATCAAAAAGATATAATTTATGATAAGGATAATTTTGGAGTTTATAGGAATATTAAAAAAGGTACTAATGGATGTAAAGTAGAAATTATATTTCCAATAGATACATTAAATTTTAATGAGATGAAGGCTTTTAAAATTTTCAATGAATATTTTGGTGAGGGAGTAAATTCTGTTTTATTTGATGTTTTAAGAACAAAAAATGGTCTTGTTTATGATGTATTAACTAAGATAGCCTATGAAACGTATATAAAACTCTATAAGATAAACTTCAGTACATCAAAAGACAAATTAGATAAGGCGTTAAATTTAATTGATGAAGCTATAAATAAAGTTTTAGATAATAAAGTTATTATAAAAAATGAAGAAAAAAATAGCTATATTAAGAGTATAAAATTAAAAAGACTATTTAGAGAAGAACAAAATATAATCCTTGCAAAGGAGTTATCTACATATAGTACTATGTTTGGTAATTATAAAATTTATGATGAAGAATTAGATAATCTTGAAGAGATAACAAGTGAAGATATTTTAAATTCTGCTAAAAAAGTATTAAGTAATAAATCTATAGAAATAATAATAAATTAAAGAGGAGAAATGATGAATAAGGCGCCATTGTTAGAGGGATTATTAAGATATAAGAATGAAGAAAATTTAATTTTATCAATGCCTGGAAATAAAAGTGGTAAGGCTTTTTTAAAAGATAAATTAGGAGAAGTTTTTAAAGATAGTTTAGGAGATTTAGATATAACAGAAGTAGACCCTTTAGATAATCTCCATAATCCAGAAGGAATAATAAGGGAAGCCCAGGAGCTTTTAGCTAAAACATATAAAGTTAAAAAAGCTTATTTTTTAGTTAATGGTAGCTCAGGGGGTAATCTAGCTGCTATATTTTCAGCTTTTAATGAAGGTGATGAAGTATTAGTTGAAAGAAATTGTCATAAATCAATTTATAATGGACTTATATTAAGAAAATTAAAAGTAGTTTATATTGATACTGTAATAGATGAAAATCTCGGAATATTTTTACCTCCAAGAGAAGAAGAAATACTTAGGGCTTTAAATAAGGCTAATAATCCAAAGGGAATAATATTAACTTCACCAAATTACTTTGGAATTTCTAGTGATATAGAAGATGTAATAAAGAAGTTAAAGGATATAGGCTTAAAAGTTATTATTGATAGTGCTCATGGAGCTCATTTTGGATTTAATGAAAGATTACCTAAATCCATGGCTAAGCTAGGAGATTATGTAGTAGTTAGTGCCCATAAAACACTGCCAAGTCTTACTCAAGGAGCTTTTTTATTAGTAAATAACAATTGTGATAATGTTGAATTTTACTTAAGAGCATTTATGACAACTTCACCATCATATTTAATTATGGCATCTTTAGATTATGCTAGATATTATTTAGATAATTATGCAAGAGAAGATTATAAAAACTTAATTGAAGTAGCTGAAAATTATACAGAAAAAATAAACTCATTAAATAAAGTTTATATAGTAAGTGAAAAAGAAGTTAAAAGTGGTTATACAATTGATAAAAGTAGATATTTAATGATAGTTAAGGATGGTTTTAGTGGGCATAAGCTTTTAGATTATTTAAGAGAAAAAAACATTCAATCAGAAATGAGTTTTAGTAAAGGTGTAGTTTTAATTTTATCTCCGTCAAATACTATAGAGGATTTTGAAAAAATATATTTAGCTATAAAGGAACTTAATTTAAATACATTAAAAAATAATGAAAGTACAATGGAATTTATTAATTCGTATCCTGAAAAAATTTTAGAGCCATATGAAATATTTAATCTAAAGGATAGGGAGATAAACTTAAATGAAGCTATAAATAAAATTTCAAAAGACTTTATAGTTCCATATCCCCCAGGTATTCCAATAGTTTGTCCAGGAGAAAAAATAACTTGTGAAATTATTAAAATAATTAATGAGTATATTAATAATGGCTTGAGTGTAATTGGTATAAATAATAATAAGATTAAGGTAGTTGATAATTAAAGATTTAATTTGAAAAATGAAAATTTATCAATTTAAATTGTATAAAAAAACTAAAATGATTAAAATTGATCTTTAGTAAATATTGACATAATCTAGTAGATTATCTAAAATGATTTGATGTAAGAGGAGGGATTATTTATGGAGAAAAATAAAGGAAATATTTCAATTCATACTGAAAATATTTTTCCAATTATTAAAAAATGGCTTTATTCAGACAAAGATATTTTTATAAGAGAGCTTATTAGTAATGGTTGTGATGCAATAAGTAAATTAAAAAGATTACAAAGCTTAGGTGAAGCTAAGATAGAAGAAAATGAAAATTATAAGGTTGTTGTTTCCGTTAATAAAGAAAATGGAACTTTAAAATTTACTGATAACGGAATTGGTATGACTGAAGAAGAAGTAAAAAAATATATTAATCAAGTTGCTTTTTCTGGAGCTGAAGATTTTATAAGCAAATATAAGGAGAAAATCGGGGAAGATAAGGATATAATTGGACATTTTGGACTTGGTTTTTATTCAGCTTTTATGGTTGCTAAAAGAGTTCAAATAGATACATTATCTTATATAGAAGGATCTGAGGCTGTAACTTGGACTTGTGATGGAGGAACAGAATATGAAATATCTCCATCAAATAAAAATGAAAGAGGCACCATTATAACCTTATTCATTGATGAAGATAGTAAAGAGTTTTTAGATGAATATAAAGTTAGAGAAGTTATTCAAAAATACTGTTCTTTCTTACCTACAGAGATATATTTAGAAGATGAATGTAAAGAAGAAAAAGGTGAGGATAAAAAGCCTTTAAATGATACAACTCCATTATGGATGAAGTCTCCAAAGGACTGCACTGACGAAGAATATAAGGATTTTTATAAAAAGGTGTTCTTAGATTTTAATGATCCTTTATTTTGGATACATTTGAACGTTGATTATCCTTTTAATTTGAAAGGAATATTATATTTTCCTAAATTAAAGCATGAATTAGAAGCAACAGAAGGTCAAGTAAAGCTTTATAATAATCAAGTGTTTGTTGCTGATAATATTAAGGAAGTTATACCTGAATTCCTTTTATTATTAAAGGGAACAATAGATTGTCCTGATTTACCACTAAATGTTTCTAGAAGCTTCCTTCAAAAGGATAGAGATGTACTAAAAATTTCTAAGCATATAGTTAAAAAGGTAGCAGATAAATTAGTTAATCTTTATAAAAATGAAAGAGAAAACTTTAATAACTTCTGGAAAGATATACAAATATTTATTAAGTATGGATGTTTAAGAGATGAAGGCTTCTATGAAAAAATTAAAGATATAATAATTTTTAGAAGATTAAATGGAGAATATATAACTTTAAAAGAATATCTTGAAGAAAATAAAGAAAAGCATGAAAATAAGGTTTTCTATGTAACAGATGAAAAACAGCAATCACAATACATTAAGATGTTTAAGGAAGCTAATTTAGATGCTTTAGTATTAGATTGTTCTTTAGATAATCATTTTATAAGCTTTTTAGAGTCTAAAGAAACAGGAGTAACCTTTGCAAGAATCGATTCAGATATTTCAGATACATTAAAAAATAATGATAGTGAAGAGTTAGAAGATATAAATAATAAAATAAAAGATTTATTTAAAGAAATATCTTCTAATGGTATAAAGGAAGTAAAAGTTGAAAGTCTTAGAAATTCTGATACTCCAGCGATGATATTAGTTTCTGAACAGTCTAGAAGAATGGCTGAAATGAGTAAAATGTTTGGAGGAATGGATATTCCGAACATGTTTAACGAGGAAAAAACTTTAATAGTTAATAATAATAATCCTATAATACGAAAATTAACACAAATAAAATTAGATGAAAACAAAGAAAAAGTTGAATTGATGTGTAATTATATAGTAGATATAGCATTACTTTCTAATAAAGAATTAAGTCCAGAGGAAATGGATAATTTTATTAATAGAAGTAATAAGGTGTTAAGTTTAGCTATGGAGCTTTAAGTTTACTATAGACAATTAATAAATGAAAAATTAAGTATGTAAGTAGATATATGTAAGATAATTATTCCTAAAATTAAAGTACAGGAATAATAAAGTTACGTATATCTACCTTTTTGTTTTTGAAAGTGCTTTTATTAGTTAACACTTTAATTATAAATACTTAATTAAGCAATTGAAGGATTGTACCGATACAATAGACAAAATGAAATTCTTGGATTATTATTAAGGAATGAATAAATTTTAGAAGTAGGTGTACTTATGAATAAGATCAAGAAGGTAGCAACAATTAATGATTTATCAGGAGTTGGAAGATGTTCTTTAACTGCAGCAATACCAGTTTTATCTGCTTTAGGGGTTCAGTGTTGTCCGTTTCCAACAGCAGTATTATCCTGTCATACAGGATTCGATAAGTTTACTTTTTTAGATATTACTGATGAAATGATAAATTATAAGAAATCATGGGACAACTTAAATATAGACTTTGATTGTATTTATAGTGGTTTTTTGGGGTCTGAAAAACAAATAGATATAGTTTCAAATTTTATTAATGAAAGAGGTGACTCTTTAATAGTAGTTGATCCTGTTATGGGTGATAATGGAGTTGTTTATAGCACTTTTACAAAAGAAATGTGCGATAAAATGAAAAATCTAGTCTCAATTGCTGATATAGTTACACCGAATTTAACAGAAGCATGCATCTTAATTAATGAACAATATGATAAATATAATTCAAATGATGAAAATATACTTGATATAGCAAAAAAGATATCAGCTATAGGGCCTAAAAAGGTAATAATAACGGGGATTATAAGAGAAAATAAAATAGTTAATTTTGCTTATGACAAAATAGAAAATAAGTTTTTTAAAGTAGAAAGTAATTTTAATCATAAATCTTATAGTGGAACAGGGGATATATTTACTTCAATAGTTATAGGATTACTTTTAAACGGCCATGATTTAAAGTATTGTGTAGAAAATGCAACTAAATTTATTTATAAAACCATAGAATTTACTTCCAAATTTAATACGGATACAAAAGAGGGAATTATGTTTGAGTTATTTTTAAAGGAGTTGATTTTAATTAATGAACACAAATAATAAGACTAAGAACATTGTATTAGCAGCGCTTTTTGCAGCAATAATATGTACAACAATTGCCTTTATACCTAGAATACCAACAGGATTTAATGGAGGATATATTCATTTAGGGGATACATTTATATATTTAGGTGCCATACTTTTACCTACACCATATGCGATGCTTGCAGCAGGAGTAGGAGCAGGTCTTGCAGATGCCTTAACTGGTGGAATGGTATGGGTAATACCAACTATAGTTATAAAACCAATTATGGTATTATTTTTTACGTCTAAATCAGATAAATTACTTTGTAAAAGAAATGTTTTAGCATTGGTTTTAGCTGGCTTTGTGGGCTGTTTTGGTTACTATTTAGCAGGTGCTGTTGTGTCCGGAAACTTTATTGCTCCTCTTGCAACTTTATATTTAGAGGTTATACAACCAATAGTAAGTGGTATAATATTCTTATTAGCTGTATATGCTTTTGATAAAATTAATATTAAAGAAAGAATTTTTAATCCAGCTAAATAACTCTAAATAACGAGGTATTGACATGAAAGTAATGACTTTTAATTTAAGAACAGACTTTCCTTTAGATATTAATAATAGATGGGATAAAAGAAAAGAAATAGTTTATGAACTAATAAAAAATAATGATTTTGATATAATTGGAGTTCAGGAATTAAACAATAAAATGTTTAATGACCTTACCTCGGAAATATCTAATTATAATTTTGTAGGAATGCCACGGAGTAGCAAATATTTTATAGAGAGAAATGATATTTTAGTTTCTAACAGACATAGAATAATAGAGTACAATACATTTTGGTTATCTAAAAATCCTCAAAAAACAGGTAGTTCTGTTTGGTATTCTGTTTTTCCAAGAATATGTACTACTGCTTTAATTGAGTTAGAAGATGGTAATATAATTAGAGTTTATAATACACATTTAGATTTTTTATTGCCTAAAGCTAGAGAATATGGACTAAAAAAAATAGGTGAATATATAGAAAATCAACATAAAAAAGATGATTATCCAGCCATATTAATGGGGGATTTTAATGCTAGTCCTAATAGCAAAGCTATTAGAAATTTATCGGAAGGCAAATATATTAGCAAGAAATTCATAGCTGTACAAGATACTAAAAAGGAGATTTATTCTTTATCCACATTAAGTAAATTTAAAGGAAGAAAAAAGGGACTTCATATAGATTATATTTTTGTTACAGAAGAATTTAATGTTAAAAATAGTGAAATTATATACTATAATAAAGATGGTAGATACCCATCTGATCATTATCCTATTATTTCTGAGTTAGAAATACAAAAATATTAATGAATATATTTAATTAAAAATTGTGAAAACCTGTAATTAAGGGACTGTTTAAACAGGCCCTTTAATAATGTATATAATATATGGAGGCATCTTATAGGTTGATACAAAACACAGTTTATTGGCCAAAAGAAACTTATAGAAATATAATGGTTTATGCAAAATCTTTTGTAGATGTTTATGTAGGAGAAACGTTGGTTTATGTTAATTCTTTAGATAACTTAGCTGTTGCTATTAATTAAGCTTCATTCTCGAGAGCTTATAATATACAAACAGGTACTAATTGGATAATATCAATTAGAAAAGCACCAAGGCTTGTATATGAGTAAAAATAAATTATAATAGTAATGTAATAAAATTATCATTTATATGGAGGAAATATAATGGAAAAAAATTTATCTATTAAAACAATAGTTGCAATAGGAATAGGTGCAGCTGTATTTATGATATTAGGTCGTTTTGGTTCAATTCCAACAGGGATACCAAATACTAATATAGAAACAAGTTATGCATTTTTAGCCTTAATGGCAGTTTTATATGGACCAATAGCAGGATTGTCTATAGGGTTTATAGGACATGCTTTAAAGGATTTGGTCTTTTACGGTTCACCTTGGTTTAGTTGGGTTATAGCTTCAGCTGTTGTAGGTCTTATTTTAGGATTATCATGGAAAAAGCTAAAGGTTAATGAAGGAGAGTTTGAAATAAAAGAAATTATTTTATTCAATGCTTATCAAGTAATTGCCAATATGATTGCATGGTTATTAATTGCACCTACATTAGATGTATTTATCTATGCAGAGCCAGCTAATAAAGTTTATTTACAAGGAATAGTAGCTGCAATTTCTAATTCAATTACAGTTGGAGTATTAGGAACTATTTTAGTTTATACTTATGCAAAAACTAGGGTTAAAAAAGGAAGCTTAGATAGAGAATAGTATATAAATAAAATACTGGAGGCTGTGGGTTTCTAGTATTTTTATTCTTTGGGGAAATTATAAAAAGATTAAACTGTACATAACTTTTTATAATTTTTATCCTTCACTTTTGAGGTATTAAAATATCATAGCAAGGTGCCTTGGAGATTGCGACGGAACCTAGATATGATATTTTAATACTTTTTTATATACATATTACAAAAAATGTAGTAATATTTTAAATCGGAGACAAAGTTTTTAACATTATATTTTTGTGTAAAGGGAGATTTGCTATGAAAAAACCTGTAATTGAGTTCAATAACTTTACCTTCCAATACAGAGCTCAAGCAAAGCCAACATTAAATAATATAAATTTAACTATATATGAAGGTGAAAAAGTTCTTATTGTTGGTCCATCAGGATCGGGGAAAAGTACAATTTCAAATTGTATAAATGGATTAATTCCATTTTCTTATAAAGGAAGTATTTCAGGAAGTTTAAAAATAAATGGTAAAGAAACTAAGGAAATGAGTATTTTTGAACTGTCAAATTCAGTTGGAACTGTACTTCAGGATCCAGATAGTCAATTTATTGGATTAACTGTAGCTGAAGATATTGCTTTTAAATTAGAAAATGAATGTGTGTCACAAGATGAAATGAAAGAAAAAGTTAAGATAGTTTCTGAAATTGTTGATATAGATAATCATTTAGATGTAGCGCCTCACAGTTTATCAGGGGGGCAAAAGCAACGTGTAACATTAGCAGGGGTTATGGTTGGAGAGGTAGATATACTTTTATTTGATGAGCCACTTGCAAATTTAGATCCGGCTACGGGTAAGAATGCAATTGAATTAATTGATAAGATTAAAAAGGAAACAAATAAAACTATAGTTATTATAGAGCATAGATTGGAAGATGTACTACACTGTGATGTAGATAGAATAATAGTTGTAAATAATGGTGAAATAATTGCAGATATGACGCCAAAAGAATTATTAAGCACTAATATATTACCTGAAATAGGAATTCGCGAGCCGCTTTATATAACAGCTTTAAGATATGCTGGATGTGAGGTTACTTCAGATATTAATCCGCAAAATATAAATAAATTAAATTTAGATAAATGTAAGGATAAACTAAAAAATTGGTATAATGAGACTGTTGAGGAATGCAAGGATACTGATAATGAAACCATATTAGAATTGAAAAATGTTAAGTTTGGATATGACAAAAATAGGGACACATTAAAAGGAATTTCTTTTAATGTAAAAAAAGGTGAAATGGTTAGTATAGTTGGTAAAAATGGAGCAGGAAAGTCTACAATATCAAAGCTTATTTGTGGTTTCTATAAGCCTAATGAAGGAGAAATATTATTTAATGGAAGAAACTTAATTAATGATACTATTAAAGAGCGTGCAGATAAAATTGGTATGGTAATGCAAAATCCAAATCAAATGATATCTAAAACTATGATATTTGATGAAGTAGCACTAGGCCTTAGAGTGAGAGGAGTAAAAGAATCAGAAATTAAAGAAAGAGTATTCGAAACTTTAAAGATTTGTGGATTATATGAATTTCGTAATTGGCCAATTTCAGCTCTTAGTTTTGGACAAAAGAAGCGTGTAACAATAGCATCGATTCTTATATTAAATCCTGAAATAATCATTTTAGATGAACCGACAGCAGGACAAGATTTCAAGCATTATACTGAAATAATGGAATTTTTGAAAGAATTAAATAGAAAAGGTGTTACAATTATTATGATAACCCATGATATGCACTTAATGCTAGAGTATACAAATAGAGCTATAGTATTTTCAAATGGGTTAAAATTATGCGATGATATTGCTGCAAATGTAATAACAGATAAAAATGTTATCATAGAAGCTAATTTAAAAGAGACATCTTTATATGATTTGGCAATAAAGTCTGAGCTAGAAAATCCAAGAAGCTTTGTGAAAAAGTTTATAGACTATGACAGGAGGATTAGAGCAGATGAGTAAAATGTTAGAGTATTCAAATATAGATTCCCCTATTCATAAGTTAACAGGGGCAGCAAAGTTAATTGCTTTCATAATATGGGCAGTAGCATCTATGATTACCTATGATACAAGATTACTTATTTTCATGCTTCTTTTAAGCATAGTTGTTTTTAAAATATCAAAAGTAGAATTTAAACAAATATCCTTTGTACTTTATTTTATACTAATATTTTTACTATTGAATAATGTGGCAATTTTTATTTTTTCACCATATGAAGGTGTTCAAATTTACGGTAGCAAAACTGAGCTGTTTAAAATTGCTGGACCTTATACGGTTACTTTAGAACAATTATTTTATCAATTTAATATAACAATAAAATACTTTTCAATTATACCAATGGCATTATTATTTATGGTTGCAACTAATCCAAGCGAATTTGCAGCTTCATTAAATAAAATAGGAGTTAATTATAAAATAGCTTACTCTGTTTCTATAGCCTTAAGGTATATTCCAGATGTTCAAAGAGATTATCAAGAGATATCTTTTTCACAACAAGCTAGAGGAATAGATATGTCTAAAAAAGAAAAGTTAACAAAAAGAATTAAGAATTCAGCTTCAATATTAATGCCATTAATATTTTCAAGTTTAGAAAGAATAGAAACTATAAGTTCAGCTATGGAACTAAGAGCATTCGGTAAGAATAAAAAACGTACTTGGTATAATGCAAGAGAGTTTAAAAAAGGAGACTATATAACTATCGGAATTTCTGTTTTGTTATTAGTTTTAGCTATTATAGCAGCTAAAGCTAACAATGGAAGATTCTATAATCCATTTATTTAGTAAGCACAATATATTAACAGTAAACTTATATAAAGCTTAGAAAATATTTATATAAATATTTTCATAAGCTTTTTAATTTTAGAAAATAGATTAATTAAAATATATTAGTTAATATTTGACTTATAGTAATAATGAATATATTATTATAATACATAAATAATTGGACGTAGATTAGGCGGTGAGATAATGGAATTTACAAAAACTCAAGATAAGTTTATAAGACATAGATCTTCTGGTTACCAGGTTTTAAAAGGTAAAGAAGGAACAGGTAAAAGTACTGTATCAATTTATAAGGCATTAAATTTAGAAAATAATTATTGTCTTTATGAAGATGATAAAGTATTGTTTGTAACATCAAATTATAGCAAAAATATGGATGCTATTGAGCTTTATAACAAAGAAAATAATAAAGAATACTTTTATTCACTATTTTCTTTAGATAAAGAAAGAGTTAGTATTGTTACTTTAGAAGAACTTTTAAATACATATTATAATGCTTATATTAGAGAAAAGGGACAAATTTTTAAGAAAATAAATAGAAGCCAAGCTATAGAGATATTGAGTGGTTTAAAAGATGAAATAGAATATTTTTGTAGAAAATCAAAGTTTATAAAAAAAATAAGTTTGGAATTCTTATTAGATGAGATTCTTTGGATAAAGGCTAGTAATTTTGAATTAGAAGAGTATTTATCAGTTGATAGAAAAGGTAGAAAAGAAAGAATTAAAAAAAATTCTTATACAAGGGAAAGTATATATAAAATAAAAGAATTATATAATGAAAAATTATTAAGTGATTTTTTTGTAGATGAATATGATCATGTATTATTTGCTATTTCGTATCTAAAAAGATTTAAGGGATTATACAGTCATGTAATTTTAGATGATATTGAGAAGTTAACAAAAGCTGAAATAGATTTTGTTAAAAGACTTTATAAAGAAAGATCATACTCTTCGTTTGTTTTTATATTAAATAGTGAATTAAATAATAATGAAAACTCATGGATGATAAAGGGAAGAAAATTTAATACTTTAGGTGTTGATGTTAAAGGAAAGAGTTTTAACTTTAAATTAAAATTTGAGAAGAAAGAAAAGAAAGTTAATACTATTGAGAGATATAAGTATGTTAATTTAAAAAATAAAAATATAGTTGAATTTAATATAGATACTTCATCTAATAATAAAGAACTATATGATGATGATGAAAATACTGTATATGCTGAAAATGAATTAGCTGATATACCTATGTTTAATAATATAGCTGCAGGTAATCCTATAGAGATAAATGATAATATAGAAGGATTTTTCCATTTACCTAAATATTGGCTTGAAAAAGGAAAAGATTCATTTATTTTAAGAGTTAAGGGAGATTCAATGGTTGATAAAAATATTTGTGACGGAGATTTAGTTGTAATAAAAAAACAATTAAATGCTAATCACAATGATATTGTGGCAGCTAGCTTGGATGGAGAGGCCACATTAAAAACTTTAAATTTAAATGGCGAATCACCTAAATTAATGCCAGCCAATTCTCTATATTCTCCTATAAAATTAGAAAATAAAGATGTAAGTATTTTAGGTGTTGCAATAGGAGTAATAAAAGAGCTATCTAATAATTAAAATTAAGAGTTAAAAATGATGAAAAACTCCTTAGGGAGTTTTTTTTTGTTTTTAGCGAATGTAAATATTTCCCAGAAAATAATTAACATAATATCCTATTTATAAGAATAATAATAGTTAAAAGGGAGTGGTTACATGGAAAAGATCTTATTAGAAGATAGAAAAAATAAAATATTAGAAAATATAAATTATGCTAAAGAAATAAAAATAAATAAAATATCAGCTATTCTTATTACTGAAGATGAGAAAATAAAAAGTGAAATTATATCATGGCTAATATATGAAGGGTATAAAGTATCTTTAATTAAAGATGAAGTAGATATATTAAATATAGAGTGGTAAAAATTATATTTTTATATTGACACTATAAGTAAAGATGATATAATTAACTTAATAAAGGGTATTCCTAAACGCTTAAAAGGGTGGTTAATAATGGCGTATATAATTATTTTTTCTATTGTCAGTTTGTTATTTGTATTTCTTGGAATAGCAATAAGTAGATATAAGTGCTATTGGCTAATTGCAGGTTATAATACTGCATCTAAGGAAGAAAAAGCAAGAATTGATATAGAAAATGTTGCTAAGCACATGAGTAGAATGTGTTACCTAATAGCTTTTATATTATTTTTAGGGTCGATGACTTCTAAATATTATAGTATTTCAATATTGCCATTTATTATATTAATGCTTGTGGTGATTTTTGGATATTTATTTTATATTCAAAGATTTGATCATAATAAAAAGAATAAAGCGGAAACTATTGTAATTATAATAATTGCTTTTGTAGCATTTTCAATAACCTTAATAACATTTTCCTTTGGTGCTGAACCAAATAAAATTAAAGTAACAGAAAATACTATTATTATTGATGGAAGTTTTGGTACAAGCATAAAAAAGCAAGATATTAAATCAATAGAGCTTATAGAAAGTTTACCAGAAGTAACCTTAAAGGTTAATGGTTATAGTGATGGGGGTTTTGTTAAAAAAGGTGATTTTAAATTGAAAAGTGGAGAAAAGGTGAAGCTTTATATTCAAAGTAATACTGGACCATATATTAAAATTTCTACTGTGAATAATGATATTTATATTAATTATAAAGATAATAAACAAACACTAGCATCATTAAAAAATTTAAAATAGCAAAGATTTAAGGGGCTTAATAGCTCCTTTATCTTTGCTCTTTTTTCTTCATTTAGGTTTATTAACTCATTTCTCAATAAATTACTAATGCTAAAAATATCTTATTAGTGTATTGATTATAAATTATATTTTTGATAATTAATAATAATAATTTAAAATAGGTTATAATAAATAAAAAATACTTTTTGTGGAGATATAAGATGATAATAAGCAAGGATTTTTATAAAAAAGGTGCAATAGATGTTGCTAAAAGTATATTGGGAGATTATATTGTTAGAGAAGTTAATGGAATTAAGATTAAAACAATGATTGTAGAAACTGAGAGTTATATAGGTGCAATAGATAAAGCATGTCATGCTTATAATTATAAAAGAACAGAAAGAACTAAGCCTTTATATGAAGAGGGTGGAATAGCCTATGTTTACTTTATTTATGGATTATATCATTGCTTTAATATAGTAACTAATATAAAAAATGAACCAGAAGCTGTATTAATTAGAGCGGTAGAGCCTTTAGACAATTTTGATTTAATTTCAAATATAAGATTTAACAAAAATTATAATGAGTTAACTAAATATCAAAAAAAGAATTTAACAAATGGGCCATCTAAGCTTTGTAGTGCTCTAAATATAACAAGAAGTGATAATTATAAAAAACTATATTTAGAAGAAGATATATATTTAGAATATAATCCAAACAAAAATTTTGAAATAGTAGAAACAACGAGAATAGGAATTGATTATGCTGAGGAAGCTAAAGAATTTTTATGGAGATTTTATATTAAGGATAATCCCTATGTTTCTAAGAAGTAAAATTAAATGAATATTTATATAAAATAAATCAAAACTATTAATGATTTTAATTTTAGGAGGTTTTTTTATGAAGTTTAAAAAATCATTAATAGTAATTTGCTCTATATTCGTATTTTCATTTATACTAATAGGAGCAGATCCAGAAAAGGGTATGAATAGCAAAAGTCCTGTAGTAATGGGAGAAGTAATTGAAGTTCAAAAGAGCGAAGAAGATAAGATTATTAGGGTAACAGTAGAAGGATATATAAAAGGAAATGAAGTAAATAAGATTAAAGTTGTAGGGATAATTAATGATGAAACTAAAATTATGAACTCAACTAATGATAAAAAAGAAAATATAGAAGTTGAAAAAGGTGATTTAGTTTATATGAGAGTTAGTGAAGCAATGACAAAGTCAGAGCCACCACAAACTGTTGTAAAAAGATTATTTATAACTAAGAATAAATAGAAAAAATTTCTGGATACATATATAATATATATAATATTATAAGTAAATGGAGGGGTGGAAAATGAAAAAATATAGTAAAGAGGAATTAAAAAATAAATTAACTGAGTTACAGTATAAAGTTACACAAGAAAATGGTACAGAGCCACCTTTTTTTAATGAGTATTACGATAATTTTAAAGAAGGTATTTATGTGGATATAGTATCTTTAGAACCTTTATTTGTATCAGATAATAAATTTGATTCAGGATGTGGATGGCCTGCATTTTCAAAGCCTATTGATAGGAAGTTAATTAAGGAAAACATTGATAGAAGTCATGGAATGATAAGGACAGAAGTAAGAAGTAAATCATCAGATTCACATTTAGGTCATGTTTTTTGTGACGGACCAGAAGAATTAGGTGGCTTAAGATATTGTATTAATTCAGCAGCTTTAAAATTCATACCAAAAGAAAAGATGAAGGAAGAAGGATATGAAGAATATTTAGATTTGTTTCATGAAAAGTAAAAGTGAATTTTCACTTTTACTTTTATTTAAGTTAAGAATAATGTATTGATTTACATAATTATTTAATTTTTGTTATAATTAAATAATAGAACTTAGGAAAATATAATTACAACCTTGGGGGTTTAGAATGGAAAGAAGATTTAAGAGTGCTAAGGGAAAAGTAGACAGTAAAGGTAAGAATAATTCAAGAGAAAGAGCTCTATATGTGACTATATCCGTTTGCTTGGTGTTTTTATTACTAATAAGTAAATTAACATATATTATGATTTATAAAAGTAAAGAGTACAAGCATATGGCTCAGGGACAATGGAATTCTCAAGTTACAGTTGAAGCAGATAGAGGTGATATTACTGATAGAAATGGCTCGATTCTTGCAACTTCTATTGATGTTTATAGAGTTGACTTAGATTTAGAAGCAATAGATATATATATACAGGACGAAGAAATAACAAAAGATGAAGTAGCACAAAAATTATCAGAGGCTTCAGGATTAGCTTTAGAAGAAGTTAAGGAAAAATTAAATCCTATTAGTGAGGATGGAGTTAAAGTTACTACAAGTAATCTTATAAAGGGAATAAATAAAGAATTAGCAGATAAAATTAGAGCATTAAATATATATGGAGTAGTTACTTCTATTAGTCCTAAAAGATATTATCCAAATGATAATTTCTTATCTCATGTATTGGGAAGTGTAAATGATGATAATAAAGGATTAAATGGTATTGAGCTACAATATGATTATGAACTTAAAGGATTAGATGGATATAAGATTGCTGAAGTAGATGGGAGTTTAGATGAATTACCTTTTCAAACTGTGAAATACACTAGTCCAGTTGATGGAAAAACAGTTACATTGACTATAGATGAAAATATACAGCTAATTGCTGAAAAAGCAGCAGAAAAAGGGTATGAAGATAATAAGGCTAAGGAAGTAACTATTATTGTAATGAACCCTAATAATGGAGAAATATTAGCCATGGTTAATAAGCCTGATTTTAATCCTAATACTCCATATGAAGATTATGAGAATTTTCAAGGGGATAATGATTTTGATAAACTTCAAAGTATGTTTAGAAATGGTGCAATAAGTGATTCCTTTGAGCCAGGATCAACTTTTAAAAACTTCACTTTAGCAGCAGCTTTAGAAGAGGGAGTTGTAAGTGAAAGTGATACTTTTTATTGTGATGGGGGAGTAAAGTTTGGGTCAATTACGATAAAATGTTGGAATACAGCAGGACATGGCACACAAACCCTTGCAGAAATTTTACAAAATTCATGTAACGTAGGGTTTATGGAGGTAGGAGCAAGACTTGGAAATCAAAAATTAAAAGAGTATATAGACAAGTTGGGATTTGGACAATTAACAGGAGTTGATCTTCCAGGAGAATCTGAGGGGATAGTTAAATCTGTTAGTGATATGAGTGAGATGGATTTAGCAACAATTGCGTTTGGTCAAACTAATACAGCTAATAGTCTTCAATTATTACAAGCATTTAATGCTATAGCTAATGGTGGGGATTTAATTCAACCTCATATTATGAAGGAAATTAGTTACGAAGCAAGTAATGGTACAAAAGTAATAGATAAAGTTTTAACACCAACTGTTAAAGAGGGTGTTATATCAGAAGGAACAACTGCTATTATAAGAGATTACTTAGAAAGAACTATAAATGCAGGTGGAGGAATTGGAGCATTTATGGGGGATAAGAATAGAAGAGTTGGCGGAAAAACAGGAACAGCTCAAACAGTAGATACTGTAAATGGAGGATATTCATCAGATAAGTATATAGCTTCAGTTTTATCATTATATCCTGTCGATAATCCACAAGTTACAGTATACATTAAAGTAGTAGAACCAAGTGCTGGTCAATATTACGGGGGACCGGTTACTAGCCCAATATTAAAGTCACTGTTAACAGAATTATTTACTTATATGGACTCACAAGTGTACAAGGAAAAGTATTTAGAAAAAACTAAAGTTGTAGTTCCTGAATTAAGAGGGAAAAGCATAAAGGATGCAAAGAAAATTTTAGAAGAGCTTAACTTAAATATTATGGTTGACAATACAGCATCTAAGGTTACTAACATGGAGCCATATCCAGGGTCATTAGTAGAAGCGGGAGCGAATATTAGCGTTAATTTACCAGGTGATAAAATAGATTCTAATAAGCTTATTATGCCAGATTTAAAGGGGAAAACTTTAGAAGAAGCTACAAATATTTTAAATAGTTTAAATATAAGCTTTAGAAGTAATGGTGTAGGAATAGTAGATGGACAAGATGTTATAGCTGGAAAGCTTATAGAAAAAGGAACAAAGGTAACATTAAGTTTAAAAGAGTAGGATGAGTGGAGATAAGATGAATAAAGTTAAAAAGTCAAATATAAAGGAGAGCAATTTAAAAAGAAAGAAAAAAAAGTATAGTATGAAAAGTATAGATTATGGATTATTATGTGCTATATTAGTGTTACTTTTTATAGGTATAGTTATGGTATATTCATCAAGCTCATATTATGCTTTATATCAAAAGGATGTATATAATTCAGAGTTTTATTTTATAAAAGAAATAATTTGGTCTACAGTTGGAATAGTAGGCATGTTTCTAACCATGTCTTTAGACTATCATTTGTATAAGAAATGGACACCATGGTTAGTATTAATTACTTTAGGATTCCTAGTAATAGTATTATTTGCAGGCGCTAATATAAATGGAGCCATTAGGTGGATAAGACTTGGACCTCTATCTTTCCAACCATCTGAATTGGCTAAGTATGTAGTTGTGCTTTATTTAGCATTATTAATAGATAAAAGGAAGGGAAAAATAAGAAAATTTAAGGAAGGAACTATTTTCTATTTAGCTATAGCAGGAGTTTTTGCACTATTAATATTACTTCAAAAAAATCTAAGTATAACAGCTATAGTTATGATGGTTGCTTTTATAATGATATTAGTTGGTGGTGCTAAACTTAGTCACTTATTTTCATTAGTTCCAGTAGGTTTAGCAGCAGGTATAGCTTTAATATTTACTCAAAGTTATAGATTAGATAGATTAACTAGCTTTTTAAATCCTTGGGCAGATCCTTCTGGAGATAGTTATCAATTAATACAATCTCTTTATGCATTGGGGTCAGGAGGAATATTCGGCGTAGGGCTTGGGAATTCAAGGCAAAAGGCTTTATTTATGCCTGAGCCCCATAATGATTTTATTTTCGCTATTATAGGTGAGGAACTGGGATTAATTGGCTGCGTTGCAATAATTGTTATTTTTATGTTTATAGTAATTAAAGGAGCAACTATAGCAATTAAAGCTAGAGATAATTATGGGTTTTTACTAGGGATAGGAATAATTTCTGTTATAGCAATTCAAGCTATAATTAATATAGCGGTAGTAAGTGGATCTATGCCTGTAACAGGAGTTCCAATGCCTTTTATTAGTTATGGAGGAACATCCCTGGTATTTAATTTAGGAGCTGTTGGAATATTACTTAATATCTCTAGACAGAGTAAAGAAGAAGAATTATAATTAATAGAAAAAACTGGCTAAATAATAGGAGGTATGATGATGAAAACTATAATTTTCACAGACTCTTGTTGTGATTTACCTATAAGCTTTGTTAAAGAAAATAATATTCAAGTTATGTCTATAAGAGTTAATATTAATGGTAAGGACATACCTGATGATTTAGGTGAAAGCATATCTCATAAGAATTTTTATAATCTTATTAGAGAAGGAGAAATGCCAACAACATCTCAAGTGAATGTAAATACTTTTGAAGAAGGTTTTAGAAAGTTTGTTAAAGAAGGATATTCAATTATTTATATTGGATTTTCATCAGCGTTAAGTGGTTGTATAAACAGTGCAAGGTTAGCAAAAGAAACTGTTTTAGAAGATATGAAAGACGCTGATATAACAATAATTGATACTAAAAGTGCTTCAATGGGCCTTGGGCTTATTGTATATTACGCAACTAATATGCTTAAGGAAGGAAAAAATAAAGAAGAAATAATAAACTGGATAGAAGAAAACAAGCTTAAAATAAATCATTGGTTTACAGTAGATGACTTAAATCACTTAAAAAGAGGCGGAAGAATTTCTAGCACGGTAGCTATTGTTGGTACAATGTTAAGCATAAAACCTATAATGCATGTAGATAATGAAGGTAGATTAATTCCTGTGTCAAAAGTTAAAGGAAGAAAAAAATCTATAAAGGCATTACAAGAAAAATTAAAAGAGAGAATTGTAAATCCAGAAGAACAAGTTATTTTTATAAGTCATGGAGATTGTTTAGAGGATGCTGAACATTTAAGAGAGTTAATATTAAAAGAGTTGAATGTTAAAGATGTTATTATAAATAATATAGGTCCGGCAGTAGGTAGCCATTCGGGGCCTGGAACAGTGGCATTATTTTTTATAGGAAATGATAGATAAGTTACAAATGAATAATAAAGAATTTAGAATGTAAAATTGATTAAAAACTATTGAAAGTAGTTTTTAAAATAAAAAATAGTAATTATATAGAAATATAAACATTATTATATATTTTTAGTTATGAGGCTGCTTGAGTAGCCTCGTTTTTTTGCCTTGAATTATTTTATCTATAATGATAAAGTATAGTGTAGATTAATATGGTTAATGAGCATAAGGGAGGGGTAGTTGTATGTACGAATACATAATAGGAAAATATAAAGGTATAAATAAAGACTATATAATTGTTGAAAATAACGGAATTGGATACAAGGTTTTCACCTCGGGAGCAACTATGTCATCTATGCCTAAAATTGATGAGGAAGTTAAGCTTTATCTTGAGCAAATAGTTAGAGAAGATTTTTTAGGTTTATATGGATTTGATTCTAAAGATGAACTAGAAATGTTTAAGCTTCTTATATCTATAAATGGAGTAGGGGCAAAGGCTGCTTTATCTTTACTTTCTATTAGTAGAATAAATAATTTAAGATATGCAATTATGATGGGTGATGAAAAACACTTATGTAAAGCTCCTGGAATAGGGAAGAAAACTGCAGGAAGAATTATTTTAGAGTTAAAAGATAAAATTAAAAAAGAAGATTTAGCAGAAGGTATTGAAAACTCAGGAGATTTTAATGACATGATGCCTGAAAATGCAAGTAATATAGCAGAAGCTTTAGGAGCTTTATTAGCACTAGGATACTCTGAAAAAGAAGCAGAAATTGCTCTTAAGAAAGTAGATAAGACTGATAGCTTGGAGAATATAATAAAAAATTGTTTAAAAGTTCTTATGGGTTAGAGGTGAGTTTATGGAAAGAATAATAACGCCACAGGAGATTTTTGAAGATGGAAACACATTAAGTTTAAGACCTCAAACTTTACAAGAATATATAGGTCAAGATAAAGTTAAAGAAAGATTAAATATATTTATTAAGGCTGCACAAAATAGAAATGAATCTTTAGATCATGTTCTTTTATATGGACCACCTGGACTTGGAAAAACAACCTTAGCTAATATAATAGCAAAAGAAATGAATGGAGAACTTAAAATTACATCAGGACCGGCTATAGAAAGAGCGGGAGATTTAGCTGCTATTTTAACAACCTTAAAAGATAATGATGTTTTATTTATAGATGAAATTCATAGATTAAATAGAAATGTTGAAGAAATATTATACCCCGCCATGGAGGATTATGTTTTAGATATAGTAATAGGAAAAGGAGCTGCAGCAAAGTCTATTAGATTAGATTTACCTAAGTTTACTTTAATAGGTGCTACAACTAGAATAGGAATGCTTACTTCTCCTCTTAGAGATAGATTTGGAGTCCTTTGTGATATGCAATACTATACAGAGGAGCAGTTAAAAGAAATTATAATAAGATCTGCATTTGTTCTTAATTGCGATATAACGGAAGAAGGAGCATATGAGCTAGCTAGACGTTCAAGAGGTACACCAAGAATAGCAAATAGACTATTAAAGCGAGTTAGAGATTATGCAGAGGTATATTCTAATTCATTAATAAGTTATAAAGAAGCAAAAGCAGCTTTAGAATTATTAGAAGTTGATAATAAAGGCTTTGATAGAGTTGATAATAAAATTTTAGAAGCTATAATTGATAATTTTAATGGTGGCCCTGTTGGAATAGAAACTTTATCCTATTTTATAGGAGAAGAGCTAGGAACTATAGAGGATGTTTATGAACCTTATTTATTACAAACTGGGTTTATTGTAAGAACATCAAGAGGAAGAATAGCAACAGATAAGGCTTATGAACACTTAGGAAGAAGCAAAAGGAAAAGAAAAATAACTGGAGAACAACAAAAATTGTTTTGATAAATATACTACGAAAAGACAAGGAGATAATAAAATGAAGGTTAGTGATTTTGATTTTTATCTACCAGAAAAATTAATAGCACAACATCCCTTAGAAAAAAGAGATGCTTCAAGATTAATGGTTTTAGATAAAAATACAGGAAGTATAGAGCATAGATCATTTCATGATGTGATAGAATATTTAAATGAAGGTGATACATTAGTACTAAATAATACTAGAGTAATGCCAGCAAGATTGATTGGTGAAAAAGAAGAAACTGGTGGTAAAATTGAATTCTTACTTTTAAAAAGAATAGAAGGAGATAAATGGGAGTGTCTTGCAAAACCAGGTAAGAGAGCTAAAATTGGGCAAAGCTTTACCTTTGGTGAAGGAAAACTAAAATGCAAGGTAGTAGATATAGTTGAAGAAGGAAATAGAATAATTGAATTTTCTTATGAGGGTATATTTGAGCAAGTTTTAGATGAGTTAGGAGAAATGCCCCTTCCACCATATATAACGGAAAAACTTGATGATAAGGAAAGATATCAAACTGTGTACTCAAAAGAAAAAGGTTCGGCGGCAGCTCCTACTGCAGGATTACATTTTACTGAAGAATTATTAAATGAAATTAAGAAAAAGGGAGTTAATATAGCTTATTTAACTCTTCATGTAGGACTAGGGACTTTTAGACCAGTTAAGGTTGAAGATATTAATGAACATATTATGCATTCGGAATATTATCATTTAGATAAAGAGAATGCTGATTTAATAAATGAAACTAAAAAAAGAGGCAACAAGGTTATAGCAGTTGGAACAACCTCCACTAGAACTTTAGAAACTATTGGAGATGAAAATGGATATGTTAGAGAACAAAGTGGATGGACTGACATATTCATTTATCCAGGATACAAATATAGGGTTATAGATGAGTTAATTACAAACTTTCATTTACCTGAATCTACACTAATTATGTTAGTTTCTGCTTTAGCAGGAAAAGAGAATGTAATGAATGCTTACAATACAGCTGTAAAAGAAGAATATAGATTTTTCTCCTTTGGAGATTCTATGCTTATTAAAGAATAACAAGAAGAGGAAGTGAAAATTTGAGTAAAAAAAGATATACTTTATTAAAAAAAGATGGAAAAGCTAGAAGAGGAAGATTTGAAACTCCTCATGGAACTATAGAAACACCTGTATTTATGAATGTTGGTACTTTAGCAGTTATAAAGGGTGCTGTATCAACTATGGATTTAAAAGATATAGGATGTCAAGTAGAACTTTCTAATACTTACCATCTTCACTTAAGACCATCTGATAAGGTTGTAGCAGAACTTGGGGGCTTACATAAGTTTATGAATTGGGATAGACCAATTTTAACAGATTCAGGTGGATTCCAAGTATTTTCTTTATCAGGAATGAGAAAGATAAAGGAAGAAGGAGTATATTTTTCTTCTCATATAGATGGGAAAAAGATTTTCATGGGACCAGAAGAGTCTATGCAAATACAAAGTAATCTTGCATCAACAATTGCTATGGCCTTTGATGAATGTATTCCAAACCCATCTACAAGAGAATATGTTGAGAAATCAGTAGCAAGAACTACTAGATGGCTTGAAAGATGTAAGACTGAAATGGATAGACTAAATTCTCTGCCAGAGACTATAAATAAAGAACAAATGCTTTTTGGTATCAATCAAGGCGGTTGTTATGAGGATATAAGAATAGAACATGCTAAAACAATTACTAAAATGGATTTAGATGGATATGCTATAGGTGGGTTAGCAGTAGGTGAAACTCATGAAGAAATGTATAGGATTATAGATGCAGTAGTCCCTTATTTGCCAGAAGATAAACCAATTTATTTAATGGGAGTAGGTATTCCTAGCAATATTTTAGAAGCTGTTGATAGAGGGGTTGATTTCTTTGATTGTGTTCTTCCAGCTAGAAATGGAAGGCATGGACATGTATTTACTAAAGACGGTAAAATTAATTTAATGAATGCTAAATTTGAACTAGATACAAGACCTATAGATGAAGGATGTGAGTGTCCAGCATGTAAAAGCTATACTAGAGCATATATTAGACACTTATTTAAAGCTAAGGAAATGCTGGCTATGAGACTTTGTGTTTTACATAATCTTTATTTTTATAATAAGCTTATGGAAGATATAAGAGCAGCTATAGATGGAGGATATTTTAAGGAATTTAAAGAACAAAAACTAAAAGAATGGAATGGAAGAGCTTAAAGTATTAAACATCTGTTAACATAATTGACAGTACCACTTAAATGTTATATATTTTTTATTATGAAATGATAAAAAATATTATTATACGAAGGGAATGAATTCAATGGAACCTATATTATCATTAGTAATACCTTTTGCTTTAATGTTTGCTCTTATGTATTTTTTATTAATACTACCAGAAAAGAAAAGAACAAAGAAGTATAATGAAATGTTAACTGCTTTAGAAAAGAATGATGAAATAGTTACAAGAGGCGGAATAATGGGGAAGATTATAATAGTTGAAGATGACTATGTAATAATTGAAACTAGTGCTGAAAGAACTAAACTTAAGATTTCTAAAAATGGAATAGCTACAAAAGTAAATAAAGTAGAACAATAAGAATAATGCCCCCTAGTTAATCATAAAATTGATACTAGGGGGTGAGTTTTTATGGATTGGATAAGCTATTTTAAAAGTGTATTTAAAGGACTTGCATGGGCACTCGTAATTACTATAATAACAACTATTATTTTTTCTTTTGTAATGAATAGAGTTCCAATTGAAGAAAAAATATTTAATATAATCTACGTAGTAATTTCCTGTTTAGCCTTAGTATTAGGTTCTGTAATAGCTGTAAAATCGTATGGCAGTAAAGGGTGGATTATTGGTTTAGCTGTAGGATGTATTTTTTACATATCCTTATATTTTATCGGAATATTATTTGGAGCAGAAGCAACTTTAACTATATATGATTTTATAAAGTTTGTATTATGCTTATTTATTGGGCTTTTATCTGGTATGCTTGGTATAAACTTGTAGTAGAATAAAGAATGAAGAGTGAAGGTGAAGAATGAAGGAGAAAACTCCTATAAAAATTGTTAAAATTAAATTGTTTTAGCAGTTTGTAAAAAAGTTCATCTATAATTCTTCATTTTTTATTTAAAAATAAATTAATAAAAATGAAAACATTTATATAAATTAATAAAATTTGGCATAGGACATGGTAATAAAATACAAACTATATAAAAAGTTGTTGATATTACTTAACATAAGTAATATAATTTAAGAGAAAATGTACCAGAGGGGGAAGAACATGAAAGGGAGAAGTAAGAGCAAAAGCTTAACATTATTTGTACTTTGTATAGTTGCTATTATCTCACTAGCATTTGCAGGCTTTAAAGGCTTTGTAGTAGCAGGCTGGGAATTTAAGTCTTTTGATAAAGCAATTACAAAGGGCCTTGATCTTCAAGGAGGAGTTTCAGTTTTAATGGAAATACAAGAGGATGATGTTTCATCTGATGTACGTCAAAGAACAAAGCAATTATTAGAACTTAGAGTTAATAAAATTGGAGTAGCTGAAACTGTAGTTACTGAAGAAGGTGACAAAAGAATAAGAATTGACATACCTGGTGCTTATGACTCAAATGAAATAGTTGAAAGTTTAAGTAAAACTGGTAACTTAGAATTTAAGGATGCAGATGGGAATGTTGTCTTAACAGGAAAAGATGTTAAAGAGGCAACAGCTGTTTTAGATGATACTTCAAGACCTGTAGTTTCATTAGAATTAAATGAGGAAGGTCAAGATAAATTTGCTGAAGTAACAGCTAATAACATAGGAAAAACTATAAGCATTTATATGGATGATGAGGTAGTATCATCACCGGTAGTTCAAAGTGCAATTACTAATGGTAAAGCAGTAATTAATGGAATGTCATCAATGGATGAAGCAACGAAATTATCAGGAATAATAAGTTCTGGTGCTCTTCCGGTTACAGTTAAAGCAGTTTCTGTTGAAAGTGTTGGAGCCCAATTAGGTTCGGAAGCACTTCCTAATGCATTAAAAGCAGGAGCAATTGGGGTAGGGTTAATATTCTTATTTATGATAGTTTATTATAGATTGCCTGGTGTTTTTGCAAGTATTGCATTAACACTATATATTACTTTACTTCTTTTAGTATTTGCAGAAATGAAGGTAGCTTTAACATTGCCTGGAATTGCAGCTTTTCTGTTAACAATTGGAATGGCTGTTGATGCTAATATATTAATATTTGAAAGAATTAGAGAAGAATTAATAAAGGGAATATCAATTAAAAGTGCTGTTAAAGCTGGATTTGAAAATGCTATGTCGTCAATTGTTGACTCAAACTCAACTACATTTATAGCAGCAATAATATTATATTTTATAGGTTCAGGTTCGGTAAAGGGATTTGCAGTTACCTTAATGATAGGTATTCTTTTAAGTTTATTTACAGCCTTAATAGTAACAAAAACATTAATTAATTTAGCTGTAGATATGGGACTGTTAAAGAGTCTTGGTCAATTTAGAGTAAAAAGGGGGGCTAAGAATGCTTAAGATAATAGAAAAAACTAAGCTTTGGTTTAGCCTTTCACTAATATTTATAATCATAGGATTAGGATTTACCGTTTCTAGAGGGTTGAATTTTGGAATAGATTTCCAGGGTGGAACTAAGATGGTAGTAGAATTAGGAGCAGGTTTTAACAAACCAGAAGCAGATGAAATTGTAAAAGCATTAGTGCCTGATGCAGTTACTAATGAAGCAAATGACACTCAATATGAAATAAAATCTAAGGATTTAGATACTACTAAGGTATCAGAAGTATTTAAGGCTTTACAAGATAAGTATAATTTAGAAGATAATAAGTTATTATCACAAGTTGAAATAGGAGCTTCAATAGGTAAGGAACTTACAAGAAATTCTATTTTCGCATTATTTATAGCTTGTGGTGCGATGCTTGTATATATAGCAATTAGATTTAAGATGGATTATGGTATAGCTGCAATTATAGCACTTGTACATGACTTATTAATAACAATAAGTGTTTTTGCTATATTTAATATACCAGTTAACACACCATTTATTGCAGCGGTATTAACAATAGTTGGTTATTCTATAAATGATACAATAGTTATTTTTGATAGAATGAGAGAAAATGCTAAGAATATGAGAAGAGCATCAGATACTGAAATAGCTAATAAGAGTTTAACTCAAACTATGTCAAGATCTATAAATACTACATTAACAACATTAATTACAATTATTGCTGTAAATATATTTGTACCGACAGTTAGAGAATTCTCATTCCCATTAATTATAGGTATAGCAGCAGGTGCATATTCTTCTATATTTATAGCTGCACCAACATGGGTTCTTTTAAGAAAAAAACAAGCTAAAAAATCTAATACTAAAATAGCTTAGGGCTAAATAATATAAAAAAATATAAACCTCCTTAATAATTTGGAGGTTTATTGTTTTTTTTGTAAGAAAACATTTGTAATATTTAAGATTTTACATTATAATATATGTGTTTTCTTAAGTTTTATGGAGGAGTTTATAATGCGTAAGTTTTGGGAGAGTATTTATAGTCCAAATTATATTAGTGGATATAATCCCTTTATACTTAAAAATATGAACAAAGCTATTGAACATATGGTAGAAGCTATAAATAATAGGAAAAAGATAGTTATTTATGGTGTGCCAAATGTTGATGGACTATGTGCTATATCATCTTTAAACTTAGTATTAAAGTATTTAAATGCTGATACGGAGTATATAATCCATGACGAAGATTCTAATTCTAAAATAACTTCTGAAAGTATAATAAATGAAGTTAGTTTTCTAGGAGGACAGCTCTTAATAACCTTAGGATTAGATTTAAAGTCAGAAGAAGAAGAAAAGCTTTGTAGGGATCTTGGGATAGATTTGATAGTTTTGGAAAATAAAGAAGATAATGAAGAAAAAAATTACATATACATAAATCCTAGTCAAAAAGGATGTCAATATAGATATAAGAATTTATCTATTAGTGGATTGACTTTTAAGTTAATGCAAGCAATTGCAATTTATTATAACATTAAAAGTATTAATAAATATTTAGATTTAATTCTTATAGGAGAACAATGGGCTGAAGTTCCATTAAAAGGTGAAAATGGTGTCATACTAAAAGAAGGAAGAAAATTTTTGATTAACACTAATAATTACGGTTTAAGAGCTATAATGAATTATTATAATATGGTTCAAATGGATAATGAGTGCATATTAAAAATTATAGATGTAATCACTCCGACTATAAATGCAGTTAGAATGATGGATAATGCACGTATAATTATAGAATTATTAACTACAAATAAAAAAGATAGAGCAGAACAAATAACTAAATATTTAAATAAATCAAAGATGACTATATAATTATTTTAATTAATTACTTTTAAGAAATAATCATATTATTTTTTAGTAAAAATAGTTATAATAATTATATAGTTTATAATTTTTAGTGATGGAGGAGTTATCATGGATCTAAAGGAAAAAATAAGGGTGATTGACAATTTTCCAAAGGAAGGAATTAGCTTTAAAGACATTACAACTGTTATTGGTGATGGTGAAGCATTAAGATATTCTATAGACAAAATGGTAGAACACTTGAAGGATAAAAATATAGATTTAATAGTTGGACCAGAAGCAAGAGGTTTTATATACGGGGTGCCTGTAGCTTATGCCATGGGAATAGGGTTTGTACCTGTGAGAAAGCCAGGAAAATTGCCTGGAGAGACAGTATCAATAACTTATGATTTAGAATATGGTAGCGATACATTGCAAATACACAAAGATGCTATAAAAAAAGGTCAAAGGGTAGCCATAGTAGATGATTTATTAGCAACTGGTGGAACTATTGATGCTGTGGCAAAGCTTGTAGAGTTAGCAGGTGGAGAAGTTGTTTGTTTAGATTTTGCAATTGAACTTACTGGGCTTAACGGAAGAAAGAAACTTGATAAGTATGAAGTTATGTCGTTAGTTGATTATGA
Organism: Clostridium nigeriense; assembly: GCF_900086595.1. Lineage (GTDB taxonomy): Bacteria > Bacillota > Clostridia > Clostridiales > Clostridiaceae > Clostridium > Clostridium nigeriense. Next base: position 1,850,791 of record NZ_LT575472.1, read on the forward strand.
GTTTTAATATTGTTGAAATATCGGGACGAATATTATATAATATAAGAAAAATGGCTGGTTGTTAAAACCAGCCAATTATTTTAGACTAAATCAAAGGAGATTACCCATATGTATGAAAGCCTATTACAGAAAATTAAGGAAAATTGTAATAATATTGATATAAATATAGTGAAAAAAGCATATGATTTAGCTTGTGAGGCCCATAAAGAGCAAAAAAGGGAATCAGGAGAGCCATATGTAACTCATCCAATAGATGTGGCTATAATACTAGCAGAAATGGGTATGGATACGAGTACTATTGTTGCTGGACTTCTACATGATGTAATAGAAGATACAGATTATACCTATGAAGATATAAAAAATATTTTTAATGAAGAAATTGCAAATTTAGTTCAAGGAGTAACTAAGCTTGGAAAAATAGAATATAAAACTAAAGAAGAGCAACAGGCTGATAATGTAAGAAAAATGCTTTTAGCTATGGCTAAGGATATAAGAGTTATTATTATAAAGCTTGCAGATAGACTTCATAATTTAAGAACTTTAAAATTTATGCCAAAAGCAAAGCAAAAGCAAAAGGCAAAAGAAACTCTAGATATATATGCTCCATTAGCTCATAGGCTTGGTATTTCTAAAATAAAGTGGGAGCTTGAAGATTTATCATTTAGATATTTACATGAAGAAGAGTATTATGATTTAGTTAAGGAAATCGCAGAAAAAAGAGTTGAAAGAGAAACTTATATATCAGAGATTAAAGAGGACTTATATAAAAAACTTGAGGAGTCTGAAATAGATTGTGATATTGATGGCAGACCAAAGCATTTTTATAGTATTTATAAAAAAATGGTGAATAAAAATAAAAGTATTGAACAAATATTTGATTTAACAGCTATAAGAATCTTAGTTAATACAGTTAAAGATTGTTATGGTGTGTTAGGAATAGTACATACAATATATAAGCCAATACCAGGAAGGTTTAAGGATTATATTGCCATGCCTAAGCCTAATATGTATCAATCACTTCATACTACAGTAATAGGACCACAGGGGAAGACTTTTGAAATTCAAATTAGAACCTTTGAAATGCATAGGACTGCAGAATATGGTATAGCGGCGCACTGGAAGTATAAAGAAGGAGATACACAAGAAGAAAAAGAAATCTCTTTTGAAAACAAATTAGCTTGGCTTAGAGATATGCTGGAGTGGCAAAAAGAAACTTCAGATGCGGAAGAATTTATAGAAGGATTTAAAATAGATTTATTTACAGATGAAATATTTGTATTTACTCCAAAAGGAGTAGTAATTAATTTACCAAGTGAAGCGACACCAATTGATTTTGCTTATAGAATACATACTGATGTTGGAAATAGATGTGTAGGTGCAAAGGTAAATGGGAAAATTGTTCCTCTTGATTATAAGTTAAAGACAGGAGAAATAGTTGAAGTTTTAACTTCTAAAAATGCTAAGGGACCAAATATTGATTGGCTTAATATGGCTAAGAGTAACCAAGCTAAAAGTAAAATAAGACAATGGTTTAAGAAGATTAAAAAGGAAGAGAATATAGATAAAGGTAAAGAAATATTTGAGAAGGAACTTAAAAAGCAGGGAGTAATATATTCAGAAGTTGCTAAAGGTGATGGTTATGAAAAATTTATAAAAAGATATAATATCCATAACATGGAAGATTTATATGCTGCAATAGGCATAGGACAAATATCTGCATCAGCCTACATAGCTAAATTAAAAGAAGAAAATATTATTGAAAAGCAAACACCTGAAAATTTAAATAAAAGTATAGATGAGCATATATCTAAGTCTGATAAAAATAATAATAAAGCTGTATCATCTAATTCTTATGGAATAACAGTAAAGGGTGTTAATAACATAATGGTTAGATTTGCAAGATGCTGCAATCCAGTGCCAGGAGATGAAATACAAGGATATATTACCAAAGGGAGAGGGGTATCTGTTCACAGAAGCGATTGTAGTAACTTAAAAGCATTAGTTAATTATGATAGCAGTAAAGTTGTTGAAGTATCTTGGGGCACAGCTAAGGGAGCTGCATATGTTGCAGAAATTCAAGTTAGAGCTGAAGATAGAATTGGAATATTATCTGATATAATGATAATAATTACAGAGTCAAAATTACCTTTAAATGCTTTAAATGCTAAGTCTTCTAAAGGCAATGTTGCTATGATAAATATAAAAATAAAAATTGATTCCATTGAACAACTAAAAGAACTTATGAGAAAAATAAGAAGATTAAAAGGTGTTATGGACGTTTATAGAATGAATAATTAGTGAGGGATATTATGAGAGTTGTAGTTCAAAGAGTAACATCTTCAAAGGTTATAGTAGAAGATAAAATAGTAGGAGCTATTAATAAAGGACTTAATTTACTTATTGGAATTTCAAAAGAAGATAGTGAAGAAGATTTAGTGTACTTAAGGGATAAAATCGTAAACTTAAGAATTTTTGAAGATGAAAATGATAAAATGAATCTATCTCTATTAGATGTAAAAGGTGATATTTTAGCTATATCACAATTTACTCTATATGGTGATTGTAGAAAAGGAAGAAGACCTAACTTCATGGAAGCGGAAGGTGGAGAAAGGGCTAATTCTTTATATAATAAATTTGTAGAGTTACTTAGAGAAACTAATTTAAAGGTTGAAACAGGTGAATTTGGAGCTCATATGATGGTTGACATTCAAAATGATGGTCCTGTTACTTTAATATTAGATAGTAAAAAGAGTTTTTAGTTAGGAGGTAATAATATGATAGTAAAAACATACCCACTTGGATCTTTACAAACTAACTGCTATTTAGCTATTGATGAAACTACAAATAAAGCAGCAATAATTGACCCAGGTGCAAGTGCTGAGTATTTAATTAAAGAGATTAATTTATTAGGAATAGAAATAGATAAAATACTTTTAACTCATTGTCATTTTGATCATAATGGAGCTGTTGTAGAGCTGAGAGATAAATATAATGTTGATGTATATTTAAATAAAGCAGAAGAAGAATATATGGAAATGGACTCTTCTGGGATATTTGGTAAACTACCTAAGTTTTATAAGTATGTAAATGAAGGTGAAGAAATAACGGTTGGGAATTTAGTTTTTAAAACTATATTTACTCCTGGACATACAAAAGGCGGTACTTGTTATTTAGTTGAAGATAATGTGTTTACAGGTGATACTTTATTTAATGGTTCAATTGGAAGAACCGATTTTTTAGGTGGAAGTTACAATGAAATTATTGATAGTATAGAAAATAAACTTATGATATTAGATAATAATGTTAATGTTTATCCTGGACATGGACCAAAATCTACTATTATTCACGAAAGGATGAAAAATCCATTCCTAGTGTAAAAGGAGAATAAATGGAAGTAATAATTAAATTAAATAATTTAAAGTATAGATATGATGTATATCAAATGTTTAATATATATTATCCATTAGAAGAAATTAAGTTTGAAGATAATGGAGACTATATTATAAATATAGATGAGAAAAAAGTATCATTTTTATATAAAAATTTTTACAAAGAATCTGCTATAGGAGATAATATTAAAGAAGATATTAAAAAGTTAATATTTTCTTCTCTTAAAGAATTAACAGGAGATTATTATCCATGGGGAATTCTAGTTGGAATAAGACCTTCTAAAATAGCATTAAAATATTTAGAAGAAGGAAAAAGTGATGAAGAAATAATTGAATTATTTAAAAAGAAACATTTAGCTTCAGAAGATAAGGCTAGACTATGTATTGAAGTAGCAAGAAAAGAAAAAGAACTTGTAAATAAAGATGAAAAAAATATAGCTATATATATTGGTATGGCTTTTTGTCCAACTAGATGTTTTTATTGTTCCTTCACAGCAAACCCAATTGGTGGTAATAAAAAACTAGTAAATCCTTATTTAGAGGCATTAACATATGAAATTAGAGAGATAAAAAAGTATGTTGATGAAAGAAAATTAAATATAGAAAGTGTTTATTTTGGAGGGGGAACTCCAACTTCAGTAAATAATGAAGAGTTTGAGTCTATTATGAAGGAAATATATATAGCCTTTGTTAAAGATAGAGATATCTTAGAATTTACTGTTGAATGTGGAAGACCTGATAGCATAACTTTAGAGAAGCTAGAGAGTATGAAAAGATATAATACTACTAGAATAAGTATTAATCCTCAAACTATGAATGATGATACTTTAAAGATGATAGGTAGAGGGCATACAGCTAATGATGTTATAGATAAATTTAATTTAGCAAGAAGTTTAGGTTTTAATGATATAAATATGGATATGATTATAGGACTTCCTGGTGAAGGAATAAAGGAAGTAAATTATACAGCTAATGAAATATTAAAATTAAAACCTGATAGTTTAACAGTTCATGGACTATCTTTAAAAAGAGCTTCTATTCTTTATGAGAATTTTATTTTAAAAAAGGGAATACAAATTAAAAAACAAGATGAGTTATCTTTAATGTACGAAAAAAGCATGGATTTAGCAAAATCTTTAAAGATTAATCCATATTATATGTATAGACAAAAAAATATGGTTGGAAATATGGAGAATTTGGGATATTCTAAAGAAGGTAAGGAATGTTTATATAATATCCAAATGATAGAAGATAAACAAACTATAATAGCATTAGGTGCTGATGCGGTATCTAAGGTTGTATTCTTAGAAGAAGATAGAATTGAGAGATTTGGAAATGTTAAAGACATTAGAGAGTACACTAGTAGAATTAAGGAAATGGTAGAGGAAAAGATAAAACTTTTAGATACACTTTACCTTAAATAGGAGGAGATATTATGGAAATCCAAGCACCTAAGGGTACTAAGGATATGTTGCCTGAAGATGCATATAAATGGCATTATGTTGAAGGGATATTAAGAGAAGTTTCAAAAGCCTTTGGTGTAAGAGAAATTAGAACACCAATTTTTGAGCATACTGAATTATTTTTAAGAGGAGTTGGTGAAACAACTGATATTGTACAAAAAGAAATGTACACTTTTAATGATAAGGGAAATAGAAGTATAACTTTAAAACCAGAAGGAACAGCCCCTACAGTTAGAGCTTTTATTGAAAATAGACTTTTTAATGAAGCACAACCTACAAAGTTATACTATATGATACCATGCTTTAGGTATGAAAATGTACAAAAGGGTAGACTTAGACAATTCCATCAATATGGAGTAGAAGTTTTTGGATCGAAAGAGCCATCTATGGATGCGGAAGTAATTTCACTAGCAATGGAAGCTTTAAAAAAGTTAGGTTTAAAGAGCTTAAGTTTAAATATAAATAATTTAGGCTGCCCAAAATGTAGACCTAAGTATAATGAAGCTTTAAAGAAATATTTAGAAGATAATTATGATAATCTTTGTAATGTATGTAAAACAAGATTTGAAAAAAATCCAATGAGAATTCTTGATTGTAAGGAAAAAACTTGCAAAGAAATTACTAAAAATGCCCCTATAATACTAGACTATGTATGTGAAGAATGTGATTCTCACTTTACAGAAGTTAAAAGATACCTTGATGCATTAAACATAAAATATACAATAGATCCTGGTATAGTAAGAGGATTGGATTATTATACAAAGACTATTTTTGAAATCTTAAATGATGATTTCACAGTTTGTGGTGGTGGAAGATATGATAAGCTTATTGAAGAAATAGGTGGACCAGAAATGCCAGCTGTAGGTTTTGGTTTAGGTCTTGAAAGGCTTATTATGACGTTAGAAAATGAAGAAATAGAAATTCCAAAAGAAGATGTTATAGAGCTTTATATAGGTGCTAGAGGTGAAGAGGCTAAACTTGAAGCTTTTGTTTTAGCAAATAAGCTTAGAACAAATAATGTAAAAACAGAAGTAAATCATATGGGAAGAAGCATAAAGGCAGAAATGAAATATGCTAATAAAATAGGAGCAGCCTTTACTACAATTTTAGGTGATGACGAACTTCAAAATAAAGTTTTAAAGCTTAAAAGAATGAGCGATGGTGAACAATTTGAAGTTAGTTTAGATAATATAGATGAAATAACAAAGGTTATAAAATAGTTAGGAGGAATAATAATGGGTGAAGCTTTAGGTGGATTAAAGAGAACCCTAATGTGTGGAGAAGTTAGAGAAAGTAACGTTTCTCAAAAAATCACATTAATGGGATGGGTGCAAAGAAACAGAAAATTAGGAGGTCTTCAATTTATAGACCTAAGAGATAGAACAGGAATTATGCAAATAGTTTTTGGGGAAGAAATAAATGCAGAGGCTTTTGAAAAAGCTAAAGATGTAAGACCTGAATACTGTATAGCTGTAACTGGAGAAGTAGTTTTAAGAGAGGCTCCAAATCACAATATGCCAACAGGATTAGTTGAACTTAAATGTGAAAGTTTAAAAGTTCTTTCAGAGTCAGATACTCCGCCTATCTACATAAAGGAAGGCTTAGATGCAGCAGAAAATATAAGATTGAAATATAGATATTTAGATCTTAGAAGACCTGACATGCAAAGAATATTTATGATTAGAAGTAAGGTTTCTAAGTCAGTTCGTGATTATTTAGATGCAAATAATTTCTTAGAAGTGGAAACACCAATGTTAACAAAGAGTACTCCAGAAGGTGCAAGAGATTACTTAGTTCCTTCAAGAAATTATCCAGGAATGTTCTATGCACTACCACAATCACCTCAAATATTTAAACAACTATTAATGGTTTCTGGATTTGATAGATATTATCAAATTGTTAAGTGCTTTAGAGATGAGGATTTAAGAGCTAATAGACAGCCAGAATTTACTCAAATAGACTTAGAAATGAGTTTTGTTGAAGCTAATGATGTTATGTCAATGAATGAAGGATTAATTGCTCATGTATTTAAAGAAGTAGCTGGAGTAAATGTTAAGCTTCCGATTAAGAGAATGACATTTAAAGATGCTATGGAAAAATACGGTTCAGATAAGCCAGATTTAAGATTTGGAATGGAAATAACTAATATTACAGAAGACGTAAAGGATATGGATTTTGTAGTATTTAAATCAGCTATAGAAAATGGTGGTTCTGTAAGAGCTCTTTGCTTAAAGGGTGGAGCAGACCTTGGAAGAAAGCCAATTGATAAATTAGGTGAATTTGTTAAAACATATAAAGCAAAAGGTCTTGCGTGGATTCAAATTAAAGAAGATGGTATTAAATCTTCAATAGCAAAATTCTTAACTGATGATGTAACTAATGCAATTATGAAAACTATGAATGCTGAAGTTGGTGATGCTATATTTATAGTAGCAGATAAGAACTCAGTAGTATTCCAAAGCTTAGGAGCATTAAGATTAGAACTTGCAAAACAATTTGATTTAATAAAAGATAAAAATGAATTTAACTTTACTTGGATAACTGAATTCCCTCTTTTTGAATACTCAGAAGAAGATGGAAGATATTATGCAGCTCACCATCCATTTACATCACCTATGGATGAAGATATAGATATGCTTGAAAGTAATCCAGGAGAAGTAAGAGCTAAAGCATACGATTTAGTTTTAAATGGTGAAGAATTAGGTGGAGGTTCTATAAGAATCCACGATTCTAAACTTCAAGAAAAAATGTTTAAAGTTTTAGGCTTTACTGAAGAATCAGCTCAGGAGAGATTTGGATTCTTAATAGATGCCTTTAAGTTTGGTCCACCACCACATGGAGGATTAGCATTTGGTCTTGATAGAATGATAATGTTCTTAGCAGGAACTGATAACATCAAAGATGTTATAGCATTCCCTAAGAATCAAAATGCTTATTGTTACTTAAGTGAAGCTCCAAATATAGTAGATGAAAATCAATTAGAAGACTTAGGTATTTCAATTGTAAAGAAAGAACAATAGGAATTAAAATTTAATGAAGTAATTTCTTATAAATTACAAGTAAAAGAGATAGTTTTATTTAAAACTATCTCTTTTTTAATATAATTTAATTTAGATTATTGACAATGGTAAATATATGGAATAATATATGTATATAGAGTATATATACACTTAATATACACTTGGAGGTGAAGTAATGAATATTATAATTAGCAATTCCTCACAAGTACCTTTATATGAGCAAATAGAAAGGCAAATAAAGAATCAAATTGTTAATATGAACTTAAAGCCAGGAGAGATTTTACCGTCAATAAGAACTTTAGCAAAAGAATTAAAAGTTAGTATTATCACAACTAAGAGAGCTTATGAGGAATTAGAAAAGGAAGGATTTATAAAAACTGTGGTAGGAAAGGGGACATTCGTTTCCCAAGCAAACAATGAAAGATTAAGAGAAGTTGCAATGTATGAAATAGAAAATAAATTAGAAGAAGCCATAATTTCATCAAAAGCAATTGGACTAACATTGGAAGAAACTTTAGATATAGTTAAAAGTTTATATGAGGAGGTATAGTTATGGAAGCTATCGAGATTAGAGGGGTAGAAAAAAATTATAAGAATTTCAAATTAGACATAAAAGAATTAATTGTAAAGAAAGGTTATATAACTGGATTTATAGGGCCAAATGGTTCGGGAAAGACAACAACTATTAAAGCTATTATGAATATGATAAAAGCTAATGCAGGGGAAATTTTAGTACTAAATGAAGATGTAAGTAAGAATGTAAATATAAAAGAAGTAATAGCTTTTGTTGGGGATACATCTGGTTTTTTAGAAGAGTCTAATATTAAAAGTATAAGAAGAGCTGTTTCAAGGTTTTATAAAAATTGGGATGAGAATCTTTATAAAAGAATAATAAATAACTTTAATATAAAAGAAGATTTAGTTTATGGAAAGCTTTCAAGTGGAAAAAAGAAACAATTTGAACTAGCCATAGCTTTAGCTAAAAAGCCAAAAGTTTTAATAATGGATGAACCTACTGCTAACTTAGATCCTATAGTAAGAAATGAGTTTTTAGAAATTTTACAAGAACAAATGGAAAATGAAGATACTACCATATTTTATTCTACTCATATTACCAGTGATTTAGAAAAATGTGCTGATTATATTGCTTTTATTTACAAAGGAAACCTTATATTGTATGGAGAAAAGGATTTGATATTAGAAAATCATTCTATTATTAAGGGAAAGAAAGAACTTTTAGATATAGATACAAAAAAAGAGTTTATATCCATAAAAACAAGTGGATATAACTTTGAAGGGCTTACAGATAATAAAGTAAAGGCTTTTGAGGTATTTGGTAATGAAGTAATATATGAGAAGCCTACATTAGAAGATATAATGCTTTATTATACAGGGAGGGAATAACATGAGCAGAATTATAAATTTAATATTATTACAGTTTGAGACTTTATTATCATTAAAAAAATATATGACATTAATAATTGGATTAGCAATATTTTTAGTATTTATACAGCCGGATATGTTTCCATTTGCAGGTGCAATGTTTATAATGGCTACATGTTATAATACGGCCTTTTATGAAGAAAAAAGCAAAGTAAATTATCTTATATATTCTTTACCAGTAAAAAGTACTGAATATATATTATCTAAATATATATTTGTTTCTATAAATACATTAGTTTCAATGGGAATATTATCAATAATATATAAATTAATGTTAAGTTTTGAAAGATTTAATGTTGTATCAAAGATTCCATTATGGTCATTTATTTTAGTTTTAGGCGGAATAGGAATATTTATGATGACAATATTGGTTCCGTTGCAGGTATTACTTAATTTTGAAAAAGCAAGAGTTATACTAGTATTTCTAACGGTTTTTCCAATAGTGTATTCTATGGAATTAACAAAGTTTTTACCTAAGATAAATTTAAATAATAATATTTTTATAATTTTAATAGTGCTTTGTATAATAACATTAATTTTAACTTCTTATTTTATAACATCAAATTTATATTCAAAGAAAGATATTTAATAAAAATAAGAAGTTAGTTTAAAATAGAAAGATATCATAGTGAGGTGACTTGAAATAGCGTCACGGTGCAAGCACTATGATATCTTTCTATTATTTTATTTAAAGAAAAAAAGTGAAATTTGAAAAAACATAATCAATGGAATACCTAATATAAACTTTTTATGTTTAGTTTTATGATGAAAAGAATACATACCGAGGTAAGTACCTAAGCTTCCACCTATAATGGCTAATAAAAATAAATTGGATTCTTTAATTCTCCATTTATGTTTAATAGCTTTTTCCTTATCTATATATATAGTTATAAAGGCAATAATATTAATTAAAATTAGATAATAAATTAAAATATCTTTCATAAATAGTCTCCTATAAAGCTTTATTATAAATTAATTATATAATAGAAAGCTTGTTTTACAAATATTTAATAAAAGTTTTCATCTAGATCAATAATTTATAATTAAAAGTAAAATAATGGTTTTGTTATAAAAAAATTATTAATATTAGAAAATTTTTATTCTTATTTTCAAATATATATGATATATTGTACATAGTAAAATTGGCATAATATATTTAATGACGTTAAGAAGAGGTGGAATTATGAAAAAAAATGAATATGGATTATTTACTGCCATAGGAATGATAGTAGGAATCGTTATAGGTTCAGGTATATTTTTTAAAAGTGATAATATACTAATAGCTACAAATGGAAGTATTACTTTAGGAGTTATTGTTTTTTCAATAGCAGCCCTTGGTATTATTTTTGGAAGTTTAACTATTTCAGAACTAGCATCTAGAGAGTCTAAAGCAGGAGGAATTATAACATATGCTGAATATTCTTATAATGAATCAGTAGCATGTGCTTTTGGCTGGTTTCATACTTTTTTATATTATCCAACACTAATAGCAGTAGTTTCTTGGGTGTCTGGAATATATATTTGCATGTTGTTTGGAATTGAAGCTGGACTAGCTACTCATACTAGTATTGGTTTTGTTGTTATGATAGTATTATATATTCTAAATGTCTTATCAGGAAAATTAGGAGGTTACTTTCAAAATGCATCCACAGTAATTAAAATTATTCCTTTAATTTTAATTGCCTTAGCAGGAATATTATTTGGTAATCCAAGTGAAATTAAAGTTGATGATGTGGTTCATATGCAATCAGCATCCTGGATAGCTGCAATTGCTCCAATTGCATTTTCTTTTGATGGATGGATAATTGCAACATCTATAGGACATGAAATTAAGGATTCTAAGAGAAATTTACCAAAGGCTCTAATTATTGCACCATTATTTATTTTAATAATTTATGTTTTATATTTTGTTGGAATAAGTATTTATGTAGGGCCTGAAAAAATAATGGCTCTAGGAGATGCTCATGTTGATTTGGCTGCCAGTATGATATTTGGTCCATGGGGAGCTAAAATAATTTTAACATTCGTAGTTGTATCTATTATAGGTACTGTTAATGGATTAGTAATGGGACATGTTAGAATGCCTTATTCATTAGCTATTAGAAATATGTTCCCTAATTCTAATAAAATAAAATTAGTAAATGATAAATTAGGTATGCCTATATATTCAGCAATAGTTGCTTTTATAATTTCTTTAATTTGTTTAATAGTTCATTACATAACTCAGAAATATAATTATTTACCTAATGGAGATATTTCTGAGATATCAATAACAGTTAATTATTTATTATACATATTACTATATATAAAAGTTTTAAAGATGGGCTTAAGTGGAGAAGTTAAAGGAATATGGAAAGGAAGAATAAATCCTATATTAGCTATGGGGGGGTCTATAATTATTTTATTTGGTAGTTTTTCAAATCCATTATTTATACAATACTTATTAATATGTGGGACCTTATTAATAGCATCAGTATTATTTTGGAAGTTTAAGAGAAAAAATGTTTAATTTAGTATAAGATCTATTTCTTATTATCATAAATTGATGAAGATAAGTATATATAGTAGAAAAAATGAATAAAAAAAATATTTCCATAATATACCATTTGGTTTATAATGTTATTTATAGTTGAATAAATAATTTATATAGTTAAATGGGAGGATTTTTCATTGAAAGGTATAATTTTATATTTTAGTGGAACTGGAAATACAAAATTTATTGCTAATAAAATTGAAGAAGAATTTACTAAAAATGGATGTGAAATAGAAACTCATTCAATTGAAGAGAAATTAGATTTACAGAATATATCTTATGATTTTTTAATACTAGGATTTCCTAAATATTTTGAATATATACCACATAATTTTATTGAGTATTTAAAGGATAATTTATATTATTCATCAAAAGAAATAAAAACTATGATATTTTCCACTGGAAAAGATAAAATGAAAATTTATTTTCATGAGTTAGAAAAAATATTATTAGAAAAAAATTATAAGGTAATTGTAACTAAAAATTTTCAGATGCCAGACAGCTTTACTTTGGGTAAAGGATACAAAAAGGTAACTAGAAAAGATATTAGGGAAATTTATGATAGTTCATTAGCTGATATTAAAGATATAGTTTTAAATTTTTTAATAGATAATACTATAAAAGAAGAGGTTAGTGATATTACTGCATCTATTTATAAAACAATATACAAATTTAAAACAAGAGATTTATATAAGAATTCTTTAAATTTCTCTGTAAGTTCAAATTGTGATAAATGTAATTTATGTGTAAATGTTTGTCCTACAAAAAATATTGAAAATATAAATAGTTATATTAAATTTAGGGATAATTGTATAATGTGTTGTAGATGCGTGAATGCTTGCCCTAAAAATGCTATATTATATAAGGAGAAAGAGCATACTCAATATAAAGAAAATATAGATTTAGTTGTTAGTTAAATAAAGAAACAATTAAAACTTAATAATGATAAGATAAGCTATATAATATATAGCTTATCTTATTTTTATATCTATAATTTTATGATATTATAATAAATATATAAAATAAAAGATGTATGGATAATATATAATTATTAAAATAACATGTTATGGAGTGAAAAATGAAAAGAGTATTAAGAATTTTTAAAAAAGTTACATATGGAATTTTAATTTCATTATTTACTATAGGAATTTCAACTATAATGACTTTGAATTTTAAGTTTATTTATAGTTATTCAATAGGTAAATATAACTTATTGGAAGTAGGAAGAGTATCAAGAGAAATGCTTATGAAAGATTTTAATACATTAATTAGTTATTTACAAAATCCTTTTATAGATAAGTTAAAATTAGTTAGTTTTCCTATGAGTATGAATGGAGAGTTTCATTTTTACGAGGTGAAAAAAATATTTTTATATATTTATGGTATGATTATTTTTATTGTTTTATTTTTTATAGGAGTATTTCTTTATAGAAAATTAAAAAATAAAAAGATAAGAATATATAAAGTATTAAACTATGGAGCTAATTCTTTGATATGTATAATAGGAGGATTATTAACAGCAATATTATTTGATTTTTCTAAGGCTTTTGTTATATTTCATAAAATTTTCTTTAATAATGACTATTGGATTTTTGATGAAAAAACTGATCCTATTATTAGTGTTTTACCAGAAGAATTATTTAAGCTATATGCCTTAGTAATTATATCTTTAGTAGTGTTTTTTATAGTTATTTATAAGTTCTACTATTATAAAATGAATTTTAGAAAAATAGATAATTATAATGAAAAATTAAAAGTGTAATTAGGAATTAAAGAAAGACTCTCCTGGTAAACTTGATTATGTGAAGTTTACTAGGAGAGTCTTAAATTATTATCTATCATTTAGAGGGCTTTAGATATCATTTATAGTGCTAATTTTAGAATTTCCAAAGCTTCTTTTTGTCTTATTTCAACAAAGTTACCAACGTGATCATAATGAGCAACAAGCTTCATTGACATTTCTTCGATACGATCATCACCTATATTTACATGACTTAATCTTGTTGGAAGGTCAATTTCAGTAAAGAAGTTTTCTAAGGCTTCTATACCTTTGAGAGCTGTTTCTTCAAGGTTATTTAAGTTAATATCTATATTGAAAACTCTATTTGCAAATTGAGCAAATCTATTTAAATCATGACTATAAACATATTTCATCCATGCAGGGAATACAATTGAAAGTCCTGCACCATGAGCAATATCATATATTCCACTTAGTTCATGCTCAATATCATGGCTAGCCCAATCTCCAATTCTTCCCATGCTTAAAGAATCATTATGTGCAATCATTCCTGATAGCATAATTTCAGCTCGAGCATTATAATCATTAGGGTTTTCATTTAATCTTAAAGCATTTTCCATAATAGCCTTTAATGTAGCTTCACATAGTCTATCAGTTAAATCAACATTCTTTTCATTAGTAAAATATCTCTCAAGTATATGAGCAATCATATCTGCTATTCCACAAGAAGTTTGGTATTTCGGTAAAGTATAAGTAAGCTCTGGATTTAAAATGGAGAAGATAGGTCTTAATGTTGGATGACCAGTACTTCTTTTATACCATCCATCTTCATTAGTTATAACGCATCCTGAGCTAGTTTCACTACCAGCAGCAGGTATAGTTAATATAGTTGCAAGCTTTAGACAAGTATGTTCAATTGGTTTATCTATAAACAACTCCCAAACATCGCCTTCATAATTAACACCAGCAGCAATAGCTTTAGCAGAATCTATAACGCTTCCACCACCTACAGCAAGTATAAAATCTATATCATTTTTTCTGCAAATATCTATACCTTCTCTAACTAAAGATACTCTAGGGTTAGGTTTAACTCCTGAAAGCTCAACTACTTCTATGTTTTCATTTTTTAAGGATGTTATGACTCTATCATATAATCCATTAGCTTTTATACTTCCACCACCGTAATGAAGTAAAACTTTGTTTGTGTATTTTTTAATCTCTTTACCTATTGTACTTTCGGTATTTTTACCAAAAATAATTTCTGTGCCATTTTTATAATTAAAATTTCTCATAAATCCTCCTTAAATATATATTTATATAATTATATATTACAGTATATTATGAATATTTTCAAATTAAGATGAATTGTTTAATATTAATTATTATTTTTATAAAATATCTTTACTTCATAAGCTTTTTTAGTAAATGAATTTTATCTTTATAAGGAGCAAATCTAATAGGTAGTTCAAAAAATGTGCCTCTTTTTATTATAGATTTACTATGAGAAAAGGTATCAAAGCTAGCTTTACCATGATAACTACCTATACCACTTAATCCAACCCCTCCGAATGGAATATTTGATGAAGCCACATGGATAATAGTGTCATTAATAGTAGCACCTCCAGATGAAATCTTTAAGAGAACTTTTTCTATAGAAGATTTATCTTCTGAGAAATAGTATAAGGCTAACGGTTTTTCTTTAGATTTAACATAGTTAATTGCATCATTTAAGCTAGAAAACTCTATAATTGGAAGAATAGGACCAAAAATTTCATCAGACATAACAGAGGAGTTCTCTTTTATATCCATAAGTATAGTAGGCTCCATGTACAAATCTTCATCACAAGTTGTTCCACCAAAGTATATATTTCCATCCTTTAAATAGCTTTTAAGCCTATTAAGAGAATCAATATTTACTATTCTAGGAAAGTCAGGACTAGCTTTTATATTTGAACCAAATTGTTTTAATATTTCATCTTTTAATGACTTCAGTAGTTCATTTTTTATAGAACTTTCTACTAGTATATAATCAGGAGCAACGCAAGTCTGACCAGCATTTAAGAATTTACCCCAAACAATTCTCTTAGCTGCTAGGGGAATATTTGCAGTTTTGTCTATGATGCAAGGACTTTTTCCACCTAGTTCTAAGGTAATAGGAATTAAATTTTTAGCCGCTTTTTCCATAATGATTTTTCCAACCGTTATACTTCCAGTGAAGAAAATATAGTCAAATTTTAAATCTAATAAAAATGAAACAGTTTCTTTTCCACCTAAAGGATTTATTACTTTAATATATCTTTCATCAAAATTTTTATTTATTATATTTTCTAACAATAATGATGTATTTGGACTGTTTTCAGAAGGTTTAATTATTGAACAATTACCTGCAGATATAGCACCAATTAAAGGTGAAATTATTAGTTGAAATGGATAGTTAAAGGGACCTATGATTAGAACAATACCATAAGGTTCTTTGTATATATAACTTTTAGCAGGAAAGTGTACTAATGGAGCTCTTCTTTTTTCTTTTTTAGCCCAGCTTTTTAAGTTCTTTAAGTGAAGATTTATTTCATCATATACCATTCCTATTTCAGTAGCAAAAGACTCAAAGTTTGATTTTTTCAAATCCTTATTTAAAGCAATCATTATTTCTTCTTCATTTTCATTTATAACTTTTTTTAGTTTTTTCAGTGCTTTTATTCTGAAATCTATGTCTTTTGTTACATCTGAATAAAAGAAATCTTTTTGTTCGTTAAAAATTTTAATGATATTTTCCATCATAACCTCCAAGGTATTATATAATTTAATACAATATATAGACTATTATAGCACTTTATATCCTAGTAAAGATAATTTTAATATTTTATTAATTGAAAGATATATTTATAAATGGTAAAATATATATACCCTGTAGAGGTATAATATTTTGGAGGGATAAAAATGGAAGAAGAAAATGAAAAGCTTAGAAAAGATATAGTTAATAGGCTTAAAAGAATTGAAGGTCAAGTAAAGGGAATTCAAGGAATGATGGAAAAAAACGTTTGCTGTTCAGATATTTTAGTTCAAATATCAGCAATTAGATCAGCAATAAATAGAGTTGGGGGATTAACTATAGAATACTACGCTAATAATTGTTTAAATATAGAAGAAGGATCTATGGAACAAGAGACATTAAAACAACTGATAAAGACTATAAATACTTTTGTGAAATAGTAAGATAAAACAGTGTATATTTATTAAATTAATAGAATTTTTAAAAAAGTATTTACAATTTTAAAATAAAATGATATTATTAATTTCAATAATACAAATAAAATAATGCTATGAAGAGAAGAAGTAAGATTAATGTATCCTCAAAGAGAGTTCTATCTAGGCTGAAAGTAGAATAGGAAAGTTAGTTTGAATAACATCTCTGAGCTGTACTCCCAAAGATAACAACTAGTAGGCAGTATCGGTTTCACCCGTTAAAGTGATAGAGTATCTAAGGTTAACTTACGTACTTGATAAGATTATTATTGTGAAGTAATAATGAATTAAGGTGGCAACATGGAATATAACTTTCATCCTTTTATAAGGGTGAAGGTTTTTTTGTTTTATAATAAAATTTAAGGAGGATTTTTTATGAAAATCGAAGGAATAATTGTACCAAAAGATTATAAAAGCAATACAACATTAATTGAAACTGAAATTAACATTAAAAAAATTAAGGATTTTTTTGAAAGGGCTTTAGCAGAAAATTTAAATTTAACTAGAGTTTCAGCACCATTATTTGTAGATAGTGAAAGTGGGGTAAATGATAATTTAAATGGTATAGAAAGACCAGTAAAATTTGATATTTTAGCAACAGGAGAAGATGTTGAAATAGTTCATTCTTTAGCAAAGTGGAAAAGATTAAGTTTATATAGGTATGGCTTCAATGTAGGAGAGGGTTTATATACTGATATGAATGCAATTAGAAGAGATGAAGAGTTAGATAATTTACACTCTGTATATGTAGATCAATGGGATTGGGAAAAAATAATAACTAAGGAAGAAAGAACAGAAGAAAAATTAAAAGAAATAGTTACAAGTATATATGATGTATTTAAGAGAACGGAGAAGTATGTTCATAAGGAATTAATAAAAGGTGAAGATAAATTACCTGAGAAAATTTTCTTTGTAACCACTCAAGAACTAGAAGATATGTATCCAAACTACACTTCTAAAGAAAGAGAAGATGCTATTTGTAAGGCTCATAAGGCTGTATTTATAATGAAAATTGGAGATATATTAAAATCAGGAGAAAAACATGATGGAAGAAGCCCAGACTATGATGATTGGAGTTTAAATGGAGATATATTATTTTGGTATCCATTATTAGAAAGGGCTGTAGAACTTTCCTCCATGGGAATTAGAGTAGATAAGAAGGCTTTAGACTATCAACTAAGAGTTTCAGGAAATGATTATAGAAGGAAATATGAATTCCATAAATTGTTGTTAAATGATAAACTTCCTTTCACTATAGGGGGAGGAATAGGACAATCTAGGATTTGTATGTTCTTTTTAAACAAAGCTCATATAGGCGAAGTTCAATCAAGTGTGTGGGATGAAAAAAATATTAAAATATGTAGAGAACACGAAATAAAACTATTATAAGCAATTTAATTTGATACAATTAATATTATTTGGGATTTATGACATGTGATAAATATTGACAATTATAAATAATTATTTATAATTATGGTATATAAAGTTATAAATTATTTAGTAAATTTTGAAGACTTAACTTTAATATATATAATTAGGAGGAGAAAGAATTATGAAAGCATTTGTTGATGGAAATACATGTATATCTTGTGGACTTTGTGAAGGAATATGCCCAGAAATATTCTCATTAGAAACAGGAGTATCTGTTGCTAAAGAAGGAGATGTTCCAGCAGAATACGAAGATGCAACAAGAGAAGCTTGCGATAGCTGTCCAGTTACTGCAATTTCAATAGAAGAATAATAAATAGAGCCATACACAAATTTGTGTATGGCTTTTATAATTTTTTTTTCTTTGATATCTTTTCTAATTCTCTAAGCTCTCTCTTTCTCTTAGCAGAGAGAAATAATCTAGTTAAAGTAGAAACAAAAATTATACCTAAAGCTAAAGAGCCAGCACTAGACATTGTAGTTAACCCAAGTTCAATTGATTCCATAATATTACCACTAATTGCTTCATACATAGTATAATACATACCGCCACCAGGAACCAATGGTATTAATGCACATATTATTAATGTGGTAACTGGAGTTTTTAAGATTCTAGCCATTATTTCAGAGTATATACTAAAAACTATTGATGCAATAAAAAATGATGAAGTTACATCAAAGCCTAAGCTTTCACAGTATAAACTAACAAACCAACTTATACCTCCACCTAATGCGGCATAAAACAATTTTTTCCCTTTAATATTAAATAATATTCCAAAGCCAAGAGCAGAAAATAGAGCAAAAATTGATTGTGTTATCATAGTTGTATTTATCATTATAGACCTCCAAATGTAGAAATCCAGAAACTAAGAACAGCTCCAGTTCCTATAGCAATTGATATGGCCACTAAAAATGCTTCAACAGCTCTAGTTGATCCAGCTAAAAGATCCCCAGAAATAGTATCTCTGATAGCATTAGTAATAGCGAGACCAGGAACTAAGAGCATTATAGATCCTATTATGGTTTTATCGATATCATTAATTAAATTAATTTTTAAGAATAAAATTGCTATTATAGCAGATATTCCTGCACAAATACTATTTATAAAAAATTGATTTATTTCTAGCTTTGAAAATTTTATAGATAAAGATTTAATAATAAGTCCAATGAAAAATGCAGCAATGGCCTCTTTAACTTTACCACCAAAAAGAAATACAAAACAGAAAGCACCAAGAGCAGAAATAATAATTGCTGTTTTGTCATTATATCTTTGACCATCATTAATGATTTGAAGTTGTTCCTTTAATTGTGATACAGTTAACCCTCTGCTTAGTATATTTCTAGATAAATCATTTACCTTATGAACCTTGTCTAAGTCAATGGTTCTTGTAGAAACTCGTCTAATAAGAGAATAAGTTTTTCCGTTATGGCAAATAGAAACCATTATACCAGTAGTAGTAACAAAGCTTTCAGCTTCTTCTACACCATAAATTTTACAAATTCTCCATATTATTTCTTCAGCTCTGTAAGTTTCACCGCCAGATTCTAACATTATTTTTCCGGCGAAGGTAGCAACGTGAAGTATTTCATTTAAATCCATAGCAATATACTCCTTAAAAACGTATAATTTCCTTAGGTATTATAACATATTGAATATTATATAGTATATACTGCTTTTCATTTTTAATTATATTAAAGATGAAAATAATAATTATTATAGATTTTAATTGATTATTATTGGAATTATATTTATAATTTAGACAAAGTACATTTTAAAATATTAGTTGGGGTGATACGATGAATTTTGAAAATCTTTCAAAAGAAGATAAAATTATTAATGAATTAATCAATAAGGAATTAAAAAGACAACAAGAAGGAATTGAATTAATTGCTTCTGAAAATTTTGCATCAAAAGCTGTAATGGAAGCTATGGGGTCATATCTTACTAATAAGTATGCAGAAGGATATCCAAATAAAAGATATTATGGTGGATGTCATGTGGTAGACGAAGTTGAAGACATAGCAAGGGAAAGAGCAAAGGAACTTTTTGGAGCAGAACATGCAAATGTTCAACCACATTCAGGTTCTCAAGCTAATATGGCAGTTTATTTGTCAATACTTGAGTATGGTGATACTGTATTAGGAATGGATTTAAGTCATGGTGGACATTTAACTCATGGATCACCAGTTAATTTTTCGGGTAAACTTTATAATTTCATATCTTATGGAGTTAATAAGGAAACTGAAACTATTGATTATGAAGAAGTAAGACAAATTGCTTTAAAAAATAAACCTAAGCTAATTGTTGCAGGGGCAAGTGCTTATTCTAGAATAATCGATTTTAAAGCTTTTAGAGAAATTTGTGATGAAGTAGGAGCATACTTTATGGTTGATATGGCTCATATTGCAGGCTTAGTTGCTGCAGGAGTGCATCCATCACCAGTTCCATATGCAGATTTTGTTACATCAACAACTCATAAGACTTTAAGAGGACCGAGAGGGGGATTAATACTTTGCAAGGAAAAATATGCAAAGCAAATTGATAAAACTATATTCCCAGGAATACAGGGAGGTCCATTAATACATACAATTGCAGCAAAAGCAGTGTGTTTTAAAGAAGCATTAGAACCATCTTATAAAGAATATATTAAAAATGTAGTTGATAATTGTAAGATTCTTTCAGAGGAATTAAAGAACTTTGGTTTTAATATAGTTTCAGATGGAACAGATAACCATTTAATACTTATTGATTTAACTAACAAAGATGTTACTGGAAAGGACGCGGAAATATTATTAGATAGTATTGGAATAACTGTAAATAAAAATACAGTACCAAATGAAACAAAAAGTCCTTTTATAACATCAGGAATAAGAATAGGGACTCCAGCAGTTACAACAAGAGGATTTAAGGGGGAGGATATTAAAGAAGTTGCATCTATAATAAATGATACTCTTTCTGTAAAAAATCCTGATATTGAATCTTTAAAAGCTAGAGTAAAAGCCTTATGTGAAAAACATCCTTTATATGACTAATAAATATAGTCTATGATGGAATAACAAATTAGTAGAAATATGCAAATGATTTTATAAATTATGGCATATTTCTACTTTTTTCTTTTTTTATCATTATAAATATAAAGAAAAAATTGGATATTACGAAAATATTATAGAGAAAGATAGAGGGGGAAAAGAATTTGGGAAACAATGTGAAAAAACAAACGAATAGAGGTTTTGTTATAGCAACAACAGTTCTTGCGATAACATACTCACTTGGATTATTATTTATGATAAAAGATAATAAAATTGAAAAGAATTTTGCAATAATAGCACTTGCTATAATGGCAATCTTTACAATAATTATGCTTATCTTTTATTTTAGAAATAAAGAAAATATAAAAATTAGACATATAGTTGGAACACCTTATGCTATTGTATATGCAATTTTACTATTTAAGTCTAATTTAGTAGTAGCACCAATAGCAATTGTGCCACTTATAGTTATATGCATGATTTATTTAGATCATAAATTTATGATTATTCCAATAGCTGGAGCTACTACATTTAATATAATTTGGGTATTTATAAATATAAAAAATCCTGATATAAAGGAAAATATCCTGTTAGAAATAGTTTGCGTCTTTATGTTTTATATTATGGCTTATGTAATAACAAAGATATCAAATAAAATAAGAGAAGAAGCTAATATAGAAAGAGAAAAAAGTAATAAGATGGTAAAAGAACAAGAAAAAATATTGGTGGAGATTAGAACTGCAATTGATTTGTTAAATAAAAATACTTCATCAATTTCTGATACCTTTAATACAATAGAAACATCTTCTGGCAATATTAGTAGTGCTATATTAGAAATATTAAATGGGTGTGAGGTTACAACTTCAAATATTGAAGAACAAAATAAAGCTTCAAGTAATATAAGATTAGATATTGAAAGCGCAGTTAATAATTCTAAGGAAATGGAAATAAAGTTTAAAGAAAGTAGAGATACTTTTGAAAATATATTTAAAATGATAGAAGATGTAGCTGAAAACTCAAAAAATGTTAAGAGTAAAAACTCAGAGGTATTTATTATTGCAAGAGAATTAAAAGAAAAAACTTCAAGAGTTCTTATGATAATTGATATAATAAGAGATATTTCAGAAAAAACAAATCTCTTAGCCTTAAATGCTGCAATAGAATCAGCTAGGGCTGGTGAATATGGAAGAGGTTTTTCTGTTGTTGCAGAAGAAATTAGGAAACTTGCAGAACAAAGTAAGGAATCTTCAAATGAAATAAATAATATTATAAAGGATTTAGAAAACGAAGTTATAAATGTTTCAAAATCAATAAATGATGTTACAGATATAATAAATGAAGAAGAAAAAATAGTTAAAAATACAACTAATGGACTTCATTCTTTAACAGATGGACTAAATAATATGGAAGAGCTTGTTAAGAACGTTACTAATAAAATTGTAGCTATAGATGTAGATAATTCGAAAATAACAGATGGAATTACTAATGTTGCATCTATATCAGAAGAAACCTTAGCGAATTCTCAAAGTACTGCTGCAACAGTTGAATTATTATTTAATGAGGTAACAGAAGCAAAGGGTTCTCTAGATGAATTAGTAGAGCTTTCTAAAAGGATGAAGGAATATTCTTAACATGATATTAAAGTCAAAATATGTTATAATAAATTTAGATTTATAACATAGAAAAGGAGAATTTAAATATGAAGTTAATATCATGGAATGTTAATGGAATAAGAGCTTGTGTAACAAAGGGCTTTTTAGATTTTTTTAATGAAGTAGATGCAGATATTTTTTGTATTCAAGAAAGTAAGCTTCAAGCAGGTCAAATAGATTTAGATTTACAAGGATATCATCAATATTGGAATTATGCTGAAAAGAAAGGTTATTCAGGAACAGCTATATTTACTAAAGAAGAACCTTTAAATGTTTTTTATGGCATTGGAATAGAAGAACATGATAAAGAAGGAAGAGTTATCACTTTAGAATTTGATAATTTTTATATGGTTACAGTATATACGCCTAATTCTAAAAATGAGTTAGCTAGACTTGATTATAGAATGATTTGGGAAGATGCCTTTAAAGATTATTTATTAAAGCTTAATAGCATGAAACCTGTAATTGTTTGTGGTGATTTAAATGTTGCTCATAAAGAAATAGATTTAAAAAACCCCAAGACTAATTTAAGAAATGCAGGATTTACAGAAGAAGAGAGAGGTAAATTTACTGAATTACTTAATTCAGGTTTTACAGATACCTTTAGATATTTTCATCCAGATGCTACAGGGGCTTATTCTTGGTGGTCTTATAGATTTAAGGCAAGAGAGAAAAATGCCGGATGGAGAATTGATTACTTTGTAGTTTCTGATTCTTTGAAGGATAAATTAGTAGATGCTAAAATACATTCAGAAGTATTTGGTTCAGATCATTGTCCAGTTGAATTAACAATTAATATGTAATTTATAAAAGTTACTTTATCAATATAAAATTGATAAAGTAACTTTTTATATTTATGGAAAATATAGTATAATAAGATTGAGTGGGGTGATTGAGTGTCAATTAAAGAAGTTAAGAATTATTTACCAAAGGACCTAATAGAAATTTTAGAGGAAATATATACAACAGGACAACTAGACGATATTTATAAAAGTTTTTATAGGGGGAGAAGTACAAGCTTTAGGATTAATAATTTAAAGGGTAACTCAAGAGAAGTAATGGAAGAACTAAGAATAAATAAAATAAAGGCTATTAATCATCCAATAATAAAGAATGCTTTTATAGTTAAGGATAAAAAGGAAAGTGTATTAAGAAAATTAGAAGCTTATAAATATGGAAAAATATATCTACAAAACATATCATCAATGTTACCACCATTATTTTTAGATTTAAGGGAAGATATAGTTATATTAGATATGTGTGCTGCACCGGGAGGAAAAAGTCTTTATATGGCGGATTTGACTAAAAATAAGGCTACTATACTGGCTAATGATTTAAATGAAATAAGAAGAGAGAGATTAAATTACAATATAGAAAAACAAGGTGCTACTTCAATAATTTCATTGAGTTCAGATGGTTGCACCATAGGAAAACGTTTAAATAAATATTTTGATAGAATTTTATTAGATGCACCTTGTTCAGGAGAAGGAATTATAAAGATAAATTCGCAGAAATCTTTTAATAGCTGGAACAAAAGAAAAATAGATCTGGCTTCAAGGTTGCAAAAAAAATTAATTGATAGTGCATATCATGCTTTAAAGCCAGGCGGTACTATGGTTTATTCTACTTGTACATTAAATCCTTTAGAAAATGAGGAAGTAATAAATTATGCTATAGAAAAATACAAGGATCTTAAGTTAGAGTTTATAGATTTAAATCTTCCTAATATAATAAGAGGAAAAATAAGCTTTGATAACAAAGAATATAGCAAAGATTTATATAAAACAATTAGAATAATTCCAAATGAATATATGGAAGGTTTTTTTATAGCAAAGCTAATAAAAGCAGAGGAATAATTAAAATATACCTTGGAAACTATAATAATAAATTTAATAGTTTTGGAGGTTATAAATGAAGAAATTAAAATTAATTTCTGTTGTTATATTATTATTTATTTTAATTAACTTTAATATTAGTATAGTTAAGGCTTTTGAAGAAGAAAAAAACAGTAATTTATTTACCATTTGTATTGATGCCGGACATCAAAAAAAGGCGGATAGTAAATTAGAGGCTGTTTCACCCAATTCAGATAGCAAGAAGCCAAGAGTCTCCCAAGGGACAGAAGGAGTAGGAACAAAAAAAGCTGAATATATTGTTAACTTAGAAGCTGCATTTTTTCTAAGAGAAGTTTTATATAATAAAGGATATAATGTAGTAATGACTAGGGAAAGTCATGATGTTAATATTAGCAATATAGAAAGAGCAGAAATTGCTAATAAGGCAAAGGCAGATATGACTATTAGAATCCACTGTGACAGTATAAGAGATAGTATTAAAACTGGAGCTACCATATTAATCCCTTCTAGCAAAAGTAATAATACAAAAAGTATATATGAAGCAAGCAATAAATTTGCTAATATACTAAAAGATAATTTGAAAAAGGAAGGAATAAAGGTTAATGGAATTTTTGAAAGAAGCGATATTACTGGATTTAATTGGTCAAAAGTTCCTGTAGTTATATTGGAAATGGGTTTTATGAGTAATTATAATGAAGATAAGATGCTTTGTGACGAGAATTATCAGAAGAAACTTATGAATATAGTAGCAGAGTCAATAGACAAATACAAAGAAAATGAAGAGTTAAAAATGTAAAATTAATGATAAAGCTTCATATGAAGCTTTATCATTAATTTTTTTATTATTTATATACTTTTACAGACATAGTTTTAAATATAGCATATAATTCAGTGCCTTTTTCAATAGATAATTCATTTAAAGATTTTGTTGTTATTAAAGAAACTATAGGAATTCCAATATCTAATATAACTTTAGCACTACTTCCTTCTACAATAATATCTGAAACAATTCCCTTATGAATATTTCTTGCACTACTTATAAATAAATCTTTGCTCAATATAATATCTTCTGGACGAATAGAAATTTTAATTTTCCCTTCAAGGCTAGTATTAACTTGTATTTTGACAGAGTTAATTTCTGCAAAAATTTCTTCATTTTCTAAAATTAAATTAGCTTCATAGCTATTTTCATATCCTTTAGCTTTTAAAAGATAAATTTCCAATTGATTTTTAGATATACGAAGATGTTTTCCCATACGATGAGCATCTAAATCGCCACGTTTAATCATTTCATACACTGTACTTTTAGTTATCTTTAATTTTTGAGCAATTTCATCTGGAGTATATAAAATATCTTCACTCATTTTATTCACCTTTTCATAAATTATTCTAAAAATAATTTAACATAATATTTAAAATATAACAAATAAAAATTTTTATTTTAGAGTTTTCATATTAATTGACATTGGATAATCCTTACATTATAATTAGTAATGTTTAGTTTAGTTCTGTTTTGTTCAGTTTTGAACTGTTTTAATTATTGTTTTATAAAAAAAGGGGAAAAAGAGATGAAAAAGAAAACTAGTCTAATTTTAATCATGAGTTTATTAATATTTATTTTAAGTGGATGTACTAATAATAATTTTTCGGAAAATGAAGGGAAAAATAAGGCTAAAGATATTACTATTACGCTTGCAGCAGCTGCAAGCTTAAAGAACTGTATGGATGATAAGTTAATTCCAATGTTTAATGAAAAATATCCTAATATTAAAGTACAAGCAACTTATGATAGTTCAGGAAAACTACAGAGTCAAATTGAAGAAGGCGCAGATATAGATGTATTTATGTCTGCAGCTAAAAAGCAAATGAATGCATTAAATGAAAAAGGGTTAATTGAAGAAGACTCAATTAATGAACTTCTTGAGAATAAGGTTGTTTTAATTGTTCCTAAAAATAGTGATAAAGAAATAAAAACTTTTGAAGATATAGTAAAATCTGATAAAATAGCTATAGGAGATCCAGCAAGTGTACCAGCTGGTCAATATGCAAAAGAGTTATTTGAAAATCTTAAAATTTGGGATGAAGTATCTTTAAAAGCAAGCTTAGGTACCAATGTAACAGAAGTTTTAAATTGGGTTGCTGAAGCTAGCGCAGATGCTGGAGTTGTTTACTCAACAGATGCTTCTTCAAATGATAAAGTCAAAGTTGTATTAGAAGCTCCAGAAGGAAGTGTCTCTAAAGTTATATATCCTGTTGGAATAATAAGAAATAGTAAAAATAAAGAATCAGCAAAGAGTTTTGTTGATTTTTTAAAGTCAGATGAAGCAATTAAAGTATTTGAGTCTTATGGATTTTCAGATAATAAATAGGAGAAGATAATGGACATATCACCAATAATAATTTCTTTAAAAACAGCAGCAATCTCTATGGTAATAACATTTATATTAGGGATTTTTATAGCTAAAATCATAGTAGGTATGAAAAATGAAAAAATAAAAATGATTCTAGACGGAATATTTACCTTACCATTAGTTTTGCCGCCAACTGTAATGGGATTTTTCTTATTATTAATATTTGGAGTTAATAGACCAATAGGAAAGTTTTTACTGAATTTCTTAGGGGTTAAAATAGTTTTTTCTTGGTCAGCAACTGTAATAGCATCAGTAGTAATAGCATTTCCTCTTATGTATCGATCAGCTAGAGGAGCTTTTGAACAAGTAGACGAAAGTTTAATAATGGCTGCTAGAACACTAGGTATGTCTGAAAAAGCAATTTTCTTTCGTGTCATTATTCCAATGGCATTACCAGGAATAGCCTCAGGAGGAATATTATCCTTTGCAAGAGGCTTAGGAGAGTTTGGAGCTACAGCAATGATTGCTGGTAACATAGCAAATAAAACAAGAACCTTACCATTAGCAATTTATGCAGAAGTGGCAGCAGGAAACATGGATTCAGCTCTGTATTATGTATTAATAGTAACTGTAATATCCTTTATAATTGTAATTTTAACTAATTATTTTACTATAAAAGAGAGAAAGTATTTAAAGTAAGGAAGAGGTAAATGAGCTTATTTGTAGATATAAGAAAAAAACTAAAGGGATTTTCCTTAAATGTTTCCTTCGAAACAAATGGTGATTATCTTGGAGTATTAGGATCTTCAGGAAGTGGGAAAAGTATGACTCTTAAGTGTATTGCAGGAATAGAAACTCCTGATGAAGGGCTTATAATTCTTAATGGAAAGGTTCTATTTGATTCTAAAAAGAAAATAAACTTAAAACCACAAGAAAGAAATATAGGATATTTATTTCAGAATTATGCCCTATTTCCTAATATGACTGTAGAGAAAAACATAGGTATAGGCTTAAAGGGTTCTAAATATGAAAAAAACAGAAAAATAAATGAAATTATTGAAGCATTCCATTTGCAAGGACTTGAAAAAAAATATCCAAGACAGCTTTCAGGAGGGCAACAACAGAGAGTTGCTTTAGCAAGATGCATAATATACAAACCGGATGTATTAATGCTAGATGAGCCTTTTTCTGCATTAGATACATATTTAAAAGAAAAACTTCAAACAGAGGTTTTAGAACTTTTACGATTATACAAAGGTGAAGTATTAATGGTTACTCATAGTAGAGATGAAGCCTATAGATTTTGTGAAAATATAGTTGTTATAGAAAAGGGTAGTTCTATATTGATAGGTAATACTAAGGAAACTTTTAAAAATCCTAAGTTAAAAAAAGTTGCAATTTTGACAGGATGTAAAAATATTTCAAAATGTAGAGTTATATCAAAAAATAAAGTTTATATATTAGATTGGGATATTACTTTAGAATTAGAGAAAGAAATAGAAGAAGATATTAAATATATAGGTATTAGAGCTCATAATTTTGAAATTGTTAAGAATGGTGATGAACAAAATATAATAGAGTGTAAAATAAATAAAATAGTAGAAGATGTATTTGAATATAACATTATATTTGAAAATAAAAGCTCTAAACTGCAAGGTGAAAACAAGACTATTTTATATAAAGTAAAAAAAGATGAATGGAATAAAATAGATAATAAAGAAAATTTATATTTAAAAATATCAGAAGATAAATTATTGTTTTTAAAATAAATTTAATAATTAAGAATGTACATTGTATAATGTATAATTTAAGAAAAGACTATTAAATTAGTTTTGTAAGATTAAAAATTTAGAGGCTGTTTTTCAGCCTCTAAATTTTTGTGTTTTAATAATTTGTAACAAATTACATCCTAAATTATCAATTATTAATTATGCATTATATATTGTTAGTAGTGTACGTGAACAAGATGGAATTTTATATTATCATTACTCCAGCCTAAATCATAAGGAACCAGTAGCCTATTAGTATTATGACATGTAACTAATGGATAGCCCTTGGAATCAAAGCCTGTAACTGTTGAGATATGAGTTATTCTTCCTTTTTTTTCATATGCAACAAAGTCTCCAGGTCTTAAGCTAAAAGCTGCTTTATATATTTGTTGATAAGAACCTTTAGCAACATAAGAAGCTCTACCACTACTTATCATATAGTTTTTAAATCCTTGAGCATTTAGCCATGCTTTTGTTCCTTCTTTTCCAGCATAGTTCCAAGCAGAGTTTTTCTTAAATCCACCGCCTTCAAATAAGATTTGTGATGCAAAATTTGCACAATCTCCACCATCAGGATTATGGTCTTTATATTTATTATTATATTTAAATATAAAATCCTCTTCTTCAGATACACCGCAATACTTATGAGCATATTCTATTGCACTTTTAACTCTTTCACTAGGTGTATATTCAGGAGCAGTTTGATTTAGTATATATTCTTTAATTTCATCGGATTTTATATTATTTAAATCTAAGGAGTCAGCAAAGGGATCAGTGTACCATTCCTTAGTTATTATGTATCTATCATCTTGTTTTTTTAAGTTTAAATAGTGATTAGTACCTAATCTAAATTTATTTATAACGTCAGGGGTATCTATATAATAATAATTAAAGTCTGTTGCAACATCACAAATAACGCCATATAGATTAGGCTCTTTTTCTGCTACTTTTCTTATTCTTACTATAGAATTTATATCTTTAAACTTAACAGATTGTTTTTCAGACCAATTAATTAAATATTGTGTCTTTTTTGCTTCGCTTTGATAAGCCCAAAGGCTTACCTTTACATTTAAATCATAAAATCCCTTTAAGAGTTCTGTATCTGCTGAAACTATAGCAGCATTTCTTTGAGAAAATAAATTTTCTAGTAAATTCTTAAACTCGCTTTTTGTTTCATCAGAGGAATAATCTATTTTGTTAGAATTAGCCCCATCTTCAAAAGCAAAGCAAACAGAAGATGGTAGGAGTTTAAAGGTAAGTAAAGTAATTAAAAATATATTTATAAATTTCAACTTCACAAATTTTTTCCCCTTTCCTTAAACTTTATATGTAGTTTGTACTAAATCAATTAAATTTATCTATAAGTTATGATTATTTAAATAGGATGTTTTTAGCAAATAAGTAAGTAGAAACATATACTAAAAATAATAATTTTTTTAGGGTATATATGAAGAGGTTAAATTATTTATATGAAAATGCAAAAGAATTAAAATTTGATGATGGAGATAATATAGTGTTTATATCTGATGTCCATAGAGGAGATGGAACATATTATGATTCTCTTCTGCCTAATAAAAATATATATAAAACTGCATTATCTTATTATTATAGAAAAGGATTTACTTACGTGGAAGTAGGAGATGGTGATGAACTTTGGAAAAATAGAAATTATAATGACATAGCATATATTTATAATGATATTTTTAAATTATTAAATAAATTTAAAGAAGATAATAGAGTTTATATTATTTATGGTAATCATGATATAATAAAAAATAGGGAAAGTTTTTATAATTCTCAATATAAAAGTTTAAAAAAAGTAGGAGAAAATTACGGGAAAAATTTTTTAGAATTTATAAAAGATATTGTCTTTTATGAAGGAATTAATTTTAAGTATACTCCAATTAATGAAAAATTTTTAGTAACTCATGGACATCAAGCTGATTATATGAACTCTACTTACTGGTTATTATCTAGGTTTCTTGTAAGATATGTATGGAAGTTTTTAAATGGACTAGCTGGGTTTCATGATCCTACAAGTCCAGCAAAAAATAATAAAAAAGGAAGTAAGGTTGATAGGAAGCTTGAAAAATGGGCTAAAGATAGTGGGAAAATGATTATATGTGGACATACTCATAATAGTAGGATGCCAGAATATAAGGAACCACCTTATTTTAATGATGGATGCTGTGTATTACCTTATGCAATAACAGCAATTGAAATAGAAAAAGGAAGAATTTCCTTAGTTAAATGGAATATAGAAGCCCAAGAGTCAGGAATTTTGTGGGTAAGAAGAAAAGTAATAACTGGACCTAATAATTTAGAGAGTTATTTATTATGGGCAAGAGATGAAAGAATAAGAATTATAAAGGAAGAAAAAGAAGAAGTATTAAGGAGGACATAATATGTATTCAATTGATTTACATTGTGACACTGCAAGTAGACTTTTGTATGAAAATTTAAAATTAAAGGAAAGTAAATGTAAGGTTGATATAAATAAGCTGAAAAATTCTAATGCTAAAGCTCAAGTTTTTGCTCATTTTATAGAATTAAACATCGTAGATAATCCTTATAAAGAGTTTATTAAAATGTATAATTCCTTTATGAAAGAGTTAGAAGAAAATAAAAATGACATAGAGATAGTTAGAAACTTAAAAGAGTTAGAAGAAGTAAATGATAAAGGAAAGATAGGCGCCTTTTTATCAATTGAAGAAGGTGAGGTTTTAGAAGGGAAAGTTGAAAGAGTAAAAGAAATTTACGATATGGGAATTAGATTTATAACTTTAACATGGAACTTTAAAAATAGTATAGGTTATCCTAATTCAGGATATAAATATAAGGATTATGGACTAACAGATAAAGGAAAAGAAATAGTATTAGAAATGGAAAGAGTGGGAATTATTCCGGATTGTTCTCATTTATCAGATGGAGGATTTTACGATTTAGTTGATATTTGTAAAAAGCCATTTATAGCTACTCACTCAAATTCAAGAGCAATTACAAATCATTCAAGAAATTTAACTGATGATATGATAGTTAAACTTGCAAATAAGGGCGGAGTTATGGGATTAAATTTTTGTGCGCCATTTTTGGGAAGTGAAAAGGTACCTTCAATTAATTCTATGATTACTCATCTTAAACATATAAAAAAAGTTGGTGGAGTGGATGTTTTAGGCTTAGGAACTGATTTTGATGGTATTGAAAATGAAGTTGAAATTAAGAATATAGGTGAAATAGGAAATTTAAGAGAAGCCTTAACTAAGGAAGGTTTTACAAATACAGAAATTGATAAAATATTTTATGGAAATGTAAAAAGAGTATTAAAAGAATGGATGTAAATGAGATAAATCTTATATTACTTTCTCCGTCGCAAGCTCAAAGTCGACGTCATATAGGATTTATCTCATTAAAAAAGAAAGGAAGGAAATTATAAACATTTATAAAAAGGGTAAAATTTTTATAATTTCCAAAAAAATAAAGAAGTAGGGAGTAGAAAATGGAAAACTTACAAGGGAAGATAGCATTAGTTACTGGTGGAACTAGAGGAATAGGAAAAGCAATAGCATTAGAACTCGCAAAAGAAGGAGCTACAGTGATTTTAAATTATTCTAAGGATGATTTATCAGCAGAAGAAACACTTAAAGAAATTCAGGAATTAGGTGGATATTCAAAGCTTTATAAAGGTGATATATCAAATTACGATACTTGTAAGAAGATGATAGATTTTATAATAAGCACCTTTGGAAAGATAGATATACTAATAAATAATGCAGCAGTATCCTTTAGGGGATTATTCATGGATTTCTTAGAAAAGAACATAAATGATATATTTGGAATAAATGTATTAGGAGCTATGTATCTAAGTAAAGAAGCTATACCACATATGATTAATAAGGGAAAAGGAAATATAATTAATATTTCATCAATATGGGGAGATACCGGAGCATCTTGCGAAGTTCTTTATTCAAGTACTAAGGGAGCAATTAATTTATTCACAAAATCTTTAGCAAAGGAATTAGCACCTATGGGCATAAGAGTAAATGCTATAGCACCAGGAGTAATAGATACAGAAATGAATTCTTTCCTATCAAAGGAAGAAAGAGAAGAATTAGAGGAGGAGATTCCACTTGGAAGATTTGGAAATCCTGTAGAAGTAGCTAAAATGATAACTTTTTTATGTAGTGATAAATGTGAGTATTTAACAGGGCAAATTATAAAAATAGATGGTGCAATGCTTTAAGTATATTAAAAAAGGAAGATAGATGGTTTTTTGTAATATCCCATCTATCTTCCTTTTTTAATTTTTTTATAGTATTTTTTATAAAGTGTTTTTATTGCTAATATAATTAGTTTAATTAGTAGATAAACTAGGAATATGTATATAAAACCGTATAAACCGTAGGCTATGTCTGAGAACTCCATATTACCTCTATTTGTAAGCTTTTGTTGAATTTCTATAGCAAAAACTATAACTATCATTACTGTTAAGGTATATATAAAAGAAATTGCTGTAATACTGTATTTAGCTAATTGTTTAAAAATAAGCTGAGTAAATGCAAATATAATAATTCCGATTAAAGCCATAAAAATAAAATGAAGCTGTTTATCATTTAATGGATATCCTGCAATACTTACAATATCTAGTACTTTGTCATGTAAATCATTTATAAAACTTGCTGTTAATTTTAATATTTCTACCATAAACTTGTCCCCCATAATATGTTTATGCTTATTATATCATAAAATAACAATAATTCTAACTCTGTGGTATAATATGTTATGTTAAAAGACTGTTTGAAGCAGTATTTTAAATTAAATTGTTTTTAGTAATTTAAATAAATTACATCATTAATTATTAATTGTAAATGGTTAATCGTTAATTGAACTAGAAAGGATATGAATATGGGAAAAATACTAGTATTAGCAGAAAAACCTTCTGTAGGTAGAGATATAGCAAAAGTCTTAAAATCTAATGTAAATAAGGGAGCCTATATTGAAGGAAATAAATATGTTATTACATGGGCTTTAGGACATTTAGTTGGGCTTCAAGATCCAGAAAGCTATGATGAAAAATATAAAACTTGGAGTATGGAAACACTTCCAATGTTACCTAAAAATATGAAGCTTTCAGTTTTAAAGAAAACATCAAAACAGTTTTATGAAGTAAAAAAACTTTTAAATAGAAATGATATTGATGAAATAGTTATTGCAACTGATGCAGGTAGAGAAGGAGAACTTGTTGCAAGATGGATAATAGAAAAGGCAGGAGTAAAGAAACCTATAAAAAGACTTTGGATTTCTTCTCAAACAGATAAAGCTATTTTGGATGGATTTAGAAACTTAAAGCCAGGAAGTGAGTATGAAAATTTATATAAGGCAGCAGTTTGTAGAGCTGAGGCTGATTGGATAGTGGGACTTAATGCTACAAGAGCATTAACGTGTAAGTATAATGCACAGCTTTCTGCAGGTAGAGTACAATCTCCTACATTAGCTATGATAGTAAACAGAGAAGAGGAGATTAAAAACTTTAAACCTAAAAAATTTTATACTATAAAGGCAAAAAGCAAGGACATAAGTTTAGAGTGGGTTAATAAGGATAATAACTTAAGAATATTTGATGAAGATTATGCTAATAAAATAATAAATAAAATACAAGGTAATGATGCAAAAATAACTTCAATAACAGAAAGTCCAAAGAAGAAGTTCTCACCAGCTTTATATGATTTAACTGAGCTTCAAAGAGATGCTAACAAGATATGGGGATATTCAGCAAAGCAAACTTTATCGATAATGCAAAGGCTTTATGAAAATCATAAGATATTAACTTATCCAAGAACGGATTCAAGATATATCTCAACTGATATTGTTTCAACTTTACCAGATAGGTTAAAAGCAATATCCATTGGAGAATATAGAATGGCAGCATCTGATATACTAAAGAAAAAAATTAATACAAACAAAAGCTTTGTAGATAATAGTAAGGTTAGCGATCACCATGCTATAATTCCAACAGAGCAAAAACCTAATTTAAGTAATTTAAGTAGTGAAGAAAGACATATATATGATCTTGTTGTTAAAAGGTTTTTAAGTGTGCTTATGCCACCTTTTGAGTATATTCAAACTAATATAAAAGCAGAAATTAATGGAGAAATCTTTATTGCTAAAGGTAAAGTAGTTAAGTCTAAAGGGTGGAAGTCTTTATATGATAAAGATTATGCAGAAGAAGATTCAAACGAAAATGATGTAAGAGAACAAACTCTTCCGAAACTTAGTGAAAAAGATATATTAAAAATAATTAAAATTGAACTGAATACAGGAGAGACTAAAGCACCTGCAAGATTTAATGAAGGAACGCTTTTATCTGCAATGGAGAACCCTCAAAAGTATGTAAGTGTAAATAAGGAAGCAGCTAAAACATTAAATGAAACAGGGGGGCTTGGTACAGTAGCAACAAGAGCAGATATAATAGAAAAGTTGTTTAATTCCTTTGTAATTGAAAAAAGAGGAAAGGAAATAGTTCCAACATCGAAAGGAAAGCAACTTATAGATTTAGTACCTAATGAATTGAAGTCACCATTACTTACAGCTAAATGGGAAAAGAGATTAGATGAAATTAGTAAGGGCAAACATAACCCAAATGATTTTATAAAGGAAATGAAAAACTATGCAATTGCATTAGTGGAAGCGGTTAAAGGTGATAACAGCAAATTTATTCATGATAATAAAACAGGTAAAAAATGCCCTAATTGCGGAAAGTATCTTCTAGAAGTAAAAGGTAAAAATGGAACAATGAATGTTTGTCAAGATAGAGAATGTGGATATAGAGAAAGTATAAGTAGAACAACTAATGCAAGATGCCCTGAATGTAAGAAAAAACTCGAAGTTAGAGGTCAAGGAGAAGGAAAGATATATGTTTGTACAGGAACAAACTGCAACTTTAGAGAAAAGGCTTCACAATTTGAAAAGAGATTTGATAAAAAGGGAAAGGTAGATAAAAAAGAAGTAAATAACATTATGAAGAAGATGAAAAAGGAAGCAGAGGAATTTAATAATAATCCTTTTGCAGCACTTCTTAATAAGGATTTTAATAATAAATAATATATATAAGAGCTTATAGAGTTTCAAAGTTAATTCTATTAGCTCTTTTTTTATGTATTATATATTTTTAAATAATAATATAGGTACTATTAGCATAGAATTTAATAAAAATAACATAAGTATCAAAGGGTAATTTTAATAGAAGGGAGGAAAAAAGGTGCTAAAAGATCTAGAAGAAAAGCTAATTATAGATGATGATCTATTTTTAGTAGAAGGAATAAAGAATTTTATTAATGAATATAAAAAAGAAAAAAATAGTACAAATGAAAAAATATATTTTAAAAGGTATTATGATTTGAAAAGAAATACGATATCTTATATAAAATCAAAGAGGAAAGAATATGAAAATAAAATTAAGATAATAGAAAATAATATAAACTTATTAAATAAAACCTTTAAAGAATTAGAAGTTGAAAAAAATCTAAGGTATGAAGAAATGAAAACTTATAGGAATAATAATTCTTACAAGGAAAAATTAGATGACATAATAGATGCAATTAATGAAAATAAGAGAATAATTTCATATGAAAACAGAAAGCTAAATGAGTTAAAAAGAGACTATGAAAATTTTAATAATGCATCTTTTGAAGATGAAAGAGATGTTAAGATTTTCTTTAAGTATATAAAGCGGGAGTTTTTAAGAGAGAGAAAAAAGGTAGTTGAAGTTTTAAATTTTAGTAATTTAAATGAATCAGAGCTAGTTTTAAATCATGAGTATTTTTTATTAATAACTAAAAAAATAATATTAATTCAGGAGGAATTGATAGGTGGATAATTATTTAAGGGATGAATTAATAAAAGATAACGTTAAGGAAAAACTTAAATCTTTATATAAAGATATAGTAATAGATGACATTAAAGAAGAGTTAATAAAGAGCAAGGAAGAAGTTTTACAAAATATAAACGACAGTAGTGAAAAGAAAAAGTTCAATAAGGAAGTAATAAACAAATTAGATCAGCTATTAGTTATGATAGATATGATTGAGAGCAGAGAGGAAAATAATTTGAAAAATATTGCTTTTAATAATAAGTTAGTATTAGTTTCTAATATTATATTAGTTATCTTGCTAATATTAAGCTTCTTTGTATAATATAGTAAAATGTAATTGTAAAAAAATTTCAATGAAGATATAATATAATTATAAATTCACAAAAAAAGTTACAGTTTATTTGGGCTGAGAGGAGAGTAGAATGGATAATAACGTTACGCCACA
Organism: Clostridium nigeriense; assembly: GCF_900086595.1. Classification (GTDB taxonomy): domain Bacteria; phylum Bacillota; class Clostridia; order Clostridiales; family Clostridiaceae; genus Clostridium; species Clostridium nigeriense. The sequence continues at coordinate 1,888,021 of NZ_LT575472.1, forward strand.
AACAAATGAAAGGATTACTAGGGAGAAAAAAATAGTATTATTTACTGTATTAGCTATTATATTATTAGTTGGGTCTATTACTTTGTATATAGTATCTAAAAATATAAAGATTATAGATAGTTATGCAAATAAAGTATACCCAGGTGTTTTTATATTCGATAAGGATGTTTCAGGATTAACTAAGGAAGAATTACACAATGTCTTAGAAGAAATGGTAAGTAATATTTCCTCAAGGAAGATAGACATATCTATAAATGATAAAAAATTTGAAGAAAGCTATAGTAACTTTGATATTACTATAGACTATGAAAGCTTTGAAAACGAATTGTTATCTTACGGTAAAGATAGAGGCTTTTTTGAAAAACTTAATATAATAAAAGAGCCAGAAAATAAAACTTATGAGTTTAATGTAATATATAGTGATGAAAAAGTTATAAGTTTTTTAGATTCTATAAATGAGGAAGTACTAGTTAATCCCATTGATGCAACAGTTAATATTTATGGTGGCTCTATAAGTGTAATACCTGGAGAAATTGGGTATGAATTAAATAAAGAAGATTTAAAGACAAAAATAGAAAATGTTTTATTAGATGTAAAAGGTGAAGAAATAGTAGCATTAGCCGGGGAACTTAATGAGGTACAACCTTATATAACAGCAGAGGCATTACAGTCAGTAGATACTAAAATTTCATCTTATACAACTCACTTTCCAGCAGGACCAAGTGGGACTAATATAATTAGAGGAGCTGGAATGATAGGTAGCAGAGTTCTTATGCCTGGAGATGAATTTTCAACAGTTGAAGCTATAGGACCTACAACAGCAGATTATGGATTTGTATCGGCTAATACTTATCTTAATGGTAAAGTAGTGCCAGGCTTTGGTGGAGGTGTATGTCAAATATCTAGTACTATCTATAATGCAGAGTTAAGAGCAGGAATAATTCCAACATATAGAATGAATCATGAAATGACAGTTTCTTATGTACCACAAGGCTTAGATGCAACTATTGGGGATGAATGGCCAGATTTAATTTTTGAAAATCCATATGATTATCCTATAGTAGTAAATGTATATGCAGGTAATGGTTCTATCACAGCAGAGTTTTGGTCTAATAGCCAAGCAAAAGGTGGAATAACTTATGAACCAAAATCTTATCAAACAGGTGCTTTATCAGCTGATACCTATTTGTATGGTTATAATTCAGCTGGAGAGTGCATTTCAGAAGTATATTTAGATAGTAGTGTTTATAAGCCTTTCAGTTAAAGATAAGGTTAAGTTTTGAACATTTTACTATAGATTAAAAATAAGAGGATGTCCTAGGACATCCTCTTATTCATATATTTCTTCATCATTTGCCTTTTTTAAAGTAAATGTAAATTTAACTCCATCTTCTGTATTAAATAAGGAGTAGGAGCTTTCATGTAAGTTTAGAATTCTTTTTACAATAGCAAGACCTAAGCCATTACTATTATTAGAAGAGTTTCTTGCTTTATCTATTCTATAGAATTTATTATACAAATTATCAATTTCTTCTTCTGGAATATGAATACCTTTATTTTCTATTGCAATAATAATGATATCATTTATATTATTTACCTCAATTATTACGTCATTCCCCTTTGGAGTATATTTAAGTGCATTGCTAATTAGATTAGTTAATACTTGTTCTAATTGAAAAACATCTCCCATAACATAGCAATATTCTAAATCTGTTTTAAGTTCTAGTTTTATATTTTTTAAATCAAATTCTAATTTAAAGCTTTTTAAAAGCTTTCTTACTAATCTTAAGATATTAAACCTATCAATAACTAATTCTAGGTTGCCTGATTCCAATTTCGAAAGTTCTAACATATTAGTTACTAGTTTATTCATTTTATGGGATTCATCGATTATAGTTTCAAGATAAAATAATGCATCTTCTCCAGTAGCTATGCCATCTTTTAATCCTTCAGCATAGCCTTCAATTATACCGATAGGAGTTTTTAAGTCGTGAGATACACTTGCTACGAAGTCTTTTCTCATTTCTTCTAATTTACGCTCTTTTTCAATATCTTCTTCTAGTTTTTTATTTTTAAGTTTTAAATCATCTAAAGCATTTTTTAAAGTTGAAGATAAGAAGTTTAGTGTTGTAGCTAAATTTCCTATTTCATCATCAGAACTTTCTTCACACTTTACTGTAAAGTCCATAGCAGACATTCTTTTTGCTACTTTATTTATATTTACTAATGGCTTAGATATTAAGTTTGCATAGACAGAAGATAAAAATATGCCAATTATACTAAAGCCTAAAAATAAGTAAAAATAGAATTCTTTAATTACATCAGTAGCCTCGTTAATAGGTTGCATAGAAGATACTGCAACTATAAGAGAATCATTTTTTGAGTTTAAAGACATAGCGCCAACAGTTCCAATTTTAGTAGTATTGGAATATTTATTTTCAAAAACTGTTGTTTCTGTTTTTCCAGTAGTAATAACTTTATTAATAAGATATTTATCGTTTAAAAGTTCTGTGCAAAAGGCAGTAAGGGTTTTAAAATCATCAGTATTATTAACATAATTAGTCAAATACTTAAGTTGACCATCTTTAGAAAATATAGCAACCTTAGAGTTATTTTGTTGCTCGATTCTAAATAATTCTTCTATTAAATTCTTATCATCAGTTATATTATAAGAGTATAATTCACTAAATTTATTTATTTCTCTAGTCATATCTTTTATCTTTTTGCTTAGATAAAATTCTTCGAAAAAAAGATTTTGAAATAACATACTAAAAATTAAAACAGTAAAAATTAATCCAAAGGTTATTAAAAATAACTTTTTTGATATACTAAATTTACTTCTTTGCTTCAAATCTATATCCACTTCCTCTAACTGTAATTATATATGAAGCCTTTTCTCCAAGTTTTTCTCTTAATCTTTTTATATTTGTATCTACTGTTCTTAAGTCACCATAATAATCTAATCCCCAAACATTATCTAATATGGTATCCCTTGATAATGCTATTCCTTCATTATCTGCTAAATAAGCTAAAAGCTCAAATTCTTTTGGAGAAAGGTTAATTATTTCATTATTTATCTTAACCTCATGAGATAACTTGTTTATAGTAAGACCATCATATTCATTTAAGCTGGAAAAGGTTTCCTCAGAGGTTCTTTTTAATAGAGCTTTAACTTTAGCAATTAAAACTTTAGGAGAAAATGGTTTAGTCATATAATCATCAGCACCCATTTCATAACCAAATAATTTATCTTCCTCTTGACCTTTAGCAGTAAGTAAGATAACAGGAACTGATGAAACTTTTCTAATAGTTTCTAAAACTGTTATTCCGTCAACCTTAGGCATCATTATATCTAGGATAACTAAATCTATTTTATTATTTATAAAGTAATTAATTCCCTCATCACCATCACAAGCTTCTATTATATTAAATCCTTCCCTTGCAAAATAATCACGAAGTAAAAATCTTATGCGAGTTTCATCTTCAATTATTAAGATATTCTTTTTCATAAAAGCCCTCCTTATATTCTTATATAATTTTTCAAATGTAAAACTTATTAATTTATATTAAATTTAAAGTAGTATAAATGTAAAACATTTAATTAACTTATACACTAATTATAAGTGTCAATAAAAATCTGGTAAAGCATTATTATCAATAATTTAAATTAAAAGAACTAATGATGTAGATTATTAGTGAAAACATAGATATAATATTTATATTGTTATATTTTAAAGATAATCATATTATACTTAAAATAAGCTTAAATAATATGAGGGATAGGTGGACTTGAATGTTTAAATTGAATTTTGATGTTAAAAGACATTTTTTAGATAATGGATTAGAAGTAATAACTATAAAGAAGGATACTAAGATTACGTCAATTAATGTTGGTGTTAGAGTTGGCTCTCTTTATGAAGAAATGCATGAGAAGGGTATATCTCATTTTATAGAACATATGCTTTTTAAAGGGACTAAAACAAGAAATTACGAAGAATTAAATGATGCTTTGGAGTTTTTAGGTGGGGAGTATAATGCATATACTGATTATACATCAACGGTTTATACCATTAGCTGTTTAGAGGAAGAACTTAAAAATGCTATAGGGATATTAGGGGATATGATAATAAATCCAGAATTTAATAAAGGGGAATTAGAAAAAGAAAGAGGAGTTATACTTGCTGAAATTAGAGCAAGTAAAGATGATATAGAGGATTTAAGTTTTAAAAGAACTAATGAAATTGCTTTTAAGGAAAATCCATTAAGGTTTGATGTAGCTGGATTAGAGGAGAATGTTAAAACTTATAAAAGAGAAGATTTATTAAAATACTATAAAAAATATTATACTTCAAATAATTCTTTAGTTACAATTGTATCCTCTTATGACCATGAGGATGCATTAAAAGAAATAAAAAAAGTTTTTTCGTCTTGGGAACCTGGAGAAAAAGTAAATAAAAAAGTTATAGAAGAAAATAATATTCCTAAACTTGTTACAACAATAAAAGAAAATATAGAGCAAAACACAATAGTATATTTATATACATTCTACAATTTAAATAAAGAGCTAGAATTACCTCTTAGAATTTTAAATCATAGACTTGGAGAAAGCTCCAACTCTCTTTTATTTAGAGAAGTAAGAGAAAAAAGGGGACTTGCCTATGATATATATACTAGTATAGATATGACTAATAATGTTAAGACTTTATATATCTATACAGCTGTAGGTGAAGATGATTTAGATTCTGCAATTGAGGCAATTGATGAGACTATTACACAAATTAAGAATGGAAAACTTTCTATAGGAGAAAAGGACTTAGAGCTTATGAAAAAAGTTCATAAGACAGCAGTTATTTCAACTTTAGAAGATCCATCAGAACTATGTAACTATATGCTTCATCAAGGGTTAGATGGTGAAGATATTTATGAATTTGTAGATGATATGGAAAAATTAAATAGTTTAGACATTAAAAAGATTCATGATGTTGCAAATAGTGTTTTAAATGATCCTACAATTCATATACTGAAATCTAATTAAAAAGAGGATAAATATGAATATAATTACTAAAATTGAAGTACAAAAGAGAAATAAAGATAGAGCAAATATTTATATTGATAATGAGTATGCTTTTTCCTTAAGTAACGAATTAGTTTATAAGGAAGGACTTAAGACTAATGAAAAAATTAATATTGAAGAGATACAGGTTATTGCAAAGGAAGATAATTATTTAAAATGTAAAAATACTGCATTAAGGATAGTTGAAAAAACCTTTAAGAGTGAAAAAGAGTTAAGGGATAAACTTATTTTAAAGGGATACGAAAATGAAGAAATAGATAAAACTATAAAATTTTTAAAAAAATATAGTTTTATATCTGATGATAATTATACAAAAATGTATGTTAAGGATAAGAGTAGACTTCAAGGCAAAAAAAAGATTAAATATGACTTAATGAAAAAGGGAATAAGTGAAAATATAATAGAGGAAGAAATTTCTAATATTGATAGAGATGATGAAAGAGAAACAGCATATAATTTAGCAATAAAAAAATATAATACAATAGCCAAGAGAGAAGATGATAAGTTTAAATTATCACAAAAGCTATATAGATACCTTTTAACTAAGGGCTATGATTATGATACAGTTTCATATGCTGTAAAAAAAGTTACAACTATAGATGATATTTAAATTATTTTAAAGGAGAGACATTAATGATTGCATACTTACCACATATCATATGTGCCTTATTAATGATTTTTTCAATGAAAGATAGTATTAAGGGTTCTTTAGAAGACGAAAGTGCAAAATATTCATTAAATAGGTTAATATATTATTTCTCCATATTCGTAACATTTTTAATTATGCTTTTAAATTTAGAAAAAATATATTTATCAATTTTACAATTTATAAGTAATAACCCTAATTTAATGATTTTAAATAATAATTTATTTAAGGCATTAATTTTGGGAACTGTATTTCTTTTAATTCAATCTATAATTTATTTATTGCTAAAGTGGCTAAATGAACCTCTAACAAAGGCATATAATATACTTCTTAATAATGGGAAAATAAGAATAGTTATATTTTCTACTATATTTGGTTTTATAAAAGGTTTAGTAGTTATATTAATAATGTTTATGGGGATTATTACATACAACTCTACTTTTGGTAGAGAAATGAAAATAAATCTTTTTAAAAACATAAAAGGATATAATACCTTAGAAAATATAGTTAATATAAATAAGCCTATTTTATCATATAGTGATTTTAAGGAGTATTTACCTTCTAATTCAAATGTTATAGTATATTATAATGGAGTTACTTTAGAAGATGGAATAAAGTCATTACCTGAAATAGATGAAAAAGCAAAAGAAATAGTAAGTAGTGCTAAAAGCGATAGAGAAAAAGCTAAAAGATTATATGCTTGGATTGGGTCTAATATAAAATATGACTTTAATAAGGCAGAAAAGGCTCTTGGACCAGAAGGAGTAAGCAATAGTGGTGCAATAGAAGCTTGGAATACTAGAAGTGGAATATGCTTTGATTACGCCTGCCTTTATGTTGCAATGGCAAAAAGTGTTGGACTAGGAACTAGAATAATAACCGGCGAAGCATACGATGGGCAAAATTATGGACCACATGCTTGGAATGAAGTTTTCTTAGAAGATGAAGGACTATGGGTTAATGTTGATCCTACTTTTTATTTATCAGGAGATTATTTTGATAATATAGATTTTAATAAAGATCATTTAAATGCCGAAATTGCAGGGGAATGGAGGTAGGAGCCAAGCTACTAATTAAAAATTAATAATGGAAAATAAAGGACAGAATTCTTTAGGATTACTAAAATTTTTAATATATGATTATTATTTAATAGAAAGTTTAAGTAAAAATAATCCAATAATATGAGTTAATCTATTTTATTAATTAGAATAGAAAACTTATATTATTGGATTTTTTAGTTCGAAATATCCCACTTTTTATTTTTCGCCATAATTAAATTAATTGCTTTTTCACAATCTGTATCGCTAGAGTCTAGAGACCAAGCAATATTAAAATAAATCAAAGCCTTTTTTACATCTTCTTTCATAGCATAGCAATAAGCTAAATTGAAATAGTACTTACTTTCTTGTTGCATGGATAAAGCTGTTTTTATCATCTCAATTGCTTTATCAAAATCTTTAGTTTTTATATAACAAACTCCTGAATTATAATAAGAACAAGCAGTATTTTCATTATTATCTATAGCTGTTTTATAAAATTCAATAGCTTTTTCATATTCTTTAAGATTATAATATTTATTTCCTTCATTAAAGAAATTCATATAGTCCTCCTAGATTTAATTATTATGTTATTAAAATTATTTCCATATTTATAAGTTAATATTCAATATATGAAGTTAATAGAAAATTTGAGAATGAAACAGTGACTTTTATATAAATAATATAATTCGACAAAGTTTTTAAAAATTACTTTATTTTTTTATGTTTCTTTAATATAATGTATTTATATTTTTTTAGTGGACTTTATAGAGCGGGAGAGATGGTATGTATAATAATGATTCTTATATTTTAGTATTAGGGGCATCAATAGTAGATATTATAGGTTTTAGTAGAAAAAAATATAATCAAAGAGATTCTATACCAGGGCAAATAAAAATATCTTTAGGTGGAGTTTGCAGAAATATTGCTGAAAATTTAGCAAGAGTTAATGTAAATACAGAATTTATATCAATTTTGGGCGGAGACGATCAAGGAAAAAACATTATAGATAATTCTAAAAAAATAGGATATAGTATGAAACATTCATTAATATTAGAGAATGAATATACACCAACTTATATGGCTATTTTAAATGAAAATGGAGAAATGGAATCTGCTATTGTAGATATGGAATGTTTAAACAAAATGGATAGGGCTTTTATCGACTCTAAAGCAGATGTAATTGAAAATGCGGAATATGTAATTTTAGATGCTGATAATCCTGAATTGTTGGAATACATTTTAACTAAGTTTTATGGAAAGACTAAATTTATTTTGGACCCAGTATCTGCAACTAAAGCTAAAAAAGTGAGTCACTTAATTAAATATTTTCATACAGTAAAACCAAATAGGTTAGAAACAGAATTTTTATGTGGATTTAAAATTGAAAATGATGAAGATTTACTTAAAGCTGCAAATCACTTTATATCATTAGGCGTAGAGAATGTATTTATAAGCTTAGATGCAGATGGAATATACTATAAAAATTATACCGAAGAAGGTAAGATTAAAACTACTTGTGTTGAAGTCAAGAATGTTACAGGAGCTGGAGATTCTTTTGTAGCTGGTGTTGGATATGGGTATATGAATAATCTTTCTATAAAAGACACAGTAAAATACGCTATAGCTATGTCTATAGCAACAATAATACATGAAGAAACTATAAATCCAAGTATGAGTGAAGATTTTATAAATGAATTTATAAAAGAAATGAGCTGGATTGAAGGTTAATTACATAAAATATATCTCTTTTACATAAGCTAATGATACAAGCACGGAGGTGAAAGAGATGAGTAAGAAGCCTAAGAATAGTCATAAAAAACATATTAATCACAATCCACAAGTAGAGAGTGTAAAAGCAGCTTTTGGAGAACCAAAGGCAAAGGAACACGATCCAAAGGATTTTAAAATTTAAGATAAAAATATTTTAATTAAGCTACCTTAAAGGTAGCTTTTCTACTTTTATATTTAATTGTATAGTAGAATATTGACAAACAGAATAATATATTATAAGATAACCTTACAAAATCATATATTAAAAGCAATGAGAAAGAGGAGTAGGGAATACTGCATATTAAAGAGAATGAAGGTCACTGGCTGAAAGCCTTCTATATTAAAGTATCCTGAAGGTAGCTTTTGAGCATCTTTACTGAACTAAAGTAGGTAAAGGCGGCGGTCTTAGTCGTTAATAAATAAAGAGCTTAATATAATTTTTTATGTTAAGAAAAAAGGTGGTACCGCGAGACTTCGTCCTTTTGTGATGAAGGCTCTTTTTTTATTCAAAAAAATAGTTTTAATGTTATTTTAAATTTTAATTATAAGAAATTAAATATCATTAGATTTTAAATACTAGGAAAATAAAGGAGGAACACATATGTCTGAAAAGAAAAATTTAGCCACAACTTATAGCCCAAAAGACTTTGAAGAAAGAATATATAAAAATTGGGAAGATAAAAAATATTTCACACCTGTAGTAGATAAAAATAAAAAGCCATTTTCAATTGTTATGCCACCACCAAATATAACTGGAAAGCTTCACTTAGGTCATGCTCTTGATAATACTCTTCAAGATATGCTTATAAGATTTAAGAGAATGCAAGGATATTCAACTTTATGGTTACCAGGACAGGACCATGCTTCAATTGCAACAGAAGTTAAGGTTGAAAATGAACTTCTTAAAGAAGGTTTAGTTAAAAAAGAAATGGGAAGAGAAGCCTTCCTTGAAAAAGTTTGGGAATGGGCAGATGAATATAGAGGAACTATAAGAAATCAGCTTAAGAAAATGGGAGTTTCTTGTGACTTTTCAAGAGAAGCCTTTACTATGGATGAAAACTTAAATAAAGCAGTTAGAACTGTTTTTGTTAAGTTATATAACGAAGGTTTAATTTATCAAGGAAATAGAATAACTAACTGGTGTCCAAAGTGTTCAACAGCACTTTCAGATGCAGAAATAGAATATGAAGAACAAGATGGCTTCTTCTGGCATATAAATTATCCATTAGCTGATGGTAGTGGATATTTAGAAATAGCAACTACAAGACCAGAAACATTACTTGGTGATACTGCAGTTGCTGTAAATCCAAATGATGAAAGATTTAAAGCTCTAGTAGGTAAAATGATTAAATTACCATTAACTGATAGAGAAATTCCTATAGTTGCTGATGATTATGTAGATATTGAATTTGGAACTGGAGCTGTTAAAATAACACCAGCACATGATCCAAATGACTTCCAAGTAGGAGTTAGACATAACTTACCACAAATTAGAGTTATGGATGACCATGGAGTTATTAATGAATTAGGTGGAAAATATCAAGGGTTAGATAGATATGAAGCAAGAAAACAAATGGTTAAAGATTTAGAGGAATTAGGTTTATTAGTAAAAGTTAAACCTCATACTCACAATGTTGGAACTCATGACAGATGTAATACTGTTATAGAACCAATAATATCTAAACAATGGTATGTTAAGATGGAATCTTTAGCAAAACCTGCAATAGAAGCAGTAAAGAGTAAAGAAACTAAATTTGTTCCTGAAAGATTTGATAAAATATACTTTAACTGGATGGAAAACATTCAAGATTGGTGTATATCAAGACAATTGTGGTGGGGACATAGAATTCCAGTTTGGTACTGCGATGATTGTAGAGAAATTATAGTTGAAGTAGATGCACCAGAAGTTTGTCCTAAGTGTGGATCAAAACACATGCATCAAGATGAAGATGTATTAGATACTTGGTTCTCATCAGCATTATGGCCTTTCTCAACTTTAGGTTGGCCAAATAAAACAGAGGATTTAGAATATTTCTATCCAACTAATGTATTAGTTACTGGATATGATATTATCTTCTTCTGGGTTGCAAGAATGATATTCTCAGGAATACACAACATGGATAAAACTCCTTTTGATACTGTATTAATTCATGGAATTATAAGAGATTCAGAAGGAAGAAAAATGAGTAAGTCTTTAGGGAATGGAGTAGATCCGCTTGAAGTAATAGATGAATATGGTGCTGACGCCCTAAGATTTATGCTAGTTACAGGTAACTCTCCTGGAAATGATATAAGATACATCCCTGAAAGAGTTGAAGCTGCTAGAAACTTTGCAAATAAAATGTGGAATGCATCTAGATTCGTTATGATGAACTTAGATACTGAAATAATGAAAAAGTATGAAGATTGCAAAGAATATAGCTTAGCTGACAAATGGATTCTTTCAAGAATGAATAATTTAGTTAGTGAAGTAACTGAAAATATGGAAAAATACGAACTAGGAATTGCTCTTCAAAAAGTATATGACTTTATGTGGACTGAATTCTGTGATTGGTATATAGAATTAGTTAAGGGTGTATTATACAGTGACGATGAAAAGGCAAAGGGAATAGTTTATAACGTTCTAAATACAGTTCTACAAACAGGACTTAAATTATTACACCCAGTAATGCCATTTATAACTGAAGAAATATTTACTACATTAACAGATGGTGAATCAATAGTTGTTTCAAATTGGCCAGAATATAATGAAGCATTAAGAGATGATAAAGCTGAAAAAGATATGGACTTTATAATTGAAGCAATTAAGGGATTAAGAAATGTTAGAGCAGAAATGAATGTTCCACCATCAAGAAAGGCTAAGGTTATAGCTTACACTACAAGTGAAGCAAAAGAAGCCTTTGAATCAGGAGTTAATTATATAGAAAAATTAGCATCTGCTTCTGAAGTAGCATTTATAGCTGATAAAAATGAAGTTCCAGAAAATGCAGTATCTTTAGTTGTTAAGGGTGGAGAATTATTTATGCCTTTACTTGACTTAGTAGATAAGGAAAAGGAACTTGAAAGATTAAATAAAGAAAAGAAAAAATTAGAAGGTGAAGTAGAAAGAATTGATAAAAAGCTTTCTAACCAAGGCTTCGTTTCTAAAGCTCCACAAGCTGTAATTGATGGAGAAAAAGAAAAGAGAGAAAAATATCAAGAAATGCTTAATGCAGTTTTAGTAAGAATAGAAGCACTTAAGTAGAATGAAAAATTAAGAATTAAAAATTTAGAATTGTGGAAGTAATTTGTTCCAAATTACCCAAATAGAATTTTTAATAATTAAGAGTGTAGATTTGTAAAAATTACATTGAATTTATTTTAAGGGGGTATTGTTAATATAAATTTATTAGCAATATCCCTTTATATATTACACATTATTATTTATACTTTCAACCTTCACTTTACAAAGAGATAAACATTGTATGAGGTTGACTTGGAGCGCATGCGACGGAGCAAGGAATATAATGTTTATCTCTTTTTGTAGGTTAAAAGATTTGTAAAATAGTATTTGCTATAGTACTATTTGGATATTCTTTAATTACTTCTTCTGCTATTTTAATAGCATCGTATTGTTTTAAGTAAGCAGTAGGTAGGGTTGCGAATATAAGTAGCCATTCTTTATATTTAATGTTGTTTTCATATTGTATAGCTTTTTTTATATGACTAAAGGATAGTGATTCATAGGATAAAGGTGTTAGTACTATAAAAATATAGTATGACATTAGATAATGAGCATAGGATAATTCTTTAAGCTTATTATTTTCTTCAAGTTCATAAATTTTATTTATAAGCCAAAAATAGAAATTGTTTTTTAAATAGTAATCACTGTTTTTTAATTCTATTAAGGTTTCTTCATTTATTTCATAAATAGATATTTTATCTAAATTTAATTTTAAAACTTCATTTAAATCATTCATAATTTACTCCTTTAATAAACATAAGATAATAATAGTATAAAGGTTGACAAAGAAAATTAAAAGTGATAAAAATAGGTTAATTAATACTACATAATAAGAAGGTAGGATGAATATGATAGGTTGGATAATTTATAATGGGACCTTAAATGTTCCTAAAATTAAAGAGTTAGTAAATTCTTTAGTTAATGATGCTAAGGAATTAAATATAAATTTAATTGATGTAAAAAATACTGAAATAATTCCTATGTTTTCTAGGGATGGAAAGGCAGAACTATTTTATTTAAGAAAATTAGAAAAGCCAGACTTTATAATTTTTTGGGATAAGGATGTACTTTTAGCAAGGCATTTAGAAAAAATGGGATATAGAGTTTTTAATTCTAGCAGTGCAATTAAATATTGTGATCATAAAGGGTTGATGCATTTAACTCTTTCTAACAATAAAATAAATATGCCAAGAACTATTCTTTCCCCGATGATATTTGATTCATCTTTAAACAATAAAGATTACTTAATAAAGTGTTATGAAACTTTTGGTGAAAGTGTAATAGTAAAGGAAGCTATGGGTTCCTTTGGAATGCAAGTTTATTTAATAAATAATAGAGAAGACTTTATTAGTAAGGTTAATGAATTAAATAATAAAAATTCGGATTTTATAATTCAAGAAAATATTAGAAGTAGCTTTGGAAGGGATATAAGGGTTAATATAATTGGAGATAAGGTAATAGGGGCAATGCTTAGGGAGTCTGAAGTTGATTTTAGAGCTAATATTACTCAAGGTGGAAAAGGTAAATTAATAGAGCTTACTAAGGAACAAGAAGAGTTAGCATTAAAGGCTCATAAAGTATTATGCTTAGATTTTTCAGGAGTTGACTTGTTATTTGGAGAAAATGATGAACCATTACTTTGTGAAGTTAATTCTAATTTAAACTTTTTAAGCTTTGAAAAAATATGGGGAAAAAGCTTTGGGAAAAAAATATTAGAATATATATTAGGTGAAATAAAATGATAAATGGAATAGTTATTTATAATGAAGAAGATGTAGAAAAAAATAAAGCTTATATAAATTGGCTTATAGTTGAGGGGAAGTCTAAAAATCTTAATATTAAACTTGTATTAGATAAAGATATAGACGAATTAAATTATGATTATAAATTTGCTATAAATAGATCTAGAAATTTTGATTTAACTTATAGATTAGAAGAAAAGGAAATTAGAGTTTTTAATAAATATAAATTTGCAGTTTTAGGTAATGATAAACTAAAAGCTTATGATTATATAGAATCAAAGAGTATTAATTATCCTAAAGTATATAGGTCTTTAAATGAAATTTATAAAGAAAAAAAGATAATAGAAAAGCCTAAAAATGGTCATGGTGGGAATAATATAAGAATAGTAGAGGATTTTGATAATTTAGATTTTAATAAAAATGTATATCAAGATTTTATTGAAGATTATATAGGTGATATAAGATTTTATATAATAAATAATAAAATTGAACATGCAGTTATAAGAATACCTAAGAGAGATTCTTTAGTTTCTAATTTTACAAAGGGTGGAAGTGTAGAAATCTATAATTACTCTAATGAAGAAAAAGAAATAATTAATAAGATTTTAAAGGATATAAAAATAGATTTTGGCGGAATAGATTTTCTATTATCAAAGGATAGGAAAATTTTATTTAATGAATTTGAAGATGCTGTTGGAAGTAGAATGTTAAGTCATTTAGGTATAAATGATACTATGGATAAATTTTTAAATCACATAGTTAATGAAATAAAGAGGGGGTAAGGAAGATGAGAGATAAAAGTACTTTAGAATATTTAGAAAGGCTAAGGACTTTAGGATCAAATTATGGTCTTGAGCGTACAGAAAGATTATTAGAACTTATAGGAAATCCTCATAAAAAAATAAAGTTGATACATATAGCAGGAACAAATGGAAAGGGATCAACTTCTGCAATACTGGGTAAAATATTAATTGAACATGGATATAAGATTGGCTTTTTTAATTCACCACATTTAGAAGAAATAGAAGAAACTATAAGAATAAATGATGAAAATATAAAGGAAGAGGATTTTGTAAGTTTAATAAAGGAAATAAAGCCATTTGTAAGTCAAGTTGTAGAAGAAGGGTTTAATCATCCTACTGAATTTGAAGTTTTAACTTGTATTATGTTTTTGTATTTATATAGAGAAGAAGTTGATTTTGGAATTATTGAAGTTGGACTTGGTGGAAGGCTTGATTCAACTAATGTTTTAACTCCAATATTATCTATAATTACATCAATAAGTTTAGATCATACAAATATTTTAGGAAATACTATTGAAGAAATAACTAAAGAAAAGGCAGGTATTATTAAAAACAATATACCAATAATAACCTGTATGCAAAAAGATGAAGCAATGAAAGTACTTACTGAAGAGTCTATTAAAAAAGGGTCTGACTTAATAATTGTTAATCCTAATAACTATAAGTTTTTAAGTATAGATAATGAAGAAATCGTAAATCAAAAGGTATTAGTAAAATTAAAAGATAAAGAAGAAATCTTAAATTTCTCTTTATTAGGAAGTCATCAAATTATTAATTTATCTTTAGCCTTAGAGGCTTTAAAGGAGTTAGAAAGATTAAATTATATAGAAATAGATACCAACAAGATTAAAACTGCTACTAAAAAGGTTAAATGGAAGGGTAGGCTTGAAATATTAAATAAAAGTCCTTATATAGTAATTGATGGAGCTCACAATGTAGATGGAATTAAATATTTAAAGGATAATCTTAAAGATTATTTTAAATATAAAGATTTATATTTAATTCTTGGAATATTAGCTGATAAAGAAGTGGAAAAAATGCTAGAGATAATAGTTCCATTGGCAAAAGAAGTTTATACAGTTACATCTAATTCAATTAGAGCTACAAGTTTTGAAGAGTTAAGAGTATTATCAGAGAAATATAATAAAAATTCTTTAGGATTTGATGATTATAAAGAAGCCGTTAACTATGCAATAGACAAGGCTGATAATGGAGATTTAATTTTAGCATGTGGGTCCTTATATATGATTGGAAAAATAAGAAGAATATTTAATAAATCAATTAAATTATAATTTTAAAAGATAAAGAAAGTACTTTTAGTTATACTCTTTTTTAAATTTTAATATAAGTATATAATAAAATTAATGCTTATAAAGCATTATATAAATATAAGTTAGGAGGCTTTTAATATGTCAAAGCATTTACACATAATGGCCAATGAAGGAGATGTGGCAGAAACAGTTTTATTACCTGGAGATCCATTAAGAGCTAAATTTATAGCTGAAACTTATTTAGAAAATCCAGTTTGTTATAATAATGTAAGAGGAATGTATGGTTATACTGGTACATACAAGGGAAAGAGAATATCAGTACAAGGAACAGGAATGGGATTACCATCACATTCAATTTATGTAAATGAATTAATAAGATTTTATGGAGTAAAGAGACTTATAAGAATTGGATCAGCTGGATCAATTAATGACAATGTTAATGTAAGAGATATAGTTTTAGCACAAAGTGCATCTACTAATTCAGGAATAAATAAGAGAAGATTTATGGGAATGGATTATGCTCCTACAGCAAACTTTGATCTTTTATTAGAAGCATATAATAAAGGAAAAGAAAAAGGTTTAAATATAAAAGTTGGTAATATATTATCTTCAGATTTATTTTATGATGATACTAATGTTGGAGGCGCAAAACTTTGGGCTGAATATGGTTGCTTAGCAATAGAAATGGAAAGTGCAGAGTTATATACTCTTGCAGCTAAATATAATGTTGAAGCATTATCAATATTAACTATTTCTGATCATATTTTCAAAGGTATAGAAACTACTCCAGAAGAAAGACAAGAAAGCTTTACAGATATGATGGAAATTGCCTTAGAACTAGCAAAATAATGAAAAATGTAAAATTTAGAGTTTATATTCTACATTTTAATAAGGAGCTGTTGCGACAGCTCCTTATATAATTACGCATTATGAATTATAAATTGTGCTTTAGTACAGATAGGGGTGAACTATGATAGATTTAACTTTACTTGGATGTGGTGGTGGAATGCCTATGCCCAATAGACATCTATCATCCCTTTTTATTAATGTTAATGGGAGAAAGATATTAATAGATGCGGGAGAAGGAACACAAGTAGCAATAAGAAAAAATAAACTTGGTTTTAAATCCATAGATATAATACTAATAACTCATGCTCATGGAGATCATATTGTTGGATTAACAGGTCTACTTTCTACGATAGGAAATAGTGAAAGAAAAACTCCTTTAATCCTTATTGGTCCTAGTGGAATAACTGAAGTTATAAAAGGTCTTAGTGTTTTATTTAAATATTTGCCTTATGAATTAAAAGTAATAGAAAATCCAAAAAAATTAGAGTTTGTAATAAATAAAGAGCTAATAGAATTAAGTAATAATGATAGATGTGATTTTATTTTAGACACTGAAGAACTTGATCATTCATCTCCTTGTTTAGGATATAGCTTATATTTTAAAAGAAGAAGAAAGTTTAATTTAGAAAAAGCTTTAGAAATGAAGGTTCCAAAAGAACTATGGAGTAAATTTCAAAGGGAAGAGACGGTTGAACTTAATGGGATAATTTATGATAGTTCTATGGTTTTAGGAGATGAAAGAAAAGGGATAAAACTAAGTTATATTACAGATACAAGACCAAAGGATGAAATAGTAGATTTGATAAAAAATAGTGATTTGTTTGTATGTGAAGGAACTTATGGAAGGGATGAAGATATAAATAAAGCAATTAAAAATAAACATATGACCTTTAAAGAAGCAGCAACTTTAGCTTATAAAGGAAATGTAACTGAATTAATACTGACCCATTTTAGTCCATCAATAAACGAACCAAAGGATTTTATAGAAAATGCAAAATGTGTATTTGAAAACACATTAATAGGAGAAGATGGAATGACAAAAGCCTTAAAATTTATAAATTAAACTTTAAGGCTTTAAATTTAATTGCTAGCAGCAGAGGCCGCGGCAGCACTTGCAGCAGTAGCAGCTGCTATTTGCATAATAAGAACTACATTTAAAGATATACTATTTGTTGTTTCAATGACCTTATCTTTAATAGAAGAATTACTAGCTTCTATTTCTTCTAATGAAATTAAGGAGGCACATATCATATTTCTTACAACTGAGCTTAAAGAAAAAATTCCAAAACCACGTTGCTTTTTTAATAAGTTATTAACTGAAATTAGTTCTTTAGCAAAGTTCTCATAGTTATTATTTGTTAGAGCTGCAGCACCCAATATTGGTAATGAGTATCCTTTTAAAGGAATTGAATACTTTCTTAATGTTTTATCTAAATCAATTACTTTATTACATTTTTCATCAGAAGAACCTTCAAAAAGTGAAAGTATATGAGTTAAAGATTGAAGGTTATTACCAGCCCAAAAACCATTATTTTTTAAAATAGTATAACATCTCTCCATATCATCAAAGGTTTTTGTTAAGTTATTTGAAGTTGTTGCAATTAAAGCAGCGGAGCATATATCTTCTTGACTAGTTAAAAAAATATGATTTTCCTTCATAAAGTCGTAAGATATTCTAGTATTTTTAACTAAGGTATCAATATCATTACTTCCCCTGTAGCTATAAATTATTTGAGCAGCTAACACTAAAAATTGATTTGTAAAGAAACGATTTTTTAGTTTTTCATATATTATCATTAATTCTTTAAAGCTTTCTTCAGGATTATCTTGAATTGATAAATTAACAGCAGTAGTTAATAAATTATTTCCTCTAAAGTTAGAAAAAATACTTGAATTGAATTTTATTAAATCAATGCATTTATTAATATTATCTATATCAGCTACAATATCTCGTAATGTTAAATTTAATGCATTACATTTTTTAAAGGTCCCCATTCCTAAACTCGACTTAGCATGCTCCAAAGCATTGCTATTTCTTATTAATAAATCTAATTTACTTTCTATCATATTCTCAATCCTTTCATTTACTATAAATATATTATAAATACAACCTTAAGTAAAGTCAATATAAATAACTTATTATAAGTTATTTAATAACCTATAATGTTGTTTGGTTTTTCTTAAATTATTTTATAAATATTATAAAGATGATATAATGGAATAAATAGGAGGGGATAATATGAAAAAGAATAGTAAAATTGTATTAAGTTTATTTTTATCAATTTTTATGACATTAGCTATTGTAGGATGTGATAAGAAAGAAGAAGGCAATGTTGTAAAAACAGAAGTATCTTTTATTGCTCCAAATGGTGTTCCAGCTACGGCAATATCTAAAATGATAAAGGAAAATGTTCAAGTTGATAATAAATATAATATTAATTATTCTATTGAAAATACATCAGATACTTTAGCTACAGCTGTAATGAAGGGCGAACCAGATATTGCAATAGTTCCATCTAATTTAGCTCTTCAAGCTTATAATAAGGGATTAGGATACAAGTTAGTAGGAACAACAGGATTAGGAGCTTTATATCTAGTATCAACTGAAGGAGAAATAGCATTTGAAGATTTAAGAGGAAAAGAAGTATATAATATTGGAAGTGGATTAACTCCAGATATAGTATTTAAAGCGCTTTTAAAGGAAAATAATATAGAAGATGTTACATTAAGCTATGTTGGAGGCGCTACAGAATTAGCACCAGCTATTTTAGGTGGGAAAGCAAAGTATGCAGTAGTTCCAGAACCGGCATTAACAACAATATTAAACAAAAATCCTAATATAAAAATAATATCTAGTTTAAATAATTTATGGAAAGAAAGCTTTAACAGTGATAATGGATTTCCTCAAGCTAGTTTAATTGTTAAAGAAGATCTTATAAAAGATAATAAAGATTTTATAAATAAGTTAGTTGAAGAAATTTCTAATTCAATTAATTGGGTAAATGAAAATAATAGTGAGGCTTCAAAGTTTTCTATAGAAAATGGCTCACAGGTAGAAGAAACTATATTAGAAAAGTCCATAAAAAGTAGTAATATAACTTTTATAAAGGCAAGAGAAAATAAAGAAGATTATATGGACTATTATAAAGTTTTAGAAAAAGAAAATCAAAAATCAATAGGAGAGAAATTACCAGATGAAAAATTCTTCTATGAAGGATAAAAAACTTATTTTTATATCCATACTTACAATTATTATCACATGGGGAGTATTATCTACTTATATAAATAATTCTATTTATTTACCTAAATTAAGTGAAGTCTTAAAAGAATTAATATATATAGTGGCTAAAAGTGATTTTATTAAAAATATAGGTTATTCATTATTAAGAGGAATAATTAGTTTTTTTATTTCTTTACTAATAGCAGTTTTGTTAGGAATTGCTTCAAGTTTTAATAAGATATTTTACAACTTTTTTTATCCTATAAATTCAATTTTAAAATCTATACCAACTATTGCTTTTATTCTTATTGCATTAATTTGGTTAAATAAAAACTATGCACCTTATTTAATAGGAATAGTAATTGCATTTCCAATTTTATATGAAAGTACTGTGAATTCAATTTTAAATTCTAATAAGGATTTATATGAGATGATGAATTCTTTTAATGTAAATTTTATTGGAATACTATTAAATCTATATATTCAATCTATTTTAATAAGTATTTCTCAAATTGCAACATCAACATTTTCATTAGTTTTTAAAGTTGTTATAGCTGGGGAAGTATTTGGACAGCCAAGCTATGGAATTGGAACAGCCATACAAGGGGAAAAAATTAATTTTAATACAGCAGGACTATTTTCTTGGATAATTATTGTTGCAATCTTATGCTTTATAACTGATAAAATAATTTTATTATTAACAAATAAAATTTTAAAAGGCGGGAGATATATAGTTGATTAATTTTGATAATATAAATATATCCTTCGATGAAAAAGAATTATATAAAGATTTTTCTATAGAGTTTAAAAAAAATTCTATTAATTTTATAATGGGAGAATCAGGAGTAGGAAAAACTACATTAATTAAACATATAAAGGATGAGCTTTTGTTAAAGGGTTATAAAATAAGTGTAACTTATCAGGAAAGTAGGCTTATACCTTGGAAGAATGTTTATAAAAATTTAGATTTAGTTATAAAGAATAAATATGATAAAGAAGAAAGAAAAAAATATATAAAAGAAATATTGGATAAGGTAAATTTAAATGGTATTGAAAATTTATTTCCAAGTGAATTAAGTGGTGGAATGAAACAAAGAGTTAGTATAGCAAGAGCTATACTATACAGTGGTGATATATTTATAATGGATGAGCCTTTCAAAGGTCTAGACAAGGATAATAAAGAGAATTTAATAAAGTATTTAAAAACATACTTTGAAGAAAATAATAAAACAGCCATAATAATTAGTCATGATATAAATGAAGTAAAAGAATTTGTAAATGAATTTATTTTATTGAAAAATGAACCTGTTGAAAAGAAAATAGTAAATATAGATTAGATTCTACTAGATAATAAAAATTGAAGAGTTTATAAAAGGAGTTGTTTATAATAACTCCTTTTGTTATTTAATTAACAATTTAATTAAATTGTGATTATTATCACAGTTTACAATTTTAATAAGTGTTAAAATAAAGATAATGTGAAATAATTTCTAATACTAGAAGTGGAGATGTAAATTATATGAAAAAAATTCAATCAACTTGTAATATATGTGCTTTAGCATGTAATTTAGATTTTTATGTGGAAGGTGGAGAAATTAAAAAAGTACTTCCTAATAAGGATTACCCAGTTAATCAAGGTTTTTGTTGTATAAAGGGATTAAATTTAGATAAGCAGCAAACTAAAATAAAAGCAAGAAAATCTCCTTTGTTAAGAGATGAAAATGGAGAAATGAAAGAGGTATCTTGGGAAGTTGGAATAAAAACTTTTGTAGAAAAAATAACTAATATACAAAATAAATATGGAAAAGAAAGTGTTGCATATATTAGTACTGGACAAATGACAACTGAAGAAATGGCTTTGCTTGGGCATGTGGGAAGAAATTATCTTGGAATGCCTGGAGACGGAAATACAAGATTGTGTATGGCTACATCAGTAGTAGCACATAAACAAAGTTTTGGATTTGATGCTCCTCCATATACATTAAAGGATGCTGAGTTATCTGATACAATAATTTTTATTGGAGCAAATCCTGTAATTGCTCATCCTGTTTTCTGGGGAAGAGTTAGAAAAAATAAAGAAGCTAAAATTATAACTATAGATCCAAGAAAATCAGAAACAGCAATAAATTCTCATGTATGGATAGATATAAAACCAAAGGCTGACTTAGTTTTATTATACACTTTAGCAAATGTGTTAATTAAAAATAACTGGATTGATGAAAAATATATTGAAGAGCATACAGAAGGCTTTGAAGAATTTAAGTCTCATGTATCTAAATTTACTTTAGAAGATGTTGAAGAAAAAACAGGAATTTCTAAAGAAAGAGTTCTTGAATTAGCAAAAATAATACATAATGGTAAAAGAGTATCATTTTGGTGGACTATGGGTGTAAACCAAGGATATGAGGCAGTTAGAACAGCTCAATCTATTATAAACTTAGCTTTAATTACTGGAAATATTGGAAGACCAGGGACAGGAGCTAACTCATTAACAGGACAATGTAATGCTATGGGATCAAGAGCCTTTAGTAATACTGCTGGACTTTATGGTGGTGGAGATTTTGATAACCCTGTAAGAAGAAAAGCTGTATCAGAAGCATTAGGGGTAAAAGAAGAAGTTCTTGCAACTAAAGCAACAATTCCTTATAACGAAATAATAGAAAAGGCTATTTCAGGTGAAATTAAAGGGTTATGGGTAATATGTACAAATCCAAGACATTCTTTCAGTAATAATGAAGAGTTTAAGAAAGCTGTAGATAATTTAGACTTCTTAGTAGTACAAGATATATATGAAGATACAGACACTGCTAAGCTTTGCGATTTATATTTACCTTCTGTTCCAGGAATTAAAAAAGAAGGAGTACTTATAAATACTGAACGTAGATTATCAAAGGTTAATCCAGTTATAGAAAAAGAAGAAGGAGAACTTTCAGATTATGAAATATTCTATAAAATTGGAGAAGGACTAGGTATGGGAAGTCTACTAGATAATTGGAAAACTCCAAAAGATGCATTTGAGTTATTAAAGAAGTGCTCTAAAGGGATGCCTTGTGATATAACTGGTGTTACTTACGAAATGTTAGAAGGTGAAGATATAAGTGGTTCAAAAGGAATTCAATGGCCATTTAGAGAAGGTGAAGCACTAGAAGATGATGAAAGAAGATTATTCGAAGATGGTAACTACTACACTCCATCGAAAAAGGCAAAGATATTATTTGAAGATGTAAGAGAAAACCCAACTAAGACTTCAAATGATTATCCATATATACTTAATACAGGTAGAGGTAGTGTTGGCCAATGGCATACACAAGTTAGATCTAGAGAAATAGAGCATAACAAGATTTATAGTCAAGTATCATATGTTCTAATGAATCCAGAACTAGCTAAGGAATTAAATATAGAAGAAAATGAAAGAGTAAAAATAACTTCACAAAATGGAAATACCAGCGAATTTAATATTATGTATTCAGAAAATGTAAAGAAAGATCAAATATATGCACCTATGCACTATATTGAAACAAATTCACTTACTCCATCAGTTTATGACCCTTATTCTAAGGAACCATCTTTTAAAACTGTTGCAGTAAATATTTCTAAAATGTAGGAGACTTGATAAATGAATAGAATTAAGATAGATAGATCTAAATGTGTTGGTTGTTTAACATGTACTACAGCTTGTATAGTTTCTCATAATTCAGATGATACAAGGAGTAGAATAACTATAGATAGCAATGGGAAATATGCTCCAATATTTTGTAGACATTGTGATAGACCAGAGTGTGTTTATACTTGTATGTCAGGGGCAATGTCTAAGGATAAAAACACAGGCCTAGTTACTTATGATAAAAATCGTTGTGCAAGCTGTTATATGTGTGTAATGGCTTGTCCTTATGGAGTATTAAAGCCAGATAGCAAAACTCAAACTGAGATAATGAAATGTGATGGATGTAAAGATGTAGGTACTCCACAATGTGTTGAAAAATGTCCTATGGGAGCTATTACTTTAGAGGAGGTGCTTAATTAATGAGATATGTAGTTATAGGAGCATCTGCTGCTGGAATTAGCGGTGTAAAAACTTTAAGAGAGCTAGATAAGGATGCTGAAATTATATTAGTTTCAAAGGATACAGAAGTATATTCAAGATGTATCTTGCACCATTATATATCAGGACATAGAAATATTGAAAAATTAGATTTTACATCTAAAAATTTCTTTGAAGAATATAATATTAATTGGATAAAAGGCGTAGAAGTTATTTCTTTAAATGATGAAGAAAAATTATTAAATCTTTCAAATGGTGAAGATATAAAATATGATAAAGTAATGATTTGTAGTGGAGCATCGGCTTTCATACCTCCAGTTGAGGGATTGAGAGAAGGTAAAAATGTAGTAGGACTTAGAAATTTAGAGGATGCAATTTTAATAAAAGAAGAGGCTGCTAAAGTGAAAAATGTCGTTGTTTTAGGGGCTGGACTTGTTGGAATAGATGCTGTAAGTGGACTTATAGGTACTGGAGTAAATATTTCATTAGTAGAAATGGGAGACAAAGTACTTCCTATACAACTAGATAAATATGCATCTTCAATATATGAAAATAAATTCAAAGAAAATGGAGTTAATTTAAAGCTTGGAGTTAAAGCAGAAAAATTAATACTTGATGAAGAAAAAAATCCTAAGTCTTTATTATTAAACACAGGAGAAGAAGTACCGTGCGAATTAGTAATAGTAGCAACTGGTGTTAGATCTAATATTGCATTCTTAGCCGATAGTAATGTTGAATGTGATAGATTTGGTTTAATAATAGATGAAAAGGGAAAAACTAATATTGAAGATATATATGGAGCTGGTGATGTTACTGGTAGAAATCCAATATGGCCAACAGCAGTAAAAGAAGGTATAATAGCAGCTCATAATATGTTAGATAAAGAAATGGTAATGACAGATTTCTTTGGTAGCAAAAATACAATGAACTTTGTGGGAGTTGCAACTATGTCATTAGGAGATATAGAACCAAAGGATGAAAGCTACAAAGTTGAGATAAAGGTTGAAGAAAATAATTATAAGAAGATAATTCATAAAGATGGCAAGATATACGGTGCTATAATTCAAGGGGATTTATCTTACACAGGTGTATTAACACAATTAATAAAGGAAAAGATTGATATATCCAAAGTAACTAAAAATATTTTTGATATAGATTATGCTGATTTCTTTAATTTAGAAAAGAATTTTGAATTTAGCTATAAATAACAATCAAAATAAATTTTTGTATTAAATTAATTTTAATTGTTAAAATATAAAAAAGTATTATAATATAAATATAGAAAATATTTCATATAGTATTTATATTAAAGCTAAAGGATAAGGATTATGTCGATAGTAGTAAATATAATTGGAGAAAAATCAAATGTAGGTAAGACCATTGTTATGGAAGGTGTAATAAAAGAGCTTAAAAAAAGAGGGCTTAGTGTTGCAACAATTAAGCATGACGTGCATGGATTTGATATTGATAAAGAAGGTAAAGATACTTATAGACATAGGAAAGCAGGTTCAGAGACTGTTATAATATCTTCAAATAAAAGAATGGCTTTAATTAAAGAAGTAAAGGAAGAAGTTCCTTTGAATGAACTTCTTAGTTTTGCTAAAGATAAGGATGTAATTTTAGTTGAAGGTTATAAAAATAGCAACTTAAGAAAATTTGAAATATATAGAAAAGACTTTAGCAAAAAATTAATTTCATCAAAAGAAAATTTAATTGCTATAGTTAGTGATGAGGAGTTATTTTTTGAAGATATTATAGTTATAAAAAAGAATGATTTTAAAAAAATAGTAGATTTAATTTTGAAAGAAGAGGAATATAAAATTTAATAATAATCAATAAAATTTTCTGGAGTATAGGTGATCTAAGGGTAATCTATGACACTTATACCTGAATTTTAAATTCACAGGGTATATATCTGAAAAGATAATATCTCCACGTTTTGGGAAGGAAAATAAGTTGGTTTGAATATATGTTTGAGATATAAATTTCTTAGACTTATTTAATGCTGCATAGCAATTAATATATTTAAATTTAAGCTTATTATTTACCAATGTGTTAATAATAAGCTTTTTTCTTTAGGAGGAAATAATGAGATCCTTTGTTTCTTTAGATGAAGCTATAGATATTTTAAATGAAAAAGTAAAATCCTTAGAAGTTGAAGAAGTAGATTTATTAAAGGGATTAAATAGAATTACAAGTGAAAGTATTTATTCACCAATTAATAATCCTCCTTTTAATAAGTCTGCTATGGATGGATATGCATTAAGGGCTGAAGATTCATTTATTAATAATAAGGTAAAAGTTATTGATAAGGTCTTTGCTGGTGGAATTAGTAGTAATTTTATTAGTAAAAATACAGCTATTAAAATTATGACAGGAGCTCCAATACCTGAAGGAGCAAATGCTGTAATAAAGCAAGAAGATATAATTCAAGAGGGCAATCATATAATTATTAGAAAAGAAATAAAAGAAAAAGAAAACATTTGCATTAAAGGAGAAGACATTACTTTAGGAGATTTGCTTATTAATTCTAATAAAAAATTAGATTATGCAGATATAGGAATATTAGCTAGTGCTGGTATTAGTAAAATAAAGGTATTTAAAAAACCTAAGATAGGATTTATAAGTACCGGTGATGAAGTAATGGACTTAGGTAATGAATTAAGTGAAGGAAAAATATATAATAGCAATAAGTATTCAATAATATCAAGACTATTAGAACTTGGTTATGAAGTAAATAAAATTCATCATGTAAATGATGATTATAATGAAATAGGTAAGTTTATAGAAGAATTTTCAAAAGATTTAGATTTAATAATTACAACAGGTGGAGTTTCAGTTGGAGAAAAAGATTTATTAAAGGCTGCTATTAATGTTACTACTGGAGAAAGCTTTTTTTGGAAAATTATGATTAAGCCTGGATCAGCCGTTTTATTTAGTAAGGTTAATAACTCTATAGTAATAAGCTTATCAGGAAATCCTACAGCTGCATTAACCACCTTTGAATTATTAGTAAAGACTTCCCTTGAAAAACTTTCAGGGTTAAGTGAAATAAAAATAAGAAGAGAGGAAGCAATATTAGCAGAGGGATTAATAAAGAAAGCATTTAAACATAGATTTTTAAGAGGTTACTATAAAATAGAAAACTCAAAGCAATACGTTTATATAACTCAAAAAAAGTCTGGTAATGGAATACTTAGTTCAGCAGTAAACTCTAATTGTATAATTGAGATTACTGCAAATAATGAAGAAAAAGTTCAAGGAGATTTAGTTAAGATTATAAAACTTTAGGAGTTTACTATGATTGATAAAACATTGGCGATTTTAGCAGGTGGTAAAAGTAGTAGAATGAATTATAATAATAAGGCTTTACTGATATATAAAGAAAAAACTTTTATTGAAAATATAATAAATGCTGGAGGTAATTTCCGTGAAAAAATAATAATTGCTAATAGTAATGAAGGATATAAAGACCTTAGGTTAAAGATTTACAGTGATATTTATTTAGATAAAGGACCTTTAGGGGGAATACATTCAGCCTTAAAAAATTCAAAGTATGATAAAGTTCTTTGTATTGCTTGTGATATGCCTTTAATTTCAAATGATGTTTTAAATATTATTGGAAGTTTTAAAGAGGATTATGAGGTTTTAATACCTAAAATTAATGGTAGATTACAACCTATGTGTGCAATTTATTCTAAATGCTTAATACCTAAAATTGAAAAGGCATTAATTAATGAGGAAAATAAATTACAAAAATTTATATTATCTACGAATTATAAAGTTATAGATAATAAAGCTTATGAAGCCTTAAGAGAAGATAAATTTTCAAATATAAATACTAGAAAAGAATATGAACTTTTGGAGGAGATTTAATGTATACTGTTGGAATAGTTACTAGTAGTGACAAGGGATACTCAGGAGAAAGAGAAGATAAAAGTGGAGCTGTTATTAAGAAGATATTAGAAGAAGTAGGTTTTGAAGTTAAAAGGCAAGTGGTATTGCCAGATGAAAAGGAAATGTTAAAGAAAGAATTTATTTATATGAGTGATGAATTAAAGGTAAACTTAATTTTAAGCACAGGTGGGACTGGATTTTCAAAAAGAGATATAACACCAGAAGCTACTAAGGAAGTAATTGAGAGAGAAGCTCCAGGAATATGTGAGGCTATAAGAATGCTTAGTATGCAGATTACTAAAAGAGCAATGTTATCTAGGGCTGTATCTGGAATTAGAGGAAATACATTAATAGTGAATTTGCCTGGAAGTCCTAAGGCCTGTGAAGAAGCTTTAGACTTTGTATTAGAAGAATTAAAGCATGGTATTGGGATTTTGTTAGGTGAACAAAAGGAATGTGCAAGAAAATAATAAAGATTTAGGAGATGTTTATATATGAAGATGATAAGTGTATATGATTCAGTAGGATGCATTTTATCTCATGATGTTACTCAAATAATTCCAGGGGAATTTAAAGGAAGATTATTTAAAAAGGGTCATATAATTAAAGATGAAGATATAGAAAAGTTTTTATCTATAGGAAAAGAGCACATCTATGTATGGGAGCCAGAGGAAGGGCAATTACATGAAAATGATGCAGCAATTAGGTTAGCTAATTTAGTTACTGGAGAAGGTATAGCTAGGTCTGAAGAAATAAAAGAAGGAAAAGTAGATTTTTTTGCGGATAGAGATGGTGTCTTAAAAGTAGATAAGGATGAATTATTTAAGTTAAACACCTTAGGTGAAATTATAGTATCAACATTACATAATAATACTCCTATAAGAAAAGGTGAAAAAATAGGGGCTACAAGAGTTATTCCATTGATAATAGAAGAAGAAAAAATTATTAAAGCAGAAGAGCTTATAAAAAACAAGATTATTTATATTGAAGAAATTAAGCAAAAAAAATGTTTACTAATAACTACAGGAAATGAAGTATATAGTGGTAGAATTAAAGATGCTTTTTTACCTGTAATTAAATCAAAGCTTGGTTATTATGGAAGTGAAGTTGTTAGACAAGTAATTTTACCAGATTCAAAGGAAAAAATTATTGAAGAAATAAGAAAGGGCTTTGATGAAAAAGTAGATATGATAATTTGTACTGGAGGAATGTCTGTTGATCCAGATGATGTAACACCAACTGCAATTAAAGAATGTGGCGGAGAGTTAGTTACTTATGGTTCACCAGTTTTACCAGGAGCTATGTTTTTATTAGCATATTATAATAATATACCGATTCTTGGAGTGCCAAGCTGTGCTATGTATTCAAAAAGAACTGTTTTAGATTTAGTTTTACCTAGGGTTTTAGCAGATGAGAGATTAAGCTTAGCAGATATAGCAGAATATGGACATGGCGGGTTATGCTTAGATTGTAAAGTTTGTACATTCCCACATTGTTCTTTTGGAAAATAGGAGGTATTATGGATAATAAATTAACTCATTTCGATAATAGTGGAAATGCAAGAATGGTAGATGTTTCTGAGAAAAATAAAACAGAAAGAGTTGCTATTGCAGTTTCTAGAATAAAAGTAAGTAAAGAAACATTAGAGCTTATAAGACTTGGAAAGATAGGAAAGGGAGATGTTTTAGGAGTTGCAAGAGTGGCTGGTATAATGGCTAGTAAACAAACATCGAATCTTATACCAATGTGTCATCCTCTCATGATTTCTAGTTGTAATATAGATTTTGAAATAAATGATAAAGAATGCTGTATTGAAATTAAATCAACTGTTAAGATAGTTGATAAAACTGGAGTTGAAATGGAAGCTTTAACTGCAGCAACTGTAGCAGCTTTAACTATATATGATATGTGCAAGGCTGTAGATAAGAGAATGGTAATAGAAGGAACACATTTACTTAAAAAAACAGGAGGTAAGAGTGGAGAGTTTAACTTTCATGAGAAAACTCTATAAATAATATGAAGGATAAATATGGAAGAGAAATAGACTATTTAAGAATTTCCATTACAGATAGATGTAACTTAAGATGTATATATTGTATGGAGGAAGAAGGAAATACTTTCTTTCAAGAAGAAGATAAGCTAACAAAGGAAGAAATTTTGAAAATAGTGTCTGCATCTGCAAAACTTGGAGTTAAAAAAATAAGACTTACTGGTGGAGAACCTTTAGTTAGAAAAGATATTGTAGAGCTAATGGAAGGAATAAATGATATCAAAGGTATAGAGGGAATTTATTTAACAACAAATGGTATTTTGTTAGAAGAAAAAGTGGAAGCTTTAAAAAAGGCTGGATTAAAGGGTGTAAATATTAGTTTAGATTCTTTGAAAGAAGAAATGTTCCAGAGTCTAACTAGACTAGGAATTTTAAAAAAGGTTCTATCTGCCATAGACAAATGTTTAGAACTTGGAATCAAAGTTAAATTAAATACAGTTATGATAAAGGACAAAAATGATAATGAAATATTAGATTTTGTAAATCTTACTCGCAGTAAAAATATA
The DNA here is from genome assembly GCF_900086595.1 of Clostridium nigeriense. Lineage (GTDB taxonomy): Bacteria > Bacillota > Clostridia > Clostridiales > Clostridiaceae > Clostridium > Clostridium nigeriense. Next base: position 1,918,154 of record NZ_LT575472.1, read on the forward strand.
GATGTAAGATTTATAGAACTTATGCCAATTGGAGTTGGGAGTAAATTTAAAGGGATTAGCAACGAAGATATATTAAGTTTAATAAAAAGTAACTATGGTGATTTAGAAGAGATAAGAAGAGATAAAGATGGGGGACCAGCCTCTTATATTAGGTTAAAGAATGGAAAAGGAAAAATAGGTTTTATAAGTGCAATTAGCAATTGTTTTTGTGAAGATTGTAATAGGATTAGACTTACTTCAGAAGGTTTTTTAAAGCAATGTCTTCATTTTAATTATGGTATTGATTTAAAGAAAATACTTAGAAATGGAGCTTCAGAAGAAGAAATTTTAAATGTTATTAAGAATAATATTTATAATAAACCGGAAAAACATTTGTTTATGAAAAAGAGTGAAGATAAAGAATTAAAGTTTATGAATCAAATTGGAGGATAAAGGTATGTGTAAGGTATTAGCTGTTTGTACAAGTAAGCATAAGGGAACTTTAAAGAAAGAAGTTAATGAAGCAAATTTTATTGAAGACTTTGGAATCGAGGGAGATGCTCATGCAGGAAAATGGCATAGACAAGTTAGCTTATTAGCCTTCGAAAAAATAGATGAATTTAGAAAAAAAGGTGGAAATGTTGATTTTGGTGCTTTTGGAGAAAATTTAGTAATTGAAGGTATTGAATTAAACAAATTACCTGTGGGCCAAAGATTAGAAGTTGGTGAAACTTTATTAGAAGTAACCCAAATTGGTAAAGAATGCCATGATAAGTGTGCGATTTACTATCAAGTTGGAGAATGTATAATGCCTAAAAATGGAATATTTACGAAAGTTCTAAGAGGTGGAAAAGTAAAAGTTGGAGATCAATGTATTTTATTAGAAAATGATAAGAAAGTATTTACGTTATAAAATTATTATAAAAAATGCTAGCAGTACTTAAAAGTATTGCTAGCATTTTTTATTAGGGGATAAATGAATATAGAAAGTAAATACTAGTAATACTAATTATAAAAAGCATAAGAAAATAAAGGAGATATAATTATGAAGGTTGTGCGATCTACTTGTAATTACTGTTCTATAGCTTGTAATTTTGATTTTCATGTTGATGATAATGGTTTTATTGAAAGAGTTAAACCATCAGAAGATTATCCAGTTAATAAAGGTTTTTGTTGTGTAAAGGGACTAAATTTAGATAAACAAAATACATTATATGAGAATCCTGTATTACCATTGTTAAGAAGAGCAGATGGGGAATTAGAGCATATTTCTTGGGATAAGGCTTTTAATATTTTTGCAGAAAAAGTAAAAAACATTCAAAATAAGTATGGAAAAGAAAGTTTTGCTTTTTTAAGTACTGGTCAGCTTCTAAGTGAAGAAATGGCGTTAGCTGGGCATATAGGAAGAACATTTTTAGGTGGAAACGGTGATGGTAATACTAGATTATGTATGGCTACAGCGGTAGTAGCATATAAACAAAGTTTTGGTTTTGATGCACCACCATATACACTAGATGATTTAGAACATTCAGATGTTATGATTTTTATAGGGTGTAATCCTATAGTTGCTCATCCTATATTGTGGAGTAGGGTTACAAAAAATAAGAATAAGAATAAAAAAGTAATAGTAATAGATCCAAGGAAAAGCGAAACTGTTGCAAGATCTGATATGTGGATAGATATTAAGCCAAAGTCAGATATAAGATTATTATATACTTTAGCTAATGTATTAATTGAAAAAGGTTGGATTGATGAAGAATTTATAAATAGTAGTACAGAGGATTTTGAAGGTTTTAAAAATCATGTAAAAAAATATGATATTAATGATGTAGAAGAATATACAGGAATATCTAAGGGGAGAGTTTTGGAACTTGCAGAAATAATTCATAATGGAGAAAGGGTTTCTTTTTGGTGGACAATGGGAGTAAATCAAGGCTTTCAAGCTGTAAGAACGGCACAAGCAGTAATTAATTTAGCCTTAATGACAGGAAATATAGGGAAACCTGGTACAGGTGCCAATTCTATAACAGGTCAATGTAATGCAATGGGTTCAAGACTTTTTAGTAATACAACTGGCTTATATGGTGGTGGTGAATATAGTGATGTGAACAGAAGAAAAGCAGTAGCAGATGCTTTAAATATAGAGGAATCTCTATTGCCTAAAAAGCCAACTATACCATATAACGAAATAGTTGAAGGGATTAACAAGGGAAAAATTAAAGCTTTATGGGTTTTAGCCACTAATCCATTAGTTTCTTGGATTAATGATTTAGAATTTAAAGAGGCTGCTAAAAAACTTGAATTTTTAGCTGTTCAAGATATTTATTCAGATACAGAAACTGCAAGATATGCTCACTTAATATTACCTTCAACAAATGGGCTAAAAAAACAAGGAGTTATTATTAATACTGAAAGAAGATTATCTAAGGTTCAACCTGTTTTAGAAAAGAAAAAAGATGAATTAACTGATTATGATATTATGCTTGGGATAGGAAAAGCTTTAGGAATGGGAGAATTATTAGACAAATGGAAAACACCTAAAGATGCTTTTGAAATATTAAAAGAATGTTCTAAAGGAATGCCTTGTGATATTACAGGAGTTGACTATGATGCTTTGAATGGTTCAAAGGGAATACAATGGCCATGTAGAGAAGGGGAAAAAATTAATGAAGAGCAAAGAAGATTATTCGAAGACAAAAAATTCTTTACTCCTAACAAAAAGGCTAAGTTCATATATGAAGAAATTATGAATCCACCATATGAAATAAATGAAGAGTATCCATATATTCTTAATACTGGTAGAGCCACTGTAGGACAATGGCATACACAAACAAGAACAAGAGAAATTTCTGATGTAGAAGCAATAATTGTAAAGGGAGGATATATAAATTTAAATACTGACTTAGCAGAGGAGCTTGACATAAAAGAAAATGATGTAGTTAGAGTAAGCTCACCTAATGGAATTAAAAATAGTTTTTTAGTTAAGTTAAGTAGAACTGTTAAAAAGAATCATCTTTATGCTCCTATGCACTATATTGAGGCAAACTCAATATTACCTTCTGTTTTTGATACATATTCAAAAGAACCTAATTATAAGTACACTCCAGTTAAAATAGAAAAGATAAAAGGTGATAATCATGAAAAGAATTAAAATTGATAGAAAAAAATGTATTGGGTGTTTAACTTGTACTACTGCTTGTAAGGTTTCTCATGGATGTAGAGATACAAGAGGAAGAATAGTAATAAACAGTGAAGGAAGATATGCCCCTATATATTGTAGACATTGCACAAGGCCTGAATGTGTATATGCATGTCCAACTGGAGCTATGAGAAGAGATGATGAAAGCGGATATGTTATTTATGATAAAAGTAGATGTGCAACTTGTTATATGTGTATAATGGCATGTCCATATGGCGTGCTAAAGATGGATTATCAAACCAATAGAGAAGTAATGAAATGTGACATGTGTTTATCTACAGAAAGTAAATATCCTCAATGTGTAGATAAATGTCCTATGGGAGCTTTAACATTAGAGGAGGTAAAGGAATAATGAAGTATGTTATTGTTGGAGCATCAGCTTCAGGTATAAATGCAGCAAGAACTCTTAGACAATTTAATAAAGAATGTGAGATAACATTAGTTTCAAAAGATACATATGTTTATTCAAGATGTATTTTGCATCATTTTCTAGATGGACGAAGAGAAATAGATGATTTAGACTTTACACCTGACAATTTTTTTGAGATGTATAAAATAAATTGGATTAAGGGAAGAGAAGTAGTTGGAATAGATGTAAAAGAAAAAAGGCTTACTTTAGATAATAGTGAAAATGTAAGCTATGACAAAGTTTTACTTGCAGCGGGATCATCATCATTTTTACCTCCAATAGAAAATTTAAGAAGTGCCAATAATGTTATTGGGCTTAGAAATTTAGATGATGTAATAAAAATAAAGGAAATGGCAACAAAGGTAAAAAATATAGCAATCCTGGGAGCAGGCCTTGTTGGGGTAGATGCCTTAGCAGGTTTATTGGATTACGATGTTAATATAACATTAATAGAAATGGGAGATAGATTGCTTCCGTTGCAATTAGATAAATATGCAGCAAGTGCATATGAAGAAAGACTAATAAAAGAAGGGGTAAATTTGAAATTTGGAGTAAGAGCTGAAAAAGTTATAGTAGATGATAATAATAATCCAATATCTATAAAGTTAAATACTGAGGAAGAAATTCCTTGTGAACTGATAATTGCATGCGCAGGAGTAAGATCTAATATAGGCTTTTTAAAGGATAGTGGAATAGAATGTGATAAATTTGGATTAATCATAAATGAGAAAGGAGAAACAAACGTTAAGGATGTATATGGAGCTGGTGATATAACAGGAAGAAATCCAATTTGGCCAACAGCAGTTAAAGAAGGGATAATAGCAGCTAATAATATGATTGGTAAGGAAACATATATGGAAGATTTTTTTGGAAGTAAAAATACAATGAATTTTTGTGGCTTAGCAACTATGTCTCTTGGAATAGTTACAAAACCTGATGATACATATGAAGAAATTATTGATATTGATGGGAAGGATTATAAGAAAATTATTTATAAGGATGGAGCAATATATGGAGCAATAATTCAAGGTGATCTATCTTATGTAGGTGTATTAACCCAACTAATAAAAGAAAAAATAAATGTTAATAGGGTGAAAAAACCATTATTTGATATAGATTATTCTGATTTCTTTAATGAAACTCAAAACTTAGAATTTGTTTATTAATAAAGTAGGTGAGCTTATGGAGTCAAAATCTATTTTAAAAAAAATTAAGAATATGCCTGTACCAATTTTGCCAACTATGGTAGGAGCAGCTACATTGTCAAATGTATACCAAATACTAGGGTATGATTGGATAAGGCATATAACTATGTGGGTAGCAACAATTATATTAATAGCATATATAATTAAAATCACTTTATATTTTGATACTTGTAAAAGTGAATATAGCAATACAGTTCCAGCAAGTTTATATGCTGGATTTACAATGATATTAATGATTCTAGGTTCGTATTATTTTACATATAATAATTTTATTGGAAAAGCATTATGGTATATAGGTTTAGTATTACATGCAATTCATATAGTAGTCTTTACTTATAGAAATGTAGTTCCAGGGATTAAGAAAGAAACCTTTGTACCAAGTTGGTTTGTTACATATAACGGAATAATGGTTTCTGCTGTAGTAGGAAAACCTATGAATGAACCTTTTATAGGGAAAATAGTAGTGTATTATGGTATAGTAGCTTTTATATTAATTTTACCTTTCATGATTAAAAGATTAAGAAAAGAAAGTCTAAATGATGCTTTATTTCATACTCAAGCCATATTAATAGCACCATCTAGTCTTTGTTTAGTAACTTATTTAAATTTTATTGAGAATCCAAATAAGATAATTATTTATATTTTCTATACAATTATTTTTTTGACTTTGATATTTATTTTATATATGTTACCTAGATTTTTTTCTTATACCTTTACTCCGGGATTTGCTGGATTAACATTCCCCATGGCTATAGCAATAGTAGCATCAATAAAAGCATCTTCATATTTTGACAGTATAGGTCATAGCACTATAGCTTATATTATAAAAGAGATTAGTGGATTTCAAATATATATAACCACTACAATTATAGCTTATGTTTTATATAAGTTTGTATATTTATTATTTAAAAGTTATAAAGAGGTTTAATAAATTTATTATATGAATGTTATTCATAATTATAGTTTTTTGTTTAAATATTAATATAAAATATAAATTCTGTGATTATTATCACAGAATTTATATTTTTAAGGAGTATAATTAAAGTGCAATCTTATTTGGAGAAATTATAATATCAACTTAAGTGAAAAAATTAACAAGCAATCATAAGATTAAATTAAAGTTTAAGTTACTAAATTGAGTCGGGAGGAAAAATGAATAACAATTTATTAAGAAAGACAGAAAATATACCAGTTCCATTATTGCCTACTATGGTTGGAGCAGCAACATTATCTAATATTTACTCTAACTTAGGATATGGACTAATAAGACATTTAACAATGTGGTTAGCTACTTCTATTTTATTAATTTACTTGGTTAAAATTTTAGCATTTACAGAAACTTGTAAAAAAGAATATTATAATACAGTACCGGCAAGTCTATATGCAGGATTTACTATGGTAACGATGATTTTAGGATCTTATTATTTTGACTATAATAATTTAATTGGGAAAGCATTATGGAGCATTGGTTTAGCTTTACATACTATACATATAATAATATTTACATATAAAAATGTTATAAACGGAGTTAACAAAGAAACATTTATCCCTACATGGTTTGTTACATACAATGGTATAATGGTTTCCGTAGTAGTAGGATCAGCTATGAAAGAGCCAATAATAAATAAAATAGTGTTATATTATGGTATATTGGTTTTAATATTGATTTTACCATTTATGGTAATTAGATTAATAAAATTACCATTAAAGGATGCTTTTTATCATTCCCAAGCTATTTTATTAGCGCCTTCTAGCTTGTGTGTTGTTTGCTATTTAAGTGTTACTAAGAATCCTAATAAGTTTTTATTATATACTTTATACTTTTTAGTAATAATTACGTTTTTATTTATATTGTACAAGCTACCTAGATTTTTTTCCTTTAAATTTTCGCCAAGTTTTGCAGCTTTAACCTTCCCAATGGCAATAGGCACTTTAGCATCTATAAGAATGTCAGCTTATTTATCTGATATGGGATATGAGGTAATAGGTAATTTAATAAAAGAAATATCAGGATTGCAGCTTTATATAACAACAGGAATAATAGCTTTTGTATTGTTTAACTTTTTCAAATTATTTTTAAGTGCAGTTAAGGATGAAAATTAGTAGAAAAAACTTGTATCTAATGATGCAAGTTTTTTTATTATTTTAAAAAAAGGTATTCACAAATGGTTAATAATAGAGTATTATATTATTAAGAAATAAACATATCGGAATAGTAGGAATAAAAGGAGAGGTTAATATGAAAATAGCAAATAGTTTAGTTCAATTAATAGGAAAGACGCCATTATTAGAATTATCAAATTATAATAAAGAAAAAAATACTTTAGGTACTATAATTGCAAAACTTGAATACTTTAATCCAGGTGGAAGCGTAAAAGATAGAATTGGTTTTGGGATGATAGAAGCTGCAGAAAGAGATGGATTATTAAATAAGGATTCAGTTATTATTGAACCTACTAGTGGTAATACTGGAATTGCATTAGCATATATATCAGCAGCAAAAGGATATAGATTAATTTTGACTATGCCAGAAACTATGAGCATAGAAAGAAGAAATCTTTTAAAAGCTTTAGGAGCTGAATTAGTTTTAACTCCAGGAGCAGAAGGAATGAAGGGTGCTATTGCAAAGGCTAATGAGTTAAAGGCATCAATAGAAAATTCTATTATACTTCAACAATTTGAAAATCCAGCAAATCCTGAAATTCATAGAGTAACAACTGCAGAAGAAATATGGAATGATACCGATGGTGAAGTTGATATAGTAGTAGCTGGAGTTGGAACAGGAGGAACTTTAACAGGTATAGGAGAAGTTTTAAAATCAAGAAAAAGTGATGTTAAGGTTGTAGCAGTAGAGCCAACTAATTCACCAGTTATTTCAGGAGGAAAACCTGGACCTCATAAACTTCAAGGAATTGGAGCAGGATTTATACCGAAGAATTTAAATATTTCAATTATTGATGAAGTAATAAAAGTTGAAAATGAAGATGCTTTTAAAGCTTCAAAGGATTTAGCAAGAACAGAGGGTTTATTGGTAGGAATATCATCAGGAGCGGCAATAGTTGCAGCAACAGAATTAGCAAATAGGGAAGAAAATAAAGGGAAAAATATAATTGTAATATTACCTGATACAGGAGAAAGATATTTATCAACTGATTTGTATAAATAAATTTTAAGAAGTCATTGCTATTTCTAGTGATGACTTTTATTATTAAATATATAATAAATAGAAAAAGGTGATTAAGTGAAAATTTCAACCAAAGGGAGATATGGATTAAGGGCTTTAATTGACCTAGCTATTAATATGGATTCTGAAAATGTGAGTATTAAGGCTATTTCAGAAAGACAAAATATTTCGGAAAGATATTTAGAGCAAATATTCTCATTGCTTAGAAAAGCTGGAATAATAGTAGGGAGAAAAGGAGCTCAAGGTGGGTATAGCTTAGGGAAAAATATAAGCGAATTAACTATAATGGAAATATTAAAAGTTCTAGAAGGAGATAGTATTTTTATAGATTTGAATGATAAAGAAGAAAATGAACTAGAAGACTTTGTAAATAAAAATTTATGGAAAGATATAAATACAATAATAAATGATTATTTTACAAATATAACTTTAGAAGATTTAGTTGATAATTATAAAAAATCTAAAGATACTATTATATATTATATTTAAAATACAAAATTCTATGAGAGATATTTTATACGGCTACCTATAGGCAGCCGTTATTAGTTTAAAATAATTTTGCATCCAATTCACTTGATATAGCAAGATTATAAATATAAGAATTACATATTTCTAAAATGAATTCTTCTTTTTCGTTTTCATTAAGGTTTAAGGAATTTAGCATATTATGATATTTCATAACGTATTCCCTCATATCATCTAAGTTTTCATAAACATAATAATTTAAAGCGTCATCGCTAATTTTATAATGTTCTTTTAATAAAGAATAAAATATTCTTCCACCAAATAAATCTGCTAAAAATCTTGTATAAGCATGGGCTATAATGAATTTGGGATTTATTTCCACTATAGAATTTATTCTATTTACGTATGCTAATGTAGAAGGAAGGATATCTATATCTTTATTATTAGAAAGTACTTTGACATCTTTTCTTATAGAAGAAGATCTATAAATTTCAGGTGTTACAAAAGGTTTTATATCCTCTAGGTCCTTAAATTTGTCTAAGTTATATTCAATAGATTCATAAACATAAGCTAAATTGTAAATGTATTCAGAGTAGCTTTCTACAGTAGCATTTTTATTAAGTAATCTATAAGTAAAGCCTGAACTTTCAGCAGCTTTATGTAACACATTACTTTTATTTCTAATTTCCATCATTAAATTATTCATATTAACACTCCTCTGATAATGATTATCATTTATTATATTAAAAGAATACTACTAATATTAAAAAACATCAAACCTTAAATAGGTTGAAATTTTTAATATTATCATCAAAAAACTTGATTTTATATAGTTTTTCATAATCATACTGAACAAAGTTCATTATAGCTGAAAATTTAACTATTAAATTACTATATTTTTAAAATTTAGTAATTTAATAATAGGTATTTATTTTTATTGAATATAGAAAAATCAGTAAGAGATTAACTTATATTTATAGTAAAAAAATAAGGGTTTTTTGAATAATCATTAATTGGATATAATTTTTATAATTGTGTAATCATTGTAATAAAGTCTTACAAATGCTAATATGTAATTGATATCAAAGAAATGTGGTTGGTGATTCTTATGATAAAAAATAATTTAAAAAGCTTTAAAAGTTTTATTCTTATTTTTATGGTTAGTTTAGTAGTTTTCTATTTCCTTGGGAGTATTATTTCTAACTTAAAGGGATTCAATTTTAGAGATGTAATTTTTGTTGAAGGAATAATTGTTTTAATGGGAGTAATTTTTTCTTCAATAGATGGCAGCCCTCAAGGATTATCACTTCAAGAATTTGGCCAAATAAATCCACAATACTTTGCTAATATAATTTTAGAAACAAAAGTTAGAGAAGGTAAAGGTTTAATTGAAATTTCTAATGTGAAAATTAATATTGACTTAATAAGTATGGCTATAGTATTAGGTGCAACTATAACTTTAATTAGTAGCTTTATAATATAGGTTAACTATGGAAGCAAATATTCTATAATTTAGAATATTTGCTTTTTTTTATAATATCTTATTAATAAGTTATTAATGTCAGGAGAATTTAGTTTGTTTATTATTTTAAAAATTAATAGAAAGTATTTATTATTATCTGTAGTAATCATAATTATATTATTAGTAGTGATTTTAAGAGATTATATAAGAGAAGGTTTAAGAATAGATTACAAAAGATATTATAATGTTAAAGTTTTAAATGAAGATATTGAAGAGTTGAAAAAAAAATTAAGTATAATAGATTTAAATTATGATTGGAATGAAAATTTAACTTTTAATAATAATCCTAATAAAATAATTTATCATCATTGTGCAAGAAGTTATTGGAGCCCAGAAGACATAAATGAGTATCACAAAGCTAAAGGATGGAAGGGGATAGGATATAATTTTTATATAAGGAAAGATGGAGATATTTATTCAGGAAGACCTGAAAATTCAGAAGGAGCTCATACAAAAGGTGAAAATAGTAAATCTATTGGGATTTGTTTAGAAGGAAATTTTGAGGAAGATAAATTAACAAAAGAGCAAATTGAAAGTTTAATAAATTTATCTATATATATTTCATTAAAATATGATATTTATAAAATTGTAGGACATAAAGATGTTTATGAAACTTTATGCCCAGGTAAAAACTTTCCTTTAAAGGACATAAAAACTCAAGTAATAAAAGGAATGAAAAATTATAAAAAATAGGCTGTGTTAGATAACAGCCTATTTTTTATAGAAATGATTAATATTTTTATGCAATTTTATTATATTCTTCTAGAGCCTTTGATAATTGATCCGGACAAGAAGTATCCTTATTTCCACAAGTTATTCCCTTTAATTTAGTAATGGCATCATTAACATTCATTCCAGAAACTAAAGCTGATATTCCTACTAAATTTCCAGGACAACCTCTTACAAACTCTACTGTTTTTATAATATCATTTTCAATTTCTAAATGAATTTCTGTTGAACAAACTCCCTTAGTTTTATAAACGAACATATGTAATACCTCCAAATTTTATTGCAACAATATTATATCTTCATATTAAAAAAAAATAAAGGCTATATGTAGAATTTTGAAGTAAAAGATAAAAGTTTGTTCCAAATTAATAAAATCTACATATATTATAAATGTATCTATAAATAAAAGCTAAATATAAAGGTGGTGTAGTATGAACTCTTTAATTGTATGTAATACAGGTAGTGACTCTATTAGTAAAATACCTTTAGTTACATCCCTTAATACTGATATAGTATGTGAAGAAATATTACTAACTGAAGGTGAAAAACCTCTTGGCCCAAATGGAATTTATATTAATAACAATATAGCCTATATAGCAAATAATTATAGTAATTCTATATCTATATTAAATATGGATACATTAAAGGAAGAAAGTATAATATATGTAGGGGCTCATCCAAATGATTTAACTGGATATGATAAGTATTTATATATAGTATGTTCAGAATCTAATGATGTTGTCATATATGATTTAGAAGAAAATAAAATTATAGTAGAAATAAAAACTAATAATTGGCCTTATAACATTGAGATTAGTAGGAAACTAAAGTTATTATTTATAACTAATTTTCAAAGTCATAATATATCAGTTATAGATATTAAAATAAATAAAGTTATAGGTGAGTTGATTACATTAGAGTATCCAACAAAGGTTAAGGTATCTAATGATGGAAAGTTACTATATGTTTGTGAAAGTTATATGGGTGATGAAAAAAATGGATATATTGAAATATTTGATTTAATTACATTGGAATCACAGGGAAAAATAGAGGTAGGAAAAGTTCCTATTGATATTTTTGAAGATGAAAATACATTATATGTTTGTAATTTAATGGATAATAGTATTGATTTAATAAATAAGACAACTTTAAGTAATATAAAAGAAATAAATATAAATGGTATGCCTAGAACTTTACTTAAGCATAACAATATATTATATATAGGAGATTACTTAAATGGAAGAGTAGTTTGTTTAGATTTAGTTAACGATAGTATAAAAGCCATAACAGTAGGAAAAGAACCTAATGCTATGACTTTATATTAATTATCATCACTAAATAAAGAGTTCATAATTTTATTATATATGTCTGAGGGGTTAGACTTCCACCTATTGCATAGTGAGGTTGCTTGTTTTTTTGTTGGTACGGATACTTTTAAAGAAATTAATAAGTTATCATTTTCTAAGGCTTGCAAATCTACAATAAAGGAATTATCTTTACCTATAGTGTAGTCGCTGTGAATAGTTAGCTCCTTTTTTATAGATTCAATCATTGAAAGAAGATAGTCATCGATTATCTTCTTTTTTATTGAGGAAATCCTATCAGAAAAAAAGGAGAGGGTATTACTGCCCTTTTCTGTTATATGAACAAGATTTTTATCATTTACTTTTTCATATCTTAAGAAATCTGATGATATTAACTCACTTATATACTGTTGTAAAGTAAAGTAATTTATAAAATTATTTTCTAAAATAATTTCTGTAAGTTGAGTATTAGTTATTGGATGTTTTAATGATTCCATAACGTATAAAACTAATAATTTATTTTCTGCTAGTTCAGCTGAATTTTCGTACATATTAAACCTCCATTTTAGAAAGTATAAGTTTATTATAACATAATATTTAAAAATTTCATAACTACATATTATAGTCATTATTATAAAATTTAAGGAATATAAATTAACTAAAGCAATTTTTAGGAGATTAAATGAAAAGAAGATATAGAGTTGGCTTAAGTTTATTATTATTGATATTTACTGTAATTATATCCATAGTGTCTACTGAAAAAGCAAAATATAGCTTTACGGAAGTCTATAACGATAAACCAATTTTTAGAGTTAGTACAGATGAAAAAAAACTATCCTTAACTTTTGATATAAATTGGGCTGAAAAAGAAGAACTTTATAACATATTACAAATACTAGATAAATATAATGTAAAGGCAACCTTTTTTATAATGGGGGGTTGGGTAAATTATAGTGAAGAAAATAAAGATAAACTTATAAAAATAAAAGAAGGGGGGCATGAGATAGGAAACCATAGCTATATACATCCTATGTTCAGTAAGATTTCTGAAGAAAGGATGAAAGCAGAGGTGGAAAAAACAAATAAAATTATTGAAGATACTGTTGGAGAAAAAGTTAAACTATTTAGATTTCCTAGTGGGGATTATAATGAAAAGGCTTGTAAGTTTATAGCAAATGAAGGAATGATGAGTATTCAGTGGGATGTTGATATATTTAATACAATAGTAAACTAAAACCTTTATAATAAAGGTTTTTTATTTTATAAGGAGAGTATTAAATATGAAAAAAATTAACAATTATGAACAAGGATATTTTAGTATAGAAAATAAGGTTTTAAGTTTAAAGCCCCATCTATTAAAAACATATTTATATATAAATTCACTAGATTTTAAAAGAGGAGGGATTTGGCATTCGCAAAGAAAATTAGCAGATGGCTTAGGAATTTCTGTTCGTAGCTTGCAAAGACATTTAAAAGAATTGTGTTCCATGAATTTTATTACAAAGGAACGCAGGGGCTTCAATAAAACAAATTTAATGAAGTGTTTAGTTGGAATAGTTGAAAAAGTTAAAGAAAAGAAAGAGGAATTAACAACTAATTTTAAAAAATCTTTTCCTAAAACTACTACTAGAAAGAAACTTAAATTTAATAACTTTACTGGTAGAAACTATAGTAAAGAAGAGTGGGATAAATTAGAAAATAAATTACTAGGTTGGGAATGATAAAAAGTATAAAAAAATACCCTTAGAACTGCGAATTCTAAGAGCATTCAACTTGCTAACTCCATTAACAAGACGTTAATTACATTATAAACAAATAAAATTTAAAAAGCAACTGTTTATAATATTTTTTAAAAAAGGAGATTGGGAAGTTTATTAGTCGTATTTAAAATTAAGATTTTATATAATAAAGTAAAGCTTATAAGATGAATTTAGTATATTTTTTAATATATTAAGTTGATTTTATAAGCTATTTTTTTTCGATATACCATTTATGAAATTTATGTCGTATCAGTTATGACAATTCTAATACTTCTTGATAAGACATTTAATTCGTAAATTATATGACAACATTAATGCAGTAAGAAATAAAATATATAAGAATTAAAAATAATAATAAATAAATACTTAAATCTATAGTTATATAAGATTGTTTACTTTTCAATTAAAAATCACCTCAATAAAATTCTTAACGCAATATAGTAAAAATATATCAATAAAAAACACCTTATTTATAATGTTTACATAATATGGTAATATATAAAAGGGTGGTGTTATGGTGAAAAAGAAATATGAGAGAGTAGAAATAACTTTTAATACAGCGAATGAAGATGAGATGGAGATATACAACTATATATTAGAAAAATCTAAAGATATAGGTAAAGCAAAATGGTTAAAAAATTTAATTAGAAAAGATATAAATAAGACTAGATAATAGTCTTATTTTTTTGTCTATAAAATTACGGAAATATTTTAGGAAACTTTTACGGAATTATCCATAGGATATACTATAAAGAATAATAAAGGAGCAAAAAGAAGCATGATAATTGGCATAGATATAGGTAATTTTAATACTAAAAGTTCAAAAGGAGTGATTTTTGAGTCAAAAGTATCCAAAGTAGGTAGTTTACTAGGGAGTAAATACAATCTTGTATTAAATGACGAAGAATATAAGATAGGAGAAGGTAACTTTGATACGGAGTTTAGAAAAATAAACAAGGAGAATTATTTAAAATTATTATTTGGATCGTTGGCACTTAGCGATGTAGGTAATGAGGTGCAGTTAGTTTTAGGTCTTCCTATAAGTCAATATAAGGCTGATAGAGAAGAATTAATTGAAAAGGTAGAAGAACACTACCACTTACAAGGTAGCTTAAATAACAAGCAATACAACGTATATATAACTAATGTAGATGTTTATCCGGAAGGAATAGCAAGTGTTGAAGATAATTTTAAGGGAATAGTAGTTGATATTGGTGGTAGGACGACTGATTGTACTTTATTAAGTGTAAAAAATAATAAAAGAATAATAGAACATCCAGTATCGATACCAATAGGAACATTAAATTTATATTCGGACTTTATAAATGCTATAAATGGTAAGTATAGTTTAGATTTGAAAATTGATGATACAGAAAGATTGCTAAAAGGCGGGTTAAAAATAAAGGGTGAAAAAAGGGATATTAAATTTGGAAAAGATATATTTATAGATTTTATTAAAGATCTTATATCTAAGTTGAGGGTGGAGTATAGTTTAGATACTTACGATATATGTTTTACAGGTGGAGGAAGTATTTTATTAGAAGGAATAATAAGAAGTTTATTACCTTATTCACATGTCAAAAGTGATGGATTAATGAGTAATGCAAATGGGTTTAAAAAATATGGGGAGAGTTTGTGGTTATGAAGATTAGTGTTAGTTTTAAGGAATCAGAAATGGAAATCTATAATTATTTAAAAAGTCAATTATCAATGAGTATATATATAAAGCAATTAATTATAGATGATATGAAAAAATATAATTGTAAGCCAACTAAAAAAGAAGAAGTTAAAAATTCAATGAGCATTTCTTGGCAGGATTAGGTATAAAGACATAAAAATAAGCCCTAAATCTTTGAGGTAAGACTTGGGCTAGGACAACTACAACGCTAACTACGTTACGCTAGTAGTTTATGTATTAATATATTGAATTGTTCCTATTTTTAATATTATAAAACAAATTTTACTACTATTTCAGCTACTATATAACTTACAAGTACTCCAACTGCAATTCCAAATGTAAAAGTCATTTTGAGCACATCCTTTCTTAATCTACTTTTAGTTTAACCTGTTTTAAATAATTTATGTATGGAGGAATTATGAAAAAGAATTTTATAGATAATTTACTAACTTTAACTAATAAAGAAATAACATTTAATAAGGAACAATGGAAAGCTTATAAAAAAGGTATATTAACACTAGAAGATGTTTATAAAATTAATAGAGTAGATAAAGAAATAGGGAAGCTGAATAAAACTGCATATAACTTATTAGCTTTTATGGTTGCAGGAGTAGTAGGAGGAATTGAAGTTTACAAGAATACATTAACAGTGCAAGTATCAAATCCTGTAGGTGCGATAGATACGTTAGGTAACACTTTCTTAGGAATATTCCAAGGATTAGGTAGGTGGGTAGCTTTAATAATGGCTTTTATTGAGATAGTTAAGAGCATTATGAAGGGTAGCACTAATACAAGCGAAATATTTGGAATTATTTTTAAGTATGTAATCGTGTTTGCAACCATGTATTTATTGCCTTATTTCTTTGATGTAGTGGCTTCTGCATTCTAGGTGAATAGATATGAAGAAGATGTTAGGAGAGCTTTTAAAAGCCATTTTAGAGGGTTTAGTGAGTAGTAGCTATATTATATGTTTAACTGTCGCAATGATATCTATAATACTTTATGTATGCGGTTGTAAAAAGGCAGGTAAATATGTAAGTATCTCTATCGTAACTTATATATTAATCCAAGCTTTAAAGGGGGCTTTAAGTTGAAATCTTTAAAGTTTAGTAATTATATTGAGATCAGAAAACCAACTTATATATTTATTAAAATAACTAGTCATAAGAGTATAAGAAATTTTAACAGCACACAAATAGCAAAGATGATAGCTTTGACTTATAAAACACTTAATAGAAAACTATATAGGGAACAAAAGAAATTTATAATAGAGTGTAATTTTAAGATAAGTTACGTTATAGATATAGTTGAAAATAATGCAAATTTCTATTTTATAATTCCTAAGCTGCTTAAAAATCAATTACTAGAAAAGATTAATGAAATATGGAGTAAGGCAACTGTAGAAGAAGTTGAAAATCCATTTGTTGATATTAAACAAGATTATATCTATGAAGTAAGAACTACTAAAGGTGATGCTTTAAGCTTGACTTATGATAAGAAATCTAATGACCCTTTAAATTATATTCTTTCTGCAATGGATGTAATGAAGTCTGAAGACAGAGTTACGATGATAACTAATTTTATGCCTAGGAGTCAATTTGGATGGATTGAAGAGTACAACGAAACTATGGAGAAGGTAAAGCAAAACAAAAGCTTAGAAAAGGCTATAATGACACCAGCATATATTTTGAAAATGACTTTACTAGGTGCAATAAGTATACTGGATAAAGTTTGTGAGATACTTTGTGATTTTACTGGAAGTGAAAATGATGATAAACAAAGCTTATATAGTGCTATAATAGGAGTTTTGGAGCAACAAAGAGAATTATCTAACAATACAAAGAATAAGAAACAGGCACTAATAATACCTACAGAAATAGCTGTATTAAGTAATAAAGAAGAACTATGCAATAGTATGAGCCAATCATTAAAAGTTTTGGATGAAGATAATGAAATTACTTATAGGCTAATAAAGAAAAAGATAAATATATTAGATTATTGCTTTAATATAAGTAAGAATATATTTAGTGTCGATGAAGTTTCTAATTTTATTAAAATACCGGGACGTGCATTATTGATGCAACATGGAATAAATCATATCAAGATTGAAGAAAACAATATTCCTGTAAAACTTCAAAGTGGTACAAAGAGACTAGGTGAAGCAACTTATAAAGGTAATAAAATATCTACATTTTTAGATACAGAATGGAATAGCGCTAATACATCCTTAACGTGTGTTGGAGGTCAAGGAGCAGGAAAAACTACTTTCTTATGTAATTATTCAGCTGACTGTATTAAAGCTAATGAATCAGTAATTGTATTAGATTTTATTAAGAATTGTGAACTGAGTGAAGATATAGCAAAGGTAACACCTAAAGATAGGTTGGTTAAAATAAATCTAGCTGAAGAAAAAGATATACAAGCATTTAGTTATAGTGAAATAAAAATAGATGAAAATATGAGTATTTATAAAAAGTTAGATATAGCAAGTATGCAAAGTGAACAGTTAATGTCTTTAATAGATGCTATTTCAATAGGAGATCCATTGTCAAGTTCTATGAGAAGATTATTTAATTCAGCATGTATTATTGTTGGAGTACAAGGTGGAAGTTCACTTAAGAATGTTATAGATTGTTTAGAAAGTTATAAAAAAAGAAAGATTTATATAGATAGTTTAAGTTTGGAGTTAAAAGATGAGTTGGAAGATGAGATTAATACATTGAAAGAAATAGATGATTATGATAAGCAGGGGAATGTAGTAGGTACTAAATCATCTAAAATATCTTTTATATTAGATAGAGTTGACTTATTAAGAAGTAATTTTAAGTTGAAATATATGTATAAGGCAAATCCAAATAATAATATAGATCTTAAAAAATGTATAGATGAGAATAAAGTTATATTGATACAAATGAGGGATAATGATTTCCCTACTAAAATGCAAAAAAATATATTAGTAACATTTTGGATTACTAAGGTGTGGTTAGCTAGTCAACTACGTGGTAGTGAACAAGAGAAACCTAACAGATGTAATTTTATAATAGATGAAGTATTTCAAGCTCCAACTAGCTTAACCATTTTAGAATATATATTAGTTCAAGCTAGAAAATTTGCATTGAAACCAGTTTTAAGTATTCATTATATTAGACAGATAACAAATATATTTGAAGCACTAGTTACTTCTAATGGAAGTTTTATGTTAATGAAAGGTTGTACTGATGATGATTTCAATTATTTAAAAAATAAAATTGAAAATTTAGAGTATGAAGATTTAAAAGATATGAAAAAATATCATAGTATGAATCTTATAAGTTATTCAGAGGGATATGCTAGTTTTATTACTAAATTACCTAAACCTATATAGATATTATAGAATGGAAGATGTTAATAATAATATTTCTCTTTATGGTAATAATAATTAAATATAAGGAGGTTTATAAAATGGATGAAGGTTTAAACTTACAGTTCGTTTCTGACGAATCATATGTATATTCTTGGGCAAAGGACTCAAAAGCGATAGAGTTCCATTTACATGTAGGAAAATATTATTGTGACAGATTATATATTATAATAAATGATAGATCAATTAATATAAATAGGGATATAAAATTTTTAAATTATATAGATAGAATGGTAGCAGAATTTGAATTGAAAATGTGTGATATTTTTGGCTTTTTTAAAAAGGGTAGAGAGAGCGCGCGAGAGATACAAGTAGAAGTTTCATTTAATAGTTTTAATATATGTTATCCTCCAATAATGCATGACGAACTTAAAGATACTCTAAAAACAATAAGAGAGGACGTATTTTCTAAAGTGGAAAAAATGAAACTAGCTGAGTTATTTTAATAATAAAGTAGATTGATTTAAGTTGCTAAAGGTAGATATAGGATAGTTATTTTAATAACTAGTAGATTCTATATCTATTTTTTATAAACTAAATTAAATAAATTTAGATTAATATGATTAAAAATATGATTTATAATAATTAGTGGAAAGTAGGTGGATTACATTAAAGATGATAAAATTAGTGAAATAAAAATTGATCTTAAGTTAGATTTAAATCTATACAATGAATTCTGTAAAATTAGAAGTATAATATGCGAAATTATGGAGTGGGGAGAGTTTAATTATAGGAAAATATCTAATAAAGAGTTACATGAGAAAGTATATGATAATTTTGACTATATTGAACAACAAGCAACAAGAGAAGAAAAATATATCTTAGATAGAATAATGAATAATGAAAAATTAAATGATGAATACATAAATAATATTGACTATAAGGTTAGGAAAAATATAGCTAATTATGCCTACTGGAAGTACACTAATCAGGAGTACAAGGATAAGAAAAAGATAAATTTGACAGATTTAAAAAATATATTGAAAGTAAATTCAAAATACAGAAAAGAAATAGAAATAAATGAAGTTTGTTATTCCTGCAAATCACAGGGAAAATTAAAAATAAATGAGTATGGAAAATGTTTTAATCCTGATTTTATATGCAACAACTGTAAACATACTGTTAAAAAAACAGAAAATCAGAGGGAATTTTTTATATTTAATTGTGAATGTATAGTGTGTAGAGATAAGGTTGATAGATTTTATAAGGTTTTAAATAAAAATTTAAATAATTTGATAATAAAAATAATTGATGATATTGAAATTAAATTAAAGAAAGAAATTATTGTTAATATTTCAGATAAAGAAATGTTTTATGATTGGATAAATAATAGAGATGAAATAGGAGAAGATTTAAAAAAATTTCTTTCGTTAGATATAAAGAGTAATGAGGATCTAGTTTCAGAGCTAAGAAAAATAGATGATTCTAAAAAAAGAGTTGAAATTTTTAATGAAATGATAGATAAAAAAGTTATATATAAAAGTATTAAGTTAGATAAAAATCATTTATTTAGATTTATTTTAAATAATAGACCAATAATGAATAAATACATATATAATATAAATTCAGAGTCAGATAAAAAACATTATGAATCAATAAATATAGACAATGACATTAAATTATATAATAATTCATATAATTTAATTTATGGAGATGAAGAAATATTTATATCCTTTAATCAAAATTATATAAAATTATTACTATATTATGATGAAAAAAGTATGAAAATAGATGTAAATAATTATTTTTTAAAAAATATAGAAACACATTTTGATGATAAGCATGATTACTATAAAAATGATAAAGAGATTAAGGAAAATATTAAATTAATAAAAGAAGATATAATGGGTATGAAAGAATATATAAAAAATTGTGAAATTAAAATAAATGAACAAAAAGATGAAATTACAGAGTTAATTAAAGTTAATAATAAAATACTAAATAAGTTAAAAGAATTTGAACAAATGGAAGAAGTTTTAAAATTGAATTGTTATGATATTTCAAAATTGAAAGCATACAATAAGAAAGGCTGGTAGACAATGGTTAAAAATAAGAGGGTAAATGAATACTCTCTTATTTTTTTTCGATTTCAACTTCAAATAAGTCATTAGGTGTACATTTAAAAAAGTTACAAAGAATATCAATATCCTTTTTATTTATTTTTTCATAAGTATCATTAAAATATCTACTTATCGTATTTTTACCAATTCCAGTTGCGTCAGAAAGCTCTTGTTGGTTAATTCTTTTTTCTGCCATTAGTATATGCAATCTAGTCTTTAACAAATAACTCACCTCCATAAACTGATTATAACATCAAACGTTAATATTAACAATCAAATATAAAAAAAATAAATTTAATGGTTGACAATACCATTAAACGGTTGTAAACTTAATACATAAGGTAAAGATTGTAAATGAATTTATTATAAAATATGAGGGGGAATGGAAAATGAAAGAATTAAGAAATTTTATCAAAGGTTTAAGGAATTTGGAATTTGAAATGGTGGCTGTATCAGAAGTGTGTAGTGATAATGAATCAGAATTGATAAGCTTAGATGGATTACTTGATAGGATAAGGGAATTAGGTATAAAAGAAATTGTAGCTGAATATTACGAATCACTTGAATTGATTATTGGTGATGATAAATATATAGAAATAGTAGCGGTTTATTGAAAGAGAGGGCGTTAATATGAAAAAATTCTTGCTCGTTTTAGATGATGAAAATATCTTGAAAAGATTAAAAAAGATAAGAGTGTCCGACCAAGCGATAAAAAGTTATAAAGAATGTACTGTAAATAATAAAAATATAAGTGATGAACTTGCAAGAAAAAAGATAAAAAGAGATTTTGTTCTAGGTTGCAGTCAAAATAAATATTTTCGTAAGTATGGGCATTTAGTTTTACATGTTAACAAATATAAAATAATAAATGTTTTTCCTCATTTTACAAATAGGAAGTGTACTATAGATGAAGAAATGAAAAAAAGACTTAATAAGATTCTAAAAATAGAATAACAGGAGATTAGAAAATGAGTATGAGTAAAGAGAATAAAGGAATTCAATTTTGTGAAGAAGAATGGAGTGCACCAAAAGAAATAGAAGATTTAGAAAGAAAGTATTTAGAGTATTATGCGTTAGATAATGAGCCTGTATGTCAATCTAAGGATATAGGAATGGTTTCATAGCTAATTAGGTAGAAACTATCGTTGTAAAATACAAAGCTAGAATAAGGCTAAAAACACAAATAAACGCTTAGATAAAAATATACTAAACGTATAAAATTAGAAATTTATTTAAAAGATGAAAATAGGAATTTGAAGAAAACAAAAGATAAGTTAATCTAAATTAATATAATCAACTTATATTGACAATAATTAGTGCATATGAGATTAGATAATAATTATAAAACATGCTAATATATAAAAGTATAGTGTTTTGGGTATTAATATAGCATTATATCAAATACTGTGTTTATATTTTACATTATACAGATTGATATTTAGATTGTCAATAGTATTTTAAAAATAAATCAAACATATGTATGATAAGTGTAATTATTTATGTTTAGATAGATTAGGAGGTGTAAAAATAAAATTTAAGCCAGTTGTAAGCTTGTAAAAAAGATATATTAAAAGTTAAAAAGCAGTAAGGACTACCGTCCTCACGTGCTTTAGTGTGTGTGGTAAGGTTAATCTTTATCAAAAAATAATATTAAAAGGGGTTAAAGGGTATGAAAGGTATTAAGATTAAGGAATTATTAATTAACGTAAAAACTAATGAAACAGAAGAAGGAACAGTAATAGAGAAGACATATAAAGAAAATGAAATAACAATGGATAATAATTATCTGTTTGAAATTTATAGTACATATAAAAGTAGGGCTATTAAAGATATAGCTGAAAATATAATAAAAGTAAATCTTCCTTATGATAAAATACAAGCTAGAGATTTGTTAATGAATGGTTTTAAGTATAAAGACATAGAATATGTTGCTCTTTTAACTACAGTTGGAGCAATGAAGCATGAAAATATGGAACTTGAAACTAAATGTGATTATTTCTTTATTAATAAGGAAGATGAAGGTTTTATAGATGAATTAGAAAACGTAGCATCATGTGGAAAATTGAAGACTTTAGAAGGTAAAGAAATCTGTATAAATAAAGATATAGTATCAAGGTTAAGCTTATTACTATCGTCTGGAACTATGGTTTATTTTCGAAAGCCTTTAAAGTTTGCAGTTTTACCAGAAATGACATTCACATATATAAATAATTATTTACAATTTGCAGAAAAGAAAGTTGTAGATAAGGATGGAAAAGAAACAAAGGTTATAGATAAAGATAATTTAAGACTAGAAAAATATCCTGACTTAGAAGTAGATCATATAGCTATGGATGGCTCAGGATTTATGATGCCTTCTGTGGCAGGTGAGATTACTAGGCAGTTAAATAAAGGCTATAGAATAGATTGGGTTGGATTTAGAATGTTAGGTAATGCGTCAAAAGGTCTTTTAGTTAAGTTCGATTGGAAGAAGTATCTTAAAGAAGAAAAAGGCTTAGACAAGCTTATAGTTAAAGATATGTGGAGTAACGATGTTGATTTATTTGAAGTCGATTTAGTGCTCAATGAATCTTTAGTTAAATGGGGTAAGTTATTTAATAGTTATGATGAGATGGTTAAATCAAGAAAAGAGTACCCAAAGTACAATAAACTTTTTAATAGTTTATGTATAACTAAATTTAATAAGGAAGAACCTAAAGAATATTCTTTAAGTAATTATCAAATTTTGAGCAATTTAGCATTAACTTATAGTGAACTTTATAACTTAGCAACAGAAGATATAGAAGTATATACTAACTTGTTATATAGAAATGAAGATAAAGAAAAGATGATTGATACGCTAAGAATTATGCTCGGCGATTGGGCAAAGAATGATGAAGAATTAGAGGGGTTAGATTTAACTCCTTATACTAAAATACATCAAGCCTTGCAATTAGATGGTGACTTAGTTAAAGCAGGAAATTGCAAATATTTAATCGATAAAATGATAAATAAAAAAATTAACTTAATGGCTGGAGGTAGATTTCATATTAAAGGAAACTATAAAGTAGTTATAAAAGATGTATTCTCTTACTTCGATAGCTTGATAAGTTTAAATAAGAGCGATTATATAATTGAGGACGGAAAAATAAAAGGAATTAAAGGGTATATAAGTGAAAATGGACTTAAGCCTGAAACAAACTATGTTCCAAATGAAGAAGGAAATAGAGTTTTAGCTAGGTGTCCTTTAAACTCTGCAACAGAATTAATTAAAACTACATTAGTAAAAAATGAAATGTATGCTAAATATTTCAAAGATTTCAGCAAAGATATCATATTTTATGCTTTTGATGATTTCATGATGAGGCAAAGTGGTGAAGATGAAGACACAGATATAAGTTTAGTTATAGATAATGAAACAATTTATAATTCTGTAATTGAAGATGTCGATGAAGAAGGGGTTAGATGGTGTTTTAGAAATCAGTTTGATGGAAAGGCAGATAAGAGAATTTACGATAAAGAAAAGAAAAATATGTATGAGTGTATCCTTGAGACATCCGGAAATACAATAGGACAGCTTAGTAACTATGGTGCAAGAATTTCTAATAGAATAGGTGCAATTGCCATAAAAAATGAGTTTAATGAATTTGCAAGTAAAGTTGAATTTTATAGTTGGTATTATAAAAAATATATAAAAGAAAAGGGAAAAGATGCTTATAAAAATTTAAATGAAGATTTTGAAAAGTATATAAAAGAAAGATATTTTGAGCCGACTTATGAAGAACAAAAAATATTTACTAGAAAGCAGTTTCAAAAATATAAGAAATATTCTTATTATACTTTATATCTTCAGATGGTAGCTATTGACCAAGTAAAGACCAATATAAAAGTCGATGATGAATTAAAAGAGCCTTTATTTAGTTTGGATTTTATAAAAGAACGTAAGCCACTATATATATATCATGCCAAGTATAGGGAAATAAATCGTTCTGTTAATTATAAAGATGTGAAATATAGCAATACTGTACTTAATGAATTTTGTCGTAGAATTATTAATGAGTTAGGCTTTAAAGCAAGGGAAAAGGAATTAAAACAAGGTAAGAACGACCATATTTATACGGTGATGAGAAGTGTAGAAAAAGAAGGATATACTTTAAATGATGATTTATTAATTAGCCTAGGTGAGATATATAAAAACTATCTTAAAGTTGCTGATTTAATAAAAGAGCCAACTAAAAAACTATATGAAGAAAAAAAGAATATAAAAGATGAACCTGAATTAACAACTATAAATAATAAGATAGCTTTATCGGAAAAGGAGAGAAATAATAAACTTTTGAAGCTTTCTTTAAAGGTTAATGAAAAAATAGATAGTGATATACGTAGTAAGTACAAGCCTAAAGAAATTCTATTAGCTTTAGCTAAATATAGGGATGAGTTTAATAATAGAATTAAGCCATATTATATCTTTGAGTTTTTCTTTGAAGAATTTAAGAGTGTTTTACTAGAAAGAGCCAAAGGACTAATAAATTCTTATGTTTTAGATAATGAGGGAACTATTCACTATCTATATAAGGATTATAAAAAGGAATTAAAAGAAATGACTGATATCAATTTATCTAAAGAAGACAATTTAAAGAAAAGAGAAAAACTAGGGGAAGTTAAAAAAATAAGGATAAATGAGTTAACTTATGCTCCTATAAAAGAAGGAGATACAATTACTAAAAAAGATGAAGATATTTTAGCGAATAAAGACAAGCTAGGTACTTTATATCCTAATTTTATGGATTTTGAAGATGGTGATTATAAGGTAGTAAAGAGAGAGTTTTCGCCTAAAAAAGTAACTGATTATAAAGAAGCTAAAAGTTTAACTCTTTTTATAGAAGTGTAATAATGGTGGGGATTTTTCCCTCCTCTTGAGATTTTGAATCCGTTAAAAGGATTGGCTAAATTTAGCCATAAGTGGCGACTTTAAACGGATTCAAACCACCGTATGATGGTTTTAAATAAAATCTTTCCCAACTAATTTGGAAGTGTTGAATAGTATAGTTTGAGTCCGTTGAAAGACCGAGTTTTAAAAATGGGTTGATTGAATCAACTGAGAAGTAGGGGGAACAATGAAAGAGAAAAATATAATAAAAATAGTTAATTATAAACAGGCAAGCATGTATATAAAGTATGGAATAAAACCAATAGATTTATATTATACAGATACTTTAGTTTTTATATTCAATAGAGATGAGACTAGAGAAGTGTATGATAAATGGTGTAAATATGAACTTAATTAACAAGGTAAAGGGGTATGGTGATAGAGGTTATGGGAAAGAAAGTTTATGGTTATGGTATAAAAGGAACAAAAGAGTTTAAAATTAATATGGCGGTAGCTGAATATAAAGAAAATATACCAAATGTGTCGGATAAACAGATAGAATTTGCTAAGAACTTAGCTAATAAAATATTCAACTTGGAAATGGATGGTAAAATCGAAGTGAATCATAATAGGTGTGGTATGGGTAAATCGACTATTATAAAAGCAGTATTAAATCAACTTGTTAATAATTATGGATTTTGGGGAGAAGTTCCTAGAGAAGCACAATTAGATAATTATGGTCATGGAGCAATAGTCATTACGGACAGGCTTGAGAGATTAGAAGAAATAGAAAATTATAATGGACTACATGATAGATGTTATTTAATGAAATACAATAAAGAAGATGAAGGACAGCTATATAAGAATAATAGAAAAGAATTTTTGAAGCAGTTAAATGAACAGTATAGATATCCAATAGTGTTATTGTCTACTCAAAAGTATTTTAAGATGAAGGAATGTGAAAGGGAATTATTATATAAGTGGAAAGATGGGCAAAGAAAAATATTAATATGCGATGAGAAACCACCTATAATATCTACTGAAATTATTGATGAAAAATATTTAAGTAACATTAGGATTGAATTAGAAGCACTTCCTAAAGGTGAGGATAGGGCATATTTAATAAGTTATTGGAAAAGGTTTTATAATTGGTTAGATGGAGTTAGGGATAGTTATACAGAATATAATATAAATTGGGTATGTGGTTCAGGTAATGATTGTCTATTATCACATGCAACAGATAAGAAATTCTTTAATAAATTAAGTGAATTAGCACCAACTAGGTTGTATGATTCTATATATAAATTAAAAGATATAAATAAAAATGGTTGTCTTTTCATTAGCAATGGAGATAAGACTCAAGATAATAGTAGAAAATTTATTTTAATAAAAAATAACACAAATAAATTCGATAAAGATAAATGTAAAACTGTAATTTTTGATGCAACTGCTATGTATGACAAACATTATACTATATCAGATACATATAATATTTTTAAACTAGACGATAGTAAAGAAAATGATATTAATTTACATCACATACCAATTTCTACAAGTCAAAATTATTTAAAAACAAATATAAAACATTTGGAGAATATATGTAATTATATTAATACTTTAGGAAATGACTTATTTATAGCTACATATGGTAAGAAAAGTGGTTTATTTCAGCAATTTAAGATGCGTATAAATAGTAAAGAAATTGCTTATTTTGGAGATATAAAAGGTAAAAATAACTGGAATAGCTATTCTGATATGGTTCACTTAGGATTAAACAGAAAGTCAAATGATGTTTATTTAGCAACATATATAGCATTAACAGGTGCTGAAGAGAAATGGAATGTTGTACAGGATACAGATAAAATTTATTCAGATATAGAAAAAATACTAGAAAATAGTAAGGGTAGATTTAAAAATGAAACAATGCAATTAATAATGGAAAGTGATTTAGTAATAGATACGATTCAAAATATAATGAGAATAAAGTGTAGGCATTTTAACAATAAAGATATATGCAATGTATTTTTATTATGTTCTAACAATTATAATGCTGTGGTGAAAAAGATTGAAAAGGTTACTGGAGCTAAAAGAAAGGAATACTTACCTAATATATTTGCAGAAGCAAAAACTATGGATAGAAAAGCTATGAATGGAAAAGAAATGACTAACCCTCAAAAGATAATGAAATACATTGATAGTCTTGAAAAAGGAGTCATAATAAGAACTAAAGATATATATGAACATACTGGATTATCTACTAAAGAATTTAATAAAGCTAGGGAAAATAAAATTGTTTCTGATTGGTTTGCTAATAATACAATAAAAAAAGGTACATATAAAATTTGCTGATTCAGAAGTTATACCCTAATTATCTAATATAATATATTATTAGAAAAAAGGGGTATATAATTAATTCAATGTTGTTTTAATTTAGACGTTTGGTTTGCCTTAGTGGCTTACCTTTTCGGCTAGGTAGGAATGATTTAGTTGAATAGCGAAGTTTACGAGCTAATGAAACTTATTATTCCTAGATGGTGGTAAAAGGTAAAAGAACGCTATATTAAAGAAGGAAAATTTAATAGACTATAGAATTATAAGAATTAGGTAAAGGGGGATTAATGAATGAAGAGTAAATATGTTAAGCAATTTTTAGTTTATTTCATGGAAGTTACGATTATTTCATTTTTTTTTGTGATAGGAACTAATTATATTACTCGTATTGAGACATACTATGAAGCTATAGAAAGATTTTTTACTGGAGTAGTCTTTTATCAGGGATTAATATTTATGTTTAATAAAAATACGTTAGATACGGAAAAAGATATGATATTAGCATTAAAAACATATTTAGAGTTGTGTAAATTATACGTTGAATTTAAAGAGAAATTTATTTTAGATACAATAAATGATAAAGTTAGTGAAATTGAAAATAAAGAGGTTTTTATTAAATCTAAGTATTTAAATATTATGAAAGATTTACAAGAGTTTATAATATCTGATTATCTTAGCAGCAATGAAAAAAAAGCTAGAATAGAAATGGAATTAATTAATATTGAACATATATATGAAGAAGAAAGTTTGAAATGGAAATATACTCTTCTTTTAAAATATTTAAAGTAAATTACATAAATAAGTATTATTTAATAAAGGGTTTTACCAATTTTTGTAGAATTATATATCTATAAAAGGGGGTATGATGGATATGAATAAAAAGCTCGATGTAGATGTAATAAAGATTATGAATGCATATATAAATGCTACTGAAGATTTAGATAAAGCGAAAATATTAATTATATTATTAAAAGAAATAAAAAATATTACTATTGATTCGTTATTACTTAATCTTAAGGATAATAGCAAAAATACTGATGAATTGTCTATTATATTTGCTGAAATGGCAAAAAAAGAATTTATATTAGATAACTTTAAGGAAGGTATGGAGAATTTAGAAAAAGCAATAGAATTTGCAGATATAAATGATGAAAAATATTTAGCAAACTTATATATGATAAAAGCTGAAGTTCTTAATAAAATAGGGAAAATAAACTCTGCTAAAGAATGGCTTAATAAAGCGTTGGTGTATGATAAAGATATAAGAGAAAAAGAGTCAATGATAGTAAATGAAATAGAAAAATAAAAATATATTAAGATGTAGTGTAATAGCTACATCTTTTTTTATATCTTCGGGTATTCCATACCCTTGATATGGTGTAGGTGAATAGGATTTATTTCTTATTTTGTGGTTAATAACTCCACTTAAAAGTTATATTTTTACTAAATCGTAATAGTCATTTAAATATGACTTCTTTAATTAATTATTAAGCTACGCTCCTAAGCAAGAGTAAAAACTGCTTATTACTTATATAATGTAAATTAAGGTTTTATTATTATAAAGCTTTACTTGACCTTATATAAGGTTATTTTGATTCTTTTCCATATATAATTCATTTTGGCTAGGTTTTGTTTTGTAAATCTAGCCTTCTCTTTATTATTTAAATAGAGCTTAATAGTAATTATTAGGCTGTTATAAATAATAAAAAAATATTAAAGAAAGGGTGTTGGGTTAATGGATATTAGGGAATTTGTATTAACGTTATTGAGAAATTTATTTGTAGTTGGTGTAGTAGGAGTATATTATATTGCATTAGTTTACTTTGTTAATTTATTCTTAAAAGCACTAGATTATATTTTTAGAGGGTAGTGAGGTGAATAAAAGATGAGTGAGTATATGAAGAATTACTATAAGAATAATAAAGAAAAATGGAAGGAATACAATTCTAGAGATAAGTATAAGGAATATCATAAAGCTTATTTTCAAGAAAATAAAGAGGAGCTTACTAAGAAAAACAAAGAGTATTATGAAGAGTTTTCTAAGAAGTATCAAGGTAAGTTTATATATTTTATTTTAAATGAATTTAATAATATGAAGTATATAGGAAAGACTTGCAATATTTATAAAAGATTTGCACTTCATAAATATGAATTAGCTAAATATAATCCTAAAACAGATAGAGTTATATATTTAGATTTTAGCGATAAATTAAGCGAAGAAGAGTTAGCAGATGCAGAAAAGTATTTTATAGAATTATACAAATTAGATTTAAATGATTATTGTGGCGACTATGATACTAATATAGCGTTTAAGATAGATAATGATTTAGTTTTTAACGAGTTCAAGACAGTTAAGAATAACAAAATTAAAGCAGGAGAATTATACGATATAGAAGATAGAATTATACCTACGGTTTTATCTAAGACGGAAGATAAGCAGTTATTTAAAGCTAAAGATGTTCTATTTATTTCTACTATAAAAGAAGTAAATAGATATATAAATTTAAATATTTCAGATGAAGAATATGAAATGATGGCTAAAAGAGTTAAAGATAATTATAAAGATTGGGATAATGCTATTAACTTTCCACTAAGAAAAATTATATATAATCTTAAACATTCTAATAATATAAGTTTAGAGGAAAAAGGACAGGCAATTAATTATTATTATAGTTTGCTAAAAGATTATACTGATTATGAATTAAAAGAAATTTTAGATAAAAAAGAAATGAGTTTATATAAGAAAATAAAAGGGGTAGATGAAGATGATAAAAATTAATGATATTTTTAAAATAGAAAAAGAAACTATAACAGGAGTTAATCCAATAACAAAAGAGACTGTTGAATTTGAGAGATATATTTTTACTGCAAATGAAATTAAGTTTACAAGGCACGAAAAAAGTTATATAGAAGATATTTTAAATATGGATTTTTCTTATAACGAATACAATTATATAAGAAGATATTTAGCAGACTATGTTAATTATTCTAAAGAAATTGGAACAACTGATGAAGATGAATTAATGATAGAAAAAGTATTGGTAATGAAGGATTCTAAGGCAGTAAGAACTTATTTAATATATGCTTTTTCCGATATTTTATTTACATATTTAAGTAGTGATATGGAAGAAGATGAAATTAGGATGTTTATAAATAATGAAATTGAATATAGAATTTTTAAGAAATTATGTGAATTGGTTGATTAATAAAAGTTTAATGAACTATTTAGAGATAAAGAAAATATTGAATTAAGAGAGGTTAGAATAATGAAAAAATACACAACAAAAAACTTTTTTATACAAGTAATGCTTATGGGCGTTAATGGAGTAAATATAATTAACATTAAAAAAGACAATAAAGAAGATAGAGAAGCAATTACATACGAATTTGAAGTTGATAATAAAGATGCTGTTAAATGTATAAATAATTGTAAGACTGGATCATACGAAGGTGTTAAAATAGAAGGTTTTTATGAACTCAAAGCTAAAAGAAAAGCTAAAATAAATGATTATTTTAATAGTTTAAAGAGATGAGATTGGGTGTAAGATATTTTACACCCTTTTTTAGATAGATTTGTTAAAGGGTAGGTGAATAAAGAATGAAAGAAAATATAGTATCTTTAGAAAGATTTTGGAGCAAAATAGAAAAAATGATGAAGAAAACTGCTATTAAGGTTAAGATAAATTCAAAAAAACTAGCAAAAAATATAGATAATGAACTGAAGTTCTAATGATATTAAACCTATATAGGTGGGGTGAAATATATCCCGCTTGTTGTAAAGTATGTAAATGGAGGTGAATATAGAAATGGTACTAGGAGAAAAACATTATAAGTGTATAAATTTATTAATAGAAGGTAATAAAATAACAGAGATTGCTAAGATGTTACCAGCAAGTAGACAGGCTATATATAATTGGTTGGATGATAAAGAGTTTAAGGCAGAACTTGACAAACAAAGACAAGAAATAAAAAAACGAGGACAAGATAAGATATTAAATAAGTTTGAGACATATTTAGATAAGATACATACTTTAGCTATGAATTCATCTTCGGACAACGTTAAATTAAATGCTTTAGAGTTTTTAGTAGAGCATATTATAGGTAAGCCTACAAGTAAAATAGAACAATCTATAACCGATAATAAAAATAATAATGATATTGATATAGATGATATAATAGCAGAGGTTATAAATGATGAAGATAAGGATAATATAGCTTAGTTTACTGTCTAAAAAAACAATTGATTTAATAGACAATTATTTGATAGACATATATCATTTATATATACGATAAATAAAGGGTTTATAAAAATATTTTTGTCTACGAAATAAATTATAGTTTTTATAGACATACATCTAAAGATAGTATATAATTATATTAAGAAATAAATAGGGGTGGGTTCTAAAATAGGAATGTTGAATTTACTGGCGATAACTCCTATAAAATTTCTTAATATTTTTTTAAGTTGAGGTGTATTGAATGATATTTGGTTATATGAGAATTTCCACACAGAAAGAAAAACAAACCACTGACAGACAAAAACTAACTTTAGAGAACTATTCAAAGGAAAACAATTTTAAATATGATGAAATAATAGAAGAAAGAATTAGTGGTACTATTAAAGCAGATAATAGACCTAAATACAGCGAACTTAAGGCTAAATTAAGAGAAGACGATATTTTGATAATAACAGATATAGATAGGCTAGGAAGAAATGCAGATGATGTTATAATGGAATTTAAGCAATTAAAATCTAAAGGTATTAGAGTTATTGCATTAGATACCCCACATTTAAACGAGTGGAATAAAGTTAATGATGGCGGTATTTATAATATGATTGCTGATATATTTATTACATTAAAAGCACATATAGCAGAACAAGAGAGGGAGAAGACAGTAGCAAGAATAAATCAAGGAATTGAAGCAATGCCGATAAATAAAGAAGGTAAAAAAGTATCTACTAAAACTGGTAATGCAATTGGAAGACCTACTTCGGATGTACCAGAAGAGTTTATTAAGGAATATAGGAAATTCAAAAATGGCGATTATGGAAAGATGTCTGCTACTAATTTTTCTAAGATGTTAGGAATAGGGAGAAGTACATTTTATAAATATATTAATCAATTGGAGAGCTAGGTTTTACTAGTTCTTTTTTTGTATAAAATAGGAGGTGGTATAAATAATTTACTATGATAATAAAGAATTTACGTATATAGAATTCAAAATTTATATTTTAAATAAATATCTTACGAAACATTATAATAAAGAAATCGCATCAAAGACGCTTAAGAAAAACAGTAAAGATTTAAATACAATTGCTAAATCATTGGGTAAAAAGGATATTGGATTTTTCTGCTTATATTTCATGAGTGATACATTTGTTGTTAAAGATAGTAATGAAGCTAGACAATTATCTGCAACGCATTATGAAATGTGGGATTTAGCAAATGACACTTTTATAAGAGATAGGCATGATAAATTAAATATAATATGTCCGAGAGGATTTGCCAAGACTACAATCTTTGATTTAGCTGTGTCCGTGTGGCTGATATGCTATGGAAAATCAAAATTTACATTAATAGGAGCTAAGAAAGATGATGATGCAGTTCAATTTGTAGATTCTATAAAGAAGGTATTTAAAGAAAATCAACTTATAATAGAAAGTTTCGGTCAATTTATAAATAATAAAAAATTTAAAGTAAATGCTAATGAAATAGAGTTTACTAATGGAATGTATATTAGAGCCGTAGGTTCTGCTAGTTCAGTAAGAGGTGCTAATTTTAAAGGGGTAAGACCTAGTGTGGTTATAGCTGATGATTACCAAGACGAAAAAGATATATTAACGGATGATGCAAGGACTAAAAAATACAATAGATGGACTAAAGAAATAGAGCAAGTTGGAGATAAAGCAGTATATAGAAATGGTGAAAAAATTAAGGCTGCAACAAAAATAATAGCTATAGGTACAGTTTTACATATAGATTGCTTAATGAGTAAATTAAGTAGAAACAAGGAATATAAAACAGTATTAAAGAAAGCAATTATATTAAAAGATGATGAAACTGTAGAAGATATATTTGAGTCAGATTTGTGGATTCAATGCAAAAAGATTTACTTTAATGATAAAGATGAAGACTCTAAAGAAACTGCTAGAGATTTCTATATAAAGAATAAAGAAAATATGAAATTCCCAACATTATGGGATGAAAAATGGGATTGTTTTAATGATTTAGCTATTCCATACTGGGAAAATAGAATATCCTTTATGAGTGAGCTTATGAATGATGCAACTTCTATAGGTGAGAAGTGGTTTAAATCTGTAAGAGAAGAACATAAAGAATTCTTTGATGACATAAATTACTCTAAAACAATGCTTTGTATAGATCCAGCTTCAACAACTAATAAAAAGTCTGATTATACTGCAATGGTAGTAGGTTCTAATAATTCTAATAATTTTACTTATATAAGATATATAGTAATGCAAAAACTAGAGTTTAATAGTTACTGTAAAAAGGTTATAGAACTTTTGGAGGCTTATGAAGATGTAGTTTATATATACGTAGAAAAGAATACATATCAAGGTGCTGATATAGTTAAAATCAAAGAATTAATAGCACAAAATATTAAATTAAGAAATAGAAGATTTATATGGATAAATGAAATGCAAAGGAAAAATAAAGATGAAAAGATTTCTACTATTGTAGACTCTGTAAATAATGGACAAGTTATATTTAATAAAGATTGTGAAGATAGTAAAGAAGCCGTCCAACAGTTATTAGATTTCCAAGGACAAAGTTATAGTGTACATGATGACTTTCCTGACATTGTTGCTGAATGTGTAAATAGGTTGAAGGAAATTAAGGTTATAGGGAAATTAAAAGTCTATGATATAAGAAAACTTTATAGATAGAAAGGAGGAATAAAAATGGATTTAAACATCGTTAAAGAGTGTTACGATGACTTTTTAAATAGAGTACATATATTTAATAAAATAGAAGATTATTACTACGGTGAAACTGATTCTTTAAAAAATTTCAAACCAATGGAAGGTAGAAGTAACCTTAAAATTAATATTAATTATGTTCAGAAATTAGTGGATGAAGAAACTAGCTATTCCTTTGCTAACGATATAACTTATACTGCTAAAGATGGAGACAAAGAGCCTATTAGTTACATAGATAAGTTTTTAAGTAATAAGAAAATTGACCATGACGTGAATTTAGGAATTGAGCTTGTTAAGTTTGGAGCAGTTTTTGAAATTAACTATATAAAAGACCATATAATAAAGCAAAGAATAGTAACTCCTAAAAATGGCTATGTGTATTTTGATGAAGAGGGAGATGTTGAATATTTCTTACATATTTTTACTAGAGGTTTAGGAGTAAATCAAAAAACATATATAGATGTTTATTCTAAAGAAGCTATATATCATTTTAATGAAGGTTTTAATAAAGTTGCAGAGCCAACGCTAAATATCTTTGGATTTGTACCAGTTGGAGTAGCTTTTGTAGGGACTTTAGATGGTAAAAAGACAATATATAAAACTATAAAAACACTTCAGGACGCATATGAGACTAACTTTTCAGACATTAGTTGTGAGATAAGCGATTTTAGAAATGCTATCCTTCAATTATGGGGTGTAAATTTAGAAGAAACTGATGATAAGGGAAATAAAACTCAACCAATAACAAGAGATAATGTAATATTTAGTTTTGATGATAAGTCAAAGCAAGGTGCAGAGTGGTTAATAAAGAATATAAACGACACCTTCGTTAAAAATACGATGGACAGACAAGTAGATATGATTTATAGCTTAACTAATCATATAAACAATAATGAGCAAATGGTATCAAATTTATCTGGAATAGCACTTAGAAGTAGATTATTTCAGTTGGAAGCGAAGTGCAAGTTGAATGAAAAGGCT
Organism: Clostridium nigeriense; assembly: GCF_900086595.1. Lineage (GTDB taxonomy): Bacteria > Bacillota > Clostridia > Clostridiales > Clostridiaceae > Clostridium > Clostridium nigeriense. The sequence goes on from NZ_LT575472.1 coordinate 1,954,152, forward strand.
ATGAGTAATTTAATTAAAACTAGATTAAAATGTCTATTTAGATTTGTTGAAATTCTCGAAGGAAAGATATTTGATTGCAACAATATTAAAATTCAATTTACTCCTAATATTCCAGTTGACACTACTCAGATTGCTGATATAATTTCTAAGATTCCTGATAATGTAGTAAGTAGAGAAACTAAACGCTCATTATTACCTTTCATAGAAAATCCAATCTCTGAAGGGAATAAAATAAAGAAAGAGTTGCAAGAGGATTTTGAAGGAACAGTAGATTTAGATAAGCTAGGTGATGAAGATGAAGTTAACACAGAATCAAAAATTAGCTAAAGAAATTACAGAAAAACTAAATGAAGAATTATACAACTTAAGTGATTCTGAAATAAATAAAATATTAAAACTGCATAAAGATAATAGAGATAAAATCTTAAATGAAGTGGCTAAAGTAATACTATCTTATAATGTAGAAAATGATAGCTTAAATCTTACATCTACTGAAAAGCTTAAGCTAAATAAAAAGTTACAAGATAAGATTAATGATATATTTAAAAATGAAGCTAAGGCTGAGATGGATAAAGTTACTAAAGTATTAAAAGAAGTTACATTGGATAAATATTATTCTAATTCATATGTCATGTCTTTAGGATTAGATTTTACTTTGAAAAAAGTCTCAGATAAACAACTTGATAGGATAATTAATAATACTATTGAGGGGAAAATCTTTAGTGATAGAATCTGGGATAATAAAAATAAAGTAGCAAAAACATTAAAACTAGAAGTTAAGAAGTTTTTAAATGGCGAAACTAATTTAAATAATATTGAGAAGATTATAAAAGATAAATATAATTCAAATGCTTTTAACACTAAGAGATTAGTTAGAACAGAAACTGCTAGAGTTATGGAGCAAGCTAATGAAGTTTTCGCTAAAGAGAATAATATAGAGTATCAATTATTTTCAGCCACACTAGATGATAGAACTAGTAAAGTTTGCAGTGGATTAGATGGTAAGGTTTTTAAATATGATGACACCAATAAACCAGTAACGCCACTTCATCCAAACTGTAGAAGTACATTAATTAGTTTACCTTCTAAAGATTATAGACCGAAGACAAGATTAAATAATATAACTAAAGAAAGAATAAATTATAAAACATACCAAGATTGGAAAGTAGAACAAGACCTATAAGGTCTATTTTTTATGTAAAATTTAATACTTCTTAGGTAGAACACTAGGAAGGTGGAAGGAGATAAATAAATGAAGAAAAGTGAACTGTTAGAATTATTAAAGGATATAGAGGATAATAGAGATATAAACGAAACTATATTAGGAATTGAAGATTTTGCAAAGTCTTCTGAGTTTGATGTTAGTAAAGTAACATTAGAAGATTTTAAAAATTTGTTAGCTAACAATAAAGAAATAAAGGGATATTATACATCTACGTTGGATGCGAAAGTTTCTAAGGGGATTAATACTTTTAAAGAAAATAGTTTACCTTCTATTATAGAGGAGGAACTAAAAAAGGCAAGCAACAAGGATAAAACACCAGAGCAAATTGCACTTGAGGAATTACAAGCAAAGTTTAATGCACTAGAAAAAGAAAAGGCAAGAGCAGAATTATCTAATAAATACACTAAATATTTGAGTGAAAAAGGATTATCATCAGATTTGGTAGACTTCGTTCTAAATGATGATGAGCAAGTAATTGAATCTAATATAAGTAAGTTAGAAAAGATATTACAAGGTTCTGTTGAAACAAAAGTAAAAGAAAGAATAGGTGATAATACTTATACACCACCTGCTAATAATAAAGTAACTGGAGTAACTTGGGATGATTATTTAAATAATCCTACTCCAGAAAATTATCAAAAATATATAGAAGCTAAATAAGAGTTTTTTATTTGGTCTTTTTTTATGTCTTTTTTTCCATAAGGTTGATGTTTTAAAGACTTTAAAGAACAAGATTATACCTACTATATTTTAAAATCAAGGAGGAATTTTTTTATGTCAATAGCAAGTTTTATCCCATCGGTATGGGAACAAGCATTAATTACAGAGTTTAGAGGGGTTTCAGTAGCAAATTTAATTACTACACCTCCAACAGAAGTTTCAGGGGGAAAGGCAATATTTAATAGAGTTTCAGGAGGAACTTTAAAGGATTATACAGGAGGAGATATTTCTTTTGATGATGCTACAACTACTCCAATAGACTTAACTTATGATAAGAAGAAATATTTTGCAATTCAATTGAATGATGTAGATAAAGCACAAGCTAGAGGGGAAGTTTTAACAACTTTAGCTAAAGAAAAAGGTTACGAAATGAAAGAAACAATTGATAAGGATATCTTTGCAGAAGCGGTTGCTAAATGTGTTGCAGGAAATAAAATAGGTTCAACATCAGCTAAGATTGACTTAAAAACTAAGCCGGTTTATGACTTAATAGTAGATTTAGGAGTTAAATTATCTAAGAAGAAAGTACCAGTTGCAAATAGATTTGTTATAGCTTCATCAGAATACGTACAAGAACTAGCAAAAGATGATAGATTTGCAAGAAATTATACTGTGTTAGAAAATGGAGTAGTCCAAGGGGCTTCTGTTAATGGTATGACTGTTATACAAAGCGAAGATGTACCAGCTAACGTAATTTTATGTTTACATAAATCAGCTTTAGGACATGGTTTAGAAATAGATAAGGTCGAAGCTGGTAGAAGAGAAGCTAATTTTGGTGACTTCGTAAAAGGATTAACTGTTTATGGACAAGTTGCATTAAGAACTGAAGCTATATCTATGGCTTACGTTGAGTTTGCTCAAGCTTAGAATTATCTAAAGGGTGGGAGATTTCTCCTATCCTTATTTTTAAGGAGAGAATGATTTTATGAAGTTAACCGATGAACAAATAAATAGTATTGTAGTGAAATCTATACAGCTTTATTTAAATAATGATAAATTTGATTATTCTTATATAATCAGTAATTTTGCTGAAGCGATAATAATTGCTACAGAAGAATTTAAGGAAAGAATGAATCAACCTTCAAATATTACTTCAATGACTCAAGGGGCAAGAAGCGTTACATATAAAGATGTTGGAATAGGTTCGTTATCAGATAACATAAAAATGTTATTGCCTAAGCCATATTTAAGGAAGTGGTAATATGAACTTCTTTTATGATAAAGAATTATATCTAACAATAAAGACTAAGGTTAAGAATAAAATAGGTCAGCTTATTGAAGTGTATAAGAAGAACAAGGTGTTCTATGGAGATATTCAACCTATTGATGAAAAAGCTTTAAAATATACTTGGGGAGAAGATGTAAAATCTAATCTTCAATTATTTACAGATGAAAATATACTAGTAAATAATATACTCGTATATGATAATAAAGCTTATAAAATAGAAAAGAAAATCAATTGGATTGACTATAAAATATATGCGTTATTAGAAGTTGATGTTGAGGTGTTAAATGAAAAAAGTAAATAATATTAAAAAAACAATGAATAAATATAAGGATTTAATAGCCCATGCATCAAAGGAAATATCCATTACGGAGTTAGCTAATATACAAGCTAATACACCAGTTAAAACAGGAAATTTAAAAAAGAGTATAGGAACAGAAGTTCAAGGTGAGGGCTCGAATACAACCATAGTTTGGGGAAGTGATTTAATTTATGCTCCAAAAGTTGAATTTGAAAACACAAGTTATCTGAGACAAACATTAAGAGATAATCATGATGAAGTTGTAGAAATATTAAAGAAGCATCTTGAAAAGACAGATAGTTAAGGAGGTGCTTTATAATAATAGATTTAGAAATTATACAAGAAGAAGTAAAGAATTTAATAAATAATGATAATTATTTTTTAGATGAACTTCCATCAGATTTTAATTTTAAAAGTTTTATAGGTATTGTCGCAAAGATTGGAGATTCAATTCAAGATAATGCTTATAGAGATGATATGACACTAGAATTAAGATTAGTTGGATTAAAAGACAATAAAATTGAAATGCAAAAATTAGCGAAAAATTTTGAGGTCGTGTTTAACAAACATTATTTTAAAAGTGCTAATGCGAGGATTGTTAAGCAAAATGCTTTTTATATTTCATATTTAGATGGAGATAAATTAAATATTGTTTTACAATTTTATATTTTAAATTATTAAAAAGAAAGGAATGATGAAAATGGCTGATGAAATGAATATAGTTGTAGATACCGGAGTTATTTACTATGGAGAGTTTGATATATCCACATTAGATAATTTAATGGCTAGTATTAAAGGGCAAGAATTGGGACTTATTAAATCTAGTTTAAAGTTTGAAGCCAAACCTGAAATTAGAGATATTGAATATGCTGGCAGTTTAGAAAGAAAAGTTAAAGGAATGCAGAGAGTATTAAAGTGGGATGTTTCCGCTGAAGCTGACATATTAGATTTTAATGAAAAAGTTCTTACTGCATCTTTAATTAAAAAAGAAAGTAACGAAAGCACTAAGTTTGATGTTTATTCCCCTAGCAATGATATTTTAGATGGTGATTATAAAGATTTATTAATAGTAGGTAAAAAACATAAAAGTAATGAACCTATTGTAATCCATATATTTAATAGTTATAACCCAGAAGGAATTTCTTTTGAAATGAAAGATAAAGATGAGGCTTCGGCATCTATGAAGTTTATTGGAGCTTATAGCTTTGAGGATGATACTGAAAAACCTTTTAAAATTTATATGCCTAAGAAGACAGTTTAAGGATAGATTAATTTCTATCCTTTTTTAATGCAAATTACACAAAAAATGATTTTAACTTTTAATTATAAGGTGTAATTTGTAGATTTAAATAAAAGTTAAAATGATTTTTTTAAGAGAAAGGATGTATTTATATGATAGATAAAAATAATGAAGTAAGAATTAACACATTAGAAGGATTTGAAATAATAAGAATTATAAATAAAATGGGAATGAAAGATAGTGTGATTTCTTTAATAGAAATGTATATGAATGTTGAACAAAGAAAGCAAAAGGAAACTTTAAAACTACAAACTTTAATCATAGAAAAAGTAGGAGGAAAAGAAAATTACTTAAATTTATCTGATGACGAAAAGACGAAAATTAGTGATGATGTATTAGTTGAGCACGAAGAAATTCGTAGTAATTTAATAGAAATACAATCTACCACAATGAAACATGGTGCAGATTTACTGTTTGATTTCGTTTCTAAAATGCCTTTAGCAGAAAAAGAAATAAATAGAACTCTAGCTAAAATCTTTGATAAACAAATAAAAGAGATAGAAAATCAAGGATTGGAAGAAACTGTTGATATGTTAAAAGAGATAGGAAAATCTAAAACAGTTAGATATTTATTTGGTTTTTTCAATTAAGCAACCAGTTAGAAGAGTTAGACGTTAGTTTAAGGATTATCTTATTTAAATCTGGTTGCTTTAACTACATAGAAAATATGGATTTAGAATATAGTTTAGAAATAATAGAAGAAGCTATAAATGATTACTTTGAAGAGCGAACATATTCAAGATACATACTAGATAATCTGTTATTACAGTTTAATGGTACTCCAATGGACTATATGGAATACAAGAAAGAATTAGGTTATTCCAATAGAAATAATATTACTAAAAACAAAGAAATTAATAAAGAGAAAATAAGAAATGATGTAGAAGAGATTTTATCCAGTATTTTCGGGTAGATTTCTTTTATTTTTTAGAAAGGAGGTTTTATAATGGCAGATGTTTTTCAGTTGGAAAGTAGTATAAAGCTTGATTCTAAAGATGTTCTAGAACAATTAAAAAAGTTGGATAGCCAATTCGAGGAAACATCGGATTCAGCAGAAAAGGCAGAAAGTAGATTTAGTAAGTTTTCTAAAGGATTAGGAGATGTAAGTAAAACTTTAGGTAATGTTGGCAAAAAGATTGGTGATTTTGGTAGCAAGTTAACCAATATAGGTGGAAATTTAACAACAAAAGTGACTGCTCCAATAGGGGTAGCCTTTGGATTGCTTACAAAGGGAACTGAAGAGTTAAGAATGGATTTATCTAAACTAGAAGCGAATGTAAATAGTGCTGGAGCAAGTGTTGAAAAAACTAACTCACAATTTAAATATTTAAGTGCAATAACGGGAGAAGCAGATAGTAGTATTGAGGCTTTATCTAACTTATTAAGTAGTGGACTTACAGAAACGCAAATGCAACAAGCCGTAGATAACTTAAGTGGAGCAATAATTAAATTTCCAGATACATTAAAAATAGAATCTTTGGCAGATAGTTTACAAGAAACTTTAGCAACGGGACAAGCAACAGGACAATATGGAGAATTGTTAGAAAGGCTAGGAATTAATCTAGATGTTTTTAATGCAGGACTTCAAGACGCAACTAAAAATGGAACTGCTCAACAATATGCTTTAGATATTCTTGCTAAAAATGGCATGGCGGGTTTAAATGAAGAGTATAGGAAAAATAATGAAGAAACAATTAAAAATGCTGAAGCTCAACAAGAATTACAGATGAAGTTTGCAGAACTTGGGGCAAAAATAACACCAGTATTAACACAAATAACTGAATTTGGTACTAAGATTACAGATGCATTTTTAAATATGGATAAAGGAACACAGGATACTATATTAAAAATACTTGGATTTGTTGCAGTATTGGGACCATTATTAACGGTAGGTGGAAATATAGCTAAAGTTATTGGAGGGGTTTCAACAGTTTTTTCTACAGTTAGCGGAGCAATTGGAGTAGTAGCGACTGGTGCAACAGCGGCAACTCCTGCGATAGGTGCATTAGCTGGAGTATTTACTTTTTTAACAAGTCCAATTGGGTTAGTCATTATCGCTATAACAGCATTGATAGCAATTGGCGTTTTACTTTGGAAAAATTGGGATACAGTTAAAGAAAAAGCTGGGCAATTGGGTGAGTGGTTATCATCTACCTTTGAAGGTATAAAAACATCTATAACTGGGGCTATAGAATCAGCGGTTAATAGTGTAACAAATAAATTTAACAGTATGAAGGAAAAGGTGTCTGATGTAATAGGGTCTATAAAAGGATTCTTTACTAATTTAAGATTGCCAGAAATAAAGATACCACATATAAAACTACCTCACTTTAATTTAACTGGTTCATTTAGCTTAAAACCACCATCTGTTCCAAGATTAAATGTAGACTGGTATTCCGAAGGTGCTATATTTACTAAAAAGACAGTGTTAGGAAACGGAATTGGTGTTGGTGATGCAAATAAAGGTCAAGGAAATAACGCTGAAGGAATAATACCTTTAGATATTCTATGGGATAAGATGGATAAGATAGCTAGTAGACCAATTCAAATATTTATAACAGCTAGAGAGTTGGCAAGAGCAACAGCAAGTGAAATGAAAAATGAGTTGAATAAATTAGAAATGAAAGATGTTAGATTTGTGTACTAAGGGGGGATTAGATGTTAAGTAAATACGGGAAATTAAGCACAACTGGAACTATACCTCAATATATGAATCCGTATCAAACCGTTGATTTAAAAGAGTTTGAAATAATGTTTAATGGAAAAAAGTCAAGCTATTATGGTCTATTAGTTTCATCCTACCCAACCATACCTTGCTTAAACGAAGATGTTGAAGAAGTAGAGATAGAAGGTAGAAATGGAAGCTTAATAATTAAGAAAGGTACATATAAAAATAGAGAAATCAGCATTAGATTTAAGATGTTAGATAGTGATTTTTTTTGGAGTAGATTCAAAAAAGCAGAAGTATGGTTAAGCGAAATAAGTGATAATAGATTACTATATGATAGAAAGGATAAGTGTTATATTGTAAAGCGTGTAGTTTTTGGAGATATTTCAAAAGAGTTAAGACTATATGGTGAATTTGAAGTTACTTTTATAGTTGAGCCTTTTCTTCAAGATTTATCAGTATTTTCTAGGTCATGGTTAGAGAATGAATATATAATTACCAATCAAGGTGACTTTGAAGCACCTCCAGAATTAAAATTCTATGGAGATGGTAATATCCAAGTAACTGTTAACGATGATACATTTACTATAAATAATGTAATAGAAGAAGTTACTATCAATTCTGAATTAATGTTGTGTTATGGAAAGAATAAAGAGAACAAATTACTTGATATGAATGGTGGTTTTCCAGTGTTAAAAAAAGGAGATAATGAGATTATAGTTTCTAGCAATGTAATTAAAACATCAATAAAATTTATAAATTATTATAGATAGAGAGTATCTTTTACTTTCTATCTTTTATTTTTATAGAAAGGAGATAGAAATGTGAAGGATTTTAAATATAAAGGATTTTCTTCTAAGGAATTATATTCGACTGTTAGAGATAAATTTATGATAGAAGAACGTGAGCTTTATGAAGATGAAAATCTAACAAGTGGTAGAACGTATCTTTATAAACCAATTAGGATTAAAAAACTTAATAAAATTACTAATAAAGCTGTAGCGTTTAAAAAGATAGATTTAGATTATTTAAATAGTTGGCTACTTAATAATAAAGATTATGAAGTATTAGAAATAGATGGATATGTTTATAAAGCATTATTTTTTCCAGCTAACGATTTATATACTAAAGATGCTGATAAGGGCTATATAGACTTAAAGGTTAGGTTATATAAGAATGCCCTTAGTAACATATACACATCCGAAAGAGTGCTTACTAATAGAATAGTAGATGGTGTAGATGAGAATGAAAAGCTAATGGATATTAGCAATAAAAGCAATATAGAAGGATTAATATTACATCCTAATTTTATAATATCTAATATTCCAAGAAGGGGATTCGATTCTGCTACTACTATAGTAATAGAAAACACTTCTATTAGTAATAATAAATTAACTATAAACCTAGTTGAAAATGAAAAGTTATATATTAATGGGAAAAATGATTATATAGAGAGTAATAAAAAGAGATATATAGATAAAACTGGTGAATATATAAAGCTTAAAGAAGGTTTAAATGCAATTAAATTAAAATCTAATGGCTATTGTAAAATAAATATTTCTTTCCAGCAAGAATTTAATATAGAGGGGGTGTGGAATCTTGAGTAAATCGATAAAAGTTGCTTTATTTTCACCTAAGACACCAAAGAGTAAGGTTTTAACTTCGAATGGAGAATATATATTAGATGATATATGTTTAGACATATATTCAACCGAAGAATTGGCGAACTTAAATTATGATTTTGAGGCGGTATTTTTAGTAGATAAAGCAGGGAAATATAAACATATAGTAGAAGAAGGTATTTTAAAAGTAAAAGAACAATACGGAGATGAAATCTTTAAAATTTGCAAGGTTCGTAAAGACATGAATGAAGTAATGGTTTATGGTAGACAGATTACCATAGATAGTTCTTTAGGATGTTGGTTAGGAGATGTAAGACCTACATCATTGAATGGGCAAGCTTCTTTGGAGTATATGTTACATGGTACAAATGAATATATAAATAATAAACAATATGCGAGAGAATTAGAATTATTTTCTGATATTACAAAGACAAATACAGCATATTATCAAGATATGAATTTATATCGAGCTTTACATGATACAGAACAAAGTTTTAAAAATCGTTGGGGTGGTGAAGTTCAAAGACGTGGATATAGAATTAATATTAATAATAGAATTGGAACTAATAGAGGATTTCAGGTTAGGTCTAATAAGAATCTATTAGGTTTTGAAGTTGAAACCAATGTTGATTCTGTTGTTACTAGAATCAAACCAAAGGGATTTGATGGAATTACTATAGATGGCTATGTAGATTCACCTTTAATAAAGAATTATTCTAGAATTTATACAAGAGAAATAAAATATGAAGACATAAAAGTTAAAGGTGAAAATAGTGATGAAGGATACGATACACTTGCAGAAGCACAAACTGAATTAATCAGACGAGCTACAGAAGAATATACAGAAAATCACATAGATGAGATTCAAGCTACTTATACAATTAGTTTTTTAGATTTATCCAAAACAGAAGAATATAAAGATTATGCAATTTTAGAAAGATGTTATATAGGCGATACAGTAAATGTCTATGAGGAAAAACTAGGTATCAATATAAATGTAAGGGTTAATAAAATTAAGTATGACATACTTTCACAAGAAGTTATTGAAATAGAATTAACTAATAGTGATTTAAATAAATACAAAGTACCTTCTATTATAGATATTAAAAATCAGCTTGATTCAATTCCTTCTAGTGACTCTATTTTAAGTGAAGCTAAGAAGAATGCAACTGATTTGATAAATTTAGGGCTAAAAGATAGCTATGTAATAGTAAGAAAAAATGAAATATTAATAATGGATACACAAGACATTAATACTGCTAAAAATGTTTGGAGATGGAATAATGGTGGACTTGGTTTTTCTTCTACAGGATATTATGGTGAGTTCGGAACTGCAATAACTAGGGATGGGAAAATAGTTGCTGATTTTATAACTACAGGACTATTAAATGCAAACTTAATAAAGACTGGTATATTAGGTAGTTTTAATGGAAAGTCATGGATTAACATGGAGAATGGTACTTTTAACTTCGGAAATAAATTAATATACGATGGTGATACAGTATCTTTAGATGGAACTTTCGAAACTCATAATTCTAATGGTAGCAATGCAATAAAAATCGAAAAGGTTAAAATGCATTTTTACGAATGGAACACAAGTGGTAGAACTGTTGGAACAATTTACAGTGGGGAAGATACTAGTAATTCATCTATTAAAAGCATTAATATGTCTAATTCAATGACAGCTTATTTAATGTTAGGTTATGAAATAAGCAATGGAACTAAGAATTCTTATATAGTTTTTGATAAGTATAATAAGGTAGGAAAATATAATGTTCCTATAAATGTAACAGAAAATAGTGAATTTTATGCGAATGCTTATTTCCCAAATCAAGTTATTTTAGGTTCAACTAAAAATACAAACAATCCTAGTATCTTTAGAGGTATCAATGGCAATGTTTTAGTGTTAGATATAGATACATCTAATGAGGATAACGGTTTTCAGATTCAGAGCAAGTCTGGAGGAGTACCAATAAGTATTAAAGGGGGAAGAAGTTACCCAATTAATTTAAATCAAAACACACAAGTGTTAGGTAGTTTTAGTGTATCTGGAAGTAAAAATTCTATACAAGATACAATGAATTATGGTGAACGTTTAATCAATGCTTATGAAACAGCTGAATACTACTTTGCAGATATTGGTTCGGGAGTGATAAATAATAATGGTGAGTGCATTATATGGATTGATGAAATTTTAAAAGAATGTATTAATACTAACTGTGAGTACCATGTATTTACACAAGTGTATGATGGTTCAATAACAAGTATAGAAAGATTTGAAGACTATTTTATTGTATATGGAAAAGCTGGTACAAACTTTGGATGGGAATTGAAGGCAAAAAGAAAAGGTTATGAAAATGTAAGATTAGATTCTCCAGAAATAGGAAGTGTTGAAGATATACCTATTTTTACTGAAGAAGATTTAAATCCTAAAACAAGTGAGGATATATTAATACAAGAGTTGGAATTTAATTTAGAAGAAGTCTTAATGGAGGTGGTATAAATGAAAATATTAACAGGTTTTGCAATAATAAAAGATGCGATAGGTCATAGAATTACATATACCCATAGCGAAGTAGATGAAAAAGGAACTATTATAAGTAGTAATAATAAAGAAAGCTTCATAGTTATGGATGATGAAGTTAAAGGATTAATAGGTAAATTAGAAGATAAGATATCAGAGAGATTATAAAATATACATATAAAAGGTTAGGCATTATAAGTGTCTAGCCTTATTTTTTAGTGATTTTTTAAGTTCTAGTATTAAAAGATAGTACATAAAATATAAAGAATTAATTGAAAGGAGTAATTTATGTTAAGAGTAAAAGAAGAAATTGTAAAAAATAATAATGAAAGCAAGGAGGAGATAGCAAAAAAACTTTACAATTTATTAAAGTAGGAATAGAGTTAAAATAAAGATATAAATAATATACAAAGGGTGATAAACATGAAAACTGCAATATATGTAAGACAATCTTTAGAAAAAAAAGATAGTTTAAGTTTAGAAGGACAGGAAGATTTATGTAAAAAACAATTATTAGAATGTGAAACTTTTGAAGTATATTCTGATAGTGGTTTTAGTGGTAAGAATATAAACAGACCTGCCATGACTAAATTAGTTGAAGATATTGAAGCTGGATTAATTTCCAAAGTTATTTGTTATAAATTAGATAGAATAAGTAGAAGTATATTAGATTTTAATAATTTATTTGTATTGTTTCAGAAATATAAAGTTGAATTTATTTCGTGTACAGAAAGTTTAGATACTTCTAATCCTATGGGAAGAGCTATGATTAATATCATTGCTACATTTGCACAACTTGAACGTGAAACTATATCAATGAGAATAAAAGATAATTATTATAAAAGAGGAACAACAGGAGCATTTTTAGGAGGGACGGTTCCTTATGGATATAAAAAAGGTACAGAAATTATTAATGGTAAGAAAACTTCCATTCTAGAACCAAATGAAGAACAACTAGAAGTTATTAAAAGATTGTTTGAGGAATATTCAAATTCTATTAGGACCTTAGGAGATATCGTTAAAAATTTAAACAAAGAAGGGATTAAAACGGCTCAAGGAAGAACATGGAGTACTAGCACTGTTGGAAGATTGCTCAGAAGTTCTTTGTATGTTAAAGCGGATGTAGATATATACAATTATTATAAATCTAAAGGTGCTATAATAACAAACGATATTGGTGATTTTGAGGGAGTTAATGGTCTGTTTATATATGGAGATAATAACAGTTCTAAAAGGAAAAATGAGGACGTAAAAGGACAAACAGCATCTCTTAGCTACCACGAAGGAATAATTGATTCTAAAACATTCCTAAAAGTTCAACATAGGTTAGATAACAATAAACAAATTAATAACAATGGTGGCTACGGTAAGTTATCTTGGTTAACAGGAATTGTAAAATGTGGCAAGTGTTCTTATAGTATGAGTGCGGTTAAAAATTATTTAGGAAAACGCTATATGGTCTGCAAAGGAAGGGCTAATCATAATGGTTGCGAAGGACATTCTAAAGCTATTTTAGCAGAAGAGTTAGAATTGTTAATTCAAAATAAGATTATAAATAAAATTGAGGAATTAAGTAAGGTTAAATTAAGTTTAGAAACTAAACAAACTACTAATATTAATAAACTCAAAATGGAGCTTTCAAAAATAGATGAAGATATTAATAATCTAATGTCTAAAGTATTAACTGCTAATGACATTTTAATGGAATATATTAATATCGAAATTAAGAAATTAGACGATCAAAAGAAGTTGATATTTAATAAGATTCAAGAAGAAACAATAAAACAAGATAGTATTGATTCTGTTGAAAATATAATTAAGAAAGGTTTAAATTTTGAAAATTTAGATTTTGAACTTAAAAAAGATATATGCAAAACTTTAATTAACAAAATCTTAATTGTAGATGAGGATATAACTATCGAATGGAAGGTTTAATTTTTTATAATTTTCTATTTACAAATGCATTGGATGTTGACTCTGTTGATTGGAAGCAAGCAGGGGCGGAGGTCGAATATAATAGAGTTATGAAAAAGGTCTCTCCTGGTTCTATATTATTGTTTCATAACAATGCTAAATATACTCCGGGCAATTTAGATAGAATTATAAAAGAACTTCAAGAGGGTGGATATAAGTTTGTGACAGTAGGAGAAATGATTTACTATAATGACTATATAATTAATGAAAAAGGTGAACAAATAAAAAATTAATTAAAAAATATTGAAAAATGATGATATAATGTATTATAATGGAAATATATCCAGTGGGGTTAAAATAGCAAAGGAATAAAAAATATTACTAAGGGAGAGAGGGGTTAGTGATGGACAACTTGATGTTAAATAACAAGATTTATTTAGAGGGAAGTGTAGTATCAGAATTAGAATTTAGCCATGAAATGTATGGGGAAGGGTTTTATACGTTTTCAATGGAAGTTATGAGGCTTAGTGATTCAGTGGATATTTTAAATATAACGGTTTCTGAGAGACTTATAGCGAATATGGATTTATCTATAGGGAAAGATATAATAGTAGATGGTCAATTAAGATCCTATAATAAGTTTGTAGATGGATCTAATAAGCTTATATTAACAGTTTTTGCTAGAAACATAGAACCTTGCATAGAAAGAAGTAAAAATCCTAATGAAATTTTCTTGGATGGATTTATTTGTAAGGAACCTGTTTATAGAACAACACCATTTGGAAGAGAAATTGCCGATGTATTATTAGCAGTAAATAGAGCTTATAATAAATCAGATTATATTCCTACAATTGCTTGGGGAAGAAACTCTAGATTCTGTCAAAGCTTAGAAGTAGGAGATAATATTAGAGTTTGGGGAAGGCTACAAAGTAGAGAATATCAAAAGAAAGTAAGCGATACAGAAGTAATTAAGAAGATTGCTTATGAAGTATCTGTTTCTAAAATGGAAAAAGTTCAAAATGAAGAGTCTGAACCTGTAAATGAAATTGATGAACAAGAAGTAATGTAGAAATAAATTAGGGTGAAAAGTTTAGCTTTTCACCCTTTATTTTCGTAGATCCTCTAATAGTCTGGTTTTATTCTTGGTTTTTTCATCAACAGATTTAATTATTTTTGCAGGACTTCCTGCTACAACAACCCCTGAAGGAACATCCTTAGTTACTACTGAACCAGCTGCAACAACTGAAGAATTTCCGATTTTAATTCCTTCTAAAATAACAGCATTTGCACCAACCAAAACATCATTACCTATTTCACAAGGTGAATTACTAGGAGGTTCTAGTACACCTGCAATAACTGCACCAGCACCTATATGAGATCTTTTACCAATCTTAGCTCTAGCACCAATAACAGCATTCATATCTATCATGGTATCTTCGCCGATTTCAGAGCCTATATTTATTACTGCTCCCATCATGATAACAGCATTTTTTTCTATTTTTACTCTATCTCTAATTATAGCCCCAGGTTCTATTCTAGCATTAATATCCAAAAGGCTAAGCATAGGAATAGCCGAATTTTTTCTATCATTTTCAATTCTAAAATGATTTATTAAAGGTATATTGGTATCGATAAATTCCCTAATTAGATTATATTCACCAAATATAACATAGAAATTATTACTTCCATACCATTCTAATTCCTTAAAATCAGCACTACTTAAGTCGCCGTTTATATAAACTTTAGTAGGTGTGGTCTTTCTAGAGTTTTTAATAAATCTTGCAATTTCATAAGGATCAGTCAAATCGTTATAATCCATAAAAAATCCTCCCCAAATAAAAATAAGTTGAGGAAATTATATCAATATATTATAAGGATAGCAAGAGTAAGGAAGTGAAAAGAGAGAAAAATATTATTATTTACAAGGAAGTTGTACTTAATGTAAAATTTATTAAAAAAGGAGTTGATGATTTTGAAACTAGAACAAGGATTAGTTCAAGTTTATACTGGCGAAGGAAAAGGTAAAACAACTGCTGCTATAGGGCAAGGAATTAGAGCATATGGTAATGGTTTAAAGGTTTATATGTTGCAATTTTTAAAAGGTGGTAGAACTGGTGAACTAAAGACTATAGATGAATTAGGTGATAATTTTAAAATATTTAGGTTTGAGAAACCAAAGGATTTTACATGGAATTTAACAGATGAAGAAAAAGAAGAGTTGAGATTAGAAATTAGAGATGGGTATAATTTTGCATTAGAAACTGTCAAAGGAAATAAATGCGATGTATTAATAATAGATGAAATAATGGCTGTCCTATCAAATAATTTTCTATCTGTTGAAGAAGTACTACATATTATTGATAATAAACCTAAAACCATGGAACTTATCTTAACGGGTAGAAATGTTCCTAAGGAAATATTAGAAAAAAGTAATTTAGTTACTGAAATGAAATGTATAAAACATTATTTTGAAGAAGGGGTTCCTGCAAGAGAGGGTATAGAATATTAAAATAATAAAGGGGGCTAATATATGAATAGAAACTTAAGTGATATAGAAATGTCTGGTATAAGAAAATTTTTCAATAAAGTTAATAATGTAGATGGGGCAATATCTTTAACTTTAGGAGAACCAGATTTTAAAGCACCTATGGAAATTAAATATGGAATGATTAAAGCTATTGAAGAAGATAAAACAGTTTATACCGATAATTTTGGTATTTTAGGATTAAGAAAAGAAATATCTAAGTACTTAAGAAATAAAGGTATTAATTATTCCTATGAAGATATATGTATAACTGTAGGTGGTAGCGAGGCTTTGTTTTCATCTTTAGCTACATTAATAAATAAAGGAGATAAAGTACTTGTACCTACACCAGCTTATCCTGCTTACGAGAACATAGTAAGAATACTAGGCGGTGAAGTTGTAAATTATTATTTAAATGAAGATTTTTCTCTTAATTTCATCGAACTAGAAAGAGTAATAAAGGAATCTAATATTAAGTATATAATTTTATCATATCCATCAAACCCAACAGGAACAATTTTAAATGAGAAAGAATATCACAAGTTAATAGAGTTAATAAAAGAAAATAATTTATTTGTTATTAGTGATGAAATCTATGAGTCTTTTTGCTATGAAAAGTATTATAGCTTGGCCATGGATAGTGATGTTATAGAAAATATAATTTATATTGGTGGCTTTTCTAAAATGTTTTCTATTACAGGAATTAGATTAGGGTTTATTGCAGCTAAGGGAAAGACTTTTAATGAAATAGGTAAGGTACATCAATATAATGTGTCTTGTGCAAACTCAATAGGTCAATATGGAGTTTTAGAGGGATTAAAACATGGACTTTATAATGTAGAAAAAATGAAAAATGAGTTTTTAAGAAGAAAAATATATGTAGAGAAGAGGTTAGAAGATGTTAAAATTGATTTTATATCACCAAAAGGAGCATTCTATGTATTTCCTTCTATAAAAAAGTATAATTTAACTTCAGAAGAGTTTTGTGAAAGATTACTATATGAAGAGAAAGTAGCTTGTGTTCCAGGGAGTGCTTTTGGTAAGGCAGGTGAAGGCTATATACGTATTTCATATTGTTACTCAATAGAAGAATTAAAGAATGCTTTTGATAGAATTGAAAAGTTTATAAATAAAATAAGGTAAAGAAAAGCTTATTAATATAGAGGTTTTATATTAATAAGCTTTTTTATGAATAAATATTCTTAATGTATGTAGAGAAACTCAAAATATATCATTAGATGTTCACTTATAACGAACAAATGGGAGCATATGTCCGTATATTTCTAGTAATATATAAATAGAATAATATAAAAAATTAATAATTTAATAAAAATTAGAAAAATGAAGGATTAATAATTATACTTGCATAAATGCTGATAAAATGCAAGTGTAAGCGTTTTCTAGAATGTAGAGCAATGTTTTATGAATTATAAAAAAAAGAGGGGCATTATTGATACATTATTAAAATAGAATAGATAAATTTAAAATGTTAATTGACAAATTCTAAGAATATAATATAATTATTAATATCTACAATTTGGAATGTTCGTAGAATAATGAATGGGGGTTGAAAACAAATGGTAAAGTATATAGGAAAGAGACTTTTAACTAGTATAGTTACAGTTTGGGCAGTAATTACTATAGTTTTCTTTCTAGTAAGAATGATGCCAGGCGGTCCATTTGATGGAGAAAAAATTACGCCTGAAATGAAAGCTCAATTAAATGAAAAGTATGGATTGGACAAGCCGGTTGGTGAACAATACACACTTTATATGAAAAACCTTTTAAAAGGTGACTTTGGTAAGTCGATGAAATATAAAGGAAGAGAAGTTTTAACAACAATTAAGAAGAGTTTTCCTAACTCAGCTAAAGTAGGAACAGTATCAATAGTATTTTCAGTAGCGGTGGGGGTTGCCCTTGGTATAATAGCTGCATTAAAGGCTGATAAGTGGCCGGATAGAATATGTATGATACTAGCCACCTTAGGAATAACAATACCAAGTTTTGTAATGGGTACTTTCTTGATTTATATATTCACAGTAGAGATGAAAGGATTTTTACCTGCTACAGGTTTGAGTAAACCTAAAAATTATATAATGCCTGTTATAGCTTTATCAGGAAGTTCAATGGCATTTATAACAAGATTAACAAGAAGTAAATTAATTGATGTACTTAAATCAGATTATATAAGAACAGCAAAGGCTAAAGGGTTAAGTGGAAAATCAATAATATTTAAACATGCATTAAGGAATTCTTTAATTCCAGTAGTTACATACTTAGGACCACTAGTGGCTGGAGTATTAACAGGATCCTTTGTAGTAGAAAAAATATTTGCAATACCAGGTCTTGGAAATGAATTTACTTTATCTATAACTAATAGAGATTATACTTCATTATTAGGGGTAACAGCATTCTACTGTACATTAATAGTAATATGTAATCTTTTAGTTGATATTGTATATGTATTAATAGATCCAAGAATTAAGCTAGAAGGTTAATAGGGGGTAAAAAATGGAAAATTTGAAATATGACTTAGATATAGATAAAGAATTATTTACTCCTTTAAATGAAGAGGAAAAAAAGTTTGAAGAAATAGTTAGACCAAGTGTAGGATATTGGGCAGATGCTTGGAGAAGATTAAAAAATAATAAAGTTGCATTATTTTCATTAATTATGATTGTTATAGTTGTACTTTTTGCATTCTTAGGACCAATATTAATGGAAAAAGTACTTGGTTACACATATTATGATACAAATTTACAAGCTACAGATTTAAGACCAAGTGCACAACATTGGTTTGGAACTGATAACTTAGGTAGAGATTTATTTGTAAGAGTTATGTATGGTGCTAGATATTCACTTATAATTGCAATTTCTGCAGCAGCTATTAATTTAGTTATAGGTGTTTTATATGGAGGAATAGCTGGCTTCTTTGGTGGAAAAGTGGACAATATAATGATGAGAATAGTTGACGTTTTATATTCTATTCCTACTCAAATATATGTAATTATATTAATGGCTGCTTTTAAGAAGGAAGGATCTACAGGATTAACTACTATTATTTTAGCAATGGCAATTTCATATTGGGTTGGTATGGCTAGAATAGTTAGAGGGGAAATTCTTGAATTAAAGCAAAGAGAATTCGTACTTGCTGCTAAAGCTCTTGGTGCTTCAAAAGTAAGAATATTATTTAGACATTTAATTCCTAACTGTATGGGATCTATATTAGTAACTTTAACTTTATTTGTACCTCAAGCTATATTTACTGAAGCTTTCTTAAGCTTTATAGGTTTAGGTATAAATGCACCTCTAGCATCTCTTGGAACTTTAGCAAATGATGCAAGTGGATTATTAAGTACTGCTGCTTACCAATTATTATTCCCAGCAGGAGCAATTTGTATAATTATTTTAGCATTTAACTTATTTGGTGATGGATTAACAGAAGCTTTAGATCCTAAGAATAAGAAATAGGAGGATGACAAATGAGTAAGTTATTAGAAGTAAAAAATTTAAAAACCTCCTTTAGAACTCATATAGGTGATGTAAAATCAGTAAGGGGAGTATCCTTACATTTAGATAAAGGAGAAGCTTTAGGTATAGTTGGAGAATCAGGTTGTGGTAAATCAGTAACTATGATGTCTTTAATGAGATTATTGGCAGATAACGCTGTAATTGAATCAGATGCTATACTTTTTGATGGAAAAGATATAACTAACCCAACAGAAAAAGAAATGCAAGAAATAAGAGGAAATGATATGGCAATGATCTTCCAAGATCCTATGACATCATTAAATCCGTTATTTACTGTTGGAGATCAATTAACAGAGCATTTAATAAAGCATAAAAAGGTTTCTAAGAAAGAAGCTAAGGAAATGGCAATAAAAATGCTTGATATGGTTGGAATACCAAGTCCTGAAAAGAGATTAGATCAATATCCACATGAATTTTCAGGTGGTATGAGACAAAGAGTAATGATAGCTATGAGCTTAATTTGTGAGCCTAAACTAATTATAGCTGATGAACCTACAACTGCTTTAGACGTTACAATTCAGGCTCAAATATTAGATTTAATGAAGGATTTAAAAGAAAAAATAAATACTTCTATTATACTAATAACACATGATTTAGGTGTAGTTGCTGATCTTTGTACAAGAATAAATGTTATGTATGGTGGATTAATAGTAGAAGAAGGAACTGATGAAGATATATTCTATAATCCTAAACATCCATATACATGGGGACTTTTAAATAGTGTTCCAAACCCTAAAAGCGAACTAAAAGAAAAATTAGTTCCAATTGAAGGTCAACCACCTGATTTATTAAAACCACCAGCTGGATGTCCTTTTGCAGCAAGATGTAAATATGCAATGAAGGTTTGTTTAGATAAACAACCACCTTTATTTGAAATTTCAGAAGGGCATAAAGCAGCATGCTGGTTATGTCATGAAAATGCACCAAAAGTAGAATCACCAATCAGGAGGGAAGATTAATGGATAAGAAAAATGATGTAATATTAGAAGTTAAGAATCTTTGTAAATACTTCCCTGTAAATAAAGGTCTTTTTGCGAAACCAAGTTTTGTTAAAGCTGTGGATGATGTTTCTTTTACAATAAAAAGAGGAGAAACATTAGGATTAGTAGGGGAATCAGGTTGTGGTAAAACTACAACAGGAAGAACTATATTAAAATTATATGAGCCAACTTCTGGTCAAATAATTTTTAATGGGGAAGACATTACTAATTTTAGCGAAAAGAAAATGGTTTCTTTAAGAAAGAATATGCAAATGATATTCCAAGATCCATATGCTTCATTAAATCCTAGAATGACTGTTGGAGATATTATAGGAGAAGCTATAGACATTCATGGATTGTATAAAGGTGAAGAAAGAACTAAAAGAATTAGATATCTTTTAGATAGAGTAGGACTTAATGGAAGTCATATAAATAGATATGCTCATGAGTTCTCAGGTGGCCAAAGACAAAGAATAGGTATTGCAAGAGCTCTTGCGGTTCAACCAGATTTTATTGTATGTGATGAGCCTATTTCAGCACTAGATGTATCTATTCAAGCGCAAGTTATCAATATGCTTGAAGAGTTACAAGAAGAATTTGGTTTAACTTATCTTTTCATAGCTCATGATTTATCAATGGTTAAACATATATCTACTCATATTGGAGTTATGTACTTAGGTAAAATGGTAGAGAAGGGACCAGCTGATGATGTTTATTTAAAACCAAAGCACCCATATACACAAGCTTTACTTTCAGCGGTACCAATTCCAGATCCTAGGGAGGCTAAGTCTAATAAGAGAATAGTATTAGAGGGTGACATTCCTTCACCTATAGATCCACCACCTGGATGTAGATTTAAGGGAAGATGTAAGTATGCAATGCCGATTTGTGGAGAAAAGGATCCTGAACTAAAGGAAGTTGAACCAGGACATTTTGTAGCATGCCACTTATTTAACGAATAGTTACAAATTGCATAAAAGCAATTAGTATAAAAAACTAAAGTTTAAAATTAATTATATTAAGGGGGAAACATAATGAAGAGCAATAAGCTTAGAAAAATTTGTGCTGTAGCACTAACACTTGCTCTTGGAATGTCTGTTTTTGCAGGTTGTGGAAACAGTAATTCTGGAGATAGTGGAAGAAAGTTAATTTACAATTTAGGAGAAGATCCAGATACAATTGATCCGACACTAAACACTTCATCAGGAGCTGGTTCAATAATTGACAATGCTTTTGAAGGATTAATGAGACTTGATGAAAATGAAAAAGCAAAACCAGGTGTAGCTGAAAAGTATGAAGTTTCAGATGATCAATTAGTATACACTTTCCATTTAAGAAAAGATGCTAAGTGGTCAGATGGACAGCCTGTTACTGCAAAAGACTTTGAATATTCATGGGTTAGAGCTTTAACAAAAGATACTGCCGCTGAATATAGCTATCAATTATACTATATAAAAAATGCAGAAAAATTCTATAACGGACAAGCTACTAGAGAAGAATTAGGAATTGAAGTTGTAGATGACTATACTTTAAAAGTAACTTTAGAAGCACCAACAGCTTACTTTTTAGAACTTACTGCATTTACAACATATATGCCTTTAAGAGAGGATATAGTTTCTGCTAATCCTGAAGGATGGGCTACAGAACCAGAAACTTATGTTTCAAATGGGCCTTTCAAGCTAGTTCAATGGGATATGAAAGATCAATTGGTATTTGAAAGAAATGAAGAATATTGGAATGTTAAGGAAATTAAGCTTCCTGGAGTTGTTTATAAATTAGTTACTGATCAAAATACTGCGTATGCATCATTAAAATCAGGTGAATTTGATATGGTTGATACAGTTCCACCTGCAGAAATTGCAGGAGGACAAGAAGAAGGATTAGTTAAAATCTATCCAAATCTTGCAACTTATATGTTAGTAATGAATGTTGGTAAGCAATCAACATTACCTGAAGATGTTAAAAAAGCTTTAAGTAATGAAAAAGTTAGAAGAGCTTTAGCAATATCTATAGACAGAAAGTCTCTTACAGAGAATGTTACTAAATCAGGTCAAGTTCCTGCTTATAGCTTTGTTCCAAAGGGAATATTAAATGAGAAGGGTGAAGATTTTGCAGATAGAGAATACTATGATGCAAACACTCCAAATATCGAAGAAGCTAAGAAATTATTAGCTGAAGCTGGATATCCAAATGGAGAAGGTCTTCCAACTTTAGAGTTTATGTATAACACTGAAGGAGATCATAAATTAATAGCTCAAGCTATACAACAAGACTGGGCAAAAATAGGTGTAAAAGTTGAATTAACTAACCAAGAGTGGAAAGTATTCTTAAACACTAGACAAGACGGTCAATACGAAATAGCAAGACACGGTTGGTCTGGAGACTATGTTGACCCAATGACATTCTTAGATTTATGGGTAACTGGTGGAGGAAACAACGATGCTGGATATTCAAATCCAGAATATGATAAGCTAGTTGCTGAAGCTAAAAAAGAAGCAGATGTAGAAAAGAGATGGGAAACAATGAAGAAGGCTGAAGACATATTAATGGCTGATATGCCAATTATCCCATTATATTACTACACTAAAGTTAAGGGAGCTAAACCAGAAGTTAAGGGTGTTAGAGTTTCTACTTTAGGACATGTATTCTTTGATGGTGCATATATAGAAGAATAATCTAAAGTATGATATTATACATTTAGATTTATATTAAGAGGGCTGTATTTTACAGCCCTCTTTTAATTTCCAGCTCTATTATAATGTTCGCTAGAAACTCCTTGTCTTTTAACTGACTTATGCTTTGCATTTGGATTATGATTAAGACCTTCCTCTGTTATTGGTGTTTGGTAATTACATTTTTCCATTCTAGATTTCTTGTTATCAGGTTGACTATCCTTAGGCATAGTATTCCTCCTTATTAATTAGTATATTTTATTATTCCACATACATTTATAATTAAACTAGAAAAACATGGTGAATACTGTTATATAAAATAGAATATTAATAAAAAATAAAAACTCCCAGAGGAGTTTTTATTAAACTGACTTATAAATTATTAAATTGTTTTATATTAAAATTAAATATAATAAAAAAATTTTATATTCCTAGTAAATCTTCCATATTATAAATTCTAGGATAAAACATATCAGCCATATATTCGGCAGCTTTTAAAGCTCCTACTGCAAAGACTTCTCGAGATAGGGCAGTGTGAGAAAGTTCTATAATTTCTCCAGAACCTGCAAAAATTATATCATGATCACCAACTATAGATCCACCTCTTATTGCATGAATACCAATTTCATTTTTTTCACGCTTAGAATTACCGTCTCTACCAAAAACAT
Organism: Clostridium nigeriense; assembly: GCF_900086595.1. GTDB lineage: Bacteria > Bacillota > Clostridia > Clostridiales > Clostridiaceae > Clostridium > Clostridium nigeriense. The sequence continues at coordinate 1,978,026 of NZ_LT575472.1, forward strand.
ATTTTGATTTAACAGGTAAAGAATTTTTTATAGTATCAGCTAATAGTAGTGCAGTACCACTTGGAGAATCTATTTTTTGATTATGATGTTTTTCTATTATTTCTATATCATAATTCTCATATATATTTGGAACTATCTTTTTTAATAATGAGTTTATTAGATTAATTCCTAAAGACATATTGGCAGATTTAAATATAGGAATAATATTACTTTTTTCTTTTATAAGTTTCAAATCATCTTCATTGTAACCAGTAGAGCATAATATAATTGGTTTATTATTTTTAATAGACAAATCTAATAAGTCATTTAGGGCCTCAGGTCTTGAAAAATCAATTATTACATCATATTCTATATCCACATCTAGAGTGCTTTTAAAAACTTTAAAATTATATTTTTCAGTAGGATATTTATCTATTCCAGCAACAATTATAATGTTTGGAAAATTTTTTGAAGCATTAACTATTACTTCTCCCATTTTTCCTGAGCATCCATTTAATAAAATTTTTACCATATATTACTCCTTATAATAAATTATATTTTCTTAGACCTTCTATCAATAAATTAAGATTATTATTATCCATTTCACATAGTGGAAGCCTAAAATTACCAACATCTTTTCCAATTAAATTTAAAGCTGTTTTTACTGGAATTGGATTAGTTTCTATAAATAATTTACTAATTAAATCTATAGTATACAATTGTAATTTCAAAGCTTTATTGAAATCTCCATTTAAATAAGCATAAGTCATATCGTGAACTTCTTTTGGCATTATATTAGCCAATACAGATATTACTCCTATACCACCTAAAGATAAGATAGGAACAATTTGATCATCATTTCCTGAGTAAATATCTATTTTATCTTGGCAAAGAGATTTCATTTCAGCTATTTGACTAATGTTTCCACTAGCTTCCTTAATTGCAACTATATTTTTTAGTGTAGTCAAATCTAATAGCTGTTTTGGAGATATATTAACCCCAGTTCGGCTTGGAACATTATATAATATAATAGGAGTATTTACAGCGTTATTAATAGCTTCATAATGCTTGTACAGACCTTTTGTAGAGGTTTTATTATAATAAGGTGTTATTAGTAGTAATCCATCTACACCAACTGATTCAGCATATCTACTCATCTCTATAGATATATTAGTATCATTAGTTCCAGTACCTGCAATAACAGGTACTCTTTTATTAACAGTGTCTACAGTAAATTTAATAGCTTTCTCTTTTTCTTCTTTTGTCATAGTACTAGCTTCACCAGTAGTACCACAAATTACAATGGCATCAGTCTTTTCTTCAATATGCCATTCAATTAATTCTTTTAACTTTTCATAATTAACTTCATTATTATCATCAAAAGGTGTTACTATTGCTACTGCGGAGCCTTTAAATATTGACATTACATATCACTCCCTATTAATAGTTCAGCTATTTGAACTGCATTAAGTGCAGCTCCTTTTCTAATATTATCAGCAACTACCCATAGGTTTAGTCCGTTATCTATGCTAAAATCTCGTCTAATACGTCCTACAAAAACACCATCTTTTCCACTTGTCATTAAAGGTGTAGGGTATTTTACATTACTAGTGTCGTCGCAAAGAGTTATTCCTTTTGTATTATTAAATAAATTAAAGATATCATTTAATTCAAATGGTTTTTCGAGTTCAACATTAATACTTTCACTATGGCTGTTTAGCACAGGTACTCTAACAGCAGTTGCTGTAATCTTTAAGTTAGAATTATGAAGAATTTTTTTTGTTTCTTCAATCATTTTAATCTCTTCCTTTGTATAACCATTTTCTAAAAATACGTCTATGTGAGGCAGACAATTTCCTGCTATTGGATAAGGAAATTTTTTAGGTGCATTTCCCTTCAAACCTTCTTCTAAATCCGATATACCTTGGACACCTGCACCTGAGACTGCTTGGTAAGTAGAATATACTATCCTTTTAATTCCGTAATTATCCAGTAGGACCTTTAATGGAATCATTGCTTGTATTGTAGAACAATTTGGGTTAGCTATAATTCCCTTATGCCACTTAATATCCTCAGGGTTAACTTCTGGAACCACTAAAGGAACGTTTTTATCCATTCTAAAAGCACTAGAATTATCTATAACAACAGCACCGTAAGATGAAAATATTGGTGAGAATTTCAAACTAACATCTCCACCAGCTGAGAATAAAGCAAAATTAATTCTTTTATTTTTAATATTTTCTTCAGATGTTTCTTCAACTAAATACTCATTGCCTTTAAATGATAGCTTCAATCCAGCAGATCTTTTTGATGCAAAAAGATATAGATTTTTAATTGGAAAATTCCTTTCTTCTAAAATTTCTAAAAACTTTCGACCTACGTTACCAGTAGCCCCAACTATAGCAACATTGTACATAAACTTTTCCCCCTTTTTATTATAGTAAATATAAAAATATACTTACTAATAACTATAGTTAAATAATTGAAAAAATTCAATAGTTTATTACAATATATAAAAATTTCTAATATATCGTGATTAATAAATTTAATAGTATATTGAAAATAAATTTGGGGAAAATATAAATATTAAATTTATAGGGGGTAATAACAATGAGTAAAACACCGCTAAAAAAAATTATAAAATCTAAAATTAAATCTAACAAAGAACTTACTGATGCAGAAATATTAAGAGAAAAAATAAAATATGAAATAGCAGACGAATTAGGGTTAAAGGATAAAGTAGATGCATATGGATGGGGAGGATTGACTGCTGAAGAAACAGGAAGAATTGGAGGAATAATGACTAAAAGAAAGAGAATGCTTAAAATTCCTACTAATGATGAAATTTTAGGAAGAAAATAGATATTTTTATACTGGTTTTATTAGGTAGCATTGACTAAAATAAAATTTACATTTAATATATATATGTTTCAATTAATTTTATGAATAATTACATTTTAGGAAATTAAAAAGTGGGGGGTATTACTTTGGCATATGGAGATTTTGCTGAAATTTACGATGAATTAATATATGAAGACATTGATTATGATTCTATGTGTTCTAGGGTAATAGAAATTTGTAAAGAAGAAAAAGTAAGTTTTAATAATTATTTAGATATAGCATGTGGAACAGGAAATGTTACCTTAAGACTTGCAAAAAGTTTTAAAGAGTCCTTTGCTGTTGATTTATCTGAAGATATGTTAAGAAAAGCTTTTGAAAAGTTAAAAAAAGAAAAAATCAAATGCAAAATAGTTTGCCAAGATATGAGTGAGTTAAGTTTAAATAGAAAATTTAATTTAATTACTTCAGTTCTAGATTCAACTAATTATATAATTGATGAAGATAACTTATTAAATTATTTTAAAGGTGTAAGTGAACATTTGGATGATAATGGGTTATTTATTTTTGATATAAATTCATATTTTAAGCTTTCTAATATACTAGGTAATAATATATATACTTATAATGAAGAAGATGTATTTTATACTTGGGAAAATGTTTTTGAAAATGAACTATTAAGTATGTATCTAACTTTCTTTGTTAAAAGAGGGCATCTATATGAAAGATTTGAAGAAGAACATTTAGAAAGAGCTTATACTGAAGAATTTATAGAAGAAAATTTAAATAAAGTTGGCTTAAAGATTATAGGCAAATTTGATGGATACACAGAAAAAAAAGTAACTTCAAATACAGAAAGAATAGTATATGTAGTTAAAAAAGTAATTTAATTATGGAGGAATTTTAATGGATAAAATTATAAGAGCAACAGCAAAAGACGGTATGATTAGAATAATTGCTGGAGAAACAACTGATTTAGTTAATACTGGTACAAGTGTACACGAGTGTACTCCAGTAGCTGCCGCTACATTAGGAAGAATGCTAACAGCAGGATCTTTAATGGGAGTTACATTAAAGTCAGATAAAGAAGTATTAACATTAAAAATTAATGGAGGCGGAGAAGCTAAGGGAGTAACAGTAACTGCATATGAAGGTGGTATAGTTAAAGGGTATATTGGTAATCCATATGGTGACTTACCTTTAAATTCTAAAGGTAAGTTAGATGTTGGTGGATATGTTGGAATAAATGGAGAGTTTACTGTAATTAAGGATTTAGGAATGAAGGATCCATATGTTGGTCAAGTTACAATATATACAGGAGAAATAGCAGAAGATTTAGCATATTACTTTACTGTTTCAGAACAAACTCCTTCAGCAGTTTCCTTAGGTGTTTTAGTTGATAAGGATTATTCAATTAAAGTAGCTGGAGGGTTCATTATTCAAATGATGCCAGATGCTGATGAATTACTATCAGATTTACTTACATATAGATTAGAGGAAATACCATCTATAACAGCTATGTTATTAGAACATGGAAGCATTGAAAAAGTAATAGAATATGTATTTGATGGTATGGACTTAAATATATTAGAGGAAGTAAAACCAGAATTTAAGTGTAATTGCACAAGAGAAAAAGTTGAATCAGTTTTAGTTTCTATTGGAGAAAAAGATCTAGAAGAAATATATAATGATAAAAAAGAAGAAGAGGTAAGATGTAATTTCTGTAATGCAGCTTATAACTTCTCTCATGAGGAAATTGGAGAAATTCTTAATAAGGCTAGAAGTAAATAAATTGGTTGTTTTAATTATAAGAAATTTAAAAATAGATAATAGAAATAAGTTAATAAAAAAAACTCCTATGGGAGTTTTTTTTATTAACTATTTATTTAATTGCGAAATAACCTGGAGGCACCACCCAGATTTGAACTGGGGAATAAAGGTTTTGCAGACCTCTGCCTTACCGCTTGGCTATAGTGCCTAGTTTATAATTATAGATTATGCGTTTAAATTAAATTTGATACAAATTAAATAAAAATTTTATTAATTGAAATAATAATTTTAGGAGGTGATATGCATGGATGTTTTTAAAACAATCGATGACATTCTATTACTAGATGAAAAACCATCAAATAAAATAGAAATATTAATGAAGGAACAAGAGTTTATAGATAGTGATTTTAATATATTTAATAAATTAGTTAATGTACCCCAAGATAAAAAATTTCATCCAGAAGGGAATGTATGGAATCATACCAAAATGGTAGTAGATTTAGCTTCAAAAATTAAAAAGTACTCTATAAATAGTGAAATATTTATGTGGTCTTCCATTTTTCATGATATAGGAAAAATTAAAACTACAAAATTTATTAAAGGAAGATATAGATCTTATAATCATGATTTAGAAGGAGAAAAGGTTACATACAATATATTGAAAAAATATATGAATGAAGATAAAGCAGAAAGTATTTCTGAAATGGTAAGATTTCATATGCATCATATTTATATTTTGAAGGATCTACCTTTTTCAAATATTGATAAATTAATAAAAAGTAGTAATTATCAAGATATAATATTACTTTTTATTTGTGATAAATTAGGGAGAGGAAATCAAAGCTTAGAAGAAAAGATAAATACCGTAAATGATGTTGTTGTTATTTTAGACAAGCTAGAAGGAATAACTGGTAAATCAAACAATGATATTAAAACAAAAATAAATAATATTAAGGAGATTATAATAAAATAGGAGGTTTGTTCCTCCTATTTTATTAACCTGTAGGGAAGTGGAAAAAGTATGCTATTATGTAACATACTTTTTTCTTTAGGAATATATAAATTCAGAAACATTTAGATATAAAAAACGTATTATATAAAAGGCTAAATTACAAAAAGGCTACCTCTATCATATAATTTACTATTATTTAAATAAATAGGCTCTACGTTATATTTTTTTAAAAATGCTTTTACTTCTAAGCCGTATTTGTAATAATTCAAATTTCCGTAAAAAGCCATTTTATCATTTGATATTAATCCCCCTGTACCTCCGATAAACCCATAATTTAAACCTTTTAAAATTATGTCTCCAGGTGGAAGTAATAAAATGTCGAAACCGTACGTAGATAGTGTTTTATAAATTCCAATATCACTAGTTATTATAGCTTTATCAGAAACAGGTAAGCATGAACATTTTGTGTAACCTTGTTTTACATTAATTAATATCTTGTTCTTTTGGCTTTGTAATAAATTTTCATCTGTGTATTTTAAGTTATGTATAAAATAATTATCAAGGATTAATGCATTCAAGGATATATTATTAGGATAGTTTGATTTAATAGAATTTTTACTTTCTGAATAAGATATATTTAGATTTTTTAAATTATTCTTAAAACTATTGTCTATATTTCTATTTATTATAATTTTTTTTGACTTTTTGTCTAATACATTTAATTGAATATCAACATGTCCATTAATAGCTTCATATACATCAGGACATAATGGAATCTCAATAATTTTTAAATTTAAAGAATTTAAAGCCTCTTTTTCAAATAGAGTTGTTCTATAATCAACGAAACAAAACATACTAATCTCCTAATTTAACTTTTATTTTTTATTATAAAATATTTACTTTTCTTTGTCGATTAGTAAGAAATAATTTTTGAATATAGTTGAATTTTTTATACATACTATTATTAGAAAGGGAGTGGAATCCATGCTTGTTTTAAGACTCGTTTACAATAATAACTTGGATTTTGTAAAAGAAATTCAAGAATTAAGATCTGTTCTAAAGAAAAAAAACATCACAATAGGAATAGTAGAAAGTGTGGAATTAGAAAATCATATAATTAAAATTTTATGTGATGATAATAGTTATAATGAAAGAGTTAAGGATATTATTAATTTATATATAAGTAATGTATTATACAAAGTTGTTTTAGAAGAATATAAAGATAAAGAAATGTTTGATTATTTAACTGAAAATTACTTCTTTTTGAAACAAGATGAAGTTATTGAAGTAGAGGAACAAATTATGAGAGTTTTATTAGATAATGACTCATTAAATTTTGATAATCTAATTTATTGTATGAATAAAATTAATAACATAATTGAAAAAATTAAGATTTGTTTAGAGGAAAATTCAGAGATAAACATAAATGGATTTATTAGATTTAGAATGAAGGAACTTAGAGAAGATATTGAAAATATAATAGATAAAGTAATTGAAAGTTATATGGTTGAAAAAGAATATAAAGAATTTATTAAACTTTTAAAGTATTTTGTAGAAATTCAAGAAAGTAAAATAGAAGAAATAAATATAGTAATAGATGAAAGTGGAAATTATTCAATAGTAGATAAAAATAAAAAAAATATATTCAATGAATTTATGAAAGAATTAATAGAATGTAAAGTTGATAGCGATGTGAAAATGGAAGATATTATTATTAGTGGCTTAATAACTAATGCTCCTAAAAGTGTAATTATACATGGTAAAAAAAATTGTCTTAATAAAGAATTTATGGATACAATTGAAAATGTCTTTGAAAATAAGGTGAGCTTTTGTAATGGATGTAATTTATGCGTTGAAAAACAGGTTAAATTTTAAAATAATATTGACAAGTTTTTTACCAAATACTATAATACTATTGTCAAGAAGGAACAAAGCCGTTTCTCACCTTACGGCATAGCTTAGTAAGGTAATATATTCTGTTTTAATTTATTATAATTAAACAATGGATATTATGAGGACGGCATAATGCTGTCTTTTTTATTTTATAAACTTTTAAATATATTATTTAAAGTTTATTATTAAGCATAATTTGAGAGGAGGATTTTATTATGCCAAAAATGAAAACACACAGAGGTGCAGCAAAAAGATTTAAGAAGACTGGAACTGGAAAATTAAAGAGAGCTAAAGCTTTTAAGAGCCATATATTAACTAAAAAAAGCTCTAAGAGAAAGAGAAACTTAAGAAAAGCAGCTTATGTTTCAACTACTCAAGAAAAAGCAATGAAGAAGTTATTACCATATTTATAAAATTGTAGGAGGTTTGAAGCATGGCAAGAGTTAAAAGAGCGGTAAATTCACGTAAAAATCATAAAAAAGTATTAAAGCTTGCAAAAGGTTACTATGGTGGAAAGAGCAGATTATTTAAAACTGCTAATGAATCAGTAATAAGAGCTTTAAGAAATGCTTATGTTGGAAGAAGATTAAAGAAGAGAGATTTTAGAAGACTTTGGATAGCTAGAATTAATGCAGCTACAAGAATGAACGGACTTTCTTATTCAAAATTCATAAATGGAATCAAATTAGCAGGAATAGATATGAACAGAAAAATGTTATCTGAAATAGCTATAAATGATCCAAAGGCATTTGCTGATTTAGTAGAATTAGCAAAAAGTCAATTAAACAAATAACATATTGCGACCTTTAGGTCGCATTTTTTATAGATAAATATAAATAATAAATAGAAAATAGTGTATAATAGGTAGTATAAAATTTAGTGTATCTAAGAGGTGAAGATATGCAGTTTAGTTTAAAAGGAAAAATAAAATTAAAAGGGGTTCAAATATTAGCATTAGGATTTTTAGTTGTAATTTTTATAGGAGGAGTTATATTATCATTACCAATATCATCTAAAAGTGGTGAACCAACTAATTTCTTAGATGCTATATTTACATCAACTTCTGCAGTTTGTGTAACAGGATTAATAACATTAAATACTAGTGCACATTGGAGTACATTTGGTCAAACTGTTATAATGACTTTAATAGAAATTGGTGGTTTAGGATTTCTGTCTTTTGCAGTATTAATTTCTTTAATTCTAGGTAAAAAGATAACCTTAAGAGAAAGATTAGTAATGCAAGAAGCGATGAATACATATTCTATTCAAGGTCTTGTAAAAATGGTTAAATATGTACTTATTTTTACAGTTTCTGTGCAATTTTTTGGAGCATTATTGCTTTCTACTCAGTTTGTTCCGGAATATGGAATGGGTAGAGGGGTTTTCTATAGTGTTTTTCATTCAATTTCTGCATTTTGTAATGCTGGCTTTGATTTATTTGGAACCAGCCTTGAAAATTATTATAGTAATAGTGTTATTATTTTAGTTATAAGTGCATTAATAATAATTGGTGGTTTAGGTTTTACTGTATTATTAGAAATATATGAATTTAAGGGGATTAAAAAACTTTCTATTCATTCTAAACTAGTAATAATAACAACAGCTATATTAGTATTTGGTGGTACTATTTTAATGCTTTTATTTGAATTTAACAATCCTGAAAGTATTGGAAATATGAATTTAAAAGATAAATTATTAAATTCTTTTTTTGCATCAGTAAGTCCAAGGACAGCTGGATTTAATAGTGTACCAACAAATGGAATGACTTTAGCAAGTAAGTTTTTAACTATTATTCTTATGTTTATTGGAGGTTCTCCAGGATCAACTGCAGGTGGACTAAAAACTGTAACATTTGGTTTATTAGTATTGACAGTAATATCTGTTATTAAGGGAAGAGAAGATACTGAGGTATTTGGAAGAAGGTTTACTAAAGAATTAGTATATAAAGCATTTACTTTATTATTTATTGGAGTATCTTTAGTAATGCTATCCACGATGATATTATCATATACCGAAGTTGGAGCAAGCTTTATAGATTTGTTATATGAAGTAACCTCAGCCTTTGGAACAGTTGGATTAACTTTAGGACTAACTCCTAATTTAAGCTCAATAGGGAAGGTATTAATTATTTTAATGATGTATTTTGGTAGAGTAGGTCCTCTTACTGTAGTTTTATCATTAACTAGAAAACGTAAGAAGTCAGGATATAAATATCCGGAAGGGAAAATTTTAATTGGTTAGGGAGATGAATAGATTGGGAAATAAGCAATTTGTAATTATAGGTCTTGGAAGATTTGGTTCTTCTATTGCAAAAACTTTATATTCTTTAGGTAATGATGTCTTAGCAATAGATAGAGATGAGGATGTAGTTCAAGAAATATCAGATAGTGTAACTCATGCTGTGCAATTAGATGCAACAGATGAAAATGCGTTAAGATCACTAGGTATTAGAAATTTTGATGTTGCAGTTGTAACTATAGGTGACAATATTCAATCAAGTGTTATGGCAACATTATTAGTAAAGGAACTTGGAGTTAAGTATATAATTGCAAAAGGTCATAGTGATTTACATGCAAAAGTATTATATAAAATAGGGGCAGATAGAGTTATACTTCCAGAAAAAGATATGGGAGTAAGGGTAGCTCATAATTTAGTGTCTGCAAATATTTTAGATTATATTGAGCTTTCAGAAGACTATAGCATTATGGAAATTCAAGTTTTAGAAGATTGGACTGGAAGAACCTTAAACGAACTAAGACTTAGAAGTAAATATGGAATTAACGTTATGGCAATTAAAAGAGGTGACGATGTTAATTTATCTCCATCTGCAGAAGATATTATTGAAGAAAATGATATTATAGTTGCTATTGGTTCAGCAGAAGATCTAAGCAGATTAGAAGGTATGATAGTTAAATCAAACTAATGAGGTGGCATTTTTGATTTATATAGAAAGTAAGGATAATAATCTATTTAAACTTGTAAAAAAATTAAAGGAAAGAAGAACTAGAGATAAAGAAGGAATGTTTATCTTAGAAGGTCTTCGATTAATAGAAGAAGCTATTAAAGCTAATATGGTAATAGAATATATTATTGTTTCAAAAGAATATGAAGAAAAATTTGAAAAATTCTTTTTGACTAATGTAGAATTTGAAAATAAAATTAATATTTTTTCAAATGTTTTATTTTCGCAGATTTCTTCAACAGAAAACTCTCAAGGTATTATAGCTATTACAAAAAAGAAAGAATATGAATATAATCTAGATGGTGATTTCTATCTAGTTTGTGATAAGGTTCAAGATCCAGGTAATTTAGGAACAATTATTAGAACAGCACATGCTGCAGGAGTAAATGGAATTATTTTAACTAAGGGAACTGTTGATATATATAATGATAAAACAATAAGATCAACTATGGGTTCTATATTTTATATTCCAATATTTTATGATGATACTAATTTTAGTATGATAAAAGATCTTAAGAAAGATGGATTTAGTTTGGTGGCAACTTCTTTAAAGGAATCAAAGAATTTTTTTGATGAGAATTTAAAAAGTAAAATAATATTAGCTGTTGGAAATGAAGGCAATGGAATAACACAGGAATTATTTGAGCTTGCAGATAAAAAAGTAAAAATTCCTATGCCAGGAGGAGCTGAATCCTTGAATGTATCTATTGCAACATCTATTATTTTATTTGAAAAGGTAAGGCAAAATTTGATTTAATTGAAAATAAAAAGTTTACTATTGAAATATATTAGTTTTGTTTGTATAATAAATTGTAAATTGAATATATAAAGACTGTGAATGAGAAAGTAGATATAAAGGACTTTTCAGGGAGAAGTGGTCCTAGACTGAAAGCCACTTTAATGGAAATTTATATTGAAGTTCCCTCAGGAGTCCTAGAAGTGAAATAATAGTAGTTTCTAGCGGTTTTGCCGTTAATTAAATTAAGTTGGGTTGAAAAAATTATTTTTTAACCAATTAGGGTGGTAACGCGATACTTCGTCCCTTGTATGGGGACGAAGTTTTTTTATATTTTTATGTTATATAATATATTGTCAATAATTTTTATTTAAAATAAATTGATTTTAATCTTAAAGGACAGTTATAAATACTGTTTTGTTTATATCAGTAAGGGAGGAAGTAATATGCAAGAACAATTAATGTCTATTAAAGAAAATGCATTTAATGAATTAAAAGATGCTGTTAATAGTGCAAAGTTAGAAGAGATTAGAGTAAAGTATTTGGGAAAAAAAGGAGAATTAACAACTATACTAAGAAGTATGGGTGGATTATCTAAAGAAGAAAGACCAGTAGTTGGTAAGCTTGTTAATGAAGTTAAGAAGGAAGTTGAAGATAAGATAGAAGAAATGCTTACTTCAATTAAAGAAAAAGAAAAAAATGCTAAATTAGCATCAGAGGTAATTGATATATCCATGCCAGGTAAGAAAAATGTAATTGGCAAGAGACATCCTCTTGATTTAACTTTAGAAAGTATGAAGGATATTTTTATTTCAATGGGATTCACTATTGAAGAGGGACCAGAAGTTGAATTAGATTATTATAATTTTGAGGCTTTAAATATTCCTAAAAATCATCCTGCTAGAAGTGAACAAGATACATTTTATATAAATGATAATTTAGTTCTTAGAACTCAAACATCACCTGTCCAAATAAGAGTTATGGAAGAGCAAAAACCACCTATAAAGATGATTGCGCCAGGTAAAGTTTATAGATCAGATGCTGTTGATGCAACACATTCACCAATATTTTATCAAATGGAAGGATTAGTAATAGATAAGGGAGTAACTTTTGCTGATTTAAAAGGAACATTGGAGTTATTTGCAAAAAAAATGTTTGGTGAAAATGTTAAAACTAAATTTAGACCACATCACTTCCCATTTACAGAGCCATCAGCAGAAATGGATGCAACTTGCTTTGTATGCGAAGGAAAAGGATGTAGAGTTTGTAAAGGAAGCGGTTGGATAGAACTTTTAGGATGTGGAATGGTTCATCCACAAGTACTTAGAAATTGTGGTATAGATCCAGAAGTTTATAGTGGATTTGCCTTCGGATTTGGTGTTGATAGAATGGTTATGCTTAAATATGGTATAGATGACATCAGATTATTATATGAAAGTGATATGAGATTTTTAAATCAATTTTAATTAACAGGAGGTAAGGATATGAAAGTACCATTTAATTGGTTAAAAGATTATGTTGAAGTAAATATAGATGCAAAAGAACTTGGAGATAGATTAACTTTATCTGGATCAGCCTTAGAAGAAGTTATCACTCAAGGGGATGAGATTAAAAATATAGTTACTGGTAAAATAGTTGAAATAACGCAACATCCAGATGCTGATAAATTAAAAGTTTGTCAAGTTAATATTGGAAATGAAACAATTCAAATAGTTACAGCAGCGACTAATATGAAAGAACAAGATGTAGTTCCTGTTGCACTACATAAATCAATACTAGCTGATGGAACAGAAATTAAAAAAGGTAAACTTAGAGGAGTAGTATCAAATGGTATGTTCTGTTCAGAAGAGGAACTTGGAATAGCTGGAGATGAGCCAGTACATGGTCTTATGATATTACCAGAAGATGCACCTTTAGGAATGGATATAAAGGAATATTTAAATCTTAATAAATCAATTTTAGATTTTGATATTACTTCAAATAGACCTGATTGTTTAAGTATAGTTGGAATGGCTAGAGAGACAGCTGCAACTCTTAGAACTAATTATAAAATGCCAAACTTAAATTATGAAGTAAAATCTAATGAAAATATAAGCGATAAAATTAAAGTAGAAGTTAGAGATTCTTTATGCAGAAGATATATGGCAAAAGGCGTTAAGAATGTTAAAATAATGCCTTCTCCAGGTTGGATGCAAGAAAGATTATTAGAAGCAGGGGTTAGACCTATTAATAATATAGTTGATATTACTAACTTTGTTATGTTAGAAATTGGTGAACCTATGCATGCTTTTGATGCTAGAGAAATTAAGAGCGGCAAAATAGTAGTTGAAAGAGCTAATGATAATGAAAAATTTGTTACTCTTGATGAAGTTGAAAGAACTTTAGATTCATCATTCCTTTGCATAAAAGATGATAATAGATCAATTGCTTTAGCTGGAATAATGGGTGGACTAAACTCTGAAATACAAGAAGATACTACAGAAGTAATATTTGAGGCAGCTAATTTTGATGGAACTAATATTAGAGTTAACTCTAAAAAACTTAATTTAAGAAGTGAAAGTTCAGCTAGATTTGAAAAAGATATCGATCCAAATCTTGCAGAAGTGGCTATAAATAGAGCTTGTGCATTAGTATGCGAACTTGGTTGCGGTGAAATTATGGAAGGAACTATAGATATATATACTTCTAAAAAGGAAGAAGGACATATAACTGTAGATTCTAAATGGATAAATACTTTTTTAGGAACAGAAATTTCCACTGAGGATATGAAAAAATATCTTGATTCATTAGAACTAAAAACAGAAATAAATGGAGATAATTTAAACATAACAATACCTACTTTTAGAATAGATATTGCCATTAAAGAAGATATAGCTGAAGAAGTAGCTAGAATATATGGGTATGATAAAATACCTACAACTATATTTAATATTTCTACTGGAAGAGAGCCTAAATACAAGAATGAATTATTAAGAGATTTAATGGTTAGTACTATGGTATCTAGTGGATTAAATCAATCTATAAGTTATTCATTTATATCACCAAAGGTTTTTGATAAAATTAACTTACCAGAAGATAGTGATTTAAGAAAAGTAATTAAAATAAAAAATCCATTAGGGGAAGATTATTCAGTAATGAGAACTACAACTATCCATTCTATGATGGAATGCTTAGGTAGAAATTACTCAAGAAATAATGGATATGCAAGATTATTTGAAATAGGAAAAATATACATTCCAAATGAAGATGAAACAGTTATTCCAACTGAAAAGAATATTTTAACTATTGGAATGTATGGTAATTGTGATTACTTAGATTTAAAGGGAATAGTTGAAAATTCACTTGAAGCTTTAGGATTAAATAAGGTAATGTTTGCTAGAGAAAGTGATAATCCAAGTTATCATCCAGGTAAAACAGCAGCCTTAATGATTGGAAATACTAAAGTAGGTGTAGTAGGGGAAGTACATCCAGATGTATCAGAAAACTATGGAGTGGATGTAAACTGTTATTTAGCTGAGCTAAACTTAGATTTATTATTTGAATACTCTAAAATAAATAAAAAATATAAAGCTTTACCTAAATTCCCAGCAGTTACAAGAGATATTGCTTTACTTGTAGATGATGAAGTATTAGTTCAAGAAATAGAAGATACAATTAAACGAGCTGGTGGAAACTTAGTAGAAAAAGTTGAATTATTTGATGTTTATAAGGGAACTCAAATTCCAGAAGGTAAGAAGAGTATAGCTTATGCAATAGCTTATAGAGATGAAAGAAAAACATTAACTGATAATGATGTAAATAAAGTACATGATAAGATTTTAAGAAGTTTAGAGCATAAACTTGGAGCTACATTAAGATAAATAAGAAATAAAGCTGTATGTAAGTGCAGCTTTATTCTTTAAAAAACAAACGTAACTAAAGGAGATAACAATGAAATATATAATTGATTTATTAAAAGGAATGGTAATTGGTATATCTAACGTTATTCCGGGGGTTAGTGGAGGAACCATGGCTGTAGTTATGGGGATATACGATAAAATAATTTATTCTGTAAATAATTTTTTTAAGGATATAAAGAAAAATATATTATTTTTAGGGACATTAGGAATTGGTGCAGTAGCAGGTATTTTATTATTTACAAATATAATTGATTTTTTATTAAAGAACTATAATGAGCAAACTAATTTTTTCTTTATTGGATTAATACTTGGAACAGCTCCTTTATTATATAAAAAAGCAACACAAAGCAAAATAAAAGGGGGCAATTTAATAGGGTTAGTTATCGGATTCATAATAGTTGCTGGACTTGGAATATTAGAAAAGGTAAACCCGGAAGCAGCATTCTTAAGTACCATATTTAAACCAAACTACTTAGGCTTTTTTGTAGCTGGATTTATTGCAGCAGCAACTATGATATTACCAGGAATAAGTGGATCATTTGTATTATTATTAATAGGTTTATATGAACCTATTATAGAGGTAGTAAAAAATTTCGATATATTAAATATGGCAGTAATAGGAGTGGGGGTAGTAGGTGGATTTTTATTAATGACAAAGTTAATTGAGAAAATTTTTAATAAATATCCTCAAACTGCATACTGTATAATATTTGGATTAGTTATTGGATCTATTTTTGTTATTTTTCCAGGATTTACTTTTGGCTTTATGGGAATTATATCTATTTTAGCTCTCATACTAGGATACTTAATAGCATATACAATAGGCAAAAATGAATTATAAATAAAAAATTGTATTATAGTCATATATATTTATAAAACTTATTAATTGTTTTATAATATATATGACTTTTTTATTGTTTTCTTTATAATTAAATTATATTTTAATATATAAATAGAAAATTTTATGTTAAAAT
Organism: Clostridium nigeriense; assembly: GCF_900086595.1. GTDB lineage: Bacteria > Bacillota > Clostridia > Clostridiales > Clostridiaceae > Clostridium > Clostridium nigeriense. The sequence continues at coordinate 1,994,029 of NZ_LT575472.1, forward strand.
TGAATTAATATAATTATTATGTTATGAGGTGTGTTATGAGTACTGTTACTATAAATATAAATGGAATGGAGTATAACTTAAAGGGAAGAGAAACTGAAGAATATTTACTAGAAATTGCTAATTACGTAGAAGGTAAAATAAAAGATATAAGTGAAAATAATAGAAAACTAAGTACTACAGCAGCAGCGACTTTAGCAGCTATAAATATAGCAGATGAATTATATAAAGCTGATGAGGAAATAGAAAATTTATTTAAGAAAAACACTTCGTTAGAAGAAAGAAACACGACACTTAAAGAAAGAATAAAGGAAATTAGGGAAGATTCAACAAGTGTAGATGAACTAAATAAAATTATAAATGAATTAAAAACTGAGAATACTTCTCTTAGACTTGAGTTAGAAAATTGTTATAATGAAGTGAAAATAGCTAAAGAAAGTAGTACAATTCTAAATGAAAATGAAAAATTATATAAAGATAAATTTATTAAGTTAAACGAAGAATATATAATCATGGAAGAGGATTATAAAAAGATAAAGTTACAGAAGGACAAGCTAAAGGAGATAAATAAGGAAACTAAGTTTAATTTACAAAATTTAAAATATAAAGTTTTAGATTTAGAAAAAAAATTGTTAGATGCACAAGTTAACCTTGCAAGTGAAAAGAAAAAAGGCAATGCTTTATTAAAATAGTAATTTATGGAGATGATTTTAGCATCTCCTTTTAAATTTTATTAAAGGAAAGTAAAGTGATGATAGAAAAAAAATAAGAATTGTGTTATATATAATAAGAAAGATTTAGATAAATATAAGTAAACAAAAGTTTAGGAGAAATATTTATGAATAGAATTGAGATTTTAGCTCCTGCTGGGAGCATGGAAAGTCTTATTGCAGCAATGAATAAGGGCGCTGACGCTGTTTATTTAGGAGGCAATAAGTTTTCAGCAAGGGCATATGCCTCTAATTTTGATAATGATAATATGATAAAAGCAGTTGATTATGTTCATAGCTATGGAGCTAAAGTTTATGTAACATTAAATACTATTTTAAAGGAAAATGAAATTGAAGAAGCTGTAAGATATGTAGGGTTTTTATACGAAATAGGTGTAGATGCAATAATATTACAGGATCTAGGATTATTAAAAAGAATAAAGGAAGAATATCCTGACTTTGAAATTCATGCTTCAACTCAAATGACTATACATAATGGAGAAGGAGCTTTGTTTTTTAAGGAAAGAGGTTTTCAAAGAATAGTTTTATCAAGAGAATTATCTATAGATGAGGTAAAATATATTTCTAAGGATTTAGGAATAGAAACAGAAATTTTTGTTCATGGTGCTTTATGCATTTCTTATTCTGGTCAATGTCTTATGAGTTCAATGATTGGTGGAAGAAGTGGAAATAGAGGACGATGTGCTCAGCCTTGTAGAATGGAATATACATTAAAAGGTGAAAACTTAGGAGAGAGAAAAGCATATTTATTAAGTCCTAAAGATACCTGTACTATAGAAAATGTAAAAGATATAATTGATTCAGGAACATATTCATTGAAGATTGAAGGAAGAATGAAGAGAGCAGAATATGTTGCGGGAGTGGTTGATAATTATAAAAAAGCTGTTGATAAGGAATTATATAATACTGAATATAATATAAGCAAAGGAAAAAGAGAACTACTTCAATTATTTAATAGAGGTGGCTTTTCTACGGCTTATTTACATAAGAATTTAGGGAAAGATATGATGAGTTTTAATCATCCTAGAAATACTGGAGTACCTTTAGGAAAAATAGAAAAGAATGGTGAAATAATTTTAAAAGAAAGTATTTCAATAGGCGATGGTTTTAGATTTAGAGATACAGGTTTTAATATAAATAAAATAATTAAAGATGGCTTAGAAGTTAAGGAAGCTAAAAGAGGAGAAAAAGTTAAGATTTTTCCAACAGCATATAAGCCTGGAGATGAAATTTTTAAATCTTTAGATAAAAAACTTTTTGATTCTCTAGAAAGCTCTTTAAAACCTTATAATAGAAAAATAGATTTAAGTGCAAAAGTTAGTTTTAAAATTTCGGAGCCTTTAAAATTAAATATTACTTATAATAATAAGGAATATGTTTTTTTAGGTGAGATAGTTGAGAAAGCTGAAAAAAAACCTTTAAGCAAGGAAAGAATAATAGAAGCATTAAGCAAATCTTCAGATAGTGTATTTAAATTAAATGAAATAGAATTTTTAGATTTTGAAAATGGATTTTTAAGAATAAGTGACCTAAATAACTTAAGAAGGGAAGCTGTAGAGTCTATACAAAAGTCTATTACGAAAGCTTATAGAAGAAAAAGACCAGAGAAGATTGAAAAAAACAATGAAGAATTAAATAAAAAAATTAAGTTAGATATCATGTATCAATGTATAACAAAAGAACAGCTAAGAGCTATTTTAGAAGAGGATGCTAAGGATATAATTATAGATGTCTTTAATAGGGATAAGGATGCCTTAAAAATTCAAGACATAATTAATTTATATAAAGATAAAAATATAAATATTTATTTAAAAATACCAAATATAATAAAAAATGAATTTGACACTGTAGTAAATTTAATAGAAAAATTAAAAAACTATATACAGGGTATAGTAACAGTTAATGCAGGTATAATAAGAAAATATCAAAAAGAATTAACAATAATTGGAGACTATAAACTTAATATAATAAATTCCCAGGCTTTAAAGTTTTATCAAAATGAAATTGATGTTCCAACTCTTAGCTTAGAACTAAATAGAAAAGAAATTAAAAGTATGTTAAAAGGAAGTAATGGAAATATTCAAAGTATAATATATGGGAAAACTGAACTTATGATAAGTGAATATTGCCCAATTGGAAGTACATTTGGAGAAAAATCTTCATGTAAAGAGTGCAACTTAGCTTGTACTAGAGATAAATTTACTTTAGTTGATAGAATGAACGAGAAGTTTAGAGTTATGACTGATGTTTTTTGTAGAAGCTATATTTTAAATCCTAATCCATTAAATCTTATAGACGAGAAAGAGGATTTATTATCTTTAGGAATAAATTCTTTTAGAATTGAATTTAGAGATGAAAATTATAATGAGGTTAAAAAGGTTTTTAGAATGTTAAAAGGTGAGGAAAAAATTAATTCTAAAGATTATACCAAAGGTCATTATAGAAGAGGTATTGAATAGGAGAATAATATGAGTTTAGTTATTATTAAGCTATTGATTTTAGGATCTATTATATTAAATTTGATAATTATTTTAGGAACCAGAAAATTTAAGGAAGATAAAAATAATATAAATAGCAGTATCATTTACAAAAGAGAGTTATTTATATTGCTAAGAAAGCTTTGGATTAAGGAAATTATTTTAGTCTCCATAGGAGTAACATTATTATTCATATCAATATTTATAAAGGAAAGCATTAATGAGATAGCAGTAAACACTTTGAAAATTCTATGTAACTTTTATATTTTTATTTCAGTTTTATTAGGAAGTTATAATTATAATAAATTTAATAGGGATGTTGCTAATTTAATAAATAATATTAATAATTAGCTGATTAGAGAGGTGATTTTATGGAAAAGAGAACTCTTAAAATATTAGAATTTAATAAAATAAAAGAAAAAATTAAGGAATATGCTATTACTAAAGGTGGTAAGGAGCTAATTGATAAATTAGAACCATATGACACGATATTTGAAGTGAAAAATAAATTAAAAGAAACAGAAGAAGCATTAAATTTACTAATAACAAAAGGAAATCCACCCTTCGAGGGATTACATGATGTTAAAGATGGAGTGGAAAGAGCTAAAAAAGGTGGGGTATTATCAGCGGGGCAACTACTTAAAATTGGGGGAATGCTTAAATGTTCTAGAAGATTTAAGGATTATATATCAAGAAGAGATGATGAAACAGCACATATTGTTTTAGAAGATTTAGCTTATATTTTAACTCCAGTAAAATCTTTAGAAGAAATTATTGAAATATCAATAATTTCTGAGGAAGAAATAAGTGATAGGGCAAGTAATACTTTAAGTTCTATAAGAAGAAGCTTAAAGGAAAAGAACTCTTCGGTAAGAGATAAAATAAATTCAATAGTTAGATCAAATGCAAAGTATTTACAAGATGCACTGTATACAATGAGAGGGGATAGGTATGTTTTACCTGTTAAAGCAGAACATAAATCCTCAGTTCCAGGGTTAGTTCATGATCAAAGTTCAACTGGTGCAACTCTTTTTATTGAACCTATAAGTTTAGTTAATTTAAACAATGAAATAAAAGAGTTAAAGCTTAAAGAAAAAGCAGAAATAGAAAAAATACTTATGGATCTATCTAATAGAGTATATGAAGTAATAGATACGGTTGAAAGTAACTATAAGATTCTTACTGAATTAGATTTCATCTTTGCTAAGGGAAAATACGGATCAAGTTTAAATGGTATTTGTCCTGAGGTTAATGAAGATAAAAGCTTTGATATAATCCAAGGTAGGCATCCACTTATTGATGCTAGTTTTGTAGTACCATCAGACGTATATCTTGGAAAAGAATTTAATACTTTGATGATTACTGGTCCTAATACTGGTGGTAAAACTGTTACTTTAAAAACAGTTGGATTACTACATTTAATGGCATTAAGTGGCTTATTAATTCCTGCAAAAGATAATTCAAGTATTAGCTTTTTTACTAATATTTTTGCTGATATAGGAGATGAGCAAAGTATAGAACAATCCTTATCAACTTTTTCATCTCATATGACTAATATTGTTAAAATAATGGAAAAGGCCGATAATAATTCCTTAGTGCTATTTGATGAAATTGGTTCAGGTACTGATCCAGTTGAGGGAGCAGCTCTTGCAGTAGCAATACTTGAAACTTTAAGGGAGCAAGGAGCAAGAATAATTGCAACTACTCACTATAGTGAGTTAAAGGGATATGCGCTTAGAACAACTGGAATTGAAAATGCTTCTGTAGAGTTTGATGTAGAAACCTTAAAACCAACATATAGATTATTAATAGGTGTCCCTGGAAAATCTAATGCTTTTGAAATATCTAAGAGGCTGGGATTAAAAGATGCTGTAATAATTAAAGCAAAAGAAAATATAGCTTCAGAAAATCTAAAATTCGAAGATTTAATTAGGGATTTACAAGAAAAGAGTATATTAGCTAATAGAGATGCTAGAGAAGCTAAAAAAATAAAAATAGAAGCAGAAGAATTAAAGAAGAAATATGATGAAAAGCTTAAGAGATTAGATGAAATAAGAGACAAAGCTTATGGTGAAGCAAGAAGAGAAGCGAGAGATATAATTTCAAAAGCAAAAGATGAAGCTGATGAAATTCTTAAAGCAATGAGAGAACTTGAAAAATTAGGAATTGAACAAGGTGGAAGAGCAAGATTAGAGGAAGAAAGAAAAAAACTAAAGGATAGTTTAGAGCAAAAAGAAGCTTCAATTTATAAGGAAAGGGAAAATAATGGCGAAATAATAGAGAAGGTAACTTTAGGAATGGATGCTTATTTACCTTCTTTAAATCAAAATGTTATTATAATTTCTATGCCAGATTCAAGAGGTGAAGTTCAAGTTGAAGCAGGTATTATGAAAATAAACGTTAAACTTAAAGATTTAAGAAAATTAAATAATAAAACAACAAAAAAAGAAAAGAAAAAGAGAGAATTAAATTTAAACTTAAAATCTATAGATAGTAGAATAGACTTAAGAGGGATGGATTCGGAAGAAGCTTGCTATAAAGTAGACAAATATTTAGACGAGGCATATATGGCAAACTTGGGAGAAGTTACTATAGTGCATGGCAAAGGAACGGGAGTTCTTAGAAAAGCAATTAACGATATGTTAAAAAGACATCCACATGTAAAAAGCTATAGACTTGGTGCATATGGTGAAGGTGGAGATGGTGTTACTATAGCAATATTAAAATAATATTAAAATAATATTAAGATAAAGAGACTCGTTTTTAAGAGTCTCTTTTTATGATATAATTGTATAAGGAAAAGAGGTGCTGGTATGTATCTAATAAGTAGTTGCTTATGTGGTGTTAATTGTAAATATAATGGTGGTAATAATTTGAATGAAAGATGTTTAGAACTTTTTAATGAAGGTAAGGCTATATTGATTTGTCCAGAAGAACTAGGAGGCCTTTCAACACCTAGATTACCGGCAGAAATAAAAGGTACAGCTAGGGATGTCATAAATAATGAAGGTAAAGTAATTACGAAAGATAATATGGATATTACTGAAGCTTTTTTAAAGGGAGCACATGAAACTTTACATATAGCAATATTAAGTAATGCAAAAAAAGCAATATTAAAAGAGGGAAGTCCTTCTTGTGGCGTAAATTTTGTATATGATGGTAGTTTTACAGGAAGAAAAATAAATGGTAAAGGTATTACAACTACTATTTTAGAGGAAAATGGAATAGAGGTTGTAAGCGAAGTTAACTTTGGAGGAAAATAGAATGGGGATTTTTAATTTTTTTAAGAGAATAAAAGATAAAAATAATAATTATTATGATGAATTTGATGAAGAAAATTATGATGAAGATATAGAAGATACAGAAAATAAAAAAAATGAAGATATTGAATTAAACTTCAAAGTAGAAGAAAAGGAAATAGTAGAAGAAAATGAAGAAATTAAGGAAGAAGTTAAGTTAACTAAAGAAGAGGTAGATGAATTAATATCTAATGAAATACTAAGAATTATAGATTTATATGATGATTTTAATGATGTGAAATTAGCTGCAAGAGAAGCAGCAATAAAGATAGGAAAAGAAAACTTAATGGAAATTCCAAAGTTTTTAAATGGTAAAATTCATAGGCCTACAAAATATATTAATAAATATATGGATGATAGCTATTGGTCAGTAGTCGTTGAAAATTCTATATTAATGATTATATATAGCTATGGTGAAGATGCAATAGATGCTTTACAAAGAATTTCACAAAAGAACTCTAATCTAAATTTAAAAGCAACTAATTTATTATGTAAGTTGGCTAGTGAAGGAGTGGAAACTGATAAAATAATAACTTGGATTATGAACAATTTAATTGCCTTTAACGATGAAAATAAAATTAAAATATTAGGTTTTATGTCTCAAATAAAGAATAATAATCAAGTTATTGGTTTAATACAACATTTTTATAAATCCTTTGCTAAAAATGGAGAAATAGAATTTGCTTATAGAACTTTAAATCATCTTATAAATGCAGCTGAAAGGTTCACTAAGGGGCATTTAAAATTTCTAAAAGAAATAGCTATGAATAAAGGAACAATTAATTTAGAAGAAATTATGACTTTAGAAGATGGAGATGAAAAGATAATAAGTTCTTGTAAAATAGAAGAAAATCTAAGTATAGAGGCAGCTATAACTTATTATACATTGGATAAAAATGATGATGATATAAATAGTAAGCTTTATTACCTAAGTGAATATTCATTAGATAAAAAGCTAAGAGAAAATCTTAAGCTACTTCTTAATGAATAAGTATTTAATAAGTTTAGTATTAAAGCATATTGTAATGGAGGTTAGTTAAAATTTGAATAAAAAAATAAATAGTCATAAAAAGAAATTCAAGTTTATAAGAATAGTATTATTTTTATTTGTTCTTTGGATAGTTTTATATATACCTATAAAAGTTAAACATTTTACTTTAATAAGAAGTGAAGTAAAAGCAGGAGAAAGATTTAATGAAAATTTAGAAACTATTCAATACTTTAAAAATATGAAAATTAGTTACAGTAATTTATATGGAGATGAAGAGAAATTAGCTGAAATAAAAACTTTAATTGACACCATTGAAAGTAAATTAAGTAGTGAAGTAACAAATGAAGTTGAAAATTTAATTTTAGAGTTAAAATCTAAGGTAAATGATTTAAGTGCTTCTAATGAAAGAGAATTAGAAGAATATTTTAATAGTATAACTGAAGGCAGTATAAAGAATTTTAATGAGGATGAATCAAATGAAGTAAATAGGCTTATTAATGAGTATAATAGTTTATTTTCTGAAAAAAAATATAACTTAGCAAAAGAAAAACTAGATGATTTAAATCAATATATAACAGATACTAAGAAAGTGGCAAATAAAAGAAAAATAAATGAAACTTATGAAGAAAAGTCAAATGAAGATGCAAGTTTAAGAGAACCTAAATATATAAATGGCATATTAATAGTAAATAAAGAATTTGGACTTCCAGATACTTTTGCTCCAGGAGAAAGTACTGAAGCAAGAGAAGCTTTTGAAAGAATGAAATCAGATGCAGCAAAGGAAGGAATATATTTAAATGCATTTTCAACATATAGAAATTATTGGAGCCAAGATAGACTTTATTGGAACTATGTATCAAATTATGGACAAGATCCAACAGATACATTTTCAGCTAAAGCAGGATTTAGTGAACATCAAACAGGACTTGCTTTTGATATAGGTGGAGTTGATAGATCCTTATGGGCAGAAGAAGATTTTAAATATACTGCTGAAGCAGAGTGGCTTAAAAATAACTGTACAAAATATGGATTTATATTAAGATATCCTGAAGGTAAGGAATGGATTACAGGATATATGCATGAATCTTGGCACTTTAGATATATAGGTGTTAAAGATAGTAAGAACTTTGAGAACAGTGATTTAACTTTAGAGGAATATTTAGGATTATAAAAATGAAGCTGTATTAACAGCTTCATTTTTATTTTTTAACTATTTTTATATTTTCTACAGTGGAATCTTCAGTTCCTTGTACGTATAAATTTGCCCTTTTTAAATCATAAACATAATCTACAACTTCTTTAGTTATTATTTCTCCAGGACAAAGCACTGGTATTCCAGGTGGATAAGCAAGTAAAAATTCTCCTGAAATTTCTCCTATACTTTCTTTTAGCGGAATAGACACCTTATCATTATAAAAAGCTTCTCTTGGCTCTAATATCTTTTTAGGGATATTAGGAATATCTAAAAAGTCCGGTACAGGATTTCGTTTTCCATAGAATTCTTCTGATATTTCTTTAAGAGCAGAAATTAATTTATCCATTCCTTCTTTTGTATCACCAAAAGAACCAACTGCAAGTACATTATAGAAGTCTGAAAGTTCCATTTGTATATGATATTTATCAGCTAAGATCATGTCTAGTTCAAATCCTGTAATTCCTAGTTCTTTTGATGAAATAGTAAGTTTTGTAGGATCAAATGAATAAGATCCTGGTTTTCCTAAAACTTCTTCACCAAAGCAATAGAAACCTGGTATTTTATTTATTTCATTTCTAGTGTACTTACATAACTCGATAGTATCATTTAATAGTTTTTCACCTTCTAAAGCAATTTGTCTTCTTGCACAATCTAATGAAGCCATTAATATATAAGATGGTGAAGTTGTATGTAAAAGATTTAATATTTGTTGAACTCTTTTAGGACTAACATATTTGCTTTTAACATGTAGTAATGAACCTTGTGTTAAAGATCCAATTATTTTATGTGTGCTTTGAGCACATATATCAGCACCAGCTTCTAAAGCAGACATTGGAAGCTTCCCTGAAAAAGCTAAATGAGGGCCATGGGCTTCATCTACAATTAAAGGTATGTTATAGCTATGCACTATATCTGCAATTTTTTTTATGTCTGTTGCAACTCCGTAATAAGTAGGATTTATTATTAATACTGCTTTAGCGTCTGGATTTTCTTTTAATGTTTTAGCAACTGTATCAGGAGTAACTCCATGAGCTATTCCAAGTTTTTTATCAATTTCAGGTTCCATAAATATTGGTTTTGCACCACTTAAAATTATCCCAGATGTAACAGATTTATGAACATTTCTTGGGACAATAATTTTATCTCCATCATTAACTACTGAAAGTATCATAGCTTGTATTGCTCCAGATGTTCCGTGGATTGAGAAAAATGAAGCATCAGAACCATAAGCATCTGAAGCTAATTCTTGGGCCGCTTTTATTGGTCCAGTTGGGTGATGTAAGCTATCTACTAATTTAAATACCGTAACATCTATTTTAAATGGATTATCTCCTATAAATTCTTTAAATTCTTTATCAATACCAACTCCTTTTTTATGCCCAGGTACATGAAAAGGTAATGTTTCCCTATTCACATATTCCATTAAAGCGTTAAATAGTGGAGTTTCGTTTTGATTCATTTTATACACTCAAAGCACCCTCTTTCTTTAGAATATTATTGGTTATTTTAAAAGTTTTATACAAACATAAATATTATATTTTAATAATAAAAACTATGCAATATAATCCTTAAATTTATTTAAAATTAGTAAATTTTGAATAGAAAATAGTAATTATGCTAACAATATTTGAAGAGAAAGTATATTATAGGAGGAGTTATGCGTGAATAGTTTAAATTTAAATAAGAGGGATACTAGTGTACCTAATAATGCAAAAAAATTAAGAAAAAATGGTAAGGTACCTGGAGTGCTTTATGGGAAAAAAATTAATGAATTTCTATTTGAAGTTGGAGAATTAGAATTATGTAGAGAAATATCTCAAAATGGTCAACATGGGATAGTTAATTTAGATTTAAATGGAGAAAGCTATCAAGCCCTTATAAAAGATGTTCAAAGAGATCCAGTAACTCATAAAATTATTCATTTAGATTTAGAAGAATTAGATCATAATGAAAAAATTATATCTACTGTTCCTATTTATTTTGAAGGTGAAAAACTTTTAAATAAGAATGGAATGGTACTTCAAAAAGAAAAGGACTCAATTAAAGTTGAATGTAAGGCTGATAAACTACCTAAATATATTAAAATAAATATTAACGGAAGTAATAATGGATATGTTTATAGAGCTGGTGATTTAGAAATAGCTTCTGAATTATCTATAATTGATGATTTGAATACTGTCATAGCATCAGTAACCTATGAAAGAAAAACTGTAAGTGATGATATGGAATTAGCAGAAGAATTAAGCGAAAACAACAAATAACATAGTTAAAAATGTAAGGAGATACAATATTTGTTCTCTTTACATTTTTTTATTCCAAAAACAACTTATTTAGTGTATAATATTACCTGATTATTAAGTTTGGGAGGTATAAGATGTTATATAAGGAAAAATATAATGATTGGTTATTATCTGAAATTATTGATGATAAAATGAAGGATGAATTGAGAAATATAGAAGATGAAAAAGAAATTGAAGATAGATTCTATAAAGAACTTGACTTTGGTACAGGTGGTCTTAGAGGTATAATTGGAGCTGGAAGCAATAGAATGAACATTTATACAGTGTCAAAGGCAACTCAAGGTTTTGCTAATTACTTAAACAAAAGATTTAAAAATCCAGCTGTTGCTATTGCTTATGATTCAAGAAACATGTCAAAGGAGTTTTCTAAAGCTGCAGCATTAACACTTTGTGCAAATAACATAAAAGTTTACTTGTATGATAGTTTAAGACCTACACCAATGCTTTCTTTTGCAGTTAGATATTTAAACTGTACTGGAGGTATTGTAGTAACAGCATCTCATAATCCTAAAGAATATAATGGTTATAAGGTTTATGATGAATTTGGTGGTCAAGTAACAGATGAAAAAGCAAATATTATAATTACTGAAGTTAATAATATTGATAACTTTGATATGATTAAATCTATTTCTGAAGAAGAAGCTATTAAAAATAATTTATTAGTATATATTGGAGAAGATGTTGATAAGGCATATATAGAATCTGTAAAGTCCTTAACAATTAGAAAAGAGTTAGTAAATGAAAAGGCTAAAGATTTAAAGGTAATATATACACCTATTCATGGATCAGGAAACATGCCAGTAAGAAGGGTTTTAAAAGAACTTGGTTATACAGGAGTATCAGTAGTTAAGGAACAAGAATTACCAGATGGTAATTTTCCAACAGCTTCTTACCCAAATCCAGAGGAACCAGCTGTATTTAAGTTAGCATTAGATATGGCTAAGAAAGAAAATCCAGATGTTATATTTGCAACTGATCCTGATTGCGACAGAATAGGAGTTGTTGTTAAGGATAGTGAAGGAGAATATAGAGTTTTAACAGGTAATCAAACAGGATTATTACTTACTGAATATATTTTAAACTCACTTAAGGAAGAAAATAAACTGCCTGAAAATGGAACAGTGATTAAAACTATAGTAACTTCAGATGGGGCTAAGAATATAGCAAGGGAGTATAATATAGAACTTATAGAAGTTTTAACTGGATTTAAATATATAGGTGAAAAAATTCAAGGATTTAAAGAAAATAATGATAAGGCTTATCTTTTTGGATTTGAAGAAAGCTATGGATATTTAGCTGGAGATTTTGTAAGAGATAAAGATGCTGTAATTGCATCTATGCTAATTGCAGAAATGACTTTATATTATAAGGAAAAAGGAAAGAGTCTTTATGATGGATTAATTGACTTATATGAAAAGTATGGATACTTTAAAGAAACTTTGGTTTCCTTTGAGTTAAAGGGTAAAGAAGGTGCAGAGAAAATAGCACAATGCATAGATTCTTTAAGGAATGAAAAGCTTGTAGAAATTAATGGTGATAAGGTATATACTAAGTATGACTATAAGTTAAGCTTAGAAGAAAACTTGATTAATGGAGATAAAAAAGAAATAAATCTTCCTAAATCAAACGTTCTTAAATTTGTTTTAGAAAACGGTTATTGGTTTGTAGTTAGACCTTCTGGAACAGAGCCTAAAATGAAGGCCTATGTTGCGGTACAAGGAAATGGATTAAAGGATGCTGAGGAAAAACTAGAAAGTTTTAAATCAGAAGTAGTTAGCTTAATAAATGAGAAATTAAATTAATATAATCATTATTAAAAGTGGAAGGTAATGTACCTATCCACTTTTTAACTATTATCAGAAATAAATAAAAAACGAGATTTGAAAGCTTTTTAAATATATAGTATTATTTATATTAAAGCTAAGATAAGGGAGGAGTATATTTGGATTATAATTCAGCTTTTAAAGAAAAACTAGGTAAATTATTATTTTTAGAACTAGATAAGGAAGGGTTCAAAAAGAGCGTTGGAATTCCTAGTTATGTTTCTTTTAATAATAAAGATTTATATTTACCAATATCTTCTGAATATATAACTAAAAACATTCAAGATGAAATTAAAATAAAGAATTTACCCATATTTTATTTTATTGAGGGGATGTTTTTGGCTATAGGAGCAGATGAAAACTTAAGATTTAATGATGATTATGAAATTATATTATCATATATAAAAGATAGTGATACTTGCATACGAAGTGTAATATCTAAGAAGATAAAAGAAAATAATCTTATAGATGGATATCTACTTTTAAAGGGATATTATAGAGTTTCTAAAGATAATGAAGTTATGAAGAAACTTTTATTAGTAGGGGAAAGCATAAGGGAAAAGGATAGTGGATTTAAGGATATTTTATTAAGTGATATACAGTATTGTGAGGAGAATTTATTAAATATTTCAGAAGTGTATTTATATAAAGCACTAATATTAAAAGATAATGGAGATTTCAAAGGAGCCAAGGTAGCTATTAACGAATATACCAATAAAGGTGGTAAGATTACAGATGAAATAAAAGGTATAATTGATGACATAAATAATGTGTCAAATTATGAAATAGCTATTGAGCATTTAAATGATGATCCAGTTAAAACTATAAAGATGCTGTTAGATTTACTTAACAATTTTGATAAGAATCCTTTAATTTATTACTATTTAGGTGTTGCTTATAGAAAGTTGGAAAACTATGAAAAAGCAATTTATTATCTAAAAGAAAGTTTAGAGAGAGAAAGTGGGATTTATGAAGTAGTAGTAGAGCTAGGTATTAATTATGCTTGCATAAATGATTTTGAAAGTGCAATTAAATATTTCAAAAAAGCTTTTGAAGCAACAAAGGAAGTAGAAATATGCACTAATATAGTAATGTGCTATATGAACTTAAATAATTACGATGAAGCTAAACTTCACTTAGAAATTGCTAAGAAATTAAATCCTGATGATGAAATAGTGAAGGATTTAGAAAAAATACTCAATAAGTAGATGGAGGGGCTGTTTAAAACAGCCCCTTAATGTAAACTATATAGTGTAAAATTAAAATTTATGGTATTATAATTATGGATAATTTTACTTGCGTATTGTTGAGGAGAAAAAATGGAAGATAATAATTTTATTAATATATTGGGATACAAAATATTTAGGAAAAGTATAAATGATGCAATTAACTATATTGATGAATTTAACAAAATTCATATTATATCAGGTAATCCTGAAGTTCTTTATAGTGGTTTAAATAATAAGAAGTTATTAGAAAATTTTACATCAGATAATTCATTTATTATACCTGATGGAGTGGGAATACAAATAGCAGCAAAGTATATAAAAACTCCTGTTGAAGAAAAAATAGCAGGTATAGATTTGATGAAAGAAATAATAAAAAAATCTTCTGTAGAAAATAAGGGAATATATTTAATTGGAACAACAAATGAGAACTTAAAGGCCTGTGTTGCAAATTTAGTAGCAAATTATCCAAAGATAAATATATTAGGGTATAAAAATGGATATTTTGATATAAATAATGCGGAGGAAATATTACAGGACATTAAAGAGAAAAAACCTTATGCCTTATTTGTAGCTATGGGGTGTCCAAGGCAAGAAGAATTTATTGTTAGATATATGGGTGAATTGCCATGTAAGATTTTTATGGGGGTTGGTGGTAGCTTTGATGTAATTGCTGAGAAAGTTAACAGAGCTCCTAGGTGGATGATAAAATTAGGATTAGAATGGCTATATAGAGTTTTGAAAGAACCATGGAGAATAAAAAGACTAGGAAGTATTCCAAAGTTTTTATTACTTGTCATAAGAGGAAATGATAAGGTATGAGTAAAAATAAAGTATTTAAAGCAACATTTATAGTCATGGTAATGACTATTTTAAGCAGAGCTATAGGTTTTGGAAGAGATATTTTAGCAGCCTTTCATTTTGGTGTAGAAAGTTCATATGATATTTATGTGGCTTCAGTAGCTATACCTGAATCAGTATTTATGATAGTTGGTCTTGCAATTTCAACAACCTTTATCCCTATGCTAAGTGAAGTTAAGCATAATAAGGGTAAAGAAGAAATGTTTAAATTTTCAAGTAATGTAATAAATATTTTATCTGTTATTTCGATAGTAATAATAATTTTAGGATTAATTTTTACTAAAGAAATCGTTAATATTTTTGTACCTAACTTTTCAAGTGATGAAATTGAATTAACTATTTTTCTTACAAGGATAACATTGTTTAATGTTTTTTTACTTTGCATTAATGCTTGCTTTATATCAATATTACAAGTTTGCGAAGATTTTATTGTACCAGCTTTATTAGGGATATTTTTTAATCTTCCTATAATTATATACCTATTATTTTTTAATAATGTTAATGTTGTGGGATTAACTGTGGCTAACGTTTTAGGAAATTTAATAAGAGTTTTAGTGCAATTACCTTCTTTATATAAACAAGGATATAAGATAGATTTACATGTTAATTTAAGAGATGAAAAATTAAAAGCTATGCTTATTTTAATTATTCCTGTAATAATAGGAGCAGGTGCTAACTCTATTAATATGCTTGTAGATAAAAGTGTTGCTTCAGGATTAATAACGGGGTCTATGGCAGCTTTAGAGTATTCTCAAAGATTAATACAGTTTGTTAGTACTGCTATAACAACTTCATTAGTTTCGGTAGTATATCCAATTATGGCTAATAGACTTAATGAAGGTGATAAAGAAGGATTTTTAAAGTACTTAAGTAAATCAATAGTAATAATTTGTTTATTTTTAATACCAATTACATTGGGAATAATGTTTTTAAGTAATGATATTATTAAATTAATATATGAAAGAGGAAGATTTAATTCAAATGCTGTTGCATTAACATCAATGGCCTTACTTGGATATTCTATTCAGCTGCCTTTCGCGGGAATAAGAGATATTTTAAATTCATCTTTATTTTCAATGAAAAAAACAAAGGTTACTACTTTAAATGGAATTGTTGGAGTAGTAGTAAATATAATTTTAAGTATTACATTATCAAAATACTTTGGAGTACTAGGAATCGCAATTGCAACATCTATTTCTGCCTTAGTAATAGCTATACTTTTACTTAAATCTACATGGAAAATAGTTGGAGATTTTAATATTAAAGCACTTATATATAAGCTTACAAAGATTTTAATAAGTTCATGTATAATGATAGTTGCTTTATTTGCTTTAAATAAATTAATAGAGTTAAACAATTCTTTTGTTAAAATTATATTATGTGGAACTGTAGGAGCTGTGGTTTTCTTTATTATGTGTATGGTATTTAAGATAGAGGAATTTAATGAAGGTTTGGAGATTATTTTAAATAAATTTTATAGGGGGAGTAGGTAAATGAAAATTTTATTTATTGCATGTTATTCGCCATTAATAAATAATTCTGCTTCAATAGAAACTCTTCAATATTTGAATAATTTAGCGAAATTTGAAGATAATGAAATTCATTTGTTAACTGTAAATTTTCCTCCTAATTCAATTTATTATGATGAATATATTTTTAATATGTTGGATAAAAAAATTAAACTTCACATAATATCTGGAGGTAGAGTTTTTGAAAAAATAATGCCTAAGAAAAGAAATACTAAAAGCACTAATGAAAACAGTAATGTAAAAGTAAAAGCTAAGGCTATATTAAGGAAGACAAAGAGATTATTTGCTATTCCTGATATGTATCTTTATTGGGCTTTTAAAGCTAGCAAATATGGAATAGATTTAATGAAAAGAGAAAATTTTGATATTATGTTTTCTATGCATGAACCTCCTTCCAGTCATATATGTGCTTATATAATTAAAAGAAAATTTTCAAATCTTAAATGGATAGCGTATTGGAGTGATCCTTGGCTTAAGGACTCTACTAGAGAGGGATCAAGTCCAATAAGAAGATGTTTTGAAGGATATTATGAAAAACGAATTATTAATTTAGCTAATAAACATATTTTTGTAACTAAAGCAAATAGAGATGATTATATAAAAACTTATCAATTGAAAGAGGAAAAAACAGCCCTTATTACTAGGGGCTATGATGCTAAAACTTATAATGAGATAAAGGAAAGTCATAACCCTAAATACATTGATAATAGTAAAATTAATATGGTTTATGCTGGAGAAATATTTTCGAAACTTAGAGATATAAGACCATTTATTGAAGCGATTAAGAGGATAGAAAAAGAAGATATGCAACTATATAATAAGTTGAATATTTTGTTTTTTGGAAATATAGATAATGAGGAAATAAAAAGAGATCTATTAACTCTTGATAATGTAAGAGTTTCAAATAGAATACCCTATAATGAAGCTTTAGGATATATGATAAATGCTGATATATTATTGTTGTTTGGAAATAAGAGGTCTAAACAAATTCCTGCTAAAATATATGATTATTTTGGGTGTAATGGATATATACTAGTGATTTTAGGAGATGAAAATGATCCTATAATTGATGTAGTTAGCAATTTAGATAAATGTAATGTTACTAAAAATTATAGTGAAGAAGTAAAGACTTCTATTACAGAGTTATGTGATAAAATAACAAAAGGTGAAAAATCTAATGAGATAAAAGAATATGAATGGGAAAATATATCAAAAAGGTTAGATTGTATTTTAAGGGAGGCTTAGAAATGCATATTATGTTTATACCATCATGGTATCATAATAGTAGGAACCCTGTTCATGGGAGTTTCTTTAAGGAGCAGGCTTTAGCTATTCAAGAAAGTGGAGTTAAAGTTACAGTAGCATATAACGAAGTTTGGCCATTAACATTATTTTTTAAAATTAAGGAAAAAATTGGTCTTAATTTTAAGGTGGAAGATGGACTTAGAACTTATAGATATAAGAATTATAATTTTTTACCTAAAAACTCAAAGATGTTTAGTGTTTTTAATAAAAGGTTAGAAAAATTATATAAAGAAATAGTAGAAAAAGAAGGAAAAATTGATTTAATTCATTGTCAATCATCTTTTTGGGCTGGTATAAGTGCTGCATATATTGCAAAAAAGTATAATATTCCATTAGTTATAACTGAGCACTCTTCTTTAAAAACAGCAGTATATATTAAAGATAGCTATAAACCCTTTATTAGAGATTCCTATTTAAGTGCTGATGTATTAATTGCAGTAGGAAATGGACTTAGGCAAGAAATGAATGAGTTTTCTGGAAGAAAAGATATAAAGGTAATACATAATTTAATACCTGTGGAGAATTTTTATATTTCTAGAAAAAGAAATAGTGAATTTACATTTTTTTCATTAGCCTTTTTAGAAGGAGAAAAGGGGATAGATATTTTAATAAAAGCTTTTAGTAAATATTTTAAGAATACAAACACAAAGTTGGTTATTGGTGGAGAAGGTAGTCAAAAAGAAGCATTAATTAATTTAACTAAAGAGCTTAACATTGAAAAGCAAATAAAATTTTTAGGGGGACTATCAAGAGAAGAGGTCTCAGAACAAATGAGTTTATGCGATGTTTTTGTACTTCCGTCTAAATATGAAACCTTTGGAGTTGTTTATATTGAGGCATTGGCTTCTGGAAAGCCGGTAATTGGAGCTTTTAATGGAGGAGCAGAAGATATTATAAATAAGGAAAATGGATTAATAGTTAAGGTTAATGATGTAGATGATTTAGGTCTTGCAATGAAAAGTATAATAAAGAATATAGACTCCTATAAACCAGAGGAAATAAGAGAAGAATGTATAAAAAGATTTTCTAAGAAAAAAATAATAAATGAAATATTAGAAGTTTATAATATACTATTAACTGAAAGGAAATAATAATGTTATTTAAGGAATATAAAGTAGATGATTTTTTAATTGAGTTATCCTCTGAAGCACCATCTCCAGGAGGTGGAAGTACAGCTGCTTTAGTTGCTGCTCTTTCTGCAAGTTTAAATTCTATGGTTTATTCACTAACTGTTGGGAAGAAATCTTATGAAAATCTAGAAAATGAAGATAAGAAAAAAATGCTAATTTTACAAAAAGAAGCAAAGGAATTTATAAAAAAATCTCAAGAGTTTATGGAAAATGATAGAGAAGATTTTTTAGGATTAATGAATTGCTATAAACTACCAAAAAATACTGATGAAGAAATTAAATTTAGAAAAGAAAAAATTAAAGAGAATACTATTAAGGCAATGAAAACTCCTTTAAGTTTAGCAGAAGAATGTATAAAGTTTTATGAGAATATAGATTTTGCTATAAAGTATGGGAATAAAAATTTAATTTCAGATGCTGGAGTAGCTACTATATTATTACATTCAGCTATTGAAAGTGCCATTATTAATGTAAAAGTTAATTTAAGTTTTTTAATTGGAGAAGACTTTGTTAAAGACATAGAGAACAAATGTAATAGTTTATTGAATAATTCATATGTGAAAAAATGCAATTTGATAAATGAAGTTGAAAAGATTATATACCCTAAGAAAAGTCTCTAAAAGAGACTTTTCTTAGGGTAATTCATTTAGTGACTTAAATTCATAACCTTGAGATTTAAGTTCTTGAATAACATTTTTTAATACTTTGGCATTAGTATTAGATACTGCATGTAATAATATAATTGCTCCAGGATGAGCCCCATTTACTATTTTCTTTATTGCGGTAGTTTCATTAGGTTGATTATCTACTAGCCAATCTTTGTATGCAAAACTCCAAAAAATTGTTTTATATCCTAAGGCTTGAGTTTTCTTTAATGAGTTTTTAGAGTATTTTCCCATAGGTGGTCTGAAAAACTTAGGCATATCTGTTCCAGTTAATTTCTTGAATTCATCCTCAACTTCAGTAAATTCTAACTTGAATTTTTCATTATCTTTTATAGTAGCCATTGAGGGATGGTGAGAAGTATGATTACAAACTAAATGCCCTTCTTCAACCATTCTTTTAACAATATCACCTTCTTGTTTTATATATGGTTTAACAACAAAAAAGGCAGCAGGAACTTGTTCTTCTTTAAGTATATCTAAGATTTTAGGAGTATTACCATTTTCATACCCTTCATCAAAGGTTAGATAAAGAACTTTAGAATTTGTATCTCCAACATAATAAGCGCCATATTCTGAAAAAAAACTTGCTGACTCTTTAGGAGGTTCAGGGGTTTTTTCATTTTCTCTTTTTACAAAATACCAATTCAATTCTAAATCATCAGATGCAATGGCTTTATTAACCAATAAATTTAAAATAGAAAATAAAGTTAATAATAATAATGTAGTCTTTTTTATTATTTTCAAAAAAATCGCCTCCTTAATAATATTTTTATCTAAAATATATCTTTTACACTGGAAATAGAATACAAATACCTATAATTATCTATGAAGCTTTATATATTGAAATAATTTTTATAGTAGAGTATAATTTTAAAGATGTAACAATGTGAATAAGAGATGAAAGGAATGTACATAGATGAATTTAGGAATAGTTGGTTTACCTAATGTTGGTAAAAGTACTTTATTTAATGCAATTACAAAAGCGGGAGCAGAATCTGCAAACTATCCTTTTTGTACTATAGAACCAAATGTAGGAGTAGTTAGTGTACCTGATAAAAGGTTAGATGTTTTAGAAAAAATGTATAATACTAAGAAAAAAGTATATACTGCTGTGGAGTTTTATGATATAGCTGGATTAGTTAAAGGTGCTTCAAAAGGTGAAGGATTAGGTAATAAGTTTTTATCTCATATAAGAGAAGTATCTGCAATAGTACATGTTGTTAGATGTTTTGATGATGGAAATGTAGTGCATGTAGAAGGTTCAGTAGATCCTATTAGAGATATAGAAACAATAAATTTAGAACTTATTTTTGCAGATTTAGAAGTTCTTGAAAGAAGAATGGAAAGATCAATGAAGCAAGTTAGATCTGGAGATAAGAAAGCAAAAGAAGAATATGCTTTAATGGAAAAAGTTAAAGCTCATTTAGAAAAAAACTTACCAATAAGAACATTAGAAGTTACTGAAGAGGAAGAAGAAATTATAAGAGGATTATTTTTAATAACTTCAAAACCTGTATTATATGCTTGTAACATATCAGAAGATGATATGATGGAAGGGAATACAAATAATGAATATGTTCAAAAGGTAAAATCTTATGCTGAAAGTGAAAGTTCAGAAGTAGTTGTAGTATGTGCTAAACTTGAAGAAGAATTATCAGGACTTGAAGATGAAGAAAAACTTGAAATGTTAAGTGAATATGGATTAACAGAATCAGGGTTAGATAAACTTATTAGAGCAAGTTATAAATTATTAGGATTAATTAGTTATTTAACAGCTGGAGTTCAAGAAGTTAGAGCTTGGACAATCAAAGAAGGCACAAAGGCTCCTCAAGCTGCTGGTAAAATACACTCAGATATTGAAAGAGGATTTATAAGAGCTGAAATTGTTTCATATGATGATTTAGTTGAATGTGGATCAGAAGCTGCAGCTAAGGAAAAAGGTCTTTATAGATTAGAAGGAAAAGATTATATTATGAAAGATGGAGATGTAGTAAACTTCAGATTCAATGTATAAGAATTTTTAAAAGGTTGATGTTTTTATCAACCTTTTTTATTTTTTATAAAAAGTTTAAATAAAATTTATATTTTACTTCAATTTTAAAATAAATAATACCAAAAAATGAAATAATCCTTGAAGTATTTATAGAAAACCTATAAAATAATAGTATAAAGTGGTTTAAAGTGGTTAAAAGTGGTGAAGAATTCATTTTAAGGTAGGGTTAAAGATGTTTATTGGAGAATATCAACATGCAATAGATGCAAAAAATAGAATGATAGTTCCTTCAAAGTTAAGAGAAGGTTTAGGTAATAAGTTTGTTATTACTAAAGGCTTAGATGGATGTCTTTATGCTTACCCTATGGAAGAATGGAAAGCTTTAGAAGTAAAGTTAAAATCTTTACCACTTACTAATAGAGATGCAAGAGCATTTGTTAGATTCTTTTTTTCAGGTGCTTGTGAAATAGAAGTCGATAAACAGGGAAGAGGTTTAATTCCTCAGAACTTAAAAGAATATGCAGGTATGGAAAAGGAAATAGTAAGTATAGGAGTACTAACTAGAGTTGAGATATGGAGTAAGGAAAAATGGGAAGAATATAATGAATCTGATATAGATTTTGACTCTATTGCTGAAAAAATGAGTGATTTAGGAATATAAGGAGAATTATTATGGAATTTAAACATGTTTCTGTACTTTTAAATGAGTGTATAGAGGGATTGAATATAAGAGAAGATGGAATTTATGTAGATGGTACCTTAGGTGGTGGAGGACACTCTTCTGAGATACTTAAGAAATTATCAAATAATGGACTTTTGATAGGTGTTGATCAGGATAAGGATGCCTTAAAAGCAGCAGGTGAGAGATTACATAACTATGAAAATGTTAAATATGTACATAGTAATTTCTATAATATAGATGCTATACTAAATAACTTAGAAATTGAAAAAATAGATGGAATGTTGATGGATTTAGGTGTTTCTTCTTATCAGTTAGATACTGGTGATAGAGGATTTAGTTATATGCAGGATGCACCTTTAGATATGAGGATGAATAGGGAAAATTCTTTATCTGCTTATGAAGTTGTTAATAATTATGACGAAGAAGAAATTTATAGAATAATTAGAGATTATGGTGAAGAAAAGTTTGCTAAAAGAATAGCTAGATTTATTGTGGAAAATAGAGAAAAAAAACCAATAGAAACCACTCTAGAATTAGTTGAGATAATTAAGGCAGCTATACCAGCAAAGGCAAGAAGGGAAGGACCTCATCCAGCAAAAAGAACCTTTCAAGCAATTAGAATAGAAGTAAATAGTGAATTATCTATATTAAATAAAGCTATTGAAGATGGGGTTAATCGATTAAATAAAGGTGGAAGAATGGCTATAATAACCTTCCATTCCTTAGAAGACAGAATAGTAAAACTTAAATTTAAAGAGCTAGCTACTGCTTGCACTTGTCCAAAAGAGTTTCCTATATGCGTTTGTGGTGGAGAAGCTAAGGTAAAAGTAATTACTAGAAAAGCTATAGAACCATCTAAAGAAGAAGTAGAGGAAAATCCAAGAAGTAGAAGTGCTAAATTAAGGGTAGTAGAGAAACTTTAGAAAAAAATTAAGTAAAATTATATGGGGGATGTAATAAAATGGTTAATAAGGAATATGAATATATAAGAGGAAATACAGCTTTAAGTCCAAAGAGAAAATATGATGAAGTAAAAAGAAGAGAAGAAAGAGAAAATCTTGAAAGACAAAGAAGAGAGCAACAAAAAAGAGAGAGAAATGCTAAAAAAGCTGTAGTTAAAAATATATTAAATGTTGCATCTATTGCTTTAGTTCTAGGAGTATTAACAATTGCAAGAGATGGTAAAGTTTATAAGATGCAAAATGATTTAACCAATGTTAAAAAAGAAATAAAAACTGTAACAGCAGAAGGCGAAGCCTTAAGAGCAAATTTATTAAAATATTCTTCTTTAGGTGAAATAAAAGAAATTGCTAGTACAAATGGCATGAAAATGCCACAAAAGGATGATTCTATTACTGTAGATATAACAAAGGATTTTTTTGCCAATATTAGAGAGTAACATAAGTAATAAAATAGTACACTTGCCGGATAAAGAGTATTTTTATACTCTGCATGTTTTTATTAATTACATGGAGGCATTGATGTGAATAGAAGGAATTACAGAGATAAAGCGCTAATGAAAAAAAGAATATCATTAGCGCTTACAACATTAATATGTTTATTTGCTCTTTTAGCAATTAGATTATCTTACATAATGATAGTTAAAAGGGAAGAATATTCAGCAAAAGCTGAAGAACAATGGACTAGTGAAGTTAAGATTGATGCTAGACGAGGAAGAATATTAGATAGAAATGGAGTTGAATTAGCTGTATCTGCAAATGTGTATAGAATAGATTTTGATTTGAACTCTATAAGAGCACATTTAAGAAAAGAAAATTTAACTAATAATGATATAGCTCCTAAAATAGCAGAAGCATTAAGTATTGATGAAAAAAAGGTTTTAGATAAGCTAAATACAAAACTTCCTAGTGGAGCTGATGCTGGTGCAGCAATTTTAGTTAGAAGAATTGAAAAGGACCTTGTAGATAAGGTTAAAGAGTTAAATATTCCGGGTGTCATAGTATCTCCAGATACAAAAAGATATTATCCAAATGGGAATTTTTTAGCCCATGTATTAGGGAGTACGAATATAGATGGTCAAGGACTAACAGGAGTAGAATTACAATACAATAGTTATTTATCTGGGACTCCAGGACTTAGAATATCAGAATTAAGTAAATATAATGATGAATTACCATATACTATTTCAAAATTTACAGCACCTGTAAATGGAAAAGATGTTATTCTTACTATAGATTCAAATTTACAAGCTTTTGCCGAAAAGATAGCAGAAAAAGGGTACAAAGATAATCAAGCAAAACAAGTATCTATAATAATTATGAATCCTAATAATGGTGAAATTTTGGCTATGGTAAATAAACCAGATTTTGATCCTAATGCCCCTTATGAGGGAGCAGAAAATTATGAGGGTGCAAACTTAGCAGAAAAGGTTCAAAAGATGTGGAGAAACCATTTAGTTAATGATACCTTTGAACCAGGTTCCATTTTTAAAGTTGTTACTATGATAGGTAATTTAGAAGAAGGATTAGTTAAGGAAAGTGACACGTTCAATTGCAGTGGTAGTCTAAAGATAGGTCCTCATACAATTAAGTGCTGGAAAACATCAGGTCATGGAACGCTAACACTTCCAGAAATATTGCAAAACTCATGTAATGTAGGATTTATGGAAATAGGAAAAAGAATTGGCAAGGAAGGCTTAAATGACTATATTAAAAAATTAGGGTTTGGTCAAGTGAGTGGAATAGATTTACCTGGAGAAGCTAAAGGAATAACTAAAAAAACTGAAGATATTAATGAAGCAGATTTAGCTACAATTTCATTTGGACAAACTAATACTGTAAATGCAGTGCAATATATGACGGCATTTAACAGTATTATAAATGGAGGTAAATTAATTCAACCTCATATAATGAAAGAAATTACGTCAACTAATGAAAATGGACAGTCAGTAGTGGATGAAACTTTTGAACCTAAAATTACAGAAGTTTTAAGTGAGAGCAATACAGCTATATTAAGGGACTATTTGGAAAGGACTGTATCTTATGGTGGCTCTAGTAAAGCTTATGTTGAAGGTTATCATATAGGAGCTAAAACAGGAACTGCACAAAAGGTAAACCCTAGAGGGGGAGGATATGAATCAGGTAAATATATCTCATCATTAGCTGGGTTTGCGCCTGCAGACAATCCTCAAGTTACAGTCTTTATTTCAATAGATGAGCCAGGGACAGGAACTTACTATGCAGGACAAATAGTAGCGCCATTAGCTAATATTTTGTTTACAGATATATTTAATTATATGAGTGAATATATGCCAAAGGATGATATTGAGAGTATTGTTAAAGACGTAGTTATACCTGAAATAAGAGGTCTTTCAGTAAGTGAAGGGAAAAAAATATTAAAAGAATATAATATAGAGTATAATATTAATGGAAATGGGTCTATAATTACAGATGTAAAACCTTATCCAGGATATACTATTAAAGAAAATTCTAAGATTAATATAGACACAGGAGAAAATGAGTCTTATAATAAAAATGTTGTTATGCCTGATTTAAGGGGTTACTCTTTAGATTCAGCAACTAAAATATTAAATGATCTTGGAATTACGTCTACTTATGAAGGAGAAGGATCAGTAGTTAAACAAAGTGTACCTAAAGGAGAAATAATAACTAAAGGTACAAATGTTAAGCTGATATTAAATGAAGAATATGGAGATTAATTAGAATATCCCTTTACATTAGCATGTGGGACACTCACATGCTAAAATTATATACAAAAGACATAGGGAGTTCGTTTAGAATATTAAGGAGATGGTGAAATGAAGTTATTAGATTTATTAAATGGAGTAAATTATGAAATATTAAGTGGAAACTTAGATGTAGAAGTAAGTCATATACAATATGATAGTAGAAAAATAGAAAAAGGTGATCTTTTTGTATGCCTTACTGGATTTGAAGTTGACGGTCATAATTATGCAGGAAAAGCAATAGAAGCAGGTGCAAAAGTTGTTTTATGCGAGAAAGATATAAATATTAATAGTGAAGATGTAACAGTAATATTAGTTAAAGAAGGTAGAAAAGCTCTAGCGACTATGGCAGCAAATTATTATGGTCATCCAGCGAGCAAATTAAAACTAATAGGTGTAACTGGAACTAATGGAAAGACAACAACAGTTTATTTATTAAAATCAATGCTAGAGAAAGCTGGTAAAAAGGTTGGATTAGTAGGTACAATTGCTAATTATATTGGTGATATTAAAGTTAAATCAGAAAGAACGACTCCTGAATCTTTAGAACTTCAAAAATTATTTAAGGATATGGTTGATTCTAATTGTGAGTATTGTGTTATGGAGGTTTCGTCCCACTCATTATATTTAGATAGAGTTTATGGTTGTGAATTTGAGGTTGGAATTTTTACTAATTTAACGAGAGATCACTTAGATTTTCATAAATCCTTTGAAAATTATTATAATGCGAAATTTAAGTTGTTTGAAAGAAGCAAAGCATGTGTTATAAATATTGATGATGATTATGGATATAGAATTGTAAGAGATATAGAAAGTTTGGGTAACAAAGAAGTTAAAACATATTCAATTAAAGATGAAAGTGATTTTAAAGCTTATGAAGTTATGTTAAAAGAAGGGGATATACACTTTAAAGTTAATGATGAAAATTATAATTCTATTTTACCAGGTGAATACAATGTGTATAATGCATTAGGTGCAATAGGAGCTATGAATATTTTAGATATAGATAATGATTTTATTAAAAAAGGACTTTTAGATGTAGTTGTTCCTGGTAGATGTGAAAGAATTGGATATAAATATAATATTCCATATGATATAATAATTGACTTTGCCCACACTCCTGATGGATTAAAAAATATATTAGAAACATTAAAAGATTATACTAAAAACAGATTAATTGCAGTGTATGGTTGTGGTGGAGATAGAGATAAAGTGAAAAGAGCGGAACTTGGTAGGATTGGAACTGAACTTGCGGATTTGGCAGTAATAACTTCTGATAACCCAAGAGAAGAAGATCCTATGGCTATTATAAAAGAAATATTAGCTGGTATAACTAAGTCAAATTATATTGCTATTGAAAATAGATCTGAAGCTATAAAACTTGCATTAAATATGGCTGAAGAAGGAGATGTAGTAGTTCTTGCTGGAAAGGGTCACGAAAATTATCAAATAACAAACGAAGGTGTCATTCATTTTGATGAAAGAGAAGTTGTTGATGAAATTCTAGCTAATAAAAGAAAAAAATAGAGGTGGATAAAGTGGAATTATCTTTAAATGAAATACTAGAAGCTACTTCTGGGAAAGTAATAGTAGAAGGAAAAAATGATTTTAATAATATTTGTATAGATACAAGAAAAATACAAAGAAACAATATATACTTAGCTATTAATGGTGAAAGATTCAATGGAAATAAATTTGTAATGGAAGCTTTTTCAAAGGGAGCTTCTATTGCAATAGTAGATGAAGTTTTATTTGACATTGATAAATGCAAAAATTTAGGGACTATTATTAAAGTTGATAATTCAGAAAAAGCTTTATTAGATTTAGCAAGCTTTTATAGGAAAAAACTTGGATTAAAGATAGTTGGAGTTACTGGATCATGCGGTAAGACATCTACAAAGGATTTAATTGCTGCTTTTTTAAGTGAGAAATATAAAGTCTTTAAAACAAAAGGAAACTTTAATAATCAAATAGGTCTTCCTCTTATGATATTAGAACTTGATAGTACTTATGATGTGGCAGTTTTAGAAATGGGTATGAGTAATCTTGGTGAAATAGATGTACTAGCTAATTGCGCAAGACCAGATATAGCAGTAATAACAAATATAGGATTATCTCATATTGAAAATTTAAAAACTCAAGATAATATTTTAAAAGCTAAATGTGAAATATTTAATTATTTCAATGAGAGTAATACATTAATCATCAATGGAGAAGATAAAAATTTATTAAAAATAACTGATAAATGTTTTGAAATTTTAAGAATTGGCTATAATCATGAATATGATGTTTATGCTTTTAATATTATACTAAAGGAGGATAATACAACCTTCTCAATTAAAGATAACAATCAGGAATATACATTTACAATACCTATGGCTGGAAAGCATAATGTTTTAAATTCCATGCTAGCAATAGAAGTAGCTAAAAAGTTAAAAGTTTCTTTTGAGGAAATGGAAAAAGGAATAAAGAACTTAGAGGCTACATCAATGAGGTTGGAGGTAATTAAAAAAGATAAAATTACAATAATAAATGATTGCTATAATGCAAGTCCTGATTCTATGAAATCTTCTATTGATGTCCTTAATACTTATAAAAAAGGAAGAAAAGTAGCTATACTTGGAACTATGAATGAACTGGGAGATGAAGCTATAAATGCACATACCGAGGTTGGTGATTATGCTAAAGATAAAGTAGATTTATTAATAGCCATCGGTGATTATAAGGATTGCTTTAAAAAAGGATTTAACCTAGATAATATAGTGGTTTTTAGTAATAAAAAAGACTTTTTAAGCAATTTAAAAGCTATTATTAAAGAAAATGATGTAATTTTAGTTAAAGCTTCAAGAGGTATGAAATTTGAAGAAATAGTAAATTCATTAGAAGAGGCGGAAATTTAACAAAGGAGGTGAACTGCCTATTTAGGCAGGAATAATGGGGGATAAATTAATAGACATTATAACATCTAAGGTAGCAATAGGATTAGTAGTATCTTTTATAATTTCGATTATATTAGGTCCTATAATAATACCTATGCTAACCAAATTAAAATTTGGTCAAAATATTAGGAAAGAAGGGCCTCAAAGCCATCTGAAAAAAGCAGGAACTCCAACTATTGGTGGGTTGATTTTTATAATTTCAACATTAATAGTTATGGTGGTAATGAGATATAGTCCTACTGATGAGGGCATGATTGCTTTATATTCATTGTTAGCTTTTGGATTTATTGGATTTTTAGATGATATACTAAAAATTATTAAAAAAGAAAATGAAGGTCTAAAAGCTTGGCAGAAAATGTTGCTATTAGTTATTTTTTCTACTGCAATTGCAGTTTATGGCTATGTTTATTTAGGAACTAGTTTAAGAATACCATTTATAGGAACTAAAATACCTTTAGGAATATTATATGTACCTTTTGTTATTGTATATTATGCAGGAGCAACCAATGCAGTTAATTTAACAGACGGGTTAGATGGATTAGCTTCTACTGTTAGTGTTTTAGTTTTAACCTTTTTTGGAGTCGTAGCATTTATGATGGGTCATGAATCTATAGCTGTATTTTCTATAGTTTTAGCTGGCGGATTACTTGGATTCTTAAAATTTAATGCATATCCAGCAAAGGTATTTATGGGAGATACAGGTTCCTTAGCAATAGGTGGTGCTATAGCAACTATTGCATTAATATTAGAAATGCCTCTTATATTATTTATAGTTGGTGGAATATATGTATTTGAAACTATATCAGTTATTTTACAAGTTTCATCATATAAGCTAAGAGGTAAAAGGTTATTTAAAATGGCACCAATACATCATCATTTTGAACAAGAAGGATGGAGTGAAACAAAGATAGTAACAATTTTTGCAATTACTACTGTAGTATTATGCTTTATAGGATTTTTAGCCCTTTAATCATCGATTGGAGGAGTTTTTATGAGAACAGCAAAACAAAATAGTAAAATGGGCGAAATGGACTATGGTATTTTTTATGCTGTTATTATTTTACTTGCTATAGGAGTAATTATGATTTACTCAGCTAGTTCATACTATGCAATGTTTAAAGAAGGCGATAGTATGATGTATTTAAAAAAACAATTAATTTGGGCTATAACAGGATTAATTGCTATGATTTTTATATCTAGCTTTGATTATCACAAAATAAGAAAGATTACTCCTCATATTTTAATTACTACTGTTCCTTTATTAATTGCAGTTTTTTTCTTTCCAGCTGTAAATGGAGCAAAAAGGTGGATCCAATTAGGACCACTATCATTTCAACCGTCGGAGCTTACTAAGTATGCAGTTGTAATGTTTTTAGCTATGAGCTTAGATTCAAAGGGAGATGGTGTAAAAAAGTTTTGGAGTGGAATAGTTCCTTATTTAGGAGTATCGGGATTTTTTGCAGCTATGATTTTAGCTGAGAAAAATTTAAGTATAGCAGCTATAATAATGATTGTAACATTTATTATGCTATTTATTTCAGGTGGGAGATTACAAGATTTATTTGGGAAGGTTGCACCTGTTTTATTAGTGGCAGTAATGATTTTTATTTTTGGTGAAGACTATAGAAGAGCAAGAATGTTAAACTTTTTAAATCCTTGGCAAGATCCGGCAGGAGATGGATATCAATTAATTCAGTCTTTCTATGCACTAGGAGCAGGAGGGATAACTGGACTTGGACTTGGTCAATCAAGACAAAAAACATTATATATGCCTGAGCCTCATAACGATTTTATTTTTTCAATAATTGGTGAAGAATTAGGGCTAATTGGATGTTTATTTATTGTTTTGTTATTTGTGTTTTTTGTTTGGAGAGGAATAAAAGTTGCTATGAAAGCTAAAGATACTTATGGAACTTTACTAGCTATAGGAATAACCTCTATAATAGCTGTTCAAGCAATTATTAATATTGCTGTTGTAACAGGTTCTATGCCAGTTACAGGTGTACCAATGCCATTTATAAGTTACGGAGGAACTTCTTTAGTTATTAACATGATGGCTATGGGAATACTTTTAAACATATCTAGGCAAATTCAAGGGAAAGAAATATAATTTTAAAAAGAGTGATTTAATTATTTAAATTCACTCTTTTTAGGTTGTCTTTAAAAATAGTTATAAATAAAATATTAAATTATTATAAAATTTTAAATTTAGTAAAATTTATAATGAAAAAATAACCAAAAAGTGATATTATTATAATATATAATATTATGTAAAAGTAGGGGAACTATGAATACTAATGTAAATAAATTTGTTATAAAGAAAAGAAGGAAAAAAACAATAAAAAAAGTTATATTAGGTCTATTTATTTTTATTATTGGAATTATAATTTTTATATATAAAGCACCTATATTTAACTTAAAAAAAATAAATATTTCTGGATTAGTTACTTTAAGTAATGAAAGCTTACAGGAAAAGTTAAAATATAATATAGGTCAGAATATCTTTACCGTAGATTATAATAAGATAGAAAAAGATTTAAAAGAAAATCCATACATAAAGGAAATAAAAATAAGTAAAAAAGGTATCAATAAAATTAATATTAATGTAGTTGAAAACAAAATTGCTTACTATTTAAATAGTAATGAAAGTTTTAAGGCTATAAATAATGAAGGTATAGTTGTAGAGGAAATAAACAGTTTAGATGACAGAAGTTTAACTAAGTTAACAGGGATAGATGTTTCAGAGAAAAAAATAGGAGATAAAATTTCAGAAGATACTCAAATAACTTTTGTTTTAGATACTTTTTATAAAATGATAGAAGTTATTCCAGAGGAATTAAAATTTTCAGAAATAAATATTTTAGATCTAAATAATATCAGCTGTTATATAGGGAATGTGGAAATAATATTAGGAGATAGTTCTAACTTACTTGATAAAATGAACATAGCTTTAAATATTATAGAACAGGGAATCATAACAAAAGGATATATAGATATGAGTTTTGATGGAGCACCTGTAATTAAGCAAAGCCAATAGGAAGGGGGAAAAGTAGTATGAAAAAAGTAACGTCGCAAATTTTTGTAGCAATTGTTTGTGCCTTTTTAGGATTCTTATTAGCTCATCAATTTAAGTTGCTTAATGAAAAGAATAAAATAAATTCTTCTATTCAAAATTTAGATATTATATCTGAAATTGAAGCGTTAAAAAAGGAAAAAGAAGAGTTAACAAAAACTAATAGCTCTTTATCTGAACAACTTAAAGAATTGGAAGAAAAAGCATCAAGTAATGGAGCTGTTGAAGCAGAAATTAAGAAACAATTAGATAATGCAAGAATGAATTTAGGATTAGTAGATGTAAAAGGTCCAGGAATTACTATAACAATTACTCCAAAGTCTAATATATTTGGATCTAATAACGATAATAGAAGTATAACAGAAGATGAAATAGTTCATGTGGTTAATTCATTAAGATATGTAAAAGCGGAAGCGATATCAGTAAATGACTATAGACTAACACCTCAAAGTGGTATTAAAGTTTCAGGAAACTCCATATGGATTGGTACATCAGGAAAAGTAGATCCTAAGAGTAAGATTGTTATTAAAGCAATCGGAGATAAACAAGCATTAAAGGTGGCTGCTAATTTTATAGGAGTTTTAGATTATGGAGCTTTACGTAATTATACTTGTGATGTTAATGATAGTGATGAAATTATAATAAATAAAACTACTCAATCTTTAAAAAATGAGTACGTTAAGCCAATAAATTAAAAAGGGGGATTGAAATGATAGCATTCATAGGACTTTTATTAGGTGTACTTTTAGGCTTATTATTAGATGTTAATATTCCAGAAACTTTATCTCCCTATTTGTCTGTTGCAATTCTTGCTTGTCTAGATTCAGTATTTGGAGCAGTAAGAGCATCATTATCTAAAAATTTTAAAGCAGATATATTTATCTCTGGTTTCTTTGGTAATGCAGCTTTAGCAGCAGGTCTTGCTTATTTGGGAGATAAGCTTGGGATACCAATGTATATTGCTGCTGTTATTGTGTTTGGTGGTAGAGTTTTTGATAACTTTGCAGTAATAAGAAGGTTAGTAATAGAAAGGTTAAAATCTCGTAAAAGAGGTGAATAAATGAAAAATATAAAAGCAAGAGTTTTTATTTTAGCTGCATCAATTATTACGGGATTTTTAATTGTAAATAGTATTAATTTGAATGGAGTAAGTAGCAAGATAACTTCTCTTAATGCTATGGATTATAAAAAAGCTATAGAAGAAAGAAATCAATTATATAAGGATATAGAAAATATTAGAAGTCAAAATATTGATTATAGATATCAAATAAGTAAGTATGATAATGATGATCCTGAAAAAAATAAAAAGCTTATTGAAGATATGAAAAATCAATTAGGTGATTATAGTACTTTAAATGGAACTACTTCAATAAAGGGGCCTGGATTAGTTATAAAATTAGAAGATGCTAATATAGATAAAAAACTTGACACAGAATTTGAAATAGCTAGAAAGATGCTTCATGAAGATGACATGGCTTTACTTTTAAATGATATAAGAAGTGCTGGTGCAGAAGCAATATCCATCAATGATCATAGGATACTACCAAATACAGCTGTAAAATGTTATTGGGCTTTTATAGGATTTGACGATGAATCTAGAATTTTCGTTCCCTTTTATATTAGTATTATAGGAAATCCTGAAGAAATGAAGGCGATTTTATTATCAGATGATAGTGTAATTCAAGGATTATTACTTAGAAAGATAAAAATAGAAATTGAGGAAAAAGACGAAATAATAATTCCAATAACAAAGCAAAATACTGAAGCAAAGTATATGAAAAGATATGATGAAAAATAAATTCTTGTAAAAAAATCTTTAAATATTGAAGGATTTTAAGGCTTTTTGTAGAATAATTACAATATGTAAATAAGCTTCTTTAGGAGGAAATATCTTGAGCATTGAAGAAAATTTAAATAAGATTAGAGAAAATATATCAAATGTTACACTAGTTGCAGTATCTAAGACTAAACCTATAGAAGATTTAAAAGTAGCTTATGATTTAGGGCAAAAAGATTTTGGTGAAAACAAGGTACAAGAGCTTATTGATAAAGTGGAAGCTTTGCCTAAAGATATAAGGTGGCATTTTATAGGAAATTTACAAACAAATAAAGTTAAATATTTAGTTGGAAAGGTATTTTTAATACATTCTTTATCAAGTATAAAGTTATTAAGAAAAATTGAAGATGAATTTTCAAAAAAAAATTCTGTTGCTAACCTTCTAATTCAAATTAATATTGGAAAGGAAGAAACAAAGGGGGGGATTTTTGAAGAGGATTTGGAGAATTTTATTATTGAAATTGAAAAGTGTAATAGTTGCAAGGTAAAAGGAATTATGTCTATAATTCCTAAAGGTAGCAATGAAGAAAATAGATATTATTTTAGAAAAATTAAAAACATATACGATGATTTAAGTAATAGATCATTTAAGAATATTACAATGGAAATTTTATCAATGGGTATGACTCATGATTATAAAATAGCTATAGAGGAAGGATCCAATTTAATAAGAGTTGGTGAAGGTATCTTCGGCAAAAGAAATATAGTGGGAGGATTGACAAATGGGTAATATGTTTGGAAAATTTAAAGAAATAATAGGTCTTGGGGAATATGAGGATGAATTTGATGATTTAGAGGAAACAGAAGTAGAAGAAGAAATTCAAGAAGAAATTGAACCAATAATATCAAAACAAAAAGGAAATAAAGTAGTTAACATACATACTGCTTCTACAGCAAAGGTAATGGTGACTAAACCTATGAATTATGATGATGCAAGAGAAATTGCAGATGCTATAAAAGCAAGAAAGATAGTTTTAGTTAACGCTACTACTTTAGAAACAAAAGTAGCACAAAGATTAGTAGATTTTATTAGTGGTTCTTGTTATGTACTAGGTGCAACTTTACAAGAAATTGAACAGAGGGTTTATTTATTATCACCTTCAAATGTAGAAGTAACAAATGAGTTGAAAAATGAATTGAGTTCAAAAGCATTATTTAATTGGAATAAATAGGAGGAGATTTAAATAGAAATAGTTTTTTTAGCGATCAGATTATTAACTAGGGCCTTAGAAATAACTATTTTTTTAGAAATTATATTATCAATTTTTCCTTCTATTAGGGAAAATTCATTTTATAATATTATTGCATCTTTTAATTATCCAATATTGCAACCATTTAGGGTTATTCAAAGTAAAGTTTTTAAGAATAATATAATAGATTTTTCACCATTATTTGCAATAATGTTATTATCTTATATTAGGATGTTATTTTAGTGATAACAAAAGAATTTCTAATTAAGAACTTTACTGAAGAAGATGCAAAAGAAGCTGTAAAAATATACGAAAATTATAAGTTAGCTTATGAAAAAGACATAACAATATTTACGAATAGTTTTTATTCTCCTAATATATGGAGCTTTTTTGAAAGACATTGTAATAAAGGCGATTTCTCAGTTGAAAGTATTGGAATTTTTCAAGAAGCTGACAGGCGAATGATATCTTTTAATAATTGTTACAATCTAAATTATCCTATTGATATTATAGAAATTACTAATAAGTCTAATTTTTCAATATTAAGACATAAGGACTATTTAGGAGCAGTTTTATCTTTAGGAATTGAAAGAAATAAAATAGGTGACATTGTTGTAAAAGACAATAAAGCTTATTTACCTATTATTGATGAAATAAGTAGTTATGTTTTATCTAACTTAAATTATATTGGTAAATCTCCAGTTGAGGCAAAGATTTTATATGATTTAGATGAAATACCATCTGTTGATTTCCAAGAATTAATTATTAATGTCGCTTCATTAAGGGTAGATAGTGTAGTTGCTAAAATAGCCAATATATCTAGAGCAAAATCCATAGAACTTTTAGATAGTGGTAAAGTTTTAATAGATTATGTAAAAGCAAAGGATAAAAGCCAAGAACTTTTAAAGGGTTCAAGATTAACTATTAGAGGAATTGGAAAATATATAATTGGAGATATTGTTGGCGAAACAAGAAGTGGTAAACAGAGAATTATAATAAAAAAATATATATGATGTGTAGAGGTGATTTTATGAAGCTTACTCCAATGGATATAAGTAATAAGGAATTTAAAAAGGGGTTTAGAGGATACGACAGTGATGAGGTCGATGAATTTATAAATGAAATTATAGATAACTACGAAGAATTATTTAAAGAAAATTCAAGGCTTAAAGAAAATTTATCAAGAGTTAATGAAAAATTAGAGCATTATGTAAAAATAGAAAATACAATTCAAAACACTTTATTATTAGCTCAAAATGCTGCTGAACAAGCTAGAGAAACAAGTCAAAAGGAAGCTGATATGATTCTTAAAAATGCTAATGATGCAGCTAAGAAAATTTTAGATAAAGCTCATAATGATGTTGTATCTATTAATGATGAATATGAAAAGGTAAGACAAGAATTTATAAAATTTAGAGCAAAATTTAGAAACTTTATGAATGCTCAAACTGAAACTTTTGATGAATTAGAGAAAGATTTAACTAAGAATTATAATATTTCTGAACCAGTAGAAAAGTTTATTGAAGAAAAAAGTATTCAGCTATCAAGCAAGAATATTGAAGAAATAGATGAAGTTTATACTGAAAATATGGATGAAATAAAAAGCTTTTTTGCTCAAACAGAAGAATAAAATCCGTTTAATACGGATTTTTTGTTTTTATTAAAATTTATCTATTGAGAGAAAAGTTTTCATATATTATAATGTGTTAAGAATTAAAAAAATGGAGAATTATTAATGGATAAATTATTTTTTAAAATAACTAATGAAAATCATATAAATATGCGTATAGATAAATACCTATCAAATGTAATTGAAGGAAAATCAAGATCTTTTATTCAAGGATTAATAGATTCCAATTCTATCTTTGTAAATGAAAAACAAGTTAAAAGTAATTATAAATTAAAAAAAGAAGATGAAATATTAGTTATAATGCCAGAACCAATAGAACTTGATGTTAAGCCAGAGAATATTGAACTTAATATTGTTTATGAAGACAAGGATTTAATCGTATTAAATAAGCCACAAGGGGTAGTAGTTCATCCTGCTCCAGGAAATTATTCAGGAACCTTAGTAAATGGACTATTATATCATTGTAAAGATTTATCAGGAATAAACGGAGTAATAAGACCTGGGATTGTACATAGAATTGATAAAGATACTTCAGGTATATTAGTTATAGCTAAAAATGATGAAGCTCATAATATATTAGCTAAGCAATTTAAAGAGCATAGTATAAAAAGAGAATATTATGCTTTAGTAGAAGGAAAATTTAATAAGATAGAAGGAAAAATTGATAAACCTATAGGAAGAAATAAAAAAGATAGATTAAAGATGGCAATAGTTGAGGATGGAAAAAGAGCAGTTACTCACTATGAAGTATTAGAGCAATACAATAATAATACATCATTAGTTAAATGTGTTTTAGAAACTGGAAGAACCCATCAAATTAGAGTTCATATGGCTTCTATTGGGCATCCTTTAGTAGGGGATCCCTTATATGGACTTAAGAAACAGAAATTTAAATTAAAAGGTCAAGTTTTACATGCAAAAACCTTAGGATTTATACATCCTACTAAAAAAGAGTATATGGAATTTGATTCTGACTTACCAGGTTATTATTTAGATTTATTAAATACTTTAAGAAAATAGAGGTGAAAAAAATGAATTTAAAGGCAAATTTATTAGATGATAAAGCTATTAAAAGAACTTTAGTTAGAATATCTCATGAAATAATTGAAAAAAACAAAGGCGTTGAAGATGTTGTTTTAATAGGTATAAAAAGGAGAGGCTATCCTATAGCAGAGAGAATTGCAAAGAATATTGAGAATATTGAAGGAATTAAGATTCCAGTTGGCTCAGTGGATATAACATTATATAGAGATGATATAACAGAAATTAAGGATACACCAAAGGTTAATAATTCCAATTTAGGTGTTGAAGTAATTGGAAAGAAAGTAATATTAGTA
The DNA here is from genome assembly GCF_900086595.1 of Clostridium nigeriense. Lineage (GTDB taxonomy): Bacteria > Bacillota > Clostridia > Clostridiales > Clostridiaceae > Clostridium > Clostridium nigeriense. Next base: position 2,031,945 of record NZ_LT575472.1, read on the forward strand.
GATGATGTTTTATATACATGTAGAACTGTAAGAGCTGGTATTGATGCTATTATGGATTCAGGGAGGCCAGATCAAATACAATTGGCTGTTTTGATAGATAGAGGTCATAAAGAATTACCTATAAGAGCTGATTACGTTGGAAAGAATATTCCTACTTCTAAAAGTGAAATTATAGCTGTAGAAATTGAAGAAATAGATGGAGAAGATTCTGTTAAAATTTACGAAGGAAAATAAAGGAGAAAAATATGGAATATGATTTAATTGCAACAACAACCTTTGGATTAGAGGGAATTACTGCAAAAGAATTAAAGAACTTAGGTTATGAGGATTTAAAGACTGAAAATGGTAAAGTTCATTTTAAAGGGGATGAAATGGATATAGCTATTGCTAATATTCATTTAAGAACTGCAGATAGAATTTTAATAAAAATGGGAGAATTTGAAGCAAGAAGTTTTGAAGAGTTATTTCAAGGTACTAAAAATATAAAATGGAGTGAGTTGATTCCAATAGATGGATTTATGCATGTTAATGGTAAATCAGTAAAATCTACCTTACATAGTGTACCAGATTGCCAATCTATAGTAAAAAAAGCTATAGTTGATAGTATGAGCAATTCATATGGAGTAACCCAATTTGCTGAAGATGGGCCATTATATAAAATAGAAGTATCTATTCTAAAAGATATTGTTACATTAACTATAGATACCTCAGGACCAGGACTTCATAAAAGAGGATATAGAGAAGAAGCAGGTGCTGCACCATTAAAAGAAACTTTAGCAGCTGCTATGGTATTAATATCAAGATGGAAAGAAAATTTTACTTTGGTAGATCCTTTTTGTGGATCAGGAACTATATTAATTGAAGCAGCTATGATTATGCAAAATATTGCACCTGGGTTATGTAGATCTTTTACTTGTGAAACATGGCCAACAATGGAGGAAGATATTTTTGAGCAAGTAAGAGAAGGTGCTGAAAGAGCAATAAAAAATAAAGATATTAAACTATTAGGATATGATATAGATGGAAGAATATTAAAGGTAGCTAGAAGTAATGCAGAAAAAGCTGGTGTAGCTAAATATATAGAATTTCATAGAAGAGACTTTAAAGACTTTTCAAGTGGTGAAAAATATGGTTTTATAATATCTAATCCTCCATATGGTGAAAGATTAGGTGAAAAAAAAGAAGTAGAAGAATTATATAAAATCTTTGGAAGTTATAAGAAAAAGTTTATAAATTGGGATTATAATATTTTAACTTCTTATGAGAAATTTGAACTTCCATTTGGAGTAAAGTCCAGTAAAAATAGAAAGCTTTATAACGGTAAACTAAAGTGTTATTACTATCAATATTTTGATAATGAATTAATAAAAAATCCAGGAGATATGCTTATTAATCATATTTAAAGTAAGGCTATAATCATGAAAAATGGGGATGTTTTCAACAACCCCATTTTTTTATTTTACTATTTTATTATCTTCAAATTTCAAATTATGAAATTCAGTTGGTTCTGTATAGATAGTATAATTAGTATTATATATAACCATTCCTGGCTTAGCGCCATTTGGTTTTTTTATATTTTTAACTAAAGTATAATCTACTGGCACCTTAGTAGAATTCTTTGCTTTACTATAATAAGATGCAAGGATAGCAGCTTCTTCTATTGATATATCAGAAGGTGTTGTGCTACAAAGAATTACATGGGAACCAGGAATATTTTTAGTATGAAGCCATAAATAATTTTTGTTTGCAAATTTTAATGTTAAATAATCATTTTGGATATTATTTTTACCGATATATATATCAATTCCATCTGAAGAAATTATATGAATTGGTTTAGAACTTTTATCTTTTTTATTCTTTTTAGTGTTACCTTTAAATTTTAAATAACCAGTTTCTATTAATTCTTTTTTTATATCATCTATTTCTATATAACTTTCACAATTTAAAATATTTGTTAATACTGAATTTAAATATTCTAATTCTTCTTCGTTTTTATGAAGTTGATAAATAGCTGATTCCTCAGATTTCTTCAATTTGTTATATTTTTTATATAATTTTTGAATATTTTCAGAAGGTGTTTTATTTTCATCTAATTTAATAGTTATATATTCTTCTTCATTTTCATTATAAAAGTTTAATAAAGTTATTTCTTTTGCACCTTTATTAATCATATAAATATATGATGTCAATAAATCACCATAAATTCTATATTTTTCTTTTTCTTTACATTCTTTTAATATATCATTTAGTTTTTTTCTTTTATTATTACATCTATCGATATTAGTAATGATTAATTTTTGTAAGTCCATACTTCTACTAAATAATCTATCTTGCTTATCTTTTATAGTAAAAAACTCATCTAATAGTGAACTAGGATCAGAGAATTTAATATTTGAATATCTTTCATTGAGAGTATTTAATTCAATACAATGAAAATCTTTAAAAACTTCTCCTTCTTTGTAGATATAGTAATTTAAATTATCATTTAAATTTTCTACAAAATTTTTAAACAAATTAAAAATAATATCTTTATTTATGGTATTATTATCTTGTAGGAAATTTATATATAAGTTTCTAGATAAAGGTTTTCCGATGCCAGTAAAAACATTTGTAAAGAAATCTTCATTTATTTGTATTTCTTTATTATCTAAAAACGTATTATAATCATCAATAGAGAAATTAAAAGGGTTTAATTTGTTAGATTTAGGAGGATACACATAATTTATGCCAGGATATAGAACTCTATAAGTATTTATATCAGCTGATATATGCTTAATACACTCCATAATTTTATTATCTCTTTCTCTAACAAGGGTAATATTACTATGTCTACCCATGATTTCAACTATTAAAACATATTTACTATCAAAACCAAGTTCATCAGTAGATTCAATATGTAATTGAATTATTCTATCACCGTTTAATTGAGTTATATTGGTTATTTTTCCACCAATTAAATATTTCCTCATTACCATGGTAAACATTGGTGCTTGTAGAGGATTTGGTTTACTTATATTAGTTAAATGTATTCTTGGAAATTTTGAAGAAGCAGATATTAATAATTTAATATTTCCTCTATCTTTTCTAAGTGTTAAAATTACTTCATCTTTTTCTGGTTGATTAATTTTATCTATTTTACAATTTAATATTGATTTTTTTAAATCATGTACTAAACTATATAAGTAGATTCCGTCCAAAGCCATAAGTATCATCCTTTCTTTGGTAATAACATAAGCATAGTATAACATCTAATAGTTAATTTTATCAATGGGATATAAGGGGAAAAGGAGGGGTTTTATGAATTTTGTTAAAATGGAAGGTTTGGGAAACGATTTTATATTAATTGAAGATTGTGAAGAAAAATTAATTGAAAATGAAATAGAACTTGCTAAAAAAGTTTGTCATAGGAAATTTGGTGTTGGAGCTGATGGTTTAGTTATACTTAGAAAATCTGAAGTGGCTCATGGTAAGATGATAATTATAAATAGTGATGGTTCCAGAGCAAATATGTGTGGAAATGCTATTAGATGTTTTTCTAAGTATTTATATGAAACAAAATTAATAAAAGAAGATAAAATATTAATTGAAACCGGTGATGGAGTTAAAGAAGTAGAATTGATAATAAAAAATGAAAAGGTAAAGTTAGTTAAAGTAAATATGGGGAAAGCAAGCTTTAAAGGAGAAGATTTATCACTAAATTCAAGAAAAATATTAATAGATGAAGAAATATTAATTAATAATAAGATGTATAAGTTAACTAGCCTTTTAATGGGTGTTCCTCATACAATATTAATTAATAATAATGATGAATATTCTATAGAAGATGGAAAAATAATAGAAAAGTATGATGAATTTAATGAAGGAACTAATGTTAATATAGTGAATATATTAAATAGAAGCAATATAGAAGTAAAAACTTGGGAAAGGGGTGCTGGAGCTACATTAGCATGTGGTACTGGATGTTGTGCATCAGTAGTTGCATTAAATAAATTAGGACTTAGCTCTAATTTGGTTAAGGTAAAAACTCTAGGTGGAACTTTAGAAGTAAATATTTTAGATGGAGAAGTTTATATGATTGGTGAAGCAAACTTTATTTGCAAAGGTCAATTATTATTTTAAAGAGGTAAACATGAATATTAAAGGGAAAAAAATAAGTAGAATTAAATTCAGCCTTATAACTTCAACTTTTCTATTACTTACTATGTTTTATGGATGTAATAAAGAAACGGAAGAGGTTAATAAAATTCAATTAAAAAGTGGTGCAATAGCAATTGAAAATTTAGGTGAGTATGAAATATATAATTTAAATAATGGTAAATATGAAAAAATGGATATTGATTATGTAATCAAGTCTTTTGATTCTAAAAGTAATAATTATATTTTTTACGAAGATGAAAAATTTAAAATAAATAATTTAGGAAAAGTAATTTCTATTGAAGAAAGTAAAAATGTTTTATCACCTAAGTTATCAAAAGGTGGAATATATGTAAGTTATTTTGTTAAGGATGGATATTTAGATTTAATAGTTAAGGATATAGATAAAAATAGAAATATAAATATTGATAGTAAAGTTTCTATATCAGGTGAATTAATAGATTGGTTAAACGAAGACACATTAGTTTACTATGGTGTTGATGATAATAAAAATAATGGTTTATTTATATATAATTTATCTGAAGATAAGGAAGAATTATTATATAAATTAGATTCTGGGTATATTGAATATTTAAAGGTTTTGGATAATGGATTAGTATTTCTTCAAGAAAAAGAAGGTAAACAAAAGTCTTTAAAATTCATTAATGAAAATGGTGAAATAAGAGATTCAATAGAAAATATTGTAGAAGCAAGTGGTGTTGAAGTAACGCCAGAAGGGATATTTATTTTGGGGAAAATGGAAAACAACAACTATTCGTTGTACGAATTTACTGATGGAAAAATAAAAAGACTCGTTTACGATTTTCCTAAAATAATAAATTTAGAAAAGGGATTATCTAAAGATTCTAATGGAAACATTTTATTTGTTGGAGGCGATGACTTAAGCAATGAACAAATATATGTATGCAATGATGGAGTAATTAGCTTGCTGGATACAGAAAATGGAGATCATTATTTTATAGATTATAATTAAGGATATTTATAACATAGTTATAAATATCCTTTTTTTATTATTAAAATCAAAGAAACTCTAAATGAATGTAATTTTATGTATAAAAATATTGAATATGGACATTAATTAAAATGGTGATTTAAAATGAACAAATTAAAAATTCTTGATATTGATTTAAATGTAGCTAGAAAATTAGGTATTAATAAGGTGAAAAAATATTGTATTTTACCAATAAAAGAAGAAAGTAATAAGGTGATAGTATTTGCATCTAAAGATATAACAGATAACAAGGAAGAAATAGAATTTATTTTTAATAAAAAAGTAGAAATTTTTAAAGTAAGCGAGGAAGAGATAGAAGATTTAATATATAAATCTTTTTTGGGAGAACAGGAAAACCTTGTTGAAATAATACTATCAAAATCTATTTATGAAATTGCTTCAGATATACATTTTGAACCACAAAGAGAAGATATTATCATAAGAATACGAATTGATGGTATATTAGTACCTTTTGCTAAAATTAAAAATCAAGAATATCAAAAAATACTTTCACAAATTAAAGTTTTAGGAAATATGGACATTACTGAAAGAAGAAAACCTCAAGATGGAAAAGCCTATATAAAATTAGGTGATAAGGATTACGACTTAAGATTATCTACTATACCAATTGTTTATGGAGAAAAATTAGTCATCAGAATTTTATATGGTGAGATATTTAATCATGACATTAATAATTTAAATTTAAGTACATTTCAAAGAGAAAAATTAAATAAAATGATTTCTATGAAAAATGGTCTTATTTTAATAAATGGACCCACTGGTAGTGGTAAATCTACCACGTTATATTCAATTTTGAAAGAAATCAATAAAAATGATGTTAATATTACCACTTTAGAAGACCCAGTTGAAGTTTTAATAAAAGGAATTAATCAAGTAAGTTTAAACAAAAAGGCTAACATTACCTTTGCAACTGGATTGCGTAGCATATTAAGACAAGACCCAGATATTTTAATGATTGGTGAGATAAGAGATGAAGAAACGGCAAGTATGGCAGTTACTGCATCACTAACTGGACATAAGGTTTATTCTACAATCCATACTAAGACTCCTAAGGAAGTTTTTTTTAGATTAGAGGATATGGGGGTTAAATCTTATTTAATTAAGGATTCATTAATAGGAATTATTTCTCAAAGATTAATAAAAACTTTATGCAATAAATGTAAGGGAATATATAAAGAAGTAAAGATAAATGATAAATTTATAACATCATATAAGGCTAATGGTTGTATTTACTGTAATTATACAGGATATAGAGGGAGAAAATCAGTAAGTGCAGTTGTATATATTGATGAAAAAATTAAAATATTAATTTCAAATATTTTCCAGGAAATAAAGGAACTAAGTAATGAAGAAATGATACTAAATTTAAGATATTTAATTGAAAATGGATTTATTACAGTAGATGACTATAATAGATTTTTAATAGAAGAGGGTTTGAACTATGAAAAAAATAGAATTATTATATAGAAAAGAAAATTATAATAATTTATCTTTAATTGCTGGGAATATAGCTATACTTTATAAAGAAGGCATTTCTATGGTTATGATTACAGATTTACTTAAAGAATTGCCACTAAATAAAGCTTATAAAGAAAGTATTAGAGGAATTAAAAATTATATTTTGAATGGTGAATCATTAGAAACTTCTTTTAAAGCTTATTCAGATTTATATCCAGAATTTTTTATTGGAATGATAGCTATGGGTGAAAAAAGTGGAAATCTTTTTAAAGTTTTAAAAGGCTTAGAAGAATATTATAACTTTATTATCTTTTTTAAAGATACAGTTACAAATGCTTTATCTTATCCTTTCCTAGTATTAATTTCTACTATTTTTTTGTTAATTTTTCTTATTATTTTTGTAATTCCCAATTTATATGATTTTTATATTAGTTTAAATATTGATGCACCTTTTATTTGTGAATTAAGTTATAAATTTTCTGTTACTATACGAGAAAACCCAATTAAACTCTCTATTTATGTTATTAATATAGTTTTATTACTATGGTTTTTATATAAAAATTATTTAAAGAGTAATTTTATAAATTTACTTAATAGAATTACATTATACAGAGAATTTAATGAATTTTTATTTGTTTCAATCTTAGGAATAATTATAAAAAGTGGTGTTAACTTATCAGAAGGACTTGTATATGCAGCAAAAAGTTTTAAAAAGAATGATTTGAAAGATAGATTTATAAGTTTGAACAATAGTATTTTAGAGGGGCGGGGAATATCAGAGAGTCTCATAAAGAAAGGATATTATTCAAATTATACTATTTCCATTATTAAATTAGGAGAAGAAGGTGGATCAATAGATGAAAGGTTAGATTCTTTAACATCTTACTTAGAGAAAAAATTAATTAATGGAATTAGTAAAAAAATAGCTATTCTTCAACCAACAGCAATATTAATTATTGGTGGAATTGTTATTTCTTTTTTAATGATATTTGTAGTTCCATTATTCTCCTCTATGTATGAGGTAGCAATGTAATGAAGAAAGGTTATACTTTGATTGAACTAATAATAGTAATATCTATAATATCAGTTATTTCTTCAATCACTATTATAAATGTAGTTAAGGTTAAAGAAAAAATGGAGATGATTGAGTTTAATAATGTATCTAATGAAATAAAAGCCTTATTAAGCTTTGGTAAAGCCTATTGTAGAAGAAATAAGGTTCCAGGGCAAATACTAATAGGTTTAGATAGAAAAACCATAACTTTTGAGGTAACAAATCAAGAACATCCAATTACAAAAACAATGATACTAAGTAAAAATATTGAGGTAGGAAGCAATTTTATAATATCTTCTAGTATTACAAGCAACAACAATAATATCACAGATGAGGGGTTTATAAAATCAGCAGGAACTATTGTCTTAACTCATAAAAGTAACAAAAAAATAGAAATAACTATAAGTGTAGGAAATGATATTATCAGAAATAAACAAAATGATAATGAAGAAGGAGATATTATACAATGAAGAAAGGAAGTACAGTAGTTGAATCTATAGTATCCTTGTCAATTTTATTAATAGCATTAACTCTTTCAGTTCAAATTTCTATAATTTCATCAAAGTCTATAATTTTAAGAAAAAATAAGGAAAAGGCAAATAGAGTAGCTTATGCAATAGAAAATGAAATAAAATATAATATTAGTTTTAGTGATTTAAAAGAAAGATTAGAACAGGGAAATTTATCTTATAAATATACAGATAATATTTTAGAAAAGTTATTGGATACTTCACTTTTTTATTTAGAAAGTGGAAATGGGATATTAGTTAAAAAAATAAGAATTAACTCTACAGAAGTTAATTATGAAATATATACACTTAAAATAGAAATATTAGATTCCGGGGGAGGAGTTTTAACTGAGAGAGAATTTATTAAATCTTATTGGATGGATATATAGGAAAAAGAAATATGGGTTTTCTCTAATAGAGCTAAATATATCTATGTTAATACAAATAATAGTACTTACATTAGCTCTTAATGGAGTAATTATAGCATTTAAAGGATATTCAGTATTATTTAATAATTCAAAGTTTGAAGATCCTTTTGATGACTCTATCCTTAATATCGAAAGACTTTTAAAGGGATATATGATTAAATCAATAGAAATTAATGAAGATATGTTAAATAGTAAGGGAGAAATATTAATTAATTATAAAATTGATAATAATAAAGCAGATATTAAGAAAAAGAAGATTTTTTTAGATTCTAATAAGAAAAAGATAATATTAGAAACTTATAATAAAAATGATTTTAGGATAGGTGTTAACACTATTATGATAGATGTTTCTAGTTTTGAAATAATAAAGAAAAGTAATATATATTATTTAAAAATAACTAATTTAAATAATGATGAAAGGATAATTTGTTTATAATGAATAGAAAGAAGGCCTTTGCTCTTTTAGAAACATTAGTAGTATTAATGCTAATTGTTTTATTGGTAAGCATTTCAATTAATTTAATTAGCTATAATTATTTAAAATCTCAAACTTTTAATTCTTTTAGTGATAAAAAGACATTGAATATTGAAGAGGAAATTATCTTAAAGAATATTAATAAAGAAAAAAATTATACTTACGAAGATAGTAAATTTAAGCTAATTAAAAAAAGTGATGGCTATTACCTTGTAAGGAAAGAATATAATTCTAATATATATTTAAGGCTTGATATTAAAAGTCGTAATGGAGAAAATATTTTGGTACCAACTTATTATAAAACTAAGAATATAATGGGAGATATTAATTATGATTAGTAAAATTAATGTTTATAATGATAAATATTATTATAAAAAAATAGAATATAATGAAAATACAGTAGATGTTTTAATAAATAAATTAGGTAAAAAGAGGAAAGTAATATTGTATTGTGAAAATATATTTATAAAGAAATATATTTATCTTGGAAATAAAGTTGAGAAATATATAGAGGAAAAGATAAATGAAGATTTTACAAATAAGAATAATCTTTTATTTCATTATGAATTAGATAAGGAGAATAAAGTAATTTATTTATATTCTTTAAGGAATGACAAATTCAGAATATTATATGAAGATGCAATAGAATTAAGCATTGAACCAATACAGTTTAAAGTGAAAAATCTTATAGTAAAAAAGTATAGGGGGAATAAAGATTTTTTGATTATATATAAGGTGAAAAATCTTTATAATGTATTAACCATAGAAAATTGTTTAATTACTGATTTAATAATGAATAAAAGTTTTAGTGAATTAGAAGGATATATAAATGATAAAAGAAGAAAGGATACTATTTTAGTAGTTGATAAATATATAAAAGAAAGTAAAGAAATTAAAGATATAGAAATTGATTATTTTATTAATTTAGGAGTAGGAACAGATGAGGATATATGTTAAAAATAAAAACTTTATACCTTTAGATTTTATAAATAAAATAAACAGTAAAGCTAATAGAAATAATAATAGATTACTTACTATTTTGTTAATAATTAATATTTTTATAATTCCAACTTCAGTTTCAAAGATAAAAAATAATATAATAAATAATAAAGTTATTCCAGTAGTTAATATTAATAATGATGATATAGATATTAATAAAGAAAAGATAAAGAAAGCTCTTAATATAATTAATAATAATATTAGTAGTATGAAGATTCAAAATAACCATGGACTTATTGAAGTTAAATCTATTGAAGAAATATATAATATGGAAAAGGAAGAAATTATTAAAATTAATATTTTAAATTTTAATAATGAAACAAATTTTACTGCTGAGGTAGAATTATGATTAAAAAGAGTATTTTGTATTTATTAGTTATTTTATTAACATTAATCCAGTGTTTTATATTAATAAATTTTAAAAAAATAGATATAAATAAAGATTCGAATTTCAACGATAGTTATGGTATAACTAAAGAAAAAAATGCAAAATATATTAAAGAAATAATGAGGGATTTTAATGATTATAATACTTTAACAATTTTAAGCTATAATAAGATTGAAGATGGTAATTGGAAATTAAAGTGTTTATTAGAAGGAAGCAAAGAAGAAGTTCTTAAGGATATAGGAAAACTAAATTACTATAATATAATTAGTTATAGTTTAAATTATGAAAACAGTAATATATTATTAGAAGTAGACCTACTAAGCAAATAAATACAGAAAATTACTAGATATTAATATAAATAATTGCATTTATTTGTGAATTTTGATAAAATATTTTTGTTATGTCATAAACATTGTTGAAGTTATGACTATTTAGGTAACCAGGGAGTTATACTAAATATGTAATAAAGTTTTTGGAGGGATATTTAATGATATCAGCAGGAGATTTAAGAAAAGGTACTACTTTCGAGTATGAAGGACAAGTTTATACAGTAATAGACTTCTTACACGTTAAACCTGGAAAAGGTGCAGCTTTCGTAAGAACTAAGCTTAGAAACGTTATTTCAGGCGGAGTTACTGATACTACTTTCAACCCTACAACTAAGCTTCAAGAAGCAGTAATAGAAAGAAAAGAAATGCAATACCTTTATTCAGATGGAGAATTATATTACTTCATGGATCAAGAAACTTTTGAACAAATACCATTAAACTATGAGAAAGTTGAAGATGCTATAAAGTTTATAAAAGAAAACATGTTTGCAGTAATTAAATTCTATAAGGGAGAAGCTTTCTCAGTAGAAGCTCCAAACTTTGTTGAATTATTAATAACTCAAGCAGATCCAGGAGTAAAAGGAAATACAGCTACTAATGCTATGAAGCCTGCAACATTAGAAACAGGAGCAGTAGTAAATGTTCCTATGTTTGTTAATGAAGGAGATGTAATTAGAGTAGACACTAGAACTGGTGAATACATGGAAAGAGTATAATAATCAAAAGCTAAGTTTTTACTTAGCTTTTTATTCTATTATGCTTTTGAATTTTTTGTTATAATATTAGGGAATAATGTAAATGGCTTAGTTTTATTTTTTAAGGAAGTGAAAATATGAAAGAATTTAAAGATAAAATTGAAAACATTAAAGATGAATTATCGTGTATTGAAGATGATAAATATAAAAATTTATTTGGAAGTTTATTATCCATAATTGAAGACATTACTTATTCTATAGAAGAGATGAACGATAAACAAGAATCCTTAGAGGAAAGTGTTAAGTATATTGACGAAGATATTATAGGATTACAAGATGAGCTTTTTGAAGAGGTTTCTATTGAGGACTTAATGGAAATAGAAGAAGAATATGTAGAAATAAATTGTAAGCACTGCGATAAGCCTTTATTTGTTGAAAAAGAATCTATAAACAAGAACAAGAATTTACCGTGTCCATTTTGTAATAAAGATGCAATTTAATAAATATAATTCTATTTATAAAAATAAAAGTTGTAAAAATGATTTAATCATTCTTTACAACTTTTTTTTATAGTTATTTTTAAATATTTTACATATTTAATTATTAGTATGAATATTATTTGATAGATAGAAATAATCTTAAATATAACTATGGAAAAGGAAGTGAGAAGTTAATGAATGAGGATGAAATTTTAAGGGTATTACCAATAGATATAAGTAATGAAATTAAGAATTATTTAGCAAATGAATCTTTGCAAGAAATAAGGATAAAAGCAAATAAGCCTATAATAATCATTTTATCTAATAAAGAAACTATATTAAGAAGAGTAGCAACAGTAAATGATATAAAACAAATATTGGTAAGAATATCTAATTATTCTTTATATGCTTATGAAGAAGAATTAAAACAAGGATACATTACAATTAAGGGTGGACATAGAGTTGGTATAGCTGGGGAATGTGTAATATCAAAAGGTGAAGTTAGAACAATAAGGAATATATCTTCTATAAATATAAGAATATGTAGAGAAGTTAAGGGCTGTTCTAATGAAATTATGAAATATATAGTTTTTAATGATAAAGTTTATAATACTTTAATTATTTCTCCACCTAAGTGTGGAAAAACAACAATTTTAAGAGATATAGCTAGAAATATTTCAAATGGAATGCCAATTAATAATTTGGTAGGTAAAAAAGTATCTATAATTGATGAAAGAAGTGAAATAGCTTCATGCTTTAATGGAGTTCCTCAACTAGATGTTGGTCTTAGGAGTGATATCTTAGATAATTGTTTTAAAAAGGATGGAATGATAATGGCTATAAGGAGCTTATCACCAGAAATATTAGTTTGTGATGAAATTGGAACAAAGGGGGATATAGAGGCTCTTAATATGGCTTTTAATTCAGGAGTTAATATAATAATCACTATTCATGGATACAGTATAGAAGATGTTTATAAAAGGAAAGTACTTAATGATTTGCTAGAAAATTCTATTTTAGAAAGAATTGTTGTTTTAAGTAATAGAAAAGGACCAGGTACAATAGAAAATATATATTCCATAGGAACTGGGGGGGAATTTAAATGCTTAAAATAATATCAATTACAATAATATTTTTATCAAGTACCTATCTAGGATTTTACTATGGAGAAACATTTAAAAAAAGAACTAAACAGCTTAAATCTATATTAAAAGCAATTATGTTTTTAAATAATGAGGTTATGTATTCTAATACTCCTTTACCAGATGCTTTAAACTATGTGTCAATAAAGGTAGAAGATCCAGTAAGCAATATTTTATCAAGTGTTGGTTCAAAGCTTCGAAGTGGAAGTACAGAAAGTGTATATGAAGCTTTTAAAGATGAATATGTAAAGAAAAAATCAGGTTTTAATTTATGTGAAGAGGATAAAGTCATAATTAAAGATTTCCTAAAAGGATTAGGGGAGTCAGGAGTATATGGACAAGATAAGCTATTTAATTTAACTATTGAAAATATGAAGATTAACTGTAAATCAGCAGATGAATTAGCAAAGAAAAATTCAAAAATGTATAGAGCAATAGGTATATGTTTTGGTGCTATGATTGCAATTTTTTTATTTTAGTAGGAGGGGAATAAATGCTAGATATAAGTATTTTGTTTAAAATTGGGGCTATGGGAGTTTTACTAATAGTAATTGATAAGGTTTTAAAGGCTAGTGGAAAAGATGATGTTGCAGTAATTATAAATATTGCAGGAATAGTAATTATACTTATAACAGTTATTGGTTTAATCAGTAATTTGTTTAATACTGTTAGAACAATGTTTATGCTATAGGTGAAGGATATGGAAATTATAAAAATAGTAGCCTTTACTTTTGTAGCATTATTTATATATTTAATTTTCAAAGATAGAAGGAGTGACGTGGCAGTATTAATTTCATTAGCAGCTGGAGTTATACTTTTCTTATTAGTTATTTCAAGTTTAACAGATATAATATTTTTTATTAAAGAAATTTCTTCTAAGGCTAATATAGATACAGTTTATATTGGGGTTGTTTTAAAGATACTTGCCATATCCTATTTAGCAACATTTTGTAGTGAAATATGCAAGGATGCTGGAGCTTCAAGTATAGCAAGTAAAGTTGAGTTTTCAGCTAAGATATTAATTTTAACTTTAGCAATACCTATACTTATGGCTGTATTACAATCTATTTTGCAAATATTGTAGGTGTTTATATGTTTAAAAGATTATTAACTAAGAAACTTATAAAAATAATAACCATAGTAATTATTATTTTTATAGGTTATAGTTCTAAAAATGTACTAGCAAATGAAAATGACATAAATATTAATAATGAAATAACTGAAGCCGGAAGTATCCTTGAAAACCCAGAGGTAAATAATAAATTAAATTCTCTATACAGTTATATAAATAATGTAAAATCTGAAATTGAAATTTTAAATGATTTGGATCCGGTAGAATATATAAAAGGGTATATTAAAAATGGAGAAGGAAATTTATCATTAAAAACAATAAGTAATGCTATAGTAAGTTTCTTATTTAAAGAGGTGAAAACTGTACTTACTTTGTCAATTAGTATTATTATAATTGCCATTATGTGCTCTTTACTAAAAAATTTGCAATCAGCATTTTCTAATGAAGGGATTTCTAATATTGCTTTTTTTGCATGCTATGCAATTTTAATAATAATTTTATCTAAAAGCTTTATTGTATCTATTAATATAGCTCTAGATATTATTAAAGATTTATCAGACTTTATGGCAGCAATATTGCCTGTACTAGTAATAATGCTAGGTTCTATTGGAGGATTTACCCAAGCAGCAACTATGGATCCAATAATTATGGGAGCAACATTAATAATACCAAGAATTTATACAACTGTAATAATACCATTAATACTTATAACCTTTGTTTTAGAATTTACAAATAATATATCATCTGAACATAAAATAGGCAATTTGTGTAAGCTGACAAAACAAACAACTATATGGATACAGGGAATAATATTAACTGTATTTATAGGATTACTAACCGTAAGAGGGATAACTTCTTCAACTATAGATGCAGTTACTTTAAAAACAGCAAAGTTTGCAATTGATAATTTTATACCTATAGTAGGAAAAGCTTTTTCCGATGCTATTGCTTCTGTTGCAGGATATTCATTAGTAATAAAGAATGCTGTTAGTTCTATTGGGCTAATTGTTATTATCTTCATGATGATTTATCCAATAATTAAACTTATATTAATCTCATTTGTTTATAAGCTTACTGCAGCTGTTATAGAACCAATAAGCGATAAAAGAATAACTAGCTCTATTGCTTCAGCAGGGGATTCCTTAATATTACTAATGTCTTGTGTATTATCAGTAAGTTTAATGTTTTTTGTTTTGTTAGCTATAATGGCATCAGCTGGCAAATTTGTTATAGGGGGATAGATGGATGGATGAAATAAAAGGGTTTATTATAACCTTAGTAAGTATGCTTATTTTAATTACTGCAATAGAATTGATATCACCAGATAATAGTATGAAAAAATATTTGAAATTTGTTTTAGGTACAATTTTAATAGCAGTTATGATAAGTCCTATATTTTCATTTATTAGTAAAGGAGAAGATGGATTATCAAAAAAAGTGGAGGAATATATACAATTAGTAGATAATAAATCTTTTGAAGCAAATGAAGTATATAAGGAAAATACAAATGAAATTGCTTTTAGAGAAAACTTAGAAAAAAACTGTAACAGATTATTAAAGGAGAAATTTGAGAATTTAGAGTTTGAGTCAGCAATAGAATGTGAAGTTAATATGGGTAATATATCTTATTCAATCAATGGAATCAAAATTAAAGTTAAGGATAAAGGAGTTTCTAAAATAGAAAAAATAGTTATAAGTCGTGAAGAGAAAAGTACAGAAGTATCTTCGTCAAATGAAGAAGTAAGTAATCAAGAGGAAATTATAAATTATTTATCACAAACTTTTAATATAACTAAAGATAAGATAATGGTATATAAAATGAATTAATGGGAGTGAGAAAATGGGAAAAAGTAAAATTAAAGGTGATTTGGCAAATATAATTAATGATAAAAAGTTTTTAAACGTCGTAGTAATAGCACTAATATTAGCTTTTGTATTACTTGCCATAAGTTTTTTAAGTAACACAAGAAAAAAGAATGAAAAAGAGTCATTGAACTCTAATTTAGTAAGTTCAAGCAATTTAGAAGAAGAGGCTAAAACAACTGTAGATAATTATGAAGAAAATGAGAAGCAAGAGTTAACAAAGTTGTTAGGTAAAATAGAAAATGTTGGACAAGTAGAGGTTATGATTTATTTTAAAACTGGTGAAGTCAAGGTACCTGCAACAGAGAAAACTACCCAAGAAGCAGTAACAGAAGAAACAGATAGTCAAGGTGGTAAGAGAGCAACTACGCAACAAACAGGTGGAAGCAAGGTAGTAATGTCTGGCGATGGTAGCAAGAATGAGCCATATATACTACAAGTGAATAAGCCTGAGATAAATGGAGTTTTAATAGTAGCGGAGGGAGCTACTAGTGCTAAAGTTAAGTATGATATACAAGTTGCAGTATCTACATTATATGGCATTTCAATAGATAAGGTTAATGTATATCCTATGAAATATTAGCATATAAATAATATGAAAAATAGATGGAGGGAAGTTTAAATGACAAAAAAACAATTTGGTATTATTTTCACACTTATGGCTCTTATAGTGTGCGTAGGAGTTATAGCAGCCAGGATAAATAAAACTGGTTTAAATGATCCAACAGATTTTAGCCAAGTAATATCACAACAAGGAACAGATAATGAAAAAGATAAAGATGAAGAAACTTTAGGAAGTCAAGAGTATTTTTATGCTCTAAGAAGTGAAAAAGATAAAAAGGATGCAGTTACCATACAACAATTAACTGAACTTATAGCTAACGAGCAAACATCTCAAGAAGAAAAGGATTTAGCATCAAATGAATTAAGAGTTAAGACTATGCTAAAGGATAAAGAAGGAAGTGTGGAAGTAAGTATAAAAAATAAAGGATTTGAAGATGTATTATGTTCAATAGAGGGAGATAATAATGTAAGAGTAGTTGTAAAAGCAGAGGAACTAACAGAAGCAGATACAGTTTCAATTCAAGAAATAGTAGAAAATGTAACTGGTATAAGTGATGTAATTATTGAACCAAAGAAATAATTCGTTGTAATATAAACTTAGCTTTGATATAATTAACATATGAAAGAGTTTTGAATTCAAAACGCTTAGGAGGTAATCAAATGGATAATAAGAATTACGAAGAAAATTTAGGCATAGTAAAAATTTCTGATGAAGTTGTAAGTGTAATAGCTGGAATAGCTGCAGAAGAAATAAATGGAGTAGAGGATCTACAACATCTAGTAGGTAATAACATATCACAATTGTTAAAGGGTAAGAAAAACGCTGGCAAAAACGTTAGAGTAACATTAAATGAAGATTATGCAATAATAGAGTTAAATCTAGCAGTTGAGTATGGTGTTAAGATACCTGAAGTTGTAAATGCTGTTCAAGAAAATGTTAAGAAAACTGTTGAAACTATGACAGGGTTAAATGTAACTGCAGTTAATATTAATGTTCAAAGCATTTATGTTCCAAAAACTGAAAAAGAAGAAAATAAAGAAAATTAATCTCACCCTCTGATTTTTCAGAGGGTGTTTTTCTTGTGCTTTAAATAATTTTGTTGTAGTATATTTATGATTAGAAAGTTATATAAGGTTAATAATATTATTAACAATACTTAGGAGGATATTATGAATAGAAAAAGATCGAGAGAAATAGCAATGGAATTACTATTTGGGATGACTTTAAGCAAAAACACATTAGAGGAAACAATTGAAACTTTTCTAGAAGATTATGAAATGAAATTAAACACTATAGATTTAGAATACATAAAAAAAATTCTTAATAAACTAGAAGAAAATAAAGTAGTAATTGATACTAAAATAGAAGAAGCTTTAACTAATTGGAAGATAGATAGAGTTTCGAAAGTAAATTTATCAATATTAAGGCTTGCAATAGGAGAGATGCTATATATAGATGATGTTCCAGAGAAAGTTGCTATTAACGAAGCTATTGAAATGACTAAAAAGTATTCTGATGAAAAGAGTGTTTCTTTTATAAATGGAGTACTAGATAAAGCATTTAAAAATTTATAATGAAAATGGGGGCTGTTTTATAATGGGGAAGATAATAGATGGTAAAATGATTTCTCAAGATATAAAAGATGAGATAAAAAATTTTGTGGAAAATAGAAAAAATAGAGGTCTTAGAGCTCCTAAAATAGTTTCACTTTTAGTTGGGAATGATGGAGGATCAATTTATTATATAAACAGTCAAGAGAAGTTAGCTACTTCTCTTGGGGTTAGTTTTAATAAATTATTATTAGATGAAAAAATAAAAGAAGATAAACTTATAAACTTAATAGAAGATTTAAACAGAGATAAAAATGTTGATGGAATAATAGTTCAGCTTCCTTTACCTAATGGTTTAAATGAAAAGAAAATAATAAATACTATTTCGCCAAGTAAAGATATAGACTGCTTAACCTTTAATAATCAAGGAAAGCTTTATTGTGGAGATAAAGTATTTTTACCTTGCACACCAAATTCAGTAATAACATTATTAGAAAGATATAATATTGAATTAGAAGGTAAAAATGTAGTGGTTGTTGGAAGAAGTAATATTGTAGGCAAACCAGTAGCGCAGCTATTACTTAATAAAAATGCAACTGTAACTATATGTCATTCTAAAACAAAGAACTTAAAAGATATATGTAAAAATGCAGATATACTAGTAGTAGCAATTGGAAAAGCAAAATATATTAATAAGGAATATGTGAATAAAGATTCTATAATATTAGATGTAGGTACATCTTCATATAATGGAAAAATTACTGGTGATGTTGATTTTGATAATGTTATCAATGAAATAAAAATGATAACCCCAGTTCCAGGAGGAGTTGGAGCCTTAACTACTACTTTATTAATTAGGAATTCATGTGAGGCGTTAGAATACAATGAGAATGAAAACTTTAACAGTTAGTGAGGTTAATAATTATATAAAAAAAATATTAGATAATGATTTTATACTAAATAATTTAATAGCAAGAGGAGAAATATCTAACCTAAAGTATCATAGTAGTGGACATATATATTTTTCCTTAAAGGATTCAGTAAGCAAAATCAATTGTGTAATGTTTAAAAATAGTAGCATGGGTCTTGATTTTAAATTAGAAGATGGTATGCAAGTTATAGCTAATGCAAGATGTTCTATTTATCAAGGAACAGGTGCTCTTCAACTATATGTAGAGAAATTACAAAAAGAGGGACTTGGAGAACTTCATATTAAATTTGAAGAACTTAAGAAGAAACTACAAGAGGAAGGTTATTTTAATGAGGAACATAAAAAATCCATTCCTAAAATGCCTAAAAGAATAGGAGTAGTAACATCAGAAACTGGAGCAGTAATTAGAGATATAATAAATGTAACTAGAAGAAGAACTTCGTTAGTAGATATTGTATTATATCCAGCCTTAGTTCAAGGAGAAGGAGCTTACAAATCTATAATAAAAGGAATTAAATATTTCAATGAAAAAAAGAATGTGGATACAATTATTATAGGTAGAGGTGGTGGTTCTTTAGAAGAGTTATGGAATTTTAATGAAGAAGAACTAGCAATAGAAATATTTAAGTCTAAAATACCTATTATATCTGCAGTTGGACACGAAGTTGATTTTACAATTTCAGATTTTGTTAGTGATTATAGGGCTTCAACACCATCTCAAGCAGCAGAAATAGCAGTTCCCTTGGAAAGTGATATAATAAATACAATAAAGGATTACGAAAGTAAAATTAATAAAATAATTTTAGATACAATAAAATACGAAAAAGGAAGGCTAGATAATTATAAAAGATTACTATACTCAAATAGTCCTGAAGTTATTTTATCTAATTCTTATATAGAAATAGATAGAGTCTATGAAAGGATAAGTAATATATTTATAAATAGGATGGAAAAAGAAAAAATAAGAATTAAATCATTAAATGATTTAATTGAAGCACATAATCCAATTAATGTACTTAAGAAGGGATTTACAATTGTTGAAGATACAAATAATAATATAATATCTTCTAAAAAACAATTAGAAGGTATTGAGGAAATTAATATAATATTTAATGATGGAAAAGTTAAGACTAAAATTTTAAAATAAAATTTCAAAAAGTAAAAGGGAGTAGAAAGTTTATGGCTAAAAAAGAATCCTATGAAGATATGATGCTTAATCTTCAAGATATTTTAAGTAAGATGGAAAATAATGAACTTCCGCTTGAAGAATTAATGAAAGAATATGAAAATGGAGTAAAGCTAATAAATAAATTATATAAAACTATAAATTCTTTAGAGGGTAAATTAACTGTAATTAAAGAAAATATGGAAATGGAGCTAAAGAATGAGTAATAAAATTAATTATTATAGGGATTATATAAATAATTATTTAAATTTGTATTTTAAGGGCAAAGGAAGTTATAATAGAATTATATATGATTCAGCAAGCTATAGTATTAATATAGGGGGAAAAAGAATTAGACCTATATTATTTTTATTAACTTATGGATTATATAAAGATAATTATGAAGACGTAATAGAAATGGCCTCAGCAATAGAAATGATTCATACTTATTCACTTGTTCATGATGATCTGCCATGTATGGATAATGATGATTTAAGAAGAGGAATGCCAACTAATCATAAAAAGTTTGGGGAAAGTATAGCTGTTTTAGCGGGAGATATGCTATTAAATGAGGCAATGAGTATGCTTATGAAGTTTTCTATAAAAAATGGTGATAAAGCTTTACTAGCTTCAAAAGAAATAGCAGAAGCAGCTGGACCGGAAGGTATGATTGGTGGTCAGATAGTAGATATTATCAATGAAAACAAACAAATATCAAAAGATGAGCTTATTTATATGCATAATAAGAAAACTGGTGAACTTATACGAGTATCTATAGTAGCAGCAGCTATATTAGCAAATGCTCCTAAAGAAGATATAAAGATACTAAATGATTTTGGTTTAAAACTTGGGTTAGCCTTTCAAATAAAAGATGATATTTTAGATATTGTTGGAGATGTTTCGAAACTTGGTAAAAATACAAAAAGCGATGAAAATAATCATAAATCAAACTTTATATCCTTATTTGGATTAGAGTATTGTGAAAATGAATGTATAAAATTAACAAAAGAATGTGTTGAATTGCTGAAGGGCCTTTCTGTAAATGCTATAGAATTAGAAGATTTAACTTTAGAGTTATTAAATAGGGAATTTTAATAGAAAGAAAGGTTTAATTATGGGTAGAATATTAGATAAAATTACCTCTCCTGAAGGAGTAAAAGAGTTAACTAATGTTGAATTAGAAGTTTTAGCTAATGAAATAAGAGAATTCTTAATAGATAGTGTATCTAAAACAGGAGGACATTTAGCTTCTAATTTAGGCGTAGTAGAACTTACTATAAGCTTATTTAAGAGCTTTAATTTAGAAAAAGATAAAATAGTATGGGATGTTGGACATCAATGTTATGTTCATAAAATATTGACAGGTAGAAAAGAACAATTTGATAAATTGCGACAATACAATGGATTAAGCGGGTTCCCTAAAAGGTGTGAAAGTAAATATGATGCCTTTGATACAGGGCATAGTAGTACTTCTATATCTGCGGCTTTAGGAATGGCGAGAGCTAGAGATATTAAAAAAGAAAAAAATGAAGTTATAGCAGTTATAGGTGACGGTGCCTTAACTGGAGGGATGGCTTTAGAAGCTTTAAATGATGTTGGATTTAATAAAACAAAAATGATAGTTATTTTGAATGATAATCAAATGTCTATTTCACCTAATGTTGGTGG
Organism: Clostridium nigeriense; assembly: GCF_900086595.1. Lineage (GTDB taxonomy): Bacteria > Bacillota > Clostridia > Clostridiales > Clostridiaceae > Clostridium > Clostridium nigeriense. Next base: position 2,053,882 of record NZ_LT575472.1, read on the forward strand.
TTTATCAATGCATTTAAATAAATTAAGAATGGAACCGAAATATAATAAACTAAAGTCAAATATAAATGAAACTTTAAAAACATCAAAAACAGGAGAAAAGGTAGCAAGTTGCATATCAAGATTTAAGGATAGTTTAAAGCAATTTATTGTTCCTTCCATGCTTTTTGAAGATATGGGTTTGAAATATATAGGTCCTATAAATGGACATGACATAGAAACTTTAACAGAAGTGCTTGAAATGGCAAAAAATATTGAGGATCCTGTAATAATTCATGTTGTTACAAATAAGGGAAAAGGCTATGAACTTGCTGAGAAGAATCCTAATAAATATCATGGTGTAAGCCCATTTGATTTAGAAAGTGGAGAAACTAATATACCTAGTAAGCGAACTTATTCTAAAGCCTTTGGAGATGCAATGATTGAATTAGCTAAAGAGGATGAAAAGATAGTAGCTATTACAGCAGCAATGCCTGATGGAACAGGACTTAAAGATTTTGCTAAAGAGTATCCTAATAGATTTTTTGATGTTGGAATAGCAGAGGGGCATGCTACTACATTAGCAGCAGGTTTTGCAGCAGCAAATCTAAAGCCTGTTTTTGCAGTATATTCAACATTTTTACAAAGGGCTTTCGATCAAGTGATTCATGATGTATGTATTCAAAACATGCCAGTGGTATTTGCAATAGATAGAGCTGGATTAGTTGGAGAAGATGGAGAAACTCATCAAGGAATTTTTGATTTATCTTACCTTTCAGAAATTCCCAATATGACTGTGTTAGCACCTAAGCATTTAGATGAAGTTAAGGTAATGCTAAAATGGGCTTTAGATCATAATGGTCCCGTTGCTATAAGATATCCAAGAGGAGCTGATATTTGTAAGGAAATTATTCCACTTAATACAGTTGAATTCGGGAAATGGGAAAAGATAGTATTAGGAGAAAAAGTGGCAATTGTAGCTGTAGGAAAGATGTTGCAACATGCTTTGTTAGCAAGAGAAATATTAATAAACAAAGGTATTAATCCAATGATAATTAATGCTACTTTTGTGAAACCTTTAGATGACGGTATGTTAATGGAATTAATAAAAGATAATTATAATATTGTAACTATTGAAGATAACATGATTAATGGAGGCTTTGGCAGTTATGTATTAATGAAATTAAGCGAGTTAGGCTTTAAAAAGAAATTTAAAGCTTTAGGATTTAATAATACATTTGTTCCTCAGGGAGATGTGAAGATATTATATAAAGAAAATAATTTAGATCCAGAAGGAATTGCAGAATCTATTATAGAACTTAATGAATAAAGGAGATAAAAATGTCTGGAAAAAAAGAAAGACTTGATATACTTTTAGTTGAAAAGGGAATATTTACTTCAAGAGAAAGAGCAAAGACAAACATTATGGCAGGAAAAATATTTGTTGATGGGCAAAGAGTGGATAAAGCTGGAGAAAAAGTTAATGTAGATGCAGATATCATTTTCAAAGGCCAAGAAATGCCATATGTAAGTAGAGGTGGACTAAAGCTTGAGAAAGCAATGAAGGAGTTTAATTTATCTTTAAATAATAAAGTATGTATGGATATAGGGGCTTCAACAGGTGGATTTACGGATTGTATGTTGCAAAATGGAGCTGTTAAGGTTTTTTCTGTTGATGTAGGATATGGACAGTTTGCATGGAAGCTAAGAACAGATCCTAGGGTAGTTTGCATGGAGCGAACTAATATTAGGTATGTAACCCCAGAAGATATAGGAGAAAAATTAGATTTTGCATCGATTGATGTTTCCTTTATTTCATTAAAGAAAATTATGCCTGCAACATTAAATTTATTAAGTGACATTGGAGAAGTGGTTGCGCTGATAAAACCTCAGTTTGAAGCAGGGAAGGAAAAGGTTGGCAAAAAAGGTGTTGTTAGAGATATAAATGTTCATAAAGAGGTCGTGATGGGCATTGTTGAATATTTACAAAGTGAAAATTTAAATATTCTATCTTTAAGTTATTCACCTATTAAAGGACCAGAAGGAAATATAGAGTATTTAGTATATTTTAGTAAAGATAAAAATAAAGAAAGTACTTTTAATGTAGAAGATGTAGAAAAGGTCGTAAATGAATCTCATGATTTATTATAATGTTTAAAGTTAATTTTATTAAAGACTTCTTGATTAAGCTTGAAGTCTTTAATAAAATATATGGCTATAAGTACACTATGGGGGGCATTATTGTGAAAAAGGTTGCAATTGCAATTAATCTATCAAAAGATAAAAATAAAGAATTGGCTTTAATAGTAGAAAAAAAGCTATATGAATATTTCGACAATGTAGAGATAATTATGCTTAATAGTTATGATATAATAAATTATAAGTTTAAGGAATTACTTGATCTTATAATAGTCTTAGGCGGAGATGGAACTATATTAAGTGTAGCTAGAGGTATTAATGGGAAATTAGATGTTCCTATTCTAGGAATAAACATAGGGAATTTAGGATTTTTATCAAGTATTGAATTTTCAGATATAGATAAAGCTTTTAAGAAACTAAAGGATGGAAATTATTCTTCTGAAAAGAGAATGTTATTAACTTGCAATTTACCTTTAGAAAAGAAGATTAATGAATCATTAGCATTAAATGATATAGTAATTGCTAGAGGCAGCTTGTCTAGAATGATAAAATTTGAAATATTTATTGATGGAAAAAGGTATTATAATTTTAAAGGAGATGGATTAATTATTGCAACTCCTACAGGATCTACTGCATATTCATTTTCAGCTGGAGGACCATTTGTTTATCCTACTGTTGATGCAATTACATTGACACCAATATGTGCCCATACTACAGGTGTTCAACCTATCGTACTAAATAGTAATAGTAATATTCAAGTTAAAATAGTAAATAATAATGAGGAATTTAATATTATTTTTGATGGTCAAAAAACAGTTACTCATAATGAAGAAGCTATAATAAATATAAAAAAAGCAAAAGAGTATGCTAAGATAATTTTGTTTGATGATTATGATTATTTTAAAGTATTACGGGCAAAGATTATAAATAATTGGAAAGATTGTGAAGGTGATTAATTTGAAGTCAAGAAGGCATAATAAGATACTAGAGATAATTAGTGAAAAAGATGTAGAAACACAAGAAGAGCTAGCAGAGGAACTTAAAAGAGCTGGATTTGATGTTACTCAGGCTACAGTATCAAGAGATATAAAAATACTAAAGCTTATAAAAATGCAAGGTGTTTCAGGAAATTATAAATATGCAGCTTCTTCTAAAGAAACTAAAGATATAAATGATAAATTATCAAGTATATTAATAAATGCAGCAGTATCAGTAGAAAATGTTGATAATTTTGTTGTTGTAAAAACTTTGACTGGTTCAGCAATGGCTGTAGCTGAAGCTATTGATACTTTGTTTGACACTGAAGTTGCAGGTACCATTGCAGGTGATAATACTATATTTATTTTGGCTAGAAGCTTAGATAAGGCTGAAGATTTAGTTGAAAAAGTTAGAAGAATGATATTATAAATTAAAGGTGATATTAAATGTTATTACAATTAAATATTAAGAATTTTGCTCTAATTAGAGAATTATGTGTTGAGTTTGGAAAAGGATTTAATATTTTATCAGGAGAAACTGGAGCCGGTAAATCTATATTAATAGATACTATAGATTATGTTTTAGGTGGAAAGTTTTCTAAAGAATTAATAAGATATGGTGAGAATAAAACCTTTGTTGAAGCAGTTTTTTCAATAGACAATCCTGAATTAGTTAATATTTTAAATGAATTAGATATTGAAGATGAAATTTTGATAATTTCTAGAGAAACAACTTTATTAGGTAAAAGTATAATAAAGGTAAATGGGAAGTCGGTAGTTTTATCATATTTAAAGAAAATAAGAGAAAAATTATTAGACATACATGGTCAACATCAAAATCAAAATTTATTAAATAAGGCCTTTCATATAATTTATTTAGATGATTACATAGGAGAAGAAATTTTATCCTATTTAAATACATATGAAGACTTGAGAAAAGAACAAAATTTAATTGTTGAAAAAATTAATGAATTAAATGGAAATACTGATAGGGAGAAACTTTTAGATTATATAAAGTTTCAAATAGATGATATTGAAAAAGCTAATCTTAAAGTAAATGAAGAGGAAGATTTAAAGGATGAGTTTAACTTACTTTCTAATGCAGAAAAAATTTCTTTAGCTCTAAGTAAGAGTTATTCTATATTAGATAGTCCATCGGAAGGAGTTTCAGTAATAGAAGGTCTTTCTAAGGTAGTAAATGAGCTTTCCTTAGTTGAAAAACATTTCGAAAAAATAAAAGATAAAAGAGAAAGAATAGAAGATTCTCTATATATTTTAGAAGATATCTCAAGAGAAATAAGAGATATATCTTCTGAAATTTATTTTGATGAATTTGAACTTGAAAAAATAAATTCAAGAATATATGAAATTAGTTTATATAAGAAAAAATATGGAGAGTCTATTGATGATATTTTAAATTATTTAAAAAATTTAAAAGTGCAATATGATGAGTTAGTTAATTCTGAAGAAATAATTAATGAGTTAAATTCAAAGAAAATTAAAATAGAAGAAGAAATGAAAAATATATGTGAAGTAATGCATAATATTAGAAAATCATATGCAATAAGTCTTGAAAAAGAAATTAAAGAAGAATTGAATTATATTGGAATGGAAAAGTCAGAAATAAAAATAGAAATAGAAAAAAGTAATAATTTTAATTCTAGAGGCTTAGATGATGTTATTTTCTTAATTTCAACAAACCCAGGAGAACCATTAAAAGTTTTAGAAAAAGTAGTTTCTGGTGGTGAACTTTCAAGAATTATGCTTGCTATGAAATGTGTATTTGTGGACAAAGATCAAATACCTACTTTAATCTTTGATGAAATAGACACAGGAATTAGTGGAACTATTGCAAAGCGAGTTGGAGAAAAAATGTATGAAGTATCAGCAAAACATCAAGTTTTATGTATTACACATTTACCACAAATAGCGGCTTTATCTGATTGTCATTATTTTGTTTCTAAAAAGGTTGAGGATGGAAAGACCTTTACAGAGATTAGAACTTTAGATAAATACGAAAAAATTAAGGAAATTGCAAAAATGACTAGTGGAGATGAAGTGAGTGATGTAACTTTAGAAAATGCATCAGAAATGGTTGCTTTTGCAGAAATTAAAAAGAAAGAAATATTAAAAGACTTATAGTATAAATACATAAGTATATAAAATTTTGAACAAACTAAAATCATGGTTATTTGCCATGATTTTAGTTTTTTATTTTTTAAAGTTATATCTTTAAAATTTTTAACGATTTTAACAATCTTAATACAGCATATATGAATGGACATGAGGGAAAGTTAAATACAGAAGCAAAGGAGGAGATAATATGAAAAAGGAAAAATTTAAATATATAGTTATGATAATAACTCCAATGTTGATTCTGAGTTTATTTACTTATTTCTATCTGTTTAATGTGCCAGAAAAAATATATGTAAATGAAGATGCTCATGATATTAAGGTTTCAAATAATATATTTATAAAAGATAGCAAAATAATAAAAGATAAACTAGAACTAAAATTATTAGGATTAATTCCTATAAAATCAGTATCAGTATCTAAAATAAAAGATTTAGAGGTTTATCCAGGAGGAGTAAATGTTGGTATAAAAATTTCAACAAAGGGTGTTTTAGTAGTTGGTCATTCTGATATTGAATCTCTAGAAGGAAAGGTTGAAAGCCCAGCTAAGACTTCAGGAATAGAATTAGGAGATATAATTACAAAACTTGATGGAAAAGAAATAGAAAACTCTACAGATTTATCTAAAAAAATAAGAGATTTAGAAAAAAATAAAGTGTCCATAGAATATATGAGAAATGGTATCAATGAAATAAAAGATGTGAAATTAGAAAAAGAAAATAATGAGTACAAATTAGGTCTCTGGGTTAGAGATTCTACAGCAGGAATAGGAACATTAACATTTTATGATAAAAATACTAACTTATTTGGTGCTTTAGGTCATCCAATAACAGATGGTGATACTAATAGACCATTTATAATAAAAGAAGGAAATTTACTAAATTCATCAATAATAAGTGTAAGAAAGGGAGAGAAAGGATCTCCAGGAGAATTAAAAGGATTATTCGTAAATGAAAGAGAAAGTATTGGAAATATTGATAAAAATACTGAAGCAGGTATTTTTGGTAATGGGTCTAATAAGCTAATAAATCCTATATTTAATGAGCCATTAAAAGTAGGATTTAGAAGTGAAATAAAAGAAGGGCCAGCTAAAATAATTACTACTATCGATGAAGAGGGACCAAAAGCTTATGATATTGAAATAATTAAGCTTCTACCTCAAGAAGAGCCAGGCGCTAAAAGTATGGTAATAAAAGTAGTAGATGAAGAATTATTAGAAAAAACAGGCGGAATAGTTCAAGGAATGAGTGGTAGTCCAATAATCCAAAATAATAAAATTATCGGTGCTGTAACTCATGTTTTAATAAATAAGCCTGATGTGGGATATGGAATATATATTGAATGGATGTTAAAGGATGCAGGTATAATAGAGTAAAATTATAATTACATATTATTAATTTCAATATGTAATTTGAGTATAAAATTTTGAAAAAATTGTAAAAAAACTATTTTATTTAAATAATTTGTGATATAATGATAGCATATCCAAGATAAAGGATAAGTTATTTAATAGTATGTCTATAAATAATATTTATAGAAGATTTATAAAGATAAAAATTTAAAGAACTATTAATTACTCATTTTATGTGGAGTATTCGGGAAGATGGGGGAGAAAAGTATGAATGATTCAAAAATATCAGTTTTAATAGCTGATGATAACAAGGAGTTTTGCAGTATCTTAAATGATTATTTATTAAATCAAAGGGATATTATAGTTACTGCAGTAGCTAAAGATGGAAGGGAAGCTTTAGCTTTAATTGAAGAAAAACAACCAGATTTAGTGGTATTAGATATAATTATGCCACATTTAGACGGCTTAGGAGTGCTAGAGAAGTTAAATTCTATGCATTTAGAAAAAATGCCAAGAATAATAGTACTTTCTGCAGTAGGTCAAGATAAAATAACCCAAAAAGCTATTACCCTTGGAGCTGATTACTATGTAGTTAAACCTTTTGATATGGATGTTTTTACAAAGAGGATTAGAGAGTTATTTAATAACAATTCTAATGAAACTGTAAAGAAACAATCTAATACAGTTTTAGAAAATGAAATGAAACCAGTATCAAAGGGACCGATTGATTTAGAAACAGAAATAACTAATATAATTCATGAAATAGGTGTTCCGGCTCATATTAAGGGATATATGTATTTAAGAGAAGCAATAACAATGGTGGTAAACGATATGGAGCTATTATCAGCTGTTACTAAGGAACTATATCCTTAAATAGCGAAAAAGTATAATACAACTGCTTCAAGAGTTGAAAGAGCGATAAGGCATGCAATAGAAGTTGCTTGGGGTAGAGGACAAGTAGATGCTATTAATAAGCTGTTTGGATACACAATCCACAATGAAAAGGGTAAACCAACTAATAGTGAATTTATTGCTATAATTGCTGATAAACTAAGACTTAAGAATAAAGTAAGTTAATTATTAAAATAGTTTTGCATTGATAAAAGAATAAAATTATTGTATTATAAATATAATAATTTATATAAAATACTAAATTAAATTTGCATAACAAAATAATTCCTAAAAACACTTTTAGTTAAGATTTTATCTTAATTAAGAGTGTTTTTATAAATTAAAGGGAGAGAATATGGATTTAAAAGAAAAAATATTAAATGAAAAATTAATATATGAAGGAAATTTTATAGATATATTAAATGTTGATGTTATATTACCAAATGGAAAAGGCACATCAAGAGATGTGGTAAAACATCCTGGGGCCACTGCAATAATTGCTTTTTTAGATGAAGACAATATAATTTTAGTTGAACAATTTAGATTACCATTAAATAGAAATTTATTAGAGATTCCTGCAGGTAAGCTTAATAAAAATGAAGAGCCTATAGCATGTGCAAAAAGAGAATTGCAAGAAGAAACTGGATATATAGCAAATAACTTAGAATATCTAGGATGTATTGCTACGGCACCAGGATTTTGTGATGAAATAATATATTTATATAAGGCTACGAACCTAACGTTAGGAAATAAAGATGAAGATGATGATGAATTTACTAATGTCAAAATTATTAATATAAATAAAGTTAAGGAAATGATAAAAAAAGGTGAAATTATTGATGGGAAAACTATAAGTATTTTTACATATTTATAATTTTATATTTAAATTTTAAGTGGATATGTGTAATTTGAAATAATCCTTAGTTTATATAAGGAATTATTAAAATTATATATATGCACTTTTTTTATTTACATATATTCAATTATGAATATTATAATAAATTCTTTCATATTATGTTTTATAGCAACTTTCTAGGGGGAGTATTATGAATTTTGTAGAGAAGATGAACTCTAATTTTAAAGAAAATAAAATATTTTATTTAATGGTGTTAACATTTTTCTTTGTTGGTATATTACTAGGGGCATATACCATAAAATATATGGATGGAGTAGATGCAAAGGATTTATCTGACTATTTCACAGGGTTTATTAAAAGTATTAATAACCAAGAAGTAAAAACTAATGAATTACTTTTGAGTATTATAAAAAATAATATTTTAACTATTATACTTATAATAGCACTGGGGTTTACTGTTTTTGGGGCACCTTTAATATTAATAATTGATTTAATAAAAGGATTTACCTTAGGATATACCTTTAGTTTTTTATTGACTACTTTCGAGGGAAAGGGAATTTGGATCGCGCTAACTTCTACAGTTCCACAAAATTTACTTTATGTTCCTTTTTTTGTGGGGATAAGTATAATCTCACTAGAGTTATCATCAGCAAAAATAAAAGAAAGATTCTTTGGTGGTGTAAGGTTTAGTAAGAACATTTTTAATGGATTAATTATGAAATTATCTTTTTTCTTTATATTATTTATAGTAGGAGTTTTAATTGAGTGCTATTTAAGTCCAGGATTAATAAGATTGGTAGTTACTAATGTTTATAAAATAACCTAATCTAATGAAAATAAAGAAGGGATTATAAGATTTTTGTCGAATAAAATATATATTAGGATAGGGGAAGTATTATGAAAGAAATTGTGAATAATTATAAGGAAGCTTTATTAAAGAGTCATAAAAGTGAAAATACTGTTTATGCTTATGTAACGGATGTTAATTTATATGTTAAATATTTAAACAGTAAGGATATAACAATAGAGAAAACCGACAATTTATCAGTTTTAGGATATATACAACATTTACTTAGTCAAGGTAAATCTGAACGATCTATAAATAGGATAGTAATAAGCCTAAGAAGTTTTTATAATTATTTAAAAGATCAAGAAGTTGTTAAAGAAATTCCTAAAATTTACTATAAAAATACAACCACTACTAGAAAATTGCCTGAAATTTTGACTATTGATGAAGTAGACAGAATAATTAAAATTGTAGATAAAGACTGTAATAAAGGAATTAGAGATAATGCGCTTTTAGAACTAATGTATGCAACAGGAATGAAAGTTTCTGAAATTATAAACTTAAAAGTTCATGATGTTAATTTAGAATTAAGTTTTGTAAAATGTTTAGATAATAAGCGTTTTGAAAGACTTATTCCAATTGGAAGAAGTGCTGTAGAAGCTATAAAAGAATATTTTAAAATTAGAGATAGAATTGCTTGCGCAGGAGTAGAAAATTTATTTGTAAATTTAAATGGTAATCAGTTGACTAGACAAGGTGTTTGGAGAATTGTTAAAGAGTATTCACATAAAGCAGGAATNGAAAAGGGTAAACCAACTAATAGTGAATTTATTGCTATAATTGCTGATAAACTAAGACTTAAGAATAAAGTAAGTTAATTATTAAAATAGTTTTGCATTGATAAAAGAATAAAATTATTGTATTATAAATATAATAATTTATATAAAATACTAAATTAAATTTGCATAACAAAATAATTCCTAAAAACACTTTTAGTTAAGATTTTATCTTAATTAAGAGTGTTTTTATAAATTAAAGGGAGAGAATATGGATTTAAAAGAAAAAATATTAAATGAAAAATTAATATATGAAGGAAATTTTATAGATATATTAAATGTTGATGTTATATTACCAAATGGAAAAGGCACATCAAGAGATGTGGTAAAACATCCTGGGGCCACTGCAATAATTGCTTTTTTAGATGAAGACAATATAATTTTAGTTGAACAATTTAGATTACCATTAAATAGAAATTTATTAGAGATTCCTGCAGGTAAGCTTAATAAAAATGAAGAGCCTATAGCATGTGCAAAAAGAGAATTGCAAGAAGAAACTGGATATATAGCAAATAACTTAGAATATCTAGGATGTATTGCTACGGCACCAGGATTTTGTGATGAAATAATATATTTATATAAGGCTACGAACCTAACGTTAGGAAATAAAGATGAAGATGATGATGAATTTACTAATGTCAAAATTATTAATATAAATAAAGTTAAGGAAATGATAAAAAAAGGTGAAATTATTGATGGGAAAACTATAAGTATTTTTACATATTTATAATTTTATATTTAAATTTTAAGTGGATATGTGTAATTTGAAATAATCCTTAGTTTATATAAGGAATTATTAAAATTATATATATGCACTTTTTTTATTTACATATATTCAATTATGAATATTATAATAAATTCTTTCATATTATGTTTTATAGCAACTTTCTAGGGGGAGTATTATGAATTTTGTAGAGAAGATGAACTCTAATTTTAAAGAAAATAAAATATTTTATTTAATGGTGTTAACATTTTTCTTTGTTGGTATATTACTAGGGGCATATACCATAAAATATATGGATGGAGTAGATGCAAAGGATTTATCTGACTATTTCACAGGGTTTATTAAAAGTATTAATAACCAAGAAGTAAAAACTAATGAATTACTTTTGAGTATTATAAAAAATAATATTTTAACTATTATACTTATAATAGCACTGGGGTTTACTGTTTTTGGGGCACCTTTAATATTAATAATTGATTTAATAAAAGGATTTACCTTAGGATATACCTTTAGTTTTTTATTGACTACTTTCGAGGGAAAGGGAATTTGGATCGCGCTAACTTCTACAGTTCCACAAAATTTACTTTATGTTCCTTTTTTTGTGGGGATAAGTATAATCTCACTAGAGTTATCATCAGCAAAAATAAAAGAAAGATTCTTTGGTGGTGTAAGGTTTAGTAAGAACATTTTTAATGGATTAATTATGAAATTATCTTTTTTCTTTATATTATTTATAGTAGGAGTTTTAATTGAGTGCTATTTAAGTCCAGGATTAATAAGATTGGTAGTTACTAATGTTTATAAAATAACCTAATCTAATGAAAATAAAGAAGGGATTATAAGATTTTTGTCGAATAAAATATATATTAGGATAGGGGAAGTATTATGAAAGAAATTGTGAATAATTATAAGGAAGCTTTATTAAAGAGTCATAAAAGTGAAAATACTGTTTATGCTTATGTAACGGATGTTAATTTATATGTTAAATATTTAAACAGTAAGGATATAACAATAGAGAAAACCGACAATTTATCAGTTTTAGGATATATACAACATTTACTTAGTCAAGGTAAATCTGAACGATCTATAAATAGGATAGTAATAAGCCTAAGAAGTTTTTATAATTATTTAAAAGATCAAGAAGTTGTTAAAGAAATTCCTAAAATTTACTATAAAAATACAACCACTACTAGAAAATTGCCTGAAATTTTGACTATTGATGAAGTAGACAGAATAATTAAAATTGTAGATAAAGACTGTAATAAAGGAATTAGAGATAATGCGCTTTTAGAACTAATGTATGCAACAGGAATGAAAGTTTCTGAAATTATAAACTTAAAAGTTCATGATGTTAATTTAGAATTAAGTTTTGTAAAATGTTTAGATAATAAGCGTTTTGAAAGACTTATTCCAATTGGAAGAAGTGCTGTAGAAGCTATAAAAGAATATTTTAAAATTAGAGATAGAATTGCTTGCGCAGGAGTAGAAAATTTATTTGTAAATTTAAATGGTAATCAGTTGACTAGACAAGGTGTTTGGAGAATTGTTAAAGAGTATTCACATAAAGCAGGAATAAAGAAGGAAGTCAATTTAAATACATTTAGACATTCTTTTGCAGTACATTTATTACAAAATGGAGCAAATGTACGAGCAGTACAAAAACTTTTAGGAAATCAAGTGCTAACTTATATGGACACATATTATGAAATAATAAATAACGATAAAATAAATATCGTTTATAAAAACTCCCATCCTAGAGCATAATAAGATCATAGAATAGATAATTCTAGGCTTTATAGTTTGAAAGGAGTAGGTAAAATGAAAAGAGTAATTTTAATAGTTATGGATAGTCTAGGAGTAGGTGAACTACCAGATTCAAACCTTTATGGAGATGTTGGTAGTCATACTTTAGACAACACTTATAAAGCCTGTGGGGGACTTAAGATAGATAATCTTGAAAAATTAGGATTTGGGAATATTGAAGGGGTTAAATATTTAAATAAAGTAAGTGATAATATTGGAGCTTATGGAAAACTTGCAGAAAAATCAAAAGGAAAAGATACAGTAACAGGACATTGGGAAATTGGAGGTGTAATTCTTGATACTCCATTAAATACTTATCCAAATGGATTTTCGGAAGAAATAATAAATGAATTCTTACAAAAAGTAAATAAAAAAGGAGTATTAGGTAATTGTGTTGCATCTGGTACAGAGATCATTGAAAGACTTGGAGATGAACATGTGAAAACCGGTTATCCAATAGTATACACTTCTGCAGATAGCGTTTTTCAGATAGCAGCACATGAAGAGGTAATTCCTCTAGATGAACTATACAATATGTGTAAAGTAGCAAGAGAAATGCTTATAGGGGAAAATGTAGTAGGAAGAGTTATTGCAAGACCATTTATGGGGGAAAATGGTAAATATAAAAGAACTTCAAATAGAAGAGATTATGCCTTAGATCCATTCTCAAAAACAATGCTTGAGTACTTAAAAGAAGACGGAAAAGAAGTAGCAGCAGTAGGAAAGATAGAAGATATATATAATAAAAAGGGCGTCACTAAAGCAGTCCATACAAAGGATAATATGGATGGTGTTGATGCTACTTTAAAATATATGGATGAGGTAAAAGAAGGGTTAATATTTACTAATTTAGTTGATTTCGATATGTTATATGGACATAGAAATGATCCTAAAGGATATGGTAAGGCAATTGAAGATTTAGATAATAGATTAGAAGAAATTTATAATAAAATGACAGAAGATGATATTTTAATGTTAACTGCTGATCATGGTTGTGATCCAACTACTGAAAGTACTGATCACTCAAGAGAATATATACCTCTATTAGTATACGGTAATAAAATTAATCCTATTAACATAGGAACTAGAGAAAGCTTTACTGATATAAGTAAGACTATTTTAGAATATTTTAATATTGAAAATAATATTGATGGGAAAAGCTTTTTAAACAAAATACTAAAATAATAGGAGGTCATATTTCAATGAGAATGTATGACATAATAGTTAAAAAGAGAAAAGGCCAAGAATTGTCTAAAGAAGAAATTGATTTTTTCGTAGATGGTTTTACAAAGGGAGAGATACCAGATTATCAAGTATCAGCTCTACTTATGGCTATATTTTTTAATAAAATGAATACTAAAGAAACAGCAGATTTAACTATGGCAATGGTAAATTCAGGTGATGTTATTGACTTATCTTCAATTGATGGTGTAAAGGTAGATAAACATTCAACTGGTGGAGTTGGAGATAAAACAAGCATATGTTTAACTCCTTTAGTAGCTTCATTGGGAGTTCCTGTATCAAAAATGTCAGGAAGAGGATTAGGTCATACTGGTGGAACTATTGATAAATTAGAGTCATTTAGTGGATTTTCTGTGGAATTAACAGAGGAAGAGTTTATTAATAATTCCAATACTATTGGTATAGCATTAACAGGTCAAACAGGAAATATAGCTCCGGCAGACAAAAAGCTATATGCTTTAAGAGATGTAACTGGAACTGTAGATAATATGTCTTTAATAGCTTCAAGTATTATGAGTAAAAAGATAGCTTCAGGTGCAGATGCTATTGTACTAGATGTTAAAGTTGGAGATGGAGCCTTTATGAAAACTCCAGAGGATGCTAAGGCTTTAGCATTAGAAATGGTTAATATAGGTAAGTCTGTCGGAAGAAAAACGATTGGTGTAATTTCTGATATGGATCAGCCATTAGGATATGCAATTGGAAATGCCTTAGAAGTAAAAGAAGCTATTGATTTATTAAAGGGAAATGGACCAAAGGATTTATTAGAATTAACTTTAACTCTAGGAAGTTATATGATTATATGTGCTAATAAAGCTGAAACTTTTGATGAGGCAAAGGCACTATTATTAGAAAATATAAATAATGGTAAGGGATTAGAAAAACTTAAAGAATTTGTTAAGGCACAGGGAGGAGATTCCTCATTTATTGATGATACAAATAAACTTCCAAAAGCTAAGTATATTGAAGAAGTTAGAGCAAATAGAAGTGGAATAGTAACTAAAATTAATGCAGAAGCTTTTGGATTAATAGCTATGGAACTTGGAGCTGGAAGAGAAACAAAAGAGAGCGATATAGATTTAGCTGTAGGGATAGTGCTTAATAAAAAAAGAGAAGATAAAGTTAAAGAGGGGGAAGTACTAGCTTACATTCATAGTAATGATATAAATAATATAGAAAAGGCTAAACATAAAATTTTAAACAATATAGTTATATCTAATGAGTTAAATAAAGAAATACCATTGATATATGATATAGTTAAATAAGTAATGGAAATATGATAAGAAGAATTTAATTCTTTTTATCATATTTTTATTTTTATTGGTAATAATAAGCTTGAAGGGAGGAAATATTATGAATAAAAAAATTTTAAGTAAAGTTATGGTTATAACTTTAAGTTTATTATCTTTAAATATTTTACCTGTAAAAGCTGATGTAGAACCATATGATGATGCTGAAACTTATGGAGAGTGGAGTGTGGAAACTTTTACTGATGAAGGTATAAATGTAGATGCAAAGTCTGCATTATTAATAGAGCCTGTTTCAGGTAAAGTATTATATGAAAAAAATCCTGATGAAAAGTTTGCACCAGCATCTGTTACTAAAATAATGACTATGCTATTAACTATGGAAGCTATAGATAGTGGCAAAATATCATTAAGTGATAAAGTAACATGTAGTGAAAATGCAAAGAAAATGGGTGGAAGCACTATGCTTCTTGATACAGGAGAAGTAAGAACTGTAGAAGAATTATTAAAGGGTGTAGCAATTGCATCTGGAAATGATGCGGCAGTTGCTTTAGCTGAATATCTAGGAGGAACAGAAGAAGCTTTTGTAGATATGATGAATAAAAGAGCACAAGAATTAGGTATGACAAATACAACTTTTAGAAACTGTAATGGTCTACCAAAGGAAGGTCATTTATCAACTGCAAGAGATATAGCAATTATGTCTTTAGAATTATTAAAGCATCCTACTATCTTAAAGTATACAGGCACATATATGGAAACTATATCTGAGGGAAGATTATCACCAATTGAGCTTGTAAATCATAATAAACTTGTAAGGTTTTTTGAAGGTTGTGATGGCTTAAAAACTGGTTATACGGAAGAAGCAAAATATTGCATTTCTGCAACTTCAACAAGGAATGGAGTAAGAATGCTTTCAGTAATTATGGGTGCACCTACTTATAAGGTAAGAAATCGTGATGCTGGAATGCTTATGAATTTTGGATTTTCTAAGTTTGAAGGTAGAAAAGTATTAGTAAAAGATGAAGATGTAGAAAATATTTATTTAAGCAAAAATACAGATAAATTCTTCATAGCTAAGGCGAAAGATGATTTAATCGCAATTATTCCAAAGGGTGAAAATAAAGAAATTGAGAAAAAAATCAATATAAATGAAGTTAAAAAAGAATATAAAGCAGGAGAAATAGTAGGTAAGTGTGAAATTTACCTTGGAGAAGATAAGATTGGAGAAGTAGAATTATATTCTGATAGAGATATAAAATTAGGTGGAATATTTGAAAACTTTAAGTTTAATATGAAAAATATGTTTAGAAAAGGAATATAGAAGTATCTTTTTTGATAGTTCTAATTAAAGTGCGGAATTATTTCAGTAATGAATATATATTATTGAAAACAATTCCGTATTTTATTTTTAGACTATTACAATAAATCTTAATTAACTTAAAAAGGTTGTCCTTTACAAATAAAATTGATATTATATATTCGAAGGAAAATGTATAATTAAAGGCGGATGAGATATATGGAAATGCCAAAGGTTAAGGTAGCAAATTTTGAAGGACCCTTTGATTTATTGCTACATTTAATTAAAAAGAATGAAATGGATATATATAATGTTGAAATATATAAAATTACAAATCAGTATTTGAAATATTTGGATGATATGAAAATTATGGATTTAGATATTACATCTGAATTTATAGTAGTTGCTGCAACATTAATAGAAATTAAGTCTAAAAAATTACTACCTGTAATTAAGAATACAGATGAAAATGAGGAAGACATAGAGAAAAACTTAATGGAAAAGCTTATTGAATATAAAAAAATTAAGGGAGCTGCTTTGTTTTTTAGAGAGAGGTATGTAAGTTCTGGTGATATATATACTAAAAAACCAGAGATTATTGAAGACATAAATATTAATAACAAAGAAGAAGATATATTTAAAAATACAACATTATTAGATTTATATAATATTTATAATAATTTAATTGAGAACTTCTTAATGAAACAAAATAAAGAAAATATTATTCAAAGAAAAATATATGTGGATAAATATAAAATCGAAGATAAGATGAATGATTTACTAGCAATTATAGATAAAAATAGAATAATAAAGTTTAAGGAGATAATAAAAGATAGCGAGTGTAAGTTAGAAGCTGTTGTATCCTTTTTAGCTTTACTAGAGCTTATTAAACTAAGAATCATTAAAGCTTATCAAGATGATAATTTTGAAGATATAATTATGGAAAGGAGATTAATAAATGAATAAAGTGGAAGCGGCTCAATATGAATTTGAAGAAATATCATCAAAGCCTAAAATAAAATCAACTATAGAATCATTATTATTTGTAAGTGGAGACCCTTTAACTATAAAAGATTTAAGTAATGCATTAGAAATTTCTAATAAAACTATCAAAAACATATTAGAAGAAATGATAAGTGAATACGAGGATGAAAAGAGAGGAATCAAGTTAATATCAATCAATGGTGAATATCAATTAGTTACAAAAGCTGAAAATAGTAGTTATATTCAAAAATTATTAAAAAAGAATAAAAGACAGTCTTTATCTCAAGCATCTTTAGAAAGCTTGGCTATAATCGCATATAAACAGCCTATAACCAGGGTAGATATTGATGAAATAAGAGGGGTAAAATCAGAAAGCGCTATGCAGAGATTATTAGAAAAAGATTTAATAAAAGAAGTTGGTAGATTAGAAGTTCCAGGAAGACCTATATTATATGGAACAACTGATGAATTTCTAAGACAATTTGGACTAAAAGAATTAAAAGATCTACCTTCATTAGACCTTTATGAAGATAAATCTAATGAAATAGTTGAAAATATGGAAGAAATCTTAAAAGAGATATAAGATATATTTTAGAACACTAAAATATATCTTATATAAATTAATATAAATTATTAGATGAGGAATCTGTATTATCACAATTGGTATCAGAAACAGAATCTTGACAACAATTATTTTTATTTTTCTTATCTTCGTTAAAAAATCCTTTTACTATATCTATAATTTGAGGGACAGAGTCTACAATTCTATCATAAGTATTATTTTGCTCTACTGGTAATAATCGAACTACATCTTTTCTTAAAACTAAGAAGGCTACTGGTTTTACAGTTATACCAGCTCCAGATCCACCACCAAATGGATGTTTATAAGTATCTTCCATAGGCGCTTTGCATAAGTTACCAAATTCACTTCCACCAGATACAAATCCAAAGGTAACTTTAGATATTGGAATGATGTAGCTACCATCTTTTGTTTCTACAGCATCACCTATTACTGTATTGACATCTATCATATCCTTAAGATTTTCCATTGTGCTTTTCATTAAATTTTCAACCGGATGTTGAGTAGTCATATGTTTCTCCCTTAATTGGGAGCCACCTCCTTTATTTCCATAGATTTAATTATTAAAAATAACATATATATAATATTTGCAATATTAAAGTAAAATATACTAGTTATTCCAAATGAGAAAGTTAAAGTATTAAAATTTGGCTTAATATTAAGATCTAAAGCTTTAACTTTAAAAATAATATTTAAGAAAAAGTATAAAATGCTAGGAATATTACATAAGATTCCGTATAACATAGCACAAAGAGCAGCATCTTCTAATCCATAATTAATATCACCACTAAATTTAATTGTGGGTTTTATCTTATTAGAATTTATATTTTTATATAGCTTTCTTAAGGAAAGTTTTTTTTTCTTAATATTATGTGTATCTGGAGCATTACTTTTATTATTTTTTAAATTTTTATCTATAATTTTCTTTATATATTTATTTTCTATACCATTTTTTGATGAAAAAATTGTATATTTGTAAATCTTAAAATTAAGATTTTTATCTAAATATTCTATTTTAATTTTTAATGGTATTGGTAAAAATAAAATTAATATAGCTATTGAAAATACAATAAATAAAATCATTCCTAAAATCCTTTCAAGTAATAAAGAATGTTCTATTTATAGAAAAATGTAAAATAAATGTTTAAAATTTATCTTTTAGAACAAACTATTTTTAGATGGTTAGTATAGAGGGTGATAATATGAATATTATTAAAAAAGTTTTATCAACTGTTTTATTAGTATTATTGACATTTACATGGAATATTTATTCAGTTAAAGCAATTACTGATGAAAATATTGATAGTGATTATGAGTCAATTGAAATGCTTGAAGAAGATTCTATAGATATTTCATCAGAAGAAGTAAATATAAATACTCCATTAAGAGTATCTGCAAGAAATGCTATAGCTATAGATAGTAAAAACAATACAGTTTTATGGAGCCAAAATGGATATGAAATAGTTCCAATGGCTAGTACTACTAAAATTTTAACAGCTCTAATAGCAATAAATTATGGTAATTTAGAAAAAAAAGTAACCATCAGTAAAAATGCCTCTTCTATTAGAGGCTCAACAGTAGGATATAGAGCTGGTGAAGAAATATCTATGAGAGAATTATTATTTGGATTGATGTTTAGATCTGGAAATGATGCAGCTATTGCAATAGCTGAAGAAATAGGAGGATCTATTGAAGGATTTGCTAATATAATGAATGACTACGCAAAGAGTTTAGGTATAATTAATTCACATTTTGAATCTCCGCATGGATTAGATAGTGAAAAGCATTATTCATCTGCCTATGATTTAGCGATTTTAACATCTAAAGCTATGGAATTTGATGTTTTTAAAGAGCTTGTTGGAGAAAAAATAATATATAAAGAAAAATATAATTTCACTAGAGATTATCAAAATATTAATAAAATATTATATAAGATTCCTGGTGCAAATGGTGTTAAAACTGGTTATACAGGCGGTGCAGGTAAATGTTTAGTTTCCTCAATCAATTATGAAGGTAGAAATATTATTATAGTTGTTTTAAATTGTGTAGATAGATGGAATGTAACAGAGAAGATTTATAATTATGTTATTAAGACTAATAATTTTATGAATAAAAGTAATAAGGATCTATTAAGTGAAGAAAAAGTTGCAGGATTAGGAAATATTATTAATGAAGAGGACATAACTTATGGATACAAGGAAAGTGATGTTATAGAAGTAGAAGTGTTTAATCCTAATTTAGGAATAGAGGTTGGAGATATACTTGGTAAAATATCTATAAAGGATAGCTTATATGAAAAAGATAAATTTCCACTTATAAGTAACATAAATTTAAGTAAAGAAAAATTAGAAAAAATAATTTTAGGAGAAGAGTAGAGGTTTTGCCTCTACTTTTTATTTTTAAATATTGTAACAAATAATATTATAAAAAATAAGTTAATATTGTATAAGAAATATTTGGGGGACATAGTAAATGAGGGAAATTGTAGAATGTATAGATTCTGGAACAGAATTTTGTCCATGTAAACTTGCTGAGGCTGGTGAATGTATAATTTGTTCACAATTACAAGGTAGTTGTTTTTGTGACTGTTTAAATTGGAAAGGGGTCTGTATATATCACGAATATACTAATAATGGATCTAAGGCAAAAGAAGGAAGAAAAACATATAGTTGCTTAGTTAGAGAAACGGAAATATATGAGAAAGATTTACTTTTAATTAAATTTGAAGTACCTCATAAGTTAGCAATAGATTTAGTTAAAGCTGGAAGTTTTATTTTTATAAGACCTGACGAAGATAATATTTATTTTGATGTTCCTATATCTATATTGGAATCTAATATAGATACAAATATAATTTCTATTATGATAGAGATTAGAGGAGTAAAAACTAAAAATTTATTAGAAGTAAAAGCTGGAAATAAAATAATAATAAGAGGGCCATATTGGAATGGAGTATTTGGTCTTAATGATTTAAATTCACAAATGAATAATGAGGTTTTAGTTTTAGCTAGAGGAATTGGTATGGCTCCAATGGTGCCTGTTATTAGAAAGCTTCATCAAAATAATAACAATATAAATTTAATATTAGATAATTCACCTTATAAGGAGTGTTACGTAAAAGATTATTTAAAGGGATATGGTAGCAATATTATAAATGAAGTTTTATTAGATAAGGGAGAGTTAAGCGATGAAGCGAAGGTTAAAATTAAATCACTTATAAAGGAGAAAAATATTAAATATGTTCATATAGCTGGGGCAGATATATTGACAGTTAAATTAATTGAGTTTTTAAATAGTTTAAATAGAAAGGATATAAAACTTTCCTGTTGTAACAATATTAAAATGTGCTGTGGTGAAGGCATATGTGGTAGTTGTACAGCAAGATTTTCAGGACATAGAGTTAAGAGATTTTGTAAAGTTCAAACAGATCCAAGAAAGGTATTTGAAGGGAGAAGATTTATATGATTAAGGTTATTGTAGTAGGTGGAGGATGGGCAGGAGCTTCAGCTGCAATTACAGCAAAAAAAGCAGGAGCAGAAGTTCACCTTTATGAAAAAACTGATTTACTATTAGGTCTTGGTAATGTTGGAGGAATAATGAGAAATAATGGGAGATGGACAGCCTCCGAAGAGTTAATAGAACTTGGTGCTGGAGATCTTATTCAAATAGCTGATAATACTGCTAGACACAAAGATATAGAGTTTCCAGGACATAAACACGCTACTTTATATGATGTTAATTTAATTGAAGGTAGAGTAAGTAAATATTTAGAATCTTTAGGAATAAATATTCATATAGAAAGTAGAGTAACAGATATAAATATAGAAGATAAAAAAATAAAAGGAATATTTTTAAGTGACGGTACTTATGAAGAGGGAGATGTATTTATAGAAACAACAGGAACTACAGGACCAATGGGGAATTGTTTAAGATACGGTAATGGATGTTCTATGTGTATATTGAGATGTCCAGCTTTTGGACCTAGAATAAGCATTAGTGAAAGATGTGGTGTTTCAGATATTCAAGGAGAAAGAGATGAAGATAATTTAGGTGCATTTTCAGGATCTTGTAAGTTAGTTAAGGAAAGCTTATCTAAAGAAATAGTTAAGGAATTAGATGAAAAGGGATGTGTGGTTTTAGAGGTTCCAAAGGAAGATATTAATTATGATAAACTTAGCTCAAAGGTTTGTCAGCAATATGCATTAAAGGAGTTTGCAGAAAATATAATTTTATTAGACACTGGACATGCTAAGCTTATGACCACATATTATCCACTTAAAAAATTAAGGAAAATTAAAGGCCTTGAAGATGCTAAATATGTTGATCCATATGCAGGAAGTAAGGGGAATTCAATAAGATATTTATCTGTTGCTCCAAGAACTAATGATTTAAAAGTCCAAGGAGTAGATAATTTGTTCTGTGCTGGGGAAAAATCAGGATTATTTGTAGGTCATACTGAAGCTATTATTACTGGATCATTAGCAGGACACAATGCTGTAAGATTAGCTATGGGAATACCACTACTAATATTACCTTCTTCTATTGCTATAGGAGATATAATTTCTTATGCAAATGAGAAAGCTGCTACAAGGGAAGGAAGAAAGAATAGATATACCTTTGCTGGTGCAGAGTATTTTAAAAGGATGAAAGATTTAGGATTATACACTACTAACAAGCAAGAAATTAAAGAAAGAATTAGGAAAGTTAATTTAGATAATGTATTTAATCAAAAGCTTATATAATAAAAGGGTGATTTTTATCACCCTTTTATTATATCTTAAACAATATACTCGTAAATGATAAATGAATAAATAATATAAACTGGAAGAATAATAATATTAATGGTAAAATAAAATATATTATTTTACAAAGGAGTTAATATGTTAGATATAGATTTAATGATATTATTTAATGGATTTATAAGAAATTATGTTAATTTAGGATTAAATAAGAATAGTAATAATATAGAGATAATAAAACAAGAAAATAAATATTTTTCTACAATAGGTAAATTATTAGGTTTTTCAGTTGTTAACAAAAAAAATTATAATGATATTAATATTGAAATATGCTGGAATGAATATGAACTTGATACAGTCAGTGAATCCTTAATAAAATTTCAAATGTTTAGAGAAATAGATTTAACAAAAGATTTATTAGCTATCCATAACTTGTTAAATAATATTAAGGAAAATCCTAATAGAGGTTATATTCAAATTTTAGAAACATCATCTAATAATAGGGTAGATTTCTTAAATAATATAGTTAAAACTTCAATAGTGTCATGTACATCTGAATACTTAATAATATATATTACTAGAGATGTAATTAAAAATATAACCTACTTTAATTCTTATTTATTTAAGGGAAATGAAATTATAAAAAATAAAATTGGATTATCTTCAAGTGATAAAGAAGAAAATTTAATAGCAAATTTTAAAATTCATTAATTTATAGGGGAAATAATATGAATATTACAAAAAGCAAGATATATGAGTTTTGGAATACAGAACATAATAAGGTAATTAAATATAGACAAATAATAAAAAATAATAAATTGAATGAGCTAAAGGAAATAGAAACGGAAAATTTAAATGATTTATTAAAAGAAGTTAGGGAGCAAATTAATAAATGGAATGATATTAGTTAGGGAGAATATAAATGTGTATTGAAATTATAGCTAAAATAGATTTTGATGAAATTATAAAGATTAAATTTAAAAATATTTTAGAAGGTTTAAATAACTATAATTATGTTGATATTTATTCTTTGAAAAATAAAAAAGATGAAATTGAGTTAGATTATATTAAAAGTATAGAAGATTTTTATGAATTAAATGAAGGTAATCTTATAATAGATTTTTATAAAAGAAATTTAACTATTGATAGCATTAATTTTATTAAAAGTAAATTAGATCTAAAGGATATTAAATATTTTGATGAATTAATAAATGTTTTAGATAATGAAAATATTTATTATAAAATAAAAGATAAAAAGTGTATAAGTTTACTTACAAAATTATGTACAAGAGAGTTGTTTTTTATTACCTTTTATTTTTATAAATATCCAGCAACCTTATGGGGAAATTATAATCTCAAATTTCCTCTATTTTATAATGAAAATAGTAAGATAGACCAATACCTTAATATTTTAAAAACTAATAAGCTAATTTAATTATTAACTCATAAATTTTACTAAGATATCATAATAATATTATTATAAATAGTAGGTGAAATTTATGAGTAGTTTGAAAAAAGTTTTTTATAAGTTTATTGAAGAAAAATATAATGATGAATCTGATAATAGTGAAGAAATAATATGTAGCATTTGTGGAAAATATATAACTGTAAGAGAAGCTTACATTAAAGATGAAGATTTTAAAATATTTTGCTCTAAGGAATGTTATTTAAAACAATTAAACTCTAAATATTACTAAGAGAAAAAAATATTATATCCAAGTTTTTAATATGTGATATTTTATAATATTAAAGTGTAAAATCGTAAAGATGATAGATTATTCATCTTTACGATTTTTTTATAATGATATTTCATTTTTAAAATTGTTACTTATATTTGAAAATAAATATATAGTGGATAGCCTTAATTTACCGTTTTCTAAAATTCTAAGGTACCATTGTATATTATCAGTGTTTGAATGAGAAATAATTGATTTTTCTTTATCTTTATTATTAAACTTTGGATACATTATATTATAGGAGTTCAAAGTTTCCATAACAACAATTATACTATATTCATAGTCAGTACATAAATATTTTAAATTTGATAAATCAATTAATATACGATTATCTTCTACTTTCGATATGCATTTCAATACTTCTCGAGTTTTAATATTTTTTAAATAGACATTAATTATACTATATTTCTTAAAGTTAATATCCTTAAAATAAAGTATTAAAGAATCATTTTGTAGTAAGTAAAAGTTTATATCTTTTTCTATTGAATTTAAATAATTGGAGTTAAGTTTATTAAAATTATGGTTTGTTTTTTTCATAGTCTCCTCCTTGGAAATTATATATAAAATATAATATTAAAAAAACTATGAAAAGATGATAAATAATAAAAAATATTATTTTTTTAAAAGTTCAATCATAACATCAAGAGTAGCCTTTGTTTTATTTAAATTAGAAATATAATCAGCAATATGATTCTTATAATAATTTATACCACTGTCAGTTATAGAATAAATTTTTTTACTTCTTTTATTTAAATATTCATCACCAGACCAAGTACTTTGAACATAACCATTTAATTCTAAATCGTAAAGTGTCTCATATATAGTACTAGATGAAACTGGAAATGGTAAAGAAGTAGAAGAAAAACGATTCCTAAATTCTTCTAATACCTTATTACCAAAAATAGTATTACCTTTAGATAGTTCTTTAAGTATATAAAATCTATAAAGCATTTTTGTATTTACAACATTTCTTGGAGCTACTAATCGATTTCTTTTTTCCATAATAAAACCTCCTCACACAATATTTTAACATAAAAATATTATATATACAATTAAATAAAATATTCTTAAATAATATACTCGTAAATGATAATAAATTTTAAATATAAACAGAACAAAAAAGATACATATAGAATACTATATACTATACAAAAGAGTAGGAGTTGATAAACATGTCAAGGAGATCATCATACAATAATTGCTGTTGTAGAAATAATTGTTGTTGCAGAAATAATTGTGGTTGTGGTGGCTTTGGTGGAGGCTGTGGCTTCGGTGGAGGTTGTGGCTTCGGCGCTGGCTGTGGCGGCGGTTTTGGATGGCCACTATTATGGTTATTTTTACTAGGTGGTTGTTGGTAGTAAAGTAATAAAAGGATGCATTTAAATGCATCCTTTTGTATTATATAAAATAATGAATCTATATGGTAAAATAGTTAAGAGGTGAGAATATGCTTGAGAATAAATGCTTTTGTGAAAAATGTAATAAGATACAACCTATAAAAGTTAGTAGTTCTATAGATAGTAAAGAATTTAATATTGGCAAAATATCTTATAATAAATTAATAGGGAATTGTTTAATTTGTGGAGACGAAGTGTATTCTATAGAACTTTCTAAAAGAAACAAGATTGAAATAGGTAAAAAAATAAAAGAATTAGAAGAGGAAATGACTATATTAAAAATTATTGAAGATAGTAAATCAGGTAGTTTGAAGATAAAACAAGGAGATGAGGAATTTTTAAAAGAACTTGAAAATATCATACTTAATAAAAATAAAGATAAATAAATAGGTTATTAAAATATGAAGATATTAATATAATATGTTATATAGCATGAATTCCTAGGAGGAAAATAGTGTTAGATTTACTTGTTTATTTAGACGAGTTACTAATAAAGAATTTAAGTTCGTTAGCTTTAAATGGATATATTGATATAAGAACATATAGAAGGATAAGAGATACTACAATAGGTGGAAATGCTAGAGTAAGTGATAGAAGTTCAAATGGATTAGATTATAAAAATCAAAAGGATAAGATTTCAGGATATAAAAGCAAACATAATACATGTGAAGAGCATTATCAAAATGGTGGAGAAAGAAGTTTAGGATTTGAAGGAAGAGATTTTGACAGAAGAGAACAAGAAATAAAAAAAATTAGAACAGTTTTTACACTTCACAATGATTTGATAAGTAATATGTACACAAATAATAATGTTATAAATGCTATTGATTTTAAATCAATAGAAGAACATAATATAAAAGTAGGAGATTATGTAGAAATAAGTGGTTGTGTTCAAGAAACATCAATTCCATTATATATTGATACTTTAATTGAAAGTATTAATTGTTATGGTATTGATTTTTTAAACACTTTTTTAGATAAAGGAAAATTTAAAGGACTAGATTTTGGTATAATTTCAAGACTTTTAGAAGGTTTAAGAAGTAAAATTACTAGGAATGGAACTGGTGATTTAGTTTTAAAGACTAAGGATACATCATTATTATTAGCTATAAATGAAAACAACTTTATTAATAATGGATACAATACTTTTGATTTTGTACAATGTTCTTGTAAAATATTTGGTAAGGTTATGATGATAAAGAAAGATAATGAAAATTGTATAAGTCTTTTAAGAAAATCTTCACAAGAAGATTATTATCAAAAAGTTTTAGAATCTATAGATCCATATTTAGAATTATTAAGAAAAAATAATATTATATTACCTAAAAAACCAGAATGTAATATAAAAGGAAAAATGATAATGATATTGCCAATTAGCATATGTATATAAATTTACATATGCTTTAATTTTTTATAGAAAGAATCTTCGTATTGTTGTATAATTAATATTTAATGAGTTAACTTTAAGAATAGAGAAAAGAGGCAAAGATATGGAAATTGGATTCGATCATAAGAAATACTTAGAGGAACAATCTAAATATATTTTAGAGAGAGTAAATAATTATGACAAATTGTATTTAGAATTCGGTGGAAAATTAATGTTTGATTTACATGCAAAAAGAGTTCTACCAGGATTTGATGAGAATGCAAAAATAAAATTACTTCAAAAATTAAAGGAAAAAGTTGAAGTTGTTATATGTGTATATGCAGGTGACATAGAAAGAAATAAAATAAGAGGCGATTTTGGTATTACATATGATTTAGAAGTATTAAGGTTAATTGATGATTTAAGATCTTATGAATTAGATGTTAATAGTGTTGTTATTACTAGATATGATGGACAACCGGCTACTACTGTTTTTATTAATAAACTAGAAAGAAGAGGAATTAAGGTTTATAAACATAAAGCAACTATGGGATATCCAACAGATGTTGATACAATTGTTAGTGATAAAGGATATGGTCAAAATCCATATATTGAAACTTCTAAACCAATAGTTGTAGTTACAGCACCTGGTCCAGGTAGTGGTAAATTAGCTACATGCTTAAGCCAATTATATCATGAAAATAAAAGAGGAAATATAGCAGGTTATTCTAAATTTGAGACCTTCCCTGTATGGAATGTTCCATTAAAACATCCATTAAACATAGCATATGAAGCAGCTACAGTGGACTTAAAAGACGTAAATATGATAGATTCATTCCACTTTGATGCATATAATAAGGTTGCTGTTAATTATAATAGAGATATAGAAAGCTTTCCTGTTTTAAAAAGAATAATTGAGAAAATTACAGGTAAAGAATCCATTTATAAATCACCTACAGATATGGGGGTTAATAGAGTTGGATTTGGAATAGTTAATGATAGTGTTGTTAAAGAAGCTTCTAATCAAGAAATAATAAGAAGATATTTTAAAACAATATGTGAGTATAAAAAAGGATATGTAGATAAAGAAGTGGCAGATAGAGCCAAGTTAATAATGGAGGAATTAAATCTTAAGGAAAGCGATAGAAGTGTTGTACTTCCTGCA
Source organism: Clostridium nigeriense (assembly GCF_900086595.1). GTDB lineage: Bacteria > Bacillota > Clostridia > Clostridiales > Clostridiaceae > Clostridium > Clostridium nigeriense. The sequence continues at coordinate 2,082,111 of NZ_LT575472.1, forward strand.
AGAGAATATTCTTTAAAGAAAAAAAATGAAAATAACAAGAGTGAAATTCCTTCAGTAGTAGCATTACAACTTGAAGATGGTACAATAATTACTGGAAGAGGATCTGATATTATGGATGCTCCAGCTGCTGTAATTTTAAATTCTATTAAGCATTTTGCTAATATATCAGATGATATACATTTAATATCTCCTGTCATATTAGAACCAATACAAAATTTAAAATTTAAAACATTAGGGATAAAAAATACAGTTTTAAATTGTGAAGAAATATTAATTGCATTAAGTATATGTGCAGCTACAAACCCTACAGCTCAAGTTGCATTAAATAAGTTATCACAATTAAAAGGATGCCAAGCTCACTCAACAACCATAATATCTCATAATGATGAACAAACTTTTAGAAGATTAGAAATAGATATTACCTGCGATCCAGAATATCAAAGCGAAAATTTATATTACAATAATTAGTTTATGAAATCTCCTAGTTTTCACTAGGAGATTATTATTTTAACTTTTTTAATTTAAAATTGTTTTTTTGGAAATACTACTCTTAAGAAAAGAGGAGGTTTTTCGATGGAGAAAGATATATTTGTAAAAGTTATTCCTTTAGGTGGAGTTGGAGAAATAGGGAAAAATATTACGGCTATTGAAACTAAAAAAGAAATTTTAGTTATAGATTGTGGAATTGCTTTCCCAGACGAAGAAATGTATGGTGTAGATCTAATAATTCCAGATATATCATATTTAAAAGAGAATAGTGAAAAGGTTAAAGGTTTCTTTATAACTCATGGTCATGAAGATCATATAGGAGCTATACCTTATATATTAAAACAGATAAATGTTCCTATATATGGAACTAAGTTAGCTTTAGCTATAATAGAAAATAAACTCAAAGAACATGGATTAGAAGATACAACTAAATTAATTAGTGTTAATCCAGGCTCCAAGGTAGACTTTCTAGAAAATAGTGTTGAGTTTATTCAAAGTACCCATAGTATAGCAGAATCTTGTTGTTTATCAATAAAAACGCCTTTAGGAACAATTTTTCATACAGGAGATTTTAAAATAGATTTAACGCCTATAGATAACAAAGTGATTGATATAGATAGGATTTCAACTATTGGTAAAGAGGGAGTACTATTACTTATGGCGGATAGTACTAATGTTGAAAGAAATGGATACACAATGTCGGAAAAATCTATAGGAAATACATTTAATAGGATATTTAGGAAAGCTAAAGGAAGAATTATAGTAGCTACCTTTGCATCTAATATTCATAGAATGCAACAAATTGTAAATGCATCATTAGAAAATAATAGGAAGGTATCTTTTTCAGGGAGAAGTATGGAGAGTATTTCTAAGCTATCTTTAGAGTTGGGATACTTGCATATTCCAGAAGATATGATAGTAGAAATTGATGATATAAATAATTACAGAAATGAAAATATAACAATAGTAACAACTGGCAGCCAAGGTGAGCCAATGGCAGCCTTAGCTAGGATCGCTTTTGGTAATCATCGAAAAATTAAAATTGAAAAAGATGATTTGTTCATAATTTCAGCATCTCCAATTCCAGGAAATGATAAACTAATATCAAAGGTAATTAATGAGTTGTTTAAAAAAGGGGTAGACGTAATATACGAAGATTTAGAGGAAGTTCATGTTTCAGGTCATGCATATAGAGAAGAATTAAAATTAATGCATAGATTAATAAACCCTATATATTTTATGCCTGTACATGGTGAATATAGACATTTAAAACATCATAAAGATTTAGCTATTGAACTTGGAATGGAGCAAAAAGATATTTTTATATTAGATAGAGGAGATATTTTAGAAATAAATACCGATGAAGCTAAAGTTAATGGTAAAGTTCAATCAGGAACTGTTTTAGTAGATGGTTTAGGTGTAGGGGATGTCGGAACCTTAGTCCTAAGAGATAGAAAGCATTTGGCACAGGATGGATTAGTAAATATTGTAGTAACTATTGAAAAAGAAAGTTATAGTATAATAGCTGGACCAGATATTATAACAAGAGGTTTTGTTTATGTAAAAGAATCGGAAGAACTAATAAACGAATTAAAAGAAATTGCGGAAGAAGAATTACAAAATTGTTTAGATAACAAAATACTTGAATGGTATTTAATAAAAGCTAATATTAAAAAGGCTTTAGAAAGATATATTTATGATAAAACAAAAAGGCGACCAACAATTATACCAATAATTATGGAAATTTAACTAAAATGTTATATAATATATATTAAAAAAGAAAATGGAGGGGTTTTATGAAAAACGTAGCAGCATTTTTTGATATTGATGGAACAATATATAGAGAAGGTCTAATTACCGAAGTTTTTAAAAAGATTATAAAATATGAATTAGTAAGCGAGAATAAATGGTATAGAGATGTTAGACCGGCCTATCTAAAATGGGATAAGAGGCAAGGAGATTATGATACTTATTTACTTAAAATGGTTGATATTTATACAGAAGCTATAAAAGGTCTTGATAAGTTCCATATAGATTATATAGCTAAAAAAGTAATAGAGCAAAAGGGAGATCGAGTTTATACTTTTAGTAGAGAAAGAATTAAATGGCATAAAGAACAAGGACATATAGTTATTGCAATTTCAGGTTCTCCTAGTGAATTAGTTAATGAAATGTCTAAAAAATATAATATGGATGACTTTAAAGGTACAGTATATAAGTTAGATGAAGAAAATAAATATAGCGGAGAAGTAATTCCAATGTGGGATCATGAAAGTAAATTATCTGCAATTAAAGAATTTGAAAGTAAATATAATATAGATTTAAGCAAAAGCTATGCATATGGTGATACCTCAGGGGATATAAGTATGTTTCAATCAGTCGGAATACCTTACGCTATCAATCCAACTAAGGAATTATTAGATAAAGTCATGAAAGATAAGGACATAAGAGAAAAAATAAAGGTTATAGTTGAACGTAAAGATGTAACATATAGTTTAAATGTTGATTGTATAGATTTAATTTAAAATAGACAATATACTTCTTAGGTTATATAATATTAAAGAAATATTAGATTTAATATTATTTTAAGGAGAAGATTATGTTAACTATAGAGGATAAAATACTAGAAGAAAAAATTAAGCAGTTAAAAAAAGCAATTGAAATAGTAGGAGGAAAAAGTTTCCTTGATGAATTTAAAAATATTGAAGATTTAGCTAACTATATTCTAAAGAATTCTTTTAAAGGTGATAAAATAATATTTGAAATAATGGATAATGAATATTCAATTGAAGACTTAATGAAGATAAAATTAGATTATGAAAAGAATTATATTAAAAATAAAAAAATATATATAGAAAAGATCACATATAAAATTAAGGAATATAATACTTACTTAGATTCTTTAATTAGAAAATATAGGAAAAATGGTGGCGTTGAAGAGTTTAGAAGTATAAAAGAAGAAATAAATTTAAGGTATTCTAAAGATATAAATTCATTTTTACTATATAAAATAAATACTAATAATTTATGTAATGAAAATATATATGGAGAATATTTAAAATCAAAAAAAGAAGATTTTATAAATTCTATAATATGTAATATAGTTTAGATAATAAAATAATCTCTTAAGGGAAAAATAATATTGAAGTACAACCTTAGGAGGTAGTAATATGAAAAATAAATTAATGAGGAAAATGAAAAGAACTTTTAAAAAGAATAAAGCAAAAGGTATGCTTTTATTTGAAATGGCTGATGATTTCATGGATATTATTCAAAATGCCAAAATATATAAAAAGATGAATAAAAAAAGAAAAAGACTAAGATAATAGTAAAACTGGCTTAAGCTAATGGCTTAAGCCAGTTTTTTAATACATTTGAATAATTTTGAAACCTTTTTTATTAAATGTTGATTTAATTAAATCTATATGCTCAGTTCCATTAGTTTCAACTGTTACTTCTAACAAAACATTTTTTAATCTATTTGCCGCTTTAAACTGATTATGTTCAAGTTGAACCACATTTGCATTGACTTCAGATAATATTTTAGAGATTTCTTGTAATTGGCCTGGGGTATCAGGCAATTCAACTGAAAAGCAAAATAATCTTCCTCTTTCAACTAATCCATCACTTATTAATGATGAAATAGTTAACATATCGATATTTCCACCACTTATAATAGAAACTACTTTTTTACCATAAAGGTTTAATTTTTTTAAGGCTGCTAAGGAAGCAGCACCAGAAGCCTCAGCTAATAACTTATGCTTTTCGCAAAGAATTAAAAAAGCTTCAGCTATTTCTTTATCTGAAACAGTTACTATATCATCAACATATTCTCTTATTATATTATAAGTTAATTCTCCTGGACATTTTACTGCAATTCCATCAGCTATTGTATTTACTGAATTTAGAGATATTAATTTTTTGTTTTTAAAACTTTTTTCCATAGCATTAGCGCCTTCAGCTTGTACACCTATTATTTTTATATTAGGATTTAATTCTTTAGCAGCTAAGGATATACCACTAATTAATCCCCCGCCACCAATAGGGCAAATTATAACATCTACATCAGTAATTTCCTCTAAAATTTCAAGTGCGATAGTACCTTGTCCATAAATGACATTTATATCATTAAAAGGATGAATAAACACAGAATTATATTCACTTTCAATTGATTTAGCTTTTAGAAAAGCATCATCATAACATGTACCATGTAAAACAACACTTCCTCCAAATTCTTTTGTTGATTGGATTTTTAAATAAGGGGTGTTTTTTGGCATAACTATAGTTGAATTAACACCAAAAAGAGTAGCTGCATATGCAACTCCTTGTGCATGATTACCTGCTGAAGAACAAACAACCCCTTTTAACTTCTCTTCATCAGTTAATGTTCTAATTTTATTAAGAGCCCCTCTAATTTTATATGCTCCTGTAATTTGTAAATTTTCACATTTCATATATACAGAGCAATTGTTCATTTTAGAAAAAATTGGACTATGTAAAATTGGAGTTTTATTAATAATATCTTTTATATTTTCTCTTGTTCTTTTAATTTCATTTAAATGCATATGTTTCCACTCCTAGTAATTTTTGTAGTTAATATTATATCACTGCTTAATAAATATGTGAAGATTTTAAATTTTAAAAAAGTATAATTTATTTTAAATAATACAACAATAACTATATAAGTAAGAAAGGAGAGATAAAATGGATAAATCATTAATTGATTTAAGCAATATTGGTAACTTTACTAAAATTGCAGTTAAAAATTTTGAAAACAACATAGTTAATAAAACTGATTATTTAGAAAGTGTAAAAAGAAATAAACTTGGAAATGAATATGATTTTAAGGAGGATAAATATGAATAATAATTTTCCTAAAACTTTTCCTGTTCAACATCAAAATGTACAACCTGGAATAGAAGAAAATATGACCCCAAAACCTATTTATAAAAATGATGATAATATTAGTGGAAAGAAACTTAAAGATAAAGTTGCAGTAATAACCGGTGGAGATAGTGGAATTGGAAGAGCTGTTGCTATAGCTTTTGCAAAAGAAGGAGCTAAAATAGCAATTATTTATTTGAATGAGCATGAGGATGCAGAAACTACAAAAAAAGAAATTGAATCTATAGGTGGAGAATGTATTTTAATAAGTGGAGATATTGGAAATGAAGAATTTTGCATTTCATCAATTAACTCTATAAAAAGTAAGTTTAATAAAATAAACATAATAGTAAATAATTCAGCTGAACAACATGTTTGTAATAATCTAACAGATATAACAGAACAGCAGTTAGAAAAGACATTTAGAACTAATGTTTTTGGTGCAGTTTTTATAACTAAAGAAGCATTAAAACATTTATCACAAGGAGATTCTATTATTAATACAACTTCTATAACAGCTTATAATGGTAATGAAACACTTATAGATTATTCAATGACTAAAGGAGCTCTTACAACTTTTACTCGTTCATTAGCATTAAGTTTAATTACTAAGGGGATTAGGGTAAATTCAGTAGCTCCTGGGCCAGTATGGACACCACTTATACCTGCTTCTTTTGATGCAACTAAGGTTTCTATTTTTGGGCAAAGTAACCCTATGAAAAGGGCAGCTCAACCAGTGGAGATAGCAGATGCTTATGTTTTTCTAGCAAGTGATGGAGCTAGTTTTATTACTGGAGAAACAATACATATTAATGGTGGAGAGTTAGTTAATTCATAGAAACAATAATATATTATTGTTGAATCTTTTAAAAGATATAGTTATTTTGCTAAATTAATAAATAATATAGTAAAATTTACAAATATATGGTAAAATATAGATATTTTCTACGGGTTTTTTAATTTTATGTTTATAGGGGGTAAAAATGAATATTTTAACAAATTGTTGTTTAAAAAAATCATCTTATATATTAGATAATATAAGTGATTTCTTAGAGTACGAAAATTTAATATCAGATAAGAATATAGCAATAGGTATTTATAATTTTCCAAGTTTAAATCTGATTAAATATAATAAATATTATTATAACCTATTAAAGAATGTAGAAGTGAATATAAAGAAGTTCAATGATAGTTGTATTTTAGAAATAAAAAGAAAAGATAGCAAAAATGAATCTTTTTTGTCAATTTTATTAAAATTTACAGATATTAAAGATAAACAAATATTTGATAATATATCTATAGATGGGGAAAAAAAATATTATAAATGTACCATAACACCAATTTATGAAAAGAATACTTTACAATATATAATAGTTTCTTTCGTAGATAATACAGAAAATATAAAATTAGATAGAGAAAATAAATTGTTAAAAGCTAAAATTAAGGACTTAGAAAGAAATAATGGATATGTAAATACTTTAGATAATTATTTCATGGATAACAATTTACATTCTAGTTTATATAAAAAGAATAATTTAGAAATAATGGATTATTTAATAAAAGTGCAAAGTGAATTAGAACTTAAATTAAAAAATCAAGAAGAGTTTTTTTCCTTTATCGCTCATGAATTTAAAACACCATTAACTATAATAAATTCATCTATACAATTATTAGAGAGCATATATTCATCAGAATTGTCTAATAACGTAAAAAAGTATATAGACAAAATAAATATAAGTACGTTACAACAATTAAGATTAGTAAATAACTTGTTAGATATATCTAGAGCAAGTTCAGGATATTTAAATATTAATTTTAGAAATTATGATATTATAAGTGTAACAAGATTAATTAGTGAATCAGTAAAAAGCTTTGCTTTAAGAAAAAATGTTAATTTAGAATTCATATGTGATATTAAAGAAAAAATAATAGCAATAGATGATGAGAAGTATGAAAGAATATTACTTAACTTATTATCTAATGCTATCAAATTTACCCCACAGAATAAATCTGTAAAGGTTATTATAGAAGATAAGGATACATTTATTAATATTTATGTTAAAGATGAAGGTGTTGGCATTCCTAAAAATAAACAAGAAGAAATTTTTCACAGATTTGTGCAAGTAAACAATGATTTAACAAGAAAATCTGAAGGTACAGGCATTGGTTTGTGTTTAGTTAAATTACTTGTTGAGGCTATAGGTGGAAAAATAAATCTTAAAAGTACAGTTGGAAAAGGAAGTACTTTCATTATAGAATTACCTAATAAAAGAATGGAAAACAAAAACGTAGATATGAATCTTATGGATAATAGACTTGTCCAAACGTTGAATATGGAATTTTCAAACATATATTTTGAATAGTAAAGATAGATATTTCTATCTTTACTATTTTATTTTAATATATTTCCTATATCCTATGATAGCGGCACCTATAGCTCCAGCATATTGACTTAAATCATGAGTAAAAACAGTATGATTTAAATACAAGCTTAATATTTCTTTAAATGATTTAGAGTTAGCAAGTCCACCGGTGAAAAATACTACATCATCAGTACTTAATTTTTTACTGAAGCTAGCTGTTCTTTTACCAATTGAATGCAATACCCCTAAAGCAATATCGCCTCTATCTATGTCTTTAGCTAAAAGACTAATTATTTCACTTTCTGCAAAAACAGTACACATACTTGAAATATTTACTTTATTTTTATTTTTAACAAAGTTATCTATATTACTTATATCTTCTTCTAGTATCCTCATCATAACTTCAATAAATCTTCCAGTTCCTGCAGCACATTTGTCATTCATAATAAAATCTACTACGTTAAGAGAGTTATCAAGCTTTATAGCCTTACAGTCTTGTCCACCTAAATCTATAATTGTTCTAGTTCTCGGATTTAAAAAAGCAGCACCTTGGGCATGACAAGTAATTTCTGTAACTTGTTTATTAGATTCTTCTAGTAAAGCTCTTCCATATCCAGTAGTAACTATGAATTTTACTTTTTCATTATATAAAGTATTGTACACCTTATATAATGTTTCTTTTGGTTTAGCTGATGTTCTTATTTTGAATGTTCTAATAATTTCTTTTCCATTAAAAAGGGCACCTTTAGTATATGTTGATCCTGAATCAATTCCTAAAGTATAATATTCTATTTCTTTATTCATTTATAGCATCTCAATAAATGCAGCCATTCTAGTATTTAATTGACCTATATCACTTGTAGAAAAATCAGTTTCAACACTCATATAAGGTATATTTTTTTGGTCATTTACAAATCTTTTTATGGATAAAGTTTCAACATTATAAGTATGACATGCAGTTAAAATAACATCGATTACTGCATCAACCTTGTAATCGTCTATCATTTCATCAAGAAGTTTTATTCTATTTGGATTAGGTGTCATACATGAGCAACCAATGGAAAGGTATTTTCTTGCTAAAGCATCATAAATATCAGGATTAGTTTCATCAACTAATTCATCTACAGCCTTAGCCCCACTACAATTTTCAAAAGCTACAACATATGCTCCATTTTCTTCAATTGCTTTTATCACTTTTTCAGTAGCTGTTCCTAATGGACATCCAGTTATTAATATTCTTGGTTTTTCATCATAATTTTTATTAACATTATAGTTTTCTTTTATTTTATTAATTAAGTCATTAATTTTATTAGGTATAATTTCTTTATTGAACTCAAAGGTTGTACCATTTAAAACTTTAAAAATATCTAGACCAGTAATAGGTACTGGATTTAACTTACCTAGTTCATAAAATTCTTTTAAGGCTTTCCTTTCATTATTTTTAATTAATATAGCTTTTCTTATATCATCTTCAGATATAGATGTATTAAACTTTTCTTCTAAAACTTCTTTAAGCTTTATAATTTCATTTTTCCAAAGTTTAAAACCATCTTCACTTTGAGAGTTTGGTAATTCCATAACATGAACAGGCTTAAACTCAGAAAGATATTCATACATTTTCTTTTTGCCATCACAGGTAGTTTCTCCAACAACTAAGTCTGAAAAATAAAAAAATGGACATTTATCAGTTTTAGCAAATCCATAACTAGATTTGATAAGGGGACAAAGATTACGAGGTAAGTCTTGTTCTGCATCTCCTATAGTTTCGTCGGAAGAGGCACATAAAGAAACTGTAGAAGCTCCCATAGCTAAAGCAAGTTCTTGAGGGAAATAGGTGCAAAATACACCAATAAGAGGTATGTCCTTTTCTTTTTGTTCTTTAGCAACCATAAAAGAATTTCTTCTAATTTCACCGAAAGTTTCAAAAATTTCAGGTAATTCCTTTTGTAATTTCATATTTTTTCTCCTTTAAATTTTATGTAAATAATTATTATAAATAGATTTACATTAATATTTTATCATGAAAACATATTCAGTTGGTAGTAAATTCTGAAAATTGATACTAGGTCTTATTGATATAACAAGAATTGTTTTATAAAATATATTTAAATAATATAAAGTTTTGAGGTAATAAATATGGATGAAAAAACAAATGTTATGAGAATATTAGAAAAGAAAAAAATAGAGTATAAAAGTTATTCTTATATAGATACTGATGCAATAAGTGGAATAGAAGTAGCAAATGTTTTAAAGCAAGATCCTAGACAAGTATTTAAAACTCTTGTTACAGTAGGAAAATCAAAAAAGTATTATGTGTTTGTGATACCAGTAGAAAAAGAACTAGATTTAAAGAAAGCAGCTAAAAGTGTTGGTGAGAAATCTATAGAAATGATAAAGTCAAAGGATTTACTACCACTTACAGGATATATACATGGTGGATGTTCCCCTATTGGGATGAAAAAAAATTTTACAACTACAATTGATTTATCAGCGAATGGGTTTAAAACTTTTATATTTAGTGCTGGTAAAATAGGATATCAAGTAGAATTGTCATTAGATGATTTAAGAAAAATAATAAAATTTCAGTTAGCAGATGTAGTATAAATAAAAATTAAATTAAGGGAATAAACACTTCTTAAGGCTTAGAACTTTTGCTATAAATAGAAATATTTGATAAAATTATACTTGAATAAAAGAAACTAAACAAAAAGAATTATATATAAACATATAGTTTGTAGGAGGAAATCATATGAAAAGAATATTTGAATTAACTACAAGTGATATTGAGAGTATTAATAAAAATACTTTAAAAGAGATAATTGAAAAGTCAGAAGGAAGAACTGTTATGTCTGAAAACATAATAAGTTATACACCTTACATAAGAGAAGTGTCTAATTTAGAATTATCTGCTAGCTTTGGTGCTGATATGATCACATTAAATACATTTAACTTTGAGAAACCTTTTATTTTTGGTATAGATGGTGGAAATACTTTATTTACAGACTTAAGTAGAATTTCTAAAGAATATGAAGATAAGGTTCAAAAGAATATTAATGATAAGGATTATATAAAAAATATTAAAAAATTAGTTGGAAGATTAATTGGTGTAAATTTGGAGCCTGTACCAGATGGTAGTAATTATGAAAGAGGATATACATTAAATAAAGAAAATTTAGAGAGGGTTAAGCAGTATGGTTTTGATTATGTTGTATTAACAGGTAATCCTAATACTGGGGTTAGTGGAGAAACTATATGCAATGGTATAAAGCTAGCAAAAGAAATATTAGGTGACGATACATTAATAATTGCAGGTAAAATGCATGGAGCAGGTAGTGGAAATATTTATGATGAAGAAACTATTAAAAGCTTTATAAATGCTGGAGCAGATGTAATATTAATACCAGCACCTGGAACAGTACCTGGTTTTGATACTAACTTAGCTAGGAATATTATATCAATGATTCATAAAGAAAATGCTTTAGCAATGACTACTATTGGTACATCTCAAGAAGGATCAAGTAAGTCTATAATTGAACAAATTGCTTTAAATTCTAAGATGGCTGGAGCAGATATTCAGCATATTGGAGACTGCGGTACTTTTGGTATGGCTATTCCAGAAAATATTATGACATTATCAGTTGCCATTAGAGGAATAAGACATACTTATAGAAGAATGGCTCAATCTATATTAAGATAATTATTATTTTAATAATTATTATCATTATGATAAATAAATTTGGGTGCTTTATTTGATTTCATGGCAATTCTAAATTGGCATAATGGTTGCTTCATTTAGTTATAAAAAAGAATTAGAGAAAGAAGTGATAAAATGTCTTTACTAATTAAAAATGGTAATGTTATTACAGCTAGTGATACTTATATTGGAGATATTTATATTGAAGATGGGATTATTAAAGAAATAGGCTATAACCTAAATAAAAACTGCGATGAAACCATAGACGCTAAAGGTAAATATGTTATTCCAGGAGGGGTAGACGTACATACTCACTTAAATTTAGATGTAGGAATTGCTATTGCTAATGATGATTTTTATACAGGTACAGTAGCAGCAGCTTGTGGTGGAACAACAACAATTGTTGATCATATGGGATTTGGACCAAAAGGATGCAACTTGAAGCATCAAGTTGATGTTTATCATGGTTATGCTAAAGAAAATGCAGTAGTTGATTATGGATTTCATGGAGTAATTCAGCATATAAATGATGAAATTTTAAATGAGATGGAAAGCATAGTAAAAGAAGAGGGAATACCAAGTTTTAAAGTATACTTAACATATGATTATAAATTAGAAGATGAAGATGTATTAAAAGTTCTAAAAAGACTAAAGGAACTTGGAGGAATTACTACTGTTCACTGTGAAAATCATGGTAGCATAAAATTATTAAAAGAATATTATGTTAGCAATAATTTAAAAACGCCTAAATATCATCCTTTAAGTAGACCTGTTGAAGCAGAAGGTGAAGCTGTAAATAGAATGATTAATCTAGCTAAAATAGCAGAGGATGCACCATTATATATAGTGCATTTATCTTCTGAAATAGGATTAAGTTACATAAAAATGGCACATGAAAAAGGTGAAAATGTTTATGCAGAAACTTGTCCTCAATATTTAGTTTTAGATGATAGCAAATATGAGCTTGAAAAAAATGAAGGATTAAAATATATTATGAGTCCACCTTTAAGAAAGCAAAGTGATATAGATGCTTTATGGAAAGGGATAAATGATGGACATATAAAAACAATTGCAACAGATCATTGTCCCTTTGCATTTAATAAGGATAAACAACTTGGAAAAGATGATTTTACAAAATGCCCTAACGGTGCTCCAGGAATTGAGGAAAGAATTCCTTTGATTTTTTCAGAGGGAGTAATGAAAAATAGAATAAGTGCTAATAAATTTGTAGAAGTATGCTGCACAAATCCAGCAAAGATATTTGGTATGTATCCGAAAAAAGGATCAATTCAAGTAGGATCTGACGGAGATATAGTTATTATTGATCCAACTATAGAAAAGAAATTAAATGTTGAAGAGTTACATTCAAATGTAGATTATACTCCATATGAAGGAATAAAAGTAAAAGGTTATCCTATTTATACTATTTTAAGAGGAGAAATAATTGCTAAAGATAATAAATTTATTGGTAAAAAGGGTTATGGACAATTTATAAAGAGAAAATCTAATGACAAAGAATATAAATAGTTAATAAAAATTGACATAATTATCTAAAGAATATATAATTATATAAATTAAAAGATCTTATTAAGAGTGGTGGAGGGACTGGCCCTATGAAGCCCAGCAACCTACTTTAAAGTGTGGTGCTAAATCCTACAGAGAAATCTGAAAAATAAGAGAAAATTATTATGAACTTAGTGAATCTCTTCTTTTTTAGAAGAGATTTTTTATTTTTGAAAGGGGGCAATAAATTGAATTTAAATTTTGAAATTATTAATGATTTACAAGATAGAATATTAGTTATAGATGGGGCAATGGGGACTAATATTCAAAACTATATGCTAAATGAAGAGGACTATAGAGGGAAACTATTAAAAAATTTTCATATTGATCAAAAAGGTAATAATGACTTATTAAGCATAACACAAACAGAAATAATAAAATCTATCCATAAGGGTTTTCTAGAAGCAGGTGCTGATATTATAGAAACAAACACTTTAAATTCCAATAAAATTTCTCAAAGTGATTTTGGTCTAGAGAATTTAGTTTATGATTTGAATTATAAAAGTGCTAAAATAGCTCGTTGTTTATGTAATGAGTTTACAATAAAAGATGGTAGAAAAAGATATGTAGCAGGTTCAATAGGACCAACTACTAAAATGGCTTCTTTATCTCCAGATGTGGAAGATCCGTCTTTAAGGAGTATAACATTCGATGAATTGAAAGATGCTTATATAGAACAGATAGGTGCTCTTATAGATGGGGGGATAGATTTAGTATTAATTGAAACTATTTTTGATTCACTCAATGCAAGAGCAGCAATTATAGCAGCCAATGAAGTATTTAGATTTAAAAATAAAACTTTACCAATAATGATATCTGGAACTATTGCAGATAAATCAGGGAGAATATTATCAGGTCAAGATATATTAGCTTTTGCTAACTCAATGAAAAATGAGAATGTTATTTCGATTGGTTTAAATTGTTCTTTTGGAGCAAAGGATTTAATTCCATTTATAAAAGAGTTATCTGATACACAAGAATTGTTTATTTCTATATATCCTAATGCAGGACTTCCAAATGAATTAGGCTTTTACGATGAATCACCTAATATAACAGCCAGTTATATTGAAGAAATGCTAAAGGAAGGATATTTAAATATGGTTGGTGGGTGTTGTGGAACTACTTTCAAGCATATTGAAGCTATATCAAAAATATCTAAAAAATATAAACCAAGATCAATTAAAGAAAAAAAAGTAGAAAGTATATATTGTGGATTAGAAATAACTAAAGCTAATAAAAATTCTAATTTTATAAATATTGGAGAAAGAACTAATGTAGCAGGATCAGCTAAATTTGCAAGATTAATTAAGGAAAAAAAATATGAAGAAGCTTTGAATATAGCTAAGAATCAAGTGGAAAATGGAGCTCAAATTATAGATATTAATTTTGACGATGGTCTTTTAGACAGTGAATATGAAATGGAAAACTTTTTGAAGTTAATAGCTTCGGAACCAGATATATCTTCAAAGCCTATTATGATAGATTCTTCAAGATGGGAAGTTATTGAAAGAGGATTAAAAGTAATTCAAGGTAAACATATAGTAAATTCCATTTCATTAAAAAATGGAAAAGATGATTTTATAGATAAAGCTAAAATAATTAAAGACTTTGGAGCAGCTGTAGTTGTAATGGCTTTTGATGAAAATGGCCAAGCAGATAGCTATGATAAAAAGATTAAAATATGTAAAAGAGCTTACGATTTGTTAGTAAATGAAATTAATTTTCCTCCGGAAGATATTATTTTTGATCCTAATATTTTGGCTATTGCAACAGGAATTGAAGAGCATAATAATTATGCAGTTGATTTTATAAAAGCAACAAAATGGATTAAGGAGAATCTTCCATATGCTAAGGTATCAGGTGGGGTTAGTAATCTCTCATTTTCCTTTAGAGGTAATAATATAATAAGAGAAGCTATGCACTCAGTATTTTTATATCATGCAATTAAAAATGGAATGGATATGGGTATAGTAAATCCTGGAATGATTCAAATATATGATGATATTCCCAAAAAGTTATTAAAGTTAGTAGAAGATGTTATATTTAATGTAAATGAAGAAGCTAGTGAAAAATTATTAGAAGCTGCTAATTACTATAAATCTGATAATAAAAGAGAAGAAGTAAATAAAAATGATTGGAGAGATATTAGTTGTAAAGAAAGGCTTGAATACTCATTAGTTAAAGGAATTACTGATTTCATCGAAGAAGATTTAAAAGAGGCATTACAATTATATGATAGAGCTCTAAATATTATAGAAGGACCTTTAATGGATGGAATGAAAAAAGTTGGTTCTTTATTTGGAGAAGGAAAGATGTTTTTACCTCAAGTAGTTAAATCAGCTAGGGTTATGAAAAAAGGAGTATCTTTTTTAACTCCTTATATAGATAAAGATGGAAAAGGTGAATTTTCAAAAGATGGGAAGATATTAATTGCTACAGTAAAGGGAGATGTACATGACATTGGAAAAAATATAGTCGGGGTAGTGTTATCATGTAATAATTTTGAGGTGATTGATCTAGGAGTAATGGTTCCCTGCGAAGAGATAATAGAAAGAGCTATTAAAGAGAATGTTGATATTATTGGATTAAGCGGATTAATTACACCATCACTAAATGAAATGATTACTGTAGCTACAGAGATGGAAAAAAGGGGCCTTAACATACCTCTTATAATTGGAGGTGCTACAACTTCTAAAATCCATACTGCATTGAAGATTGATCCTAACTATAGTGGACCTGTTATATACGGATATGATGCTTCTAAAACTGTTGAGATATGTAAAACACTAGTGTCTAATGAAAAGATTAGTTTTATTAAGAAAACTAAAGAAGAATATAAAAAGCAAAGAGAGAATTATGGTAAAGAGAAACTTGAATATATTTCACTAGAGGAAGCTAGAGAAAAAAGTCTAAATTTAGATTGGGAAAAGCAATATATTAAAACTCCCAACTTTTTAGGTGTAAAAGTAATAGAAGAATATAGTATAAAAGATATACGCCCATTTATAGATTGGAGCTTTTTTTTCATTGCATGGGGAATGAAGAAAAAGTATCCAGAAGTTTTAAAAGATGATAAATATGGTGATGAGGCTAAAAAATTATTTACTGATGCTAATAGATTATTAGATCAACTAGAATTGAATAATATAGTAAAGCCTAGAGGAGTATTTGGATTGTTTAAGGCAAACTCTAATAATGATGACATAAATGTTTATGATAAGGATAATAACTTAATTGAAACTTTCAATATGTTTAGACAACAAAAGAAAAACAATAAAAATGTGTACTTATCATTAAGCGATTATATTGCACCAGAAAAATTAAAAATTAATGATTATATTGGGGCTTTTATAACTACAAGTGGAAAAGAAGCAAGAATATATGCAAATGAATTAAGAGACAATGGTGATGAGTATAATTCTATGCTATTAAGCTTTGTATGCGACAGACTAGCTGAAGCTTTTGCTGAAAAACTTCATTTAGATATTAGAAAAAAATATTGGGGATATTCTGAAAATGAAAATTTAACTTTAGATGAGTTATTAAAAGGAAAATACACAGGAATTAGACCAGCAGTAGGTTATCCATCTATAAAAGATCAAAAAGAAATTGAGAAGATATTTAAAATTTTAGATGGAGAAAATAATACAGGTTCAAAAGTTACGACAGGCTATATGATGGACCCACCATCATCAGTATGTGGATTATATTTTGCTAATGAAAATGCAAAATACTTTGATGTATATAAAATAGATGAAAATCAGATGAAGGATTATTCTAAAAGAAATGGATCAACTTTAGAAGAATTAAAAATAAGACTTCCATATATTCTAAATTAAATAAAATTAAGGAGATGTTATAAAGCATCTCCTTAATTTTATTTAATAATAAGTTCATTAATTTTCTCAACGTTACCATCTAATATTTTATAAGTACTATTAACTTCATAATTTAATTGAGGGGATATGTTAGAATGAATATATAATGTATCAAGTTTGAGATTTTTAGCTGGAGTTATGTCACAAAAATAATCGTTCCCTATCATTATAGTTTCCTTTACTTTTAAATTATATTTATTTAATAGAATATTATAGAATTCTTTACTTGGTTTACTTACTTTATAATCAGAAGAATAAAGAATTCCATCAAAATATTTTTTTATCCCTAAGAGTTCCAATTCATAAGACGTAAAAATCTTTTGTGCATTAGTCAATAGAAAAATTCTTTTATTTTTATTTTTTAATTTATCCAATAAATTAGCTACACCTTCATATAGTTCTAACTTTTCAATAGATAAAATTCTAAAAAAATGTGCTGTGTCTTTTATTAAATCTTTTGATGGATAAATGTTTTTATAAATATATAGTTCCTTAAATACCTCTTCTATATCAAAATCAGGATAGCTTGCACAAAGATTTGAATCTAATTTTTTATTAACTAACGTAAAATATTTAGACTTTAATTCATCTCTTGTATAAATTGCTCTATTAAATGAATAGAATAATCTAAGCTTTTCCCATAGAAATGAAAATTCTTCATTTGTATTAATATTAACTAAAGTTCCATATAAGTCAAATATATAGTTTGAATACATTTATAATCCTCCTTTTACTATTAAATTCTAAAATAAAATCTTAAGTCCTTCTCTTAAATTTAAATTGTATAAAAGTTGTATTTTTGTACAAAAATATTTGTAGTTATATTGGACATATGTATATAAATTTTAGTAAAACTTAGTTAAATAGACTAATATTAATAGATTAATTAGATTTTTATGTTTTTTCTAACATATTGAATAATCTATCAATTTGAATATATAGATTTTTAGTGTATTATATAATTAATAATATAAATAAAAAAGGAGAAGATAAATGAAGACATTAGTAATTAACTGTGGAAGCTCATCTTTAAAATATCAATTAATTGATATGGAAACAGAAGAATCCTTAGTGCAAGGATTAGTTGAAAGAATTGGTATTGATGGATCAATTTTAACTCAAAAAGTTGAAGGAAAAAATAAGTATGTAATTGAAGAAAATATGCCAAATCATAAAACTGCTATTAAGCATGTATTAAATGCTTTAGTAAATAAAGAACATAATATTATTGAATCTATGGATGAGATAGGTGCTGTAGGACATAGAGTAGTTCATGGTGGTGAAAAATATTCTCATTCAGTAATAATTGATAACGAAGTTTTAGAATCTATTAGAGATTGTATATCTTTAGCACCACTACATAATCCTCCTAATATAATAGGTATTGAGGCATGTAGAGAACTTATGCCTAATACTCCTATGGTAGCTGTATTTGATACTGCTTTCCATCAAACTATGCCAAAAGAAGCTTATATATGTCCATTACCATATGAATTATATGAAAAATATGGTATTAGAAAATATGGTTTCCATGGAACTTCACATATGTACGTTTCACAAAAAATAGCAGAAGTTATGGGAAAAGATATTAAGGATTTAAAAATTGTTACTTGCCATTTAGGAAATGGATGTTCTTTGGCTGCTGTAAAAGGTGGTAAATCAATAGATACTTCTATGGGATTTACACCCCTTGCTGGAGTTATGATGGGGACTAGATCAGGAAGTATAGATCCTTCAGTTATTAGTTTCTTAATGGAGCAATATGACTATACAATTAATGATATTGATGAAATATTAAATAAGAAATCAGGGGTTTTGGGAATATCAGGAGTATCTTCTGACTTTAGAGATGTCTTAGCGGAATCTGAAAAAGGAAATAAAAGAGCAAAACTTGCTTTAGATATATTCCATTATAAAGTGAGAGCGCAAATAGCTGCTTATGCTGGAATAATGGGAGGGGTAGATGTAATAGTATTTACTGCTGGAATAGGTGAAAATTCCGCTATTACAAGAAAAGAATGTCTAAGAGGATTAGAATTCCTTGGATTTGAAATTGATGATGAAAGAAACTCGATTAGAGGTAAGATCCAAGAAATATCAACTGATACTTCAAAAGTTAAAGTATATGAAATTCCTACAAATGAAGAACTTATGATTGCTAGAGACACAGTTAAATTAGTTTCTAAACTTTAATAAATAAGGCAGGTAAATAACCTGCCTTATTTTTCTATAAAACAAGATATGAAATTAAATTGAATAAAATTAAATATTGTAAAATTTAAAATAAAAGTAAGTAAATTAAAGCAAACAAAAGATAAAATAAAGCTATTAGATTTATTTAAATTTGTAAATGATAATTATTATTAATATAATAAAGAAAAAGGTAATTGTAATGAAAAAGGAGAAAAATATGATATCTGTTTGTCCCATTTGTTCAGGAATTGATGTAAATAAATTAGAATTAAAATTTGGATCTGAAAATGTTGAAGTAGGATGTATAGGAGAATGTGGTGGTAGAGATGGTTTAACCATAGGCTATGCTAATGGTAAGTATATTGAAGCTGAAACAGAAGAACAATTTATTAGTGAAATTGAAGAGTAAATTTAAAACCCTAGCGAGAATTCCTAGGGTTTTTGATTTTTTTAAAATTTAAATGTATTATAGTTTGGTAAGGAGTGATAAAATGAATGATTTAAGTAACAGAGTTAAAGGAATAATATTTATAACTTTTTCAGCCTTTGGATTTGCAGGAATGTCAGCTTTTGTTAAACTTGCAGGGGAATTACCTTCCTTCCAAAAAACTTTTTTTAGAAATTTAGTTTCTTGTATAATTGCTCTAATATTCATTATAAAAAATAAGGAGAGTTTCTTTGGTAAAAAGGAAAGTCAAAAGTTATTAATATTAAGATCTACTTTAGGTACAATAGGAATAGTTCTTAATTATTATTCAATTGATAAATTGATACTATCAGATGCTAATATGCTTAATAAACTAAGCCCATTTTTTGTAATAATTTTTTCAGCCTTATTTTTAGGAGAAAAAATTAACTTGAAACAGATTATAGCTATAATAATTGCTTTTATAGGAGCATTGTTTATAATTAAGCCAAGCTTCAATTTAGATATGTTTCCATTTATTATTGGAATCTTAGGTGCCGTTTTTGCAGCAGGTGCATATACTTGTTTAAGAACCTTAGGTTCTAAAGAAAAGCATTATACAATAGTATTTTATTTTTCATTATTTTCATTAATAGTAATTTTCCCTTTTATGATGGCAGTATATAGACCTATGACATCATTACAGTTATTCTATCTATTAATGGCAGGAGTTTTTGCTAGTGTAGGGCAATTTGGTATTACTATAGCATATAAATATGCTCCAGCTAAGGAAATATCAATTTTTGATTATTCTAATATAATATTTTCTGCTGTAATTAGCTTTATTGTTTTTGGTGCTTTACCAGATACATTAAGCTTTATTGGATATGGAGTAATTTTTATAGCTTCACTATATATGTTTATATATAATAAAAAATTAGATAAAGTAGAAGGAAAGTAATTTATATTTAAACATTTATTGACAAATTTCATATAATGAAATATATCAATGTTTATTAGGTGTATAAAATTGATAGGATTTATTATTATTGGTCATGGAAAGTTTGCTTCTGGAATATATAGTGCTTGTAGATCCTATAAGAATAATTATTGTAATGTCAGAGTAATTGATTTTCCTGGTAATGATATACTTAAATTAGACAATAGTATTAAAGAAGCTTTTAATGAACTAGATAGATATGATAGCATAGTAGTATTTTGTGATTTATACGAAGGAAGTCCATTTAAGAGTATTATTACCAATTTAAATTATAATAATAAATATATAGTTTTATCTGGTGTAAATTTACCAATAGTATTGGAAGGTATTACAATAGGGCAATATAAAAAATGTGATGCATACAATTTAGTTAAAATTTTAAAAAAACAATTTCCTGAAACTTTATATTTAAATATTAGTTAGTAATAAAATAATCCTCCATTTGGAGGATTATTTTATTTAAGAATATCTTTTACCATTGGGTTAATTTTAGATCTATCAAATTTACCATTAACCTTTGGCATTATTTCTTTCATTATTTTTCCCATATCAGAAGGACCATAATTTCCATTTGAAATTATTTCTTTAAGCATTTCTTTAACTTCATCTTCGCTTAATTGTGCAGGAAGATAAGGAGTAAGTAAAGTAATTGCAAAATTACCTTCGTCTATCTTAGATTCATCATTTAATTGGATAGCATATTGAAGAGTTTCTTTTACCTGTTTAAGTTGCTTTTCTATAATTTTAATAACTATTTCATCAGTAGCATCTTTTCTTTCATTTACTTCATATGCTTTAATTTCAGCATTAACTAATCTCAATACACTTACTGTTTGTTTATCTCTAGCTTTCATTGCAGCTATTTCATTTTTTTTCAGTTCTTCTTTTAACATAACTTCACCTCAAAATATTAATTATAATAAACTAAGTTTATCATAGTATAAATTATAACTTTATTAAAATATTATTTCAACAATGGAAAGCTTAACTATTTTAATATAATTCTTTTTCCAATAGGAACTGCTTTTGAATTAGGACCATGACCTAAATCAGAAGTTTTTATAATAGAAAAATCATAATCTTTCAATTTATTTAATATTAACTTTTCTAACTCCAATTCATCATAAGTTTTCTCGAATTCAGTAAAGGTTCCTAAAATTAGTCCTTTAATTTTAGAAAATGCTCCAATCTGTTTGTACTGTGTAATGAAAGTTGAAATTTTATTAATATCACCACTTAAAGCTTCTAAAAATAAAATTTTGTTTTCAAATGATGGCATATATTCAGTTCCTGCTAGCTTTAAGAAACAGCGTATATTTCCTCCTATTAAAGTACCTTCCATATAATTTCCTCTTATAAATTTATAATTAACTTCTCTTAACATGTCAGTATCTTTAAAAAAAACTTCTTTAAAATATTTAATTTGATTTTCGCTATCTTCTCTTATTAGGTTTCTAAGTTGATAATTAAAATTAATTGAATTTGTTTTAGTATATAGTGAATTTAAAATAACAGTTAAATCACTATAACCAATAAAGGGAATATTAGAGTTTAAAATTATATCATAGTTTAAATAATCTAAAATTTCATTACATAAATCTCCACCAGATAAATCAAATATAGCTTTAATATTTTTATTATTATATAAATTCATAAGTTCATTAGCCCTGAATTTTTCATCCTCAGTATTGTTATTACTATTTTTATATAAAGCCTTTGAAATAACTACATTTAAATTTAAAGAGTATAATAAATCAGTCAAAGTATTTACTTTTTCTTTTGTATCATTGCTTAGCCCATTAGAACATGAAATTAATCCAATAGTATCATTTTCTTTTAAAATGCTCATTTTGCCCCTCCTATTGAGTATGGTTTCTTAAATTATATAAAATATAATAACTATTCTACATTTATATGAATTATATTTCAAATTTAAAGTATTTAAGAATAATAAAAATAAATAGGGAATAGTCTATAAGGTATAAGTTTATTGTTGGAGGATATATGAAATACAAACTTTATGTAAGTGGATGTTGTAATAACACTCGAAATTTAGACAGCGATATGGGGATTGGTGGAGTAATTTTAAATGACAATTGTAAAGAAGTTATTTTTTCTAAAGATGTCGGAAAGGGAACTGTGATAGAAGCTCATGTACATGCAATTTTATATGGAATTGAAGAAATAATTAATAATGGTGATGTAAGTAGTATAGAGGTCTATAGTACAAATTTAATGATAATAAACTATATGAATAATAAAATTATAGATATACCTATAAGGATTAAACCAATTATCAGAAATTTGATGGAATTTACAGAAAAATTAAAATTAAGCATAAATTATGAGTATTTAGAAGTAAATGACTACAAATATGTGAGAAACTTAGCTGAAGAGGCTTTAAGGATATAAGAAAAATTTGTAAAGTTTGATGAAAAGTAGTAAACTATATATAATAATTATTATTAATAAGGAGTGATTTTAATGGTAAAAAAATTACAAGTGTACAAATGTGAAATTTGTGGTAACATGGTGGAAATATTAAATGACGCTGGTGGAACTTTAGTTTGCTGTGGTAAGCCAATGACATTATTGAATGAAAATACTGTTGATGCAGCAGTAGAAAAACATATACCAGTAGCAGAGGAAAAAGACGGAGAATTGCTAGTTAAAGTTGGCGAAGTTGAACATCCTATGGTAGATGAACACTTTATTCAATGGGTAGAGGTAATAACTAAGGATGGACAGGTTCTAAGACAACACTTAAATCCAGGTGAAAAACCAGTTGCTACATTCAAATTTAAAGGTGATGTAGATAGAGTTAGAGAATACTGTAATCTACATGGATTATGGAGTAATAAGTAAAAAGTTAGGCTATCTTTTATAGATAGCCTTTTATATTTCTTGAAATTATTATAATATATAAGAAATAATATAAATGGAGGTCTACAAATGAAAAAGTATTACGGTTTAACTACTTTTCTTACCTTTGGGGTTTTTAGTATTTTAACAACTTTTTATTTCCCATATTTAAATCAAGAAATAGGGTTAACCCTTAGCGAAGTTGGGAGAGTAGTTTCAGTAGGAGCATTGTTTACTTTAATTTTTCAGCCAATACTTTCAAATAAGTTTTCTAAATCAGATAATAAAAATAGATTTATTCTTTTCTATTTAGTTTTAGTTTTTACAGCTATAATAGGACTTATGGTTATAAATAAAGATTTAACAATTTTATTTGCACCTATTTATGGAGGTATTTTAGGATCTTTAGCTGGTATTTTTGAAGTATATATTGAAGAACTCTGTATAAAAAGTAAGTATGAATTCTCAGATATAAGAAAATGGGGATCTATTGGATATGCAATAATAGTATTTATTTCTGGAATTGTTATAAATAAATTTGGATACAAAATTCTCCATATAATTGCTCTAATAATGATAGTTTCAATGATGGCAGTTATTTTATTTAAATTTAAAGATACTATACAGATTAGAAAAAATAATAGTAAGATTAAATTCATAGACTTATTTAAGAATAGGAATATTATCTTACTTATAGTAGTTGTTTTTTTAGGAATGGGTAGTTATATGGGATTAGATTTTGCTTATTCATCTTATTTAGTTGATATAGTAGGAGATGTAAATAAAGCAAATGAAATATATAGTAGTTCTATAAGTTTTAGAGTTGTTATTGAGTTTTTTTCTTTTATGATAATATCTAAATATTTAATTAATTCTAATAGTAAAAAATGCTTAACAATAGCCTTATCTATAGCAGCAATAAAAATATTACTGTTTTCTACTGGAAATGTATTTTTAATAGTTATAGGGGATCAATTACATGGCATTATGTATGGATTATATTTAAGCTTTTTATTTAAATATCTAAGGGATATTTTAAGTCATGATTCAATTGCTACTTCCTTTGCAGTTTTGTCAGTACTAAGTACTGGTGGATCTAACTTTATTTATCCATCTATATATAGCCTAGTTCAAGATATGTTTGGTTACTTTGGGATGTACCTTTTAGGATTTATATTGATAATTATATCTGTTGTTATTTTCTTTATTTTCTTACCCAATCCCAAAAAAATATCTAGGTAAAGTTATGAGAAGATGTATTAAGTTAAAAGAAAAGGATATCTATTATAATTTGGTGCTAAAAGATAAAAAAAATATTTCTATAAAAATAAATAAAGATGGGGAAATTATTGTTTATGCTCCTATAGGGATTAGTTATTCATATATTGAAACTCTATTAAGAAAAAAGCAAAATTGGATAATTAATAATGTAAATAATCTAAAAAACAGCTGTTATAATAAGGATGATAAGGTTATTTTCTTAGGAATTGAATATATAAGAAAAATAGAACAAGCAAATAAGGATAAAGTATATATAAAAGGTGATTTTGTTTATATAAAAACTAAAGAAATTAATAGTAAATATATAAATAAAGTATTAAGAGATTGGTATATAGAACAAGCTGAAAGCCTTCTTATTAATAGAGTAAATAAGTTATCAATAAAAAATAATTTGTTACCTTCTAAAATTATAATAAAAAACCAGAAATCAAGGTGGGGAAGCTGTAATAGTAAAAAAGAAATACGATTAAATTGGCGGCTTATTTTAATGCCATATGATATAATAGATTACATCATAATACATGAATTATGTCATTTAAAACAAATGAATCATTCTAAAGAGTTTTGGAATCTAGTAGAAAGTATTGTTCCTAATTATAAAGAATTAGAGAAATGGCTTAAAGAAAATGGAAGATTAATTATTATGATAGAATAATATAGTTTTTTGACAAAGATGAATAAATTATACTAGAAAAAGCTAATAAATAGCTTTATAATATATGTAATTACATTAGATAATATAAGGAGATTAAAATGAGAGCAGTTTATAGAAATCCAAAAGAATTAGCAACATGTTTAAAGGACTTAGTAGATAATTATTTGGAGTTTTTAATAAGTTATGATGAACTAGAGGAAAAAGTGAAAAAGATAGTTTCAGCAAATGGAGATAGAGTTTATAGGGATGGAATATTTTCTTCAAAGTTATATCCATACTTAGGTGATGAAAGAGTAGAAATTATTAACAAAATTATTAAAAATTAAAATAAACCTCCTTAAAGATTAGTATTCTTTAAGGAGGTTTTATAATCTTATAAAGGGGTAACTATGATGAGAGAAGAGATATTAAAATTATTTGAAAATTATAATCCATATATTAATGGATGGGAAAGTATGAAAAGAGCTTCAGTAGCTATACTAATGGTTGATATAGATAATAAAACCAATATAGTTTTTCAAGTTAGAGCACTACACATGAGAAATCAACCAGGTGACATATCATTACCTGGCGGAAAAATTGAAGAAAATGAGAATCCAAAAAAAACTGTAATAAGAGAAGTTTGTGAAGAGTTAGGATTAATAAAAAGTGATTTTCATATAGCTCAAGAATTAGATTTACTTGTAACCCATTATGGATTAATAGTCCATCCATTTTTAGGATATATAAAAAATTTAAATAATATAAAAATTAATAAAGATGAGGTTGATCATATATTTTTTGTGCCAATTGAAAATTTAATTAATATAGAACCTTTACAAATATTAAGTGAAATAAATGTAAGTAGAAGTGAAATTTTCCCCTACAATTTAATTAATGGTGGAGAAAATTATAATTTTAAAAAAGGTACTTATAAGTCTTTGTTTTATATTTATAAAAACTATACTATTTGGGGAATGACAGCTTTAATAGTAGAAAATTTTATAAACTTTATAAAGAAAAACAATTGAAAATATATATTTAGGGCTGCTTAAAACAGCCCTTTAACTTTAAAATTATATATTATAATTATATTGAATTTAAAATAAAATAAAAAATGAATATAAATGATATTATATACATAGTTACTGATATTTCTTTATCTTTTTTAGTTGCTAGTTTCATTATTGTATATGATATAAATCCAAATGCTATTCCGTCTATGATACTAAATGTTAATGGAATTAATACTATAATTAAAAAACAAGGAATTGCTTCTGAAATATCGTTAAAATCAATATGAACGATTCCTTTAATCATTAAACTTCCAATTACAATTAATATTGGAGCTATAACTTCGTTTGGAATTATGTTTATAAAAGGAATAAATAATAATGAGACTAATAATAGTATTCCTGTTATACATGAAGTTAAACCAGTTTTACCTCCAGCAGCTATACCAGCAGTTCCTTCAACGGTTGAAACAGAAGGGCTCGTTCCAAGAAGACTACAAGCTATTGTTGATAAGGCTATGGAGTTTAATGCTTTGCTTTGCTTTTTAGGACTTTTTAAAAGTCCATTTATTTGACCGTGAAGCAGTCCTATATTTTCAAAAACTAAAACTAAAGTTAATGAAAATGTTGAAATCCAAAACTTTGAATTAAAAAATTCACTTAAATCAATGTTAAAAAATATTTCTCTATATTGATTAAAATTTGGTAATTCAAAATTCAAGCTTGATAAATCAACAAATTTAAATAAAATTGCTATTATAGTTCCAACTATTATACTTATTAAAAAGTTACCTGGAATATTTTTAGCAAAAAGTATAATTGTTAGTATAAAAATAAATATAAAAAATATTATCTTTGGATTTGATATATCTCCGATTTTTACCAAAGTTGAAGGATCTGATATAATTAGGCCACTTTTTTGGAATCCTAAAAATGTTATAAAAAGACCTATACCAATTGTAATTGACTCTTTTAATGAACTTGGTATTGATTTATCTAAAATCTTAGATAAAGGTGTAATAGCAATTATTAAAAATAATAATCCAGATATAAATACGCTACCTAATGCTTGATTAAAAGTTAGCCCCATACCTAAAACAATAGTATAAGTAAATAAGGCATTAATCCCCATACCAGGCATTATTATAAGGGGAGTATTAATTATAAATGCAACTAATAAACATCCTATAAATGAAGCTAAAACTGTTGCTATTATAAGTGGCTCTTGAGATATACCTCCATCACTTAGTATACTTGCATTAACCACAATAATGTATACTGCGGCAAAAAAAGAAGTTAAACCTGCTATTAGCTCGGTTTTAAAATTTGTATTATGTTCTTTTAGTTTAAATATTTTGTCCATCCTTTCTGTAAAACCTCTTTTCTTTTTCCCTCTCCCACCCACATCTTTATTAGATGCTTAATTATTATAACATCTAAATTTATTTTAAAAATAATAATTTTAAAACAAATCATTAAAATCAACAAAAAAGTCAAAATATCGTCATATTATTTAATTTTAAGCAAATTATAAAAAAATATTCATTAGAGTAATGATTTATTATTTTTGTAGTTTGAATATAGTTTTATATTAAAGAAAATAATAGGACTAGAAACTATGTTGACAAAAATAATATAAAGATTATAATTTATATATACACCCCTATGGGGTGGGGAGGTGTTGATATGAATAATGAAAGAAAAAAAGCTTTACAATCTTTAAAAACTGCTAGGGGGCAAATAGAGGGTATTATAAAAATGATTGAAGATGATAGGTATTGTATTGATATATCAAATCAGATATTTGCAGCTCAATCATTATTGAAAAAAGCTAATTTGATAATTTTAGAAAATCATTTATCTCATTGTGTTAAAGATGCGTGTATTAGTGGAGATGGTGATGAAAAAATAAAAGAGATAATGAAAATATTAGATAAAGTAATAACAAAATAATATTAAGGAGGAATTTATATGAAAAAAATAATTAAAATTGAAGGTATGAGTTGTAATCATTGTGTTTCACATGTTAAAGAAGCTTTAGAAAATATTAAAGATGTTAATGTTTTAGAAGTTAATTTAGAGAATAAAAATGCTCTTGTTGAAACAGAAGTAGATAATAATATATTAAAAAATGCTATAGAAGAAGAAGGGTATGATGTTATTTCTATAGATTAAAGAGAATAATTTCGCCTGCCAGTTTTTCCACGGTAAACTTAGAAAGGTTATATACGCTAAAAATCGACGACTCCAAAGTCGTCGATTTTTTTATTTTAACTTTAATATTATTTTATGCATATCTTTTATTATAAAACTAAGTTCTATTAAGTCCTCTTCTTCTAAAGAAGAAAGTTTATCTATTAAATTATTTTTTATCTCTATTTTCTTCTCTTTTAAAAAATTATGTGCTTTCTCAGTTAATTCAACATTTATTTTTCTTCTATCATTTGGATCTTGATATCTATCAACGTATCCGTCACTAATTAACTTATCTATAATAGGAGTCATATTAGGTTTTGATATATCTAAACATTTAGCCATTTGGGATACTGACATTGATTTTTTATGTGAAAGATAAAAAATTACTTTTATATGTGATGGAGGCAAAATACTTCCCTTAATCATTTCACTTGGATTTAAAAGCTTGTTATGTATTTGCACTAATAAATCTAACAATTCACTAGTTAAAGTATTCATATCATTATTATTCATAAATGTTCCTCCTAATCATTTGTTAATTTTATTATAAACTATTTTTTTTAGTTATACAAGTATAATTGTTATTGACATATAATAGTTATGAAAATATAATTAATATATATTTATAATAAAAAATATAAATGCTTATTTTGAAAGGAGACAAAATAAAATGATGAAGCTATCAAAGTACTTAAAACCATTTATAGGTTCTATCATTGCTGTAATAATACTATTATTTGTGCAAGCTGTTAGTGAGTTGTCGCTACCGGATTATATGTCCAATATAGTAAATGTAGGAATACAACAAGGTGGAATTAAAAACTCAGCTCCAGAAGCCATAAGAAAAAGTGAATTTGATAAGTTACTATTATTTATAGAGGATAATAATACAAAATTAATAGAGGATAATTATAAATTAATCAATAAAGATATTTTATCCGAAAATGAGTATAATGATTACTTGAAAAAATATCCTATTATAGAAAATGAGGATATATACGTACTAAATACAAAGGATAAGACTATTATAGAAAAAATAAATTCTATTTTAGCTAAACCAGAACTTATAGTTTCTGGACTTAACTCTGGTGATTTCGGTGGAGAAGAGTTTAAAAGCCAAATGAATTTACCACAAAATACTGATATATTTCTAGTTTTAAAAAACTTACCTAAAGAACAATTTAATCAAATTCTAAATGGAATTAATGAAAAGTTTAATGAAATGCCGGATAGTATAATTCAGCAATCATCAGTATCTTTTGTAAAAGATGAATATAAAGCTATTGGAGTAAATACTGATAAATTACAAACAAATTATATAGCTTTAGCTGGATTAAAAATGTTAGGAATAGCATTAATAAGCATGGTTGCAACTGTTATTGTTGGATTACTTTCAGCAAGAATAGCAGCTGGTCTAGGCAAAACATTAAGAGGGGATGTTTTTAAGAAAGTTACTAAATTTTCAAATGCTGAATTTGATAAATTTTCTACTGCATCTTTAATTACAAGAAGTACTAATGATATACAACAAATACAAATGCTAATGGTTATGTTATTTAGAATAGTATTCTATGCTCCTATTTTAGGAATAGGTGGTGTAATAAAAGTTTTAAGAACTGATACAAACATGACTTGGATTATTGCAATAGGAGTTATTTTAATAACTATTTTAGTAAGTATATTATTTACTTTTGCAATGCCTAAATTTAAGTCAGTTCAAAAGCTTATTGATAAGCTTAACTTAGTAACTAGAGAAAGCTTAACTGGAATGCTAGTTATAAGAGCTTTTAGTACAGAAAAACATGAGGAAGAAAGATTTAATAAAGCAAATATAGATTTAACAAAAACAAATCTCTTTGTAAATAGATTAATGTCCTCTATGATGCCT
Source organism: Clostridium nigeriense (assembly GCF_900086595.1). Taxonomy (GTDB): domain Bacteria; phylum Bacillota; class Clostridia; order Clostridiales; family Clostridiaceae; genus Clostridium; species Clostridium nigeriense. The sequence goes on from NZ_LT575472.1 coordinate 2,112,455, forward strand.
ATTATGATGCTTATTATGAATGGATTAACATTATTAATAGTATGGGTTGGAGCTCATCAAGTAGATTTAGGAACAATGCAAGTAGGAGATATGATGGCATTTATGCAATACGCTATGCAAATAATAATGTCATTCTTAATGATTTCAATGATTTCAATAATGCTTCCACGTGCATCAGTATCTGCTCAACGTATAAGCGAAGTACTTTATACTGATATATCTATAAAAGATAATAAAGAAACTAAAAAATTCAATAATTCTAAAAAAGGATTAGTTGAATATAAAAATGTAAGCTTTAAATATCCAGGTGCTGAAGACTACGTAATTGAAAATATTAGTTTTACTGCCAAGCCTGGTGAAACAACAGCAATAATAGGTAGTACAGGTAGTGGAAAATCCACTTTAATAAACTTAATGCCAAGATTTTACGATGTATCTAAAGGTAGTATAACTGTTGATGGAGTAGATATAAGAGAAGTTAATCAAAAAGAATTAAGAAGTAAAATAGGATACATTCCTCAAAAGGGAGTGTTATTCTCAGGAACTATTGAAAGCAATTTAAAATATGGGTCACCAAATGCAGATATTGAAGAGTTAAAGTTAGCTTCAGAAATTGCACAAGCAACAGAATTTATTGAAGCAAAACCAGATAAATATAATACAGAAATATCTCAAGGTGGATCAAATGTTTCTGGTGGTCAAAAACAAAGATTATCAATTGCTAGAGCATTAGTTAAAAAACCTGAAATATATATATTTGATGACAGTTTCTCTGCTTTAGACTTTAAAACAGATTCTGCATTAAGAAAAGCAATTAAAAGCAATATAAAAGATGCCACAATGATAATTGTAGCTCAAAGAATTAGTACAATTAAAGATGCTAATCAAATTTTAGTTTTAGATGAAGGAAAAATTGTAGGGATTGGAACTCATAAAGAGCTTCTAGAAAACTGCGAAGTTTATAAGCAAATAGCTTTATCACAACTTTCAAAGGAGGAACTAATGTCATGAGTAACGAAGTAAAAGGAAAAAGACATGGTGGCTTTGGTGGTCCAATGGGAGGAATGCATCTTGCCGGTGGAAAGGCCAAGGATTTTAAAGGAACATTAAAAAAATTACTAAATTACTTAAAACCATATAGATTGTCTATAATTATTGTACTAATTTTTGCAATTGGTAGTGCAGCTTTTTCAATAATTGGTCCTAAAATTTTAGGTAAAGCAACTACTAAGTTATTTGAAGGACTAATAAGTAAAATATCTGGAACATCGGGCACTGGAATAGATTTTACTTATATAGGTAAAATTATAGCTTTATTAGTAGTATTATATGTAATTAGTGCAGTATTTTCATTTATCCAAGGATTTATTATGTCTGGTGTTGCACAAAAAGTTTCATATAATTTAAGAAAAGAAATATCTATAAAAATTAATAAAATGCCATTAAAATATTTTGATAAAATGACACATGGTGAAGTTCTATCTAGAGTTACTAATGACGTAGATACTGTAAGTAATACTTTAAATCAAAGTTTATCACAAGTATTTACATCAATTACCACATTAGTTGGTGTACTAATAATGATGTTATCTATAAGTGTAACAATGACCTTAGCTGCTATTATAGTAGTTCCTTTATCAGGATTGCTTATATCTCTAGTAGTTAAAAAATCACAAAAGTATTTTAAAGAACAACAAACTTTTTTAGGTCATGTTAATGGACACGTGGAAGAAATATATAGTGGTCATAATATAATGAAGGCCTTCAATGGAGAAAATAAAGCTGTTGAAGAGTTTAATGAATTGAATGATACTTTATACAATTCAGCATGGAAATCTCAATTCTTATCTGGAATGATGATGCCAATAATGACTTTCATAGGAAATATTGGTTATGTTATTGTAACGATATTAGGTGGATATTTAACTGTTAAAAATTATATTGAAGTTGGAGATATTCAATCTTTTATTCAATATATAAGATCTTTTAATCAACCTATAGCACAAGCTGCTCAAATAGCTAATGTTCTTCAATCAACAGCAGCAGCTGCTGAAAGAGTTTTTGAATTCTTAGAAGAAGAAGAAGAATTAGATGATGCTGTTAATCCAATAAATGTTGAAGAAATAAAAGGTGAAGTTACATTCAAGAATGTTCACTTTGGATATAATGAAGATAAAATTATAATTAATGATTTTTCAAGTAAAATAAAACCTGGTCAAAGAATAGCTATTGTAGGACCTACTGGTGCTGGTAAAACTACAATTGTAAAACTTCTAATGAGATTCTATGAGTTAAATGGTGGAGAAATTTTATTAGATAATTATAATATAAATGATTTTAAAAGAAGTGATTTAAGAAAAATATTTGGTATGGTTCTTCAAGATACATGGCTATTTAATGGATCTATTATGGAAAATATAAGATATGGTAACCTTAATTCAAAGGATGAAGAAGTTATTGAAGCGGCAAAAGCTGCACATGTTCATCATTTTGTTAAAACTCTTCCTGATGGATATAATATGGAATTAAATGAAGACGCAAGTAATGTATCACAAGGACAAAAACAATTACTAACAATAGCACGTGCTATATTAGCTGATCCAAAAATATTAATATTAGATGAAGCAACAAGTTCTGTAGATACAAGAACTGAAGTTCTAATTCAAAAAGCTATGGATAATTTAATGAAGGGAAGAACAAGTTTCATAATTGCTCATAGATTATCAACAATCAGGGATGCTGATTTGATACTTGTTATGAAGGATGGAGATATAGTTGAACAAGGTACTCATAATGAACTGTTAAATAAAAATGGTTTCTACGCAAATTTATATAACAGTCAATTTGAAAGTTCTCAAGTATCTTAGTAATTTTAAAAGGATAGGTAGTAAATATATGCTACCTGTCCTTTTTTATTCTTACAGTAAAACTTTTAGTAAAATAATTAGTAAAATTTAAGTAAAAATCATTGAATTTATTTTACCTATATGATATTATTTAATTGAAAATAATTACAAAATATTTACTGGGAGTGATATTATGAGAGATAAAATTAATTCTATTTTTAAAAATGCTTTTGGTGATAACAATGAAACAAGAACTTTTTTTTCTCCAGGAAGAGTTAATTTAATTGGAGAACATACCGATTATAATGGAGGAAATGTTTTTCCATGTGCTTTAAGTTTTGGAACTTATGGCGTAATAAGATTAAGAGATGACAATAAAGTTAAAATGTACTCAGGAAATTTTGAAGAAATAGGTATTATAGAGTTTTCTTTAGATGATATTAAATATAAAGAACAAGATAATTGGGTGAATTATCCTAAAGGCGTAATTGATGTAATGAAAAAACATGGTTATAATATAAACAGAGGTTTTGATGTAGCTGTTTATGGAAATATACCAAATGGAGCTGGTTTATCTTCTTCAGCGTCATTAGAATTATTAATTGCAGTTATGATGGATAGTTTATTTGATTTCAATATAGACAGAGTTGATTTAGTAAAATTTTCTCAAGAAGCTGAAAATAAGTTTGTTGGTGTAAATTGTGGAATTATGGATCAATTTGCAATTGGTATGGGAAGAGAAAACAATGCTATTTTATTAGACTGTAATACTCTAAAATATAATTATTGTCCAGTAGCATTAAAAGATGAAGTATTAATAATAGCTAATACTAATAAAAGAAGAGGATTAGCTGATTCTAAATATAATGAACGTAGAAGTGAATGTGAAAAAGCTTTAGAGGAACTTAAAGCAAATTTAAATATTAAGGCTTTAGGAGAACTTTCAATAAATGAATTTGAAGAAAATAAAAATTTAATAAAAAATGATATAAGAATAAAAAGAGCAAAACATGCTGTATATGAGAACCAAAGAACTTTAATGGCTAAAGATGCTTTAGAACAAAATGATTTAACTACTTTTGGTAAACTTATGAATGAATCACATATTTCACTTAGGGATGATTATGAAGTTACTGGTATAGAGCTAGATACTCTAGTAGAATTATCTTGGAGTCAAGAAGGTGTTCTAGGTGCTAGAATGACTGGTGCAGGCTTTGGTGGTTGTACAGTAGCTTTAGTAAAGAAAGATAATGCTGATGATTTTATAAAAAATGTTGGACAAGGATATAAAGAAAAAATAGGATATGAAGCTAGTTTCTATATTGCCAATATTGGAAACGGAACTAGAGAAATTTAGGAGGTATTAATATGATATTAGTTTGTGGTGGAGCAGGATACATTGGAAGTCATGCTGTATATCAATTAATAGAAAGAGGAGAGGAAGTTGTTGTTGTAGACAATCTAGAAACTGGTCATAAAGAAGCAGTTAATCCTAGAGCTAAATTCTATAATGTAGATATCAGAAATGAAAAAGAACTTGATAAGGTATTTAAAGAAAATAATATTACTGAAGTAATACATTTTGCAGCTAATTCGTTAGTTGGAGAAAGTATGACTAATCCGTTAAAATATTATAATAATAATGTGCATGGTACAGAAGTACTATTAAAAGTTATGGTAGCAAATGATGTAAAGAAAATAGTATTTTCTTCTACAGCTGCAACTTATGGAGAAGCTACTAAAATGCCAATAGTAGAAACAGATAGAACTGAACCAACAAATGCTTATGGAGAAACAAAGCTTGCCATGGAAAAAATGATGAAATGGGCTGATATTGCTCATGGAGTAAAATATGTTTCATTAAGATATTTTAATGTTGCAGGTGCACATGTTAGTGGAAGTATTGGTGAAGATCACAGTCCAGAAACTCATTTAATACCATTAATACTTCAAGTTCCTCTAGGAAAGAGAGAATTTATATCAATATTTGGTGAAGATTATGATACAGAAGATGGTACATGTATTAGAGATTATATTCATGTAATAGACTTAGCTAATGCTCATATTTTAGCAATAGATTATTTAAGAAAAGGCAATAATAGTGACATATTTAATTTAGGAAATGGAAATGGTTTTTCTGTAAAAGAAATGATAGAAGCTGCAAGAAAAGTAACAGGTCATGAGATACCAGCTAAGATTTGTGATAGAAGAGCCGGTGACCCCGCTAGATTAATAGCATCTGCTGAAAAAGCTAGAAAAACTTTAAACTGGGAACCTAAGTATGATAATGTTGAAGATATAATAGCTTCAGCTTGGAAATGGCATGAAAATAATCCAAATGGGTTTAACAAGTAGGTGAAATTATGAGAATTTATAGGGATATCAAAAGATTAATAAAATATGGATTACAAAACAATCTCTTTGAAAAAGAAGATGAAATTTATGTTAGAAATAAAATATTAGATATTTTAAATATAGACGAATATGAAGATGTTGAAATAGAAGATGAAATTTTAAGTACTCCAACAGAGATTTTAAATAATCTATTAAACTACGCATATAAGAATAAAGTTTTAGAATCTAACTCTCCAATATATCGTGATTTATTAGATACTAAGATAATGGATTCATTAATGCCAAGACCTTCTGAAGTTATAAAAAATTTCTATAATAAATATGAGTATTCTAAAGAGGAAGCTACTAATTATTTTTATAATATTAGCAAAGCTTGTGATTATGTAAGAACTGATAGAATTGCACAAAATTTAGTATGGAAAACACCAACTGAATATGGTGATTTAGATATAACTATTAATTTATCTAAACCTGAAAAAGATCCTAAAGCTATTGCAGCTGCAAAAACTTTACCTCCTGCTAAATATCCAAAATGTCTTTTATGTAAGGAAAATGAAGGATATAGAGGTAGGTTGAATCATCCTGCAAGGCAAAATTTAAGAATAATTCCAATGAAATTAAAAAATGAAGAATGGTTTTTACAGTACTCACCTTATGCGTATTATAATGAACATTGTATAGTATTTGCTGGAGAACATGTTCCAATGAAAATAACTAAAGATACTTTTGATAGAAATTTAGAATTTGTTGAAAAGTTTCCACATTATTTTGTTGGATCTAATGCAGATTTACCTATAGTTGGAGGGTCTATATTAACTCATGACCACTATCAAGGAGGAAATTATAAATTTGCTATGGATAAGGCAAGTGACTATTTAAATTTTACAATAGAAAAATATAAAGATATTGATTTATCAATTGTAAAGTGGCCTTTAACAGTAGTAAGATTAAAAGGTAAAAATAGATTTTCAATAAGTGAATTAGCTGAAAAAATATTAAATCATTGGAGAAATTACACTGATTCTGAAGTAGAAGTATATGCATTTAGCAATGAAACACCTCACAATACTATAACTCCTATTGCTAGGAAAGTTAATGATAACTATGTATTAGACTTAGTTCTTAGAAATAATAGAACTAACTCAAAATATCCTGATGGGATATTCCATCCTCATAAGGAGCTTCATAACATTAAAAAAGAAAATATAGGATTAATAGAAGTTTTAGGATTAGCTGTATTACCAGCTAGACTTAAAGAAGAGTTAGAATCTATAAAAAAAGCACTATTAAATAAGGAAGAAAGTATTGATAACTACACTGATATTAACATTCATGCAAATTGGTATAAAGATATATTAAGTAATAATAAAGAAATTAATGAAGAAAATATTGACAAAATAATAGAAGATGAAGTAGGAAATGTTTTTAAAAAGGTTCTAGAACATTGTGGTGTGTTTAAATGGGATGATGATGGAAAGAAGGCAATGAAAAAATATATTGATAGCTTAAAATCATCAATAGTATAGTTATTTATAATTTATGTTAAAGATAATAATATAGAAATTATATTATTATCTTTACTTATTAAGGGTAATATTACGTTGGAAACTCATATTGATATTTTCTTTATTAACTTTTATTCTCAATAAAACTAGATACTAAAATTCATTAAAGGAGGTGCTTAAATTGGCAACAATTAAGGATATAGCTAAAGCAGCTGAAGTTTCTATTTCTACAGTTTCTAGAATACTTAATTTAGATAAGACATTGAATGTTTCAGAGGATACTAGAAAACGTGTATTAAGCATTGCAGAAGAAATGAACTATGTTACAATAAGAGAAAGAAAAAGTAAGCTTAATAATTATACTATTGGGATAGTTTGTTCTTTTACAGAAACAAAAGAATTAAGTGACCCTTATTTTTTATCTATACGAATGGCAATTGAAAAAAAATGTTTAGAAGAAAATATAGGATTTAAATCCTTATATTTTAGTAAAATTTTTAATGATGATTCCTATAATTATAAAGACTTAAGTGGAATAATTGCTATTGGAATTTTTCAAAAAGATGAAATTTTAAAACTTAAAGAATTATCTTCAAATATTGTATTTATAGATTCTTCACCGGAAGAGTGGGAGTTCGATTCTATAGTGGTAGATTTAAAATATGGAGCAAAAAAATCACTAGAATATTTATATAGTTTAGGTCATAAAAACATAGGTTATATTGGTGCAAAAGTAACTCCTCATAGCAGTAATGATGGAGTAGAGCTAGTGAATTATAGAGAATTAACTTATATAGAGTTTATGAATGGAATAAATAATTTTAAAGAAGAATGGATATTTAAAGGTAACTTCACACCAGAAGATGGATATATATTAATGAAAAAAGCATTAAATTTAAAAGAGATTCCTTCAGCATTTTTTATAGCAAGTGATCCTATGGCTGTTGGAGCTTATAAAGCTATTCAGGAGAAAGGATATAATATCCCAAATGATATAAGTATAGTGGGATTTGATGATATACCAACTGCTCAATATTTATCACCATCATTAACCACAGTGAAAGTTTATACTGATTTCATGGGAGAAACTGCCCTTGATGTTCTTATGGAAAGAATAAAAGATGAGAGATTATTGAGTAAGAAGGTTGTTCTACCAGTTAAATTAATAATAAGAGATAGTTGTAAATTATTATAATTTTAGCCCTATGAGTAAATTTAGCTTATAGGGTTTTTTATTATTTTTAGATTTAAAATTAAATATTTACTTATATTTAAAATACTATTTACAAATAGTATAAATATATAAGTTATTATTAGAGATATAGCATTATTTTTTAGTATTATAAGGAAATTAATGATAAAATATTCTTGTTATAGTATACTATTTCTAAATAAACTATTTAGAAAGAGAACGTGAATCTTATGACTATAAAAAAACATTTTTTTATTATAAATCCTGAGGCAGGTAAAATTAATATATCTACTAAAATAACTAAAGAAATAGATAATGCTTTCAAAAAATTAAATGAGGAATATAAAATTCATATTACTAAAGAAAAATATGATGCTACAGCTTATACAAGATCTATATGTGAATCTGAAAAAGGAAATCTAAGGTTTTATGCTTGTGGGGGAGATGGAACTTTAAATGAAGTAATAAATGGTTTAATAGGTTATAAAAACGCTAGTGTTTCTGTAATACCTTATGGTACAGGAAATGATTTTATAAAAAATTTTAATTCTATTTCAGGCTTTTATGATTTAAAAAAACAAATAGTTTCAGAAGAGACCAAAATAGATTTATTAAAGGTTAACGATAAATATTCTGTTAACTTATGTAATGTAGGCTTTGATGCTAAAGTTGCTGAAAATATGAACAAGTTTAAAAGGTTTCCTTTAATTAATGGACAAGGTGCCTATACACTTTCTGTATTTTACTCTTTATTTCAAAAAATGTATAGTAAGTTAGATATAACAATAGATAATAATGAGTTAATTCATGGTGATTTTTTATTATGTGTAATTGCTAATGGGGTAGCCTATGGTGGTGGATATAAAGGAGCACCTTTAGCTAAAATAGATGATGGATTAATTGATGTATGTTTAATTAAGAAAGTTTCGAGATTGAAATTAATTAAACTAATTAATATCTATAAAATTGGAAATCATTTAGATAATGATCAGATAAAAGAGTATTTTATTTATAAAAAGTGTAAAAATATAACCATTAGTTCTAAGAATAATTTTACTACTTGTATAGATGGTGAAATAATAAATGAGAATAATATAGATATATCAATAGATCCACAAGCTGTGAATTTTTTAGTTCCACATAAAGATATAGTTTACTAATTTAAAGAAAAGAGAGGATAATTATGAGTAGCTTTATAGAATTTAAGGATGTTAAAAAAACTTATAAGATGGGAGAAGTAGATATTGATGCTCTAAGAGGTGTATCATTTAATATAGAAAAAGGAGAAATAGTTATTGTTGCTGGAGCTAGTGGAGCTGGGAAAAGTACTATTTTAAATATTTTAGGGGGAATGGATACCTCGACTAGTGGAAAAATTGTTGTAGATAATAATGTTATTAGTAATTATTCTGAAAAAGACTTAATTTCATACAGACGTTTTGATATTGGATTTGTTTTTCAATTTTATAACTTGGTACAAAACTTAACTGCTTTAGAGAATGTTGAATTAGCAACTCAAATTTGTAAGAATCCTCTAAATCCATCTGATGTATTAAATGCAGTAGGATTAGAAGATAGAAAATATAATTTTCCAGCTCAATTATCAGGCGGAGAACAACAGAGAGTTGCAATAGCAAGAGCTCTTGCTAAAAATCCTAAATTACTTCTTTGTGATGAACCAACTGGGGCCTTAGATTATAATACGGGAAAATCAATACTTAAGTTATTGCAAGATACAGCTAGAAAATATAATATGACAGTAGTTATTATTACTCATAATCTTGCAATAACTCCTATGGGAGATAAAGTAATTAAAGTGAAAAATGGTATGATTGAAAGTATTACTTTAAATGAAAATCCTCTTCCAATAGAAAGGATTGAATGGTAATATGAAAACTGCTTTTTTTAAAGATGTTATAAGAGATATTAAAAAATCAAAAGGAAGATTTTTCTCGATATTTGCAATTATTGCTTTAGGAGTTGCATTTTTTTCAGGAATAAAAGTTGCTCCTATAGATATGAAAAGAACTGCGGATAAATATTATGATGATTATAATTTTATGGATTTAACATTATATTCTACATTGGGATTCATTGATGAAGATATAGATGAAATAAGAAAAGTTGAAAACATAGAAGATGTTTTTCCAACTTATTCATTAGATACAGTTACTAAGATAGGATCATCAGAACTAGTAATTAAAGTTATGGGAATACCCTTAAATAGCGATAATTATGTTAATAAATATAAGTTAATTGAAGGTAGATTACCTGAAAAATCAAATGAATGTGTAATTGAAGCTGGAAAAATAGAAAATTTAAATTTATCTATTGGTGATAAAATAAAGTTGGAATCAGGAACAAATGAAGAAATAAATGAAAGCTTAGAAAACACTGAGTATGAAATAGTTGGTAAGGTCCAAACACCATATTATTTATCTTATGAAAAAGGAACATCAACTATAGGAAATGGTAAAGTTTCAAGTTATGTAGTAATTCCAATAGATAATTTTAAGATTCCTGCTTATACGGAAGTTTATGTAACTATTAATGGTGCAAAATCTCTTAATAGTTATTCAAAGAAGTATTTTGACGTTGTTGAAGATATACAATTGTCTTTAGAATCATTAGGAAATGAAAGAGCTGGTTTAAGATATGAAGAAATTTTGAATGAAGCAAATAAAAAACTTAATGAAAGTAAATCTGAATTAAATAAACAAAAAGAAATTGGAGAAAAAAAACTTAAAGATGCTCAAAAACAAATAGAGGACTCAGAAAAAACTATAAAAAACGGTGAGGATGAATTATTTAAAAAAGAAACTGACTATAAACTTACAATAATTCAAGCAGAAAATGAAATATTATTAGGTCAATATAAAATAGATAGTGGTAAGGCTGCAATAGAATCAGCTAAGGCAACATTAACTCAAGAAAAAGCTAACGCTGAATCAATGATAAACACTGCAAAGGAATCTTTAGTAACCTTAGAAAAGAGTAAGGAAGAAATAAACATTCAGATAAATCAAAAAGAAAATGAACTTAAAAATCCTAATTTAACTGAAGTAGAAAAGAATAAGATTAAGAATGAATTAAATGGATTATATAAGACAAGAGATGAAATAAATAATGGAATTACATATATAAATCAGCAAATTAAGACTACTGAAGATAAAATTAGAACTGCTGAAGAAGAAATAGCTAATAAAGAAAAAGAATTAGCTGAGGGGCAAAATTTATTAAATGAAAACAAGAAAAAATTAGAAACTAGTAAAAAAGATGCAGAAAATCAATTTGCAAGTGCTAAACTTGATTTAGAAAATGGAAAAATAGAATTAGAAAAAGGTAAAAAAGAATATGAAGAATCTAAAGATCAGTTTGACAAAGAAATAGCATCTGCTGAAGCAAAATTAATTAAAGCTGAAAATGACATTAAATCTATTGAAGAACCAAGTTGGTATGTATTAGATAGAAATAGTCAATATTCATATGTAGACTATAAAAATAATGCAGATAGTATTGATAAACTAGCCAAGGTTTTCCCTGTATTCTTTTTCTTAGTTGCTGCTTTAGTATGTTTAACTACAATGACTAGAATGGTAGATGAACAAAGAATTAATATCGGAACATTAAAGGGACTAGGTTATTCTAAGTATAAGATTGCTTCTAAATATATAGTATATTCATTTTCCGCAAGCTTTTTAGGAAGTCTTTTTGGTCTCATTATAGGATACACAGTATTTCCAATAGTTATCTTTGATGCCTATGGAATAATGTATTCTTTACCAAAAGTAGAACTTGAATTTAATATTCCTATAGCCTTATTAATCACTTTAGTATCAGTAGCTGTTACTACATTATCATCAGTATTAGCTTGCTATAAAGAGCTATTAGAAACACCAGCAACACTTATGCGACCTAAAGCTCCTAAAGAAGGAAAAAGGATTCTTTTAGAGAGAATTAACTTTATATGGAATAGATTAGGCTTTATAGGTAAGGTAACAGTTAGAAATATATTTAGATATAAGAAAAGATTTTTCATGACTGTATTTGGAATTGCCGGATGTACAGCATTAATTGTTACTGGATTTGGTATTAAGGATTCAATAAAAACTATAGTTGATAAGCAATTTGGAGAAATTTTTAAATATGATTTAACTATAAATATAGATAAGGATATAAGCAATCTTGAAAAGAAAGATTTTGAAAAAGAATTAAGCACCTTATCAGAAATAGATAAATTACTTATGATATCTTCTGAAAATGCTAAAATTAAAACTGAAGATACTGATAAAGATATTAATTTAATTATTCCTCAGGATACATCTAAAATAGGAGAGTTTGTTAATTTTACCAATAGAACAAGCAAAGAAAAATATAAGCTAAGCGACAGTGGAATAATTTTATCGGAAAAGGCAGCGAAACAATCTAAAACTAAAATAGGAGATGAAGTGAAAATAAAATTAAATAATAAAGAGTATTCATTAAAAGTTTCTGGAATTACAGAAAATTATACATTTAATTATGCATATATATCTCCTAAATATTATAAGGAAATCTTTAATAAAGAACCAATATATAATTCTATTATAGCTAATACAGAAAATGTAGAAAATGAAAATGATTTTTCACTAAGGATAATGGAAAAATCAATAGTCAAGGGAGTATCATTTAATAGTAGTATAAGAGAAAATTTTGATAATATGATTAAGAGCTTAAACTATGTTATTATAGTAATAATTGTTTCAGCTGGAACTCTAGCATTTGTTGTACTATATAATTTAACAAATGTTAATATCAGTGAAAGAATTAGAGAAATTGCAACAATTAAAGTTTTAGGTTTTTATGACAAGGAAGTTTCTGCGTATATTTATAGGGAGAATATTTTCTTAACTATATTTGGAATATTATTTGGGGAAGTTTTAGGGATATTACTTCATAGATTTATAATGCTTACAGTTGAAATAGATAATATGATGTTTGGTAGAAATATAGATTTCCCTAGTTTTATACTTTCAGCAATTTTAACTATTGTGTTTGCAGTATTAGTTAATAGTGTTATGTTCTATAAGCTTAAAAAGGTTAAGATGGTTGAATCTTTAAAATCTGTTGATTAGAATAGGAATAGACTAAGACAATTGTTTTAGTCTATTTTTATATTTAGAACAAAAAAGCTTTTAAAGTATATAATATATGGAGTAAATAATCCTAGGAGAAAATAAATGGCATATAGTGAAATTTATAAAAAAATTGGATTTCAAAGAGAATTAAATAGGCTACAAAAACAAGCGTATTTTGGTTATGATAGAGAAATAAAAATGCTTAGAAATTTGGGAGTTGAAGATGAAAATTTGATTCTTGAAGTAGGAAGTGGGCCAGGTTTTTACACTAAAATATTATTAGATAATTTTAATAACTCTGAAGTTGTCTCATTAGATAATGATGAAACTTTACTGAATTTTGCCCTTAAAATGCTAAATAAAGACTATAGTAATAGAGTTAGCTTTATGAATGATGATATTACGAATAGTTCTATGCCAAATGATTATTTTGACATAGTGGTAGCTAGATTTGTATTTCAGCATTTACAAGATCCAATAAAGGCTTTAAAAGAAATCTATAGGATTTTAAAACCAGGTGGGAAGGTTATAATAATAGATGTAGATAGTGAATTATGGGGTCTAACATATCCTAAGAATAATTTAATTAATCAATTAAATTCTAGTTTATCTAAATTTCAATCTTCTTTAAATGGAAACAGAGAAATAGGTCGTAGTTTGTTAACTTTAATGAAATTACTTAAATTTAAAAATTTAAACATTGAAGCCGTAATTAATCATAGTGATATTTTAGGAAAAGAAAACTTTAAATATAATCTTGATAAAGAATTAGAAAAGGATCCGAGGTTTGGTAATATATTAAAAGAATATAATGACTTTTTCAACTTAAACTATTCGTCAATAATGATTTTAAAACTTTTCTTTTATGGAGAGAAACCAATTTAATCTTTAAATTTATGAAGTGGCTAAAACCACTTCTTTTTGTTATAATAAAAGAATATTGTTTTTTAAGGTGGTAGTATGTTAAAAAAAGAATTATTTGAAAAGTTCAAAAAAAATATATCAGTGAAAAATGATTTAGCAGCTAAAAAAATTTTAAAAGAAGATGCAATTTCTTCATTTAACTTTAACTTTGATGAAGGATTACTATATATAAAATCTACTATTCTATCAGAGGATTTCTATAATGAATATATTAATAAATTAGAACTAGATACAAAAAGTAAGTCTGTAATATCTACCTATTGTACATGTGATGATTTTGAAAAAAATGAATTCCGTAAAGAAAGTTATTGTTGCAAGCATCTTATTGCTACATATTATAAATTTATAAATGAAATTGAAAATAATAATGATATTTTAAAAAAGTTTGGAGATCCTTTAGAAAATAAACCTATTTTTAAAACTAAGGATAATATACTGGACTTATTACTGCAAGAAGAAAATAAAGATGAAATAAAAATGGAAATTTACATAAATAGGAGAGGTATTAAGAATAAGTTAACTGCAGAATTTAAGATTGGTTTAAAAGGATTATCATCAAACAAACTCTACGTTGTTAAGGATATAAATCAACTTTTAATTGCTATATATAATAAAATACCTATTAAATATGGAAAAGATTTTATCTTAAACTTAAGAGAACAAAGGCTTGGTATAAAAGAAAACAAAATTATTAATTTTATAGAAAAAGTAAAATCTATAGAAGATTTACATCTAAATTTTGTAAGACGTCAAGATAAATTTATAGATGGAAAAAGTATTACAATACCAGATTTTCTAATAAGGGAATTCTTCGACACAGTTTCTAAAAATAGAGTTTATTTAAATGAAGGCTTTTTCTATAGACCTGTAGAAACTGAAATAATTTATAACAAGCCCAATTTACAATTTACTCTAAAGGAACTAAGTAGTGAGTATTTATTATCTATAGATGATGGCTTACCAGAAATACTTGATAAAAATAATACAGTATTTTTATATGGAAGTAGTATTTATCTTCCAGGTTTTAATTATTGTCATGAGATTTCAAATTATTTTGAGGTTTTTAAAGATAATAATTATATAGAATTGAATAAAAGTGATGAATTTAGAATTTTATCTAGCTTGCTACCTAAGTTATATACGTTATCTGATTATGTAAATATAAATAAATCTATTAAAGATAAGATTGTAAAAGAAAATGTAAACTTTTGTTTTTATTTTGATAAAATTAATAAAGATATAACCTTGGTTCTAAAAGTAAAATATGGAAGACATGAATTCAATATTTTTCATGAATACAAAGATAAGATCATTTATAGAGACTTAAATAAAGAAGGGGAAGTTTTATCTACTTTACGGTCATTAGGTTTTGAGGCATCAGGAGATAAGTTTTATTTATTACTAGGAGATGACTATCTATTTAATTTCTTTAAGTATGATATAACTAAACTTCAAAATATAGGTGATGTGTTTTATTCTGAAAACTTTAAAATTATTAGGAAAATTAATAGTAAAAATATAACTGGGCAAATAGAAGCTGGTAAATATGATTATTTTGAATTAAATTTTAATATTGATAGCCTTTCTAAAGAAGAGGTTAAAGATATATTGATTGCATTTAAGGATAATCTAAAATATTATAAATTAAAAACAGGTGAATTTATAGATTTAGAAGAAATAGAACTTAAGAATTTTTTAAATCTATTAGATGTATTATCTGTTAATAGTGATTTTGAAGACAATAAACTAATTTTTAATAATAATAAGGCTATATTCATTGATGATTTTATTAAAGAAAAAAATATTAGATATATTAAGGGTAAAAATGAGTTAACAAAAATACAAAAAAAGATAAAAGAAGTTAAAAAGATTAATTTTAAAGAACCATTAACTTTAAATGCTAGTTTAAGAGAATACCAAAAAGAAGGCTACAATTGGCTTAAAACAATGGATTATTTAGGTTTTGGTGGAATATTAGGTGATGAGATGGGATTAGGTAAAACTATACAGGCAATTACTTTTATTTTATCAAATTTACCATCTAAAACTTTAATAGTTGCTCCTACATCTTTAATTTATAACTGGAGTAGTGAAATTGAAAAGTTTGCCCCAAGCATTAAGTTATCAGTAGTTAATGGAGGAAAGGAAGAAAGAGTTAATATATTAGAGAACATAAAAGATTACGATGTTCTTATAACAACGTATAATATATTAAAAAGGGATTTAGATTTGTATGAACATCTAAATTTTGATTACTGTTTTATAGATGAGGCTCAGTATATAAAAAATAGTAGCTCCCAAAATGCTATATCAGTAAAAAATATTAAAGCAAAAAGGAAATTTGCTTTAACTGGTACTCCAATTGAAAATTCTGTTATGGAGTTATGGTCTATATTTGATTTTATTATGCCTGGATATTTATTTGATGAAAATAGTTTTAGTGTTAGATATTATAAAAAACTACATGAGTCTAATGAAGTTTTAGAAGAATTAAATAATTTAATAAAGCCTTTTATTTTAAGACGATATAAAAAGGATGTTATAAAAGAGTTACCTTTAAAAATAGAGAAAAAGCTTCTAGTCTCTATGTCTAAAGAACAAGAAAAAATTTATAATGTATATTCTGATTATGCAAAGAGTTTAATAGAGAAGAAAGTCAAAGATGATGAATTAAAGAATAGTAAAATTGAAATATTGTCATATATAACAAAGCTTAGACAAATATGCTTAGATCCATCAGTGTTAGTCAATGATTATATAGGAAGTAGCGGAAAAATAGACTCATTAATAGAGTTGTTAAATCAAGGGATAGAAGAGGGTCATAAAATACTTGTATTTTCTCAATTTACATCAGTGCTAAGAAATATTTCAAAAAGATTAATAAATGAAGATATCTCTTATAGTTATTTAGATGGTAGTATTCCTTCTGAAAAAAGAATTCAATTGATAGATGAATTTAATAATGGAAGTAATTCGGTTTTCTTAATAAGCTTAAAAGCTGGTGGAACAGGTTTAAACTTAACCTCTGCTGATATAGTAATTCACTTTGATCCTTGGTGGAATCCTGCTGTAGAAGATCAAGCTACAGATAGAGCCCATAGATTTGGACAAAAAAATATAGTAGAAGTTATAAAACTAATATCAAAAAACACCATAGAAGAAAAAATAGTAGAACTTCAAGATGAAAAAAGAAAACTTATCGAAAAGATACTGGATAATAGTATGGAATCATCTAATATTAATTCCTTAAGTGATGAAGATATTTTAAATTTATTTTCAATTTAAAAAGTGTAGTTTAAAATTAAGTAAATTAATTTTAAACTACATTTCTATTTATATATTATAAATAATATTCTTGAATAGATTTTAACTCAGTATTAAAATTATAATATATTTTACTAATAGATGTGAGGATGAAAATGAAAATAAGAACACCAGATTATTTTAATGAATTTCAATGTATAGCTGATAAGTGTGAAGATACTTGTTGTGCTGGATGGGGAATTGTAATAGATAACGAAAGTTATCAAAAGTATTTATCTGTAAAAGGAAAATTTGGAGATAAACTAAGGAGCAAAATAATAAGTGAGAATGGAGAAAATCTATTTCTTTTAAAAGGTGATAGATGCTCTTTTTTAAACCAAGATAATTTATGTGATATATATAGCGAACTAGGTTCAGAGGGACTGTGTTACACTTGTAAGCAGTATCCACGCTATTTAGAGGAGTTTGGGAATTTACGTGAAATTGGAATTTCTCTGTCATGTCCTGAGGCTGCTAGAATTATACTAAGAAAAAAAGATAAAGTAAGATTTGAGATTACAGAAACAAATGAAGAAGTTACAAAATACAATGATATAACCCCTAATATTTATATTAACCTTATGCAATGCAGAAAAGTTATTTTTGATCTATTACAAGATAGAGAAGTAGAATTAAAATATAGATGTGCTTTAGTGCTAGCTTTTACAGATGAAATACAAAAAAAGATAGATATTAATGATATAAATTCAATTAAAGATATTAAGGAAAAATATTTAAACAAAGATTACATATGTGAAAAGATAGAGTCTTTCCAAAAGTTTAGTAATAACCTAAAAGATAAATACTTAAATATCTATGAAGTAATTGATACATTTAAAAACTTAAAACATATAAAGCCAAATGATATATTAGGATTAGAAAATTACTTGAGGTACTTTTGGCAAAATGAAGATGATATTAATATTTACTCATCCATTCATAATAGTTTTAATAAATATTATATAGAAAAAGAATATCAATTTGAGCAAATTATTTTGTACTATATATTTAGATATTTTATGAAAGCTGTTTTTGATTATGATGTATTAGCTAAAGTTAAATTTTCTTTAATAAGTTTTATTATAATTAAAGAACTATCAGTAATACGTTATTTTGAAAGTAAGGAGTTTTTAGATTCAGATATAGTAGATATTGCACATACATATTCTAAAGATATAGAACATTTAGAAGAAAATGTAGAAGTTTTACAAGAATTATTTGAAACTAATAGTGAATTTAGTTTTGAAAACTTTATGATAACTTTAATTAACTAATAATATATTTTACAGAACAATAAAATCTTATAGAATTTATATTTAAAAGGCTATATATTATATGACTACGACTTGATTCTTTAAAGGTAGTATGAAATATAAAATATATCCTTTTTCTACTTTAAGTTATCGCTTTTTATTGTTCTAACTTTATAGTATAATAGTCATAAAACCTTATGTTTTCAAGGTTTATACTTAAATTTAATTTGTGAGGTATAAAAAATATGTTAACTCCAATGATGAGACAATATTTTGAGATAAAAGAAAATTATAAAGATTGTATTCTATTTTTCAGATTAGGTGATTTTTATGAAATGTTCTTTGAAGATGCTAAAATAGCTTCAAGAGAATTAGAACTTGTTCTTACAGGAAGAGATTGTGGTCTAGAGGAAAGAGCCCCTATGTGCGGTATTCCTTTTCATGCAGCTTCTTCATATATAGCAAGGTTAGTTAATAAAGGATATAAGGTAGCTATAGGTGAGCAAGTAGAAGATCCATCTGTAGCAAAAGGAATTGTAAAGAGAGATGTTATAAAAGTAATTACTCCAGGTACTTTTATTGAATCTTCTGAAGATAGTGAGTATAAAAATACATACTTAATGTGCATTATTGAAGAAAATAGCAGCTTTGGTATTGCAATATCAGATATATCAACAGGTGAATTTAAAGTTACATCTTTTAATTCTATGAAATCAACTTTATTAGATGAAATAACAAAGGTTAATCCTAAAGAAATATTAGTTGATGTAAAGATTACTGATAGTATTTTAGATGAAATATCAACTGTTTCACAAGCTTTAATTACTAAAAGAAATTTATCAAAAGAAATTTGTAGTGAAGAAGAACTTATTAATCAGTTTTCAGAAGTTTGTATAGTGAACTTAAATGATTTATCTAAAAAAGTTTCTGGAGCTCTGCTTAAGTATATTTATGATACTCAAAAAATCACTTTAACTAATATAAACCTTTTAGAGTATTACGATATAGTAAACTATATGACTATAGATGGAAACTCAAGAAGAAATTTAGAGCTTACTGAAAGTTTAAAAGAAAAATCTAAAAAAGGTAGCTTAATTTGGGTTTTAGATAAAACAGAAACATCTATGGGAGGAAGAGCTATTAGAAAATGGATAGAAGAACCTCTTATAATAAAAAAGGAAATTGAAAAAAGATTAGAAGGGGTAGAAGAATTATTTAATAACGGCTATTTTAATGAAGATCTAAGATTGTTACTAAAAGAAATTTATGACATAGAAAGAATAGTTGGTAAAGTTTCTAATAAAAATGTAAATGCTAAAGATTTAATTTCTTTAAGAAATTCAATAGATAAATTACCTGGAATAAAAAAACACCTATCTAAAGCTAATTCTAATATTTTAAAAGAATGGTTTAAGGAATTAGACGAATTAATTGATGTTAAAAATCTTTTATCAAATTCTATACTTGATGATCCATCTATATCTGTTAAGGAAGGAAATATAATAAAGGATGGATATAATGAAGAAGTAGACAGTTTAAGAACTGCTAAGCTTCACGGGAAGGAATGGATTGCAGCTTTAGAAAATAGAGAAAGAGAATTTACAGGAATTAAATCACTTAAAGTAGGTTACAATAAAGTATTTGGTTATTATATTGAAATCTCTAAAGCAAATTATTCTTCTATACCAGAAGGAAGGTATATAAGGAAACAAACTTTAGCAAACGCTGAAAGATTTATTACTCAAGAGTTAAAAGAAATGGAAGATAAAATTTTAGGCGCTGAAGAAAAGTTAATCTCTTTAGAATATAATTTATTCGTTGAAATTAGAGAGGCTATTGAAAGAGAAATTCCAAGGCTTAAACAAAGTGCTAGAATAATAGGAAATTTAGATGCATTATCAACTCTAGCTTTAATAGCTTTAGAAAATGATTATACAAAACCATTGATAAACGAAAGTGGAATTATAGATATAAAAGAAGGTAGACATCCAGTAGTTGAAAAAGTTATAGGTAATGGTGAGTTTGTAGCTAATGATACAAATCTTAATACTAAAGATAATAGACTTCTATTAATTACAGGACCAAATATGGCTGGAAAATCTACTTATATGAGGCAAGTTGCATTAATTACATTAATGGCCCAAATAGGATCCTTTGTCCCAGCTAAAGAAGCTAATATATCTGTTTGTGATAAGATATTTACTAGAATAGGTGCTTCAGATGATTTAGCTGGTGGTAAGTCTACTTTTATGGTTGAAATGTGGGAAGTATCAAATATCTTAAAGAATGCTACTTCAAAAAGTTTAGTTTTATTAGATGAAGTTGGTAGAGGTACTTCAACTTATGATGGTCTTAGTATAGCTTGGTCTGTTATAGAATATATATCTAACAATAAAAACCTTAAATGCAAGACTTTATTTGCTACTCACTATCATGAACTTACAAGATTAGAAGGTAATATAGATGGAGTAAAGAATTATTCAGTTGCAGTTTCCGAAGTTGAAGATAATATAATCTTTTTAAGGAAAATAGTAGAAGGTGGTGCAGATCAATCTTACGGAATAGAAGTTGCAAAACTTGCAGGGTTACCAAGTGAAGTTATTGAAAGAGCAAAAGAAATTTTATCTTCTCTTGAGAATAACAATAATGATAACCATATTGAAGTAATTAAAGAAATAGCTATAGAGAAAGAGGAAAAGCCTAAAAAAAATAAAAAAATAGTTAAAGAAGAAAATTATCAATTAGATTTTGGCGCTATAGAAAAAGATAATCTAATTAATACTATAGCAGAACTAGATATTATGTCATTAACTCCAATGGAAGCTATGAATGAATTATACAAACTAACGATAGAAGCTAAAAAATTAAAGTAATTTAAGGGGTGAGAATATGAAGAGAATAAATATTCTAGATGAACATACCTCTAATAAAATAGCAGCAGGAGAAGTTGTAGAAAGACCTTCTTCAGTTGTAAAAGAATTAATGGAGAACTCTATAGATGCAGGTTCAAAGAATATAACGATAGAAATAGAAGAGGGTGGAATATCCTTAATTAGGATAATAGATGACGGTCATGGTATACATAGGGATGACATAAAAAAGGCATTCTTACCTCATGCAACATCAAAGATAAAGGATGTTGATGATATTTATTCAATAATGACTCTTGGATTTAGAGGAGAAGCATTAGCTTCTATAGCATCTATATCAAAAGTAAGTTTAAAAAGCAGAATAGAAAAAGAAGAGTTTGGTTCTGAAATTATTATAGAGGGTGGAGAAATCTTATCTATAAATAGTATAGGTACAAATAAAGGTACAATAATTGAAGTCAAAGATTTATTTTTTAATGTTCCTGCAAGAAAAAAATTTTTAAAATCTATTTCTAGGGAAGGGGCTTTAATTGGAGATATAGTTAATAGAGTAGCTTTATCTCATCCAGATATATCTATAAAGTTTTATAATAACGGTAAAAAGACATTACATACTTATGGAACAGGTAACTTAATAGATGTAATTAGAACAATATATGGTAAAAATATTAGTGAAAATTTAATTTACTTTGAGAGTAAAGAAGAAGCTATATCTTTATATGGTTATATAGGCAAAGAAGAAATATCGAGAGGTTCTAGAAACAATCAAAGTATATTTGTTAATGGTAGATATATAAAGAATAAAACTATTGTAGCTGCTGTAGAAAATGCTTTTAAATCTTTTGCAACAGTTAATAAATTTCCTTTCTTCGTTTTATTTTTAGAATTATATCCTGAATTTGTAGATGTGAATATACATCCTACTAAAGCAGAGATTAAATTCAAAGAAGATAGAGGTATATTTAAAAAAGTTTTTGATTCAGTTCACAAAGCTTTTAAAAATGAAGTTTTTGAAGATTTTTATATTCCTGAAGAAGAAAAGAATGAAGAAAATAATAAAGCTGAAATCGAAGAAATTGAGTTTAATATTAATGATACTTCTTATGAATCAAGAGAACTTCAGGAAGAAAAACTAATTTCTAGAGATATAGAAAATGTATCTTATGAAGAGATAAAAAAGGAAGAGGAATTATATAATAACTTAAAGAATTTAAATAGTATTATCAATACAGAAAAAGTATATAATATTGAAAAACCTACTATTAAGGAAGAAAAAAATTTAAATTATATAAATATCAAAAATGAAAAAGAAAAAATTCCTAAGTTTCCTAATTTAAAGGTTATAGGCCAATTTAATAAAATGTATATATTAGCTGAGTATGAAGATATTTTATATATTATAGATCAGCATGCAGCACATGAAAAAATACTATTTGAAAAATATCTAAATAGTATTGAAGAGGGGGATATTGTAGTACAACAGCTTTTAGTACCAATCCTAATTGATTTAACAACAGATGATTATTGTTATTATGAAGAGAATTTGAATATATTTACTAAAGCAGGGTTTATGATAGAAAGTTTTGGTGGAAATACTATAGCTATAAAAGAAGTTCCTTATTTTTTAGGTAAACTTGATGCTAGAAACTTATTTATAAATATATTAGACAATATTAAAGGTTTAGGTAGTGGAAAAACTACAGAGGTTAAATATAACAGAATAGCAACTTTAGCATGCAAAGCTGCAGTAAAAGCTAATGATTATTTAAATGAACATGAAATGGATAAGTTAGTGAATGATTTAAGATATATCGACGACCCCTTCCATTGTCCGCATGGTAGACCAGTAATTATCAAGTTTAGCAATTATGAATTAGATAAGAAATTTAGAAGAATAGTATAGGGAGAAACAATGAATAATAAACTTTTAATTATAGCTGGCCCAACAGCTGTAGGAAAGACTGATTTATCTATAAAGCTAGCAAAAGAATTAAATGGTGAAATAGTATCAACTGATTCTATGCAAATATATAAGTATATGGATATAGGCTCGGCTAAAGTAACTAAAGAAGAAATGAATGGAGTAATCCATCATATGATAGATGTTATAGAACCTGATGTACCTTTTTCAGTAGCAGAATATAAAATAATGGCTACAAATTGTATTGAAGATATATTATCTAGAAAAAAATTACCTATATTAGTTGGTGGTACGGGATTATATATAAATTCTATAACTTGTAATATGAATTTTACAGAATCAGAAAGTGATGAAGAATATAGAAAAGAGTTAGAAACTCTAGCCAATAAATATGGAAATGAGTATATCCATAATATGCTTAAGGATATAGATCCTATAAGTTTTCATGAAATTCACTTTAATAATAGAAAAAGAGTAATAAGAGCATTAGAAGTTTATAAACTAACTAAAAAGCCATTTAGCTCTTTTAATGCTGGTAATGAATTTTATAATGGACCTTATGATGTTAGCTATTATGTTCTTAATATGGATAGAGAAAAGCTATATGAAAGAATTAATTTAAGAGTTGATATAATGCTTAAGAATGGTTTAGTTGAAGAGTGCATAAAACTTAAAAATATGGGGTATAATTCTCTTATGCAATCAATGCAGGGAATAGGGTATAAAGAAATATTTTACTACTTAGAAAATAAAATTTCATATGAAAACGCAGTGGAAATGATTAAGCAGGGATCTAGAAATTATGCTAAGAGACAACTAACTTGGTTTAGAAGAGATCCAAGGGTAACCTTTCTAAATAAAGATGAATTAACTGAAGATGAGATATTTGACAAAGTAGTTAAAGAACTAAATTTATAATAGATTTAATATTTTTGGGAGGTAATATGTATGAAGCAACCTAACAATTTACAAGATATTTTTTTAAATGGAGCTAGAAAAAATAGAATATCTGTAATTATTTATTTAACAAATGGATTTCAATTAAAAGGATACGTAAAGGGCTTTGACAGTTTTACTGTAGTACTTGATAGTGATGGTAAACAAATGCTAGTTTATAAGCATGCAATTACTACTATAACACCTTCAAAACCAATATTATTTAATAATGATGAAGAGTAGACATATTTGTCTACTCTTTCTATTTATAAAATTGAAGTATTTAAAAAGAATATGAAATATGTTAATATTATTTTTATGGCAGTAAAATTTACAAATAAGAAGGGAGAGCAGCATATTAAATTAATATGCTAACGATATTATGCTAAAACAAACTGAAGATTTAATGATAAAAACTTTAAGATTTAAAGAGAATACATTTGAGCTATATAATAAGGCTCTAAAAGATGTAGAAGAGGTATTTAATTCTTATGATGATATTAGAGAGTATAATCAATTAAAAGTATTAAAGGCTTTTCAGGAAGAAAGAATTAGTGAGTCACACTTTACTAATTCATCCGGATATGGATATGATGATATAGGTAGAGAGTCTTTAGATAAAGTTTATGCAAGAGTATTTAATACAGAAAGTGCTTTAGTTAGACCTCATTTTGTTAATGGTACACATGCTATAGGTTGTGCTTTAATGGGTAATTTAAGAACAGGGGATACAATGGTATGTATTTCAGGCGCTCCTTATGATACTCTTCATAATATTATTGGAATAAGTGGAAAGAAAAATATAGGTTCTCTTAAAGAGTATGGAGTTAATTATAAGCAAGTAGACTTAAAAAATGGAAAGTTTGATTATGAGAAAATTAAAGAAGTATTAACTAATGATAATACGATAAAATTAATACACATACAAAGAAGTACAGGATATGGATGGAGAAATTCCTTCTTAGTAAGTGAAATAGGTGAAGTAATTAAATTTGTTAAAGAAATCAAGGAAGATGTAATTGTGTTTGTAGATAATTGTTATGGAGAGTTTATAGATACAATTGAACCCACAGATGTAGGGGCTGATTTAATTGCTGGGTCATTAATTAAAAACATTGGAGGAGGAATTGCACCTACAGGAGGATATGTAGCTGGTAAAGCTCAATTTGTAGAACAAGCTGCCTATAGATTAACAACTCCTGGAATAGGAGGAGAGTGTGGTTCAACTTTCGGTGTTATGCGTCAATTTTATCAAGGATTATTTTTAGCGCCTCATGTAGCTATGGAAGCTGTGAAAGGAGCAGTTTTCTGCTCAAGAATAATGGAACTTGCAGGATTTGAAGTTCTTCCTAAGTATAATGAAAAAAGAAGTGATATAATTCAAGCTATTAAGTTTGGAGATAAAGAAAAGTTAATAAAATTCTGTAAGGGAATTCAAAAGGGGTCTCCTATTGATTCCTTTGTTGAATGTGAACCATGGGCTATGCCAGGGTATAATGATGAGGTTATAATGGCGGCTGGGGCATTTATACAAGGTTCATCAATCGAATTATCTGCTGATGCGCCTATTAGGGAACCATATATAGCTTATCTTCAAGGAGGATTAACCTTTGATCATGCTAAGATAGGTATAATGATTTCTCTAAACAATATACTTAATAGTTAATATAAAATATGAAAGAAGAAATTAAGATGAGCTCTTAATTTCTTCTAATTTTTAAGGATAAAAAATCAATTCATCAGTATCTAATTTTATACTATTTCCTTTAGAATAATTTTTTAAAATAAGTATTAAGCAAATTAAATCTTTTGAAGCTATAATAGCACTTGCTGATGCTATTACATATAGGTAAACATTAAATTCTAGTATATAGCTTACAATTGTTGGGATAATAGCTAAAATAATAAATGGAAGTATTAAGGATATAATCACTCTGATTTTAGATATTTTTGTATTAGAAGATATATCTATTGATAAAGTATAGGGATTTACTTTTAAACTTATATTATCTTTATTAAAAACTTTTGGTAGAAATAAAGCTTTAAAAAAAGAATATGGAAAGTCAATAAATATATAAGTTATAATTAGTATACATAAAACTTTAATACCAGTTTTTATATAATCATCACCAAAGAAAAATAAGCTATATCCTAATCCAAATGCATAAAGTGCTGCAATTATAACCTTAAAAAGTAATATTATAGAAGAAAAAGTTTTTTTATTAATTGTAAAATTTTCTTCAACTGAATATTCTTCAAGATTCTTATTAGATTTTAAAATAGAAATTTTCAAATTATCCCTCCTTAAAAATGTAAAAAAATAAGAGCCATACACAATATTGTATGACTCATAATTATTAATATGCTCTAAATAGACCGACTAATTTTCCTAATATACTACAATCTTCAACAATAATAGGAGATAAACTATCATTCTCTGGTTGAAGCCTGATATGATTCTTTTCTTTATAGAAAGTTTTTATGGTTGCTTCGTTTTCTATTAATGCTACAACTATTTCACCATTTTGAGCAGTTGGTGCTTTTTCAATGATTGCATAGTCGCCATCATTTATTCCTGCATTAATCATACTATTACCAGTAACTCTTAATATGAAAAGTTCATCATTATGTTTTATATAATCTATAGGAATAGGGAAGGTATCTTCAATATTTTCAGTTGCTAAGATCGGTGCTCCTGCAGTTACTTTACCAATTATAGGTATGTTTAACATCTCTTTTTTACTATTCGACATTTCTATAATTTCAAGTGCTCTAGGTTTTGTAGGATCTCTTTTAATTAACCCCTTTTTCTCAAGCCTTTTTAAATGTCCATGAACAGTTGAAGTTGATCTTAAATTTACAGCTTCACAAATCTCTCTTACTGATGGGGGATATCCTTTATTTTCTGTATATATTTTTAAAAACTCATATATTTCCAGTTGTTTATCTCTTACTTCCATTAATAAAACACCTCACTTTATTGGAAATATTATATCATAAAACGCTCGTAATATCAAACTTATGTTCTTTAGTTGAATATTGATTTATTCATTTGATTATTTTAAATAACTTTGATATAATATGTCTTACGTTAAAATCTAAATGAATGGTAGGTGTGCTTTGGTGAATATTAATAAATATACTGATGATGATATTTGTGATATATATCCTAATAGAATCTGTGATAACTGTGGTGATTGTTTAAAAGAAGAAGGAATAGATGTTAGAGCAATAAAAATAGAAGACATAGCAAAGAATATTGAGGAAAATGAGTTTCTAGAAGCAGAATATAAAACTATGCTTGAGGCATTAAAAGAAGAAGAAGCTACTAAATTAGAGTTAAACAACAATTATGAAGAAAATAGTTCTTTAGATTATATAGATGCTTTTGATCATATAGAATATATAGATGACTTAGATTACTTGGAAGAAGATTTTGATGAAGCTACTGAAGAAGTATTTCCTGGTTTTAGAAAATTAAAGAAAAAGCTTTATTAATAATATTAGTGAAAGAAAAAGATATGTGTAGTTTTACACATATCTTTTTCTTATAATTTTGAAAGAGGATTAGATTTAACTGCATCCCTTAAGATCTCATCATCAACGTGGGTATATATTTGAGTAGTAGCTATATTTTCATGGCCTAATATACTTTGTAAACTCCTTATATCAACATTACCATGCTTGTACATCAATGTAGCTGCTGTATGCCTTAGTTTATGAGGGGTATATTTCTCATCACTTAAACCGGAGTTTGTAATATGTTTTTTTACTAATAATTCTACGGTTCTTTTATTTATAGGTTTAAAGCGGGAGGAGAGTAGTAGATAATCTTTATCCTCAGGAAGGCACTTTGAATCATCTCTAACCTTTAAATAATTATTAATAGCCTTAACACATGCTTCGTTTAAATAAACAGTTCTTTCTTTATTTCCTTTACCTATAATAGTTAGTGTATCTCCCTTTATTTTATCTATTTTTATTCCACAAAGTTCTGACAAACGCATTCCACAATTTAGAAATAAAGTTAGTATACAATAATCTCTAAAGTAATTTTTATTATTTTCATCTAAAGAACTTAATAAATTAACACTTTCATCTAATGTTAAATAAATTGGATGTCTTTTATTTATTTTAGGAGATTCTAATTCTAATGTTGGATTATCTTCAATAATCTTAGCTTTACCTTGAAGGAATTTAAAATAAGATTTTAAAGCTGCAACCTTTCTAGCTCTAGCATAATTTCCATTATTTCTTTGCTTTTCTGCAAAATTTAAGAAAGCATAAATATCTGTTAATTGTATGTTTCTTAAAAAGTTATTATCTATGTCTTTTATATCTATTTCATGAAATTCCAAAGAATCATCAAATACCAAACCTTTATATATCTTTAGAAATTTAAAAAACATAGCTAAATCTACTTCATATCCTTTAATAGTATTAATGGATTTACCTTTAATAGTTTCTAAATAATTCAAAAAATCTATAATTGATTGTGGTAAATTTCTAATTTCAACTTTTTCAATTCCGTACTTATTTCTTATTGTATCAAAAGTTGAATTTATTTTTTCGTCAGATTTCAATTGTATATTTGAGACAGAATTTTTCTTTTGAAGTTTTTGACCTTTCTTAATGGTTCTATTAATACCTAATTCCTTTAACCAAATTTGTATATTGCGAACACCTATATTATATATCTCAGAAAGTTGTGAAGTAGAGAGCTTATGTATTTCAACAAGTTTATATAAATCTTCAATTATATATTCATAACCACGTTCAACACCTAAACTATAATAATTAGAATAAACTAAATGTAGTTTTTTCTTATCTTTATTAGATAATTCAATACTTAAAAGTCCTTTAATATCATCACTGTAATTAAAATCTTTATATTTATATGTTATTTTTCGCATTGTAGACATTTTTTCACCTCATTTTAATCCTTCTTAAGCCTTGATTTTATTATATCACAGCTATTTTTTACTTTCAATACTACGAAATACACTAAATGTATATTTAGCGAAATAATATTTGAGGTTTTTTGTTATAATATTTACATAATATTTAATACATATTAAATATTATGTAAAGTAAATAAAAATTGCAATGCTATTTGCATTGCTTAAATAATTATATCTTCAAAATTAGATTTCTTATATTTATCTAAAATAATTTGTGAATTACTAATTTCTTTAGATTCTATTAAATATGGCCATATTTTATTATTGTAGCCTGTAATATTAATAACATTATTAATATTAACTATAGAAAAATTAGAATACATATTTTTTAAATTCCATAATTTTATTCTAGGTAATTCTAATCCAGCTTTTAGCCACTTCATAACTAGATCTTCAGATATATTAAAGTTAATATTTTCTGTAGAATTATAAATGAAGAGCACGGATTTTGGCTTTGATTCATCATTTAAATTCTTTTTCAATATTGTGAATAATAACAAATCCAAAGCAGCTTCTAGGTCAATATTGAAATTAATATAGTTATTATATATAAGCTCAATATTTTTTATTAAACTTGATTCTATTAATTTATTAAATTTAGGATTTCTTTTATATGATATATAGTAATTTTTAAATGCGTTCAAATTTATTTTTTTGTATAAAAGGATTGAGAAAATTAATATACTGAAAACTTCATCACTTTGATTTTCATCCAATCCATTTATTATAAAAGTGTCTTCTATACTCTTGGACTCCTTAATTGTAATATTAAATATTAATTTTTCTAAATTGTTATTTATATTTTTCAACTTATTCTTATTTAAGATATAATGTATAATCTTATTTGGACATAGATTACTTCCTTTAATATTTTTGCTACAATAAATTGTATAGTTTTCATTATCATTTCTATACAATGCTTTTTTATATTTGTTTAAACTTAGTTTAGATATTTTTTCATAATCAATTTTTGAATATTCTTTTGAACTAAGATTAACCTCAATTAAATTTAATTTTCTTCTTAATGTTGATAATAACTTTCTATATTCTTTAGGCGTGTAATCTAATAGTACCCTTGTTTTAAGTCCCAACACTCTACTCTCTTTAGATGATGCATTTTCTGACTTTAACCACTTTCCTAAAGTTGATGGATTCTTAGAAAGTAGGTCTTCCTGGATTTGATATTTAAAAAGAGAAATAACATCCTTTTCTAATGGTGTATCAAATAAAGAATATAAATCATCCCACCGTCCATATTTAGGAATTATATTTAAATTATTTATTAATAGTTCTGGATAATCTCTTCCTAAATACTTTAATATTACTCTAAATATCCTACGCTCTCCTAACCCACTTTTTATGCTTCTAATAAAAAATAAAAATCTTATACTTTCATATTTATCTATAAATAGTATTTTCCTAAAAGAATTTATAATATCATCATCAGGAGCTTTTCTTAAGTAACTAATATTATCAATAAACTCTTCCATAGCCAAAACGGAGTTTGTTTCTTTATATTCCAACTCTATCTCAGAAAGTTTAAATAATCCTTCTCTAATTTTACTTAAAACTCCAGACATAGTTACCTCCTTAATTATTACCAAGACACATAGAAAATTATTATATAATAAAAGCTGTTAGTGTCTTATTCAAGATACTATATTTATGCGCTGTAAGTATCTTTGCAATACTATTTTATTGTAAACATTTTTATTTTAGAACACCTTAATACACTTCTTAATTATTTTGTAATTTTACTTATTAATTCATTTAAGATTAATTCGGATTTAGATATTCCATTTTTAAAATATCTTACTTGTTTATAATCTATACCATTAAAATTAAAGTCTAATACATCTACTCTTTCCCCTTCATATACTATAGGTTCTTTTTTTCCCTTTAAAAATATAGATATCTTCATATGTTTATTACTCCTTTTTAAAATAAAAATAGTGTTATAGTATACTATCACTATAACACTATTTTAAATAATATTGTATATTATTTACTTAAAAATATTAAAAGGCTTACCCACTGGTAAGAATACTTTACCAAAATGCTTATTTAATACATTTGCTCCACAACCATAAAACGAAACTAAGGCTATTCCTAATTCAGAATAAGCTGCAATATTATGAGTTAAATGTGGCATTATATTAAATGAGTTTAAAGTTAACCCTATAAATAGGAAATCTATTAATACAAATATTATAAATAATACTTTATTAGTTTCCATAGATCCAATTGTCATAAATATAGTAAATATTAAATAAGATAAAAATGCAAAACCTAATTGCTTACTATCTGCAGCAGCTGCTAACTTCTCTCCAAAAACACCATTTTGTATTAACCAAGTCATTCCCATGGCATACCAAAAGAATGCATATGCACCAAAGGCAGTGGCTCCAAAAGTATTATTATGTTTAAAATCATTTAAACATGCAACTAATTGAGCTGTTGCACCTAAAAATATAGCCCAAGGCAATACTAGAGAAACACCATTTGTTAATCCTAATTTTTGAGATGATGCTACTAATGTAATTACTGCTAATCCAAATAATCCCAATGCTGAAGGATCAGCAACTAAGATTTTTACTTCTTTTGTTCCTTCCATAATTTCCTCCTATGTATAAAAAATAGCCTTAAAAAGAGTATCAAATTATTGTGGTCTTGTCAATAAAATTTCTACTTAATATTTTAATTTTGAAAGATTAACATCTTCAGATAGGTTCTTTAAACTGTACATTATTAATACGTTATTAAATCTATTTTCTTTAAAAAAATTATTAAATCCTGTGGAATAACTCCTTAAATCAACTACATAGATTTCATTATAATTATTTATTAAGAATTGTATAAAAGAATTAGCATAAGAATCTTTTATTACTAATATTTTCGAATTATTTTTTATACTATCATTTTTTATTACCGTTAACCCATTATTTCCATTTAAAAAGGCTGAATATTTGTCACTACTTTCCCACTTATCATCATTATTAAGTCCTGAAACTTTTACTCCATCTATTTTTACATCTATATTCAAATTATCATAATATAAAATATAATCTTCTTTTGCATTAATTTTTTTACTTTTTGAAAAGTATGTCCCAAGAAAACCATCTACTCTGTTTTCTCTTAAATCAGTTATCTCTATAGGAGCAATATTATTAACTATAGCAAACTCCTTATAAGCTAAATAAGCTCCTAAAGATGTCCAATGATGATCTGTTTTATAATATATATATTGATCTTTGCTGTTTTTAAATGTATTTACAATATCTATAGATGTAGTATTCTCTAATTCATCAAATATCAAATTAATATTATTTATATAGTTTTCTTCATCAACCAAATCTACTCCATAAGGTAAGTATTCTTTATATATTGTAAAGGACTCTGGTATTATCATTATATTAAATTTAGAGTTGGAATTATTAATAAAACTTTTTAATGTATTAATATTCTTATATAAATTATTTTCATCAAGTTTTTCAAACTTATCAAATAAATAATGGTTTTTACCATAAATAATACCATTGTTCTCCTTCTTACCTAAAAGGTTTTCTGAAATTGATTTTAAATTTATCCATCTATTCCTTAATAAGAATTGATCGTTAATATAGCGCTCATAGTTTTTAAAAAATCTTCCACTTTTTAAATCGCTATAATAAAACTTAGGCTTCATCGCTAAAGATCTATTTTCATAATTTGAAAAAGAAATATCTTTATTAAAGATATCAATTATTGTAATTAAAATGATTAATGGTATTAATATAAATGTTATAGAATTTTCTTTTATCTTTTTCATAAAAACTTTAGCTCCTATCAAAATCTAAAATATAAAAACGGATTATAAGTACTATCAACTAAATAAGCTACTGATAATATAAAAATCGTAATAATTACTATAGATTTTATATTTTTATTCAATTTTGTATATATATTTAAAATTATAGGTGTTGAGCATATAAAACATATTATAAATACTAAGAAATAATTATTAATATAATAAATCCAATCTAAAGAAAAATTAAAGGAAAACATCCTCTTTATAAATGTAACTAACAAATTAATATCTTCTATTGCAAATATACTCCATCCAATTAATAATAAAAATATAGTATATATATGAGATGTTATTTTATGTTTATCAAGGTATTTCTTTAGAAATAATTTTTCTATGTAAATTAATCCAAAGAAATATAACCCCCATATTATGAAAGTATATTCTGCTCCATGCCAGAATCCGGTAAGAAACCATAGAATTAATAAATTTAAAAATAATCTTAATTTACCTACTCTATTCCCACCTAGAGGTATATATACATATTCTTTTAACCATGAACTTAAAGTTATATGCCATCTTCTCCAAAATTCACTTATACTTCTTGATATATATGGAAAATTAAAATTCTTAGGAAAATTAAAGCCTAACATTTTTCCAAGTCCTATAGCCATAGAAGAATAGCCACTAAAATCAAAGTACACTTGAAAAGCAAAAGCTAATATACCAAGCCAAGCTAAAGGCATAGATATGTCAAAAATATTTTTATTATATATTTCTGTCCAAAGTATGCCTATATTATTTGCTATTAACACCTTTTTACCTAACCCAATTATAAACTCTTCTAACCCTAGTTCAAATCTGTTTAAATCCACTTTACGTTCTTTAATTTCATTTCTTATATCTGTATATTTTACTATGGGTCCTGCTATAAGCTGAGGGAATAATGATACATAAGCTCCAAAATCTATTAAATTTCTTTCAGCCTTAAATTTCCCCATAAAAACATCTATAGTATAAGATAATGTTTGAAAGGTATAAAAGCTTATTCCTAGTGGTAAAGTCAATTCTATTTCTTTTAAAGAAATAGAAAAAATCATATTTATGTTTTCAGCGAAAAAATTATAGTACTTAAAGAAAAATAACATTCCAATATTAAAAAATATTGAGATAAGTAGTAAAAACACACACTTAACTCTATTATTAAAATTATTTTCTATTGCTATAGATACAAAAAAATCAACTAATATTGAAGCTATCATTAGCGGAAAGTACCTTAGCTCTCCAAAGGTATAAAATATTAAACTAAATAAAAGTAAGATCAAATTTTTATATTTTTTTGGAGTTATAAAATATATCAAAAAAAATATAGGTATAAATCTAAATATAAAAATTAAACTACTAAATACCATAATTAATCCTTTCTAAAAAAGCTAGATAAGAATAACTTCTTATCTAGCTAAAATTCTCTACTATTTAAAGCATTCATTTACAGCGCTCTCTGCTGCTTTTACATCTTCATTAATTAACAAAATTACATAGTTACCTTTTTCAGTTAAAATAGCATTTTCAGTTTTTTCTTTTTGATCTGGTAAATATGCATTATTCTTTTCAGTATCTAACATTTCTTGTAATGCTGCTTTTATAGATTCAACTTTACCTTCCTTAGCTTTAACTATAGCTGTAACATCTGCTGAATTCATTATCATAGCTTTAGTAATTGCAAAATCTTCAACATCATCTAAGTTTAATTTTGCTAAGTCTTTTGCCATTTGCTCATCTAATTCCATAGGCATTTGCATAGGAGCTTTTTCTTCAACTTTAGCAACTACGTCTTTAGCAGTTAATCCATCCTTAAGCTCTGCTCCCTTACTTTTACTTCCACCACATGAAACAAACAATGTACATAGTAGTAAAATACTTAAGCTTTTAATAATTTTTTTCATCCTTATTCTCCTTTTTATCTTTTTAAAAGATTTTATACACCAAAATTATACTATATTATTTCATTTTTAAAAAGAAGTATTTATTATATTTGATTATTTTTATATTCCTTAATTTTTATATCTATATCTTCTAAATACTCAAGCCTTTCATACCTAAATAAGAGTTCTTCTTCTAACTTCTCTTTTTCTTGTATTAATTCATTTAATGCACCATAATTTGAAGCGTTTTTAGCCATTTTATTTTCTACACCAGAAATATTACTTTCTAAATGCTCAATAATATCATATATTTCTTCAAATTCTTTTTGCTCTTTAAAGGTAAATTTAGGTCTATTATCCTTAGTCTTATAATTATTATCTACTTGCTTCTTTTCAATTTTACTATTTTTACTTATACTCTCATTAGGTTTTTCATATTCTTTATAAATTAAATAATCACTGTAGTTACCTACATATTGTTTTATAACCCCATTATCTTCATAAGAAAATATCTTATTACATAACCTATCTAAGAAATATCTATCATGAGAAACAATAATTACAACTCCTATGAACTCATCTAAAAAATCTTCTAAAATTTTCAAAGTCTCAATATCTAGGTCATTAGTAGGCTCATCTAATATAAGCACGTTAGGTGATTCCATTAAAACTCTTAGTAATTGGAGCCTTCTTCTTTCACCACCTGACAGCTTTTCTATAGGAGTATATTGTAAAATCCCATCAAAAAGAAATCTTTCAGCTAATTGCGAAGCTGTTATAGTATATCCATTTTCAGTGGGTATATTTTCTCCACCATCTTTAATATAATCTATAGCTCTTTGATTTAAATCCATGTGAGTGTTATCTTGAGAGAAGGCTCCTATACTAACTGTATCTCCAACCTCAATATTACCAGCATCGGGTTTTATAGTACCAATAATCATGTTAATTAATGTTGTTTTACCTGCACCATTCTTTCCAACTATACCGATTCTATCATTTTTAGAAAAGATATAGTTTAAATTATTAATTAAAATTTTATTATCATAAGCTTTTGATATATTATTAATTTCTATAATTTTTTTTCCTAATCTTCTACCTATAAAAGGTATTTCAATATCAGTATTTACTAATGTATATTCAGTATTGACTAAATCATCAAATCTTTGGAGTCTAGCCTTCTGCTTAGTTGTTCTAGCTTTTGCACCTCTTCTTACCCATTTTAGTTCTTTTACTATTAATTTTTGCCTTTTTTCTTCCTTAGTAGCTTCAACTTGTAACCTTTCAGCCTTCTTTTCTAAAAACTCACTATAGTTACCTTCGTATTGATACAAGGCTCCCCTATCTAATTCTAGAATTTTATTAGTAACCCTATCTAAAAAATATCTATCATGGGTTATCATAATTAATGCACCTTTCCTAGAGTTTAAATAATCTTCTAACCACTCAATAGAATCTGAATCTAAATGGTTAGTAGGCTCATCTAAAACTAACAATTCACATGGTGTAATTAAGGATGATGCCAAGAAAACTCTTTTCTTTTGCCCACCTGATAACTGAGACATTTTTTGATTGAAGTCTTTAATTCCTAGCTTTGTTAATATAGTTTTAGCATCGCTTTCTAAATCCCATAAGTTCATTGTATCTATCTTACTTTGAACTTTTATTAGCTTATTATTTAATGAAGAATCTGTAGAAACCCTATCTAATAAATCCTCATACTCCATTAAAAGCTTCATTTCTGGAGTATCACCCTTAAATATTTGTTCTAGAACAGTTGAATTATCATCATATGGAGTATCCTGAGCTAAATACTCTATCCTAATATTTTTTCCCTTAATTACCTTTCCATCATAAAATTCATCTCTTCCAGTTAAAACTTTAAGTAAGGTAGATTTTCCTGCACCATTTAATCCAATTAAACCTATTTTATCTCCATCATTTATATTTAAGTTTACATCTTTTAATAAAACTTTTTCGCTATAAGTTTTATTTATATTTTCTAAAGTTATTAAGTTCATATTTTTCTCCTTATTAATTTTATCTATTTGAGTATAAGTATATTTTAAATAAAAAAGTAAGCTTAGACAACTATAAAGTATCTAAGCTTACTTTTTTATTCAAGTGCTAATCTATTCCTATATCTATCAGTGATTATTTTAAAAACAGGAACACCTATTAAACTAACTACTACAAACTCTCCTATTCCAACTTGTAGCATTGTTAAAATAAGTGGTAATTCAAGTACGTAACTTAACATCCAACCAATTATAATTCCATTAAATATAGTTGGCCATAATGATGATATAATTAATGAGATAATCCTACCACTTACAATCTTAGCTGTAAGTGAAATAGCACTAACACTTAAGAATGTGGCAAGAGTACCAAAAATCAAGTCCATTATTCCAAGACCACCAAATAAATTTGCTAAAAAACACCCTAATGTTAGTCCTATTATGTATATTGGATCTATAAAAGCAAATAAAACTAAAATTTCTGATAACCTAAATTGTATAGGCCCATAGCTTATAGGAGCAAGTATTACAGTTAATACTGCATATATAGCAGCTATCAGTGCTGTTTTTACTAATCTTTTTGTTAAGTTTTCTTTCAATTTAAATCCCCTCCAATTTATTAAAAAAATAGAGGTACCTATAATATAGATACCTCAAATTTACGAACTTAATAAATGCAAAATTGTATGAAAAAATTAATAGAGGATTTATAATAACTAAACCCTCCAGAAATAAAATCACACTTAATATAAATTGCAATTAATTACCGTAGTTTTGTTTATAGACAGGAGGCTTCCGAACTGTCTTATTCAATTTACTTTATTATTATAGGTTATAACCTTTATAATGTCAAATATTTTCTATTCTTTAATGAAATTCTCAAGTTTATTTAATTCTTTAAATTTATCAATCCACCAATCCCTATACCAAATTCTATAAAATCTAATATTATTACTCTTGTAATTATTATATAAAAATATATCTTGAATTACTTCATAATTATCTTCATATATTGTTACAGGAGAAATTCTGATGAATATCTTTTGATTTCTACTAATCATTTCTATATGATCATCATTAACGTATATTTTCTCAGAGGGAAATTTATTGATTAAATACCCT
Organism: Clostridium nigeriense; assembly: GCF_900086595.1. Classification (GTDB taxonomy): domain Bacteria; phylum Bacillota; class Clostridia; order Clostridiales; family Clostridiaceae; genus Clostridium; species Clostridium nigeriense. The sequence continues at coordinate 2,150,487 of NZ_LT575472.1, forward strand.
TCTATATCTTTATATATCAAGTTATAATCAGTAGATATCTTATCTCTTCTACTTAGATTTAATAGATTGATTTTTTTAAAACCAATTAAATCATTATCTAAAGTAGATAAAATAATAATTTTTTCAGAGATTTTATTTAAATCTTCTAAATGTAATAAATCATTAGGATTATTAATTATGAATATTGTCCTTTTAAAAAAGAAATTTTCATTTATTAATTTCTTTATATTTTCTCCAGTGTAACTTGATATTACACAAGGGAAAAACTTTTTTAAAGCTTCATCACCTATATTATTTATATTCTCTTTTAATATAGGTGCCCCTTCCCTTAGTTGATTATCCCATATATTGTTTATACTGTTTAATATTAAAGAATTTCTTTTTGTTATGTCATCACAAATACTACTTATTATATCATCATAGTTTTTATAAATATTTAAAATATCCGAATATTTAGCTTCCTCTTCTTCTATTTCTAAATATAATTTAAAAGTAGGTATTAAACTAATTAATAAATTTATATCACTTTTTGTCTCCAAATCATTATAGCAATAATCTAAAATATCCATTTCAATATTAGATAACTCACCTATAAGTTTAAATATTTCCTCAGTATTATAAGCTGTATTTAATATTTTTTTATTAAAAGAAAGATATTCTTTTATATTATCTTCTCTTATTATTGAATTAATTATTTCATTGTAATTTTCTTCTTTTATAATTTCTTTTAAGAATAATAATTTATCTTTTAAATCCCTAATAATATTAAAATTATGAATATATTCTTCATAGATTTCTTTTTGATTAATTGAGTAAAGAGTCAAATTATGCTCTTCATCCAAATTTTCATATTTACAAAAAAAGTTAAACCATCTTTTCTTTTTATTTTTATTTAGTAGTATATAATTATATTTGAAATTAATTATATTAGCTAATGTCATTATATGCTCTTCATTAATGTCATTCTTATTAGTAATCTCGTCAAAGAAATCTTCAGTATATTTACTGTGAATTAATTTATATTTATCTATATCATTTAATATTATTTCCTCTAATTTATTTATACCATCTCTTAATTTATCATAATTAAAAGGTTTTTTTATGCAATTAAATATATCATTATCAATAAATCTTCTATATTTAATATAATATAAACTAGTATCTGAAGATAAAATACTATTACAAGCATTTCTTAAGTCATCATATATATAATTATTTAAAGGTTTTTTAATTCTAAATCTTTTATAAGACTTATCAAAAGATATATCATAATTTTTTATGCTTTCTGTTTCAATATATTTTTGTAATAAAGAAAGTTCATCTGTTTTACATTTACAAAATAAAGAATTTATTTTCATTAAGTTATCTAACCTTTTTAGGATACCTCTATTTATTAGTTTCACCTTACTAATAATAGTTTTACCTGTTTTATCATCTAAGTCTAATAATAATTTATTTATTCTATCCTTAATATTATAAGAACTTTGTAAATCTATAAGTCTAATATTAAGATTTTTAAATAACTCTTCATTTAACAAATTAAATTTTAATAAGTCTGAAAAAATCATAAGTTGTTCTTTATCAATTAGATAATAAGATGCTATTTCATTTATTATTTCTAATACTGAATTATCATCTATGTTTGTAATTAATAAATTGTCATCAGTATTATTTAGAATCATATTTGCAATATAATTAAGACTTAATAAGTTAATATTATTCTCCATAAGTTTATTTGTTGTAAAAACAACCTCCTCATTATATTTTAAAATTTAAATATTAATACAATATATTCATATAGTAAAAAATATATAATAAATTTCAATTTATATTTTAAATTTATGTCAATAATATAAATAATAAATGTAAGGAGTTGATAATTTGAAGAAGCTTTCTAGATTTTTAGCTGTATTTTTTGCCTCGCTAATATTAACTACCTGTAGTATATTTCTTTATTTTAAAAATTCTTTAATAATTATATATAGAGTTTATGAACAACTTAATAATAATAATGATTCAATAGCAACTTTAGGTCAATTAACAGATTATAAAGTAACTGAGGATATGGATATTAAAGGTTTAAAATATAAAAAATCTGATTCTAAAGAAGTATTTTTAGATATTTATACTTCTAAGAATAATAATACTCCATCACCAGTAATTTTATATGTCCATGGTGGAAGCTGGATATATGGAGATAATGGTATTCCCATTGGTCTAGAACCTATAATAAAAGCTTTTAATGATAGTGGTTTTACAATTATCAGTCTTTCTTATGAACTACTAAAAGAAAATACTCCAATTGAAAATCCTATTAAGGATGTAAAAGATTCAATTAGATGGATTTATAAAAATAAAGATAAATATAATTTTGATACTAATAATATTGGAGTTTTAGGAATTTCATCAGGAGCTCATTTAGCTTTAATGGCTTCTTATTCAAAGGATAATGAGTTTATAGGAGATACTGATCTATCAAATTATCCATCAAAGGTTAATTACATAATAGATGTGTTTGGACCTACTGATTTATCTACTTTAGATACTTCTTCTGTTGAAGATGAGTATAAATCAGAAATAGAAACTCTAATTAATTCACCGAATATAATTAATAATTATAGCCCTATTAATTATATTTCAAATTCTTCTCCTAGTACTCTGATAATACATAGTAAAACAGATGAAATTGTACCATATAAAAATGCTACAACATTATATGATTCTTTAGAAAATAAAAATTTAAATCCCAAATTACTTACATTAAATTCAGGATCACATTTTTTTAATGGATATAATAGCAATGAGATAATAGCTTTAATTTTTGAAGTATTAAAATTTATAGAAATAAATAAAGAAGGCTAATATTTTTAAATATTAGCCTTCTTTATATTATTTATGATATGTTACACCATACATATCATAATAAGCTTCTATAGCCGCTTTCATTTTATCATCAATATATACTTTTCCGTTTAATTCTTTATTATATAAGTATTCTACAACTTCTTTCATTGTAACAATTGAATATGTAGTTATTCCAAAATTTTCTTTAATTTCTTCTTGAGCAGATCTATCTGATTTACCCTTTTCCATTCTATCAACAGAAATTATAAGACCTTTAATATCCACTTCTCCTTGAGCCTTTAATATAGGAGCAGTTTCATAAATTGAAGTTCCAGCAGTCATAACATCTTCCACTATAACAACTCTTGTAGAATCTTTTAAATTTCCTCCTAAAAGTATTCCACCTTCACCATGATCCTTAACTTCTTTTCTATTTGAGCAATACTCTACATCTATATCATATAAATCATTAAGAGAAATAGCTGTAGTTACAGTTAAAGGAATTCCTTTATAAGCTGGTCCAAATAAAACGTCAAAATCTTTTCCAAAATGTTTATTAATAGCCTTTGCGTAAAATTCTCCTAATTTTTTTAATTGTTTTCCTGTAGTGTAATTTCCTGTATTTATAAAGAATGGAGTTTTTCTACCACTTTTAGTAACAAAATCACCAAATCTTAATACATTACTTTCTACCATAAATTCAATAAATTCTTCTTTATATCTTTCCATAATAAACATTCCTTCCAATATAAATATTAAATATATATATTATTTAAATATACATCCTAATAATTTTATCATTTATTTGTATAAATTACTAATATTTTTTAAAGAAAAAAGCATTAAAATACATTAATGCTTTTATAAATTATGAATATCTAAAAAATAATTATTCTCTAGCTTCTTTATTAAGCTGATAAAGTCTTTGTCTTTCTGGTAATGTTAGTTCTGTAGTACCCTCTCTTTTTTTAATTAATTTTTCTAACTCTTTAAATTTTTCTTCACCTAGTTTAGCTTTAATAACTTCAGACTTCATTAATTTTAGTTCATTTTTTTCTGTAATTGTTAGAACTTCTCCATTTTCAGCTTTTTCTCTTAAGCTTTTTACCTTTTCTTTTTGAACTTCATTTAAATAACCTTCATTTTTAGGAGTCCAAAAGTCATCAAATTTATCCTCTTTACTTATACATATGGAATAGTTATTAAATACTCTATATGCATTATTTTTATATCTAATCTCATCTGATTTACCTAGACTAATAGAAGATGTAATTATACTAGTTGAAATCATGCAAAGTAAAGTTAAATTTTTAAACATCTTTTGTGCCTCCTTTATAGATATTCACATTATTATTATATGAAGTTTTCTAATAATTAAAGAAAGTAATTTTTACTATAATAACTTTACATTATATCTAAATAGAATTTTTTATTTTAAATTTAAATATTCATTAATGCTTTTTGCAGCATCTAATCCTTCTCTTATTGCCCATACAACTAAAGATTGACCTCTCCTTGCATCACCACAAGCAAAAATTTTTTCTTTATTAGTTTTAAAATCATCATAACTAGCTTTTATATTATTTCTATTATCTAAATTTACTCCAAAAAAACTAGCTATATAATCTTCTGTACCTAAAAAACCCATTGCTAAGAGAACTATATCTACATCTATTACTTCTTCGCTATCTTCAATTTCTCTACATTTTAAATTTCCAAAATCATCATTATACCAATTTACTTTTATTAATTTAGCTCCTACTACATTATTAGAATTATCATATAAAAATTCTTTTACACTAGTACAATATCTTCTAGGATCTTTATCAAACAATTCAATTGCTTCTTCTTGACCATAATCTATTTTAAAAGTTTTTTTCCATTCTGGCCATGGATTATTCTCCAATCTATCTTCTGGAAGAGGATTTGTTATTTCTATTTGCAAGAGTGATTTACAACCTTGCCTTATGGAAGTAGCTAAACAATCAGTACCAGTATCTCCGCCTCCTATAATTAATACTCGTTTATCTTTACAGCTAATGTAATCTTTGCTTGTACATTTATTTAATACTCTCCTAGTGTTTTCTTTTAAATAATCTACTGCAAAATAAATACCTTTTGACTCCCTGCCACTAACATTTAAGTCTCTAGGTTTAGTAGCTCCTGTTGCAAGAACTATTGCATCATAATCTGTAAAAATTTTTGCTTTTAAATTTTCATTTATACAGACATCTGAATTTGTAAAAAAACTAATACCTTCTTCTTTTAAAATATTAATTCTTCTATCAACAATAGCTTTATCTAGCTTCATATTTGGAATACCATAAGTAAGTAATCCACCAATTTTATCTTCTCTTTCAAATACATCAACATTATATCCATATTGATTTAAATAATAACTACATGAAAGTCCTGCCGGACCAGATCCTATTACTGCTATATTTTTACTTTTCCTATTTTTAGGCGGATTGGGCTTAATATATTGATTTTCAAAGGCAAAATCAATTATAAACCTTTCATTTTCTTTAATTGTTACTGCTGGACAATTTATTGAAACTGTACACGCAGATTCACAAGGAGCAGGACAGACTCTTCCTGTAAATTCAGGGAAAGGATTTGTTTTTAATAATCTATCTAAAGCTAAAATCAAGTTACCTTTATATAGTAAATCATTAAATTCGGGGATTAAATTATTTAAAGGACAACCAGATACCATACCATTAATTATTATTCCAGACTGACAAAATGGAACTCCACAATCCATGCATCTTGCGCCTTGATTAGTTTGCTCTTCTTTAGAAAGTAACTTATGAAATTCATTGAAATTTTTTACTCTTTCTACTATACTTTCATTACTTCCTACTTTTCTTTGGAACTCTAAAAATCCTGTTGGTTTCCCCATTTAATCCCACTCCTTTCATAAAATGCAGCTAATAGAGCATCATCCTGAGATAACCCTTTATCTCTATTTTCATTTATTAAGCTTATAATATTTTTATAATCTGTTGGTAATACTTTTTTAAAGTATTTTATATAATTATCAAAGTCTTTCATTATTTCTTTAGCATAAGTTGAATTAGTTAATTCTATATGCTCAATTATCAATTCTTTAATAGTATTAATATCCTCTTCATTTACACTTTCAGTTTCAACAAGTTCTTTATTCAAATTAGATTCTAAGGATTGTTTTTTATCTAAAACATATGCAATTCCACCACTCATACCTGCAGCAAAATTAACACCGACTTCACCTAATACTAAAACTATTCCACCAGTCATATATTCACAACCATGATCACCAACGCCCTCAGCTACTGCAATTGCCCCTGAATTTCTAACAGCAAATCTTTCACCTGCAATACCATTAATAAACGCTTTACCTGATGTAGCTCCATATAAGGCAACATTACCAATTATAATATTGTCTTTAGTATTTAAGATACAATTTGTTGGTTTTTTAACAATTATTTTTCCACCTGATAATCCTTTCCCTAAATAATCATTACAATCACCGTCTATATTAATTGTTATTCCTTTTGGAATAAAAGCTCCTATACTTTGACCACCTGAACCTGTACAATTTAAAACAATAGAATCATCTTCTAATTTGTTATATCCAAATTTTTTTGTTATTTTAGATCCTAAAAGAGTTCCTAAAGCTCTATCGGTATTAGTAATATCAATATTAATAGCTAACTTTTCATTAATTTTAAAATGCTTATCTACCATCGGTATTATAAGAGCTCTATCTAAAGTAATCTCTTTTTCCTCAATATAGTTTTTGTTGAATTTATTTTTTGATATAAAAAACCTAGAATCATTAACTAATATAGATGATAAATTAACTTTACTTCTTTTAAATCCTTTTTTACTTTCTTTTTCTTTAAGTCTATCAAATCTTCCTATCATTTCATCTAATGTTCTAAATCCTAATTTAGACATATATTCTCTTAAATCTTGTGCTATAAAATACATAAAGTTAATTACATATTCAGGTTTTCCTTTAAATCTTTTTCTAAGTTCTTTATTTTGAGTTGCAATTCCAACTGGACAAGTATCTAAATTACATACCCTCATCATTACACATCCCAATGATACTAATGGTGCAGTAGCAAAACCAAACTCTTCAGCTCCAAGTAATGCGGCTATGGCAACATCTCTACCTGTCATTAATTTTCCATCAACTTCTAGTCTCACTCTATCTCTTAGCTCATTTAATATTAATGTTTGATGAGCCTCAGCAAGACCAATTTCCCAAGGTAATCCAGCATTTTGAATTGATGTTTTAGGTGATGCTCCGGTGCCTCCATCATGACCAGATATTAAAATTACTTTAGCTCCTGCTTTAGCCACTCCAGTAGCAACGGTTCCTACTCCAGCTTCTGAAACTAATTTTACTGATATATCTGCTTCATCATTTGCTTGTTTTAAGTCATAAATAAGTTGTGCTAAATCTTCAATAGAGTATATATCATGATGTGGTGGTGGAGATATTAAACCAACTCCTGGTGTAGCACCTCTAGTTTTAGCTATCCATGGATAAACTTTACTTCCAGGAAGCTGACCTCCCTCTCCTGGTTTTGCACCTTGAGCCATTTTTATTTGTAGTTCAGTAGCATTTACTAAATATTCAGATGTTACTCCGAATCTTCCTGATGCAATTTGTTTTATAGCTGACTTTTTTGAATCACCATTAGAATCAAGTATAAATCTCTCCCTATCCTCTCCGCCTTCTCCAGTATTAGATTTTCCACCAATTCTATTCATTGCAATTGCTAAAGTTTCATGAGCTTCCTTTGAAATAGAACCATATGACATAGCACCGGTTTTAAATCTTTTTACTATAGACTCAACACTTTCCACTTCATTCAAATCAATAGGATCACTTATAAATTTAAAATCTAATAAACTTCTCAAAGTAATAAAACTTTCATCATTATCTATTAATTTAGTAAATTCTTTAAAGGTTTCATAATTACTATTTCTAGTTGATTGTTGTAATTTATATATACTTAATGGATTGTATAAATGCTCTTCTTTATTCGATCTATATCTATCTTTTCCAAAAGAATCTAGTGATGTTTCATTAATATTTCTATATCTCTTTATAACTTCATCTTGAATTTCCTTTAATGATATTCCTTCAATTCTACTTATAGTGTTAGTAAAATATTTGCTTATAACATGATTATTTATTCCAACAGCTTCAAAAATCTGCGCTCCTCTATAGGATTGAATAGTAGAAATCCCCATTTTAGAAATTATCTTAACTAATCCTTTTAATATTGCTTTATTGTATTTATTTATTGCTTTTTCATAACTTTCTCTTAATAAATTATCATTAATTAGTTTATAAACTGCTTCATATGCTAAATAGGGATTAATTGCAGAGGCTCCAAAACCTATTAACGTCGCAAAATGATGAACTTCTCTTGGCTCTCCAGATTCAATGATTAAATCTATTTTTTTTCTTAATCCCTTTTTAATTAAATAATGATTAACAGCAGACACTGCTAATAAAGATGGTATAGGTATTATTTTTTCATTAACATTTCTATCACTTAATATAATAAGATTAAATCCGTGGCTAATAGCTATTTCAACTTCTTTACAAAGACAATCAATTGCATTTTCTAAATCATATTCATCATTTTTTTTACTGTAGGAAATAAAAATAGTTTTTAATTTAAAATTAGGATTTTTTATATTCTTAATTTTTTCCAAATCTTCATTTGTAATAATTGGTGAAGATAATTTAATTTTAGGTTTATTTTCACTTAATTCACCTAAAATATTTCCCGATGCTCCTATATAAGTAGTTGTAGATATAACAATATCTTCTCTTATAGCATCTATAGGTGGGTTTGTCACTTGAGCAAATAATTGTTTAAAATAATTAAATAGTAATTGAGGTTCTTTTGATAATATTGCTAGAGGTGTATCAACTCCCATTGAACTTAGCGGCTCTTCACCACTAATACACATAGGTAATATAGTATTATTAATATCTTCATAAGAATAATTAAATATCTTAAGCAATTTGCTTGTATCTAAGTTATTATTTTTAAGATTTGATTCTAAAGGTAAGCTCTCTATATTTAAAATATTTTCTTTAATCCATGATAAATAATCATTTCTTAAGTAATATTCCTTTTTAACATTTTCATTGCTTTTAATTTTTTTATTAATAGTATCAACTAATAATATTTTCCCTGGTTTTAACCTGCCTTTGTAAGCTATTTCTTCATTTTTTATGTCTAATGCACCAACTTCAGAAGATAAAATCAAATTATTATCCTTAGTTATATAATATCGTGCAGGTCTTAATCCATTTCTATCTAAGCTTGCTCCCATTATATCTCCATCTGAAAAAACTATAGCAGCAGGACCATCCCAAGGATCTATTAAAGTCGAATTATATTCAAAAAAAGCCTTTTCTTCTTTTGATATATATGGATTTTTTTCAAAGGGTTCAGGTATTAACATCATAATTGCTTCTTCAATATTTTTTCCATTCATAATTAAGAATTCTAAAGTATTATCTAAAATTGCAGAATCAGATCCCTCAGCATTAATAATGGGTAATACTTTTCTTAAATCATTTTTTAAAGCCCTTGATGATAAATTTCCTTCCATAGCTACTAAACTATTTATATTCCCTCTTAAAGTATTAATTTCGCCATTATGAATTATATATCTATTAGGATGTGCTCTTTTCCAACTAGGAACAGTATTTGTACTATACCTTGAATGTACCATAGTTATTGAAGATTCAACCTTAGCATTAGATAAATCAATATAAAAATTTTTAAGTTGACTAGCCAATAATAATCCCTTATATACTATAGTTTTAGATGAAAGGGAAACTATATATGCTTTTTCAGTAACTAATTCTTTTTCAAATCTTCTTCTTATTATATATAATTTTCTTTCAAAATCTTTTATATCTTTAATATCTACGGGTTTCTCTATAATTACTTGTTTAAAGCAAGGCATTGAAGAAATAGCTAAGTCACCTAAAACCGATTTATTAATAGGTACGGATCTCCAAGCTAGAATTTTAAGTTTCTCATCTTTGCATAACTTTTCAAATATGTCTATGCAAACTTTCTTATCTATAGGATCCTGTGGTAAAAAAAACATACCTATAGCATAATTCTCCTCTTTAGGAAGAATAACACCTAGTTTTTGTGCTTCTTCCCTAAAAAATCTATGGGGTATTTGAAATAATATTCCTGATCCATCACCAGTTTTTCCATCTGCTCCTGTTCCCCCTCTATGCTCTAAATTAATTAAAATATTAAGAGCATCATCTATGGATTTATGAGTTTTTCTTCCATCAATATTTGCTATAGCACCAATTCCACAAGCATCATGCTCAAAGGAACTTCTGTATAACCCTATATCATTGTGCATAAATATCCCCCTTTCATGAAATAGAAAGTTTATTTTACCTTCATAAGTAATATATAAATATAGTACTTATGAAATCTTTATATTAGGCAATTAAAATAAACCCTCTTTTTCATTTATTATTTTTTTTGAAAAATCTATAATTTTAATACCCTTATTCATACAATTTTTTTGTATATATTTATAAGCATCCTCTTCTGATAACATAAATTTATTCATTAATATTCCCTTAGCTTTTTCTATAAAAATTCTCTCGTTAATTTTAGTTTCTAATGATGATACTTTTTCCTTTAATTTTTTAACACGCTTTTCACCTTGGCATATAATTTCCAATGAATTTATTAATACAGAAGGATTGATTGGACTTGATATACAATATATATCTGTTTCTTCTTGAACAAAAGCTTTATAAGGTTCCTTTACTATAGCAAGAAAACTACATTCATCTCCAACACTTTCATAAATGTTAATTAAGTTCATATCTTTAAATTTATATCCGCTAATAACAATAGATGGAGAAAATTGTTTTATGGCTCTTATAAGCTCACTGCCATAGGTACACATCGTTACTACATTAAAGCCATTCGATGTTATGATAACTTTTATCTTTTGAGATATATCGTCATTATTTAGTGCAATAATAACATCTACTGCCATTTAAATTGCTCCCTTACAATTAAAATTGATTTAAATAATTATCTATTTCCCATTTATGCACTTTACTTCTATACTCATCCCATTCAGCTTTTTTAGCCTTAATATAATTATTAAAAGTGTGTTCTCCTAGAGTTTCTTTTACTAATTCACTTTCTTCCATATATCTTATAGCTTCTTCTAGACTTCCTGGTAAGCTTTCAATGCCTTCAGCATCTCTTTCATCAATACTCATTTTAAATATATTTTTTTCTACGCTTTCAGGTGGAAGTAAATTGTTTTTTATTCCATCTAGACCAGCTGCTAATAAGCATGCTAATACTAAATATGGATTTGCACTTGGATCAGGACATCTAAGTTCTACTCTTGTTCCATTTCCCCTTGTAGCAGGTACCCTAATTAAAGGACTTCTATTTTTAGCAGACCAAGCTATATAAACAGGCGCTTCATATCCAGGAACTAATCTTTTATATGAATTAACTAGTGGATTAGTAATTGCAGATATTCCTTTTATATTTTTAATCAACCCTGCAATAAAACTATATGCAGTCTTACTTAAACCTAATCTATCATTTTCATCTACAAAAGCATTTTTTCCATCTTTATTTAGAGACATGTTTATATGCATTCCTGATCCATTAATTCCAAAAAAAGGCTTTGGCATAAATGTAGCATATACCCCATGTCTTTGTGCTATTGATTTAACAACTAGTTTAAAAGTCATTATATTATCAGCTGTAGTTAAGGCATCTTCATATTTAAAATCTATCTCATTTTGACCTGCTGCTACCTCATGATGTGAAGCTTCAATTTCAAATCCCATATCTTCTAATACTAGTGTTATATCTCTCCTAATGTTTTCTCCTGCATCAACAGGGCTTAAATCAAAGTAACCAGCATTATCTTGAGTTTTCAATATAGGTTGTCCATATTCATCTGTGTTTAAAAGGAAAAATTCACATTCAGGTCCTACATTCATAGAATATCCTAACTTCTCTGCTTCTTTTAAAACTCTTTTCAATATATTTCTTGGATCTCCCTCAAAAGGAGTTCCTTCTGGCCTATAAATATCACAAATTAATCTAGCAACTTTACCTTGTTGAGGTCTCCAAGGAAAAATAACAAAGCTATCTAAATTTGGCCTTAAAAACATATCAGATTCTTCTATTCTTACAAATCCTGATATAGAAGAACCATCAAACATCATTTCATTATTCAATGCTTTGTTTAATTGTTTATCAGTAATTGCAACATTTTTTAGAGCCCCAAATATATCAGTAAATTGCAATCTAATAAATTTAACACCATTTTCCTCTACTAATTTTAGAATGTCTTCCTTTGAATATTTTGTCATTATAAACTCCCCCTTTTTAATAAAAAAAGCGCACAATAGAAATACATCTATTGAACGCCTTTGTTCAAAAACTACTTTTTATCATTATATTATTAAATTATTAATATTGCAACAATATTTTTTGAGTTTCCCATAAAAATATTTATTTCAATATCAAAACCACATACTTTATAAAGGTTTATTATTAAACTACTAATTAGCTTTGTGATTTTTCACAAATTTTTTTATTCGTTTAACAGCTTCCATTAAGTCTTCAGTAGAAGAGGCATAGCAAGCTCTAATATATCCTTCTCCACATTCTCCAAAGGCATTACCAGGTACTGCTAGCACTTTTTCCTCCATCAATAACTTCTCGCAGAATTCATCTGAAGTTAATCCTGTTGATTTAATACATGGAAATACATAAAGTGCACCTAATGGTTCAAAGCATTCTAAGCCCATTTCCCTAAATCCATTAACTAAAATCCTTCTTCTTCTATTATATTCTCTTGCCATTTCCCTAACACTATTATCACCATGTTTTAGAGCTTCTATTGCTGCATATTGTGCTGTTGTAGGAGAGCACATTATTGCATATTGATGAATCTTCTTTAATGAATCAATTAAAATAGGATGTCCACAAACGTATCCTAATCTCCAGCCAGTCATAGCATAGGCCTTAGAAAAACCATTAATAACTAAAGTTTTATCTTTTACTTCTTCAAAGTTTGCAATTGAATAATGATCCTTATCATAGGAAAGTTCAGCATATATTTCATCAGATAATATTATAATATCTCGATCTTTTAAAACTTCAACTATTTCCTTTAATTCATCCTTAGTCATAATAGCTCCAGTAGGATTATTAGGAAATGGAATTATAACTACTTTAGTTTTAGGTGTTATTGCTTCTTCTAATAGCTTTGCTGTAAGTTTAAATTCGTCTTCTTGTCTTAAGTTTATTGTTACAGGTGTTGCCCCACAAAATGTAGCACACCCTTTATAAGCAACGAAGCTTGGTTCAGGTATAATAACTTCATCCCCAGGCCCTACAAGAGCTCTTAAAGCTAAATCTATCCCTTCACTTCCACCTACTGTAACTAATATCTCATCATCAGGATTATACTTTAAATTAAATCTTCTATTTAAATATTTAGATATTTCCTTTCTTAACTCTATGAAACCGGCATTAGATGAATAATGAGTATGTCCTTTTTCTAAAGAATATATTCCAGCTTCAATTACATTCCAAGGAGTAACAAAATCAGGTTCACCTACTCCAAGTGATATAACATCTTCCATTTCATTAATTAAGTCAAAATACTTTCTTATTCCTGAAGGTGGCATATTCCTTACATTATCTAATATCATTTCTTCTAGCATCATATGAATATAGCCTCCCTGCTTTCACTTTTCTTCTCTTTAAATATCCTTCCATGATCTTTGTATTTCTTTAATACAAAATGAGTTGCAGTTCCTGTTACATACTCTTGAACCGCTAATTTTTCTGAAACAAATAAAGCAACTTCCTTCATTGTTTTTCCTTCTACTATTACAGTTAAATCAAATCCACCTGAAGACATTAAATAACAAGCTTTTACTTCATTAAATTTATAAATTCTTTCTGCAACCTTATCAAATCCAACGCCTCTTTGAGGAGTTATCTTAACTTCAATTAAAGCAGTTACAGTTTCTTTTCCTGTATTTTCCCAATTAATTAAAGTTGTATATCCTGCTATAATGTTTTTTTCTTCATAATCTCTTATAGCTTCTCTAACTTCTTCAACTGTCTTTCCAGCCATTGCAGCTATTTCTTCATCCTTATACCTACTATTTTTCTCTAATACTTCCAAAATATCATCCATTCCATATACCTCCTATAATTTGAAATAAAAAAAGTCCTTCATCCCATATAAAGGGACGAAGGACATGCTTCCGCGGTACCACCCTAATAAGTAATAAATTACTCACTCAGTATGAATATAATAAATATATTCATTTCTCTTTAACGGGAGAAAACCGTCAATACCTAATTAAGATAAATCTTATTTTTCAATACGAGATTCAAAGGCTGCTTTTATTTAACCTACCATACTAAACTTTCACCTATCATTAGCTCTCTTTAATGTTTAGTTAAATTACTCTTCCTTATCACAATCTTTACAAATATTACTTTTTTACTATTATAATAATAAAATAAGATTTATTCAATAGATTTTAATATAAAACTTATTTTATTTTTAATAAATAGTTAATAATAAAATTATTCTACTTCTCCTACAAGAGAAAATGGCTGCGCTCTAACTATTTTAACATTTACTAAATCACCAGCATTTATGTTTTCACCTGAGAAGTTAACTAGCTTTCCATTTCTAGTTCTTCCAGTAAACTTACTTTCATCATTTTTGCTTGGTCCTTCAACTAGTACTTCAACAGTTTTTCCTTCAAACTCTTTGTTTTTTCTTATAACACTATCATTTACAGCTTTTATTAATCTATCAAACCTATTGTGTTTATCATCATCTGAAACTTGGTTTAACATCATATCAGCTGGAGTATTATTTCTTCTTGAATAAATGAAAGTAAAGGCTGAATCATATTGTACCTTATTCACTAAATCTAGTGTATCTAAGAAGTCTTCCTCAGTTTCCCCTGGGAAACCAACTATTATATCAGTTGTTAAGGATACTCCAGGTATCTCCTTCTTTATTAATTCAACTAATTCTAAATAGGATTCCTTAGTATAATGTCTATTCATTTTCTTTAAAATTCTATTAGATCCACTTTGTACTGGTAAATGTATTTGCTCACAAAGCTTACCACATTCTTTTATTGCGTAGATAACATCCTTATTTAAATCTTTAGGATGTGATGTCATAAATCTAACTCTTTCTAATCCTTCTACTTCATTAATTTTTCTTAAAAGTTTGGCAAAATCAATATCTTCTTCTAATCCCTTACCATAAGAATTAACATTTTGTCCTAATAAAGTTATTTCTTTATATCCTTTTGATACTAAATCCTTAATTTCGTTAATTATGTCTTCAGATTTTCTGCTTCTTTCTCTTCCTCTAACATAAGGAACTATACAGTAAGTACAGAAATTATTACATCCATACATTATTGTAACAAAAGCTTTAACTGAACTTTCTCTGTCTATAGGTACACCTTCTATAATTTCAGTTTCTTTATTAAATATTTCTTTAACTTGAACACCTTCAGTTCTTACTCTATTTAAATATTCTGGGAATTTATATGCATTATGTGTACCAAATATTATGTTAACATGTGGAAATTTACTAAGTATCTTATCTGCCATTCCTTCTTGTTGCATCATACAGCCACAAACAGCAATAATTAAGTCAGGATTTTTCTTTTTTAAATGTTTTAACTCTCCTAAGTTACCAAATACCTTATTTTCTGCATTTTCTCTAACACAGCAAGTATTATATATGATAATTCCAGCTTCTTTAAGGTCATCAGTTTTGCTATAACCTATACTCTTAAGCATACCGGATAGCTTTTCAGAGTCTTCCTCATTCATTTGACATCCCCATGTTTCAATATAATACTTTAATTCTTTAATTTCTTCCTTCATAGTATTCTCCTTCTTAGAAATATATTTCTCCAGTAACATTATAATAAAAATATTAACTTTTTTAAATACCTATAATGAAAATAGATATTAATATGAATTTTTTACATGTTATTTTGTATAATAATATTAGATATAAAGGTAAAACTATTACAAAAGGAGGTTATAATATGAAAAATTTTATTAAAGCTACTTCTTTAGTACTTATTTTATTTTTATTTTTAAGTAGTACACCAATCTTTGCAGATGATGCAAGTGAAAAATGTATAAAAAATGATTGTGCTATACCTACTTCAGATGTATATAAAGAAGGAATTTATAGATTTGATATTACTTGTACTAAATGCGTAGCAACAGCAAAATACTTAACTCCAAATACAAGTGGAGTAATTATTGTTATAAATGCTGATAATACAGAAAGACTATTTAAGAAGTGTACTGTTGATAATCCTGATGTTGAAATAGGGTCTCTAACTAAAGATGATACTGTTGTAATAATTGGGAAAGGCGAATTTGAAATACTTTTCACTAAATAAAATAAAAAGTAGTTGTTTAACTACTTTTTTTATTTTCTTTCCCATACTACTATTTTATTAGTTTCCTTAAATCCAATCCATCTATATAAATTAATGGCTTTTACATTATCTGAATCTACTCTTATATATAAATCTTTAATTCCATAATTTTTAGCTGCTATAATGATCTCATTTAATAGAAGCTTACTTAAACCAAGACCTCTATATTTTGATACTATTCCAAAATTAACTATTGTGTACATATTTCTATTAAATATAATTTGGCCATATCCTACGTACTCATTATTAACTAATCCCCAAAAACAAAGATCCTCCAAAAAGTAATCTTGACTCATATCTGCATGTATATCATCTAGTGATAAAGGTCTTCTATTCCATTGAGCAAATATATCATTTTGAATATTACATCTTAGTATTTCATCTTTACCAATTTGTAGTTTTCTAATATAAAATTCAAAATTATTATTAGACTTAATTTTCTCTTCTAATTTATATTTTGATTTACTTAAAATACTATCTTTTAAATTTATATCAATATAATTACTTATATCCAGTTTTAAAAGCAACGTATAATTAATTTTTTTAAAGCCTAATTTAGATAAAGTTATAGAGTTTTGTATATTATCTATTTCTTCATATGATAAAATATTATTATTAAAATAAGATAGCGTGAATTCATTTATTAATTCACTATAATTGTTATCAATATAAAGTGCCCAAACCTTAATATATTTACCATCAGTATTATCAAACCATAAATAACCTATATATTGATCTTTTACTTTTATTAACCTAATAAACTTTCTATATAAGAATTTAAATAAAAAGTTTTGGTTGTCATAACAACGAAAAAAATCTTTATTATAGCTAATTTCTTTTAAATTTTTATAATATATTTCTTTAAAAGTATTCATATTATTTAATGTCAACTTTTCCAACATTACCATAAAACCCCTTTTATTCTCTATATAAATAAGTATAATTGTTCTTTAATACCTTGGTCAAGGCATTAATGGTAAAATAAAACACACATATAAAATATATGTGTGTTTTGAGTTATATATTACTTAGCATCTCTTATACTAAGGGCAATTTTCTTATTTTCAGCATCTACTGAAAGGATTATAGCCTTTACTTCTTCTCCAATACTTAAAACATCAGCAGGATTATTAATTCTTTCATTAGATATTTTAGAAATATGAACTAATCCATCAACCCCTGGCTCTAATTCTACAAAAGCACCAAAATCGTTAATTCTAACAACTTTTCCTAAGACAGCAGAGCCCTCTGGATATTTTTCTTCGATATTACTCCATGGTTCAGGTGTTAATGCTTTCATACTTAGGGAAATTCTATTACTTTCTCTATCAGCTTCAATTATCTTAACATCTACAATTTGACCTTTCTTAAGAACACTCTCTGCAGATTTAACATGATTCCATGAAATTTGTGATAAATGAATTAAACCATCAACACCATCAATATCAGCGAATGCTCCAAAGTTAGTAAATCTTTTAATTTCAGCCTTAACAACTTCACCAACCTTAATATTTTCCCAAGCAGCATCTTCTACCTTTTTCTTTTCTTCTTCAAGAATTACTCTTCTAGATGCTACTATTCTTAATGTATTTTCTATTGAAAAATCTATTATTCTAACTTCTAATTCAGTTCCTATTAAATTACTTCTATCATTTGAATATCTTATATCTACTTGAGATGCAGGAACAAAAATTCTTACTCCATTGTAATAACAAATTAATCCTTTTTCAATTGCATCTTTAACCTTAACTTTAATTATTTCCTTATTATTATATTTTTCTTCTAAGTAATTTAAAGTTTCTTTCTTTTCATATTCAAGTCTTGAAAGAACTACATTTCCATCTTCATTTTTTAATTTTATTACTTTTGCAGTTATTTCATCACCTATATTAATAGTTTGAAGGCAAGAATCTAGTTTTTCCTCAGAAGTTAACTCTTTAAAAGGTATTACACCATCAGATTTATATCCTACTAAGGAAATAGTTATCTCATCTCTTCCTATAGATAAAATCTCACCTTTGATTTCGTCTCCAATTCTAAATCTTCTATCCATTTCTTCCATTAGCTTTAATTGATCTTCCATTTAGTTTTTTCCCTCCATAATATCAATTACTTCTTTTATTATCCAGTCAGGAGTAGATGCACCTGCAGTAATCCCAACAGTTTTATCTTTATTTTCTTCTATAAACTCCTTTGTAAGTTCCTTAGAATTTTCAATATGGATTGTATTTGGACAATTTGCCTTTGCTATTTGGTAAAGCTTAGTTGTATTAGAGCTATTTCTTCCTCCAATTACAATCATAGTATCTACAGTTTGAGATAATTCATTAGCACTTTTTTGTCTTACTTCTGTAGCAGAGCAAATAGTATTAAAGGCCAATAACTCCTTGGAAATAGAAGATAAATTGCTTACTGTCTTTTTCCATGTTTCTTCTTTTTCTGTAGTTTGTGATACAACACATATTTTCTTTGGTAATTTATCATTAAATGTACCATCCTTTGTTATAACAGCACTATTGTTACACCATCCATTTATGCCTACCACTTCCGGATGCTTATCATCACCTAATATAACAATATTATAACCTAAATCTGAATACTTATTAACTTTTTTGTGTATATTAGTTACATATGGACATGTTGCATTTACGACTATAAGTCCATGTTTCTCAAGGTTTTCAGTAACTTCTTTAGATACTCCATGAGACCTTATTAAAATTACGTCACCTTCATTTAATTTATCAATTTCGCTATAATCAATAGCATATATATCATTTTTCTCTAAATACATAACAACATCATTATTATGTATTAACGGTCCTAATGTATAAATCTTTTTACTATACTGTTTTTTTACTTTAAGAGCCTCTTCTACTGCTCTTTGTACACCAAAACAAAATCCAGCATTTTCTGCTAATATAACTTTACTCATATCAATTCTCCTAAGAAATTATTTATTATTTTTTATACTTAGGGATATTTTTTCTACAACTTCTTCTATTGATAAATTTGTAGTATCTATCTCAATAGCATCTTCATCCTTCCTTAGTGGGTCAACTTCTCTATTGCTATCAATATAATCCCTTTTAATTATATCTTCTAAAATAGTAGAATAATCTACTTCTAACCCCCTATTTTTTAACTCCTTATATCTTCTTTCAGCTCTTGCTTCTGGAGTTGCTGTTAAGAAAAACTTAAACTTTGAATCCTTTAATACCACAGTTCCAATATCTCTTCCATCCATTATAACATCATATCTTTTTGACATCTCTCTTTGTAAATCAACTAATTTACTTCTTACTTCTTTAATAGATGCATATTTAGATACTATTGCACTAATTTCTGGCATAGTTATCTTATCTTGAATATTTTCATCATTAAGATATAAATCATCATTTACAAATTTCATATTTAATGAATCAATTAATTTGCATAAAGCATCTACATCTGTATCCCCTACATTATTTTCTTTAGCAACTAAAGCTACAGCTCTGTACATTGCTCCTGTATTTATATACATTAAGTCAAAATTTTTAGCAACTAACTTTGCAATCGTACTTTTACCAGCCCCCGCTGGTCCATCTATAGCAACTGATATTCTCAAAATAGTATTCCACCTTTCATCTTTGAAAAACATTTTCATATAAATTATATTATTAATATAAATTTTTAACAAGTGATTTATATATTACTTCCTGCTAAATATCCAGTAGATAATGCTATTTGAACATTGTAACCACCTGTAAAAGCATCTACATCTATAACTTCTCCAGCAAAAGATAAATTATTTATTATTTTAGACTTCATTGTAGATGGATCAATTTCTATAGTATCTACTCCACCTGAAGTCACAATTGCCTCTTCTATAGGTCTTAATCCCTTTATATTTAATTTAATGCCTTTAATTAAATTAACTAAGGATTTTCTTTCTTCCTTTGTTATTTCATTTACCTTTTTATTGTCTTCTATATTTGAAAGCTTAATAATAGCTGGTATTAATTTTTGAGGAAGTAATTCATCTAAAGAATTTTTAAAATCTTTATTTATAAATTTTTTAAAATCTTTTTGGATTCTCTTATCAAGTTCATCATAAGATAGAGCCGGCTTTAAGTCTATAATTAAATCATACTTATTATTATCATCTATATATCTAGAGGCCTTTAATATTAAAGGTCCTGAAACTCCATAGCTTGTAAATAACATTTCCCCCTGATTTCTATATAATGGCTTTTTAATATTTTCTTTAAGTATTGACACTTCAATATTCTTTAAATTTAATCCAGTTAAGTCCTTTATCCAAGGGCTTGAAATTTCAATAGGTACTAGCGATGGCTTTAAATTTATTATATTATGTCCTAAAGCTTTAGAAAATTTTATTCCATCTCCAGTAGAACCAGTTAAAGGATAAGATACTCCACCTGTTGCTATTATAAAGTGATCACCTTTAATCCAATATGAATTATTCACTTCAATTCCTTCAATAATCCCTCTAGTAAACCTTAAATTAGTAACTTTACTATTTAACTTAATTTCCACATTATTTTTAATTAATTCCTTTTGTAACCCCTTAATTATATCTGAAGATTTATCGGAAGCAGGAAAGACTCTTCCCCCTCTTTCACTTTTAAGTTTAATTCCTTGGGATTCAAAAAAATTAATAGTATCTTCATTAGTATACGAATATAATGCGCTATATAAAAAGTGAGGATTTCCTGGAATATAATCAAAGAATTCTGATATATCCTTGCTATTCGTTACATTACATCTTCCTTTTCCTGTAATAAATAGTTTCTTCCCAACCTTCTCATTACTTTCAAGTAATATGACTTTGCACTCTTTTTTAGCAGCTGTTATAGCTGCCATCATTCCAGCTGGGCCTGCTCCTATAACTACAACTTTTTTCATTATAATCCTCCAATGCATTATTTTATCTTAATAAATATATCATTTTAGCACTCTTAATTCAACTTTTATAGGGCAAAAAAATTGACGACCTAATGGTCGTCTTAATCTTCACCAACATTCCTATTATTGTAGGAATATACATTATATTCTCTCCAGATTGACTCAAGGTTATTGAATGTACTTGTAATACTTGATTTCTCCCTCATACCAACAGCTATTATTAATGCATTAATAACTGATAAAGGAGCAACTAAAGAATCAACGAAAGAAGCCATATTGCTTTGAGCTATTAATGAATAATCTGCTTTTGCTGCTAATGGAGATAAAAGACTATCTGTTATAGCTACAACATCTGCCCCTCTATCCTGTGCAAAAGCCAATGCATCTATTGTTCTGGATGCATATCTTGGGAACCCAATTCCTATAACTAAATCTCCTTCTTCTAGATTAATCATTTGCTCAAATATATCAGAAATTCCGTATCCTACTGTTTTAACATTTTGCAAAATTATATTTAAGTAGAAACCTAAAAATTCTGCTAATGCTGTTGAACTTCTTAATCCTATAATATATATTCTTTTAGCCTCAAATATTTTATTTACTACTTCTTCAAAGGTATTGTAATTTATTTTTTCAAGAGTTGCTCTTATGTTCTCCATATCTGCCTTTAGAACTCCTTTAAGAGCATATCCTTCACTTACATAATCATTTGATAATTCTAATCTTTGAACTGTCGTAAGTTTATTTTTAATTAACTCTTGTAATGCCTTTTGAAGTTTAGGATAACCAGAAAAACCTAGTTCATTTGCAAATCTAACAACTGTAGACTCTGAAACTCCTACTGAGACTCCAAGCTTTGCTGCTGTCATAAATGCAGCTTTGTCATAACTTTTTAAAATATATTCTGCAATTAATTTTTGTCCTTTGCTTAGTCTTGGGAATCTTGATTGTATTAATCGCATTAAGTCCTTTGAATTATCATTAAGATTATTATCCATCTGTATCCCTTCTTTTCATTTAAACTAACAATTATTAATTATATAGTATCATTTTTTGAATAATTCATCAATATTTATTTCATTTTATCATATAATTTCAATAAAAACTTGTGACTTATTTCAAAGTTGTCAATTTTATTTTTTCTCGATAACTACAAGCAAAGGAGAGATATCTTGCCTATTTAGATAGGATTGAACCATTACTCCAAATTGATTTTTAGGTAGTTTCTTTAAATACTCTAAAATGCAAGTTTCTTCAATTTTACCTTCATAATGACCTCTATAAATACAAATTGTCATTATCCCGCCATTTTCTAATATATCTAGTCCTTCTTTAATACTTTCAAGAGAAGTTTCATGTAAAGTTGTTATTTCTTTGTTTCCTCCAGGCAAAAATCCTAGATTATACATTATGCAATCAACTTTTTCATTTATGTATTTTTTAAATAAATGATGAGAGGCATTTATTACTTCAACATTGTCTTTTTTCTTATATATATAATTTCTACATGCATCTTCTTGAATATCAAAAGCATAAACTTTATTAAATATTGAAGATAAAAAATCTGTATCATACCCGTTACCCAATGTTGCATCTATTGCAATGTGCTTATTTAAAACAAAATTTTTAATTATATAATGAGACAAGTCACTTATATTTCCAACATATTTATACATATTTTCTCCTATAATGAATTTATATACTCTAACTCAGTTTTAGTTAAATTTCTCCATTCACCTTTTTTTAAATAGCCTAACTTAATATCTCCAACAGATATTCTATTTAAAGATATAACTTCATGGCCTAAAGCTTCACACATTCTTCTTATCTGTCTATTTTTCCCTTCATGAATTGATATTTCAACTAAAGTGTTAATTTTTTTTGTTTTTTTATCTACTTCTTTATCAATTACTTTTATTTTACACTTAGCTGTAATATATCCTCCAATATCTATACCATTTTCAAATCTTTTTAGTTCTTCTATTGTAAAATCTCCTCTACATAAAACTATATATTTTTTATCTATCTGTACCCTAGGATGTATTATTTTATTATATATTTCTCCATCATTAGTTAATAATATTAATCCAGAACTATCATAATCCAATCTACCAATTGGATATATTCTTTCTTCTACCTTAACTAAATCTAAAATAGTTTTTCTTCCTTTTTCATCCTTTACAGATGTTATGTAGCCTTCTGGTTTATTAAGCATAATGTATAATTTATTTTCTTCTGGTTTAATTAAATTACCCTCATAATATACCTTATCAGTTTCTGGATTTATTTTAACTCCAAGTTCATTTATTACTTTTCCATTTACTAAGACTTTCCCATTTAATATTATTTCTTCACATTTTCTTCTAGATGCTACTCCACATCTAGCCATATATTTCTGTAATCTTTCTTCCATAATATCACTCCACTTATATAATAAACAATTAATATAGTACTCTACTCTATTAGATTCTGCAATATACAATAAGTTTAATATTTTATTAAACTTATTGTATATAAAAATGAGGCGTTAAAAATACATTAATAATTTTCTAACACCTCATAATTTATAATTTTAAATTTATTAAAACATCGTCTAAATCTTTTTTTAATTTTATAACCTTATCATTATTAGTATTCATGCTACATAATATTTGTGTAGGAATATCCTTAGCCTTATCTTGAAGTTCTTCACCTTTCTTCGTTAATTCTGCTATAACAACTCTATCATCATCTGTAGAACGATATCTATTTAAAAATCCAGCAGTTTCAAGTTTCTTTAACAAAGGTGTTAAAGTTCCAGAATCTAAATGAAGTCTATTTCCTAAGTTCTTAACTGTTGATTTTCCTTCTTCCCATAAAACCAGCATTACTAAGTATTGTGTATATGTTAAATTTAGTTCATCAAGTATTGGTTTATACAATTTAATTATTTCTCTAGATAAAGCATATAAAGAAAAACATAATTGATTTTCTAATTTTAAATTATTGTATTTTATCATGCAATCACCTTTATAACGTATTTATTAAATATAATTTTATGCAACTAATATATTAATTTTAATATTATATCTTTTAATTTATATTGTCAATCCCCATATATAACCAATGATATTGATTTTTAATTTCTTTTGTTTTATAATTACTTCATAAATTTTCAAAAGGAGGATTTAATATGAACAAAAAAGAAATATTAGATGCATTAAACTTTAGATATGCTTGTAAAGAGTTTGATAAAAACAAAAAAATTGATGCTGAAAATTTAAATATTATTTTAGAAAGTGGCAGATTATCACCAAGTTCTATTGGAATAGAACCATGGAAGTTTTTAGTTGTTACTAATGAAAAGTTAAAAGAAGCTTTATTGCCTGTATGCCCTGGTGGAAAAAAACAAATACCATCATGTAGTCATTTGATTATACTATTAAATAGAACTCCTAAGGATTTAAAATCTGATTCTAATTATCTAAAGGAACTTTTTTCAAAAGATAAAGAATTTCCTGATGAATTAGCTAATAATATGCTACGTGCTATTAAAATCGTTAATGAAAATAGATATGGTGGTAGCTCTGAAAAGATGAATGGTTATTCTAGAGAACAAGTATATTTAGCTCTTGGAACAATGTTAGCTACATCTTCTTTGTTAGGAATAGATTCTTGTGCTATTGGAGGCTTTGATTCTGAAGCTTTAACTAAAATATTAGTTGATAATAATTTACTAGATACTGAGCATTTCAACGTATGTTGTATGTTAGCTTTAGGCTATAGAAATGAAGAAGCTCCAATTAAAACTAGAAGAAATTTTAAAGATGTTGTTCAATTTGTAGAATAATACAAATAAAATAGGTGCTGCAAATAATTTTATTATTTTGCAACACCAAAAAAGGTATAAGGTCAAACTAAATATTAATTTCTATTAAGTTATCTTTTACATCTGCTTTTATTCCATTTACTATTATATCTTTCCCATTAAAATTATTTAATATAAATCTAACTTTTCTATAATTTTTAAAGTACTTATTATTTTTAGTAATAAAGCTTATATTTAAGTTTTCTTTATTTTCAATAGAAATTTCATATTCATTATATATTCCATTCCTATAATTAAAACTTTCTCCATCATCTAAATAATGAGTATAAGTGAACTTTTCATCTTCATCACTTAAATAAATGCTAAGTATTAATGTGTCCTGTTCTTTTTCTCCTATAAAGTTTTGCTCTAATGCCATAGGAATAATTGATGATGCTTTAATAAAAATAGGACATATATCAAGAGGTGCTTCCTTTATAATATATTCACCTCCATCATATATTTCATTAGTCCAAAAATCTATCCATTTATTACCTTTAGGTAAGTAAACTAATCTTTGTTTTGATCCTTGTTCAACAATAGGAGCTACTAAAATATTATCTCCACATAAGAATTCATCATTTATTTCATAAGTTTTTTTATCATCTTGGTAATTAAATAAAAGTGGTCTTATAATAGGTGCACCCGTTTTTTCTCCTTCCCACATTGAATCATACAAGTAAGGAAGTATTTTATATCTTAACTTTATATATTTTTTATTTATTTCTTCTGTTTCCTTATCAAAGGTCCAAGGCTCTTGATCCCTAGTTCCTAAGGAAGAATGATTTCTAAATAATGGTGTAAATGCTCCAACTTGAACCCATCTACTTAAAAGCTCCCCAGTACAATCATGACCAAATCCACCAACATCTGTTCCTGAAAAACTTAATCCACTTAACCCTAAATTCATAAGCATTGGTAATGACATCCTTAAATGTTCCCATGTGCTTACGTTGTCTCCAGTCCAAACGGTAGAATATTTTTGAGTACCTGAATAACACGCTCTTGTAATAACAAAAGGTCTCTTTTTAGTATATTCTTTTATCCCTTCATAAGTAGCTTTAGTCATCATATGCCCATATATATTATGAATTTCTTTATGGGTAACTTCATTCCCATCCTCATTAAAAACAACATCTTCTGGTAATGGACCATTAAAGCTTGCAGGTTCATTCATGTCATTCCAAATCCCTGATACACCAGAATCCATCATTATTTTTTGGTTATTTGCCCACCATTTTCTTACTTTAGAATTCATAAAATCAGGATATACTGATTCTCCCGGCCAAACTACATTCTTATATACTATTCCATCTTTGTCTTTAGCAAAATAATTATTCTTAATTCCCTCTGAATAAATCCCATATTCTCTATCTACTTTTACTCCAGGATCTATTATGGTTACAACCTTAAATCCCATTTCCTTTAATTTATTTGTAAAATCCTTTGGATTATTAAATTTTTCTTTATCCCAAGTAAATACCCTATATCCATCCATGTAATCTATATCTAAATATAAAGTATCGCATGGGATTTCTTTTTCCCTAAATGCTTTTGCTATTTCTAATACTCTCTCCTCTGGAGCATATGACCATCTACATTGTTGATAGCCTAATGTCCAAAGTTGAGGAAGAGGAGTCTTTCCTGTAAGGTTTGTATATTGATTTACAACTTCTTTAACCTCAGGTCCATACATGAAATAATAATCTATATTTCCATCTACTGCTCCAAAGTAATAATAGCTTGAATTTTCTTTTCCCATATCAAAATGACTTTCAAAATGATTATCAAAAAATATTCCAAAGGCATCTTTATTTTTTATGGATATTAAAAATGGTATAGATTTATATAATTGTTGAAAAGTTTCACCATGCGGACTAGGATCGTCAGTATTCCAATTTTTGTAATGGTACCCTTTTTTATTCAATGAACCAGTTCTTTCACCTAATCCGTAAAAATACATATCATTTTCCATTACCTTTGATACAAAAACTTTGTAATCTTTATGTCCATTAATATTATGGCCTTCTTGTTTAGCTAAGTGTAAATTGTATCCTCTTCTTTCAAATGCTTCTCTTTCACCTCTATAATCTCTACATAAAACTTCTCCATTTTTATCGTAAATATCTATTTTAAAGTTATCGTTTACTTCTATATTTAACTTATTCATCTTTATTAGTAATTTACTATCTTTTAATTGAGCTGAAAAATTCACATCTCTATACTCTAAGTTTTCTACAGCTTTTGAATTTCTTTCGTTTTTATATAAAGGTACAAAGAAATTTACTACATTCTCATTTATTATACTTATTAAAGCTTCAATTTCTTCAAACTGAACTTTAATTACATTTTTATTAATCTTATAATCTAATATTTTTCCAAACATAAATATACCACCTTTTATAATTAAAAATCTTAATATAATTATAAATGATGGTATATTTTAAGTCTTGTCTAATATCGGCATAAAATATGACAATATTGCTATTATTAAATTTTATTTATTTAAAAAACCAGTTTTAAACCCTTCAACAATATCCTCTATGTCCTCTATTCCAAGAGAAACTCTAATCAAAGTATCTGTAATTTCTAGTTTTTCTCTTTCATCTTTTGGGATTGCAGCATGACTCATTTTTACAGGATATGAAACAATAGTTTCAACAGCTCCTAAACTTACTGCTACCACAACATTTTTTACATTATTTAAGAAATATTTTGTTTGATCTATATTTTTGAATTTAAATGATAATACTGCCCCTGGTCCAAAGGACTGACTTTTATGAATATCATATCCTTTATGATAAGAGAGTCCTGGATAATAGACTTTTTCTATTACTTCCTGACTTTCTAACCAATTAGCAAGTTTAATTGCATTTCTCTCCGATTCATCCATTCTTATTTTTAACGTTTTTAAACCTCTAGATACAAGATAACAATCCTGAGGTGATAGTATAGCACCAAATCCATTTTGAATTTTATAAATTTCTTCTGCAATTTGTTTATTATTTGTGACAGCTAATCCCGCTATAACGTCACTATGTCCACCTATAAATTTTGTTGCACTATGAACTACAATATCAGCCCCAAGGATTAAAGGATTTTGTAAATAAGGTGACATGAATGTATTATCTACTATAGTTAGTAAATTATTATCCTTTGCTAATTTTATGGAGCTTTTTAAATCAGTTATTTTCAATAATGGGTTTGAAGGTGTTTCTAAGTATATAGCTTTTGTATTACTTTTTATTGCTTTTTTAATATTATTAACATCCTCTGTATTTACAAAGGTAAAAGCTATATTAAACCTATTAAACAATTTAGTTATTGCCCTATATGTCCCCCCATATACATCTTCTGCAACTATTAAATGATCTCCAGAAGAAAATATACTTATTATTGAAGAAATTGCTGCTATACCAGATGAAAAGGCAAAAGCATATTTTCCTCCTTCTAGTTTTGCAAATTCTTCCTCTAAAATATTTCTTGTTGGGTTACCAGATCTTCCATAATCAAATTCTCCAAAATTCTCTATATCAAATTGATGAAAGGTTGAACTTTGATATATTGGTAAAGTAACTGCACCATTATTTTTATCAATAGTTTTTTCACCATGTAGCAACTTAGTTCCAAATCTCATACTAATCCTCCAAAACTGATTTTAAATCATTTAATAAATCATTAATACTTTCTATTCCAACAGATAGTCTAAGTAAGTTTTCATCTATTCCTAATTTATCTTTTAATTCCTTTGGAATTTCCGAGTGAGTTTGAGTAAATGGATAAGTAATTAAAGTTTCTACTCCCCCTAAACTTTCTGCAAAGGATATTATACTTAAATTTTTTAATATATATGGAATTAAGCTTTTATCTTTAACTCTAAAAGATATCATTGACCCAGAACCAGTGGATTGTTTTGAATTTATCTCATGACCTATATGATCTTCTAAGCCTACATAATATACTTTTTCAACTTTTAAATTTAAATTAAGATATTTTGATATTATTAATGCATTTTCTTGGGCTTTTTCTACTCTAATATGCAAAGTTTTTATTCCTCTTAAAATAAGCCAAGAATCAAAAGAAGATAATGTTGCTCCTATAGAATTTTGAATTAGCTTTATTTTACTTAAAATATCATTATTATTAGTTACTAAAAAACCTGCTAAAACATCATTATGTCCACCTAAGAATTTAGTACCACTATGAATTACTATGTCAGCTCCAAGAGATAATGGCTTTTGAAAGTAAGGCGTTAAAAATGTATTATCTACAATTAAAATAAGATTTGAAGCCTTACATATATAAGATATTTCTTTAATATCACTAACCCTCATTAATGGATTAGACGGAGTTTCTATAAATATAGCTTTTGTGTTTTCATAGATGGAATTTTTAATTTCGTCTAATTTTGAAGTGTCTACAAAAGAAGCTTTTATTCCAAAAACACTATATATATCTTTAAATAATCTAAAAGTTCCACCATATAAATCTTCTGAAATTATAATATGATCATTTGGTTTAAATAGATGAATACAAGCTGATATAGCTGCAACTCCTGTAGAAAATGCTACTGCCCCAATACCATCTTCTAACAAACATAAAGTTCTTTCAACTTCTTCTCTTGTAGGGTTATTAGTTCTTGAATAATCATACCCTGTACTCTTATTTAACTCTGGGTGCTTAAATGTGGCACTTTGATAAATTGGATAGCTTATTGCTCCTGTTAACTTATCCCCTCCACTATATCCTCTTACAGATACAGTTTCAAAATCTAATTTTTTTCCTATCATTATACAATCCCCCTTTTTATAGATATAAAAAAAGAATTCCTCCAAATAGAAAGAATTCTTATATAAAAATTATTAAATTTTATATTTTTCTCTTATTTCTCAGATAATCTGTTGGACTTAGCACCACATTTAGATATAAATAGGTTGCTGGGTTTCATAGGGCCAGTCCCTCCACCACTCTTAATAAGATAATATTTAATTAAAATAATTATATAGTATAATTATTTTATAATCAAGAATATTTTTCCATATTAATTTTAAAATTATTAATTTTTCCTGATTAAAAATTATTCTTATAGAAATACTTATTTATTTAATATAAAATAAGTAAAGTAAGACTTTATTTTTGGAGGAAATGAAATGAAAGATTTTTTTAAAAAGCTTATATATAATAATTGGCTATTTGTAGCAATGGTTTTAATTATACAAGGAAAATCTATGTTATTGCTTTCTATGCTTAGAGCTACAAATTCATCAGGAATTGATTTTAAAACTATGTATTTTGGAGTTCCAGCTATTGGAGCTCATATATTAATTATATGCCTTATATTTAGTATTATTTATTTATTTAAATACAAAGGAAAAATAAGAACAGCTATATACTTAGATCTTATAATTAGCCTATTGTTTTTATTTGATATTTGGTATTACAGAGCTAATGGTACATTTTTATCAATAAGACATTTATTACATCCTGAAATTTTCAATCCTATTGGTAAGAGTTTACTTAACTTTAAATTAGTAGATTTATTTTTCTTTATTGATTTTCTGATTTTCTACATATTGTTTAAGTTTAACAAAGTTAGAGACTTTAAAGATAATTCTAAATTCACAATAAGATTAATAAAGACCTTATCTATTTTTATCTTAAGTGGTGGTATAGTTTATCTTTCTCATTATTGTATAGATATTAAAGGTTTAGTACCTAATCAATCATTTTTTAGATTATCTTGGGCTCCTTTCCAAACATATAGTGATATGAGTCCTTTAGGATACCATGGCTTTGATTTATCCTATTATACTGGTGTTAGTAAAGAATTAACTGCTGAAGAAGTAAATGAAGTTAAAAGTTGGTTTGAAAATAACAAAGAAAATATTGAAGATAATAAATATGCTGGTTATTTAAAAGGAAAAAATTTAATTGCAATACAAGTTGAGTCACTAGAAAACTTTGTAATTAATCAAAAAGTTAATGGACAAGAAATAACACCAACATTAAATAAACTACTATCAAACAGCTTNTATATCAAATTGATGAAAGGTTGAACTTTGATATATTGGTAAAGTAACTGCACCATTATTTTTATCAATAGTTTTTTCACCATGTAGCAACTTAGTTCCAAATCTCATACTAATCCTCCAAAACTGATTTTAAATCATTTAATAAATCATTAATACTTTCTATTCCAACAGATAGTCTAAGTAAGTTTTCATCTATTCCTAATTTATCTTTTAATTCCTTTGGAATTTCCGAGTGAGTTTGAGTAAATGGATAAGTAATTAAAGTTTCTACTCCCCCTAAACTTTCTGCAAAGGATATTATACTTAAATTTTTTAATATATATGGAATTAAGCTTTTATCTTTAACTCTAAAAGATATCATTGACCCAGAACCAGTGGATTGTTTTGAATTTATCTCATGACCTATATGATCTTCTAAGCCTACATAATATACTTTTTCAACTTTTAAATTTAAATTAAGATATTTTGATATTATTAATGCATTTTCTTGGGCTTTTTCTACTCTAATATGCAAAGTTTTTATTCCTCTTAAAATAAGCCAAGAATCAAAAGAAGATAATGTTGCTCCTATAGAATTTTGAATTAGCTTTATTTTACTTAAAATATCATTATTATTAGTTACTAAAAAACCTGCTAAAACATCATTATGTCCACCTAAGAATTTAGTACCACTATGAATTACTATGTCAGCTCCAAGAGATAATGGCTTTTGAAAGTAAGGCGTTAAAAATGTATTATCTACAATTAAAATAAGATTTGAAGCCTTACATATATAAGATATTTCTTTAATATCACTAACCCTCATTAATGGATTAGACGGAGTTTCTATAAATATAGCTTTTGTGTTTTCATAGATGGAATTTTTAATTTCGTCTAATTTTGAAGTGTCTACAAAAGAAGCTTTTATTCCAAAAACACTATATATATCTTTAAATAATCTAAAAGTTCCACCATATAAATCTTCTGAAATTATAATATGATCATTTGGTTTAAATAGATGAATACAAGCTGATATAGCTGCAACTCCTGTAGAAAATGCTACTGCCCCAATACCATCTTCTAACAAACATAAAGTTCTTTCAACTTCTTCTCTTGTAGGGTTATTAGTTCTTGAATAATCATACCCTGTACTCTTATTTAACTCTGGGTGCTTAAATGTGGCACTTTGATAAATTGGATAGCTTATTGCTCCTGTTAACTTATCCCCTCCACTATATCCTCTTACAGATACAGTTTCAAAATCTAATTTTTTTCCTATCATTATACAATCCCCCTTTTTATAGATATAAAAAAAGAATTCCTCCAAATAGAAAGAATTCTTATATAAAAATTATTAAATTTTATATTTTTCTCTTATTTCTCAGATAATCTGTTGGACTTAGCACCACATTTAGATATAAATAGGTTGCTGGGTTTCATAGGGCCAGTCCCTCCACCACTCTTAATAAGATAATATTTAATTAAAATAATTATATAGTATAATTATTTTATAATCAAGAATATTTTTCCATATTAATTTTAAAATTATTAATTTTTCCTGATTAAAAATTATTCTTATAGAAATACTTATTTATTTAATATAAAATAAGTAAAGTAAGACTTTATTTTTGGAGGAAATGAAATGAAAGATTTTTTTAAAAAGCTTATATATAATAATTGGCTATTTGTAGCAATGGTTTTAATTATACAAGGAAAATCTATGTTATTGCTTTCTATGCTTAGAGCTACAAATTCATCAGGAATTGATTTTAAAACTATGTATTTTGGAGTTCCAGCTATTGGAGCTCATATATTAATTATATGCCTTATATTTAGTATTATTTATTTATTTAAATACAAAGGAAAAATAAGAACAGCTATATACTTAGATCTTATAATTAGCCTATTGTTTTTATTTGATATTTGGTATTACAGAGCTAATGGTACATTTTTATCAATAAGACATTTATTACATCCTGAAATTTTCAATCCTATTGGTAAGAGTTTACTTAACTTTAAATTAGTAGATTTATTTTTCTTTATTGATTTTCTGATTTTCTACATATTGTTTAAGTTTAACAAAGTTAGAGACTTTAAAGATAATTCTAAATTCACAATAAGATTAATAAAGACCTTATCTATTTTTATCTTAAGTGGTGGTATAGTTTATCTTTCTCATTATTGTATAGATATTAAAGGTTTAGTACCTAATCAATCATTTTTTAGATTATCTTGGGCTCCTTTCCAAACATATAGTGATATGAGTCCTTTAGGATACCATGGCTTTGATTTATCCTATTATACTGGTGTTAGTAAAGAATTAACTGCTGAAGAAGTAAATGAAGTTAAAAGTTGGTTTGAAAATAACAAAGAAAATATTGAAGATAATAAATATGCTGGTTATTTAAAAGGAAAAAATTTAATTGCAATACAAGTTGAGTCACTAGAAAACTTTGTAATTAATCAAAAAGTTAATGGACAAGAAATAACACCAACATTAAATAAACTACTATCAAACAGCTTATATTTTGATAATATTTATGAGCAAAATAACTCTGGAACTAGTTCAGATGCTGACTTGATGGTTAATACCTCCATTTTTCCTGTTAGAAATCATAGTACCTTCCCAACATACCCATGGACTAAATATAATAGTCTACAACAGCTTTTAAATGAAGAAGGTTATACAACAATTTCTACTCATGCAGAACTCCCAGGAAGTTGGAATTGGGCTGAGCCTCATAAAGCATTTGAAACAAATAAGATTTGGGACATAAAAGAGTTCAATTTAGATGAAGTTATAGGACTTGGATTATCTGATGAATCTTATTTAAAGCAACTTGCTAATAAGTTAAAAAATGAAGAGAATCCATTTTATACCTTTGTAGCAACCTTAACTAGCCATGGGCCTTTTGAAATTCCTCAAGATAAAAAATTATTAGATTTACCAAAAGAATTAGATGAAAATATGTTAGGAGCTTATTTCCAAAGTATTAGATATACAGATGAAGCTATTAAATTATTTATAGAAGAACTTGATAAAAATGGACAACTTGATAACACAGTTTTAATGATTTATGGAGATCATTGTGGAGTTCATAAATTTTATGAAGACTTAATAACAGATGCGCCTCTAGAAGGAGATTGGTGGAAAGATAATCATAAAGAAATACCTTTTATCATATATAACAAAGATATAAAAGGAGAAATAATTTCTAATGTTGGCGGACAAGTTGACTTTTTACCAACTATCTCATATCTATTAGGGGTTGAAAAAGAAAAATTTCAAGACACATCTATGGGACGTATTTTAGTTAACACCAATAGAAATTCAACTATATTAAATGACGGTGAAATTAAAGGTTCTCCAAAAGACGAAAATGAAGAAAAACATTTAAAAGATGTTTTTAAAATAGCAGATATGATTATTCAAGGAGATTATTTTAAAATTAAAACTAATTAGACATAAAAGCACTACCATTAAAGAATATGGTAGTGCTTTTTATTTTTAGGAGATCTATTAGTAAAAATCTACTTACATTATTTAAATTTTATATAAGAGATTACTATTACACAAAATGCAATAACTAAAATACTTATTGGTATAACCATATTTATACTGTTTTTACTACTTAATAAATCTTTATTTATATTTTCACTATTTGTTTCATTTTCAACTATATCATTTTTATTGTTATTTAAATCTTCATTGTTTAACTTTTCTTTGTCAGTATTATTAATATTACTATCTATATTATCTAATATTTCCTCACTATCTATACTAGCCAAAACTTCCAAAGTTGAAATATTAGTATTATCTTTAATAGCTTGAAAATACTTTTTTATATCACTTACATTACCGCTGAATATATTAGTTCCATTAGCCTTTTCTTTAAGAGTAAAATCTCCATTTTTAATACTAAAGTCTATTTTTAAATTTAAGCTATTTGCAATTACACTAAAATTTTTATATATCTTTAATATTTCCTTTAATTTATACTCTTTAAAGGATGTCTTTCCCTTTATATCTTCAGAAATACTTTTGCTCTTCTCAGAAATTTCTTCTATGTCTTCCTCTGTCAAATCTAAATTATTAATATAATCAATTAAATTTTTAATATCTATATTAGTGTTTATGTTTTCTATTTTTGATGATATAGCAAAATTATATGAAATACGTATCTTATCACAAATAAGGAATATAAAAATACCTAATATAATAAATAATATTATTTTACTTTTTTTCATTTAAGCACCCCCTTATTTATTAAGAGTATTGACACTTAAATTAGAACTTAAACACTTATCAAATTTACATTATTTCCCAGAAAATAATATAAACTTAAAAATTATAATCTAATCTTTAAGTCTATATAACTTTTTAAATTTTATTTCCACACCATTCATCTAAGGCTAATTTAACTGATCTTGTCATTTCCTTAGAGAATTCTGATTTTACTTTCATATTATAATGGTACTGAGCATAGTTTTTAGCATTATATTTATTTGCATTTACAAATAACTTATCTCTTTCCTTAAACATATCTTTAATATCATCTTTACTCAATTCTTTATATTCTTCATCAAATATAACATAATTCTTTTTAAACCTATCTTTTAATGGAATATGATATCCTTCAGGATAATACCCTAAAGTTAACATAGTCACTGGATAAACATATTTAGGTAAATTCAATAATTTTTTATGATATTCATAGTTTTCCATAATATCACCAATATAACAAGATCCTACCCCTAGACTTTCTGCTGCTATAACTGCATTTTCCGCTGCTATTAATGCATCTTGAGTTGCTAGTATAAAATTCCCCTCACTTGGGCCTTCAAAATATTCACCCTTTTCAGCCATAAATTCTTTAGTATCATTATACTGGTAGTATTTATACCATTTACTAAAATCAGCTAAAAAAATAAGCAAAACAGGTGCATTTTTAATAAATGGTTGATTATCACAACTAATTGATAATTTTTCCTTAGTTTCTTTCTTCCTTATAACTATTATAGAATAAGACATCATATTTCCTGCTGTAGGCGCCCTCATAGAAGATCTTAAAATAACCTCTAGATCTTCTTTTGAAATATCTTTTTCAGCATACTTTCTTAATGAACCCCTTTTTAATATTGTACTTATTGTTTCATTCATATAAGTTCCCCCCAATATTTATTTTAGTCTATAGACTACTTCTAATCCATATTTATTTAATAACTCTAAATCTAACTCCTTTTTAAACTCCATTAGCTGACTTAAAATTATATTTCCTTCTGTTTTATAACTTAGTATCTTACCATTTGACTCATATTTAAAATCACTCCAAGTCCAAAGGTGAACTGTTCCCTCTATTGCTTTTATTTCATATATATAATTATTAGACATTAATATATATTGAGATATTAGTAAGCGTCTATTATTTTTATCATAAATAAACTCCTTGGAATAACCCTTAATTATATCTCTTAAATAATTATCTAAGTTTGAATAATTAATATATATATCCTTAAACTTTCCCATTTAAATACTCCATAAATATATTGCTTATAGTTATTATACCACTATTTTATTATTATTTCTTTATCAAGTATAAAAAAGATACTGCAATACAAAAGATTTTGATTGCAGTATCTGAAATTTATTCTACATCATAAATTTTATAATACTTATTCTTTAAATAATCTATGAAATACTTAGGATTAAGTTCTTCTCCAGTAACTCTTTTTATTAGTTCTTCTGGAGTATAAATTGCACCGTGAAAATGCACCTTTTCATTTAACCATTTAGTTATCTCAGTAAGATTACCATTTTTAACTTCTTCCATTATATTTGGATTTTCCTTTAGTAATGTATTAAACATTTGCGCCCCATATAAATTACCTAAAGCATAACTTGGAAAATATCCAAAGGAACCATCTGACCAATGCATATCCTGAAGAATACCTTCAGCATCATTTTTAGGTTCTACTCCTAAATATTCCTTATACTTCTTATTCCATAAGTCTTTAAGCTCACTTACTGAAATTCTTCCGTTTATCAACTCTTTTTCAATTTCATATCTAATAATAATATGAAGACCATAGGTTAATTCATCTGCTTCTGTTCTTATTAAAGATGTTTCAACATAGTTCATAGCTTCATAGAATTCATCTAAAGTAACATCTTTAAAATCTTCAAAATATTTTTTAGCTACAGGTAAAAGATATGAACAAAATCCTTTACTTCTTCCTAATATATTTTCATAAAATCTAGATTGAGATTCATGGATAGCCATTGAAGCTCCAGTTTGCAAGCCTGTACACTCTAGATCATCACTAATATTTTGTTCATAAATACCATGCCCACCTTCATGAATTGTGCTAAATAAAGCTGATGTAAATTCATCTTCATGGTAGTTAGTAGTTAATCTAACATCCTTATTACCAAAGTTAGTTGTAAATGGGTGAACACTAACATCTAATCTACCAGCTTCCATATCAAAGCCTATTTTCTCTAATATATATAGTGATAAATCTTTTTGCTTATTAGCATCAAAATGTCCATATAAGAAATCACGATTTAATTTCTTTTTACTTTCCTTAATCTTATTTAATACTTCTAGTATTCCATCTCTTAACTCAGAGAATATTTTATCTAATTTTTCAGTAGTAAGTCCTAATTCATATTTATCTAATAAAGTATCATATTTATCATCTTTATATCCCCAGTATTCTATAAACTCCTTTTGGAATTCAACTACCTTTTCTAAATAAGGCTTAAATATTTCAAAATCATTGGCATCTTTTGCTTTTTCCCAAGCTAATTCTGAATTACTGCAAAGTCCAACATAAGCAACGTATTTATCTTCTGGTATCTTTTTAGTTTCATTATAGTTTCTTTCTAACTCTTCAAGCATTCTCTTTTCAATTAAACTCATTTCATTCTTATAAGGTGTTAAATCCTTAATAAATTCTTCTATTTTAGGACTAGTAATCATTTTAAAGCTTTCACCTGATAAATACTCAAGTACCTTAGCTCTTGATTCACCAGCTTTACTAGGAATATTAGTTCTCATATCCCAATAAATTAATCCTATAGCTTGTACTAGTTTTTCGTGTTGGCCTAAATAAGATTTTAACTCATCTATTTTATACTTTAACTCCATATTATTCCTCCTATATAACTTTAATTTATTATAAATATACCATATTTTATATTTATATGAAAATTATTTATATAGTTTTATATATAAATAAAGACATCATATAGTTTAAAACTACATGATGTCTTTATTTTATTTATTATATTGGGGTTCTTGTTGCTTTACAAAATCAAGTCTTGCTTGAAGGGATTTTTCAACTCCATCCATTGTACTAGCCAGTTGATTAAACATTTGCTTTGCCTCTTCATTATCTGTATCTAAAGAAAAAGTCTTCATATCAGCTGCTAATCCTTTTGCACTTGCTAAAGCTGTTTCAAGTTTAGTTCCTGTTGGCATTATATTCACTCCCTATAAATTTATTTACTTATATATTTTTCTTCATTAAATTTTTAAATATTCTATATTACTACTATGAAATATCTTCCTTTTAAAACATTAATAATTATTTCTAGTAAGTAATGAATTAAAATTACTCATAAAGGTTAAAGTAAGCTAGTAAGGAATTTTATTAATATAAAGGAGATTTATATATGACTACTATTGCAAAAGTAAAACAAACCTTAGCTATTCTTAAAGGAGCTGAATCTACTTTGGAAATATACTCTATTCAAGAGAGAAATGAAGAAGCAAAAAATATCTATGCTGAAACATCAAAAGAAATTAATAAAATTAAAAAAGATTTAGAAAAAAGAATTAGCTTTATGGAATTTGAAGAACCACAATACAAAGGTAACTAAGTGAGGTGAACTATGAATACTTGGTTAATTATATTCTTTAAATCAATAGTTTTATTTTTTATAGCATTAGTTATTACAAAATATATGAAAAGGAAGACAATCTCTAGATTTACGCCCTTTGATTTTATTTCATACACAATAATTGCAATAATAATTTCTTTAATGTCTTTAAATTTAATAAATAACTTTTATTTTGGATTAATATCATTAGCTATTTGGACATTTATGCCTCTAATTTTAGATTATGCAGAAATGAAAAGTAAAACTATATATAATATCTTACACGGAAAAGAACGTGTTCTAATAAAAAACGGTAAAATTATGGAAGATAACTTATCTAAAGAAAGAATAACAGGACAAGAATTCTTACAGCAAATGCGTTCTAAAAGTGCATTTAATTTAGCTGATGTTGAATTTGCCCTAATGGAATCAAATGGTGATATAAATATAAGCCTAAAGGCTGATAAAAAGCCTGTTACTTCTTATGATTTAGGAAAAAAAGTAGCTCCTAAAACTGAACCACAAACAGTTATCTTAGATGGAAATATTCTAAATGAAGGCCTTACAAATGCTGGATTGAGCCAAGGATGGCTTACAACCCAATTAGAAGTTCAAGGAGTTACTCTTGAAAATGTTTTTCTTGCTCAAGTAGACTCTTCTGGAGATTTATATTTAGATCTTTATGATGATATGATACAAGTTCCTAAAGCTGAGGTTAAAGAAATGTTATATGCAAGTATTGAAAAATGTCAATCAGATCTTATGTCATATTCATTAGATACTGATAATTTAGAAGCTAAAGATATGTACTATAAAAATTCAAAAAAATTAGATGAAATACTAAAGAAATTAGAACCATACTTATTACGTTAGAAGGTGAAAATATGTCAAATATGAAGAAGAAAAAGATGACTCCTATACAACAACAATATGATTCATTAGTAAAAAGCATAGAACCTAAAAGGCCTATTTTTAAAAATTGTATTAGAGCATTTTTAGTTGGTGGCGGGATTTGTACAATAGGGCAAGGCTTCCAATGGATATTTATTAACTTTTTTAATTTTGATGAAAAGACTTCAGTATCTCCTACTTTGGTTTTATTAATATTTCTAGCAGCGCTATTTACTGGCTTTGGTGTCTTTGATCACCTAAGCCAATGGGCAGGATGTGGAACTGCAGTTCCAATTACAGGTTTTGCAAACTCTATAGCCTCTGCTTCAATGGAACATAAAAGTGAAGGACTTGTTCTTGGAGTTGCTGGGAATATGTTTAGACTTGCTGGAGCAATTGTTGTATATGGTGTTGTTTCTGCTTTCATAGTAGCTTTAATAAAAATGATTATAACATGGTTGGGGGTAATGTAAATGCTTAAAGGACATCAGTCTTGGATTTTTGAGTCTAAACCTACAATAATATCATCAGCTGCTGTTGTAGGACCTTTTGAGGGAAATGGAGCTTTAGCTAATGACTTCGATATTATTACGGAAGACTTATGGCTTGGCCAAGATAGTTATGAAAAAGCAGAAAAAGCATTTTTAGAACATGCTTGTCAAAGAGCAATTCAAAAAGCAAATTTAAAGAAAGAAGATATTAACTTTTTATTTAGTGGAGATTTAATGAATCAAATAATTTCAAGTAGTTTTGCTGCAAGAACTTTAGGAATCCCCTATTTAGGTGTATTTGGGGCTTGTTCTAGTTCCATGGAAGGGCTAGCCTTGGCAGCACAATTAATAGATAGTAATGCTGCAAAATATGTTCTTACATCTGCTAGTAGTCATAATGCTGCAGCCGAAAAGCAATTTAGATATCCAACAGATTACGGAGTTCAAAGACCTCCAACTGCTCAATGGACAGTAACAGGTGCTGGGTCAGCAGTACTTACACAAAATGGTAATGGCCCTAAAGTAACTTCTGCTACAATTGGCAAGGTTATAGATATGGGTATATCAGATCCTTATAACGTAGGTGCAGCAATGGCTCCTGCAGCTGTGGATACTATTGAAGCACATTTTAGAGATTTAAATATCAATGCTACAAACTATGATCTTATTGCAACAGGAGATTTAGGGAAAATTGGTCATGAAATGGCAAATGCTTTATTTAAAAAGCATAATATAAGTATGCCTATAGATATTTTTACAGATTGCGGTTTATTAATATATAAAAAAGAACAACCTAGCTTTGCTGGTGGAAGTGGATGTGCTTGTTCTGCCACTGTGACTTATGGGCATTTACTTAATCGTATGCGCAAGGGAGAATTAAAAAAGATATTAGTAGTTGCAACTGGAGCATTATTTTCGCCTATATCTTTTCAGCAAAAAGAAAGTATTCCTTGTGTTGCTCATGCTGTTTCTATAGAAATGTAAAAAGGTGTGATATATTATGGAAAAGTTTATTTTTGCCTTTATAGTAGGCGGTATAATATGTGTAATTGGTCAACTTATAATGGATACATTAAAAATAACCCCAGCGCATACGACATGTACATTAGTGGTAATTGGCGCAATTTTAGGAGGATTTGGTTTATATGATCCTTTAGTTAAATTTGCAGGTGCAGGAGCCTTTGTTCCTATCAGTAGTTTTGGAAATACCCTTGTAACAGCAGCAATTACTGAGGCTGAACAAACAGGATTTATAGGATTATTTAATGGACTTTTAAAAACAGTAAGCGCTGGTGTATCTTCTGCCATAGTTTTTGGATTTCTTACTGCTATGATTTTTAAACCTAAAGGATAATAATTTAAAATACATAACTAACCACCATTAAAGGTGATAAATTCACCTTCTATGGTGGTTACTTCTTTAAAATAATAATATAAGGTCTATTAATCTATTAGTATATATAATTAAATTTTCATACTTTAGCGGATTTAATGAAATTAAAATCCCATCTAAATTACTCTTAATATCCTTTAAATATTTTAGTAGATAAATTTTGCTATTAGTATATCCTAATATAAACTTATCATTTTCAAGACCTTCAATTATATTATCTATTATAGATCTTGATTTAATTGTTTTATCATTTATATACCTAAGCAAATCTTCAGTAAACTCAACTTTAAATAATATATTTTCTCTCATTTTTGATGTTGTATCTCTTAAAATATATATTTCATCATTTAAATCAACGTAGTTCTTTTTACCTATTATTTTTTCAATTAGTTTTCTATCCAAAGAAGTCTCCTTTTCTATTAAATTACTTTTAATATAATTTTAATGTTATTGAGGATAATTTTCAATATAATAAGTTTAAAAATAAAAAGTGCGCAATTTATCGCACTTTATTATTTATTGAGTAATATGTTTTTCCTTTGCACCTGATTCTACTGCTAAATATGTAATAGCTATAAAAATAATTAAACATCCTAAAAGTTTCGGTAAATTAAGAGCTTCATTAAAAATTATTATTCCACTAATTACACTAGTAATTGGCTCAAATAAAGAAAATATAGCTGCTGATGTGGAGCCAATAATAGATACTCCTATTTGGAATGAAACTATTCCAACTATAGAGGCTAATACCGAACAAAGTATCATTAAAATATAAGCTTTTAATGGAAGATTGACTTCAATATAACCTCCTAAAATATTACCTACTAGCATTTCTAAAGAAGCAAAGGTAACTATGTAAAAAGATAATTTATAAGGATTCATTTTTACTAACCCTTTTTTATCAAGCCATAATATGTAAAAAGCATAGGTTACTCCAGATATTAAAGCCATTAAAGCTCCTACTATATTACCACTACTTTTTGTATCCATAAAAAGTGCTACTCCAATAAAAGCTAATATTAAAGAAATCACTTTTCCTTTACCTAATTTTTCATTAAAAATAAACTTGCAAGCTAAAGCAACAAACATTGGATATAAAAAATGTAGCGTTGT
Source organism: Clostridium nigeriense (assembly GCF_900086595.1). Taxonomy (GTDB): domain Bacteria; phylum Bacillota; class Clostridia; order Clostridiales; family Clostridiaceae; genus Clostridium; species Clostridium nigeriense. Next base: position 2,193,437 of record NZ_LT575472.1, read on the forward strand.
TGCAGCTCCTATTCCAATATATGAATAAGAACTATAAAGCAAAGCAGTAGTAATTGCAACTCCTATTAAACTTAAAACAAAAATATCCTTTAACTCTTTCTTATTTGCTTTTAAGGGGATTTTCTTATACTTTAATATTAAAAATAGAAAAGGAATAGCAAATAAATTCCTATAAAAAGTCATGGATAGTGAGTTATTCCCCAATCCATAGGTTATACTAGCTAAAGCAGGTGTAAATCCAAATATTACTGCAGATAGAATTGTAAATAAAATACCTTTAATTTTCATTTCATCGCCTTCTATTATTAAATTTTCTACTAATTCCTTGTATATTTTACTATATTATTATATAAATTTCATCCTTTATGGATATAATTTATTATTTTATATAAAAATAAGGACTATAATATTTTATAATCCTTATTTTTTCATTAACTATTCATCACTACAAACACAAAACTTATTTTGAAGTTCTACATATTCTTCATTACTTAAGCTATCTAAATACTTTATATAGTGCTCTTCACTACAAAATAATCCTATTTTATTTTCAAAGTATTTTTCATTTAGCCCTTTTTTACAATACATGCATTTCTTCATTTTATCACCTTCTTTTTGCTACATAAGCTTATTAATAATAGTATAATCAATTGCCTGAACTTTCATAAGCACTTATCCCTCTTAACCATATCATATATGCAATAATTATTGATAGTATAGATATTATGAAGGTTAGTAATATTCCAGTACTAAAGCTTCCCTTCCCTAAAAAATAAGCACCTGGATAAAAACCTGTAAATGCAAATGGGATAATAAATGTTAATAAACCCTTAATTGCATTAGGATATATACTTATAGGATACTTTGCAAAACTACTTAGTTGATAAACCATAAATAAATAACTTTGTGCAAATTTTACCCAAAATGCAATAGATGTTACTGCAAGCTTTATGGCTGTATAAATTAAGGTAGAACACAAAATAATAAATATAAAAATTACTATATTAAAAAAGTTGAAACTTAAGTTAAGCTTAGAAATAGATAAAGTAACTAGAATAATGCCTACTATAATTTCGCCTATACCATCGGGTTGAAATCTTTCTGCTATTACTTGAAATAATGGATTTAGAGGCCTTAATAAATATCTATCAAATTCTCCTCTAACTATAGTTTTCCAACTAAAAATCCATAAATAATCTGTAAAAACATGATCTATTCCCCTAGGTATCTGAGCATACCCATAAATAAATAATATTTCATAAAAGCTCCATCCTTCTAAGTTAGGTATATTATTAAATATCAATTTAATGAACACTACCCCTGTTATTTGAACTAATAAAAAGCCAATAATTCCAAGGATACAATCACCTTTATATTCAATTAAGGATTTAATATATTGTTTCATAAACTTTATATATAACTTTATATATCTTTTCATAATTCTATCCTCCTAAAATGACTAAATGCTTAATTAATTTCTTCCAAATCACTTTAGAAATAAAAGCTAAAATAACTATCCATATAAATTGAAGCATTAAAGCATTAAATAATTCCTTACCTGTTATTTTTCCAAGGTATATCATTGTAGGAGTATATATCATTGAACTAAAAGGTAAAAATTTAAATATTCCTTGCGCCCATATTGGAAAAAATATAATTGGTATTAACATTCCAGATAATAATTGCATTATGGCCCCCATTATCTGAGTAAGTCCCCACATATTTGTAAGCTTAAAAGACAATAAGCCAAAAGAATAGCTATAATAGAAATTTAATAATATCCCCATTATAATACTTACAAAGTATCCAATTAAACTAAATATAGATAATGATATTTCATTTAAATAACAATAAACGCTGACTCCCATAAACCCAATAATAAATATAAGAACAAAATTAAAAAGTACATCACCCAAAGCTTGAAATAACATTCTTTTTTGATAATTTATTGGTCTTATAAGATTTATAGCTATAGATCCATCCTTTACTTCTGATGCTACTCCATAACTAGTATCTGTCCTAATTAATGAATCGGTTAAAAAGGATATTAAAACATATACTACCATTTCATTAAATGAAAACCCATTTAATACACTATTTGAAGAGCTTTTAAATATTGCATTCCAAAGAAAATATGTTACTACAAGCATAATTGAATCGCCAATAACGAATACAACAACATTAGCTTTATATGATAAATTTTTTTGAAATACATTTATAGCAAATGGTTTATAAAGTTTAAGCTCTCTTATAAAATTCATTTGCTACACCTCATTTCTATAAATTCTTTTTATTATGTCTTCTACACTTGTCTCTTTTACTAAAAAATCTATCACCCTATGTTCTTTCATTATATGAAACATAATGTCTGAAGAAGAGACCTTATTTTTATTGAAATTAACAACAAGTTTCATATCTTCCTTTATAAAGTTTAAATCTTCAGTATTTAACTTTAAAATTTTATTTAAGTTAATTTTAGATAAATCAAATTGTTTTTTTATTTGAATTTCTAGTGTAGTCATATATCCATATTTGTTTTTAATATCTTCCAAGCTACCATCATATAGCTTTTTGCCGTTATCAATAATTATTATTCTTTTGCACAATTCTTCAATATCATTTAAATCATGGGTCGTTAATATTATTGTAGTGCCATAAATTTCATTAATCCTTTTAATAGCCTTTCTTACATTTTCTTTTACAACTACATCAAGTCCTATAGTTGGTTCATCTAGATAAATAATTTTAGGATTATGAATCAATGCAGCTGCTAAATCAGCTCTCATTCTTTGCCCTAATGATAAGGTTCGCACGGGACTTAATAAAAAATCCTTTAATTCTAAAGTTTCATAAAAAAAACTCATTCTTTCTTCATAATCTTTATCAGAAACCTCATAAATATCCTTTAGCAAAGAAAATGTTTCAGACAAAGGCAAGTCCCACCATAGTTGAGTTCTTTGACCAAATACTACACCAATATCTTTAGCATTCTTTTCTCTATTTTCATAAGGAATGATTCCATCAACAATAACACTTCCACTACTTGGAGTCATAATACCAGTCATCATTTTTATGGTTGTTGATTTTCCTGCTCCATTTGCACCAATATATCCAACAATTTCTCCATCCTTAATATTAAAGCTAATATCGTCAACTGCTTTTTTTATAATATATTCCTTAGAAAAAAATGATTTTATAGCCCCTTTAAATCCAGGATATTTTTTCTTAGTTTTAAAGCTTTTACATAAATTCTCTACTTTTATCATCCTTGTTCTCCTCTTTAATTTTCTTAATATAGATCCAAGGAAATACATTTTATTACTTTAAATCTATTATTACCCACTGATTATACTATAAAGATAAAATTAATTATATATTTTAATTGAATTTAAATAATCTTTGTATAAATATAAAAAAGTATTGTATAAATGCAAAAAAACCTAAAGAATAGATTTTTAACATAATCTATTCTTTAGGTTCTATTCATTTTATAATATTAATTTTCAGCTTCTTCGTTCATGATTCCAAGCTTATCAAATATTATAAAAGCTAAGTTTAAAGCTATTCCAACTACAGTTGCAAGTCCCATACCTTTTAATTCTACTACACCTATACTTAATTTAATTCCACTTAAGCCTATCATAAAGATAACTGATGTAAGTATTAGATTTCTTGATTTTGAGAAATCTACTTTTTCCTCTATAAAAGTTCTAAGACCTGATGTAGCAATTGTACCAAATAATAATATACTAACTCCACCTATTACAGGAGTAGGAATTGTACTTATTATGGCTGAAAGCTTACCTGAAAATCCTAATATTATTGAAAATATTCCTGCACCACATATTACATATACACTATATACCTTTGTTAGTGCCATAACCCCTATGTTTTCACCATACGTAGTAGTTGGTACTGAACCAAACATACCTGAAATCATAGTTGATAATCCATCACCTAAAAGTGATCTATGAAGTCCTGGATCCTTTGCTAAATCTTTACCTACTATACTACTAGTAACCTTTAAGTGTCCTATATGTTCTGCTATCACTACGAAAGTAGCAGGAAGTATAGTTAATATAGCTGTCATATCAAAATGAGCTAATTTTATTTTAGGTACTGTAAAGAATCCTGCATTAGCTATAGAGTTGAAATCTACAAGCCCCATAAAACAAGCTGTTATGTAACCAACAACAACACCTATTAATATTGGAATTACTTTTAAGAATCCTCTTAATAATACGCTACTTAATATTACTGTTAAAAGCGTAACCATAGAAACTATTACCCAAGTTGTATTAAGCTCTGGTGAATTCGAACCCCCAACTGGAAAACCTGCCATGTCAGCTGCTGTAGTCGCAAGTTCTAATCCTATTATAGTAACTATTGCTCCCATTGCTGCTGGTGGAAATAATTTGTTAATCCAGCCTGTCCCAGTATAACCTACTATAATTGCAACAATTGAAAAGACTAGTCCAGAAATTACAAATCCACTTTGTACAGTTTGGAAACTATAACCTTCACTAAATAATAGGAATGTTGGCGCTAGAAAAGCAAAACTAGATCCTAAGTACGCTGGTATTCTTTTCTTTGTTATAAACGCATAAAGCAGTGTACCTATTCCATTGAAAAATAATACCGTTGTTGGATCAATATTAAATAAAATTGGAACTAAAACAGATGATCCGAACATTGCAAATAAATGTTGGATACTTAATGGAATTGCCCTCTTCATAGGAACTTTTTCTGTGACATCAACCATTAGAATTTCATTTTCAGATTTTTTTGACATAATATTATCTCCCTTCTTAGTTTCTCTGAACTAAATTAAAAGTATTTTTATAAAATATATCACTTTTTTCGATAAAATACAACATATTTCTAAATATAAAATCACTAAATAATTAAGGAGCTATTGCTAACGAAGTTTTATTCGCTAATGCAATAGCTCCTTAAGCTATTTATCTGTTACTATTAATGATTTCTTTAGTAAATATCCATTGCTTTTCTTTAAAATCTCTTCCTTTAATAGTAACATTACTATCATTTACTTCTATATAAACTCCTTTTATATAATTGGACTCTCTAATATACCCACCTTTTGCATTAGAATCAGGTATAATTGTATAATGAACTGCCCCTGTATTTACTATTGTAAAAGTGTTATTTAATAATACACTATCTTCAGTTAAATTCCTATGAGTATGAGATGCAAACATTACTACTTCTGGATATTGTGATAATATTATTTTTATTTCTTCACTTTGTTCAACACCAATCCAAGAACTATTTCCATAGTCTAAAGGCTGATGTAAAAATACAAATATAGGCCTTCCTTTTTGATAATTTTCAGCTAACTTTTCCTTAAACCACTCTAGTTGCTCATCAGAAATGAATGCAGTTATTGAGTTTAAGGTTTCAGAATTACCATCTTCAGACCCTAAAGATATAAAATGATAATCTTTTATCCATATATCATGATAAACCCTTTCCTCTCCAGAAAACTTAATATATTTATTTATAAACTCTTTAACTTGTTCTTGTGTATTAACTTCAATATCATAATTAAAAAATTCATGGTTACCAATATTTTTAATTATTGTTTTCGGCAATAAATCCATATTTGTATGTAAAGTCTCTTCTACCGATTCATATTGTTCATCTAAACCTTGATCTACAACGTCACCATTTAGCACTAAAGCATCCATACCTGAGTTTATTGTAAATAAATCATTAATTGCCTCTTGAAAATGATCAATATTTTCATGAATATCTCCTAATACAGCAAAAGAAAGATCTGAATTTGAAGTCGATATTACTGTTGTGTTCTTAGGTATTGGTTTAGGTTTATTCATGTATATAACCAATATTGCTCCTATAATAATTGTAATAGTTGTAATGACCATAAATTTTATTTTCTTCATTTTTATCACCCTTTATTAATTAGTTCATATTAAACTACAGATTACTAATATTTCTACTATAGTATAAAATTAAAGTATAATTATAATTCTATACAAATCTATAGTAGCACTTAAAGTTAACTTTAAGTCAAGAAATTTGAATATAAATTTTATTGTATTTTTTATGATATATAAATTAATATAGTATAAAGGATGTCCAGTAGACATCCTTTTAATTCACAATAATTTAAAATATATGTAAATAACATATCTATATAAAAAGTTCTATTATAAAAATAGAAATACAAGATGATAATGAAACTCTAACTAAGCTTTTTCCCCTATAAGCCACAACTATTGCTACTATTAATCCTCCAATTCCTGACAATACACTATCAGTTGAATTAAAAATTTCCGGAAAAGTCATGACTGCTAAAGTTACAAATGGTACATAATATAAAAAAGACCGTATTGTTTTATTTTTAATTTCTTTTTGTATTAAAGTTATAGGAAGTAATCTAATTAAATAAGTTACAAGTGCCATAACTAAAATATATATGTAAATATCATGATTCATTAATATCCTCCTTTAACGGGAATAATATAGCTGCTCCCCCTGCAATAACAGTAGTTAATATAATAATTCTAAAACCTGATGATATTTCATTTAGTATTGGAAGCTTTGTAAATAAAAAGCTAAGGGCCATAGAAATAATTACTACTGCTAATATTATTTTATCTTTTTTTGCCGGTGGAATTATTATTGCAATAAACATCCCATATAAAGCTACACTTAATGCACTTAGAATTCTAGGCGGAAAAATACTTCCCGATAACCCACCTAATAATGTTCCTATGGCCCACCCTGGTATAGCAGCACTAAAAACTCCATAATTGTAAAATGGATTTAATTTTCCTTCTATACAAATTGAAACTGCAAATATTTCATCTGTTATACCTGTCGCAATTAGAAACCTATGTATTAATGAAGTATTCTTATCTAACTTTTGAGATAAAGAACATGACATAAGACAATATCTTAAATTAATAACAAGTTGAGTAATAGCCATTTCTATATAGCTGGAAGATACAGCAATAAGTCCAACCCCTGCAAATTGCCCTGCTGATGTAAGATTAGTGATAGACATTAAAACTGATTGGAAAACAGTAAGTCCTGAGTTTTTAGCTGCAATACCAAAAGTAAAGGATACAGCAATATATCCAAGCGCAATAGGAATACCATCCCTAAATCCTTTTTTAAAATAAGTACTTTTATCTTTTTGTTTTAAATTTTCTTCTAAAGTTAACTTTTCGAGACTATCATTTAAATAGTTCATCTTTCTTTCCATATTAATATTCCCCCTCTTTCCCTGAAAATAATACCAATTTCACTATATATTTTTTATACTAAGATGAATGATTTGTTCTCCTTTTCTATTCTACTTATTTCATCTAATAAAAACCTAGTCTCAATTATAACAATTATTTTAGATGAATTTATAAAATTATTAACTAAATATAAAAGTAATAACTTCAAAAGATTTTATTTTATAAAAATTGGTGCTGTCACCAACAGCACCATTTCTCTTAATTATTTTATTTCTATTGTTTTTTCATATAGAAATAAATCTATATTTACTCTTGTTACATTATCATCTTTTTCTATATTGACAAAGTTATTTAAGAAACTAGGGATTTCTTTCTTTATATCATCTAATCTTGAAATGTTGATATTATTAATTTTTTCTTCCATTATCTTTCCTACAGCTAAGTTTCCTGATAAAAGTATTCCTACTATAGCTATAACAATAGCTAATTTAGCAACTTTTTTTATTACTGCAAATATAAATCCAATTATAACTATAATTCCAATTATAATAATTAAGTTATTATCCATTAATTACTCTCCTTAACATATATTTTAATATTAGTTAGATAATAAAATATATATAAAAAGAAGTCAATAACTGACTTCTTTTTATATAATTACTTACTTGCATCTGATGTATAAACTCTTGCAGCTAATTCATCATCCATTAAATAAAGCCCTGCTGGATTATCTTCAATTCTTCTTACTCTCTTTACTAATGAATTAAAGCTATTTTCTTCTTCAACTTGTTCATCTATAAACCATTGTAATAAACTAATAGTTGAATGTTCTCTTTCTTCATAAGCAATATCAGTTAATTCATATATTTTTTTAGTAACTAATTGTTCATGTTCATAACCCTTTTCAAAAACATCAATTATTCCATCGTAATCTGCTTTAGGTTTCTCTATTTTCTCTAATATAACTGATCCATTTTTTTGATATACATAATCATATATCTTCATAGCATGATCTAATTCTTCCTTTGCTTGAACTCTAAAGAAATTAGCAAATCCACTTAAATCGATAGATTCACAATATCCGGCCATAGCAAGATAAGTGTATGAAGAATAGAATTCAAAATTAACTTGATCATTTAATGCTTTAGATAACTTTTCACTTAACATAAAATATGTACCCTCCTTATATAAATCATATCTCTCTAATATTTTATACCATTTTTTATACTTTTTACAATAATTTATTAAATAAAATTCACACATTAATTAAATATAAATATAATAATAAACTTTATTCAGATATCTTAAAATTATAAAAATTACTTCACAAAACAACCTATTTAATTATCTAATAAATTTTTTAATAAATAATTTTTTTTATTTTTAAAAGAAAAAAGAGACTGCAAATCAATCATTGCAATCCTTTTTTGCTAATATTGTAAACTTCTAATTACTTTAATTCACTCTTAAAGTAATCAAGCATGAATAATGCTGTACTAACTTCTTGATCTGTTTCATCTTGATTATTGTATATAGCACTTGCATACTCTATTCCATATAAGAAGTTATTCCATCTTACATCTTGATAGCTTCCTTTTTCTATTGCTTTAGCTTCGTTAATTTTCTTTTCAAGCTCTACTTTGTTTTCTCTAACAACTAAGTTTTTAGATGATTCATTTATTTTGTTTAATATAGAATCTACTTCTTCTTGTGTAGCTTCTTTGTTAGCTAAAACTTTTTTACCTTCTTCTATTAATGCTTTATGTGAAGTAATAGCATCTTTGAAGTAATGTAATTCATTTAAATCACTATTTTGGTTTATAGCTTCTTCAAGGCTTGTAAAGTCTGTTTTTTTAGTTAAAGCACTTACTGCATCTTTTATAGCTTTTACAGCTTCATCTATTACAGTTTGATCTTTTGAAGTTAATGTTTCTTCACCTTTAGCTATTGCTTCTTTTAATACATTAATAGTTTCTTCTGTGTAATCAGTTAAATCTAAAGCTTTTGCTTCTTCTAAAGCTTTTACTAATTCTGTTCTATCATAATTAGCTACTTTTAAGAATCTAGCATTTGCCCAGTCTGCATGGTCCCAAGTGTTTCCGTTAGTAGATGTTTCAACTACAAGTTTTAATTGTTTTGAGTTTCTAACATCTACTGTTAAACGTTCCATTGGTGTATTTGACTTCATAACATCTGTTTGAGCTTTTAATACTCCATCAACATATACTTTGAATATAACACTTGAGCTAGTATTTCCTGCAACTTGTTGATCTATACCTACCCATGTGTCAAATACATCATATCCTTCTGAATTATAAACAATTTGTGAATATGAGTGAGTACCTATACCTGTTTTGAAAGTTTTAACCTCATTATTTTCATCTAATAATCTTATTGCATTACCGCTTACAGCTTTATTTTTTCCTATGCTACCTGATCCTATGCTTGCTGAGTTCCAATTTAAACTTGATAATTGAACTTCATCTTCAACAACTGCCACAAATCTTGTAAAGTCTGAAGTTAATCCATCACTATCAGTTACAGTATAAACAATTGTAAATACTCCTGATTTTCCTTTTACAAAGTCTGAAGATTTTACTGTAATATTTTTAGTTATATCTCCATCTTCAAAGTCAGTAGCTTTTAATCCATTCATTAAATCTACTTCTTCATCCATTGAGTATACTAAGTTATCTCCAGTTATTGTTGGTTTAGATTCCATAGTGAATAATTTTGCACCTGCCCAATCACCATGGTCAGCATCTGTTCCGTTACCAGCATCTGTTATTACTAATTTTAACTCTTTAGCACCTTTAACATCTACTTTAACGTACTTTTGATCTGTATCTCTTGTCATAACTCCACTATTATATTTTTCTACACCATCTACATAAACTTTAAATTCAATTGATGTTAAGCTAGAATTTGAGTTTCTATCTCCACCTATATATGATTCAAAGTATTCATAGTCTTTTCCTTCTAGATCATATACATATTCTGAATATGCATGTAAACCTAATCCCTTAGCATAAGTAACAGTATCTTCTCCTCTTTTTAAAGATATTGTTCCTCCACTTATACTCTTATCTTTTCTAACTGTTCCCCAACCATTCTTTGTTGATGTTGCAGTCATATCACTTAAGTATGTTTTATTAGCTACTACATTAACTTTAGTTTTAGCACTGTATACTATTCCACCTGATCCTTCTACAAAGTAAACTACTTCATATTCTCCAGTTCTAGATGTGTTAACATTAGATTCTACTTTTACTGAATCTACAATTGAATTTCCTTTCATATCCTTAGCTACAATATAAGATTTAGCATTAAATTCTTCACCTAATCCTATAGTTATTACTGGATTTACTGAAATTGTTGGCTGAAGAGCTCCAACTTCTATTTCATCTATTGCATTTAATTTTATATCATATGGAGTTACAGTATATACTGCATCATCATCTAGGTTAGAACTTGTATCAACAAAGCTATCATTATAAGCAAATCCTATATATTTTCCATCTTTACGTATTTCATATCCTAATAGATTATTTTTATTAGCTTCATCTATTGAGAATACAAGTTTTACATTTCCATTTGAACCAACTGTTTTTACTGATACATTTACATCTTCTGTAAATCCATTACCTGTATAATTAATTGCTTTATCATTTATATAGTAAATTTTCTTATCTGGTTTTTCATATTTAGCTGATATTTCTGCTTTAGCTTCATCGCTTAATCTTATACCATGTCTTTCGAAGAACTCAGTTAAATCTAATTGCATTGCATCAGATGCTGCTACAACCCATGACTTATAGATATCTTCTCTTGTCTTATTTCCATAGTTATTTGCTCTGAATTGTTGTTCAAACTTACCATAGAAAGTATTGTCATATAGGTATAATTGCCATAATGGAGTTATTTGTGCTAAATCTGTTGAATCATCTACATTATATAATGCATTATTAGAATAATCATCTAATCCAACCTTTGGATAAATTCTACTCCAAACATCAAATTTTGTTAATCTTGTAGTACCTTCGTATTTTGCTCCAAAGAATAATGGCATAATATTATTTGTAACTTCAGCTATTGCTCTTCCAGTTGTATCAAAGTTATGACCAAGTTCATGCATTGTTCCCCAGCCTACATCAGCTCCAACTATACAGTTTTGGTTACCAGGTCTTATTCCAATTATACCAGCATGAGCATTCATAAATACTCCACCAGTAAGATTTTTCATCATTGGCATTATTCTAAAGTTATAATCTGAGTTTATTTCACTTGATCCATCAAATCCCCAGAAGCCCATTGCCTCTCTAACTATTTGATCCCATCTTTCAGCTGTGTATTTAGGAGTTTTATTATTTTTTGTGTACCAATCTAAAGCATAAGTAGCTTGTACTAAACCTAATGATTTTTCTCCACTAACTGCAAATACATTTGGTGTAGTTGAAGGATTTTCTTTTATTTTAGCTACATAAGCTTCTAACTCTTTCATTACTTCATTTTCATCTGATTTACCAAGTACGAATACAGGATATTTCTTAGCTCCTTCTATTCTTACCTTTGGTGCTCTTGTTTGACTATCGCTATTATAATTTGTAAAGAATAGTTCTCCACCTTGGATAGTTCCAGATAAAATTCCATTTGACGTTGCATCTATTGTTGGTATAGTTATTACATTTTTACCTTTCTTTAATTGGAAAGTAGTTGCTCCACCATGTTGTGTAGCAGCTTGTCTATATAATAATGTTGGAGTTGGTTCTCCATCTTCTACATCAACATATACTGTGATAACATCTCCAGCTACAGCTGACATACCTGTTACCTGCCAATCTTGGAATCCCCACATTTTTCTATTATTAGTTTCAGCTACAGAGTTTCCTCTCATTTCTAATTCCATTACATCTTGTTGTACTGGATTATTTAATACTTCTTTAGCTAAATCTATTATTTCTTTAAATTTACTTTCATATAATGGATGAGTTTTTGCTGTTTGTTCTAAAGCATTTATTTCATTTAAGCCATTAACCTTATCTGATATAGCACTCATTGTTCCATCTGTAAATAATGAATCTACAGAATTCCATACTTCATCAGATTTATAGAACATTATTTCATTTAATGTTGCTGAGTTTTGATCTGACTTTTTGAATTTAAATTTAATTCTCTTAAATTCTGTTTCATTAAATTTAGCTTCTACAAGTCCTGAAACTTTGTTATATGATCCTGTTGCAATTAATTGATATGTATCACCTTTGCTTGTTGTAGTTCCATATATTTCAACTTCTGTTGCAAAACCTTTTAAATCACTTTGTCTTGAACCATAAACTACTCTATCAAATTTTACTATATCATTAAATTCAACTTCAACTTCATTTGTAAAGCTACCGCCATTTAAACTTCCTGTTTCCCAGTAAGTAGATAAATCACCATCTATAGCATTTTCTATTTTTTGGCTTGCATATTGTCCACCATTAGTTTTTATGGATTTTATTTTATCTGATGATATTCTATATAATTTGTTATAATCATCATTTTCGTTATAATCTACTTTTGACATATTTGCTTTTGTAGCTTCTATTGTTTTATTTTCTACTACTATTTTAGCATTGTCGATTGATTCCTTTAATTCATTATATAAAGGATGTTCTTTAGCTTTTTCTTCAAGTGCATTTAATTTTTCTGTAGTATTAAACTCTTCACTTACTTTGCTTAAAGTATTGTCTGTAAATAATCTATCAACAGCATCTTGCACATCATCTTTTGTATAGAACATTATTTCACTTAAGCTTGCCCAGTTTTGATCTGAGTTTACAAACTTGAATTTAACTCTCTTAAATTCTGTTTCATTAAATTTAGCTTCTACAAAGCCTGAAACCTTGTTATATGTTCCTGTTGCAACTAATTGATATGTATCTCCCTTACTTGTTGTTGATGCATATATTTCAACTTTTGTTGCAAATCCTTTTAAGTCACTTTGTCTTGGTGCATATACTACTCTATCTAATTTTATTGTATCTTTAAATGTAATTTCAACTTCGTTCTTGAAAGTATTGCTATTTCCAGTTGCTGTTTCCCAGTAAGTGCTTAAGTTACCATCTATAGCATTTCCAATTACTTGATCCCAATACTTTCCGCCATTGTTGCTTATTGATTCTATTTTATCTCTTGATACTTTAAATAAGTTATTATAATCTTCATTTTCAACATAAGAAGCTTTTCTCATACTAGCTTCTGTTGCTTCTATTTTCTTGTTTTCTAATACTATTTTAGCATTTTCGATTGATTCCTTAAGTTGACTATATAAAGGATGAGTTTTAGCTTTTTCTTCAAGTTCATTTAATTTTTCTATAGTATTAAATTCTTCACTTACTTTGCTTAAAGTCTTGTCTGTAAATAATCTATCTACAGCATCTTGTACATCATCCTTTGTATAGAACATTATTTCACTTAAGCTTGCCCAGTTTTGATCTGAGTTTACAAACTTAAATTTAACTCTCTTAAACTCTGTTTCATTAAATTTAGCTTCTACAAATCCTGAAACCTTGTTATATGCTCCTGTTGCAACTAATTGGTATGTATCACCCTTACTTGTTGTTGATGCATATATTTCAACTTTTGTTGCAAATCCTTTTAAGTCACTTTGTCTTGGTGCATATACTATTCTGTCTAATTTTACTGAGTTTTTAAATGTAACTTCAACTTCATTATTAAAAGTACTATTATTTCCTTTTGAAGTTTCCCAGTAGCTACTTAAGTCCCCATCTACAGCATATTCTATTTTTTGACTTGCATAATGTCCACCATTATTGCTTATTGATTGTATATTTTCATAAGACATTCTATATAGATCATTATATTTTTCATTAGCTACATATGAAGCTTGTCTCATAGTAGCTTCTGTAGCTACTATTTCTTTGCTTGAAACTACTGCTTTAGCATCTTCTATTATTTGTTTAAATTCATTATATAATGGATGGTTTTTAACACTTTCTTCAAAAGTATTTAAACTTTCTAAGCTATTAAACTCTTCACTTACTTTAGTAAATGTATTATCTGTAAATATTGTCTTTACTTTATCTGAAGCTGAATCTTCTTTGTAGAACATCATTTCTGATACTGTTGCTGTACCTGAATTTTTAAATACAAATTTAATTCTCTTGAATTTCGTTGGATTAAATTTAATTTCTACCATATCTGCTGTTTTGCTTGCTGTAGCACTTGTTACTAATTGGAATGTATCTCCTTTAGTTGTGCTCGATGCCCAGATTTCGAAATTTTCTGCAAACCCAACTGTATTCCATGCAGATCTGTATGCTATTCTATTTAAAACTGTTTCATCTCTTAATGTAAATATTAATTCATTTTTAAAATCATTTGTCGTATGCTTACCAGTTTCCCAATATGTATCTAATTTTCCATCTATAATTTTGCTAACAGATACACTGTCTCTTAATGAGCCACCTGTACTAGTTAAAGTTTGTATATTTGAATTATCCATTTTAAATTCTTTATCATACGCTTCTCTATTTGACGAGTAGTACGTATCAAACTTTGAAACTGTTGCTTCACTAGATTCTATTTCTATTTGATTTAATAAACTTCTTGCATTTTCAATATTTTCTTTATATTCTTCATATAATGGATGTTCTTTTAATTCTAATTCTAGGTTGTCTATAGCTTCTTTATTATTAAACTCATCTGAAACTTTTGACATTGAATTATCAGTAAATAATCTATTTGCTTTATCTAAAACCGTATCTTCTTCATAGAACATCATTTCTGATGCTGTTGCAGTTCCATTATTTTTAAATCTAAATTTAATTCTCTTAAATTTTGTTGGATTAAATTTAATTTCTACAACATCAGCTGTTTTAGTTGCTGTTGCTTCTGCTACTAATTCAAAATCGTCTCCATCCTCTGTTTCAGATGATAATATTTCAAAATCTTCCGCGAATCCAACAGTATTCCATGCTGATCTATATGCTATTCTATTTAATGTGGTTTCTTCTTGTAATGTAAATGTTAATTCATTTTCAAAATCATTTGATGTATGCTTACCAGTTTCCCAGTATGTATCTAAATTTCCATCTGTTATATTAGCAGTAGATACATTATCTCTTAAAATTCCACCACTACTTGTTATATTTTTTATATTAGAATTATCCATTTTAAATACTTTATCATAAGCATCTTTATATTTTGAATAGTAAGTTTCAAATCTTGAAACCTTAGCTTCGTTAGATTGTATTACTTCTGAATACTTTACATTGTTTACAGCTGCAAATGCCTTTATATTTGGCACTGCAGTATTGATTGTTAGTGCAGCAACTATTATAGCCGCTATTTTTCTCTTGTTCATTTTATCCTCCTTGTATAATACAAATTTTTAATATATATCCCCTATAAAAAGTATTAAATTATAATCAATAAAACTTAAAAACCAAAATATTATTTATACTAAATTTAATCTAAAATATCTTCCCCTAGGATAATTTTGACATTTTATATGTTTTATGATAATAAATGCCCCTTATTTTGTCAATATTAAAATTGAATTTAATTTTTAATTAAATTCAAAAAAATATCGATTTAATTTATCATTACATTAAAAAAACTCATAAAATAATACTTTAAAAGTCTTATTTCATGAGCTTCATTTTTAATTATTTAACAATAATTTTTTTATTAAAGAATTTCTTATATCAATATATTTAATATATTCTTTAGAGTATATTAATTTTATCTTTCTCTCTTTGATATATTTCATATCTTCTTTCTTACCAAGTAACTTCTCCATTTCATTCATTATATCCTGCTTTGAGACACCACTATTTTGTATATCTTTAAATAAATTAAAATCTTGTATTCCAAATCTAAAGTTCTCCCATCTTACTGAAGTCATTGGTTTAAGATCCTTTCCTGGATATACAAAAAACATATCTCCTGCATTCCATCTAGGATATTTAAACCTAATATCCTTTAAAGGGTTAGTTGGCCATATTGCATATGCCCATCTTAAAAAACCATCAAAATCTAAATAATACGTAAACCATCCCTTAAGTCTACTTTCAATTAGTTCAGATTTAATAAATATATTTAAATCTTCAGGGAAGCAACATGAATACCAAGTAAATCTTCCACCTTTTTTATTTGCTTTTTCTCTTATTTCAGATAATTTATCGATTGTTTTAATAGCTTCACATGTATTAAGTGAAAGACCTTGTATGTTTTCTCCAAAGTTTTCAAAAAAGCCTTCATCATGAATAGCACATTTGAAATTAACTTTATATCCTTCTATAGCTGATTCTATTAATTTTACAGACTCCTTAAATAATTCAGGGTTATTAGGTTCATCACTTATTATTTTAACTTTATCCCATAATCCTATTTCTACTAAATGATTAAATACTATTGAAAGGTAATCAATAAATTCATCCTTTGATCTTATATAATCAAAACATTCTTCTTTTTCATCATAATAACTTATTCTTATTGGATCATAATAATCATCTATGGGATTACCAAAAGAAAAAGCATCCCAGTTACCTATAATACCAAATATATTTATTTCTTCGCTTATTCCATGCTTCAAGCATATATCTATATACCTATCAAAGGATGAAAAGTCACATTTTATATTTCCACATTTATCTTTTGATACTTTAACAATATTAAATTCATAAAGATTTGAAGCATTTTCTTCAAATTGATAACATCTTTGACCTGCCCATGGATAATCTGAAATAATAAGATTTATTACTTTTTGCCCTAAACCAGCTAACTCTTTTATGTAATTATCTATAATCTTAAAGTGCTCATTAGAAAAATATTCTACTTCATAAGCTCTGGCCCAACTACTTAAATGTTGCCATAAATCTAAGTAGAAAGATCCTTCTTTAATTGGCTTCATTACATAATCAATAACCTTAATATTAATATTTTCTGTAGCAATTAACTTTTCCTTATCATACCCCTTTGTATAATAAGCTCTTATTTTCAAATTAAGCTCCTTCTTTAAAAATTCCTTTGGAACCTTTAAAGAAACCCAAATCATTTGATATCCTTCTTCAATAAATAAAGATTTGTCCCTTAAAATAGGATCTCCAACTAAGCTTCCATCATCATTTTTAACATATCCCAAAAAGCTCATATCTAATATTTCTTCGTATCCTGAAATATCTATACGAATTTTTTCATTAAGTCCTTTCCAATGTATATTTCTATTTTTTTCAAGAGTACAAAAGAAAGGCATATCTCCTTTTATTAGTATTTGAAAAGCAAAAATTTCTTCTTTTAATACTTCTAAGTTTATATTTTCATAATTAATTAAATTCTCTTTACCTTTTATATGTTTTAAAGAAGAATCTAAAATTTTTAAATCTATATTCATACTATTTCTCCTTACTAAATATATTTTAACCAATTAATAACGTATTAAATTATTCCTTTAATCCACCCGCAGTAAGACCTTTAACAAGGTATTTCTGTATTAATAAAAATAATATAAAAACAGGTATTACTGAAAATAAAGAAGCTGCCATCATCTTATGCCAGTAGGTTTGGAAAATTGATTTATAGGATGTTAATGCTACTGATAATGTCCTCATTTCTGGTTTCGTTATAAAGGTTTGAGCAAATAAAAGATCATTCCAAGATACTATAAAAGCAAAAAGAGCTGATGTTATAATACCTGGCGCTATTATTGGCATTATAATCTTCTTTATTGACTGTAGTCTGGTGCAACCATCTATCATTGCAGCTTCTTCTAAATTTTTAGATATTCCATCAATATATCCATATAAAAGCCATACAGACATAGGTAAAGCAAAAGCTGTATTAGGAATTATAAGTGAAGTGTATGTATTTAAAAGTCCAAGCTTTGTAATTATTTTATACATAGGAGCAATTAAAATTACCGCAGAAAACATTTGTGTAATTAACACTAAAAACATAAACAATTTTTTCCCCTTAAATCTAAATCTAGATACCCCATATGCTGCAAAAGTACCTAATACAGTAGATAAAAGCATAGTACTTAAGGAAACTATAAGGCTATTTATAAAAGCTTTCTTTATATTTCCTTCCCCATTCCATACATCTTGAAAATTTTCCCACTTAAAAACCTCTGGTATCCAATTAGGAGGCCACTTAGTTACCTCTTCATAAGACTTAAATGAATTTGACACCATTATAAAAAATGGTGCTATCATAAGTCCAATTATTGTTACAGTTATTAAAGTATTTATTATTTTTATTATAATTTTTTTATTAATCTTCATAATCTTACTCATCCCTATTTATTTGTTTCCAGTATAGAACACTTAAAATACTTAAAATTATAAATACAGTTACAGCTAAGGTTGAACTTATACCTAAATTATATTTACCAAAAGCCTCATGATAAATCCTTATCATCATTGTTTCAGTTGCATCCATGGGTCCACCACCTGTAAGGACATAAATAACATTAAAGGTGTTAAAAGTCCAAATCGTAGTAAGTGTAATTGCTATAAGTAAAACCTTTTTCATAGTTGGCAAGGTTATATATATAAACCTTTGAAAAACATTGGCACCATCAACTTTTGCTGCTTCGTATAAATAATCTGAAATTCCACTAAGACCTGATAAAAAAATCATGGTTATTAAAGGAATACCTATCCATGCATCAACTATAGATGTTGATATAAAAGCAAGATTAGGATCAGATAACCATCTTATAGCTTCTTCTATAAAGCCTAGCTTTTGCAGATAATAATTTAAATATCCGTACTGTCCATCAAGGATCCAAGACCATAATATAGCAACAACAATTTGAGGTATAGCCCATGGAATTAATGTTAAAAATCTTAAAGTCTTTTTAAAATATAATTCACCGTTTAATAATAATGCCATTATAAATCCAACAACTACTTTTATTGTTATTGTTAAAGCTGCCCATTTAAAAGTTAAAACTAAAGTATTGTAGAACTTAGGATCAGTTAGAACTTTTATATAATTTCTAAAGCCCACAAAAGTATTTTCACTTCCAATTAGTGATACCTCTTGAAAAGAATACTTAAATGTTAATAAAAGTGGATATCCATAAACAATAATCATAAATATTATTACAGGAGCTATAAGCCCGTAAGGACCTAACTTTTTTTTATTACTTATTCTAAACATATTATATCTCTCCAAATATAGCTATATTATGAAAAGGTAACTGAAATCAGCTACCTTTTCATAATTATTTTTCTGTTAATTCTTTTTCAGCAATTTTTAAAGCTTCCTCAGCTGTTGCATTTCCAGTCATAACCTTTTGTACAGCTTTTACAAATTCACTATTAAAAGTATCCCATACAGGCACTTGAGGTTCAGCTACACCATATTGAATCATTTCTTTAAATGGATTTAAAAATTCCGACTTATATCTTTCTTCTTGCTCTTCTTCCTTTAAGATTGGGAAGAATCCAATTGCTTCATCATAAGAATTTTGATACTTAAACTGTCCCATATACTCAATAAGTCTCCATGCTAGCTCTTTATTTTTACTTTGAGATGATATTGAAAATGAATCAGTTACTAAAGTTTCAGCCATTTGCTTTCCTGCTGGTAATAAAGCTACTGCATATGGTGCAGTATTAGCACTAGAATCTAAGGTAGATTTATCCCATGGTCCTGATATAAACATTGCTAAGGTACCATTTTGGAACATCTTAGCTTGATCACTTCTTGATGTTGCTACAGGATCAGGTATTATTTTTTTATCATTAAATTCTTTTAAAAATTCTAATGTTTCTATATTTTCCGTAGTTACTAATTTAATATTTCCGTCTTTATCCGTTGCTGAGCCACCATTTTGATAAATAAAATTAAAAAGTTCATCTGTTCCTGATGTAATATCAGTTGGTATTGCAAATCCATAAACTCCTGGATTAGCTTTTGTAACTTCTTCAGCTGTAGCTATTAGATCATCCCAAGTTTTTGGTACTGTCTTAATAAGATCAGTTCTATAATATAATGCTCTTGAAGAAAATGCTAATGGAATTCCATATTGATTTCCATTAATATTAGCAGTCTTTAAAACATTTTCAACACGACCTGACTTAAAACTATCTGACATATATGTATCTAATTTTTCGATTGCCCCCATTTCAGCAAATTGTCTTAATGATCTTGAACCTGTAATTATTACATCTGGAGCATCATTAGCTTGTATTAATGAAACCAACTTAGTATTAGCTTCATCCCAACCAGCAGGTATTACCTCAACATCTACATTTGAATTTTCCTTTTTAAAATCATTTATACTTGCATCATAAAGTTTCTTCCACATTTCATCTTCATAACCTGGAATAAAAATCTTTAAAATCTGTTTTTCATTGTTATCTTTCTTAGTTTTTTCTCCACTACATCCAATCATTGTAATAGAAAGGCTTAAAGTAAGCATAAACACTAAAACTAAATAAATATTTTTAAATTTATTTTTCATAAGTATCCCCCATCTTTTATAAAATTGTCTATTTTATTATAAAAGAGAGCATAATTCCCAGCAAATTCTTTCTAAAAAGAACTTGCTTTTACTTGCTAAAGAGCCTATCAAATTCAGCCTTTGCAAAAAGGCGTACATTTTCTTCAAAAACTTCATATTTCTCTAAAAATTCTATTCCTTCTTTTGTTAAATATGTCTTACCTCCATTTTTTCCACCATGTTTTCTTTCTACTACCTCATACCCTAATTCCTTTTCCATATAATTTATCATATTCCAAGCCTTGCTATAGGATAATGCCATTTGTCTACATGCATTTCTTACAGAATGAGTGTCTTGAATTAAAAGTAAAAGTAATTTTGTCCTTGAATCAAAAAATAAAGTTTCCTTCTCAATGCTAATTTTAACAAAGGAATGCATTATATCATTATTATGCTTTTCCAAAAGATTATCTAATCTATGAATATCATCTGTATTATGTAAAATACCCTCATCTTCAACATCTACCCATTTTCTTTCAATACCAGTTTGTTGAATAGCTCCCCTCATCCCCATGTCACCATCATACTTAAGAATTTCAGGAATAATTTCAGAAGCTATTAAAATAGGATGTCCAGATTTTCCGTTATAAGATGGAGAAACCACTTTTTCATTATAATTTAACATACTTCCAATAGTTTCTGGAGTAAACATA
Source organism: Clostridium nigeriense (assembly GCF_900086595.1). GTDB lineage: Bacteria > Bacillota > Clostridia > Clostridiales > Clostridiaceae > Clostridium > Clostridium nigeriense. Next base: position 2,214,841 of record NZ_LT575472.1, read on the forward strand.
GGAATATTAGCTGGATTAAAAATAACCTGATCACATTTATCCTTTAAATAATCTAATCCTATTTTTGCATAATCAAACATTTGAGAGGTTTCATAATTTTGATTTTTTAAAAATATTACTCCAAAGCTTGCAAGATCACGTTCAATTTCATAAGATTCATACCCAGTCACAACTACAATAGGATATATACCTGCTCTTTGAAAAGTTAAAACTATCCTCTTTATTACAGAAATAGATCCTACCTTTAATAAAGGTTCAACCTTATCTTTTTCAAATATTTTTTTAACAGCAGCAATTACTCCGCCTGTTAATTTCTTGTTATTATTTATCATATGTACACTTCCTACCCATAATATACTTTATTTAACTATATATATTTTACATAAACTAACTTCCTATCTCAATGCTAATAAAGATTAATTAATTTTAATATAATTAGTTTCAATATTTAATAAATAAAAATAAGGTCAACAAGTTTTAAACTAGTTGACCTTATACAAATATTCAATTTTTAATTAATAAGGACATACGTTAACTCTATAGGAGCCAAGCATATCATAGCAAAAATGGCTGCCTTGTGTTCTTAAATATTTACCACAAACATCACATTCAACTGCTGTATAACAATAATAGTGAACTGCCACTGCCCCATAAAGCCAATATTCTACATTCCCGTAACAGTTATTTCTAGTAGTTGGATGCATACAATAAGTTTCAACCTCGTTGTTAGTGTCACTAAAATCAGTTATAGCAGAAACATTTTTTAACGGATAAGATATAAGCATTATTATTGTTAAAACGCTTAATATAGTTTTTTTTGCAAATTTCATTTCATACCTCCATTATTTTACATAATATTACTTTACTGTTATATTTTAATATAAATAGTTAAAGAAGTAAATAACTCTGTTGCATATTAATTTAAACTATATAAATTTTTATATTTTAGAATATAAAAATTAACCCTCTACAACACCTATCAGTATTGTAGAGGGTTATATACTACTTAAAGAAATTTTGTAATTTTCCTTAAAATGCTTTTACTCATATTGGTCTAAATATTCTCTTATTAAGTTTGTATGATATTTGGCATCTAAATTATCCGTTTCTGGATCAATATTTTCTAATACTATTATAATTCGGTCTTTTTCAATATCATATTGCGTATTTGAGCTAAATCCATCTATTAAACCACTATGACTTATAATATTGTCTTTTATAAAAAGTCCATATCCATAATCATCAACAGGAGTTATCATTTCCTCATAAGATTCATTAGTTATAATATTACCTTTATGTAATGCTCTACTCCAACGAAACATATCAAAAATATTTGAATAAATTGCACCTGCAGCATAAGTAAATTTAGGATTTGCAACTATAATTCCTGATTCATCACTTCCATGTCCCTTAGCATCAAAATTCAATGGAATTATACTGCTACTATCCATTTTAGATGGTTTAAATATATATTCTTTTAAATAATTTTCAAAAGACATACCACTTACTTCTTCAATTATTAAACCAAGCAAATAATAATTTGTATTACAATAATCATACTCCTCATTTGGTTCAAAAATTAAATCTGTCAAATACAAATTTTTTAATATCATTTCTGATGACCATCTATAATCTTCAACATATTTATCATAATAAGCACTATTTTCATATTCTTTAAGAATATTTATAGTATCTTTATCTAACATAAATAAATCTATTTCATTAAGATAATCAGGAATCCCAGATCTCATTTGTAATAAATTTTTTATTGTAATCTTATTACCATACTTATAACCTGGAAAATACTTATCTATAGTTTCATCAAGACTAATTTTATTTTGTTCAACTAATTGCATTATAGCTGTTGCAGTAAATTGTTTTGTATTTGATGCAATTGCAAAACGAGTATTTAATTTATTTTCTATTTTATCTTCAACATCTGCATATCCATATGCTTTTGCAAAGACAATTTCATCTCCCTCTGCAACCAGAACTGCGCCTTGAAGTTTTCTATTTGAGGATTCATCATCTAATAACTTTTCTAAATTTTCATATCCTTGTTTTACAATTTTCTCAACATTTTCATTAATTTCGTCTCTTTTAATTGTATTTTCATTTATATTTGTATTACTATTACCATCTACATTATTTTTACCACATGAAGTAAGTGATAGCGTAGAAATATAAATACTTAATACCATTAATATTAAACTCTTTCTTTTCATAATTCCCCCACTACATTTTTATCACAAATTTATATTAACATTTATTATAAAAATTGAGTAGTAGTTAAAATAAATACTAGACATTAATATTTCTTATATTAATTTTTTTACCTAGATTAATTGCAATAGAAGCTATTAAACATGTAATTATAGCTGCTAACAATATAGATATTTTCACTATATTTAATATATTTTCATTACCTTCAAATGCTATTTCAGATACAAATATAGACATAGTAAAACCTATACCAGCAAGCATACCAACGCATAATATATCATACCATTTAACGTCTTTAGGTTTCTCTATAATTTTAAATTTAGATAAAAGAGTTGTAAATACCATTATACCTAAAGGCTTTCCTACTACTAGCCCAATTATTATACCTAAAACCACCTTTATTGAACCTTCTGGCATAGAAGTAATATTCATATTTATTGCAGTGTTAGAAAATGCAAATAAAGGAAGAATTATCAAATTAGCATATGGAGCTAATACATGCTCTATTCTAATTAATGTACATTCAAGTGTATCTTTATTACATTTAGTAATTGGTAATGTAATTGCTAATAAAACTCCACTTATAGTTGCATGTATTCCACTTGAAAATATACATAGCCATAAAACAAACCCTAATATAAAGTAAGGAGTAAGTCTTTCTTTTTTATCTATTTTTTTCAATAATAGTAAAGCAATAAAGGTTATAGCTCCTAAAACTAGTGGAATTAACTTTATTCCTGACGAATAAAATATTCCTATAACTACAATAGAAATCAAATCATCAACAACTGCTAATGTTAATAAAAATATTTTTAAGGATTTACTAAGTTTATTCTTAAATATCATAAATGCTCCAATAGCAAAAGCTATATCTGTTGATATTGGGACACCTACCCCACTAATAAATTGTGTATTTCTATTAAAAACAAAAAATATAATAGCTGGAACAATAACTCCTCCAATAGCTGCAATAATTGGAAAAGAAGCTCTTTTTATATCTGATAAATGTCCTCTTATTACCTCCATTTTAATTTCACAGCCAACAACTAAAAAGAAAATTGCCATTAAAAAATCATTTATAAACTTGTGCAAATTGAAACCAGGCAATATTTCAGTATGATGAAATACATTTTCATATAATTCCATTAAAGGGCTGTTTGCAATGACTAATGCAAAAATAGTTGCTATTAATAGCAACAATCCTGGTAGTGCCTCCCATTCTGTAACTTTTTTCAAATCACTTAAATAACTTCTTTTTTCATTTGTAATATACATTGTCTCCTCCGTCTACTGATACTTATATAAGTTCCAGTTTTTTTACTAACAAATAATTATACCTTTTGGCAAAACACATTTCTGTATACTTCCAAAAGGCATAGCTATTTAACGCAATTTCTATTATAGCAACAATGTAACACTTTACAATAAAAGTTATTTTTTTAACTCTTTTTTTATTTAATTTCAAACTTTGTTCATAATTTTCTATTTGTCTTTTACTTTAATCATATAAAAATGTTATTTTTATTAATGTTTTTTCATTTAAAACTACTTTATCTTATGATATTCTAATACTTTACTTTTCATAATTGTTAAATTTATTTCATCAGTTTATTTACCTTTAAATACAATATTATTAAACCAGTATATATGGAAATTATATTCTTATATATAAACTTTAAACCTATTTAATAAGTTAATAATAATCATATATAAAACTATATTTTTAAGGTTGATATATTGCATTACTTAAAAATATAAAAAAGGACTATAGTTTCCTATAATCCTCAATTGTCTCAAAACAAAGCTCATCTGGATAAAGAGAATCAATTGAGTCATCATCAATAAGCTTATAATATTTTGTTGAATATGTAACTATAAGTTTACTATTTGGAAGACTAAGCTTTAAAATTTCTCCATAACAATTTGGTTTTCCTCCACTTGGCTCTCCAATAATTTTTGCATTAGTATTATTTTTAAAATTGTAAGCATTTAAAAGAGCAGAAGAAAATGTTTCTCTTCCTATTATAACCTTTAAATTTTCCTTATTATTTATGACCTTATTTTCCTTTATATAATCAATAAAAGGTTCAAATAAAGTTGAATCTCCTCCTAGGTTATTTCTTAAATCTATAGTTACTTTTTTTACATTATTAGCCTCAATAAATAGAATTATCTTTTTTATTTTATTATATATGCTTTCACTTTCATTTTCTCTACAGCTATTATATTTTATGTAAATTTCTTTATTCTCTAAATATGTAAACCAAAGATTTTCAGATGATTTCTTAGCATATAGTGGTAGCTTATTATTTGTATAAATTAAATCTTCAATGGACACAGGTAAAATTTCATGTTCTCCATCATCTAAAGTTACTTTTATTTTATTCATATCATCAACTATTAAAAGACCATACAAAACTTCAACTATCTGAAGATATTTCATACTTTGAGACTTAAAAAAATACTCATTTTCAAAGGAAATTATATTAGAAAGTTCTTGTAATACCTCCTCTATATTTATATTCTCAATAGCTATAACCTTCTTAAACAATAGATTTTCATAATCCTTTGTAGTATTTATAATATATACTCCATCATTAAAATAATAAAACCTTAGTGGAATAAATCTTCTAGCAGGAAAAATAAGACTTGTATGTGCATCCCTAATAGAAGCAACAATTCTTGATATTTCCACTTTCATTTCTTCATAATCTAATTTATCTATTATTTTCTTTAATTCTTCTATTTTTTTATTAAACTCATCTTCTTTTGTATAGGCAAATAAATTAATATGATTATTTATAAGTTCATCTTTTAAATAATCAATATCTTCTATCCACTTTTTATTCCATATACTTTCCATGTTAACGTCCCTTTCATTCTCGAAATTAATATCAATTTTATTATATATTCTTTTATTTCTCTAGTATAGATATTTCTATCTGTACTAAAGAAGCAGAAAGTTTAAAAGAAGATTCTTGTTATATAGCTAAACATTAATTTGTAAAAACATAGACAGTAGAAGAATTTATATAAATAAAATCCTTCTACTGCCTATGGATACTGTTTATTTTAATATCTATAATTTATTAGATTTACTAAAGTCTACACAATTATTATTTGATATCTTTTCTTCTATAATATATTTGTTTAAATTAATCCAACTAACGCAATTATCAAGAATTATTGCATCACTAGATATTACATTTCCCTTAGTTTTTAAGATACTATCTACATTTTCTAAATTTTTTACTTCTATTTGAAGATCTAAACTTTCAAGTATCTCTAAAATTTTCATTTTTAGCTTACCAGAATTTGAAACTGGTTTATCTAAATAAAAGATAGCTTTTAGTATCTTATTTTCTAAAAGGAATTCACCTATTAACTTAATAGCTACTTCTGTTTTATCTATAACTGAATAAGTCCCTCTTAGCCCAGCTAAGTCCCTAATAGTTCCATCCATAGATTTTAGAATTAAAGAATTAGATAAAGCTACTTCTAAAGTTATAATGGTGTTAAATCCATCTATATGAACTTCTTCAATATCTGAAGGCTCAATAATTTCTTTAGATTTTCTTCTTAAAATACTATCATATTTTGAAATTCCTCTTACTAAGGCAAGCCTTTGCCTTTCAGATAGAAGATAATGATTGCCTATAAAAGTGGAAGCTCCTTTAATTTTATATCCTTTATTTAAAAGATATAATAAGTCCTCTGCGGCATTATATACTTTAATTAAATTATCACCTTTAAATTCTTTTTCATCTGTTGGAACATATCCTCTTCTAGTTGTTTTGCTCATAATTAATCCTTCATTATATCTAAGTAATTTATATGTTAGTATTTCTAAAAAAGATAAAATAATGTATTAATTAACACTAAAAAAGAAGTCCATATAGGACTTCTCTAAATAATTAATTATTTGTATTTGTAATTGGAGTATACACTCTTGTAGCTAATTCATCATCCATTAGGTAAAGCCCTGCTGGATTATCTTCAACTCTTCTTACTCTCTTTACTAATGAATTAAAGTTATTTTCCTCTTCAACTTGTTCATCTATAAACCATTTTAATAGGCTTATTGTTGAATGTTCTCTTTCTTCGTAAGCTATATCAGCTAATTCATATATTTTTCTAGTAACTAATTGTTCATGCTCATAGCCTTTTTCAAAAACATCAATTACTCCGTCAAAGTTTGCTTGAGGTTTATCTACTTGCTCTAATATAACTGTACCATTCTTTTGATATACATAATCATATAATTTCATTGCATGATCTAACTCTTCCTTTGCTTGAACTCTAAAGAAATTAGCAAAACCACTTAAATCAATAGATTCACAATATCCTGCCATTGCTAGGTATGTGTATGAAGAATAAAATTCAAAATTAATTTGATTATTTAATCCTTCTAATAAGTTTTTACTTAACATAAAATATGTACCCTCCTTTACATAAACTATATCTCACTTATATTTTATACCTTTTTTATGTTTTTTACCAATAATATGATAATAAAGCTAAAATTTCTACCTATGCTTATTTTGATATATATTATTTTCTCTAAAATTACCCAAATAAACACTTCCTTACTTAAACACCTAGAAGTTTTATTATATACTATAAAACCATAAAGAATAATTCGATATTACGAATAGAAAAGTTATATCAAATAAAAATTAATTTTGATACAACTTTTTTATCAATCTAAATTAAAAATATAGCTACTAAAGTAGTAATAACTAGTCCAATAACAATAGGTTTCAAATTTTTCTTAGTAAGTTCAAAGGGATCTACTCAACATATTGCAGCAACTGGGATTACAGCCAAGTAACTAAAGTTCCTCCACCTACCCAAATTCCTGCTAATTGTCCTAAAGCTGTAAGAGTTGCTATTCCACCACCTAATGTAGTTGAAAATATTTTTGCAACTGATCCAATTAAAGATATACCTGAAAAACCAGAGCCATCTAATCCTGTTATAGCACCTACAATTGTAAGTGCACTTGATGATATTGCTGAATTTAAAGGTACTATATTTGCAAGGGCAAGACCTAAATCATTTACTATTCCATGAGAAGTTTCTGGAAGTATATTAGTAAAAATTTCATTAAAAGCTGAATCGCCTAAGTAGAAAAAAGCAGCAACAGATATTACAATACCAAATATCTTAAATCCAAATTGCAAGCCTTTTACAAGATCATCAGTTACCTTCTCAAGAGCTCGCTTTTTATAGGATATTACAGATATTAAGCATAATATAAATACTGTATTCCCTCCAATAAGAGTTTTTGTATCACCGCCTTGGAGATTTGCCTTAAACATTATAACTATATCTAAAGTAAATAGTACTAAAATTAATCAATCCAATACTCTTCTTAATTTTTTTGAAGATATCAGCAGTAAGCTTTGTGCTACTTTAATAATATAATCACTTGATAAAGCAATTCCATGTCCAAATAAATTCATAGCCATAGCTACTCCTATGTCTGGAAATACTGCTTTCTTAGCTAGAAGTAAAAATAAAATCCCTACAAGTGCTACTACTGGTGATGGCCAGAAAAACCAAGAGAAAATCATCATAACTAAACCAATTAATCGATAAGCAATAAGCAATCCAATAATTCTTAATTACTCCCTTAAAAGGAGAAATTCATGATTGATACCAGAATAAACTAAAATACTATTCATAGCCGTTATAACTGAAAAAATAAATATAGTTGGCATTAGTTCATTTGTTGGCTAAACAAAACTATTGAAAATCCCCATGGATGCCTTAGAAATAGATCCTGTTCCAATTAAACCTAAGATAAATATACCAGCTATACAAATAAGAGATATATCTTTTTTCTTTACCATAGCCACTATAATAATTATTATCAAAACAAGATAAGTGTAGTGGTGTTAATGTTAAGTTAATGATGTATTTCTCTACTTTATAAATTACTCTAATATAAATTATGATGCTTATTATTGTTTAGTTACTGAACTTTCCCCAATAAAAAACAGTTTTCATGTATAATATATAATTTTCTTAAAATGACTATAAGTATTAATTTTCAAGATAGATACTGTATTTATTAGTAATTGTAAAAGTTTATTGTGTCATTGATGCTTTAGCTTTCTTGAGTAAACATAGTTTAATAAATTTATTGGCTAAATCAATGAATAAATGACTATACATAGAAATAATGTTATAATTAAAATGTATTAAAAATATATAAAAGGGGGTATTATGAAATGTTATGGAAAAATACGGTAAAAAAGATGGTGGAAGTAAACCGATAAGTGAAACTTTAGAGGAAATTGCAAATGGCGTTAGTAAAATTACTTCAGATGTTTCGGCTAAAGCAAAGGATGCAGTAATAAAATCCAAAGAATCATTCATCAATACAATTGATGCAAATGGAAATGGAGCAATAGATATTGAAGATATTATAATTATTGGATTAAGAGTTCCTGGTATTAAAGTTAATAGAAAAGATTTTCTCCAAAAGGAATTGCTGAAAAGGTATCCTCAGGAGGTTATTGACGATGCTATATCATATAATCCTGCACATGCTAAAATACCGTCTGAAATAATAAATAAAATTGCTGATCAAGTAATCCAGTATGAAAGAAATTGTGTATCAGGTATTTCTGCTGCACTTGGTGCACCTGGAGGGTTTGCTATGGCTGTTACAATCCCTGCTGATATTACACAATATTATGGATATATGTTAAGAGCCACTCAAAAGCTTTTATATTTATACGGATTTCCAGAGATTGATACAACCGAAAAAGATCATAAATTTGATTCTGAAACAATGAATATTCTAATTCTTTGTTTAGGAGCCATGTATGGAGTCTCAGGTGCAAATAAAGCTTTAAAAACATTGGCAATGGCTCTAGCAAATGGAGTTGAGAAAAAACTATTAAAAGCCGCTCTAACAAAAGGTACTATTTATCCAATTGTAAAAAATGTGGCAAAATGGTTTGGAGTTAATATGACAAAGAAAATATTTGCTGGATTCTTTAAAAAAGCAATTCCTGTTCTTGGTGGTGTAATAGGTGGTGGAATCACTTATGTAGCATTTAAACCATGTTGTAATAAATTAAAATCTACTTTACAAGATACATTATTAAGTAATCCAAATCATCACATTGTTGAAGATGAAAATATCATTAATATAGATTATATTGAATAATACTAAAATATATCTAAGTTAAAGTAGTTAGTTCTGTATTTACACAAAACTAACTACTATCCCAATAATTAAAAATATTATTTAATTATTCAATATTTGGATTGTAATTATTGAGTTAAACTATCATCATAATAACTTAGAAATTTTAAAAATACTTTTTCTAATTCATCTTTCTCCATCATTGAGGACATTATAACAGGGTAAATCTTATTAAGCTCAAAAATTACTCTTCAGCCAATACACTCATCTTTTCCTAAACCATCTCTATCTTTAATTTTTGCCTTTAGTGTTTTTGATAGATTAAGATCATCTATTATATCTAATATATTAAGTAAGAACTTATCATTTCTAAATATTTCATACTTTATAATATAATTATATAAATCAAGATTTTCAATTATCAGATTATAATATCTTAATTTTTCAGATTCATCTTTTATATTATCGTTTATGTATTGAGCTCCTAGAATGCATTTATAAATATAGTTTTCCCAATCAAATTTTTTAATTACAATATTATTAAAATTTGATTGACTTTCTATTATTTGTGGGTACTCTTTTATTAAAAAGTTTCTTTTATACACACATAGTAACGAATGCCAAAATACTTCATTAAAATGTATATCCCTATCAGTAATAAGATAACTCTTAGAAATAATATTAAAAGCTTTCAAAAATAGTTCTGCCTTTTTACTATCATATCCAACTCCCATATATATAGGAAAATCTGGAACTTCATTTATATCCACCGCTTTCCCTGAAAAATATTCATCTTTATTTATAATTTGATTATTTAAGAAAATTTCATATTTAATTTCTGCCATCTCATATTCCCTTCTATTTATCTATTCCAAAAGTTCTCCATTTTTTATCTATTTTATTCGCTACTTCATCAGTAAATAAATCTAAAATATATTCATTAACTTCCTCTATAAGTTTTTTCTCAAGAAGTTCTTGTTTTTCTTCTCCATTTACTATTTCTATCTCACATATATTGCTACTTTTTTAAAATTTTATTCTCCGAGGTTAATTAAAAAGTTATTATTTACTTCTTTGAATGAATAACTAATTTCAAATGCCATAGATAATATATCTAAGACCTTATCTTAAAAATCCTTTCTATCCATATTCATTGACATATACCCCCTTATAAATGTAGTGATATTCATATTTTTGCCTCTTTAAAATTATGAATAAAATTAATGTTTAATTCTATATTTTTATAATGAAAGTTAAAAGATATATGGGTAAAGACCTTCCATAATAAATTATGGAATATTCTTTACCCAATTTATTTAAAACTCTATTTCATTAATTTTAACTGGTCTACCTAATTCAACAGATTTTTTTGCTGCTAATCCAATGATAACTGGTTTTAATCCATCATATACATTTACTGGTGTTTCTGTATCATTTACTATAGCATCGACAAAACATTGCATTTCCTTAGCAAAAGATTTCATATATCTTTCTAAGAAGAAGTATAGTGGTTTTTCACCAGTAACTCCATTTGCTGTACTTATTACTGCTGTTGAATTTGTATCATTTGATGTTGCTACCATTCCTAATGATCCAAATACTTCTGCTCTTTGATCATATCCATATGCTGCCCTTCTTGAATTGTCTATTACAGCTAATGCTCCATTAGAAAGCTTTAATGTTATTATTGCTGTATCAACGTCACCAGCTTCTCCTATAGCTTTATCTACTAAAATGGCAGATTGAACATAAACTTCTTCTACATCACTTCCTGATAAATATCTAACCATATCAAAATCATGTATTGTCATATCAAGGAACATTCCTCCTGATACTTTAACATAACTTATCGGAGGAGCTTCAGGGTCTCTTGAAGTTACTTTAATTATATGTGGATCTCCTATAGTACCTTTTAAAACTTCATTTCTAACTGCTTCAAAGTTATGGTCAAATCTTCTATTAAAACCAACTTGGAATTTAACAGGATTTTCTTCTAAAGCCTTTATTACACCTTTTATTTTTTCTATACTGTGATCTATTGGCTTTTCACAAAAAACATTTTTCCCTGCTTTTATTGCTTCAATAGATATTGTTGAATGTGTATCTGTTGAAGAGCAAATTAACACAGCATCTATTTGAGAATCCTCAAGTATTTTTTTATAATCAGTGTAACACTCTTCAATACCAAACTCTTTTGCCCATTGTACTATTTCATCATTCATATTAACATCTGCTATAGATTTAACCTTTGCGCCATTAACAAAATTACTTATACTTTTTGTATGGACCTTTCCTATTCTACCAGCACCAATTATGCCTATATTTAACATATACCTCTCCCCTTTAATTATATAATAACTGAACGAATTTGTTTTATTAATTCATCATAGCCATTTAGAAATTGCTTTATGGTAGCCTTAAAGGCACCATAGTTTTGGAATTCTTCAATAGTAAGTGCATTAATATCATATGCTTTTCTAAATTCATCTAAGCTCATTAATTTATTTAATATCTCTTCATTAACAGGCTCGTTAATTCGCTCAATTACTTCTACAGAAGAATTATTCAATTTCACTTGCCATTTATAAGGTATTGTCATAGAAATATTCCCACCAATAAATTGTGACCAATGATAGTGGTTTCTATATGCTGCAGTTAATAATCCTGTTCTATAATTTCTTTCATTAAATACTTTGTATGCATTTTTTACTACTGCAACTCCAGCCCATTCTAATATATCAGGGTCTACAACTATATTATTTTCTGAGCAATGATTTTTTAAATAATCATCAACTCTTCCAAGCATAATAGTACAAATTGCAGATATATTATCATTTGATAAGCCTTCATTTTCTCTTCTATTTAAGCCTCTTTCAACAGCTTCTGCTACTGCAATGGCTTGTGATACTGTAAATGATACTGTTGCATTTATACTAACACCATTATAAATAGCTTCTTCTATAGCTTTTATTCCTGCTCCACTAGCTGGAATTTTAACTTGTATATTAGGTGCCAAAGTATTAAAATGTTTTGCTTGACTTAACATTTTTTCAGCATTTAAATAATACTTTGGATTAGTTTGCATTGAAAGTCTTCCGTTTCTACCACTATTCTTTTGAAATATTTGTAGTAAAAGTTTTGAACTTTCTTTACCTATATAATCCATTAATAACCATGCTATTTCATCTTCAGTAGCTGTTGGATTATCTATACTTAATTCTTTTATTAATGGTTTCCAAGCTGAAAATTCTTGTTTTAGTACTTGATTTACTATAACTGGATTAGTAGTTGCTCCAACGCTTCCATTTTCAATACTATATTTAAGCTCGTTAATAGCACATGAATCATTCCATATCTCTGTTTGTGGAAATTTTATTGTAGTTTCATATAACTTGCTTTTAAATCCTTCTCCCATAATAACTTCCCCCCTAATACATTTATTAAATTGTTCCATCCCAAGTTGATACAACTGTACTTTTCTTTTCTTCTTCATCAAACCATTTTGTAGTAACACACTTGCTTTCTGTAAAGAACCTTATGGAATCTTTTCCTAAGCAGTGTAAGTCTCCAAAGAATGAATTTTTATGTCCTGAGAATGGGAAAAAACCTACTGGTACTGGTATTCCTACATTTACTCCTACCATTCCACCATCTGTTCGTCTAGTAAATTCTCTTGCATAATATCCATTTTGAGTATAAATTACTGATCCATTTGCAAAAGGATTTTTATTCATTAACTCTAATCCTTCTTCAAAATTCTTAACTCGTTTTATACATAAAACTGGACCAAAAATTTCAATATCTCCAATTGTCATCTCAGGAGTTACATTATCAAATATTGTTGGACCTAAATAAAATCCATTTTCAAATCCTTCAACAACAATATTTCTACCATCTAAAACTAAACTTGCTCCCTCTTCTATTCCTTTTTCAATCCATTTTACAACAGACTCTTTATGCTTTTCTGTTACTAAAGGTCCTAAATTACTATCCTTATGATAAGCTGGTCCAACTTTTAAGTTTTTAGATAATCTTACTAAATGTGCTACTAATTCATCTGCAATTTCTTCCTCTACAACTACTACTGGCAATGCCATACATCTTTCTCCTGCACAACCAAAACCAGCATTTACTATTCCTGCTGCAGTTCTTTCTAATGCTGCATCCTTTAAAACTAAAGCATGATTTTTAGCTTCACATAATGCTTGAACTCTCTTTCCATGTGATGCCGCTGTTTGATATATATGCTTACCTACAGCAGTGGAACCAACAAAAGTTATACCTTTAACATCTTCATGAGTTAAGAATATTTCTGCTTCATTTCTTGAACAAGTTACAATATTTAATACCCCATCAGGAAGTCCTGCTTCTTTATATAATTGAGCCATTCTTAATGCTGTTCTAGGTGTCATACTAGCAACCTTTAAAACCATTGTATTTCCAGAAGCAATGCACATTGGAGCCATCCATCCCATAGGAATCATAGCTGGAAAATTAAATGGTACTATTCCAGCAAATACACCTATTGGTTCTCTATAAAGTACTGTGTCTATTCCTGAACTTACATTCATTAAGGAATCACCCATCATTTGAGTTGGAACTTGACAAGCAAGTTCTGTTCCCTCTTTTGCCTTTAACACATCTCCCTCTGCTTCTTCCAAAACCTTTCCATGCTCAGTTGCAACTAGCTCTGTAAGTTCTTCTAAGTTTTCTTCAATTAATTGACGAAGCTTATAAAGTATTTGTGAACGCTTTATAACAGGAGTATTAGCCCATGCTGGATAAGCATTTTTAGCAGCCTTTATTGCCTCTTCTACTTCTTCTTTAGTACAGCATGGTGCATATCCAGTAATTTCTCCTGTACTTGGATTATATAGCTCTGTATATTTTGTTGTTTTTGATTCAACATATTCTCCATGTATAAAATATTTTAATTTCTCTGCCATTTCAAAATCCCTCCTTATAACTTATACTAATTAAATTCCAGCCTTTTCTTTTATATACTTTCTTGCTTTTATTGCATATTCAAGAGGATTTGCTATAGATGGATCTTGTTCTGCTTCAACTACCATCCAGCCTTCATAATTAGATTCTTCAAAAACTTTAAATATTGGTTCAAAATCTATATAACCATCTCCTGGTACTGTAAATGTTCCTTTCCTTACTCCAGTTAAAAAGCTTTCTTTATTTTCTTTTACGCTATCAACAACTTCTCTTCTAATATCTTTTAAATGGACATGCTTTATTCTATCCTTATATTTTCTAGCAACTTCTAATGGATCTTCACCACAGTATGACAAATGTCCAGAATCGAATAATAAATTTACATATCTCTCATCAGTACCTTCCATTAATCTATCTATTTCTGATAAAAATTGTACTGAAGTTCCCATATGATGATGGAAGGTTAAGGTTATGCCAATATCACTAGCAACCTTTCCTAATTTATTTAAGCCTTTACATAGCATATCCCATTCTTCATCATTTAAAATATATTTATTATCAAAAACTGCTAAATCAGTTCCTTGAATACTGTGTCCTTGTTCTGATACCCCAACAACAGTAGCTCCCATTTCTTTAAGAAAAGTTATATGCTTTATAAATTCTCTTTCGGTTTCTTCGTATGGTTTAGTTGTTAAAAATGTTGAGAACCATGCATTACATATCTTAATTCCTCTTAATTCCAAAGCCTTTTTTAATTCCTCAACATTTTTGGGATATTTATTTCCAACTTCTGATCCAGTAAATCCTGCTAAGGCCATTTCACTAACGCATTGTTCAAATGTATTTTCTTTTCCTAAGTCAGGTAAGTCATCATTTGTCCAAGCTATTGGTGCAATACCTAATTTTACTTTTTTTGAATCTAACATAAATTCTCCCTCCTAATATCTTCTTGCATTTAGTCTATTTTTTTCTTTATTTTTATAAGCTTCATTTACCTTTTCATTCAATGATGTTTCAGCTATTCCTACATGCCACCACGCCTTATATCCATCAGTCATTGTCTTAGGTAAAATTTTAATGTCCAATAAAGTACCTATATTTTGTTTTTTGCTATCTATTAAAGCTTCTTCTAACTCTTCTATAGTTCTTACTCTATAAGTCTTATATCCATAACCACTTGCTACTTTTGCATAATCTATTGATATTAATGAACCATTTTCATTAATATCATCACTTCTATATCTAAATTCAGTTGCTAAATTACCTATTCCATTTGACATTTGAAGATTATTTATACAGCCAAATCCACAATTATCAAATAGTAATATATTGATTTTCTTATTTTCTTGTAAAGCAGTTACCATCTCACTATGAAGCATTAGAAAACTACCATCTCCAACCATAGCATATACTTCTTTATCTTTATCTGCCATCTTAGAGCCTAGTGCACCTGCTATTTCATATCCCATACATGAATATCCATATTCCATATTGTAGCTGTATCTGGAATTCGTCTCCCACATTCTTTGTAAACAACCTGGTAAACTTCCTGATGCTCCAACAATTATTGCATCATCATCAATAATTTCACGTATTTTACCTATTACTTCTGTTTGTGTTAATGAACTTCCAAATAACTCAATAAATTCATTTATGCTTGATTCATTTCTAGCCTTAATTAGTGGCTCAAAATTATCATTATAATGATAACTAGTTAATTTTTTCATTTCTTCATCCCATTGTTTTTTAACTTCCATAATTTCATTTCCATAGCTACTTAAATATTTACCCTTTAGTTCTTCTAATATAATTTCTAATGAAATTTTAGCATCTCCAACAACACTTACACTATCAAGCTTAAAAGCATGAAATCTAGAGGTATTTATATTAATAAACTTTACATTTCTATTTTTAAATAATGACTTTGAAGCTGTTGTAAAATCGCTAAATCTAGTTCCTACACCTATAACCAAATCAGCATTTTCTGCAATTGTATTAGCGGCTAAATTACCAGTAACACCAACACCACCAAGATTATTTTCAAAGTTACCCCTACATGCACTTTTACCAGCTTGTGTTTCTCCAATTGGAATATTTAACTCTTTTGAAAATTTTTCTAAAACTTCTCCTGCTTCAGAATATCTAACTCCCCCACCACAAATTAGCATAGGATATTTGCTTTCTTTTATTACTTCAACGGCTAATTGTATTTCTTCTTTACAAGGATAAAATCTTCTTATTTCATAAACTCTCTTTTTAAAAAAGTCTTCAGGATAATCATAACTTTCACCTTGAACATCTTGAGGTATAGCCAAACAACATGCTCCTGTTTCACTTGGATCTGTTAATACTCTCATTGCACTAATAAGGGATGACATAACTTGCTCTGGTCTTGAAATTCTATCCCAGTACTTACATACTGCTTTAAATGCATCATTTGTTGTTACACTTGGATTATTCCATTGTTCAATTTGTTGTAATACAGGATCTGGTTGTCTAGAAGCAAATGAATCTCCTGGTAACAATAATAATGGAATATTATTCACAGTTGCAGTTGCTGCTGCTGTAACCATATTAGCAGCACCTGGTCCAATAGAGGATGCACAGGCTATTATTTTTCTTCTATTATTTTGCTTTGCAAAAGAGGTTGCTACATGTGCCATTCCTTGTTCATTTTTACCTTGATATACTTTTAAGTTTCCTCTATTCTCATCTAAGGCTTGACCAAGTCCGCATACTATTCCATGTCCAAATACAGTAAAAATACCATCAACAAACTTGGTTTCTATTCCATCGAAGGATACATATTGATTATCTAAGAACTTTACTATAGCTTGTCCCATAGTCATTCTAATAGTATTCATTTCTCCGCCTCCTATAATTATCAATTATTTAACAGCCATACATGCTCTTCATCATCTATTCTAGTCTTATTCCACGGATTTCCATCTAAATGTCTAATCATCCAAACATATGCCATTCTATACCCAGGTGCACAAACTTGTGGGTGACTCATTCCACCTGAAATTGCTGCATAACTACCATCAGTTATTTTATACGCATTATCTCCTATAAAGCATGCTCCAAAACCTTGTGATTTATCAAATCTATAATAATAAACTTCGGGATGTGGATGACTATGTGGTACAAAACTTGACCATTTTCCAGGGTAATTTCGTACTTCCCCCATAACCATATTAGAGTAAGGTGCATTATCATAATCAAATATTGTTATAATATCTCTTTTTGCAGTTCCATCCCAAAGCTCATAACTTGAATTAGTTACTTCTATATCACTTTTCTTATATAATTTACATTCAAAAGTATTATTATTTATTGTTTTTTGAATTAATATTTCACTTTCCTCTAATGCTTTAACAATAATTTCTACATTTTTAGGAACATGTAAACAAATTGGCAAATCATCAAAAAAGCTTTCTCTTTTAGCAATATAAGAATTACCTTTCCACTCTAAATTTACACTTCCTTGTATAAGTAATATGGCAATTTCTTTATCATCTGATACTACTCTAAAATATTCATCTTTTGACATAATTTTAGAATATATATCCATCATCATATTTTTATTTTCACCATTAATTTCTGAAATAGTCTTTATTTTATCCTCATTATATATGGAATTCTTTAACACTAATTATCAACTCCTTTTGTGTTTAGAATTTTTAAGATACTAGTTTAGCTTTTTTAGAAGCTCTTGCCCTTAAAACATCAACATATACAGCTATTATTATTACTGAACCTACTGCAACATTTTGCACATCAGGAGATACCCCTAAAAGATTTAGACCATTTCTTAATACCGCCATTATTAATACCCCTATCATTACACCTGAAACATTACCCTTACCTCCCATAAATGAAGCTCCGCCTATTATACATGCTGCTATGGCATCTAAATCGTAATCTAAACCTGAAAGTGGTGCTGCTGAATTTACTCTACCAATAAGAACAATACCAGCTAATGCAGCCATAAAGCCACAAATTGTGTAAACAAGAATTAGGGTTTTATCTACATTTATACCTGATAGTCTAGCAGCTTCTTTATTACTTCCTACTGCATAGATATACTTGCCTTGTGCTGTTCTATTAAGAAAAATTGAGAAAATTATAAATACGAAAATAACTAATATAAAACTTACAGGCATACCAAATAGGTTTGCTGAGCCAAGAAATTGTACTGAACTTGAAAAGCCTGAAATTGGAGAAGCTGCTGTAATTATTAATGCTATTCCTCTAGCAATATTTTTCATACCAAGTGTAGATATAAATGGATGTGGCAAATGCATCTTAGTTAGCATTAAACCATTAAGTAGTCCTAAAAAACCTCCCATTAGTAATCCTAATAATATTCCAACAAGAGGATTTACTCCCCATGAATTTAATGCAATTCCTGTAAAGCAAGTTGAAAGTGCTAACATTGATCCAACTGATAAATCAATACCAGCAGTAAGTATTGGTAATAACATACCAACTGCAATTAATGCATTAATTGTACACTGTCTAAGAACATTCATTAAATTTCTGCTTGTCAAAAATTCTGGTGACGTTACTGATAAAATTACACATATTATTACTAGTCCTAACAAAGATCCAAACTTATATACCGTTTCTTTATTTGATATCTTCTTAATTAAGCCATTTACACTTTTCTCTCCCATTCTATTTACCTCCTGTTGCGGCATGCATAATATTTTCTTGATTTGCCTCTTCTATATTTATTTCTGCTTTCATTTCCCCTTCATGCATTACAAATATCCTATCGCTAATTCCTAATACTTCAGGTAGCTCAGAGGATACCATAATTACGGCAGCACCTTTCTTAATTAATTCATTTAACACGTTATAAACTTCAACCTTCGAACCTACATCAATTCCCCTTGTTGGTTCATCAATAATAAATATGCTAGCATTAGTATTTAGCCACTTTCCTATTACGACTTTTTGTTGATTACCTCCACTTAGCTGTCCAACAATAAAATCTTGTTTTTGTGGTTTTATATTTAATTGCTTTATATTATTAATAGCTCTATCTTTCATATTTGTAATATTTAATAAAACTCTCTTTTTCATTTTATCTAGAGATGAAATATTAACATTGTAATTAATATCTTGATCTAGTATTAATCCTTGTCCTTTTCTATCCTCTGTTAAAAAGGCAATTCCTAAATTCATTGCATCTCTAGGACATTTTATATTTACTTTATTACCGCTAATGTAGATATCTCCAGAGTCGTAACTATCTACTCCAAAAATAGTCCTCATAACTTCTGTTCTTCCTGCTCCTACTAAACCTGCAACTGCAACTATTTCCCCTTTTCTAACATTAAAACTTATATTTTTGAAAACTCCTTCTTTTGTTAAATTTTCAACCCTTAAAGCTTCTTCTCCTATTTGAACTTTTATTTTAGGATATTGTTGTTCTAAGCTTCTTCCAACCATTAATTTAATTAATGTATCTATTGAATCAACTTCACTTCTATTTCTTGTTTCAATCTTTTTACCATCTCTCATTACAGTTATTGTGTCACATATTTCCATAACTTCTTCAAGTCTATGAGATATATAAATTACTGAAATCCCCTTAGCCTTAAGTTCTTTTACAGTTCGCAATAGTTCTTTTACTTCTCTATCTGTTAAACTTGCAGTTGGCTCGTCCATAATTAGTATTTTAGTATTAATACTTAAAGCCTTTGCAATTTCAACCATTTGTTGTTTCCCAATTCCCAACTTTGAAATATTTGAAGCTGTGTCAATATTTTGGCCTAAATCATTTAAGAGAGCTTTTGATTTTTCTCTCATTTCTTTTATTTTTAAAAAACCCCTTTTTTCAGAAGTCTTGAGTTCTCTACCTAAAAAAACATTCTCTGCTACAGTTAAATGTGGAATAGTATTAAGTTCTTGATATATTGCAGTAATACCATATTGCATTGCATCTCTTGGTCCATTTATTTTAACCTCTTCTCCTTCAATAAAGATTTTTCCTTCATCATTACTGTGCGCACCAGTTAAAATTTTAATTAAAGTTGATTTACCTGCACCATTTTCACCTATAATTCCGTGAACCTCTCCCGGATAAATATCTAAATCAATAGCTTCCAAAGCTTTAACACCTGGAAAATATTTCGATATTTTTTTTAATTCTAATAGCTTTTTCATTTTTGACCTCCATTTTATTGATAAAAGTATGGTTAGTCTTTTTTGTTACATACTTCCTTATTGTCTACAATATCTTTTCTGAAGTATTTTGGAATGTAGATTACCTTATTCATAAATCAAATAAGGTAATCTTAATTAATTTCTATTTACCTAATATTTTGTTGATTTCATCTTCTTTTGCTTTTGCATTATTTTTATCAATTATTTCTGTGCCTGTATCAATAACAGAATCAATTTTTTCGCCTTTTACAAATTTCACTGCAGCTTCAACACCATATTTACCTATATTATAAGCACTTTGTGCAACAGAGGCTGTTAGTTCTCCCTTTTGTATAGCTGCTAAAGCATCTGGAGAACCATCAAATCCAACAGTTACTACATCTCCTTTACCAGCTTGTTGTAATGCTCTTACAGCGCCTAATATCATTTCATCGTTAGAAGCATACACTGCTTTAACATTAGGATTAGTTTGTAAAATATTTTCCATTACGCTCATACCTTTATTTCTATCACTATCTGCAGGTTGAGGAGTTAGAACTTTTATGCCCCTTTCTTCTAAAGCTTTTTTTGCACCATTAACACGTTCATCGTGAGTATTGTCACCTAAAGCTCCTCTAATTATAGCTACCTCATCTCCTGCCTTTAATTTTTCTGCAATATATTTTCCAGCTAATTCACCACCTGCAAAGTTTCCCGTTCCAATAAATGATTTTTTCTTATCCCATTCAGCATTAGTGTCAATTAACAATACAGGAATTTCCGCTTTATCTGCCTTATCAAAAATTGCTATAGCAGCACTTGGTTGAGATGGAGCAACAACAAGAGCATCTACTTTTTTAACTATTTGATCTTCCATTAATGAAGTTTGTCCTGCAATGTCTGTTTCTGCATTAGGTCCTAATACATTAACCTTTACACCTAGTTCTTTAGCAGCATCATCTGCACCAGCCTTTACTATTTTCCAATAATCACTATTTATTGCTTTTAAAACAACAGAAACTTCTATCTCATTGCTTCCATTTGTTTCTTTAGGGCCTTCACCTTGAGTAGTTTTTGAACCTCCACATCCTGCTAAAGATAACACCATTAATGATAATACAGATGTAGCTAAACACTTCCTTAATCGTTTACACTTCATGAATATTTCCCCCTCAAAAAATAATTAAATATACAAGCTAATAATTCTTCTCTCCTTCATAACTAAAGGGCTTTTCTGTTGTTAAGTAGAATGATTATTTACTGTTTATTCTAACTATAGCTACAAAAAATATAAATTCACCTCCTTTATATAAACATAATTTATCAATATCATTTATTAGTAAGACCAAAATCATTTTTTTCTTACTTATAAAACTATTTTTATATTATTTATTTCTCTAAACACATTAATTACTACCCTTATAGTATTGACCAAATTATTTAGAGTTCCTAATTAAACATTACCAATAATTACCTGTAATGTCAATAAATTCTTGGTGATTTTTTATAACATTTCTATTTACTATTGGCAACATTTTGAAAAGATTTTGAGTAAGTTATGAGTAATATATTGATTTTTTTGTTATTTATTGTAAAATATATTTAGGGGTGATAAATTATGAGAGTAAAAAGAATAGATCAAATAGAAGATTTTATAATTAGAAACAAATTTGTAACAATAAATGAACTTTGCGAAGAATTTAATATTTCTAAAAATACCGTTAGAAGAGATATTGATTTTTTGACTAAAATAGGAACAGTAAAAAAAGTTTACGGTGGCGTTACTATAAATAATATCCTACCTGATCCTCTAACTTTAAGTAGTTTTCAAGAACGTCAAATTATAAATGAGGATCTTAAAATTATGGTTGCAAAAGAAGCTTCAAAATATATTAATGATGGTGATATTATTTTTATTGATACAGGAACTACTACAGCAAACATAATTGATTATTTAGAAGGTATTAAAGATTTAACTATTATAACTAATAGTGTGATAGTTTTATACAAATCACTTTTTTATCCTAATATAAATGTTGTTTCACTTCCTGGAGTTCTAAAAAGAGTAACCGCTTCTATAGTTGGAAGTAGTGCTTTACAATATATTAAAGACTATAATATAAATAAAGCTTTTATGGCTTGCACAGGAATGTCTACAAAAGTAGGAATTACTAATTCAACCCATGAAGAATTTAAAATAAAAAAAGCTATTATTGAAAAAAGTCAATGTAATTTTTTATTATTAGATAAAACTAAACTTGGAAAAACTGCCTTATTAACATACTGTCAAGCTTCAGATTTAGATTATATAATTATGGATTCAGTACCTTCAAATGAATATATAGAATATTTTGAGGAAAATAAAGCAACTTTAGTAGTTGCTAAAAATTTATAAATGCAAATTATTGACACTTTTATTAACTAACTTCATTTTACTTTTAGTATAAATATCTTCTAAAATAATAAATCCAGTATAGGAGTAATCTACTCTTATACTGGATAAATACCATCTGATTATACTCTATATATCTTTTAAATACATTTTTATCCAACCTTCTCATTTTTTTCTGTAAATAACTCTATTGTATATCTTTATTATCTATATTTCTATTTCTTTATTTAAGTATGTAGCAGGTCATTAAACTTATCATATAATATTCATGTAATCAATATTTTCAGGAGGATGCTAATGTATTATTCTCTACCAGACTTTGTTCCTCAGAATTATTTTAGAATTCATGAGGCAGAGAAATCATATAAAACCTTAGACGAAGCATTGGCTTTAGTAAAGGATGCTATTCAGGGTGAAAAAGAAGATGAACTTTTTTATGATTACCTACTTTCTTTAGCTCCAACTAAAGAAGAAAAAGATATTATTATCAGCATACGAGATGATGAAAAAAAACATAATAAATATTTTAGAGAAATATATTCTTTTTATACAGGTAATAATGCACCTTTACTAAATAATGTTGCTTTTGAAAAACCAGAATCCTATATAGGCGGAATAAGAAAAGCTAAATTTGGTGAACTTGGTGCTGTAGAAAGATATAGAGATATAAGAGCAGGAATTCCAGATAAATATCATAGAGATATGCTATTCGAAATCATTACAGATGAATTAAAGCATGCACATAAATATGACTATATTCTTTATCTAAGCCTAGAAAATAATATCCAAACCAACAATATAAAACCAAGAATAATAGTTTCTGCTCCTAAAGGTAGCTTTACTACTGCTGAAGCTATTGAAATTGCTAATAAACTTGGTATTGATTTTAGCAAAGAAAAGTTTGATATTGAACAATTTAGAATGGGCCTAGATACAGAATTAGAACATGGCAGAAAATACAATCCTACAAATGTAACTGAGGATAATCCTCTTTTAACTGGTAAAATAGCACTTGCCCATCTAAGTGAGTTTCCTGACTATTATACTAGACTAAAAAAACTAGAAGAAGAAGCAAAAGCTTATTGGTCAACTCAAAGGTATTTCTATAAATAGATAAAATAATTTACTTTAAATGAACTTGAGCCGGCCAAGTTGATGTTTTCTTCTCAGCCGGTATATATTCTTCTATTCAAATACAAATGTCATCTTAAATTTAATATCAATTCCATAAAGGTTATTCTTTATCTAGCTTCTTTATTTTTTCCCAATCCTCTCGTTTTAATATCATATTAATTAAATCAATCATTTGACCTTGAAACTCTAAATCACCTTCATCAATACTTTCTAAAACAAAGCCACACTTTTCATAAATTCTTTTTCCTCTTGGATTAAAGGCATATACCCCTAATGTTAATTGATTCAAATCTGTATTTGTAAATACATAATCTACAAGAAGAGATGTTGCTTCTGATCCAAATCCGCTATCTCTCCCCCTTGGGCCAATAAGAATCCTATAATTCATGCTATGATTTACTTCGTCATATTCATTTATTACTACTTCTCCCACAACAACATCATTTAGTTTGTCTACAATTGCAAGATCAAGACGATCACTTTGTTCATTTCTTGAATTATACCACTTTATAATTTCATCTCTATTAAAATCAGCTGTACTTCCTGTAAATTTAAGCACTTCAGGATCCTTTAAACACTCTTCCATAAATTCAATATCTTCATAACGAAAAGGGCTAAGAATTACTTTATTCCCTATTATAGTTGGCTTATTTGTTAAATTTATCATATTATAACTCCTTATCATGAGAAAACACATTAAGTACAATATTACAGCTCACTCACAATTTATAAACATAATTTGAATAAGCAAAAGCGAACATACACTTTTAAATACCCATGGTGTTAGTAGGGTATAAAATACCTAACTTTTGTTTTATTCTTTTAATCTTATTATTATAGTATCATCTATATCTATTTCATTTATATCACAAACTTGATAATCTCTTAGGTAAGACTCTAATCTTAAAGCTTTTATTGTTCTTTTTACATTATTAACTATATTTTCACTTCTTCTTTTATAACCAAAGTTTCTTAATAGTGTTCTTAGTTTTATTTTTATAAAATTATAGTTTTCTATATATATTAATCTAAGCTTTATAAATCTAAAGAAAGCTTCTACATAATATTCTTCTCTTTCTAATAAATTCATTTCATATTCGCTTCCTAATTCTTCAAAGATTGTGTTTATTTACTCTAATTCCTTTTTATGCTCTTTTAAACTTAATATAACCATATATTTTGATATTTCATTTATAAATTTCTTTTTATCTTTTCTGTATTTAGGATCTAAAACAATATCTCTATTTTCCCATAAATCTTCTCTTACCATTTTTTCATCTGATTTTCTAAAATCACTATAATCAAAGAAAACTACTATATCTTTAGGAGTGTACAAATATTTACTCATATTTATCTCCTTTTACCTTGTTACAATTTTTACATAAAAGTTGTAAATTAGATACAATAGTCAGTCCACCTTTAGCCATAGGTTTTATGTGATCTATTTGAAACAATCCTTTATAGTTAGATTTATATCCACAATTTTTACAATAATGAGTTCCATCTTTATTTGTAAATTTATAATATACCTTATCCTTTATTTTCTTTGCTTTTTTAGGAGATATTCTTTCTATTTCATTAATAGATAGTTTTTCTAATTCCCTAGTTTCTTCTATAAATTCTGAATCTTCAATAGGATAATCTTCTGGATTTTCTAAAATATCTATTTGCTTTTGTAATTGTTGTTTAAAGTAAAGTTTTTTATTAAAGTATATTTTTATAATTTGATTTTCATCATTCCAAAGAGATTCAATATAATCATTTATTTCTGAACGTCTCATATCTTTATCTATTATATTTAAAGCTATCGTTTTTAAATCTAAAGCTTGTCTATCCACATCTTCAAATGTTATAAATTTAGGCTTACATTCTTTTTCTGCATAGTATTTAAGTATATTCTTTATATCTTCTTTATCGTATTTAGGTAACATGTTTTCATTGAAATATATCTCTTCTACTTCTTCTAATAATTTATCCATTACATCATTTTCTATATACTCTTCATTAATATTATGAGCTTCAAAAATTATTGGTAAATCATTTATAAATTCTTCATACATAGGTTTTGTACTATCATAAACTAATACCTGATAATTTTTCTCCATACTATTATCATCTATAAAAGTAAAGGCATACATACCTAAAGGCACTCTTTTCATAAACTCAATCTTTTCTAACTCACTAGTATCAACAGTTTCATCCATTAACATAGCAAATTCTTCTATCTTTTTTATTGAAATAAGCCTTAATAGTTTCTTTTCATTATCATAATTATTATCTGTAAACTCGTTATTTTCTTGACTAAGTTCTGGATTTACCCAAGCTATACGATCTTTCCAATCATCAATAAAGCTAACTACATGTGCTTCCTTAGTTCCACCAGCTTTTTCCCCTCTTAAGGCTCTACCAATCATTTGAGTCATTAATATAGTAGAAATAGTTGGTCTAGTTAAAAATACAGTTTTAGTTTGTGGTAAATCAATACCTTCAGTTAATATATTTACATTTATAAGTACTTGAATTTTACCATCTCTGTATTTTCTTATATTTTCTTCATTAGATATATCAACACCTGTAAACTCTAAAAAAGTTCCTGAAACTATTACTTCTGCTTTTACTCCTGATTCTTCAAATAATTTTCTTAAAGCAAATGCATGTACCCTATTTACTGCAAAAATAATAGTTTGTCCATATATATTCTTCTTTTCTAAATACTTATTTACTATTAACCTATTACGTTCTTTATTTTCTGCTATTTTTTGTGCTACATCTTCTGGAAGTATATCTAAATTTTCAATACTTTTAATAGCCTTTAGTCCTAAATTATCTCCAAAGTTTATTTCTGTTTCACACTCTTCAAAATTTGGTCTAGCTAATATCTCTTTCTTTATTAAATCCTTTAAATCTATTTTAAATACTATTCCATCTTTATATATCTTAGCTAATAGACCTTCCTCATTATCTGCTGTTCTAAAAGGAGTTGCTGTTAAACCAAGTAATTTAACATTATTCACTTTATCATAGACATTATCTATTAATTTTCTATAAGACTTTGCAATTGAATGATGTGCTTCATCTATTACTAAATATACTTCTTCATCTTTACCTATCCATTTATTTATATATTCTAGGTTCTTAATAGCACTATCTTTGCTAATTATAAGAATATCATCAGATGGTTTTATATGTATTGCTCTATCATGCTTTCCAGAAACTATTCTGTAACTAAATTCTGTTATGTTATAAAGTAAATTAGAATATGCATTATTTTTAAAGGTTTCAGCTGCTTGCTCTAATAATAAATGTCTATGGGCTACCCATAAAATTTTCTTTTTATTATTTACAGCTTCCTTTAAAAGCCAGTAAACTGCTGTTGCTGTCTTTCCACCACCAGTTGGTAAAACTAATAAAGAACTAAAAGAATCTTTCTTATTAATTTCATTTAATCTAGAAATAGCTTCTATTTGATGTTCATATAAAACCCTTGGATTCTTACCTTCATTTACTTTTTTAGTTCCTGCATAATTTAATTTTACTATATCTTTCATAATTAAATCTCCTTATCTTAATCCCCTAATATTACACTTTATATAATATAATAATTAAACATATTTTACATTATATTCATACTAAATAATTATACCATCAATATTATTAAAGGAAATGTTTTCGATATTTTTTCTAATTTATCGACACCCCAATATTAAAGTTTTATATAATAATCGAGTAGGAGGAAAATAATTATTTTATTTTCCTCCTACTCGATTATTAATATCTATTTATTTCATATTCTAAATAATATACTTCATCCTCTAATTGTGATACTTTTCTCTTTAAATTCTCTATTTCTTTATTAGCTGAATATAACTCTCTTTCTAGATCATATATTTTACTATCTTTTTCTTCTATTTCATAACTCAAATCTTCTTTTTCGTATTTTAAACTACTGATTATTGACTTATTATTTTCATCCTCTTCTTCTAACTCTTCAATCTTATCTATCCTGATCAATAGTTCACGTTCCACATTGCTAATTAAATTACCTTCATTATCTACATATACTGTTTTAGGCATACTATTACAATTAATACATTTAGCGTCCCAATATTCATGAAGCTCATTTCCCTTATCAACTGTAATCCATCCCTTAAAAATATCTTTCCCACATTTTTCACAGGTAGAAAGTGCCGTTTGATATTTCTCATACATAACCTGTTCAATACTACTACCACATTCCGCGCAATAATAAAATACAGATCCTATGTTTTGTTTTATTTTCAAATTAACACTCCCACATTTTTTACACTGAGCTGTTCTATTAACTGCTCCCATACATTACTTCTCCTCTCACCCCATTAATATTTAAATATATTAATAAAATTTTCTCTTTATTCAATATATATTTGTTTTTCATATTTTATAACATTGAAAAATTCATCAACTTTCAGAAATTTATTTTAATATTAATTAATGTATTGAATATCTATAATTTTTATAGTTCCTAGTAAATTCCCGATATGCTATAATTATCCAGTTCCTGCTATTGCTGCTCCTGCTGTTATAGTTCCTAGTAAATTCTCGATATGCTATAATTGAACCATTATTCTTTGTAGATGTTCATGTGTTATAGTTCCTAGTAAATTCTCGATATGCTATAATAACCACTTTCTTTTATTAATTCAATTTGTTGTTATAGTTCCTAGTAAATTCTCGATATGCTATAATAAATTATTTTTATAGTGTAATGCACATAGCGTTATAGTTCCTAGTAAATTCTCGATATGCTATAATCGCTAAATATCTAAATCCAGTTAAGTAATTGTTATAGTTCCTAGTAAATTCTCGATATGCTATAATATTAAGAAGGTTTTTAAAAGAGTTGTTTTGGTTATAGTTCCTAGTAAATTCTCGATATGCTATAATTTAGATTTATTAAAGTATAATCTCCACTTTGTTATAGTTCCTAGTAAATTCTCGATATGCTATAATGTGTTTAAATGTAATTTAAAGCTTATTTAAGTTATAGTTCCTAGTAAATTCTCGATATGCTATAATTTTTATCACTCTCCTAGGACCGTTGGAGGTGTTATAGTTCCTAGTAAATTCTCGATATGCTATAATAAAAGGCTAACACCAGAGGGTATGATTAAGGTTATAGTTCCTAGTAAATTCTCGATATGCTATAATTTCCCATCAATAGATAGCATAGGAGCAGTAGTTATAGTTCCTAGTAAATTCTCGATATGCTATAATTTTCATTGATATAGTAGTAATGCTCTTCAAGTTATAGTTCCTAGTAAATTCTCGATATGCTATAATTAGGCACTTTAATTCTATTAGTAGCGTAACGTTATAGTTCCTAGTAAATTCTCGATATGCTATAATGCTTACTCAATAGATAGTTTCAAGGCTTTTGTTATAGTTCCTAGTAAATTCTCGATATGCTATAATTTAGATTTATTAAAGTATAATCTCCACTTTGTTATAGTTCCTAGTAAATTCTCGATATGCTATAATTAATTCATAAATGTATATAAACCTAAAGCTGTTATAGTTCCTAGTAAATTCTCGATATGCTATAATCTTCACCCCTACCAAAAGGAGTATCTTTAGGTTATAGTTCCTAGTAAATTCTCGATATGCTATAATTTCATATGCATTTGAAAGTAATAAAAATGGGTTATAGTTCCTAGTAAATTCTCGATATGCTATAATAAGATACTTAATGCTGTATCAGCACAAGAAGTTATAGTTCCTAGTAAATTCTCGATATGCTATAATTCTCCTTTTCTTATATCTTTAGTTTATTTAGTTATAGTTCCTAGTAAATTCTCGATATGCTATAATTATATATTTCAGTTGATATACTCTCTACTGTTATAGTTCCTAGTAAATTCTCGATATGCTATAATGGAAGAGAGAGCATACAAGAGATAATGCAAGTTATAGTTCCTAGTAAATTCTCGATATGCTATAATTTCTATTATAGTTGATACTTCATAGTTACAGTTATAGTTCCTAGTAAATTCTCGATATGCTATAATATAAACCCTGTCCGTTGTATTGCTCTGTCAGTTATAGTTCCTAGTAAATTCTCGATATGCTATAATTAGGATATAGACAATAAACTAAATACCAACGTTATAGTTCCTAGTAAATTCTCGATATGCTATAATTCTTTTTCAGTACACAACTCTCTCATTTCTGTTATAGTTCCTAGTAAATTCTCGATATGCTATAATTTCATTTGAGAAACTAAACTACATTCTTTTGTTATAGTTCCTAGTAAATTCTCGATATGCTATAATATTTATATTATGTCTACATATTCGCCTATGTTATAGTTCCTAGTAAATTCTCGATATGCTATAATTTTAAAGCTATATTACCTATAGTTAAGTCAGTTATAGTTCCTAGTAAATTCTCGATATGCTATAATTAATGCACTATTGTAAGCATCAATACCTTCTGTTATAGTTCCTAGTAAATTCTCGATATGCTATAATATAGTTTAAAAAGGTAGGCTTTTGTCTACCGTTATAGTTCCTAGTAAAT
This sequence comes from Clostridium nigeriense, assembly GCF_900086595.1. Classification (GTDB taxonomy): domain Bacteria; phylum Bacillota; class Clostridia; order Clostridiales; family Clostridiaceae; genus Clostridium; species Clostridium nigeriense. Next base: position 2,245,407 of record NZ_LT575472.1, read on the forward strand.
TCTCGATATGCTATAATTTAATTCTGTATTCCATTGAGCCACCCACGTTATAGTTCCTAGTAAATTCTCGATATGCTATAATCTACCTGATGTGGACAGTCATCTTCTTCTAGGTTATAGTTCCTAGTAAATTCTCGATATGCTATAATCAATATAGAACATAACCACACTATAAATACGTTATAGTTCCTAGTAAATTCTCGATATGCTATAATCAAACATTTAATCACCCCTTTCTTATATTGTTATAGTTCCTAGTAAATTCTCGATATGCTATAATCTTAACCTTATATCTACTATTGCACGTTAGTTATAGTTCCTAGTAAATTCTCGATATGCTATAATAGAATCTAAATATTTAGTCCAAGATATAGAGTTATAGTTCCTAGTAAATTCTCGATATGCTATAATTCTCCCTGATGTAATATCCGGAGATGTTAGTTATAGTTCCTAGTAAATTCTCGATATGCTATAATTTTGTATTTGTACTATCTACACCGATTATTGTTATAGTTCCTAGTAAATTCTCGATATGCTATAATTAACTATGTTCAACATCACTTTCAGCTAATGTTATAGTTCCTAGTAAATTCTCGATATGCTATAATATTACCTCCTTATGTAGTTATTACTTAACTGTTATAGTTCCTAGTAAATTCTCGATATGCTATAATTAAAGAAGGGCGAAAAAGCATTTTTACAAAGTTATAGTTCCTAGTAAATTCTCGATATGCTATAATTCTACAACTTTAACATCTCCGTCAACAACTGTTATAGTTCCTAGTAAATTCTCGATATGCTATAATATGATGTTACCAACTTCTACAAATGAAGGTGTTATAGTTCCTAGTAAATTCTCGATATGCTATAATATGAATATAATAATGGTAATCTACCTTTAGGTTATAGTTCCTAGTAAATTCTCGATATGCTATAATTGGTTTAAATGTCAAAAGTTAAATTCGAGAGTTATAGTTCCTAGTAAATTCTCGATATGCTATAATACAAGAAAAAATTAAAGCTGCAAGTAACTAGTTATAGTTCCTAGTAAATTCTCGATATGCTATAATCTCCCCTTCTTATTAGTGAGTTCTTGCTTAGTTATAGTTCCTAGTAAATTCTCGATATGCTATAATTATAAATCCCAAAGCTACTAATGATCCTATGTTATAGTTCCTAGTAAATTCTCGATATGCTATAATAACCATCAACTACATTTGTAAATACACCAGGTTATAGTTCCTAGTAAATTCTCGATATGCTATAATATATAGATCGTCTATTAATATATTCCCAGGTTATAGTTCCTAGTAAATTCTCGATATGCTATAATTTTTTATCCCTAGTTATATCAGTATTTTGTGTTATAGTTCCTAGTAAATTCTCGATATGCTATAATATTAGTTAGGGATGTAGCACACTTAGTTACGTTATAGTTCCTAGTAAATTCTCGATATGCTATAATCCCCAAATACCTTTTTATCAGTTCCTTCTCGTTATAGTTCCTAGTAAATTCTCGATATGCTATAATTCAATGTCTTTTAATTCATCCTTATATCTTGTTATAGTTCCTAGTAAATTCTCGATATGCTATAATATGGTGATGATTCATTATACGCAAAGGTGGGTTATAGTTCCTAGTAAATTCTCGATATGCTATAATCGGGAGCCGTTGCTATATTAGCTGGAGCTTGTTATAGTTCCTAGTAAATTCTCGATATGCTATAATAGGTCTCTAACCTTTTTAGGTATATTGTATGTTATAGTTCCTAGTAAATTCTCGATATGCTATAATATACTTTTTAGAATCGTCTTGTGTTTTTTCGTTATAGTTCCTAGTAAATTCTCGATATGCTATAATATACTCCACTTGGTAAGATAGCATTTTTAGTTATAGTTCCTAGTAAATTCTCGATATGCTATAATAATGCTTATTATGGGTGTTACGCTGATGAAGTTATAGTTCCTAGTAAATTCTCGATATGCTATAATTACCTATATTTCCAATTAATCCCTTATAAGGTTATAGTTCCTAGTAAATTCTCGATATGCTATAATTTGCAGATGTTATATAACATTATCAGATGGGTTATAGTTCCTAGTAAATTCTCGATATGCTATAATGAAACCTCAATATCTAGTACTAAGTTTATTGTTATAGTTCCTAGTAAATTCTCGATATGCTATAATTGTAGTATGGAAATATGAAGATAATAACGAGTTATAGTTCCTAGTAAATTCTCGATATGCTATAATTGATGATGTTGAAGAGGGGGAACTTGTAATGTTATAGTTCCTAGTAAATTCTCGATATGCTATAATTTAATCCTTCTTTAGCTTCTACGCAATCCGTTATAGTTCCTAGTAAATTCTCGATATGCTATAATAATTGGTTGAAAATCTATTAAATGTATCTTGTTATAGTTCCTAGTAAATTCTCGATATGCTATAATTAACAATAGATGGTTATTTCTTTGAAATGGTTATAGTTCCTAGTAAATTCTCGATATGCTATAATAATTCGTCCCACGGTAAGCGTGTTTTTTTAGTTATAGTTCCTAGTAAATTCTCGATATGCTATAATCCACAACTTTGCATATCTTTATATAGTGGTGTTATAGTTCCTAGTAAATTCTCGATATGCTATAATAAAAAATCCGTCTTATGCAGCACCTATAAGGTTATAGTTCCTAGTAAATTCTCGATATGCTATAATAAACAAGTGATTTATCTTCTTACGCAAGAAGTTATAGTTCCTAGTAAATTCTCGATATGCTATAATACTAACGGCATATTTTCCCTTCTCCTTTATGTTATAGTTCCTAGTAAATTCTCGATATGCTATAATACAAGAATTATATATGAAGTTGATGTAATAGTTATAGTTCCTAGTAAATTCTCGATATGCTATAATTTTAAATCTAATATCAACTATAGTAAGATAGTTATAGTTCCTAGTAAATTCTCGATATGCTATAATAGCAACATTTCTACTTATTCTATCTAATCTGTTATAGTTCCTAGTAAATTCTCGATATGCTATAATTATCCAGCTCCTGCTATTGCTGCTCCTGCTGTTATAGTTCCTAGTAAATTCTCGATATGCTATAATTTTTCTCTTCAAATAAAGAACCTCCAAACTGTTATAGTTCCTAGTAAATTCTCGATATGCTATAATAGGAAGGATGTTATTACTACAACATGGCATGTTATAGTTCCTAGTAAATTCTCGATATGCTATAATTCCTATAGCTTTTTCACAACATCCATTTGTGTTATAGTTCCTAGTAAATTCTCGATATGCTATAATTCCTATAGCTTTTTCACAACATCCATTTGTGTTATAGTTCCTAGTAAATTCTCGATATGCTATAATTTTAGTCCAGAAGATAATATTACACCAGATGTTATAGTTCCTAGTAAATTCTCGATATGCTATAATTCATTTCGTCTTATAAGTTATATACAAATAGTTATAGTTCCTAGTAAATTCTCGATATGCTATAATTTATCCCTATTTTTTTAGCATTTATTTCATGTTATAGTTCCTAGTAAATTCTCGATATGCTATAATTTACCATCTTCAACACTTCTTACTCTTCCAGTTATAGTTCCTAGTAAATTCTCGATATGCTATAATTAAGCCACCATCCAATTGAGTTTTTGAAGTGTTATAGTTCCTAGTAAATTCTCGATATGCTATAATTTTCTAAAGTTATAGGATTAGGAAGTTTAGTTATAGTTCCTAGTAAATTCTCGATATGCTATAATACACATGCTTAAACCCCTTGAAAACACTAAGTTTTAAGGGGTTTTTACTATTTAAAAAACATTTAATTGTCCTGAATTTATTTGTTTTTCTTGCTTTTTTGGTGAACCTACAAGAAATTTCATTTCTGTATATTGCTTTTCTGTTATTTGTAAATATCTAACCGATCCCTTAGGTGGAATATTCTTTTGAAGCCTATTAATGTGCTTATTTGTTCCATCTATTCCATTACATATTCTTGAATAAACTGAATATTGTAGCATTATATATCCATCATTTAATAAAAATCTTCTAAAATTTTGATATTCTTTTCTATCTTCTTTTTTAACAACAGGTAAATCAAAGAAAACTAATAATCTCATATATCTATTACTCATAATAGTGGTATTCTATATCTTTTATTTCTGGTAATTTTATTAATCTATAATCTTTTTTATTACAAGCTGTTGTATAAGAAGCTACCATTTTATCTATTGCATTTAATACTGAATGATTTTTTCCTTCTATAATACAATCACAGTTTATTAAATCAACTAATGCTATTCTGTTTTCTTTTGTTAAATCTTCATCTATACTTATATTCTTATAAACCCATAAATCTACTATAGGTCTAAATGGCTCCATAAAATCATCTACTAAATTATATGAATTAAGCTCATTGCAATGAAATACTCCTAGAGATGTATTAAAACCATACATTACTAAAGATCTTGCTACTGCACTTCTAATTATTGTATAACCATAATTTAATGCAGAATTTATTCCATTTATATCATTTCTATTAAATTTTTCTCCAAACAATGATTTGAAATAATACTTTGCCCCTATAGCTTCTCTATTTCCTTTATCTCCACTTTCTACATCTTGAGATAATTTATATAAAAATTTATATCCATCATTGTTAGAAATCTCTAAACATAATCCTTGATTTTTAAGTTTTTGTTTTATTATACTTTGCCAAATTCTTTTACTAAAAGCAGCACTTTGTGAAAGTTGATCTTTAAGAACTTTAAATGTTTTATAATGAAGGTTTAATGGTAAAACTATTGATGATGGTAAATGTTTATCATCGCATACTATTGTTGCCACACTATATTCAGATAATTTACTAATAAGTCTTGCTGTAACTTTAACAGCAGGTGATTCAATTAATAATACTGATATATCTTCAACTGGAATTTGAAATTCATCTTCATTTGTTATTATTAAATTATTATTTTTTAATGCTAAATTGGCTGGATTTGAAATTATTACACTTCTAAAACTCATTTATTTACCATCTTTAACCTTATAATATCTACCTAAAATATCTACTTCATATTTATTAAACTCCGAAACCCCTGCTTTTATGCCAATTCCTCTATATCTTTCTGAATTATCATGTACTTCAATAGTCAATAATGCTGTAGATCTATCAAATGAATCATAATATCCAAAGTATCCTGCTTTTTTCTTGTATTTAATTTCAATTAAATCATTTTTATAAATAGAAAACTTAAATTTATAGCTTTCATCCATATAAATCCATTCATCTTCTGTTTTTGCTGCTACTGCTGCTTTCTTAGGAATCTCTCTATTTAATAATTGGTATCTATATACTGGTACCGAATAAAATTTTTCATCTTTTTCATATATATCTATTCTTACCATTCCTTCTTTAGCTGCTGTACCTTGATTTAAACTTATAGCATCCTTTACCTTAAATGGTTCTTTAGATTTAATCTTTATACTTCTAACAATTGGTCCTAATTTACCATCTTTAGTTGGTTTTCTAAATTCAGATTCAAATGCCTTTTTAGCATTCCAATCAAATTCTTCTAATCTTTCTTTAATAGCATCATATAGTTTTCTATCACTATTATAATTATATATATTTTCAAAATCTTTTTTAGTTAATTCATTCAAGTTTTTCTTTGTTATGAATCCATCTTCAGTAAAGTTTTTCTTTGAATAAATAGTTTCTTTAAATAATCTTCCACCAATTTTTCTAAATGGCATTCTTGATACAAATATTGGCCTAACTGTATTCTTTGTAAATTCATCATCATATGATTTTATTGGAGACTTCTTCAATTCTTCTATTGGATCATTACTTAATCTCATAATTAATTCTTCACTAAACCCAAGCCATGGTCTTGGTAACTTATCTTTAAGTAAATATCTATATGATTCTAATTCAACAATTTCACCTGTCTCTATATCAATGAATTCATCATTATTTCTTATATATTTTAATTCATTAGCTTTACTATATTTAGATATTTCATTTACCATACCTTGAGTTGCTACTGCAACTACTGCTGCATCTAAGGCATGATGCTTATCTCCATCTTCTCTTACTTTAATAAGACCCCATTTTGCTCTTAAATATGCAGTTGCTCTACCATTTATATTTATCACTTTTCTTTTTGATTCACTTTCTTTAAATAATAATCTATTACTTATAAAGTTAGATATATATCTACAAATATATTTAGTGTCTTGTAGATTTCTTTCTTTCCATTCTCTTTGCTCTTCTTCCGAGAACTTCTTTTTAAGTAAATTATTTTTCTTTTTATAATTTAATCTACTTGAATTAACCCAAATCTCAAATTTATTCCATCTTTCTTCATCTGCTCCAAAATACTCGTATGGTGTTCTATTACCCTTATGTTGATTTTCACATCCAATAACTAAAACTTTATTATTTAGACTATCATCAAAACTTCTACTAAATGGTATAATATGGTCTATCTCACAATACCCTGGTTCAAATAACTTTTCTATATATATCTTTTCTTGAGTATATGCACATTCATTATTTTGATCTACCCATAGTTTATATTTTAAAACTTCACTACCAGTAGGTTCTTTTCCTGTTAATGATTTCAACTCAGTTCTTATTTTATCATTTTTATCTCTATTTTCTTTTTGTTCTTTTTCTATTTGCTTTCTATCTTTAAAATTTTTAGCTAATTCTCTAGCTAGCTCTATATTTATTCCTATAGGTGACCCATATCTATCTATAACAGCATTTATTACCTTTCTTGTTTGTGATAATGCTCTATTTACTACTGGATTAACTATTTCATCAATATCTATAACTGGTAACTTATATAATTTTTCACCATTATATATAGCTTTAAAATCATATCCAGCTTTTTCACAAGCTTCATTATACATATAGCCTTGCTTTATAAATGGCAGTATTTTTTCTAAAGCTTCTATAGACAAATTGCTAAACTTACTAAAAGTTATGTCACTTACAACATCGATTATTTCATCCGGAACATTTCTTTTATTTAATTGTTTTATTATATCTTCATCAGTTTTAGCTATACTTAAAACGTAAGCTATATTATTTAACAATTCTCTATTATCTTTTATATTTTCAAAATAATCTTTTCCTATACCATGCTCTACAGCTTTTCTAATTTCATGATATCCATTCATAGAAATAAACTTTGTATTTTCAGTTTTTTGGTTATCACCATTATATGTTAAAGTTGAGAACTTATCTTCTTCTTTTAAATTCAACAATTTTCGTACTGAAGAATATTTAATTTCTTTTTTCTTATAAGCTTCCTCAACAATTAAATTTCTTTCATCATCTGTTAATTTTCTTTTATCTCCGTTATTAATTATAGATACTCTATTTAAATTATCATATAAAACAAATTCTTCTGCTGATATTGAATTTTTTGGAGCTCTTTTATACTTTTTATCTTTTTCAAAAGTACATAGTCCAACCATCTTTTCTAAATCATCAAATTTAGAAAAAGGTCTTTGTGAATTAAAAATATCTAAATATTTATCTTCAATTTCATCACTTGCAAAATTATTACCAAAGCTTCTTTGAGCTTCAAATATTTTATGTATTTCTTCTCTTATCATATCTCTTGAAACACAATTTTTATATTTACCAAATTTATTTCTAAGTGGTGTATAAGTATCTTCTTCAAACATAGCTTCTTTATAAATATATTCTCCAATAGTTCTATATCCAAGCTCTTTCATTTTTCCTTCATTTTGTTTTATACTTGTTAATATTTCTCCTGATTCTTTATCACTTTTATCTACTTTTCTATTAGATTTAAAGCCTCTTCTTTTGCATAAATTAATTAAAACCTTTGAAAAATCCTCATTACTTAATCCTCTATCTAATCCTTCTACTCTTGACTTCCAAACATCACTATAATTTTTAGTAAATAAATTATCTAATTCTTCCTTAGTCAATATCTTTTCATTTAATATTAAATTTCTTACCCTATTAACTCTATAAGCTTTTCTTCTTAGTAATCGTCTTCTTCCTCTTGCTAATCTTCTAGGTAAGGCTAATGATGAACCATCCTTTGGATCTTCAGCTGCATTAAATATTCTAACTCCTAAATCTTCTATTCTTTCTTTATCTAAATTTATTACTGCCCAACCAACTGATGTTATTCCAATATCAAGTCCTAACCTATAATTTATGCTTTCCTTCAAATATATACACCTCTCATTATTTTATATAAAAAGATACCCCTAAGCTCTGCTGAACCTAGGGGATACTTCACGGCTTACTGCCTTGTTATAGTAACTAGTTAAACTCTCGATATGCTATATATTTACCTAGTTTCTAAATGAATTATACCATTATTTGCATATTATGTCAATTTTATTTTTAATTGTTTTTATAAAATAAAAATTCTTTTTTTAACGTTCATATACTACTATATCATTTACTTTTACTCTTTTAACTTTATTTATTTGATTCTCATATTTTTTACATTCTCTTTTTCGTAGTATATACCATAATGCAAATGGAGATTTATCTATTGCTTCAGAAACACTATTATACTGATATACTTCTCCTTGTATTGTTTTAACTTCAACAAATTTTGATTTTGCCATAAGCCTCTCCTTTTATTATAAAAATTATATTATTGAACACCTAAAGCTTTAAAAACTGCATCTTCTGCTCCACTATAAAACATTATTTGGAATTTAGCAAATAATTCTGGTGGAACTACTGATATATCTGCTGCATTTATCATTGGTAATAGTATTTTCTTTGCTCCAGCATCAAAACATACTTGTAAAGTATTAGCTAAATCTTCTACTTTATTTATTGTTCCACCTATGCTCACTGAACCTAATACAGCTAATTGGCTTTGTACTGGTTTCATTAAAGCCCCTGAACACATTGCAATTATTGCTGCTAAAGATAATTCTGATGTCATACCAACACCATTAACATCTTGGATATGCATTAAATAATCTTTACTTGTCGTAGATATAGATGCACTAATATTTCTACTATTTGCTTTAAAATATCTAAATGCTGTTTCTATACTTTCTTTTGCTTCTCTATCTGAACCCAAACCAGTTTTTTCAAACTTTCCTGATCCTGATATAACCTCTGTTTCTATTTTATAAACACCTATCATACCAGAATTTCCAACTCCAATTGTATAAACTTGACCTGATTTTAATAGTCCTTCTGGTATTAGTGAACCTGATCCTTGTTCTGGTACTGAAATAAATTCTTCCTGCATAGTTTCATTATCTATATAAGAGAAATGTACATCATAAAATTCCATTCCACCTATTTTCTTAAGCTGCTCTTTTACTCTTCTTCGTCCTATTAAAGCATATCTTAAAATTTCTTCAATATCTTCTTTTTCAAATTCTCCATTAGGATATAATAATTTAACTAAACCCGATACTGTTTTTCTAACAGCAATTACATCTCTTTGATTTAAATTGTTTCCTAACTTGAAATACTTGTCAAAAGCATCGCCAAAGGTTGTTTTTCTCATATGTCTTAAGAATTCTGCCAAATAATCTGTAATAAACCCAAAATTATTTGTTATTAGTTCTGGTCTCATTTTAGGAATTTCCCAACCTGGAAGATAAAAATGCATTCTATCAAAAAATGCACTATCGTAAGCCATTGCTTCTGGAAATGGTTCAAAAAGATGTGATGTTTTTAAAAGTACATCTACACTTTGATTTATATTTCCTACGAAAACCATTGATGCAGATGCAGCTTTTTCTTCTTTACCTCTTGCAAAAGATCCAGAAGCCATATAATCCTTCATTATCTGAATTCCATCTTTATCTTTAAAAGTTATACCAGCCACTTCATCAAAAGCTACTGTGTCCCACATGCCAACTAATCCTATTTTTCTTTGGGACATATTATAGAAAAGATTTGCTACTGTAGTTTGACCACCTGATACTAATATTGAATTAGGTGAAATTTCTTTATATAAATGAGATTTCCCTGTTCCTCTTGGGCCAAGTTCACACATATTATAATTATTTTCACATAATGGTACCATCCTTAAAAGCATATGCCACTTAACTTTATAATCAAGTTGAGTTGGTTCCATACCTATACTTCTAATAAGAATATCAATCCATTCCTCTTTTGTAAATTGTTTTCTACCTTCAATAAGTTCATCCATGTCCATATTAGGCATTTGTATTGGCGTTACTGAATCTATTATAAAAGGATTTTGATTTTTTGCACCTTCCTCATAATAATACTGTATTTTAGTAATACACCATATTCCTCCACCTAATAACTTTTCAAACTCTTTAACATAATTAGCTGATATTTCAACTTCCTTTAAACCTAAGTTAGAAAATTCAGCTACATATATATCCTTTTTTTCATTAAGTTTAACTTTTATTTTATCTATAACAGTATATCTTGTCATTTCTCTAATTTTAGATTTAATCTTCTCTGCTTCATCTGGTCTAACAAAATTATCAGCTAGAATATTTTTTACTCTTTCTACCCCTTCATTAATACTATCTTCATCATCAGTAGCACAATACATTCCAAGTAAATATTCAAGTACATATATAGGTACATTTGCACCTTGTTTTAATTTTTGCGTTAAATCTTTTCTAACAACTTTACCAGCAAAATGTTGATTAAGTTTTATGCTTAATTCTTCCACACTATCCCTCCATCTCTAGTTCTATTTAAATACTATTTAGAATATTATATTTTGATATTAATTTTAAGGTAATTATATGTTTTACAGTATAACTGATAATAATCGTATTATTCATATTAACGATTATCGCTTAGAATCTGAAAATAAAGGAGTCTACAGTCCTACTTTTTGCCCTTTTTGTGGCAAAGAGTTATTTGTTAGAGCTAAAAATTCTAATGAGAAAACACACTTTTCTCATAAACGTAATCAATCTTGTTCATTTAAATCTTATACTGAATTTTTTAATTCTGCTGGTCATACAAAAACATCCGAAGAAATTGAAATCTTTAAAGAATGTATTATAAAAAATTTATATCAAATTTTTTTAAAATTGCAATCTGACTTTATTTATTCACTAGATACCACTTTATTCTTAAAAATATTAAAGAAAGTATCAAATCCTAAAATTTTAAAACTAAGAAATTTAAATTGTAATCATATCCCTTATATATGGTTAAATGAACTTGGAAAATTTGATAATCAAGTTTATTTATATACTAATTCTGGAAAACTTGATTTAAATAAATTGAAATATAAAATACCTTATCTTTGGAATATAACTGAAAAAAAAGATATTATTATAATTGCACAAGAAAATAAAGATAATACAATATCTCGTACCATAATTCCCATAGATTTGAATTTTCTAGATTACAATTTTGAATATTCTTATAAGTTTTTAAGCGAGATTACTTCGCTTAAGATATTTGATATTTTTTCAATATCTTCTGAAAAATCTGAATTAATACTTAAAGAACTATTAAATGTTTGTAAGTAGGGGTATAAATATACTCCTACTTAAATTTAAAACCCAAAGTCATTTACTATTGCTATATCTATATTAAATGGTATTCTTTCATAGAATCCATTTGTATCTTCTTCATCTTGCATTACTAAGAAATATTGTTTTGTTTTATCATATTGCATGCTCTTTAGAACAAATTTCTCTCTATACGTTCTTTCAAGTGGATTTTCAGATCTAGAATCTCCAATAATAATATTCTCGTTAGATATTCTCTTTCCTTCTTCATCTTCAAAATAGCATTTAATTTTTTGTACAATAACTTTATCTTGAATTTTTTCATCTTGGAAGAACTCTAAATAAGTTATTATATTAGTTATTTTTCTATTAATACTTGTTAATGATATCTTAACTTTTCTAATTTCATTATTTGATGATGTACTTCTATCATTTTTAAATCTTATTAATGGAACTATAATTTCTTGTGGCATTGCTCCACCATGAACATAATTAGCGCCTGCTCCTTGTACTTTAAATCTTGATGCTCCTTTTGGTGTAATTACATATTTATTAGCTTCATTGCCTAATAAGTAATCCATACTAAATGTAATAGTTCCTTCTACTTCTTTTTGATCTGAAGTTAATAGGAATCTTCTATTATCTTCACCATCTTCAAGTTTTATACCAGATAACTTACCACTTTCTTCCATATAGCTTCTCTTATAAAGATATCCATGATCTGCTGTAATTATAATACTTGCAGCACTAACTCTATTAACAAGTTTATTTACTAAAAGTATTATTTCTTTAAATGCCTCTTCTGTTGCTTTAAACACTTCTCTTTCAGTGCTAGAATGATCTCCTCTAGCATCTATTGTATTATGATAAATATAAACTACATCTAATCCAACAAAAGCTTTTCTTATCTCAGCATCTTTCATATCCATAACATCATCATAAGTGATTGCTAAAGATTTTTCATTTTGCATCTTTAATATAGAATTTCTATTATCAGTACCACTACTATTAACTCCATTAACTAATACATCATATTTATCATTAATTTCTATTTTATCATTAGGTAATAAAGCAGCCATACCTAACTTTGTATAAGAAGGTAATACCCCTTGCATATAATCTAATTCTACTTTACCTTTTCTTTCATTTGTAAGTAATGTCTTTAATTCTTCAGCACTTTCATATCTTAAACCATCAGATATTATTACAAATACTCTTTCCTTACTCTTAAATTTAATATTCTCCATATAAAATCTATCCTGATATTTTAATCCATCTATTCTCCAGGAATTTTGACTTAATATGGCATCATTCCACTTAATAGATAATTCTTGTAAATACCAATTATTATACACATTTTCAATAACATCTTTTAACTCGTTAAGTTCTTCTTTTAACTCACAATTATCATAGTGATAATAGAACTTTCTATAAGCTTTATCTATATAGAAATAATTTTTTGTATAAGACTTAACCATATTGTAAGAGTTTTCTGTTTTAATAGTATTTAATAATTCCTTCTTTTTACTTAAAAGATTAATAGCCCATTTTACAGCTTTGTATTCACTTATATATTTCTTATAATAATGTAATGTTCTACGTGATGATAAAAGATTTAAGTATTTATCATATTCCTCTACTCCATCTTTTAATAAATTAATTACTCTTGATAAAATTAATCTATCCATAATTTCAAATTCATCACAATGTATAAAAGTTTCTGAATCACGTTTTTCTAATAACTGTTCTAACTTTAACTTCTCAGCAACTAATTCTTGCATCTTATCATAAATTTCATTATCTTTTTCATTATTCATGAAGTGATTTATAAATACAATACAATTTGTATCCTTTTTAGATATAAAAGGTGAATAAGATTTCGGTAATTCAAACTTGATAGTTTCATTCATATTAGTTACAAGAAGCATAGCCATAAATCTTTCTAAACTTCTCTCTTCAAAAGAATATCCATAATATTTCTCTACTAAACTCCATAATGCATCCACATTACCAAATTTTTTTATATCTTCATATACTTTATTACTTCCATCTAAATAATCACGAATTATGGCCTTTATTATTTCTTCCATATCCATTATCTTAACCTTAGTTAAAACAGCAAGAACACCTAAATGAACCTTTTCCTTTGTATATCCTTGAATATTAAGATTTTTAAAGTTATTAATTCTATCCTTATTTTTAAAGAAAGTATTATAAAGAGTAAATTCTTCTTTTAATGAAGAATCTTGAATCTTTAATTCTCTCATTATTACAGTTGCTCTATCTGTAGAGAATTCCTCACTGTAACAAAAAATATCATATAGCCAATCTTCCTGTGGAATAGGCTTTTTCATATTAGAATAAACCAATATATTACTTTTAATATCTTCTTTTTCTATATAATATTTTGTCCAAAAGGCATTATTTTCTGTTGATTTAATTACTTTAATACCTTCTAAATCAAAAGTATCTATATCTTCAATAAAATCTTCATTTTCATCATACCAAAATACAATATGACGAGTTTTTCCATCACCTAATGGCTTTGAAAATAACTCTTTTAAAAAGTTTCTTATTTCCTGTAAATTCACTTGTACACCTCATTATCTATTGTTGTCTTAATATATTTATTAAATCATAAAAATAATATTTCTTATTCCTTACTCTACCATCCGAATAAATTATATGTGCTTCCTCTAATCTATTCAAATATACACCTAATGTACTGCTAGGAATATCAACGCATTCTAGTATACTCTTTTTTATAAATATAGGTTTTTTAAACATTATTTTAATTATATCTATTAATTTGTTTGAATTAATAAGCTCTCTACTTTTATTAACTGTATTATTATATAAATTATCTATATCTTCAATTAATTTAATATTCTTTTTTGATTGTATTATTGTTGCGTTAATAAAGAATTTAATCCATTCGTTCCATCTTTGAATAGCTAATTCTTTTGTATCATCTGAATATTCAACTCTAATATCATTTAATAACTTATAATATTTAAATTTATCTTTTTCTAAGCTTTCACTGACAAAAAAGTTTGGTGAGCTTATAACACCTTTATCATAAAGATATAAAGGAACAAGTATTCTTCCTATTCTACCGTTCCCATCTAAAAATGGGTGTATAGTTTCAAATTGAGCATGTATTATAGCAATTCTAACTATATCATTTAAATTGTCAGTAGGTTCATTTATATATTTTTCTAGATTACTCATATATTCTGGTACAAGCTGTGGTTCAGGAGGGATAAATGATGCCGTTTGAATAGTACATCCTGGTGGCCCTATGAAATTTTGAATTGCACGAAATTCCCCAGGGTTTCTACTATTTCCTCTTACATCACCTTCCAATAAAATCCTATGCAACTCCTTAATTACTCTTGAAGATATGGGTAATCTTTTTATTAAATTCTCTCCTTCACTAAGAGCTCTTGAATAATTCAATACCTCTCTAATATCTACTGTACTGTTAGTTTCATCAACTCCATATTCAAGCATATCATCTAAAGTTATTTGAGTTCCCTCTATTCTAGTTGATTGAATAGCTTCTTTTAACGTTATTGGTGCTAATAGTAAATTGGGATCTAACTTTGATTTACTTAATAAAACTTCATAAATTGCAATTAGTTTATTTGCTTCTAATAATTCATTTATAAACTCATTTATATTAATAATATCTTCAAGCGGTAGTCTAAATGGTATATATGGTTTTTTCATTTTATTCACCTTATTGTAAAATACCTTTCATTTTTGTTTATTATATTATTATTATATCACTTACACCAAAAAATAGACACTTTTTGTTATAAAAAAGAGATATTATTTCTAATACCTCTTTAAAGAATTATAATTTTAAATTTACAACCCCGAAAATAAATTCATTTGTACAATTTCTTCATTTTTTTCAACACTAGCACTATTATTCTTAGTCTTAATATTTTCACATAATTTTTTTATTGAAAAATCTGATTTTAATTCAATGCTATTACAACCTAGTTTAATTAATTCAATATTACCCTTTGAATTATTATTAATTACAAAAGGTATACTTAAATCCTTCTTTAAATTTTCAATTGCACCAGCCCAAGTTCCACCATGATTATAATCACTATTCATAATAATAGTAGCTTTAGATAAACTATATATATATTTATTTCTATTCATTGCTCTAGCTGGAGAAAATGGATAATTGGGCCCATCCATAGTCATATATAATGCTCTTCCCGTTGAGATTCTATCTCTAACATCTTTTTTCTTAATTCTTGAAACTAAAGAATCACATATAAATGATATATATTCTCCTCCACACTCAAAAGCAGCTGTTTCAGAAGAACTATCTACTCCCTTTGCTCCACCAGAAATAATTGTTAACCCCTCATTTACAGCCTTTTCACAAATAAACTTTGTATTGTCTAATATATCTATATCTATTTTTCTAGATCCAACCATTCCGATTCCTATTCTATTAAGAATATCTAAATTCCCCGAATAAAATATTACCGCAGGAGCATATTCCTTCAATTTTTTTTTAATTAAATTTGGATATTCCTTATCACTTCTACATAAAGTATATATTCCTCTTCTATTAAGTTCTTCTAATTGAATAGCTAAATATGCTCCTTTTTTTAATAAATTATATATTTGATCTGTCTCTTCTTGTGATAGTGACAATTTTTCTTTTATTTCATTAGCTTCTAAATTTAATAAAGCTCCAGGTTCTTTTAAATTAGAAGAAACAATTTTTTTTACTAATTTATTCCATTTACCTAAACTTAATGGTTTTACACTTTTATCACTTATTCCTAATGAAGTAGTTAATAATAATGTAACTAATTGATTGTCATTTAAAACCATTTTTATTCTCTCCCCTCATTTCCTGATGTTTTTGCTAATGCATATGGATAAACTTTATCTGCTATCCCCTTCTTTCTCAATAAATACGTGCAATAAGTAAATGTCCATTTTGAATCTACCATATCATCTATGATTAAAACATTTCCTAAATATTTAATATTATCATTAATATCAAAACCATCTATTACATTTTGACATTGATAAAAACTATTTTCTAAAGTCTTTTGTTCAACTGTATCTTTTATTTTTATAATTGCATCATGGCAAGGAATCTTTAATATCTCTGCTATACTATAAGAAAAATCTTTTACTAAATTTACTCTTTTAAGTGATGGAACATATAATATATTATCAATATCCCACTCCTTTACTTTTTCTTTAAGTAAATTAACACTTGCATTAATTAAATCTTTATTAAATTTATTTTCTAAGTACTTTCCTTTTCTAACAATAGTACCCCATCCAGCATCTCCATATGAACAAAGTACAAGCCCCTCTTCCATTCTGTATTCGGAAAGAATATTTACTTTTCCATTACCATTTAAATCTAAGCCAGTTGGCCATTGTTTTCTTGGTTCTATTGTTAAATGATTTCTTTTTAAGAATTCAATTGCATCTAAGACATTTTTAAATTCAACATTACTTTTAAATCTACTATCAGTACAATTTTTGCATTTTCCACATCTATGAGCTGTATTATCATCTAACTCTTTCGCTATAAACTCCATTAAACAAGTTTCACTATTAATATAATCGTTCATTCTTTTTAATTCATATCTTCTTATATCTGATATTTGTTTCGAATACTCCATATTAGGCTTCCAATTATTTAATGTAGGATAATACTTTGATTTTTCTTTATATATTGCTCCTTCAACTTCTAAATATTTTAAACATTTTTCTAATCTTCCACTTTTCATATTTACATGTGATAAAATACTTTTTTGACTTAATCCTTCATAATTATTAACTGTATTAACTACCTGAACCATTTCATCTTCTGTAGGAAAAGCAGAATTAATAAAATAATTTGAAATTTCATCATCTTCTTCACCACATAAAAGTATTGCATTTGAATCTTTTAGTGCTCTTCCCGCTCTACCAATTTGTTGATAATACGCTACTACATTACCAGGTTTTTGATAATGAATTACAAAAGATATATCCGCTTTATCATATCCCATTCCTAAAGCAACTGTTGCTACTAGTGCTTTTATTTCATTATTTAATAATTTTGATTCCTTTATCGATCTTTCTTCAGCTGTTAATCCACCATAATAATCTTCAACTTCATATCCTTTGTTTTTTAGATAAGAAGTTATTAATTTCGTATCATCTACAGTTAAAGTATATATAATACCTGTTCCATTAATGTTTTTCAAATTTTCTGATATCCATGCTAATCTTTCTGCTTGATTACCTAATTTAATTATATCAATAGATATACTTTCTCTTGTTAATGGTCCTCTAATAATCTCCAAATCATCACCTAATTGTTTTTTGATATCTTTTATAACCCTATCATTTGCAGTTGCTGTTGTTGCAATTAATGGTATATTTTTAGGTAATCTTTTTGTTATATTTACTATTCTTCTATAGTCAGGTCTAAAGTCATGACCCCAATCTGATATACAATGCGCTTCATCAATAACTAATAATCCAATATTTTTCTCTATTTTAGATAAAACATTATCTATAAAATCTTTATTACCGAGTCTTTCTGGGGATATAAATAATATATCTACACTATCATTTAACAAATTAAAAACAACTCTATCCCATTCATCTTTATTGTTTGAATTTATTGAGTCAGCTATTAAGTTAAACTTAGCTGCTGATTCAAGTTGATTGTTCATTAAAGATAATAATGGACTTATTAAAATTGTTGGTCCTTCACCTTTATCTCTTAATATCCTTGTAGTTAAAAAATAAACAAGACTTTTTCCCCAGCCTGTCTTTTGAACAACTAGTGTTCTTTTATTATTTAAAGCAGATAATATTGACTCATCTTGCCCCTCTCTAAAATCTGATCCTTCACCATAATATTTCCATAAGATACTTAAAATATTATTTTTATTCAATATAACCTCTCCTTATTAATAAATCCTCTTATCTTTATCTTAAGTATCTGTATATTTAATTTAAAATCTTTATAATAATCATTTGTTTATTTAATGCCAAATAATAATTCACTATAATCTATTCCATATTCATCAAAAATAATTCTTAAGGTTTGAAGCTTTGCTTCTGTACTTAAGTTTTTTTCTATATAAACATTGTTTCCTATTTTATATGATCGTCTAATTGAATCTTCTTCTGTAGAAAATCTTTTATTTAAATAATCTTGATCAAATTCTTTTTTAGTTAATCTTATAAACGGTATTGGATTTATCTCATATAAAATAGAGCAAATATTTTCATATAAATCAGTCCAATTTTTAACTTTTATAATTTCTTCTTTAAATATAAATTTTTCAACCTTTGCATTTGTAAAATCATCTTCATCTTCTAAGCTAAATATATTATTATTTTCATCTTCAATAGAGTAATTACTTGTAGGATATCTCCATATATTAGATGCTATTTCATATAATTTATTTGCTCTTTCTATTATTTTCTCTTCATTCCATTCATCTATTTCGCTTAAATATTTATTTAACTTTAATCTACTATCTTTAAACCCTTTTTCCATATCCCTTTTTTCAATAAAAGATTTATTGCTTAAACTTGAATTATAACCTGTTAAAGTTAAATTACCTATAGTTCCAATATATTTTGCATAAACTTCATTATATCCTTCACCCAAAGCATTTTTCCATGATAATGTTAGAGTTTGAGGCATTATATGTTCAATACTTAACTTTTTCTCATTAATTAAATTTTCTATATCTACTTTTTCATTATTATCATAATTTTCTAATTGCTCTAATAAATAAATCTTATTTTTACTTTTCCAGCTATACACATCACATTCTAAAAATTTCAATTTAAATTCATCTTCACTAGGAAATCTTTGAGATGACTTTTTATTAGTTAAAATATATTTGAATATTTCTAAATAGTTTTCTTTATAATTCTCAATTCTTTTAATTTCTTTACTTAAATTCATAAAGACTTTGTTTAATGCATTTGTAGGTGCCTTACATATTATTCTTCTAAAAATATATGATTCTATTATTTTTAGTACTTCTACTAACTCTTCTTCATTAATTTCATTATTTTTATAATCATCAAAAACTTCTAATAAAAATGGATATGATACTGTAACCTCTAATTTATTAATATTTTTAATTATTATATCTGCATCTTTCATGCCAGTGTTACTTGTTATAAGCGATTTATAATATGTAGAAAATTTCAACATATCTTTTAGACAAACTTCTATATCTATATCATTGTCTTCAATATATTTTTTGAAGCTAACATATATTTTGTTAATATTAGGAATTTTATTTTCCTTCATAGTTAAATAATCTCTTATAAATTGAGTTACTAAATAATTAGTATTTTTCTCTACCTTATTCCAATAATTATTGTAAAGTTCCTCTTGTTTTTTAGAAGGCTTATTCATTAAAATAAAGTTTCTTACCTTATCTGCATCAGTCAAGTCTAATCCTGTTGAATTAAGACTTTCAAAGATAAGTTGTGGATCATCTTCACCATTTTTCAGTTCAATTTCTACTATCATTAATCTTTCAACAACAGAGTAAAGTTCATCAATAGTAATCTCTCCTAAAATTATTCTTTCATAAAAATAATTATAATTCAAAGTTATATTAGATTCTTCTATTAACTCATCTTTACTAAATAGTTTTTCAAATGCGTTTCTATCTTCCTTTATTGGTTTTAACTTTATTTTACACTCTTCATTAGAATATTGATTTATTAAATACTGATTTAGTATCTTTTCTTTAATTATACTATCTGATTTTAATCTTCCGCTTTCTATTAAATTATATATAGCAAGTAAAAGTAATGATATTGTAGTAATTCTTTGTTGTCCATCTATAATTAAGTATTCTCTACTTCTTGCACTATCATTATATATAGAAACTATAGTTCCAAAGAAGTGAGTCTTATAGTTATTCTTAATCATACTAACTAAATCATCATAAAGTTGCTTACATTGTTCCTTTTTCCAATCATAATTCCTCTGATAAACTGGTATAACAAAATTCGTATCAGAAGACTCTAAAAACCTTATTAAATATTTTTCATTTGCCTTCATAAAACCTCTCCCTAAAATAAACTATTATAAAGCAATGACTAAAACCACAAGGTTCTAGCCATTACATAATAATTAAAAACCATATCTTTTTTTAATAAATTTATTAACCAAAAATATATAACTAATGGTTATTTATATTAAATATTACTACAATCCTAAAATTTCTTTCTTTTTTAATTCAAACTCCTCTTTAGTTATTATATTATTATCTCTTAACTCCGCTAACTTTTGTAAATATTCAATATCATTTATATTATTTTTCTCTTTAATATTACAACTTTCAAAATTTTTATTATCTCTATTTTCTATTTTATTTAATATTAACTCTTTAATTTTTTTAAATTCTTCTGCTTCTTTAGCATTAAAAACAATAGTATTTTCATCATAAAAAGCATCCATATGCGAATCTTTAAACATATCCATTATTCCTTTTTTCGCAGATTCAACCGCTCCTAATATAGAAAATTGTATATAGCCATCAGACGTAACATTATGCTCCCACAATTGAACTGCTGTTATAGATGATAATAAAATTTCCTTATCTCCAACATTTCCATGTATAGATAAAAATTTATTAGGGCGTCTAATTACTATTTTATTTTCTAACAAATCCAAAATACCATATTTCCCTTGAGCTCTTGCTATTATTCCCTTTGGTAAATTTGATTGTTCTATTAAATTTATCATTTTTTTAACATCTTCATAGTTTCTTTTCTGGTAAACAAATTGATATCTTGAAATTTTTTTATCTTTTATACACTCAATATTTAAATTACCACCTAAAATTTTATTAAATTTATTCTTTGTTATTATTATCTTATCTAAATCTAAATCATAAATATCAACCTTTTCTTTGAATATTTTTGTAATAATACTCATTTTTCTATTGTTTATTTCTACGTTTCCACCACTCATTATTATTTTTAAATTCATTATATCCATTCTATTCAATTCCCTTTTTATTTAATAAGTTATATCTTTGCTAGTAAATTCAATTTTACTTCTTTATCTTTTGAGTTAATTACTTTAATATCTTGGAATTTAGCATAGTTTACTTTTACTCCATCATCTAAATCAATAAATATTTTTTCATTTGCTAAGTGAGCTACCACCTGATCGTATTCTTTACATTCTTCTATTTGCTTTGTAATTCTATCTATCTTTTTCTTAGCCGCAGTTCTATCTTTTGCAGTATACTCTTCTGAATCTACTATTAATTGAAGTCTATTAATTTCTGCTTCGTATTTTCTTTGTAATGTATGCAGATAATCAGTTCTAACTTTAGCAACTGTTTGATCATTGTATCTATGCATATATATTAAACACTTAAATCCATCATTTTTACCTGAATCGAACATCCAATAAATAGGTCTCTTTTGATAAACTTTTAAATGATCTTTGTAGAAATCTTTAATAAAGTATCTTCTAATTGCCTGTCTAGCAGTTTCAGATGACTTTCTTCCTATAGAATCAACAATAAAATCTAAATTCTCTTCTAATGTATCATTACCATAAACAACTCTTACAAAATCAATAAATCTTGAAACTATATCATCTACAAAATATTCATCTTCTGTAATAGGAATAATATTATCAATATCAGGTGAAAATCTACTATTAATCCATGAATCAGATATTATATTACCCACTTGATCCTTCTCTACTTTTCTAACCTTTGTAGTAGTTACTTTTTCATCTTCATGCTGTTCACTACTTAATAACCACTTCTCTCTCCAGTATCCACCAGCATAGATAAGTCCTTCTACATCAATAGAATATCTCCCAAACATACATCCAACAAAATAAGAAATAAATGACTTAATATCTCTTTCTCTTTCTGCCTTTCTGATAGTAATCTCTTTCTCATTAACCTTTTCACATAATTCTGTTTGTAATCCATATATATTTATAAAAATTTTATTTAATTCTTCTTCATTATTTTTTAACTCTTCAAAATTTGCATTACACTGTATACTCCAATTCCTAAATATATCATCTAATTTATAACTTTTTCCTTTATCTAAACCTTCTAATAACGGGTGTATACTAAACTCCCAAGAATTTTCAAAATTATTCCAATCATTTTTAGATAAGTTGATACATCTATCAACTAAGTCACCAATTCTATAATTATTAAATATATCTTTTATTGGTAAATTACAAATTTGACCTACTTCAAAATTTAATGTTTTACTCATTGAAGATAACATTAAAATATTCGTATTACTATTTAAAAAACCTAGTAAATTTTTAATATAATTAGTCTCTGTAAATATAGAGCATCCAGCAACATCAAATATAAATCCATCTGGAATAAATCTAACCGAAAAACCTCCGCTTGTCACTTTAGACCAAGTTAGACATTTATTAAAATAAAACTGAACGTTCTGAGGTCTTGACCTAAGTTTACCCTTATCATTCTTAAAGTTCTTTATTTCATATCCATCATTTTCCCACATAACAATATATTCGTTATTACCAAACCATTTCCTATATTCTCCACCCTTATTGTATGGAGCCCATTTACATTTGCTATTAATAAATTCTATACTGTTTTTAGCATTAAATACTATCTTATCGATCTCAACCTCATTCCATCTTCTTAAAAATCTATCATTTTCACCAGTTGCTAATCCTTGTTTAGGATTTGCAATTTCTTCTAACATTTTTGATTTATCAAATATATCAGTTATATTTTTACTAATCCAATATGCAATAGGCATTCCTGGAATCTTTCTATATTCCTTTTGATCTGTAATATATCTATTTTTCTCATTAAAAAACTCTACTTTTTTCTCATCTTTTCTGCTAAAACAAAAATCTGATAATTTAATTGCACTCATTTTTTTACTAGGTTTACAATTTTTATTAACCCATGCAACTATTGGATTATGACCTACTTTACCTTCAAACAATTCTGTTCCAAAATCAACCAAAGATTCAAATTCTAGATTTTCAATAATATATTTCCTTATATTTTCAAAACTTTTAAGATACATCCATGATGTAGTTGTTATAAAAGATATATATCCATTAGCCTTACATAAGTCTTTTATTGCTTTTTCATAAAAAATCATTGAAAAATCCGATTTACTTTGTGGATAATTATCATTTACATACCTAGATAATTTTTCACTCATTCTAGAACTATTTAAATATGGTGGATTAGTTACAACTATATCATATTTATTTGTCATTGCTATTGCTTGATTAACTAATGGGACTAATAACATTTTTACTTGATTTACTTTATCTAATGAAATTAAATCTAAATCCGGATTATTAATTATAGATTTTATTGTGTTGTTTAAATTATCAAAATCTATATTTTTCAAATTTATAATACTTCCATATTCTTTAGCATCCTGATAAATATTAATTAAGTATTCTATATCAGATCTTATATGTTCATTTTTATTTGAAACAAAATCTATTAAAGATTCATCTATTTTATTGCTTTCCTTTATACTATATAATTTAGTTTCTATTTTTTCTCTTAAAATTCTTCTATTATATTTTCTTGCTCTCATTATAACAGCAAAATTTGCTATCTGACTTGCTCTATCATCAATATCAAGTCCGTATAAATTATTACTTAATATTAATTTCGTTGCTTGTCGTTCACTATATCCATATGCTTCATAGACTTCCATCAACAAATCAAAAGCGCAAACTAAAATATGACCTGATCCCATTGCTGGATCAATTATTTTAATTTCTTCTATATTTATTAACTTTTTACTTTCCTCTTTTTCTTGCTTAATAAAATAATCCCATTTAGAAGTTATTTTTTCTCCTTTTTCAGAGTTACTATAAATAAGATTTCCTAATGAATTTTCTATCATATACTCTACTACCCAATCTGGTGTAAATATTTGAGTTGCTGCTGGTAATAATTCTTTAGGTATTTTATTTCTTTGCATAGTACCATCATAAACTAATTCATTATTTTCTGTATTATAATATTGATACATCCATCCTATTATTTCAACTTCTTCTTTCCAATCTTCCTCTTCAATATCTTCAACCATTTTTCTTATAACAGAACCATCTTCTAATAAATTATCAGGTAATAAAAGTTCTGTATAATCGCTTATTTTTTCAAACATTTGAGGTATTATCTTACCTAGTTCATTACATTGTTTAACTAAAATAATTCTATATGCTTTTTCTCTATCTAAAGTATCTCCTGTATCTAATAAATCATATATTTCATTAGCTTTAGTATTTAAATCTAATTCATCTATAACTTCAGATATCTTAGTTAATACATCAGGTTCTTTTTTTTCTTCAATTTCTGATGAAAGTATTCTAATTCCTGATGGAAGATAATCATTAACTTCCATATATCTAAGCCCCATAAATCTATTAAACCAAGTATAAGCTACTTCTTCCATTACTTGCTCAAAGCCTTTTTCTTTTACTTGATTTACCAATGCATCTCTATCACTTTTAGGTAGTGCAAATATTTCATCCTTACTTTCTAATTTAAACCCACCTTGTACTACTATTGCTTCTTCAATTTTATCTTCAAATATCCCTATTCTATTAGCCTTTTGACTTACCTGTGCAATTAAATTTCTTCTTGCCCATATAGCAAAGGATTTTATTTTATTTTTATCCATTTTAATCTCCTTCTTTTAATTGTTAGCGGTTAGTAAGTAGTATTTTATATCATAACTACTCACTACCTACTAAATACTTACTACCTATTTTTAACTAAACTAAACTAATAATAGTATCTTTTTTTAGTTCTTCTTTAAGCTTCGCTCTCAAACTCTCTAATACAGCATCAATATCTTCTTCATTTTTTATAACTCTTTGTCCTTTAACTAATTCTCTCATACTTAAAGTTTTAGTTTTTATTACAACTTTTGGTTCTAATTTAACTGTATCTGCCTTATATTCTTTGTCAGTACCTTCACTTACTGCTGTTTCTTCAGATTTCCTTTTATCTTCTATTTCTTTTTCTTTTATTCTTCTTAAATTTTCATCTTCTGTAACTATTTCGTTTATTAATCTAACTTTCAGCTTTTCTGCTAGATCTGACATTGATGAAAGAACTACAAAACTATTTGCTGATTCTGTTCTATTCGTTAAGTTTCCAAACTCTTCAATTATTCTATTTATATATTTATCTTTAAAATCATAAAGTTCTACGGTTTCAATAACTTGATTTTTACAAGTTTGAATAAATGCTAAAACTGGTATACTTTCTTCTTCTAGTAAAGATAAAATTTTATTATTATACTTCTCTATAAGTAGAGGGATTGTAGGTATTTTACTATATGGCGTTGACATTCTTAAAATATTCTTTATTTCTTCAATTATTTCTTTTATCTCATCATTTACTATATATTCTTTATTCTCATCATAGTTTTTTAAGGTCTCTATTGCATTATCAAATATTTGTCTTTGTTCTCCTTTTGAGTTAGTATCAATAACACCATTTTCTTTTTTAAAGAAGAACCCTTTAATATTGTCAATTTTATCTACATAATCTAAGAAATCCTCTTCTAAATCATATACAGTTTTGAAGAATTCTAAGGTATCTTTTATATCTACGATTTTACTAAATAACTTTTTACCTTCTTTAAGTGTATCTTCACCTGGATATTTATTTATTATAGTAAAGTTATTTAACATTAATTCAATTTTATAAAGTTCAGTTCTACTATACTCTTTAAAAATACTCATCATTCCATCTTCATCACTAGGCATTGATGAGAATCCAAATAAATCTTTATTTAAGTCCTTTAAAGCATCTATATATTTAGTAGCAACTTTTTCTCTGTTTTTTAATATTACTCTATCTACATAATCTTTCTTTGTAATATAATTTACTATTTCTTTATTATTAGGAGCTAACACTTCATTATTTAATACTACCTTTATATCTTGTTTCTTAAATAAAACAACTATAATAGCCTGTATATCAATTTCCTTCCATCCATATGGAGCATTAGAAAATTTATTTAAAACACTTTTAACTGTAACTTGTAGATTTCTTGATGTACTTATTTCTATATGATTTTTTATTTCATCTACAGCAAGTCTATTTGGATCATTATCTACTAAAGACATTTGATTTAATTTAGTTTCCATAATATCAAATAAATCCTTAGTATTATCTTTAAATTCTTTTACATAATTTAATTTATTATATTTTGAATCTACTAAAGCTCTTAAACCTTCGTTAATTCTATCTACACCTGATTTTTCTTTTATATCAAGTAAACTTCCATTTACATAAACTTCCGCACTTCTTAAAGCTTCTTCGATTAAGAATTTTGCTCTTTTTATTCTATCTTCTCTTTCTCTACCTTTTTTACTTTTTATATCTTCAATTGCAGTAGTAGATTTTGCTCCACCTTTTAATCTTAAGTAGGCATCTATCTTTAATGCATTTTCTATTTCTTCTAAATAATTAACATCCTTAGCTATATTAACAATTACATTATTTTCTCTAATTGATAATTGTTTTAATTCACCTTGAGATGTTCCCCCTATTAAATCAAAGTTTGCAGTTACTACTTTAACTCCAATTTCATTATTTTGAGGACCTCTAGTTCTATCATCAATTATTTTATTAAAAGTAAACATGTACTTTCTTGAATAGTTAAATTTAGATTCTCCGTATATATCATCAAAAATTATTTCCCCGACTTTTTGTATTACCTCACCATTATCTACAGTCATATTTTTAATTTCTTTATTTACATCTTGCTCATCATTTGTAAGAAATATATATTCATCACCATTTTTTTGAACTAAAGTTTCTCTGATTAATTTCTTTAATGATTCATTGACTTTGTCTTTTAATTCTTTTTGTGATGCATCTATATTATCTACCAATAAAGTTGCTAAGTTATTTATATTTGCAGTAATTTCTTTAACGTATTTTACTAAGAATAATAATTTTAATACTTCTATATCAAACTCATCTAATCTATCATTTTTCTCTGCATTAATAATAACTGATCTAATTGATGAATCTAGGAATGTTTCTATTGTTTTATAGAACGCTGAAAAAGGAACTAATATATTAGATTCACTATCCATATAATCTATAGCAACTTGTTGATAGGCTCCTAAAAGTGATCTTTCTCCCTTAGATAAACTCTTACCTGATGCTCCATGTTCTCTTACTCCATTAAATGCTGATTGAAGTAAATTAAATTGATATGGTATAAATGGATATACATCTGCAAAATCTTCAGCATTTTTATATAATTTCATTTCAGCTGTATCTGATGTAAATGTTAAAAGATTCTTTATTATAGATTCCTTTTGTTCATATAATGCTTTTAAATGACTTGTAGCACCTTCTGTTTTTCTAAGTATACGCTTCTTTATAACTTCATCAACATTAGCAGATGATAGAGATAATCTTGTATCAAATCTACCTTGAATTTTAGAGAAATCGCTTCCTTTTACAACTGCAAATTCATCTAAACCTTCTTGAGATGTTACTATAACAAAACACTTACCACCACAAGCAGTACCTAAATCTTCTACTACTGTTTGTAAGTTAAGCATTAGATCTCTACTGTCTCCAATATATTGTCCAATTTCATCTACTAAGAAAATAACATGATGATTTTTTCCTTTTGAATCACAATATTCTTTCACTCTATTTGCAAATTTTTCTATACTAAGTGAATAGTTATCTTGACATTTTTCATACCAATTTTTTGCTGCTTCTTCACTCATTTTTGTTGTTTTAGATAATGTTTCAATAATAGCATCCTCTTCATAATAAAAATCTTCTCTAGCTTCTATCCATGAATTTCCTGAAACCTCTTCAAAAACAGATTTGAAGTTATCATAAACTCCATCTTTAACCATTTGTCTTTCTAAATCAGCAATCCAAGGCATTGAACCACAAAATCCTTGCATTTCATTAAATACTTTATTAAATACATTTACTATTGCATCTTTATTGCTCTTACTATCTGAATCTGATTTAGAATCTATATTAAATAGGATAACATCACTAGATACATCTCCTGCTTGCTTCATATTTGCTAATATAAAACTATCTAACCCCTTATCATCAAAGTAATTAATAGCATTTTTACCTTCAATACTTCTGTTTTCTAAAAGATAAGAAAGAATCTTTAAAAAGTGAGATTTACCACTTCCAAAGAATCCAGATATCCATACGGCATTTTTATCAGTATTACCTATTATTCCAGCCTTATATGCTTCAAAAAATCTATCTATATGTTTGTTTAATTCACCTGTTACAACATATTCTTCTAATTCTTGCTTTATATTTTCATCATCTGCTTGCCCAACCTTAATAACCCCTTTAATATCTCTATCAATAGGTTTATAAAACATTGATTTTAGTTTAATATCCATTATAGTTCCCCCTAGTCATTATTTATCAATTAATTGAAATGCTCTATAGTAATTATCATCTTTTAAATAATTAAATAACATAAGTGATCCACCATCATAATTTCCTGGAAAGAACATTACGAGTGGTTGTTTTTCAACAATTCTATGAAGATTATTTAAAATTGTGTGTGATCTAATTATAGGCCATGCTTTACCTACTCCTGTTAAAAATACAATATCACTACAATCTAATTTATCTTTAATATATTGAACTACTAAATCATTATCTAATGTAAGTCTTAAAGCTTTTTTAGTAGCAGTAAATACTTGTTCACTACCTCTTTTTTCTTCTATTTGAAAATTCTTTTGAAGATATCCTTTAGAATTTAAAAGTTCTAAAATGATTTCATAAAGATCAAATTCCATTATATTTAATCCATAAGCATTCTTAGCTTTTTCTTTTATAAATTTAATTCTATCTCTAACTAATAACTCTTCTTCTGGATTATAATCAAAAACATAAAATCCAATTTCGTTACCTAATCCCTTATTTTGTCTAAAGTTAGGCTCAACTATTTTAGGTAATATTTGATCAATTCTTTCATATATACTTTTCATTTTTATCACCTACCATCTAATCTACTATTCCTAAAATCGCGTTAATATACACTTTATCGCCAATTCTATATAGATATTCTTTAACATCACTATCTATAATAGGTAATTTTATTTCCTTATCACCTTTTTGATTTGAAATAAGACCACTTTCAAAAAGTATTCTTATGTATACTTGCTTTAATTTCTTAAACGTATATTCCGACCAAGATGCAACCTTTTCACTTTGTTCTCTTTTACTTTGAAAAAACACACCAAAATCTTTATCTCTTATGTATAAATCCTTTAATAATATTTTTTCCTTATATACCTCATTAATAAATTCAAAAAATAATCTATCATTCTTTATTATTAAATATAAAACCAATACTTTTGATGTTTCTATATTTCCATTTTCAATTTTATCTAAAATATATGGGTTTATATCTTTTAATCTTGTTGTTATTATTGATGCAATTTCAACTTTTCTAGTTTCACTTTCTAATTGAAATATATTTTCTTCTAAAGATAATCTTTTAATATCACTTAGGCTAAATCCTTTATTTATAAAGGTTATAGCCTTTTTAGTTTCTTTGTATAAATAAGGTCTTGATTTTATAGTAGACTTATATTTCATTTCAAAACTCTCCTTTATGGTCCACTTTTTCTCTTTAGAATTATACCACAATACATCCTTTTTTATTTATATTTATTAACTATTTTTTATTATTTTTATTCTAAGCTTAATTATAACATTATTTTATTTTCATTAAATAAATTCGACATTTATTCTTATCTATCGACATTAACTAAGTTTCATTGCATACAAAATAAAAGTGTTATCATATTCTTTTATACTAACACTTTTACTCAAAATCTTTTCATTATTTTAATACTATTCCTATAACTTAACGTACACTCTTTAATACTATTCCTTCTTTAAATTCACCCCTGGCTTTTAATTTTTCATTTCTTTTATTTAGTAAATCTTCTTCACTATAGCCTAGTTCATTTGCTAGACAAAATAAAACTTCCATTACGTCAGCTAATTCTTCTAGATTTTTATCTTCTAAGTATTCATTTACCTCTTCTAATAGTTTCTTTTCTAATAAATCTTGTTTTTATTTTCTTGTACTATTTCTATTTCACATTTTTTATTATCAGCTTCTATTATTGCTGGTATTTTATCTCTTACTAATTTGTTATAACCTTTCATTTTTTTCTACTATTATTTCTCTTTTAAGTTATATTTTATTATTAATCTGGATCCTCTTTCTTTTGGAGGAGATTCTAATATTTCATCGTAGGTATAATTATAATACATCTCATAGCATCACATACTGTTGGTATTCTATTTTCTAAATTAAGATTTTTATGTAATTATCCTGAAATTAAAGGTATTTCTTTTTCTCCATTTTCTTTGGCTTTTTTTAAAATATTTCTTCACTTCTGAACCACCTATTTTTATTATTTTCTATTTAATTATTTAATTTTACTTTTTTCGAATTAATTTTTAAATTATTTTTATTGCGTTTATATTTATCTGTTCTAAATGAATCATTATTAAGGTAGATTATAATGATTTATAATATCTCTTTCTATTTTGTCGTAATTATTTGTTATAAGAAAATATAATTCAATATCTTTATTTTCTTTAACTGAATTTAGGACTAATTTATTAATTTTAAAATTTGTTGATTGCCACCAGAAAAGCATTTAAACATCAAATAATTAAAGCTTTACAATTAAAAGCTATAAAGTTTAAACAGCTCAAAGCCTCTTATATAAAGAACTTGAGCTGTTATAATTCTTAGTATTCTTTTTTATTAAACCACATGTTTTAATTTAACATACCATATATAGCTTACAAAATATCTTTTAATTTATAATAATTATATACTTTATTACCTACTAACTAAATTTTCACCACTATAACTATCTATTTGAGAAATAATTTTTTCTAAATAATATTTTTTGATGAATCATTTGCGAACCATACATTAGATTGTCCAAATCCATATGAAGGTGAGTTCTTTTTGCCAGTTCTAGGAACATACCATAAGGTTCTTCTAGCTCTTAAATTAACTGGTAATAATACACAATCCTTAGCCTTAGCATAGATATTATAATATTGCTCATAACCATTTTCAAACTTCATAGTATTGTAATTTCTAAAAACTGTTGCATTATTATACCATCCAACTATTGACGTGAAATCACTATAATCAGATTTCGCACACCAAATTACTAAAACATCGTCAACTGACTCCTCACTACTAATTAAATTGCTGTTATTAATTTTTTCAATGTGGAGTTGGTTAGAGTCTTTTCTATTAGTTGATTTTGTTTCTACAAATCCTAGACAATACATATCATCTTCTCCAATAATATTAATAGGGTCAAAATTATACTCTTCATGAGCCTTATTATTTTCCTCTACCCATTTCCCACCATTTATTGGTTTATCTTCTTCATTAATACCTCTATAATTTTTCATCCAAGCAATATTGCAAAATAATATTTTCCTCATAAATTCTATTCTCCTTATCTATTAACTTGTAGCTAATCTTCAATTAAACTACTTCTTTATATTTTTTATCTATTTTATTAGTATTTATATAATACTTTACACTTTTATTTATTATTAAAGTTTTTAATAATATTATAATTAAAATATAAATAAAAAGCTTATGTCACTTCATTGTTAATGACAAAAGCCTTTTAAAATTTTTATTCTTCTATATTTCCCTTATAAAGATGCTTTTCTTTAATATTAATTTTAAAGTTTTTTTCGTGAGACTTGATTATTTTCTCTTCTCTTTCATCAACTATAGAAAATACATCTCCAGTTTCTCCTGCCCTTCCAACTCTTCCTGCTCTATGTAAATAATCATTAGGATCTTCAGGTATATCTAAATTAATAACATGAGTTACGCCCTTTATATCTAATCCCCTTGCTGCTACATCTGAAGCAATTAATACTTTAATATTACCTTTTCTGAAGTCTTCTAAGGCTTTTTTTCTATCTTCCATTTTGTTATTGCCACCAATAGCCGCTACCTTTATCTTACTAGCTGTTAAGTTTTCAATAGCAGTATTTGTAGTGTAAACATCATTATTAAATACTAAAACTCTTTCTGCATTTGTTGCATATATAAGCTTTCTTAAAGTTTCAATTTTCTTTCTGCTATCAGTTTTTATATAATTATGATTTATATTTTCATTAACCTTATTATTTTTAACAGAAATAACATTTATGTTTTCTTTTAAAGTCTTAGCTATGTCTAAGGTTTTACTATTTAAAGTAGCTGAAAACATCATAACTTGTGTTTGCTTTTGAGTTGATTTTATTATGTTTTTTATAACAGGAAGATTGTTTTTATCTAAAAGCTTATCTACCTCATCAATTATAATAGTTTTTATAGTATGAGCTGAAACCTTCTTTTTACCTATTAACTCTAATATTCTTCCAGCAGAACCAACTATAATATGAGGTTTTGCTTTTAAGGCATCTATTTGTCTTTTTATATTTGCACTTCCTATTAATGATGTAGAAGTAATATCTAAAGTTCCTGCTTTTTTTAATTCATTAATAGTATTATTTATTTGAATAGCTAACTCATGAGTTGGAGCTAATATTATACATTGCATTTCCTTTTTAGTTGTATCGATTTTTTCTATTGTAGGTAAAAGATAAGCTAATGTTTTACCTGTACCTGTTTCAGATTGTCCAATTAAATTTTCTCCATTAACAGCTAAAGGAATAATTTTCTCTTGTATATCAGTTGGCTCTGTTATCTCCATAGCTTTTAAACCACTGATAATTTTTTCATTTATTTTAAGATCTTCAAATTTCATTTGTGTATCTACCTCTTTCACTTAACTAATGCTTATTCAACTTTATCAGTAGTAGGAAGCTTTGTCAAAGTATTTGTATGTTTGTGATTTTGTTACAGTTAAATCTTTAAATCTATAATAGAATAATCTATGAAATCTTATGATATTAGGGGGATTATAATGGATAAACAAATAATTAGAAGAACGGCTTATGTTGTTACAAAGTATTGTGTGGCATGTGGAGTATGTCAAAAAACTTGTCCTTTTGGAGCAATTTCTGTATATAAAGGAATTTATGCAGATGTTAATCTTAATAAATGTGTAGGATGTTCTAAATGTGCAAAAGTTTGCCCTGCATCAGTTATTGAAATAAAAGAAGAGGTAACACAATAATGAAGAAAAATAAGAAAAAGAATTGGTACGATTATCTTTGGATTGCAACTATTCTATATTTTACATTAGGATTATTTAATATATTATTTGCTTGGCTTGGGTTACTTTGTTTTTCTATACCGTTAATAATAAGTTTAACTAAAAAGGATAAGGCTTATTGCAATATATACTGTGGACGAGGGCAACTCTTAGAAATTGTAGGTTCTAAATTTTCAAGAAATAAGTCGATTCCTAAATTTTTAAAAACAAAGTGGTTTAGATATGGATTTTTAATATTCTTTTTAGCTATGTTTGTTAATATGCTATATATTACTAAACTAGTATTTAGTGGTACTACTGAATTAAAAGAAGTTATAACTCTTATGTGGACTTTTAAATTACCTTGGAATTTTACTGATTTAACTAATGTTACTCCATGGGTTGCTCAATTTGCTTTTGGATTTTATAGTATGATGCTTACCTCTACAATATTAGGCTTTATTACTATGTTTTTATATAAACCTAAATCTTGGTGTGTTTATTGTCCTATGGGAACTATGACCCAAGGTATATGCATTATAAAAGATAAAATTAAATAGACATATATAAAAGCCTATACTATAACATTTAAAGTAATAATATAGGCTTAATTTATTTTATTTAAAAATGTTCTCCATTTTCATAGTACTTACTTTCGTCTAGAACAAAAAATATAACATCTAAACTAGTATATCCTACTGAATTAACGTATTTAGTAATTACTTTTGCTGCTTTATCTTGTATTTCTTGACCTCTATCAAACCATGAGACCTCTACTATAGGCTCACCTTTAACAATTTTTCCATCTCTTACATATTCAGCTTTATCAACTGATAGACTAAAGTAATCTCTTGGACATTGAATAAGCTCTTGTAATTCATCTATTAATTCTTTGCTTATTGTACAAACATCCTTAGTTTCTATAGCTTTAAATCTTAACATTGGCATTTTAAAGCCCTCCCCTTATATTTAATTTCAAAATTATTATACCATAATAAGAATTTTTATAAAATTATGATAACTTTTATTTTCTTTGAAAACATAGAGGAAGCTCTAAATTATTAGCTTCAAGTAATTCTTTATCCATCAGAATCTCTCTTGTATTGCCGTCTTTAATAATTTTTCCATCTGCTATAAGAATTGTACGATTGCAGGTATCTAAAATCATATCTAAATCGTGGGATGCAATAATTTTAAGATGCTGAAACTCATTTAATATATTAATTAAATTCCTTCTATTCCTTGGATCTAATGCAATTGAAGGTTCGTCCATTAAAATAATATTAGGTTTCATAGAGAATATTGTTGCTATTGCTACAAGTTTCTTTTCTCCTCCAGAAAGTTTATAAGTCTTTTTATTTTTAAGCCCTTCAATATGGACCATACTTAAAGCATTTTCTACCCTACTTTTAACTTCCTCTTCTAATAATCCATAATTACGAGGTCCAAAGGCAATATCATCATAAACATTTGACATAAATAATTGATTATCAGAATCTTGAAATACATACCCAATATTTTCTCTAATCTTATTTAGGTTTTTCTTATTTAATATAGTATTACCTATGTTTATTTTGCCTTCATAATTTAAATCTAACCCTACTAATAGCTTTAATAAAGTTGATTTTCCTACTCCGTTTGCTCCAATTATTCCTATAGCTTCATTTTCTTTAGCATTAAAATTAATATTATTAAGTATTTTATTATTCTTTTCATAAGAAAAAGTTAAATTTTCTACATTTATATGAATATCACTCATATTTCCTCCTAAATAAATGCTTCTCCTATACTCTGCAATAATACTGAAAATCTAATTGTAATAAGTATAACTAACCATATAATTAAATACATAAAATCTTTTTTGTTGTATTTATTTTCATTATAATAATAAAACTTTCCAGAGTATCCTCGTAAACACATACTTGCATATATGTTACTTGCTTTATCCATACTTCTAAGTAATAATTGTCCAACAAGAGGCCCCCATGCTTTATAGTTTATACCTTTTTGCCTTGGAGCACGCAAACTATATGCATCTGTAATTTTGCTTATTTCTTTAAGTAATACTGTTATGTATCTATAAATAAACATAACCTCTACTATAAATATATATGGTATATGAAGTTTATACATAGCATAACATATTTTTTCCATTGTAGTAGTAGCTATTAATAAATAGGATGCTAATAAAGTTAAAGTTCCTTTTAAAATTAAATTTATCATAGAAACTGTACCCTTAGTAATTATAATTTTATTTATATTTAACATTACTTCTTTATCAAAGAATAGGTTTAATATTCCCATAAAAAATATAAAGGGTAATGCTAGGCTTATTCTCTTTAAAGCTTCTTTTAATGATATATCTGTCATAATAAACATAATTATTGGATATACACTCATCCCTATAATAATTGCTATATTGTACTTATCAATTGTTATAATTAAAGAAATATAAAAAATTGTTAAAAGTAGCTTTATTAAAGGATTAATTTTATTTATCCAACAGTTTTTATTAGCTAAATCATCTATATCGTAAATTTTATAAAGTATTTTATCTATCTTATTCATTTTACTAAATCTCTTCTAAAGAATTTAATAAAGTAACATCCTCCTATACAAATACCAGTAACTACTAGACTACCAACTATTCCTGATAAAGATGTTCCAAGTATTGATTCTGAATCTTTAAAGCTATAATCTGGTAAAACTGCAATATTTTCTTGTGTTTCTTTAAACTTATCATAAACTGCACCCTCCGAATCTATTTCAGCAGAAGCTGTAATTTTTTCAATAGACCATTCTAA
The DNA here is from genome assembly GCF_900086595.1 of Clostridium nigeriense. GTDB lineage: Bacteria > Bacillota > Clostridia > Clostridiales > Clostridiaceae > Clostridium > Clostridium nigeriense. Next base: position 2,281,996 of record NZ_LT575472.1, read on the forward strand.
TCCATCTGGATACTCAGAAGCTAAAAGTGAAAGTCCTCCTCCAATTAAAAGTGTTATTACTGAGAATATTATAATAAGCTTTTTGAAAGATAATTTACTTACTTTTTCTTCATTATTTACTCCTATTCCCCAAAGCAATTCTGGTTTTGTTTCATATATAAAGCATAGTATGGCAGCTGTTATACCTCCTTCTACAAGACCAATAGCTAAATGTATTGGTTGCATAAATGAGATAAAAGTTAAAAATGGTAAATCAGTAATTCCGGAACTTAATGTTTCTATAGCAACAGAAAAGGCCCCAATTTGAAGTGTTATTATAGATCCAATTATTGAGGCTAATATAATTTTCTTCTTGGATACTCCTTTTTTCATTATAGGTTTCCATATAAGTAAAGCTCCAATAAAACATCCATAAAAGGCTATATTCCATATATTGCATCCAAGAGCCATTATTCCTCCATCAGCAAACATTAAACATTGTATAGTTAAAACCCCTATCATTGTAATAAATCCTGAAAAGGGTCCTAATAAAGCAGATAGTAAAAGTCCACCACAAAGATGTCCTGAAGATCCTGTTCCTGGAACTGTAAAATTAATCATTTGAGTTGCAAATACAAAAGCTCCCATAACTCCCATTACAGGAATTTTTTTATCTTCATCTTCATTTTTTATTTTTTTTATAGAATAACCTGCAGCTACTATAGAGCCTCCATACATTAATCCAGCCACTGTGGGATTAACAAGGGCATCCGCCATATGCATAAAAAAACCTCCCTTTTTATAAAGTAAATTTTAAAATAAAAGGATATCCATTTTAAATCCTATAGATATCCTTATAAAAATAATTATTCAGCTAAAGCTTTAACTTCTTTATATTTATTTAAATCTACATAAAGTTCACTTGTATATGGATTACGTTTTGTTTTTCTAGCTTTATAAATCATATATACAAATACAGCAACATTGAATAATAGTGCTACTAAACTAAATATAAATAAATAACTTTCGTTATAAGTTGATGAAACCGCAAATTTCCCCTTATCTATAAATGCTGGGAAAGTTTGTGCAAACATACACCAAAATGCTAATGTATGAGCACGATGTTGAAGCCATGCTCCTTTTCCTATAGTAAATGCACATACTGTAGGTGCTAGTAATAATGCAAAACCACAATACCATGCATGTCCTGGTAAAGCATTATAAGTATAAGCAAAGTTCCATAAATCGTAAGCTATAATCCAAAACCATAACATATCAGGCCAAAGCATATCTTGGCTTTTATCTTTGCTAGTCTTTTTACGAATACATATTCCAAGCCATCCAGTAAGTGTAATAATATTTAAAATACCTGCAAGTGCATTCATATAATTCCATGATCCACCGATAACTCTCATAGATCCATCTGCAAGAATTCCACCTCCAGCATATTGAATCCCAACTTGTATATCTCTAACAACTGCTTCTAAAATATTAATTGCAAGAATTAATGGTGGAAAGCAAAGTGCTATTTTGTTATCAGCTAATCTCCATTCTCTTCCTGTTTTTTTATTTTTACCATGTAAATATCTAATACACCAAAAGCCAATACATCCTGCTATTGCTGAATATACCTTAGCTAAGTGGAACCAATCTGTATAGGTAGTATCCTTTAATACAGTAATCCATAGTATAGAGAGAACAGTAGGTAATACAACAAAGGATAAAAAGCCACCAATTTTAGAACGTCTTGATACCTCATTTAATACAAATAAAAGTGAAAATACTAAAATCCAAACAAGCCACACAGAAATGAAGGAAGCACCTCCATCATAATTAAAACTAAACATAAAATTACCTCCATTTATTATTTAAATATTTTAATAACAAGCAATTTCCTTTATATAGAATTCTTTTCCACTTAATATTTCACATTTTTCACTCTTACAATTGGGGCATATTCCTTTATTTGAAACTATATTAAATACCTTATTACACTCCTTGCACAGTGCATTGGCTGGCAATATTTCAATCTTCAATTCAGAACCTTCTAATATAGTACCTTCAATTGAAGCAGGATAAAGATTTTTCATATATTTAGGAATCATTGAAGAGAGTTCTCCAATTTGCAAAACTAAAGTTTCTATTTTTTGTACATTATTTATCTTTGCAAATTTTTCTACACTCTTAACAACTTCAATTAAAACTCCTATTTCATGCATATAAACTCTCCTCTATAAAAACTTATAAATTATAATTTATTAATCTTTTTTAAATATATTTATGGCTTTTTTAATTGCTATTTTTCCTTTACGTTTAAGAACTTGCTTCATTATTACAGGTTTTAAATCTTCAAAAGCAACTCCTTCACCATCATATTTTCTAACTAGCTTTATAGCATCGAATTTACACTTAGTTACACATGCTCCACATCCTACACATAAAAACTCATCTGCTTCAGTAGCACCGCAGCTAAGACAACGCTCTGTTTCCTTTTTCATTTGCTCTTCTGTTAATGTTCCTCTTAAATCTAAGAAACTACCTTTTACATTTTTACTATTAACATGATTTGGTTTTTGTCTTGGTAAATTATCATACCCTTCAAGATTAATATTTTGCTTATCAAATGCATGATATTCTTTTCTATCACGTCCAATAATTAAACTTTGTCCAGGTTGAACATAACGATGAATAGAGGTTGCACCTTCTTTTCCTTGAGCAATTGCATCAATAGCAAACCTTGGTCCTGTAAATGAATCACCACCAGCAAATACATCAGCTTCTCCAGTTTGGTAAGTGAAATAGTCTGCTTTTATAGTATTATTAGGATTAAGCTCTATACTACTATTTTTAATTAAATCTCCCCAATTAATAGCTTGACCAATAGAAAGTAATACTGTGTCTGCTTTTACTACTATTACATTTTCTTCATCATATGCAGGATTGAATTTTCCATTTTTATCAAAAACAGATATACATTTTTTAAATTCTACTCCAATAACTTTATTATCTTCTATAATAATTTTTTTTGGTCCCCAAGAATTATTTATATCAATTCCTTCTTCTAAGGTTTCTTCAATTTCTTCATTAAGTGCTGGCATTTCATCTCTAGATTCAAGACAGAATATATCTACTTTTTCAGCCCCTACTCTTTCAGCAGTTCTTGCAACATCTATAGCAACATTACCACCACCTATAACAATTACTTTTCCTTTAAGCTTCACATCTTCTCCTAAATTAACTCTTCTTAAGAAATCAACTCCTGTAATTACTCCCTCAGCATTTTCTCCTTCAATTCCTAGTTTTCTTCCTGATTGAGCTCCAATTGCAATATAAAAAGCCTCATATCCTTCTTCTCTAAGCTCTTTTAAAGTTATATCTTTACCAACTTCAATTCCATTTTTAAATTCTACACCTAACTCTTTTAATATATCTATTTCTGCATTTACTACATTTTTTTCTAATCTAAAGGATGGAATACCAAGAGTTAACATACCACCAAGAGCTTTTTCTTTTTCAAATACTGTTACTTTATATCCTTCAATAGCTAAGAAAAATGCACATGAAAGTCCTGCTGGACCTGATCCTACAACTGCAATTTTTTTATTATAGTGATTTTTAATTCTAGGTACATATCGATTTTCTTTATTTAAATCTTGTTCTGCAATGAACTTTTTAATTTCATCTATAGCAATTGGATCATCTATATCTCCTCTTGTACATGCTGATTCACATTTTCTAGGACATATACGACCACATACTGCTGGAAATGGATTTTCATGTTTTATTAATTCAAGAGCTTCTTTGTATCTTCCTTGAGATGCTAATTTTATATATCCTTGAATAGCAATATGAGCTGGACATTCTGTTTTACAAGGACTTGTTCCACTTTCTACAACGTTTTCCCTATTAATTCTATAATTAGGATTCCATTTTTCTGGTCCCCATTCTGTATCACGAGGAGTTTCAATCTTTTTAATTTTAGGTGGTTTTATGGAACAAAGTTTTTGTCCTAATTTCAATGCATTAACTGGGCAATTTACAACACATTCTCCACAGGCTACACATTTTTCTTTATCTATACTAGATACATAATTAGAACGTACCATATCAACATTTTTAAACATTTCAGCTGTTCTTAAAGCAAGACAGGAGCATCCACAACAATTGCAAATTGCATGAGTTTTTCCTGATCCATCAAGATTTGGTATTTGATGCATTAAACCATTTTCTTCAGCTCTTTTAATTATTTCAAAAGCTTCTTCACGAGTAATTTGCCTACCTCTTCCTGTACGAATATAATACTCTGCAGCATGTCCCATTTGTATACACATGTCTTCAGCTAAATGACCACAGCCTTCCCCCATTACTTTTCTTGTTATACGACAAGAGCAGTCTGAAACCGTGAAAATATCATTATCATATAAATATTTAGAAACTTCTTCATAAGATGCCCTTCTAGTTTCTCCATCGATAGCTTTTTCTATAGGAATAACACGCATTAATCCTGTTCCTACTGGAAAGGCTCCTGTAGTCTTTGGACCTCTAACTCTTCCATAGGCTTCAAAGGCTTCAGCAATTTGCGGAAATTTGTTAACGTTTTCCTTATTGTTAACCATCATCTCCATAATTCCTGGAACCCAAGTATCATACCAATAGGTATCTACTCCATCAATTTTATTTACAAAACAAACACCAGCAACAGCTAACTCCCATAATAGCTTTTCTGTTTCTTCTACTGATTTGCCACATAAAGGTGCTAATTCTTTTGCATTAGTTTTTTGTCTTATATTCATGCAAAGTGCAACCTCTGCCATTTCTTCAGTAACAACAGGCTCTAAAATCATATATTCTGGGTCTTCAGGTTTTATTTCATTTTTAGTTCCTCTCTTTTTACGACTAATATGATTAGCAAGATCCAATACCTTTTCCTTTACCATTATTATCTCCCCTACTTTAATTTATTAATTCCCATTCCATTGTTTTTTTGATATACGAATCCAATCTGCAAATTTATCAATTCCTTCTCCAGTTTTTGCAGATATAGGGATAATTTCAACATTAGGATTTAATTTTTTTACTCTTTCAATACAAGCTTGTAAATCAAAATCAAAATAGTCAACAGTATCAATTTTATTAATTAATAAAAGATCTACAATTGAAAACATTAATGGATATTTTAATGGCTTATCATCGCCCTCTGGAACACTTAAAATCATTACATTTTTTGATGCACCTGTATCAAATTCTGCTGGACAAACTAAGTTTCCTACATTTTCTAATATTGCAACTTCAATATTTTCCTTTCCTAATCCCTCTAAACCTTGTTTAGTCATATCAGCATCTAAGTGACACATTCCCCCTGTGTGTAACTGAATAACTTTTACTCCAGTCTTAGAAATAGCATTAGCATCTACATCTGAATCTATATCTGCTTCCATTACTCCTATTTTAATTTCATCTTTTAAAGTATTTATTGTTTTTATAAGGGTTGTTGTCTTTCCTGAACCAGGTGATGACATTAAGTTTAATAATAAAATTTTATCTTTTTTCAGCTCTTTTCTAAGTAAGTCAGCTTGATGATCATTGTCTTCAAAAACACTTTGTTTAATTTGAAGAATTTTAAAACTATTCATACTTTCCCTCCATTATTAATTTTAATTACTTATTTATATGATTTCTCTTAGATGATTATTATAAAACTGGTTATACCAGTTTTATATTTTTGATAAAATTTTAACATATATCTTTATTGCAAGTCAATATATTACTTAATTTACAATGTTTATTAAATTTTTATTGTATTTTTTTACATTTTCTATTGATTTTGGATATATTATTTAATAAACTAATAATTGGTACTTGGTTATACCAGAATCAGTTTAAAGGGGTGATTATTATATGGAATTTACAAAATTAAACTCTCCCACTCTTAAAGAGTTATTTATTAAAGAATTAGAAACAATGATTTTATCTGGAAAACTTCCCATAGGTTCAAAACTTCCTTCAGAGAGAGAAATAGCTAAATCAATGCAAGTAAGTAGAGCTGTAGTTAATTCTGGAATTTCAGAGTTATCTAGAAAAGGTTTTTTAAATATAAAACCAAGGGTTGGTACCTTTGTAGCTGACTATCGTAGAAATGGTACTATGGAAACATTAATTTCTATTATGCAATATAATGGTGGTCGATTAAGAGATGCAGAAATTAGATCTATTCTAGAGCTTCGTATAGCATTAGATTCACTAGCTGTAGAGTTATGTATTCCAATTATTACTGATAAAGATATTAGTATCTTAAGAGGATATGTAAACAAAATGAAAGAAACCAATTCTGTTGAAGAAGCTTCTAAAATAGCATTTTGTTTTCAACATGAATTAGCCTTTTTATCTCGAAATACACTTATTCCACTAATTTTTTCATCTTTTAAGATTCCAATTTTATCTTTATGGGAACGTTTTTGTATATTATATGGTATAGATTCCTTAGTAAGTAATACTACACAATTATGTGACTATATAGAGAAAAGAGATATAAAAAAAGCTATTGAATGCTTAACGACAAGCATTAATGATACTATAAGTGGAAATAGACAAATATATTATTAAAATTATTTTACTATAATAGAGTCCATTTAACATTAGATAATTATAATCTTAGTTACATGGGCCTTTATTTTTTATATAGGTTTTTACTTATGATTAATATATGGTTTTTGTATTTCATTTATCCAAAAATTAGTTTTATAATTTAATCATAGATATTGTTAAAAACAAAACAATTTTTGGAGGTATTTTATGGGATATAATCTATCATTACAAGAAGTTAACGCTTTATTTCAAGACTTAAAAAAAGAATACAAGATTTATGCACCAAAGAGATTCAAGAAACAAGGTAGATACTCAGACACAGACATTATAAGATACGATGAAGTTTCTACTGTAGAAGAAATTGAATTTAAAGAAAAGTCAGACTATCCAGTAAAGGAGGTAATAACCCCTATTACTCAAACTCTTTATTATTTTACAGAGGATGAATTTAGAGAAAGTTCCATAGGTCATAACAAAAAGATATTAATTTTTGCTAGACCTTGTGATATTAATGCACAAAAAAGACAAGATATGATTTATCTTCACAATGGTAATTTTGAAGATACCTTCTATAAGAGAATAAGAGAACGTGTTAAATTTATATGTATTGAATGTACTGAAGGATTTGATACTTGCTTTTGTGTATCAATGAATAGTAATAAGACAGATGACTATTCTTTAGCAGTAAGATTTAACGAAACATCTTTACTTTTTGATGTTAAAGACAATGAATTTACTAAATACTTTAACAATAAAACAAAAGAAGAATTTGAATTAAAATTTATTGAAGAAAATGAAGCAAAGGTAGCAATTCCTGAAATTAATGATAAGGAAATATTAATAAAGCTTAAAAATCATCCAATGTGGGATGAATACAACAAAAGATGCCTTGGTTGCGGAAGTTGTACAATAGCTTGTAGTACATGTTCTTGCTATACTACGCGTGATATTGTATATGATCCTTTATGTAAAATTGGTGAAAGAAAAAGAATACAAGCATCTTGTCATGTAGATGGTTTTGATGAAATGGCTGGGGGGCATAATTTCAGAACAACTAAAGCAGATAAGATGAGATATAAAGTTCTCCATAAGATTCATGATTATAAAGCTCAATTTGGAGATGAGCATATGTGTGTTGGTTGTGGTAGATGTACTGATAGATGTCCTGAACATATTTCAATTACAGCTACAATAAACAAAGTAAATGATGCAGTAAAGGATATTATGGAGGGAAAGTAATATGGAAAACAATATATTAACACCTAAATCATATGAAATTATTAGTGTTACTCATGAAACTAATTTAGAATACACATTTAGAGTTGCAACGGATATAGTTCCTGAACACGGACAATTCTTACAATTATCTCTTCCTAAGATTGGTGAAGCTCCTATTTCCGTAAGCGGATTTGGACTAGGTTATATGGACTTTACAATTAGAGCTGTTGGAAAAGTTACTGATGAACTTTTCAAATTACAACCTGGAGATAAAATTTTCTTAAGAGGAGCATATGGCAAAGGTTGGCCAGTTGAAAAATTTAAAGATAAAAATTTAGTTATAGTTGCTGGTGGTACAGGAGTTGCCCCTGTAAGAAGTATGATTAATAAATTTTACCTTGAAGAAAATTATGTAAAATCCTTAAATTTAATTCTAGGTTTTAAAAATGTAGATGGTATATTATTTAAACCTGAGTTAGATAGATGGAAAGATAAATTTAATACAATATATACACTAGATAATGGAGAAAAAGAAGGCTGGGAACAAGGTCTTGTAACTAAACACTTATCAAAACTTCCTTTAAACTCTTTTGAAGATAACTATGAAGTTATTATAGTCGGTCCACCAATAATGATGCACTTTACAGCTCTTGAAATGCTAAAACTGGGTGTTTCTGAGGAAAAAATTTGGGTATCCTTTGAAAGAAAAATGTCTTGTGCCGTTGGTAAATGTGGACATTGCAGAATTGATGAAACTTATGTATGTTTAGAAGGCCCTGTATTTAACTATACTAAGGCTAAATCATTATTAGACTAGGAGGATATTTTAATGAATCACGATATAGATATTAAAAAGGTTAGATTAAATTGTTTTCGTCAATCAAAGGTTCCTGGAGAATTTATGCTTCAAATGCGTGTACCAGGAGGTCTTGTTAATGCTAAGTATTTAAGTGATATTCAATATATTGCAGAAACTTATGGTAATGGTACTTTTCATATTGGAATGAGACAAACCTTCAGTATCCCTGGAATTAAATATGAGAATATTCCTTCTGTTAATGAGTATATTTCTAATTATTTAAAAGAAGTTGAAGTTGATGAATGTAACTGTAATATGACAGTAGATACAAATGGATATCCAACAATTGGTGCTAGAAATGTTATGGCATGTATAGGTAATTCTCATTGTATAAAAGCAAATGCTAACACTAAAGATTTAGCAAATAAAATAGAAAGCCTAGTTTTTCCTTCTCATTACCATATTAAAGTTTCAGTAGCAGGTTGTCCAAATGATTGTGCTAAGGCTCATTTCCAGGACTTTGGTATTATTGGTCAATCTAGAATGATATATCATCCTGAAAGATGTATTGGTTGTGGTGCTTGTGTAAAAGCATGTGAGCATCATGCAACAAGAGTTTTAAGTTTAAATAAAAATGGACTTGTAGATAAAGATCCATGTTGCTGTGTTGGTTGTGGTGAATGTGTTCTAGCTTGCCCTGCAAGTGCGTGGACAAGAAGTCCTCAAAAATTCTATAGAGTTGTTATAGGTGGCAGAACAGGAAAACAAACACCTAGAATGGGTAAAACCTTCCTAAACTTTGTTACTGAAGATGTAGTATTAGGAATGTTTGCAAACTGGCAAAAATTCTCTGCTTGGGCCTTAGATTATAAGCCAGAATATTTACATGGAGGCCACTTAATAGATAGAGCTGGATATCATAAGTTTAAAGAAATAATTTTAGATGGAGTTGAACTTAATCCTGAAGCTTTAGTTGCTGAAAATATATACTGGGCAGAAACAGAATATAGATCAAATATTAATGTTAAACCAATTGAAAAACATAAAACTATAGAATCAAATAGAGAGATTAGAAATTAGATAAAAGAAAATCTTCCTAAAGATAAGGAAGATTTTCTTTTTTAATAATTTATATATCCGCATACTTTTTGTTCTATTTCCTCACAAGTAGTATTTAATAAAAATGCTAACTCAGAAAAGAGTATGTTTTGAATTCCTAATAGCATTTTCTTATCTTTCTCATGGAACTTCTTACCGTTGCTTTCTAAAGAAGCTTTTTCTTTCATTAATGTATTTGCTACCTTTGCAATTTCTGTACGATTACCATTTTTTATAATCTCATTATAGATTTCAGACCTATCTCTATCTATATCTATCCAATCTATTCCCTCATCTTTAAAAGATTCTAATATAACTTTAGCTTCCTCTTGAGTTAATAGTTCTAAAATTGCTACTTTATCGTTATCTACAGGTATACTTATACTTAATTTCTTATCATTCATAGGATGTAGTATATAGTAATCTTTTTTGATATTTGAAAAATTTTTTTCACATATATCATCTATTTTACAAATTCCATGAGATGAATAAAGAACTAAATCACCTTTTTTAAACATTTTATTTACTTCATTAATAATCACTTTTATTACCTCCCTATTTTACACTTTAATTTTGCATTCTTAATTTTTATTTTGAGAAATCATCACAACACTTTTGAAAACGTTTTCTAAAATATATATTATAAACCTAACAATATCTTCCATATATATCATTCTCTCATAAAAAAATTAAGGGATGTAAGCAAAACTTTTCTCTAAATAACGCTTACCCCCTACTTAAAACATATACAATTAAATTATATATAAACCTCTTCTTAACTATATTATAACCAATTAAAATAAATTAATTCATTATTTATTAAGTTAATATATGCATTCTTTATATTCTCTCACCCTTAAGCAATCTATAATATTTAGGAAGCTTATTTTCATTGCATTTATCACATTTTTTTGCATAGCAGTATGTCTTTGCTTTTCCTAATTTTGTGTGCATCTTATTCCATATATCATTAATATCTTCATTTAATACATTACCAAAAGATTCAGGGACAAAGTCACAGGGCATAAAGTTCCCTTCATTATCTATATATGAATGCTGTACTCCTGCTCCACACCCAAACTGTTCTTTTGATTCTATATATGGAAATACAGAAGTTTTAGGATAGTCTTTATTTTTATTAAATTCTATATGAAGGTTAATTAGCTTTTTCTTATCTTCTAAATTAAAAATTTCATCCTTATTTACTAGTAATGCTCCACAAGGAATTGGTTCAAGAATTCTAAGTTCATCTATTCCAACAGTTTTTAAATACATAGCAAGTTTACGTATTTCCTTAGAGTTTAACATTTCTTTTGTACAAACAGTTTGAGCCATTGTATAAAGCCCAGCTTTTTTAGAATTTTTCATAGCATTTATTGAATTATCATATGCTCCTATATAACCTCTTTTTTTATCATGACTTTCTTTATATAAACTATCAATACTTATTCCTACGCCAAAAAGTCCTGCTTCCTTTAAAGCTTTTGCTTTTTCATAGCTTAAGGAATACCCATTAGAAAACATAAAAGAAATACTTCTACTATCTATAGTAGATATTATTTCTTCTAAATCCTTTCTAAGTAATGGCTCTCCCCCAGTAAAACCTATTATTCCCACTCCTAAATTCTGAAGATCTTTTACTATTTTTTTAACTTCATCAGTTGTCATTTCTTTTGAAGTATCATCTTTATCTTTTATAAATCTTTTTGCACTACAATGCCAACAATTATACATGCACCTACTAGTAACAGCAATATAAGTTGAAATAGGTGCTAATCTATCACCAGTAGTATGATTAACAAAAAACTCTTCTCCTTTTCCAGGAACTGCATCTACAATACTTCTATAAGCCCTACTATTTAATGGAGGAAGAAAGGAATTAACAACAAAGTTGCCATTATGAATTATTAACCTATCATTTTTTATAACATTACTAGCACACCTAATAATATTTATAGGTTTATAAGCCTTACTTTCTTTAAATTTATTATGTATATAAAATACATTTCTTCTAACCTCTTTATTTAAGATTGATTTTATAATAGGTTTAAAATTACTTATCATTTTTAAAAACCCCCCAAATATATTTATGAGTCATTGTTTTTATACCATTACTATTAAGTAAATATATCATATTATCTTTTACCTTATTGATTTTCATATTTACCATGGAATCAAAACCTGCTAAAGCTCCTGTAGATGTGACAAACTCTGTCGCCTCTTCTGCACTATTAAAAGTAAATTTATGCTCTCCTAATTTAATCTTTTCTACCAAAAACTTATTTTTTATAAACCACTTTTTAAAGGCTTTTTCATTCTTAGGATTAGGTAACTCTTTCATTATCTTATTTATATTTCTATAATTTTTTAATACTAAACTAGGATAAACTTTTCTAACCTCTGGTAATGTACTTTTTAAATTTACTATTACTGCAAAGTATCCATCTCTTCTTAATACTCTAGATATTTCTTTTATGATTTTTCGTGGATTTTGATATTTAATTGCCCAAGCACAAATTACTATATCAAAGCTATTGTCATTACAAGATTCTAAAAAAGAAAGCATATCACCTTCAATAAACTTAGTATCAAAGCTACAATTATTTTTTGCTTCATTTAGCATTCCTTCTGATATATCTACTAGCGTAAATGTAGCTTTCTTAAAAGTTTTATATAAAAACCTACTATTAAAGCCTGTCCCGCAAGCTAAATCAAGAATATCCATGTCTTTATCTAGGTAATTATCAGAAGACTTTATAATAAGATTCTGTAACATTTCTTCATTATATTTATGCATTTCCTTAAGAAATACTTCCTCATAATTTTTGCTTACCCTATTATAAGAACTAGCTATATCACTTAAATTAATAAATTTATTACTTAAAAACAGCTTGCAAATTTTTGCTATACCATATAATCCTTCCATTGCTCCCCCTAATTAAATACTTATTTTTCTCCTAAGTATATATATTCATATTTTGAAATCCTTATTATTTGACTATTTATAAAATATTTAGATGTTAATTCTTTTATTTCATCTATTGAAAGCATTTGTATCTTCTCAAAACAAAGAGTTTCAAAAATAAATATAAGTTTACTTATTAACTTCTTTTTATCAAAGTCATAAATTAATATCATCCCATCCTTTTTTAATACTCTTTTACACTCTTTTAATGTTTCTTCTTTTTTAATTATATGATGAAAAGAATCTCTCATTATAATAATGTCTATAGAAGAATCCTCTAAATTAATATTGTGAGAATATCCATTAATAACTTTTAACTCTTTAGATTTTCTTTTTGCTATATTAGTCATATTTATCTCTGGATCTAATACAGTAACTTTTGCTCCTAAGGATATTAAATTCATTGCTAAGGTACCTGTTCCTCCTCCAATATCTAGAACTTCATGGTCTACTATGTTTTTCAAATTATTTATAATTGCTTCATTTTTATCTAAGTTCAATTTTTTCATAAACTTATCATATTGCTTACTATAGTATTTAAATAAATAGCTCATATTATCTCCTTAGATTTATACCTTTATACTATCTTATCAAATTACTCTTACAAATTTTAAATATATTTCTTAAATTTTTCTAAAATATTATTTTTTACTTATTTATATCATTATATTTTTTAATAAATATATATACTAATACACAAAAAAATAGTGGAATATAAATTCCACTATTCATACAAATTATCTTCTATTATTTTATTAGCGAGAATTCCTATGTTCACTTCTCTAGTGTCCATATAAACATCTATAATTCTATCTACAAGAGTAACTTCTACATATTCTACTTGCTTTCCATCTTCGTCTATATAGGTTATTATATCATAAGTTATAATTTCATCTTTAAGTGCTTTTTTAGAAATCATTTATTTTCCTCCATAATATTTCTTCACTATATTTTAGCAAAGACTTTATATTATGTCTATTTATAAATTGTATATTATATAAAAAATAGACAGGCATCTGCCTATCTATTTTTAACCTTATTTAATAGTTCTTCGTAAATATTATGTGGTAATATTGCTGCTTTTCCATTGCCATAAAATGCAACATCATCAATAGCAAGCCATCTACTTTTTTGCCCATAAGTAAAATTTAAAATACAATTTCCTCCTAAGGCCTTTACTTTAATAGCCATATCCCTTTTTACATCATTTAAATTCTTTAACTGAGCTCCAACTTTAAAACTTAAATCGCATTTAACGTCACCTAAAATACTTGCCTCTTTATTACTTCCTTCAATAAAGACTATATTATCATATAAAGTAGTATAGGCCATTAATCTTCTTCCCTTTCCATAATTGCAATAAACTCTTGTCTGCTACCACCAAAGGATGCAATATCTGCAGTAGCAGCAGCTTTTAATTCCCATCCTTGATCTGCATATGCGTTTAAAGCATCTTCTAATTTTTGTGGATCAAACTTTCCTGAAAACCACTTATCTTTTTGACTAAGAATTTTATATTTTTTCATTTTTATCCCTCCAACCACACTTATTAGTTATATTATTTATACCTTTAATTTATATACTTTCCTTTTAAAAATATTCCTAATTTTTTTTGTTTAATTATAAAAATAATAATTGGTGCTATTAAAAATAACACCAATTACATTTACTCTTTTACATAATCTCTTAATTTAAAGCTTCCTGCTGTAAATAAGACAGCTGACATAAGAATTATTATTATAATAGGAAGAACAATTGACTCATTATTTATTATTTTTCCAAGCCATGAAAATGGGGATATAATGCTTAAATAAACTAAATAATCTGGAACATTAACAAACTCTCTTAAAACATTCCCTATTATTCCAAGTCCAAAGGATACTAAACCGAATATCACCACTGCTAAACTTGCTATAGTTTGGTTTTTTAACCACCTAGTAGCTGCAACTATTGTTGCTGTAGTCATTAAACTACATAAAATTATTGTAAGAATTCCATTAAAGAAATTATAGTTCTCTATCTTAAAAAGCTTAATAGATATAAACAATGTTATTGAGCTCATCAAGCTTTGTAATACAAATGCTGATAAATATAGAGATCCTAAAATAGTTTTATCAGAATTTCCTGTTGATATTGTTCGTTTTAATACTTTTTGTGTTCTTAATTTAATTATGTCATCAGTTAATATAGATCCACCTATAAGCATAAAATAGCATATCATAAGAACTGTCATATAAAAATCTGATGTGTTATTTTTATTGTTCTCCACTATAATTGCTTCTACTGAATTTTTACTAAGTCCTATATTTAAATGTTCCTCTAGAAATTTATTTATACTTTCAGTTATTATATTTTCAGCTATGATTGATCCCATTCCTGATTCAACACTATATGCTTTTATTTTAGGAGTTCTTCCTATATTTATATTATCTTCAAAATTTTCATCTAAAACATATATAACAGCAAGCTTTTTATCTCTTAATCTATCATAACTATCTTCTATATTTCCTTCTAAATTTTCAACTTCGTATTTCTCAGATAGATTATCTATTATTTTTTCTGAATACTTGCCAGGTGACTTATTAATTATTCCTATTTTCCCCAAGGAATTTTCCTGAGACATAGGGCCTACTACCCCAAACAAAACAACCATAGGAAGAAGTAAGCTCATAAAAAATATTGCAGGATTCTTTAATATTCTCTTTAAATTTATTATAGTTAATCTTATTAAACGCATCTTCTTCCCCCCTTTGATAAAATAACCTTGATATTAGCAATACTAAACAGTACAGCTGAAAGAATAACTACAAAAACTAAATCTTTTATATTGCTATTAAAGTTTCCATTTAGGTTATATACATTAAATAATTTTGTAATATAATGTGTTGGAGCTAAAATCTTTAAAGCATTTCCCTCTCCAGTAAAAGCTTCCATTCCTATTATTGGTAGTGAAAATACTAAAGCTCCTATAACCTTCCCATAAAGTGGTCCAAAAAGTTCATATACGAATTTACTTATAGAGACAATTAGTATAGCTGAAATTAATATTAATGTAATTAAAGGTAGTAACCTGCCTGTAAAACTTATTCCTAAAATCCTAAAAAACAATACATATCCTAAAAGTATAATTATTGAATAAATTAATAAAGCAAAACTGTCATAATAAAAATATTTACATTTACTTATTGGTGTTGAAGATATCCTTTTATCTAAATTCACGCTAATTTCAGCATAATTTCCTTGAATCAAGGAAAAAATCAACATGCTTATTACAAAGGCAATCATAGAGGAAGATAATACTTCATAGCTACTAGAAGTTTTTTTTGCATTTATATTTATATTTTCAATTATATTTTTTCCTGTAATATTAGCTAATTCTTCTGAAGAATTTCCAGACATACTTAAATAAAGACCTTGATGATACTTGTCTAAAATTATTTTTAGAGTATTGGTAGAATTAATTAATCCCTCTTTTAATGTATTTATTTTTATTTCATCTCGTTTTAAAGATATAATGCTTTCTTCGTATCCCTTTGGTATAACAATTTCTATCTGCTTTTCTTCTTCATTTATATCTATGAGTTCCTTCATATCTTCACTTTTTAAAAATGATATTAAAGTTTCAGACATATTACTCCTATCATTATCTATTATTGATAGTTTAAGTGTATTAAGCTTTAGTGGATTTTCGTGAAGTGAATTTTGAAAGAACCCCATAAGTCCAGCTAATAATACGGGAAATAGTATAAAATAAACTACTGTTATAGCAACATTTGAAACCATTCCCTTTAAAGTAGCTTTTGTATAATAAAATAATTTCACTTATATCACCTCTAATCCCTTAATGTTTTGCCTGTTAATGCTAAAAATACATCTTCTAACTTTGCTTCTTCATAACTAATTCTCTTAATATTTATATGATATCCTTCAATAATACTTAGCACACTATTAAGCTTAAAATTTGAATCTATTGTTAGAGTTATTTTATCTTCCTTTTCTTTAATATTTAATATCCCATTTACTTTTTGTATATTTAAAATCAACTCTGCACACATGTCATTAGCTTCTATAATAACTTTATTATTAGGAAATACTGATGCCTTAATTTCATCCTTGCTTCCATATGCAATTTCTTTTCCTAAATCAATTATAAAAACTCTTTTACAAAGTTCTTCTACCTCTTCCATATAATGAGACGTATAAATTACTGTAGTTCCCCACTCTTTACAAATATTTTTAGTAAAATTAAATATATGGTTTCTTGATTGCGGATCTACTCCAACTGTAGGCTCATCCATTATTAAAACTTTAGGATGATGCATAATTGCTGCAGCTATATTTAATCTTCTCTTCATTCCACCTGAAAATTTTTTAACCTTATCTTTTTTCTTTTCTAAAAGGCCAGTTACTTCAAGTGCTTCTTGTATTCTCTCTTTTAATTCTTTACCTTTTAATCCATAAAGTGCTCCAAAAAATTCAAGATTGTCATAGGCTGTAAGATCCTCCATTAATGAAATATCCTGTGGAACATATCCTATACACTCTTTAGCTTTTATTGGCTCTTTTAAAATATCATATCCACAAATTTTAATAGTTCCATTATCAGGAATTAGGAGACTTGTCATTATATTAATTAAAGTAGATTTTCCTGCTCCATTAGGTCCTATAAACCCAAAAATCTCCCCTTTAGCCACTTCATAACTAACATTATCTAAAACTAATTTATCATTGAATCTTTTAGTAACATTTTTAACTTCTATTATACACATTAAAATTCCCCCTAAGTTTTTCTTAATTCTATATTAAGAAAAATTTAGGGGGATTGCTATTACTCTAAGTCATTGTATATATGACTTAAGTCACTATTCTATTTTTAAATGCAAATATTGCAATTTGTGTTCTATCTCTTAGATTAAGCTTTGATAATATGTTAGTTATATTATTCTTAATTGTTCCTTCAGATAAGTAAATTTTTTCTGATATTTCTTTATTAGTTAAACCTTCTGCAATATATTTTATAATTTGAATTTCCTTTTCAGAAAAATTATATTTATCTAATTCCTTAGATTTAATTAAATTATTACTATATAAAATTTTGTTTGCAACATCAGGGTGAACTACCATGTTTCCCATATATGCTGTTTTTATTCCTTCATAAATAACATTATGAGAACTATCTTTTAGCATATATCCAAAAGCTCCATAGCTTAATGCATCTTGTATATATTCCTTATCATTAAAAGTGGTTAATATTATAACTTTTATTTTAGTGAATTGATCTTTTATGAGTCTTGTCCCCATAACACCATCACATTCTTTCATTCTTACGTCCATTAACACTACATCTACATCTTTAGATTTACATACCTCTAAAGCCTTATATCCATTTTCTGCTGTATCAACTACTTCTATATCATCATAAGTTGAAAGCATAAGTTTTAATCCTTCTCTTATTAACTTTTCATCATCTACAATTAATAATTTTATCTTTCCCACTTATATCTCCCTTTCTTTTGGCAATACTATTTTTACAAAAAACCCTTCTCCTAGCTTTGAAGTCATATCAATAAATCCTTGTAATTCATCTACTCTTTCTCTTAGATTTTTTAAACCGAATCCACTATTTTTTATGTAACTTACTCCAATTCCATTATCCTTAAAAGAAATAACAAAATCATCTTCTGTAAAATTCATTATAACTTTTATTTTAGTAGCCTTACCATGTTTTAATGAATTAGATAAAACTTCTTGAGTGATTCTATATAAGTGTGTTATTTGTTTAGTAGATAATGCCCAACTTCCTTTTGATATTATGGTATTTACTTCTACTCCAGTCATCTTTTCGAAGTTTTTGCATAAATCTTGAATTCTTATTATTCCTTTATAATTACCATAATCATCTGCTTTAAGCTCCTTTACAGCTTCTTTTACATCTTGAAAGTTTTCACTAATAAAGCTTCTTAATCCAATAATCATATCTTTTAATAAGCTATCTTTTTCTGTTGCTAATGCTTCCATAGCAGATAATTGAATTATTGAAGTTGATAAAGTATGTCCAACACTATCATGAATTTCTCTAGATATCCTATTTCTTTCCTTTAATATTGTTAATTCCTCTATAGATGATAAACATTCTTCAAGCTTACTATTAGCTTCAATTAAGCTTTCTTCCGATATCCTAAGTTTATCATATAATCTTTGTGCTTCTTTTTTTGTGTTGTAAAGTTTTGATATATAATTTATTAATGTAACAAAAACAACTATAATCACTAAATTTATAAAACCTTGCTCAAAACCTTCCTTAAATTCTGAATATATAGCAATAAGACATATAGTAGATAAAAACATATTTTTTAGATATCTATAATTTAATGAAACAGTATCTATGATTAATCCAATTAAATAAAATATTATATTTCCTCCAAAATAAAAGCATGCAATTGGAGAAACTATCATTTCTAAAATTATAGAAAATAAATTAACCTTATCACTTTTAAAGAAAAATATTCTAAGATTATTATTAATTATAAATAATAAAATAAATATAATACTAAAAACCCCACTATTTTTACCTTTTATAAAGATTTCAGATATTAATATAATAAAAGATATATATCTTATTAGTAATAGTTCCTTACTTTTTTTCATATCATTTCCTACCTTTAATTTAAAGGATATAAATCTTATAATACTTTGTATTAGCAATTGTAAAGAAAAAGTATTATAAATTTTTATACACAGTTATTCCTTTCTTTTATAAACCAAGTAAATTCCTGTACATACCAATAAAAGAGCTATTAGTATTTTTACATCAAAAATATTTTCTTTTAATATTATAGCTGATAGTATAGTTCCAAAAACAGGAATTAAGAAATTAAATACTGAAATTACACCTACTTTATTATACTTTAACAGCTGCGACCATAGTGCAAAGGCTACTGATGATAGTAATGCCATATATATTAATAATGTTGTTGATTTAAAAGTAAAATTCGTTAATTTGCCTCCTAAAATATAACCAATTATTATTAGTAATAATCCACCTATTGCTAATTGGTATCCAGTTACAGTATAAGCATCTTTATTTTGACTTATTTTTTTACTATATAGGGAACCAATAGAAAGCATAAGGGCTGCAATAATTATAAATCCTTCTCCCTTAAAAGAAAAACTACCTTCTAAGACTGATGTTCCACCAAGATTAACTATTATAACTCCTAAGAAACCAACTATACATCCTATAATCTTATTAAAGTTTAATTTATCATTTACATATATATAATGTGCCAGTAGTATGCTAAAAAAGGTGCTTGTTCCATTCATTATAGATCCTCTTACACCTGTTGTATATGTCATACCCAAGTAAAAGAAAATATATTGAAGAGTAGTTTGTCCAAATCCTAATACTGAAATTTCCTTTATATCTTTAATAGTTAAATTAAAAATATTTTGCTTCATAACTATTTGTAGAATTAATACAAAAACTCCTGCTAAAAAAAATCTGTATCCAGCAAATAATAGTTTTCCCCCTATATCATTAGAACCTATATTAAAAATTTCATATCCAACTTTAACTGCTGGAAATGCACTTCCCCATAAAAAAGTACATATAATTGCAATTATAATTATATTTATTCTGTTAGTATATATTTTATTTTTATCCAAATGTAGTCATCTCCTATATCTCTTCATTTTAATCCTTCTTACCAAATCCTTAATATTTTCTTCTATTGTTTTTGCTACCTTAACAAATTCTTCATCATTTTTTCCTATAGGAAATGATGTATTAGCAATAATAATTTATTTAAACTTAATAACATTATATATGATTATAGACCTTTTTAATAGTTCTACAAATATTACTTAAACCAATATTTGTAGAAAAAATCATTCCTTGCCTATAATATAACTAGGAGTTATTTTTATTAGGCTCTGTTTTAAAATAATGTTGATAATATAAGAGAAACTAAAAAAACTAGTGTAAAATCACTAGTCTTTAGTTCTTAATAGATTAAAATGGAGTATTAAATCAATACAGATTAAAATGCTCTAATAGAAGTCGCAATGCATTTGAACATACATAAATAATCGCAAATATTTTTGCTTTTGCATAGTTTTTATTTTTTAAGCCAATCAAAAAATAAACAATCATTGCAATAAATGCAACGAGGATAACAATAGCAAGTGAGTATCTAAGTATCGCTTGGTTACTAACAGTCATTTTATTATAACCTCCTTATTTAAAACACATTGTTACGCTAAACTTTAAAATTGTTCATGAAATCTAACTGCTAAATTGGAATTTAACTATCTAAATCTTTTAATTTTTTAATTAACTTATCTAAGTAATAAAGCCCTGGGCTAAAAAAACCTATCATCCATAAAATAATTATAAAACTTTCACTTATTCTACTTCCATTAATACTAAAAGGTAATATTGCTAACACACCTATAATGCCACATAGTATTGATAATCCAATTAACTTCATTCAAAATCCCCCTACCATTAAACTACTTCGTCTTATAATACATTTTCTTAATAGATTAAGTAATAGATTAAGATTGTTTATTAAAAATATTCAACATTTTGCTTGAATATCACTGCATTTTAAATACATAACATATTTATTTTTGTTCTTCTTTTTTCCATCTTATATAGTTATATATTATTTGAAGTATAAATAATATTATCAATATTAGTGGCATGATTCTACTAACAAATATCCCATTACCAAGAAAAATAATAATTCCAATCGATATAATAAATATAGGAATAGTCCATAAAGTTCTTATAAACTTCCTTCTATAACTTAATTTCCAATAGATTAATTGAAAGCCATTATCTACTTTTTTACCCATCTGAAATCCCCCTAATAATTCATACTGAAATACAATTACGAGTTAATTATAACATATTCTGTAAATACCGTACTATTCAATTTTCAAAGAACAAATTTTATTATTTAGTGCGTAATATAATCAAATTACTCTTTACCGCACTTAGCAGTTCCATATATAAATGCCAATAAAATAATATACATATTAACCATCTATTTTGAGAAGATTTACTATAATCCATACATAGAAGATAAAGCTTCTTTTTGGATGAGTTTAATAAAAGAAATAAAAATAGACCATGATTGTAATATAGAATTAAAACTCAATTAATCATGGTCAAATATTTTATATTTCATTAATTATTCTTACTGCATCTTGATTGATTTGTTGTTTAGTTTCAGTTCTAGCTGAGTAGCTTTCAAAAACTTCTCTTCCGTATAATCCACCTAATTTTTAATTTAAGCACCTTCACTTAGGAAATTATATTGAGCCATATATAAGTCATAATAACTACCTTTATTCTTTAATAATTCACTATGACTTCCTACCTCTTCAATTTGTCCATCATTTATAACCATAATTTTATCGCAATCTCTTATTGTTGATAATCTATGTGCCACTACAAATGATGTTCTTCCATGAAGTAACTTTTCTATTCCCTCTTGTACCAATTTCTCTGTTTCTGTATCTATATTAGAAGTAGCCTCATCTAATATTAGTATTCTAGGATTTGCAAGAAGAGCTCTAGCAAATGATACTAACTGTCTTTGTCCTAATGATAATCTAGTTCCTCTTTCATTTACTTCAGTATTATAACCTTCTTCTAATTTCATAATAAAGTCATGAGCGTTAACTGCTTTTGCAGCATTAATAACTTCTTCATCAGTTGCATCTAATCTACCATATCTTATATTTTCCATTATAGTAGTTGAAAATAAAAATGTATCTTGAAGCATTATTCCCATTTGACTTCTTAAAGATTCCAACTCAACATTTTTAATATCTTTTCCGTCCACTAAAACTTCCCCAGAAGTTGGATCATAGAATCTACTTAACAAAGATACAATTGTTGTCTTACCTGCACCAGTTGCTCCAACTAAAGCTATTTTTTCTCCCTTATTAACCTTAAAATTTACGTTTTTAAGAACCTTAGTACTTTCATCATAAGAAAAGCTTACATCCTTGAATTCTACAACTCCTTTAATTTTCCCTATTTTCTTTGCATTTTCTGAATTTTTTATAATTGGTTTCTTATCTAAAATATCAAAAATTCTATCTGCTGCTGAAAAATTTGTTATCAAAGTGTTATAGAAGCTTGAAAGATTCATAATAGGTCTCCAAAACATTCCTACATACATTGAAAATGCTATTAATGTTCCTATCTTTATTTCATTATTCATTACTAGTTTATATCCTACTGCAAATACTACCAAAGTACCAGCTCCCCAAGATAATTCTATAAGAGGCCAGAAAAAATCATTTAGCATAACAGCCTTAGTGAAGGAATCACTTAATTCCTTTACCATTGATTTAAAGCTTTTTTCTGTGCCCTCTTCCTTAGCAAAACCTTGTACTATTTTTATTCCTGAGAAATCTTCATGAGTAAACCCATTTAGATTTGATCTTTTATTTCTATAAACTTCCCATCTTCTTCTTGAATATATTTCTATGCAAAACATAGCAATTCCTAGTAGAGGTAGTAAAGTTACAGATGCTAATGCTAATTTGAAATTCATAATAAACATAATAATAGCAACACATAAGAGATTTAATAATTGTGGTATAAGTGATTGAATGCTTTGAGAAAATAAATTTTTTAAAGCATTCACATCAGAAACTACCCTTGAAAGTATTTTTCCAACTGGTCTTCCATCAAAAAAGTCAAAAGACAAATATTGTATATGACTATATAATTCATGTCGTATATTTACTAAAATATTATTAGTTATGGATGTTATCATTGTCCATCTGATTTTAGATAAAATCCATGCTAATAAATTTAATACAATTAAAGCTACACCTATTATTATTAGACCATTTACATTTTTATTTACTACATAATTATCTATTGCTATTTCTAAAAGCAAAGGATTAACTATTCCAGATATCATAACAAGTATCATTAATAAAATAACTATAAAAGATTTTAACTTATAAGGCTTAAGATATTCTAATAATTTAAATGTTATTTCACTTTTACTTCTTCTTATTACTTCTTCATCTTTTTTTATCGAATTATTCTCCAAATTAAACTACCTCCTCTACTATTTCATTAAAATCTTTAAATTGACTACAATAAATATCAAAATACTTGCCTTTAAGCTTTAGTAATTCTTCATGAGTTCCTTTTTCTCTTATTTCTCCATTTTCTAAATATAATATTATATCAGCATTTTTTACAGCTGAAATTCTATGAGCAATAATAAATGTTGTACTTTTCACATCTCTTGTTAAAAGATTTTTTAATAATTTGTGCTCTGTTTCCATATCTAAAGCAGATGTAGAATCATCTAATATTAATATTTTTGATTTCCTTACTAAAGCTCTAGTAATTGATATTCTTTGTTTTTGTCCTCCTGATAGCCCCATACCCCTTTCTCCTATTTCTGTATTTAATCCATCTTCTAATTCTTCTATAAAATCTAATGCACATGCTAATGAAGCTGCTTCTCTAACTTCCTCATAATCTGCATTTTCATTACTAAATTTTATATTGTTTATTATTGAATCTGAAAATAGAAAGGTGTCTTGAGGCACAATAGACATATTTTTTCTTAAAAAGTCTAAATCATAATCTTTTATGTCTACATTATCTATCTTTATACTACCATCAGTTACATCATAATATCTTCCTATTAAATTAATTAATGTTGATTTACCTGAACCTGTAGTTCCCATTATTGCAACAGTACTGCCAGCCTTAATATCTAAATTAATATTTTCCAAAACATATTCATCCTTATATTTAAAACTAACATTATTAAAGGATATATCCCCTTTTATAGAATCACTTTTATAGCTTTCTCTTTTACTTTTAATTTCAGGTTCTCTATCCATTATTTCAAATATTTTTTTAGCTGAAGCATTATTTCTTGAAAGCAAATCTATTAATTCACCTAACATTCTCATTGGCCATATTAAATTCCAAATATATCCACCAAAGGCTACTAAAACACCAATGGTAATTTCATTTTTCATAACGAGAAATCCACCTAAAACTATCATTATAACTAATGATATGTTTGTTAAAAATTCTATTGGTGGAAAATAGTCACCAATTATTTTTGCTTGCTTCATATTTAAATCATAATAAGTTCTATTCATTTTTAAAAATTTATTTATTTCATATTTTTCTCTTGAAAATGCCTTTACTAGTCTTACTCCTGCTATATTTTCTTGAGCCGTAGTATTTATTTTAGCTGTTTGATCACTTATTTCTTCATAGGATTTTACAAATTTACTTTCTAATTTTATCGCTATAAATCCTATTGGAATCATTATAATAAAACAAGCAATAGCTAACTCAAAATTTAGTTTAAATAGAATAACTGTAGAAACTACAAAATATATTATATTTTCTATAAATAATCTAAGCCCAAATCCTATTGTTTGCCATATATTCTCAGCATCTTCTCCTATTCTAGACATAAGTTCCCCAGTATTCATATCATCAAAATATTTAAATTCTAGTTTTTGAATATGGTTAAAAAGATCATTTTTAATATCTTGGTGTACTTTTACACTTAAAATATCATAAAGAAACTCTTTTCCATATCCAAGAATTGCTTTTATTACTGTAATAATTAAAATACCAATTAAAACCTTAATTATTATACTGTCATTGCCTGCCATAACTCCCTCATCTACAAATATTTGTTGTAAATAAGGCATAAATAAGTCAACCCCAATTACTATAAGCATGGACAATGTTCCAAGTATCAGCAACCCTTTATATTTTGAAACATATTTAAGTATTCTAGTCATAAATTTTCCCCCTTAAGTTATAAATAATTTTGTTTTTTGCTTATTTTTTACTCATCCTTCTCTCCCTTTCATAAAAGAAAAAAGGCCAAAGTTATCCTTAGCCTTTTATCCTTAATAAAAAAATAAAAAGCCAAGGTTAATAACCCTTGGCCCTAATTATCTTTATATAAATTCAAAGTTATATCCTATAAATTTAAAGGATATATAATTTTATAAAGTATATTTGCATAAATTTTTAGCATTTAAATTTATACAATGAGATAGGATTACTAATATTTTCAATATTATATTTATTTTTATTATCTTTAACTAACATTTCTTGATTAAATATAATGTTTAACATGTTCCTACCTCCTTTTCTTACTTTATTCTTTTACCAGTATATTCCTATGAACAAATTTTGTCAATATACTTTTTGTTATTTTAATACTTTTTTTCAATTAAATTTAAGCTACTATTGATTCTGCATTCTTTATAGCTTGATCTGCACTCCAAAATATATTACTACTTCCTAATTTTTCTTCAAAATCAGCTTTATCAAGTAAGTCTTTTACTTGCTGTTGTAATCCACATAGCATAATTTCACAATTTCTAATTCTAACTTCTTCAATTACTTCTGTTAATGCTTGCAATGCTGAAGTATCAATTAAAGGAACCCCTCTCATTGATAGTATTATTACCTTCGCATCTTTTATAGATAAAACTTCATTTTTAAATTTCTCTGCTGTTGCAAAAAATAATGGTCCTGTAAAATAAACAACTTTAATATTGTTTAAGTTTTTCCCTTTAAATTCTTCCTTATCAAGTTTACTTTCATCTACTTCACTTATGGAAATATCCATGTTAGAAATTTTAACTATAAATAATAGACTTGAGAAAATTACCCCTATTAATATAGCTTGTGTCAAATCTAAGGCTATTGTTGCTAACATAGTTATTAAAAACTTAGATATAGACCCCTTAAACCTTTTAGAAAATATATACTTTATATTTTCCCATTCATTCATTCTCCAGGCAGTTACCATTAATACTCCCGCTAATGATGAAAGCGGTACATTTGACATTAATGGAGATAATAAAAATATTGATAACATTAAGAATATAGCATGTAACATGCTTACTAGTCTTGTTTTTGCTCCAGATTTTATTGCTACACTTGTTCTTGCAATAGCTGCAGTTGCTGGAACTCCTCCAAAGAATGGAATAATAAAGTTTCCTACTCCTTGTGCTATTAATTCTCTATTAGCATCAAAGGATTCCCCCTTCATCTTCTTTCCAACTTCACCGCATAATAAACTTTCTATCATTGCTAATGCAGCTATACTAATAGCTGGAACTAAAACACTTTTTATAATATCTATATTTATAGAATTTATACTAAGCCTATCATCTAAAATTAACTTTTGTGGTATATCACCAATAACATCTAATGGTAATTTAAAAATCATATTTATAATAAGTGCAACTATTAAACCTATAAGTGATGCTGGTACTATATTATTAAGCTTCTTAGGCCATAGGATCATAATAAAAACTACTAATAGCCCTATTCCAAGAGCATACCAATTTACGCTTAATGGTGTACTAAAAAAGTTTATTACCTTTATTGCTGCTGACTCAGCTGATTTTGTTGATACTCCAAAAAAGTTATCTAATTGCCCTATAGCTATTATTAAAGCTATTCCAGATGTAAAACCTGTAATAACTGGTGTTGGTATGTAAGAAACTACTTTACCTAACTTAAAAATTCCTGCAATTATAAGTATTAATCCAGCTAATGCTCCAGCTATCCATACACCTTCTAATCCATACCTTTGAAATAAAGCCACTAAAATTGCACTCATAGCACCTGTTGGTCCTGAAATTTGAAAAGATCCCCCTGATAATGCACCTATTACTAGACCTGATATTATAGCTGTAATTAATCCAGCTGCTGCAGTAGCTCCTGAACTTACTCCAAAAGCTAATGCTAATGGTAAAGCTACAGCTGTCACTGTAATTCCTGCCATTAAATCTTGCTTAAAACTTAGCAAATTATACCCATTAAACTCATTTTTAATGTCTTTTATAAAGCTATTTAGCATTATATTCATCCCCTTTTTATGATTTAATTATGAGTTTGTCTTTGTATAAAAATGCGAGCATTTTTATTACATTATCTATTATAGCAAGATAAGGTAAATTTGTAATTGTATATAAGAAATTTTTCTTTATTCCAATAAAAATGAACATAAACAATTAAAGAGCTGTTTACATCAGCTCTTTAATTGTTAATTGTATTTATTTTACTAGTATTGTTGTTTTATCAATCCACTTGTATCTAGGCTCAAGCTCTATTATATCTTGAGTAAGTTTAAATAAAGCTATATCCTTTTCTTTACATTCTAGCATTATATCTATATCCCTATTAAACTCTTTTAAGACTTCTATAAATTTTATAAAATCTACAGGATTTATAAAATCCGAATGTTTTTTATCAATTTTATTAATTAAACTTATATCCTTAGGTGATGAAAAATGCATTTTAGGGGGTAGACTTTCTTTATCCCAAGTATTTATTATATCATCTAACATCTCTCTAATATCTTCTCCATTATTATTACAATTATGATGATGTATGTCTAAGACCATAGGTACATTAAGTTTCTTACACAACATTAAGGTTTCCTTTGCTGTATATGTTTTATCATCATTTTCAATAATAATCTTTTCTTTTATACTTTTGGGAAATCTATTAAAATTCATAATAAATCTCTTTAGAGCTCCTTCCTTTCCCCCGGTCGCACCACCTACATGAATTACCATTTTTCCATCTTTATAATCCATATCTTCGAACCATTCTGCTTGCCTATTCAAATTAATAAGAGTATTTTCTACCACCTTAGGATTATTACTATTAATAACATTAAATTCATCTGGGTGAGTATCAACTCTCATATTAGATTCTTTAATTATTTTTCCTATGTATTGAAAATCCTTTTTTAATATTTCTCTATGTCCCCAGTATCCAACTTCAGGATGAGTAACTAAAGGAATTAATGCTGATGTTATTCTATAAAAATGTATATCATTTTCTATATTAAATTTTAATATTTCTTCAAGTGCTACTAAGTTTGATAAAGCAACTGTCTTTAATTTTTCTAATTTTTTTTCTTCAGATATTATTTTTTTATAATTAGCAAAAGTAATAGTACTAGAACTTGTTACTTTTTTTCCTAATGTATTTGATATAGCAACATATCCAAGTCTTATTTTCATATATATTCTCCTATCAAAGAGTTATTTAAGAGTATTATATCCTAATAATTTTATATGTAAACATAAGTTTTTAAACATGAAAAAAAGACCCCTAGGCTGGAGAGAGGTCGTTAATAATTTGTATATCAAATTTTAACAAAAGGGTCTTTTTTTCTAAATATTTTTATTAAAAATAAATTTTAGCTATTTATATAAAATTACTTTTACCTATATACACTATAATCTATATCATTACTTCCCTTGGCTACTATTAATGCTGTCAAAGTGTCTGAATCAACATTTAAAATTGTTCTTAGCATTCCTACAAACCATTCAACTCCTGCAAATATAGCTACAGCTTCTAGTGGAAGTCCTAGTTGAGGAACTATTATAGCTAATGATATTAGCCCAGCTCCTGGAACTACTGCATTTGCTAAGGATATTAAAGTAGCTAATATAGCTATGTATGCATATTGTGATGGAGAGTAAGTTATGTTATAGATTTGTGATATCGTAATAATTGTAAATGCCATATGCATTGCTGAACCATTGCTATTTAGTGACATTCCCAAAGGTAAAACTAATTTATTAACATTTTCACTTATTCCTAATTTTTCTTTTGCGTCCTTCATTTCTGTAGGCAAAGTTACAGCAGATGATGTAGTGGCTAAAGCCATTACTGATATTCCAAACATACCTTTAATTAAACTTATTAAATTTATTTTGCAATAGCTTGCACTTATAACAAAAAATATTAGTAAATATATTAAAGTTGCTAAAGCATAAATTAATATATATTTAGAAAGTGGAATAACTACATCTATACCATTTTGCCCAATTGTAGAAGTTATTAAAGAAAATATTCCTATAGGAGCAATCTTCATTATTAATGAAATCATTTTCAATATAACGTTGTTGAACTCTGAAATTATAGAAATTAATTTACTTTCTGTATTTTCACTTCTATAAAAACTCAAAGCTAGTCCAAATAATATTGCAAAAATTATAACTTGAACAATAACTCCATCTGACATTGATTTTACTATATTACTTGAAAAGAAACCTAGAAATAACTCAGATATTGTTCCTATTTTAGCATCCTTAAAGGCATCAATATTACTTATAGAACTTATTTTCAATCCCATTCCTGGCTTAAAAATAAATGCAAAGATTATTCCTACTATGGCTGCTAAAACTGATGTTGCAAAAAATATAGAAATTACTTTTATACCTTGTTTGCCTAATTCTTTTGGATTTAAGTTTCCAACTGCTTCTATAATTTGTCCCATTACTAAGAATATAATTGACATTTGTATAAGCCTTAAAAAAACATCCCCCAATATCTTTATTCCTTCTACTTTTTCTCTTCCTATGGTACCAACTATTACCCCAAGTATCATAGCAATCATTATTTTATATGTCATATTTAATTTTTTTAATTTCATAATTGCTCCTCCTTATGAAATTTATATATAAATTTTAATCTCTCGTAATTACTGTACCTTCACCTTTATTAATTTCTCCTAATTTATCAAGAGATGTAATTATTGCTGAACCATTCTTTGAATTTTCAACAAATTCAATAGCAGCTTCTATTTTAGGTAGCATACTACCCTTAGGGAATTGGCCTTCTTTTATATACTCCCTTAACTTACTTACTGTAACTTTTGTAAGTTTTTCTTGATTTGGTTTATTAAAGTTAACATATACATTGTCAACACCTGTTAATATAATTAATTCATCTGCATCAACTAATTCTGCTAACTTTTCTGAAGCTAAATCTTTATCAATAACAGCTTCTACGCCAATGTATCCATTTTCTTTTTGAACTACTGGAACACCGCCACCACCACATGAAATAATAATATTGTCATTTTCTAATAATTTAATAATAGATTCATATTCAACGATTCCCATTGGTTTTGGAGATGGAACAACCTTTCTATATCCACGTCCTGAATCTTCTACATAAACACAATTATCTTTTTCCCTTGCTGCTTCTGCTTCTTCTTTGCTTAAAAAAGGTCCAATTGGCTTAGTAGGATTTTTAAAAGCATCATCATTTTCATCTACAGAAACTTGAGTTATTAAAGAAACTGCTTGTCTCTTTATTCCTCTTTTATATAAAGCATTACTCATTTCATTTTGCATCCAGTAACCTATACTTCCTTGAGTCATTGCCACACAAGTATCTAAAGGCATAGCTGGATTTTTCTCATCGTTTATTGCTTCTTGTTGTAATAATAAATTTCCTACTTGAGGTCCATTTCCATGAGATATAATTAATTCATTTCCCTCTTCAATTAAATTTATAAGTTTTTCACATGTTGATTTTATAGCTGTTCTTTGTCCCTTTTCTGATGGATTATCTGTTAAAATTGCATTTCCACCAAGGGCAACTACTATTCTCTTTTTGCTCATCCTTAACACTCCTACGCTGTTATTTAAAATTAATGTTTAGTTTCTTATTAAAAATTCTAATCCTAGATAAAATCCAAATAAGGTGTCGTTACCTGATGTATGACCAATTTTTTTTATTTTATCTATACCTTCATAAATAATTTTTTTTTCCTTAAAGTTTATCGAATATATTAATTCTATAAAATTATAGCTTAAATACCCTTTAGTTAAAGCTTTTAAATAAGCAATACTTATTTCTGTTGTTAATTTTTCATCAACTATAAATCTAATGTCTTTAATCCAATTACTAAAACAATTTTCTTCATTAAATGCAAGTAAGGCAATTGTAAAACCTGTTAAAATATCGTCTCCACTTGGAGTTAATCCTTTACCTCTTCCAGCAAAAAATTTTATTATTTCATTATTTAACTTGGAATTTCTTTTATCAGATTCTATAAGTAAATTTATATATCTATAGCTTTTATCATCTAATTCAAGACCAATATTATTTTTAAAATCATAATCTCTTAAAACACCATATAAAACTGTATTTTTAATTTCTCTTCTATTGATTTGTATTCCTGGAATTCTTAAATCTACTTTATCTATCTCTTCTAAAGAAATAACTATATTATTATAAGTACTATAAAAAACAAGTTTATTTTCTTTAAAAATAACAATATCACCTATATTTACATTTTCCATTATCTTTTGCAACTTATCTCTAAATATATTTATTCCATGAGCAGATAGTGGTGATTGTATATGACTTATATAAATTAATTCATCTTCAAATTGAATATTCAATCCATTTTTAAACTTACTATGAACCTTGCCAAGTCTTTTATTTTTTAAGTAGAGAGGAACTAAGTTACTTTGAACCTCTCTACTATTTTTTAAATTCATTTTTCTTAGAATTCTATTCCTAATTTCTTAGCATAAGCCATTATAGCTTTTTCAAAGCAAGCAAGTGGAGCTCTTACTGTACCAGCACCAATTTGTCCAACACCAGCCTTTTTATGAGCTATACCTGTGTTTATAAGTGGTGTTATTCCAGTTTCCACTACTTTTCTAGCATCTATTCCAAGGCAAGTTCCCTTAAAGTCCCAAGTTGGAATACTCCAATTTGAATTATTTGAAATTGAAATTTGTTGCATTTCATTTGATACTCTAAGAGCATCATCAAATCCACCTGCTCCTACAAATCTTGTAACTCCTGGTGCTGCTACCATTGCCATTCCACCAACACCAATAGTTTCTGTTATAGCACTATCACCTATATCAGGATTTGCATCTTCTTCTGAGAAGCCTGTAAAATATAAACCATTTGGAGTATTTACTGGAGCTGTAAACCATTCATCTCCCATTCCACTTATTCTAACTCCAAATTCGCGACCGTTTCTTGTCATAGTTGTAACTACTGTTCCGCTAGTTACTTTTCTAGCACATTCTACAATTGATTTTCCAGTAGCCATCATAATATTTAAGAAGAATTGATCAGTGTCAGCAAGGAATTTAATTACATCATATTTTTCTTTATCATCAATATCTAATTTAACTATTAAAGGTGTAATTTCTTTTACAAAGTTAAGTGTAGCTGCAATATTTCTTTGGTGGAATTCGTCACCCATTGTTATAGCTTTTGCAATCATAACATTTAAGTTTAAACCACCTTCTTTTAATTTTAAAGCTTTTGATAATACTGGACCTAGTACATCTTTCATCCATTTTAATCTATTTACAACTTCTTCAGAATAAGCACCAAATCTTAATACCTTACCTATTCCTTCATTCATTGTACAATATGCAACTGACCCATCAAGTTTATTTTCTACTACAACTACTGGCATATTTCCAGAAGTTATCCCTCCCATAGGTCCTACGGCATTTACATGATGACAAGGTGAGAATTTAACTTCTCCACTTTCAAGTAATTTTCTTGCATCTTCTTCATTATTTGCCCATCCTTCGAATAATACAGCACCTATACATGAACCTTGCATTGGACCTGTCATATTTTTAAATTCAATAGGTGGACCTGCATGAAGTAATACCTTATTATTTAAAATATCTATTACTGATTTTGCAGGAACAACATCCATTAAGAATGGTTGAGATGATTTCATTCTTTCTATTACTTCCGCATTAGCTTTTTCAATTTCTTCTATCTTTGCTAAAGCATTTAATATTTTTATAAGCTTCTTATTTCCACCAGCTACTGGTTTCCAATCATATTGTACTGATTTTCCACCATATTCTGAAATAGAATCTGTAAAGCTTTGGACACCTATATTTATTACTCTTGGTTTTGAATTTAATAACTCATGTACATTTTCACTAACCATTGGTAATTCTATTTTTGAAACTTCTTTATTAACTACCTTCTTATCAGCTTCAGTAAATTCAATTCCTTTTAATTTAAGTGCAAGTCTTACAGCTTTAGCATTACTGTCTTCCACTAGTACTCCTGCTTCTTTTAAAATTTTTATAGATTCATCATAGCTTTGTGGGTCATTATCAGTACCACAAACAGTACCAACAAAGTATAATTCTCTGCCGTTTGCTTTTGATTCACTAATTGATTCTTTTATTACATCACTTAAAGCTCCTGCCATATTTGGATGTGAACCATATCCTAAAACGCAGTCTAATAGGATTACCCCTGTATTTTCGTCTTTAGCATATTCTCTTATTTTTTGTATTCTTACATCTGGATCTATCATTGGATGAGGTTTTCCTTGAGTATACATATCATCCCCTAAATCTATTACCTCATATCCATTTGCTTTTAATATATATCCTTCTTTTTTTATTAATCCGCCTAGTTCTAATGCTTCTGAAATTAACATTCCTGCTTCTGAAGCAAGAGTTCCACCAGAATAAAGTCCTTTCACAGTTTTTTCTTTTGATAAAGGAGTTTTTACTTCATAATTTATATCATCTAAATAATTTTCTTTAACTGGTAAATTATTTGCAAGGTCCATTGCAATTTTAGCTGTTTCTTCAAGAGTATGTGCTAAATACACATTACCTTCATGATGATCTGGCTTTTCACCTAAGAAAATTGCAACAACTGGTTTAGATAAACTTTGTAGTAATTCTACAATTTCATCCCTAACTCTTTTTGCTGGTGGTTTTGAGATAACTACAATAACATCTGTAGGATCATGATTTTCAAGACCAATAATTGCATCTCTCATAGTAATGGCATTTACTGCTTCATTTAAGTCTCTTCCTCCAGTACCTATTGCATGGACAACGCCCCCACCTAATCTATTTATTATAGTTGTTACTTCTTGAATACCAGTTCCTGAAGCTCCAACAATACCAATGTTTCCTGGTCTAACTACATTTGTAAATGCTAAAGGAATACTTGATATAATTCCAGTACCACAATCTGGTCCCATTAATAATAGTCCCTTTTCATGTGCTTTCTTTTTAAGTCTAACTTCATCATCAAGAGAAATGTTATCAGTAAATGAAAAGACGTTTAACCCTTTGTCTAAAGCCTTTTCTATTTCATCTGCAGCATACTCTCCTGGAATTGAAAATAATGCTAAATTCGCATCAGGCATTTCTTCTAATGCTGCTTCTAATGAATTTACACTTTCAACTGAAGTTTTAGTTTTTTTAACAGCTAAATCATCTAGGAATTTATCTGCCTCTTTTAAAACCTCACTAACAACCTTTTCATCATCTGTATCAACTACTATTATCATGTCACTTGGAGCTGCAGCTTCAGCTTCTTTTGTTAAAAGACCACTATTTCTAAAAATATCTTTATTTGCTTCAGTTCCCATCATTATAGAACATTTTTTTACACCGCTTAAAGTGTTAATTGAATTAGTTAATAACATAAGATTTATAGAATCTTGATAACTATTCTTCTTAATTACTGTGTATAACATTTTATATCCTCCTTTATCTTCAAAACACTAATGTGAAATAATAATTGCTTGAAATTTTCATTTCTTATGTTACTATAAATATATCACCGTTTATTTTCGTTTTCATTGACATAAAGTTCTATATTACAATGTATTTTTTATCTCTAAAGGATAAAGGAGTGATATTTTGAATATTAACGAAATGATGAAAATTTCATCATTAAAAGATGCAAAGCTATTAGCGGGAAATAATGGAATGGATAATTCTATTATCAGCGTAAATGTTTTAGAGGCCTTAGACATTGAAAATTGGGGACGTTTTGGAGAAGTAATTTTAACTAGTTTTTTTGCTTTAAAGGATTTAGATGATAATCAATTAGACTTATTCTTTAAGAAAATGAAGGATATAGGTATTAGTGCTATAATAATTAAAATTGATAGGTTGGTTACAAAAATACCTGATAAAATAATTCACCTTTGTAACGAATTTTCTATTCCTTTAATTAAAATAAATAAAGATGTAAAATACGAATCTATAATTTTAGAAATTTTAGGACCAATAATAAATAGAAATGTATATTTATTAAATAAATATTATAATGTTCATAGTGAACTTACAAATTTAGCTATGACTGTTCCTTCTATAGAAGGAATTCTTTTTGAATTTAAAAAAATGATAAATAAGGATGTTAGTCTTATTAACTCTTTAAAGAAAACTGAGGTAAGTACAAACCATCTGCTTTCAGATGTAACAATAGTTAATAAAAAAGAAATTCCAAATGAGAACTATATTTATTTTAAATATGAGCGTAATGAAGTAATTTATAACAATACAAATCCTAAGATTACAGGAAGTCAAATCAGAGTCCCTATTCCCTATCTTGGATTTAATGATTACGAATTAATTATTCATGAAGTAGATAAAGAGATAAATTCAGAAGACTTTATGGTATTAGAAAACGCAGTAAAATTTTTACAAATGGAACTTTTAAAGAGATACTCTATCTCTCAAAATCTTTTCCAACAAAAGAATAATATAATAGGTGATTTACTAAACGATAGAATTTATGAAAAAAAAGATATTGATGAGGTTTTGGAATCTTTTGATTTAGATAAGTATAGCAATTATCAAATTATTTTAATAAAACTATACCAAAAAGAAAAGAATACGAACTTGGATAAAAACCTTATGCTTCCCATTCTTATGCAAATAAGAAATAGATTTAAATTAGCATTTAAACATACAGCCTTTCTTGAAAGATCAGATAGAATTGTTTTTATTTTCAATTTTAATGATGAAAATAATGATTCAACCTTAAATCACATTGAAAAAATTATGGATTCTCTTTCATCCAATCATATTTTTAAAGATTTTTATTACAGAATAAGCATTAGTAATATAGTAAAAAGATATGATCTTCCAAAGGCAAATAAAGAAGTATTAGATACTCAAAAAGTATTAAATTTATTTCATAATTCTAATAAAACATTTCATTATGAGGAACTTGGAATATACAAAATATTCTTAGAAACAGATAATTTAACTAATATAGAAAAATTTATTTCTCCTAAAGTAACTGCTTTTAAAATAAAACATCCTCAACTTTTTGAAACTTTAGATGTTTTCTTAAACTCAAGTCAAAGCTACTTAGCTACGGCTGAAAAGTTATTTTTACATCCTAAAACAGTTAGATATAGAATTGATAAAATAAAAGAAATATTAAAAACTGACTTGACGGATCAAGAAGAAATATTACAAATCCAAGTTGCTTCAAGATTATTTAAACTTAAGTATCAGGAGGATAACAAATGATAGAAGAAACTAATATAATTTTTAATAGCAAAGATAACATTACTCTTAATATGACTTTATATAAATCTAAAAAAGATAGAAAAAATGTAACAATACTATATTTTCATGGTGGTGGCTTATTATATGGAGTAAGAGATGACTTACCTAAAATATATGTTAATCAATTTTTAGATGCAGGTTATGATTTATTGCTTCTAGATTATCCTTTAGCTCCAGAATCAAATATAGATACAATTTTAAACTCATCTATAGATGAAGTACAATATTTTTTAGACAACTACAATACACTCTTTAACTTATCTAGCAATGATTTTATACTATTTGGACGTTCAGCTGGCGCTTATTTATCACTCATGATGTGTAATATGCTAATTAATAATGATAAAAAAATGCCTCTTGCTTTAATAAGCTTATATGGGTATTCAAGACTTGACGAAGTTGAGTTTAATACTCCAAATAAATATTATTTAAAACTGCCTAAAGTTTCTGATGAAAACTTTAGTAATATTATTTCAAGCCATCCAATTACATATGGACCAATGAGTGAAAGATTTTCACTGTATATAAAAGTTAGACAAGATGGAAATTGGACAAAGGTCTTATTAAATGAAGACTCTTTAGAAGATTTAAGTAAATATTCAATTAATGATAATAATTTAATAAAATTTCCTCCAACATTTTTAGCCGCAGCTACTTTTGATCCTGATGTTCCTTATAGAATATCTAAAAAGCTTAGTAAAACTATTCCTAATTCAAAGCTTATTACTATTTACGATGAAGTTCATGACTTTGACAGGGATACAAATAATAATTCTGGTATAGATACATATAATAAAATAATAAACTGGCTTCATACAGAAATAATAAAATAATTTTTCATTGTAAATAGTGGGTTGATATTAACAACCCACTATTTATATTTATTTAATATAATTTTTATAAACTAATCCTTTATTTTATATATCCCATATTCCCCTGTATTATTATCTTTAAAATAATCATTCATAGGTGGTTTAATAGTGAATATGATAAATATAATAATATGAAGTATTATTCCTGCCAAAGCTATATATATTAATTTTTTATTTTCTTTACTGTTACAAGCGATAATATAAGAAATTATTTGTCCAGCTAGAACTCCCACAAAATAGCCACCTATATCAACAATTAAATTAGCTGTAGAGGTTGCATCTTTAAAAAATGCATGCCAAAGTCCAGTTAAGGAAAAACAAACAATCTCAAAGACTATAATTGAAATGAATTTACTAAACAAAAAATTCTTTGCTTCCTCTTTCACAAAAATATATTCAAAAGCTGAATATATTAATATAGGATACATTCCTATTTTCCAATGCTCCCACATACTTTCATTTACAGGCGCAAATAACCCTAAAATATAATTTTCTCCAGACATATCGTAGATAAAATGCCACAAACAACCTAAAATAAAAATCAGGAAAACACCTATAACCTCATACTTTAACAATCTTTTACACTTCATATTTCTTCTCCCATAAAATAATTTATATCCTATTTTATGTTAAAGTGCAAAATAAATACATTTCTTTCTGAAATATTAAATAAATCTTAGCAATTCTTTTTTTGTTTCTTCACTACAAAAAGCTGCATTTACACTATTTATATAAATTTTCTTATATTCATCTAATGTAACATTAAAAGTTTTAATTACGTTACTAGTTTCTTCATTTAAATTAATGTTAGAAACCATTCTGTTATCCGTACTAATATTAACCTTTATATTATCTTTATGGTATTTATATATAGGATGATTATCATATATATTTACTGCTTTAGTATCAATATTACTCTTTGGACACATTTCTAATGTAATTCCTTTTTCTTTAACTAGTTCATAAGCTTCCTTATCATTATATATAAAAACGCCATGTCCAATTCTTTCTGCACCTAATAAATTTATTGCATCTCTTACATTCTTGCCAAACCCAGTTTCTCCCGCATGTATTGTAACTCTAAATCCTTTTTCTTTAGCTAGTTTCATTGCTTCAATGTACTCATAAGCAAAATCTTCCTTTTCTGTGGCAGCTAAATCTATTGCTACGACACCTTGTCCAATAAATTGTGCTCCTGCTTCTATAGAATCAAATACATGTTTTAGATCTAATCCTCGTATACACGATATAATAACATTTCCTTTAATTTCATATTTTTTTTCTGCATCTCTTATTCCGTCAATTACGCTTTGAATTACCTCATTTAGTCTTAAACCTTCTTTTACATGAAATATTGGTGCAAATCTAACTTCAATATATTTAATATTTTCTTTTGCAGCATCTTCAAGTAATTCATAGGCTGCTCTTCTTAAATTTTCTTTACTTTGCAAAACTTTATTAGGTAAATCGAACTTTTCTAAATATTCATCTAATGAACTACAGTTTTCATCTATAGATAACATTTTTTTAACTTCCTTATAATCATAGCTATCTAACTCTATATTATCCTTTTGAGCAAGTTCTATAACTGTTTCAACTCTTAAGCTACCATCTAAATGACAATGAAGTTCAATTTTAGGTAAATTATTAATATCCATTTAATCACTCCAATCTAAATTTATTTCTATAAATCTGTATAAAAAAAATTCTTAATCACGAAGAAATCACAATAAATGATTTCCTCGTAATCAAGAATTAATGGTTCTTGGTAGAAACCCCTAAACCGTATTATTAGGGTTATACGAAGCATTTAATATACTTTACTTTAAATTAATAATTATTTTAGCATATTTATTAATTTAGTCAAGATTTTTTTAAAATTTAATTTATTATATACTACAAACTCTCTTATAATTTTAAAATACTCTCTATTAATTTATTTTGTAATTCTATTTATACTCAATTAGTTATAGCAATCCAAACCTCTTGCTCTTTATTTTCCATATAGCATTCTATAACAGGAAGATTTGCTAACTTATATTTTGAATTTGGAAGCCATTCAGAATAAAATTCTTTATATACTTTTTGTATTGCTTCAGGTAATTCGCCATTTGCATTTATTATTACCCACTTTGCCGATGGATAACTAAACTCCTCCATTCCATCAATTAGTGGAAATTCTTTATATTCTAAGCTATCAATATAATTGGTTACACCTATAATATACTCCATAAACTCTGATTCACCCCATTGTCCACCTTGCGCAATTCCTAAAAAGCCTGATGGTCTATAATTAGGAAAGTTATTTAAAAATTTTTCCATAGTTCCATTTTTCCATGCTTTATCCCATATAGAAGGGATTGTATTAAAAGCATCTGATGTTTTTATTTTTTGAGATACTCCCATAACTTTAAAGGCTGGAAACTCTTCAATTTTATAATTCATATGACTTTCTCCTTTTATATTTATTTGAAATGAAAGTTTAGGACAAGATTTCAATTGAACTATATTAGTTCTAACACTTGATAAATATACTCGATATTTTATGCCATATTTTATCGGTTTCAAATATATATTATATATTTATATTTTACATTAATATACATTCTATTACCATATTAATCTTTTTGTAACATATTCTTTAATTATGTAATATTATAGATTAAGGGACTATTCTTATCTTATAAATGTAGGTGATTTAGATGTCTTATTATAATAGTAAACTACCGATAGAGGTTTCATTAGAATATCCTTTATATCAATCAGAAAAAGGAAACTACTTTATTGCTCAAACTCCGATTATAACAAGTGAAACTAGCAAATCAATAGTTGTACTAAAAAACCCTATCAACTCCAACAAAAAAATATATTTAAATGCTATAACCATAACTAATATTTCTTCCTCAAGTTTATCCTCTGAATTTTATTTAAGATCAAATTTTAATGATGGACTTACAAGTAAATTAGTTAGTTGTACCAATACAACAATTTTTCCAAAGCCAATTCCTGAAGGTAAAATTAAATATTTAGGTAATGCCAATATGCCTCCCATTAATGGAGTTTCTATATTTAGCAGAATTGTCTCGCCTTACTCTACATTAGTTATAGATGGTGGACAAATTATATTAGCTCCTGGTGAAGCTATTGCTGTTTATATTGGCGGATTTTTATCAACTTCCTTCGATGGAATTATAATTGCTTTTGGTTGGTGGGAAGAAGATTTTCATTATAATAATGATATGTGTAAAGATTAAATAACTTTTTAATAATCAAATATAAAACACCAAAGTAACTTAGTTTTTACTTTGGTGTTTATTTTTCTGTATATATTATTTACCTTTTAAGCTTCGCTATCTACAAAATTTCCTACTAGCTCAATATCTTCACTTATTACTTTACTTTCATCTCCACCAACTTTTTCAAGCTTAGAATTAATATTTTTTATATTATTTTTTATATTAGATAAAACCTTATCCTTATTTTCAGTATTAATTCCTCTAGCCTTATTTATTGTAATTTCATTTTCTAATATTTTAATATTTTCATCTAGCTTACTTAAAGCGTTATTTAAATCTCTAGAATTATCTAATTTTACTGATGGATACTTAAACTTATTGTCACTTTCTGAAGAACTATTATTATTTAAACTATCATTATTTTTTTCCGCTTGTACTTTAGCTATTTGGCTATCAATATTTGTTATCTCGGATTGCAATGATTCAATTTGAGCTTGCAAAGTTTCACTTTCATTGCCATCCTTTGAAGTTAATTCTTTCTGCAAACTTTGAATTTCTTCTTGTAAAGATTCTCTTTCCTTTATCAAGCTACTTAACTTAGAGTTGTTATTTTTACTTGTAGTATATGTAGAGTTACTACTATAATTATTATTTACACTTATTGTACTCATAATTTAACCTCCAAATTCTTTTTTATTATATAACTTGAAGCTTAAATTAATCTTAAATAATAAATTGATTTTAAAATTAACTTTCTAAAAAATATCTATTTCTACCCTTTGTTTTATTTTTATATTCAATTGCCTTTGTAGGACAACTAGAAATACATTCCATACAATGAGTACACTTTTCTCCCCATTTAGGTTTATTTTCAACCAACTCAATATTATTTAATGGACATAGTTTAACGCATTTCCCACAACTAATACATTTTTCAGTAGAATAAAATCCTTTAGTTTAAATCCTTTTTTTCTTCAAAGATTATTAATATAATAAACTGCATTTCCTGTATCAAGTCCACAGGTTAAAATAAAATAAATCATAATATCCCCACAATAACTTTCTTATATTGAAATAATTATATTATACTGCAAAATATTTCTACTATTTTAGGATCAAATTGATGTCCAGCACACCTTTTCAACTCATCTATTGCTTCTTCCTTTGTTTTTATTTTATTATATATTCTATTACTTGTCATTTCATCATAAGAATCTGCTACAGATACAATCCTTGCAATAAATGGAATTTCTTCTCCCTTTAACCCTAGAGGATATCCTTTTCCATCCCATCTTTCATGATGTGTTAATATCCCTCTAGCAACATGACTAATTTCAGGTAAAGTCATTGCTAATCTATATCCTTTTTCTGCATGTGTTTTCATTATTTCATATTCATCCTGTGTTAAGCTTGAATCTTTTAAAAGGATTTTTTCTGGTATTGCAATTTTGCCAATATCATGTAGCTTAGCTAACAAAATCAATTCATTTACAGTATCATGCTTCAAATTTAAAACTTTTGCCATTTTTACACAATAATTTACTAATCGTTCAGTATGCTTAGCAGTTTCTACGTTTTTAAAATTTAAACTTTCTTGTAAAGTTGATAAAATTGAACTTCTCATACTTTTACCATTTAAAATTTTTTGTCTATATAGCTTTTCTTCCGCTTCCATTAATGCTTTATCAACACTTTTTTCATCATTAATTAATGAATATCCCATTGCCATACTTAAAGGTATTTTTTCACTACTATTATTATTTAATCCTAAATTTATATCTTCTATTAACTTTTCACAATTCCTATCATATACGTTAGGAATTAAAATTATAAATTCATCTCCTCCCCATCTAAATATTAGCTCATTATTATTGCATGAAGTTTTTATTATTTGTGATATTTTTTTTATTAATTTATCCCCTAAAATATGCCCAAATGTATCATTAACAATTTTTAATCCATTAATATCACCCATTATTATTCCAATAGGAAACCTTTTGTTTCTTATTAAACAATCTACTTTTTCATCAAAAAATGTTCTATTATATAATCCTGTTAAAATATCGGTATAGCTTAAATATCTTAACTTTTCTTCTTCTTTTCTTGTAGTAATATTTCGAGCAACTCCAACTATTCCTAATATATCATCATGATTTATAATAGGTGTTTTTATAGTCTCAAAAATATACTCTTTATTATCACTACTTTTTAACTTTTCTTCTATGAAAAGTTGCTTCTTTGTATTTAATACAATTGTGTCATGTTTTGAACAAGTTTCGATGAAATCTCTATTTAGGTTAAGGTCAATGTCTTTCTTACCAATAAACTCAGTTACACCTAAGGCTTTATAAAACTCTATACAATGTTTATTCGCTCCCATATATCTACAGTTCTTATCTTTATAAAATATAATTTCTGGTACATTATCAATAATCGT
Organism: Clostridium nigeriense; assembly: GCF_900086595.1. Lineage (GTDB taxonomy): Bacteria > Bacillota > Clostridia > Clostridiales > Clostridiaceae > Clostridium > Clostridium nigeriense. The sequence continues at coordinate 2,325,383 of NZ_LT575472.1, forward strand.
TTGTAAGATACTTATAGTCTTATTCAATTCTAAATTGTTTAAAGAGGCTTCATTTAAAAGAATTCCTAATTCTATTTCTTTATTATTAATAGTTTCTTTAATAATCTTATGAGTATATGTTTTACCGTCATACATAAAGGAATAATTATTTTTCTTTTGAATAAATAATTCTAAATCCTCACTTTTCAAAATAATATATTCATCTATAAAATCTATATTGGATAAGTTTATATTTAACATACTACTAAAACAAATGTTAATATTAATAATTTTTTTATTTTCACTTATCCAAATAGGGAATGGAATTAAATTAATAAATTGATTTATTAATTTAATCATAGTATCACCTCTCTATTCTTAAATGGCTAAATGGTGTAATAATTTCTATGTTAACTTATTTTAGTTTTAGTAATCCTCGTCTAAATATACTTATTTTAGCTCATATCTAACACCTTTAATTATTAAAACATATTAGAATTTATTATTTATATAAAAAAAAGATTGAGCTTCTATATAATTAGCTCAATCTTTTATTTTAAAGGTATAACTTTATTTTAATTTTTACTTGATTTAATTCTCATATTAACTTTTTCAATTGTAGGTATTGATGGTATTGCTCCATATTCTTCACAAGTTATTGCTCCAACAACATTTGCAAAACCTACTACATCAATATAATCTATATTTTCGCTATAAATTGATAATTTATAAAGAACTCCACCAACAAATGCATCTCCTGCCCCAGTTGAATCTTTTTGCTTTATTTTAATAGATTCTACAATGGTTGAATTAGAATTTTGAATTACCATTGTTCCTTCTTTTCCTAAAGTTATGGCAACACAATTTAAGTTTAATGATTTTAATAATAAAACTGCCTCTTCTAAAGAATCTTTGCCTGTTAAAAGCATAGCTTCTTCATCACTTAATTTTATAAAATCAGCTTCTTTAATAAAATTCCAACAATTTTCTTTGTATGATTCAATTAAATCATTAGTTATAAGAGTTTCTCTATAATTAGGATCAAAAGAAATTAAAGCTTCTTTTTCCCTGCCTTTCTTTAAAAGTTTATAGTAATTTTCTGTATTATTTTTATCTAAAAAGGCTATTGCAGACCCAAAATGAATTATGCATTCATCATTTATATCTAACTCATTTACTTCTAAATTATAATTTTCATCACTACCTCTATAAAAATCAAAACTTCTTTCACCATTTTTATCTAATGTAACTAAAGCTAGGGTAGTTTGTCCTTCTTCCTTCATATAAGTTGTATTTACATTATTATCTATCAATACACTTTTTAAATATTTTCCAAAATTATCATTTCCAACTTGTCCTAAGAAGAATGACTTTCCCCCAAGTTTGCTAATTGCTACAGCAACATTTGCTGGTGCTCCTCCTGGTTTTCTTATATAAGTTTCACCATCTGTTGAAACTAAGTCAATTAATAATTCTCCAATACATAATACCTTCTTCAAGATTATGTCCTCCAAATCTATATACTCTTTTTCAAATTATATTTTCTATAACTATATTCTATATCATCCTCTGAAAAGATCTCAATATTTTTAGAATTATTTAATGGAAAAACCCTTGATGTAAATACTTTTTCTCCATTGTTTATAAAAATCTCTACTATACTATTATCTACTAATATTTTAATATTTATTTCATCTGAAATATCTAATTTTACTTTTCTTTGTTGTCCAAATTCTTCTGCAATCTTATGAATTAAATTACTTCTATCTAAAACTACTTTTTTATTTTTTTTATCAAAACTTAAAGTAAGTTTTTCTTTATCTGATACTAATAAGTTTAATCCAAAATTCTTTGAATTTAATGTCTTAATATCTAATTCTAATTCATATGAATTATTATTATTTTCAAATTTCTTTATTCCATTAACCTTTTCATTGATAATTTCTTCATCTTTTCTTAAGAGACTTAATTCTTTAGCTGGTAATTGATATAATCTATTATCTTTAATAGTTAATTCCCTTGGGAATGTTAAACAATTAGCCCACAAGTTCTTATCTGTTGGATATTTAAACTCTCCCATTCCAGCCCAAGCAAATAATAAAGATCTACCTTCTTTATCTTTAAAACTTTGAGGTGCATAAAAATCAAATCCAGCATCAAATTCATCATAGCTTTCTACCTTAAATTCTAAATTAGCTAAATCCAATTCTCCTATCATATAAACTACATTAAATAAGTTATTATATTTTTCTTCTTCTATATCTATACCTTGAGGCGAAAAAATCAATATATCTCTTCCATCTATATTTATATAATCAGGACATTCCCACATATATCCGCTTTTTTCTATAAAACCTTTAATAGCTAGTTCACCTAGAAACTCCCACTCTAATGCATCTTTAGATTTATACATTATAAAGGCTCCTGTTTCATCAATTCTTTGAGCTCCTAAAATCATATAAAATTCATTATCCTTTTTAAACACTTTAGGATCTCTAACATGACCAGTATATCCATCTGGAGTTCCTAAAATAATAGGGTTGTTTTTATATTTTTCAATTTCTCCATTTTTATTCATTATAGCTAAACATTGATTTGCACTTCTATTGACTTTATCTAACTTTATATTACCAGTATAGTAAAGATATAGCTTTTCATCTATCTCAATTGAAGTTCCTGAATAAGCTCCATGAGATTCATAAGTTTCAGTTGGAGTAATTCCAACACCAACTCTTTCCCAATTTACTAAATCAGTTGATTCAAGTTGAGCCCAATGCTTCATACCATGAATTGTTCCAAATGGATACCACTGGTGAAACAATCTGTATTTTCCCTTATAATAGGCTAGTCCATTTGGATCATTTAATAATCCATACTCTGGATGTATATGATAATTGGGTTTCCAAAAATCATTCTTAGCTTTATTCTCTAATTCTTGCAGTTCCCCATCTCTTGCTTCATATATTGTTCTATATTTTGCTTCTTTATATTTTGACATCTCTACCACCTTTATTAAACTGTTGATTTTTTTCTTATCTTTGAAAACACAATTGTTAATACTATTCCAGATACAAGAGTTATTAAACTAGCTAGAATGTAATGTAAGTGACCAGAATTTTCTGCTGCAACTATTGCTAATCCTGGAATAGCTGTAGCTCCAAATCCTATTGCTGTTACTTTAGTTAAATAGACATAAGCTCCACCTATAGCCCCTGCAATACATCCTGCTATTAAAGGATATTTATTTTTTAAAGTTACACCAAAAATAGCTGGCTCAGATATACCAAATAAAATTGATCCAAAAGAAGATATGCATATTTGTCTTTCCTTCATACTCTTCCAATTAATAATTAAATATCCTAATACAGCGCCACCTTGACCAATTAAAGCTACTGACATTAATGGCATAATGAAATTTCTTCCTGTATCTGCAATTAATTGTGCTTCTACTGCACCTATTACATGATGTAATCCAGTTATAACAACTATTTGTTGAATTCCTGCAAAGAACATATATCCAAATATACCTAAGTTAGTTGTTATCCATAATAATGAATTAGTTATAATATTAGCTAGTTCACGTCCAACTGGTCCAATAATAGTAAATAATAAAAATGATGCTACTGTAACTGTTGCTAAAGGAGATAAAAATAATTTTATTAAATCAGGAATTTTTTTATTAAAGAAATTATCTAGTTTAGCAGTTATAAATCCCATCATTAAAGCTATTATTATTCCACCTTGAAAAGCAACAAGTTGAACTTTTAGTCCAAAAATATTTATAACCTCTGGATCTACAGATCCGTTACCAACTCCATAAGCATTTGCTAAATCTGGATGCAACATTATAGCTCCGATTACAAGACCTAAAACAGGGTTCCCACCATATCTTTTAGTTGCAGAATATACTACTAATAAAGGTAATACTGTAAATATTCCTGTAGAAGTTATTTGCATAAATCTATTAATACCTGCTAAAGATGGATACATTTCTATTATAGATTTATCCCCAAATATACCTTGTTGACTTAGTAATCCTGTAATTCCCATTAATAAGGCTGCTGCTAACAATCCTGGTATAATATCAACGAACACATCTGATAAAGATTTAATTGATTTTTGGAATAGGTTTTGTTTTTGTGCTGACTTTGCTTTAATATCTCCTAAGGACATATTTTCTTTTCCTGATAATTTAGCAAACACATCATAAATATCATTTACAGTACCAGCACCAAATATAATTTGTAGCTGATCTCCTACAATAAAAACTCCTTTTGCTAGATCTAAATCTTCAATAGCTTTTAGATTAATTTTACTTTTATCATCAAAAACTATTCTTAATCTAGTTGCACAATGAGCAACTCCTTGGATATTATCTTCTCCTCCAACATTAATTAATAATTCTTCTGAAATTCTTTTATAATTTTCAAATTTACTAGACATTTTTATTCCTCCTTTAATTTTGTGGAACCGGTTCTATTATTTATATTTTGATATTATCATATTCTATTTCTTAATGCAACTTTTTTAGAAAACTTTTTCATTTGAAATTTTTTCAATTTTCTTATCTAATTTGTAACTTTTTGAAGCTTTTTCAATAAACTTATTTGTTAAAGTCTATTTATTTTCTTAATAGTAAAAAATTAAGAGAATTTATAATTATTAACTCTAAAATTAATAATTCATAAATTCTCTTAAATAATAAAAACATTTTAATTATCTATATTAATTTATTTATGCTCCTAACACTAGTTCCTTCTATTAATTCAAATCCAATAATTTTAAGTTTCTCAACCTCTTTCTCTTCTATAAGATTAATAATTGTATCTGCTGATAGTCTTCCTGCCTCTATATTATCGAATTTAATAGTTGTTAAACTCGGATTAATATATCTTAATATATCATATCCACCAAAACCTACTAAAGAAATATCTTCAGGTACTCTTTTATTATGTTTGTTAATAGATTTTAATGCTCCTAAAGCTATTTTATCTGTTGCACATATTATTGCTGTTGCTTCTATGTCACCGATTAAATTATCTATTGTTTCTTCAGCTTTTTTAGAAGTAAAATCAGTTATATTTGTAGAAACTTTAACATCTAAATTATCTTTTAATGCTTCCAACACACCTTTTTTTCTAAATATACCTACTGCCTCATCATCTTCTTCTACGCCTAGGTATAAAACATTTTTGTGGCCCTTGTTTAATATATACTTTCCTACAGTGTATCCTGCATTATAATCATCATTAATTATTGAAATTGCTGAATCATACTTTTGTCCTACTATAATTATAGGAACATTCAGTTTTTTAATAGCCTCTTTATGCCTTTGAGTAATTTCAGTTGCAATAAGTATTATACCATCAACCTTAAGTCTTGATAGATTTTCAATATTATCAACTTCAATATCCCTATTAAGACTAGTATTTAAAATTAAAGAATTATATCCCCTATTTCTAAGTTCTTCATCCATAGCCATTATAGTTTTAGAAGTAACTGCTGAATCTAGACAAGGAGCTATAATACCTACAAATTTAGTTTTCTTTGCTTTTAAACTTTGAGCAAAAGCATTAGGCTCATAATTATATTTTTCTATTATCACTTTGATTTTTTCACTAGTACTTTCACTAATTCTACCACCATTTAAATATCTTGATACTGTACTTTTAGCTACTCCAGCCATCTCGGCAATATCCTTAATAGTAATATTCTTATTTTCCATTTAAACACTCCAAATTTTTCTTTTTATATAAGTATAAAATTATTCTATCATTTTAAAAGGAAATTAACTAGTAAAATACTTTTGCTACTAAAATATTTTTACATTTTATGTTCCACAAAAAGTTCTATAAGGAATCTTTGAAGGCTTAGGTAATTTTGTATATTCTTCTTTATCTTTAGTATAATCATAGGGAGTAGATAACACGTCTAAAAGCTTATTAATTAAAGTATAATCATCCTTTTTCACGGCTGCTTCTATTGCCTCTTCTACACGATGATTCCTTGGTATAACTGAAGGGTTTACACTTTTCATAAGATCTATAGCTTCTTTTTCAGATTCTCTTTGCCTTTTAAGTCTTTCTTGCCATCTAGATTTCCATTCATTAAATTCTGTAGTTTCAAACATTATTATATTATCTTTTATATTTAGAGTTAAACTTCTGAAAGTATTTGTATAATCAGCTTCGTATTTATGCATTAGATTTAAAAGATCGTATATTAAATTATCATCCTCTTTTTCTTCATTAAATAGTCCTAGCTTTTTTCTCATTCCCATAATATAACTTTCTTTATATATATCATTAAATTTTGAAATTGAGTTTTGTGCTAATTCTATTGCTTCTTCTTCATTATCACTAAGTAAAGGAATTAAGGTTTCTGCAAATCTCGCTAAGTTCCAAGCCATAATATATGATTGATTTCCATAAGCATATCTACCTTGATAATCTATAGAACTAAAAACAGTTTCTGGATTATAAGTATCCATAAAGGCACATGGTCCATAATCTATTGTTTCTCCACTTATAGTAACATTATCAGTATTCATTACTCCATGAATAAATCCTACTTGTAGCCACTTAGATACTAAATGTGCTTGTCTTTTTATCACTTCTTCTAATAAATATAAATACGGATTTTCTTTTTTTTCACCTTCACTATAATGTCTTTTTATAGTGTAATCAGCTAAAGCTTTTAAATTCTCATAATTTGTAAATCTTACTGCATATTGAAATGTTCCTACTCTTATATGACTAGATGCTACTCTTGTTAATATTGCTCCTTGCTCTACCCTTTCTCTAACTATTGATTCTCCAGTAGTGACTACAGCTAAACTACGAGTAGTTGGGATTCTAAGTCCATTCATAGCTTCACTTATAATATATTCTCTAATCATTGGCCCAAGGGCAGCTCTACCGTCTCCACCTCTTGAATATGCAGTCCTACCTGCTCCCTTTAATTGAATATCTATTCGATTTCCATTAGGAGTTATATGTTCTCCTAATAATATAGCTCTACCGTCTCCAAGCATTGTAAAATGTCCAAACTGATGCCCAGCATAAGCCTGAGAAATTGGTGTAGATTCTTCATAAATTAAATTTCCTGATAATATATTAGCTCCATAATCACTTATTAATGCATTTGAACTTAATCCTATTTCCTCTGATAAATTATTATTAAATATAACTAATTTAGGCTCTTTCACTTTACTAGGATATTGAATTTTATAAAATGAGTCTGAAAGATTTAAATAGCTATTATCAAAATTAAATTTTATTTCTTTTTCTTTCATTTCTTTTCCTTTCATTTCAAAGCTTTATTATATATTTTTAGCTTTAAATTCTTTATTATACTAATCCATAATCAACATTAATTTTTATATAATAAATATTATTAATTATATTATAACATTTTTATAAATAAATAAAACAATAGGACTACAAAATAATATTCGTAGTCCTATTGTTCTATTTAATCTATCCTTGTTAATACTATTGTTTCTTTATTACCTATAATTATTGGGACTTTCTCTATCTTAACAACACTTGTATCTATTCCGAACCATTTTGCAGGAGATACTGTTACTTTTTTAATTAAAAGTTTAGTGCTAGTTATAAAGTTGTCCCACCTAGATAGTTCACTTTCATTTGAAAGTGTTTCTTCTAATAATACAAATTTAAAATCTCCAACTACACATTTTCCGTTATGTCCAATCATATAGTCTTTAGGCGTATATTTTATTTCACCACTTCTTACTAGCTCTTGTATTATTTGATGCAAAAATACATTTATTTTTTGATCAACTCTAAAACCAAGTTTAAATTGAACACTAAAAGCTTCATTAGGTACTATTGTTTTTACACTATACTCTGTTGTATAAGGTTCATCAGTTACCTTAACATTTATAAACCAATAGAATTTTGCTCTTTTCGGTTGCTTATTAAAAATTGAGTAAATAATCTTGCTTTCTATTTCCTTATAATTTTGTGATTCAGTTAAATATACAAGGTTAGTTGCATATAAAGGAAGTTCCTCATCTTCTTTTAATGATTTTAAATGATTTGTAAAATCCAATATACTAGCATATTCACTAAATCTTTTTCTTATTTTTGTACCATATATCCATATATACATTAAGAAAATAAGAGCTCCAGAAATTATAATAGTTACATAGCCACCATGTATAAATTTAAACAAGTTAGCATATAGAAAGCTTCCTTCAATAATTATAAATGTTATAAGCACAATTATTGACATAAGCTTTTTCTTTTTATTATGTCTTAAATATTGATTTAATAGTATAGTTGTCATTAACATAGTTATTGTTATTGCTAAACCATATGCAGCTTCCATGTTCTCAGATTTTTTAAATTTTAGAACTAACAATACACAACCAATATATAGTAAGTAGTTAACTGCTGGTATATAAATCTTTCCTTTATCATCATTTGGATATCTAACTTGAAGTTTTGGGAACATATTCAACTTTATTGCTTCAGATACAAGAGTAAATGAACCTGTAATTAAAGCTTGGCTAGCAATAATTGCTGCTATAGTTGCAACTATTGTTCCTGTAACTACGAACCAATTTGGCATAATCAAGAAAAATGGATTTGCTTCAATTATTTTTCCTTCTCTTAATAACAACCAGGCTCCTTGTCCTAAATAATTAACTACTAAACATATTTTAACAAATATCCAAGTATAGTGTATATTTCTTTTTCCGCAATGTCCTAAGTCTGAATATAAAGCTTCAGCACCAGTCGTACATAAAAATACAGCTCCTAATATATACACGCTTCTAGGACTTGTAAATAACAAATGGATACCATAATAAGGATTTAAGGCTTTTATTATTCCAGGATATTGTAGTACTTGAGTAAATCCAAGTACAAATAGCATTAAAAACCATATTACCATCATTGGTCCAAACATTTTTCCGATTACATCTGTTCCAAACCTTTGAAGTAAAAATAATACTGTTAATATACTAATTACAATTATAATTATTCCTTTTGTTTCTATAGGAAAAACTAAAGTCAATCCTTCAATAGCAGATGTTACAGTTACTGGAGGTGTTATCATTCCGTCTGCAAGTAAAGATGCACCTCCTACGACAGCAGGAATAATTAGCCACTTAGCATTTTTTCTTACTAAGGTATATAGAGAAAATATTCCTCCTTCCCCCTTATTATCTGCTTCTAATGTTATCATTACATATTTTATAGTTGTTTGTAGAGTTAATGTCCAAAAAACTAAAGATACCCCTCCTAATATTAATTCTTTAGACACATAACCATTATTTACTCCTAGCATTGATTTCATAACATAGAGAGGTGAAGTACCAATATCTCCATAAACTATTCCTAATGCCACAAGTAAAGATGCTACAGTAATTTTTTTGTTCATTTTTGATTATCTCCTTCGTTTAATTGCCATAAAATTACTTCAACTTATTATAATCTCATAAACTTTTAATGTCTACATCAATTTGTTCAAAAAAAGTTAATATTTTCGACCTAATTCTATACAAATTTTAAATTAAGTCTTATTATCTTCAATTTATTGTTTTTTTCTAAACAAATTAAGTTATTTTCATAAAAACATACAAAAATGAAATTAATTATATTGTAAACCAACCTTACTACTTCTACGCTCCATAAGAGTAACATCCTTCCAGCTACCATTGTCCATTTTAGCAATTTTTTCTCTAATTCCAACTTTTCTAAAGCCGCATTTTTCATGCAATTTAATACTACCAAAATTCTCATTAATTATACTTGATTGCAAAGTCCATATACCATATCTTTCAGATTCTTCAATAACTTTATTTAATAAAATTGTTCCAAGTCCTTTTCCCTTAAAATTTTTTGAAATATAAATACTTAATTCTGCAACGCCTTTATACACACATCTACTAGAAGTAGGACTCAATGCTACCCATCCAATAACAGCTTCTCCATCGGTTATAATAAATCTGCAATACTCTAAATGTCCTTTGTTCCATTCTTCCCATGTTGGTAATTTGTTTTGAAATGTAGCAATTTTTGTATCTATTCCTTCTTTATAAATTCTAGAGACCTCTTCCCAGTTCTCTTCTGTCATTACTTTAATAAAATATCTCATAAGCATTCCTCCATTTTCATGTTTTATACGGTTTTATTTCTTGATATAATATTCTTCAATATAATTCATAAAATAATTTTAGTATAAGTGAATTTCAATATACAACTATTTATATAGAAAAAGATATAGATTTCTCTATATCTTTCACTTATTATTATTTAAAATACTTCCTTGTCCTATTTGATATTTTAACTAAAGTTAGCATAACTGGTACTTCTACTAGAACACCCACCACAGTCGCCAAGGTAGCACCTGATTGCAAACCAAATAATGATATAGAAACTGCAACTGCTAATTCAAAGAAATTACTAGCACCTATCATTCCTGCCGGTGATGCTATTGAATGAGGTAGTTTCCAAAACTTTGCCCATAAATATGCTATTGCAAAAATCATAAATGTTTGTATTACTAAAGGAATTGCTATTAATATTATGTGTACTGGGTTTTCTAATATTTTATCTCCTTGGAAAGAGAAAATCATTATAAGTGTTAATAATAATCCTATAATAGTAACTGAATCAAACTTCTTTAAGAATATATCTTCAAAATATGCTAAACCTTTTTGCTTAATTACAATGTTTCTTATTAAAAAACCTATTAAAAGCGGAATTACAACAAATAGTATTGTCGAAAGAATTAGTGTTTCTAAAGGTATTTTTATATTACCTATACCTAATAAAAATGCTACAATTGGTGCAAATGCAACTAAAATAATTAAATCATTTACAGCAACTTGAACTAATGTATATGCTGCATCACCTTTGGTTAAATGACTCCATACAAATACCATTGCTGTACAAGGTGCTGCCCCTAAAAGAACTGCTCCGGCTAAGTATTCTTTTGCTAATTCTATTGGCAAAAGACTTTTAAATACGACAAAGAAGAAAAATGCTGCTATTAAATACATAGTAAATGGTTTTATAAGCCAATTAGTTACACATGTAACTGCTAAGCCTTTTGGTTTTTTACTCGCATTTATAATACTTAAAAAATCTATTTTTAACATCATTGGTATTATCATTATCCAAATTAAAATTGCTGTAGGTACAGAAACATTATAATATTCAAATTTGCTTAAAGTTTCTGGAATTATAGGTATAAACTTGCCTATAGCAACTCCAATTACAATACATATAAATACCCAAATAGTTAAATACCTTTCGAAAAAGCCTATTCCTTTCTTTTTATTATCCTCCATAATATTCTCCTATAAAATTTTATTTTCTTTAATTCTCTCTACCAAATCTTTTATTTTATCCTCAATTGTTTTTGCTACTTTAATAAATTCCACATCAGATTTTCCTGTTGGATCTTCTAATCCCCAATCTTCAATATGCTTTGCTAAAACTACTGGACAAACTACATTACATCCCATCTTTATAACAATATCAACTTCTGGGATATCAGTAAGTAGCTTAGATTTTTGAGTTTTATTCATATCTACATTATATAGTTCTTTTATTATTCTTACTGCATCTTGATTAATTTGTGGCTTTGTTTCTGTTCCAGCAGAAAAACTTTCAAATACTTCACTTCCATATATTTTTCCTAATGCTTCTGCCATTTGTGATCTACAAGAATTGTGAACACAAATAAATGCTACTTTTGGTTTACTCATCTTTTTTCTCCTTATTTATAAACTTAATTTCATTACTTGCTTTAGCTTTTAATATCTTATTTGTAGTATTAAATGTTACATTATTGCTTCTGTTTCATTTTTATTTCTTACATATATATTGACTAAATTTGCAAATACAATCATCCGTTTTAGTAATTGTACCCATTAAAAATAAAACTAACTTATTTGCATTATCAATTTTTAGCCTATAGTGATTCCATGTCCCTTCTTTTCTACTTTCAACTAATCCACATTCCATAAGGACTTTCATATGATGCGATAATGTAGGCTGAGTAAAATCAAAAAATTCTAATATATTACAAGCACATCTTTCGCCACAAGAAAGAATATCTATAATTTTTAATCTGTTAGGATCGCTAAGTGCCTTTAGTATTTTAGAATTTTGTTCATATACATTTTCCATATAAACCTCCTTTATATAGATTGTTACCTATATACCATAAATATAGATTATTATCTATATACTGTCAATATAATATGTATTTCTAAAGATTTTTATACTAAATATATTGATATATATCTATATTATATGTTAATGATATTTATCTGTTACAATATTTCAAAAAAAAAGAGTAGCTTTACTACTCAATATCAAAAAACATATAAATATATATCTATATAATAAAATACTAATCTTTTAAAACTTTATTTAACTTTACAGCTATAAAAGAACTTAAAAAACACTTGAAGATATCTCCTACTATGAAAGGAAAAACTGCCAATGATAATGCTGAAATTATGCTTACATTTTGAACTATACTCATAAATATTGATCCAATTATATATAGAACAATCATCCCAATAAATATAGTGATAAATAAATATCTTTTAAAACTATTATTTTTACCTTTTAAGTAACTAATTAGTGGTGTAATAATTAAAAACCCTAATATAAATCCTCCTGTTGGCCCAAACAATTTACCTAGTCCACTTGTCCCACCAGAAAAAACAGGTAATCCAAAAACCCCAAGAAAAATATATAGGATTACAACTAAAAAAGATTGTTTTGGTGTAAGAACTAATGCTACTAAATTAATTGCAATTGTTTGAGCTGTTACCATTACTGGACTAAAAGGCAATGGAAAAGCAATATATGCTGATATACAAATTATTGCAATACAAATTGACATTTTAGTTAATTCTTTTATTTTCATACTAATCCCCCCTTTTTATAAATATAAATTTACTAATGATTTTTCAAAATCTTTTTTATGTGTGACATATTATAAATGATACTTCCTTACCACGGAATAGTCAACTATATTTTAATTTAAGTTGACATTATTTATGTTATAATATATTTTATAATAAGAATATATTATAGTAGGAGATAACATGAGTGTAAAAGATAAAACTTTAAGTGTACTTGAAAATAATAAAGGAGATTTTATTTCCGGTGCTGAAATTGCAAAAAAGCTTTCTGTAAGTAGAAATGCAGTTTGGAAGGCAATAAAGCTATTACAAGATGAAGGGTATAATATATTAGCAGTAAATAATAAAGGATATTGTCTCTCTATTGATACTGATATATTATCTCCTCAAAGTATTGATAAGTATTTAAAAAATGACTTAGTAAACTTTAATATTAATGTTTACAAAAGTATAACTTCAACTAATGATTTAGCTAAAGAACTTGCAATTAAAGGCGAAAAGGAAGGTACAGTAATTATAGCTGAAGAACAAACTAATGGTCGTGGTAGATTTAACAGAAAGTTTTATTCGCCTAAAGAGACAGGCATTTATATGACTATTTTGTTAAGACCAAAAATCCATGCATCAAATTCATTTCTTATAACTACGGCTGCTGCTGTTGCTGTTTCAGAAGCTATAGAATCAGTTTCTAATAAAGAAGCTAAAATAAAATGGGTTAATGATATATATTGTGATAATAAAAAAGTATCTGGAATTTTAACAGAGGCATCTATTGACTTTGAAAGTGGTATGGTTGATTATGCTATTTTAGGCATCGGAATAAATGTAAAACCACCTAAAGAAGGTTTTACAGAAGAAATTCAAGATATTGCTACTAGTATCTTAGATTACGATCCATCAATATCAGTTGATATAAGAAGTAGACTTATAGCTGAAGTATTGAATAGATTTTGGCTATATTATGAAACTATTGAAAATAAATCATTTATTGCTTCCTACAAATCAAGATCATTATTAATAGGAAAAGATATAAATATTTTTTCTAAAAATTCTTTAGAAAAAGCTAATGTCATTGAGATTGATGATGAATGTCGACTTAGAGTTAAAATGGAGGATGGAAGCATTAGACTTTTATCTTCTGGTGAAGTTAGCATAAGAATATGATATTTTTATTTTATAATAGGTGTATATTTTGTATACACCTATTATAATTTTAGATAATTATAATGAAATATTTTTAATTATTCTTTTCACATGTTTTTTCCTTGCTCTAGCACTATTAATATTAGATTTTTTAATTAAATTATATATATCTTCTATTTCTACTTTTGATAATTTAATATCTGATTTATATTTTCTTATAAACCTCTTTAATTTTTTTAATTGAATAACCGGTGTATTAGTTTTAACTTTTTTTAACTTTGATTTATTAGTAAAAACTATTAAAGATATAAAGACATCATTTCTTTTTATATGCTTTTCTAAAGACTTAATATGTCCATAATTTTGTCTTATTGGATTGTAAAATTTATTCTTTTTCATATTTATAATTTGAGTCCATTCCCTTGAATACTCATCGCCATAAATTGATCCTTTATAATCCTTTGTTTCAATAACAAATATACCTTTTTTACCTATTAATATATGATCAATTTGACTTGTACCATTATTTCCTTTTACCATTATGTCATTTAAAAGTTTATATCCTTTTATTTTATTTAATACATTACTTACTTCTTGTTCTCCTAAATTAACTTCTTTGCTATAACATCTTTTTCTAATTAAAATTATCGCTATTAATATAATACTTATTACTGCTATTAAATTAAGACTCATGTGTTAACTCCTATATATTTTTCCTTTGTTTATTTTATAATTTACATTTTATATATAATATTTATTTTTGTAAATATTTTTGTTTTTTGTTTATTTTTATTATCATTTACGAGTATTTTATTTAAGATATAACGATACAAAATTATATTCAACTCCTCTATTTTTTAATAAAATATTTTAACTAAATTCTTTATTGTAAAAATTAAGGATATCTAAATATTAGATTTACTTCTCTAATATTTAGATATCCATTTAAATTAAACCTTAAACTTTTGTATCATTTCGTTAAGTCTTTGTGCTAATTCTGCTTGACTTTGTGCAGTCAATGCTACTTGCTCTATTGCTTTTGTAGTTTCATCCATACTTTCTTTTATTATAAAGGATCCTTCACTTGTTTTTTGTGATGCTTCTGCCATATTTTGAACTGCTTCGCTAACTTGTCCAACAGTAGCTGTAACCTCTTCTGACATAGAGGCAATTTCATCTGACATTTTACTAACTATATCTGAATCATCATAATATTGATTACCAGCTTCCTTATAAGCTTTAAATTGTTCATATACATTTTTATTTATAAATTCTAATATATCATTTCCTGTTTCTATGCTACTTTTAAATGCATTTTGTACTTTTAAAATAGTTTCTTGTATTATTAGTGCTGATGATTTAGATTCTTCTGCTAGTTTTCTTACTTCTTCTGCAACTACAGCAAATCCCTTCCCTTGTTCTCCAGCTCTAGCTGCTTCTATGGCTGCATTTAAAGCAAGTAAATTTGTTTGCTCCGCTATTCCACTTATTGTATCCGCCATTACTTTTATAGTTTGGACTACTTCGCTCTCCTCAATAGCCTTCTGCATTTTACTTTTCTTTTCATCATAAATCTTTACCATTTCCGCTATTGCTTTTTCACTATTATTTTTAACTTCTAACGCTCTTTCCTTTGAACTATTAGCATTATTACTTCCATCTAAAGCTGTTGAAGATAATACATTTATACTTGCATCTACTTCTTGTACAGATGCACTTATTTGTTCTGATGTAGCACTAGATTCTTGCATTTCTAAAGAAATGTTATTTACTGCTTCATCTATGGTTTCAGTTTTCGAAAGTAATTCCTGTGCAGTTGCTGAAAGTTCTTCTGAAGAAGCACTAATATCCTCTGAGTTTTCCATAATTATTCTAACTAAATTATTTACATTATCTTGCGCAGTATTTAATGCTATTCCAATATCTCCAAATTCATCTTTTCTAGTGATAGTTATAGGTATTGAAAAATCATACTCAGATAATCTTTTAGCTAGTTCCCCAATTTTATTAAGTGGATTTATAATATTTTTACTTAAAACATACGCTATAAAAATTATAATTCCAAATATTAAAATAGTTGAAATAAGTGTCATTATAGAAATTCCTCTAAATATTTTAGAATTTTCTATATTACTTTCATTAGCTAGATTATCATTTATTGAAATAGACTTTTCTAATTTGTCAAACATAGAAGTTAGTATAGGGGTTATTTCTGAATTATATACTTCTAAAGCTTCATCATATTTCTCACTTTTTAAAAATTCCATAGACTTAGCTTTTAATTCTCTATATTTGTATAGGTCATTTTTAAAATCAGAAAATAACTTCTCTTCTTCTTGATTTTTATTTAAATCCTCATATTCTTTTATTAATTTCTCATTTTTAGAAACTATATTATTTATAATTTCCATTTCATCCTTTATCTTAGATTTATCTCCCTCATATGTCATTTTTACCATATTAACATAATCATAGTACAAATTAGCTTTTAAACTTTGTAAATTTCTAATTGAAACTATATTATTAGAATAAATTTCATTGGAGTTCTTATTTATAATATTTGCTCCTATTATTCCTTCTGCACCAATTGATAAAATAAAAATACATATTATTGTAAATATAACTATAAGTTTATTTTTTATTTTTAAATCAATAAAAAACTTCATTTTTTTCATCCTTTCTTCTATTAATCATTTGTGTAAATTATATTATCGAATATTGTTTAGTATTTTTTAAAGGATTTATCAATTTTTATAATTATCCAATAATCTTATTTGAATTTATAATAATATTTATATTTGAAACCTTTTCTTTTATTATATTAAAAGATACTTTTATTTACCTATTTAGCAATTTTCAATTATAAAGTACATAAAACTATAAACTTATTTATAATAAAAAACTTTAAAGGTATAGTAAACTTACTATACCTTTTTGTTATTTTTATAAATCTTTTGTTTATGAATATATATAGTAGTCACCTAGATATAAAAATATTATGAGAATAGATGTATTGAATTAAAATGGCTGTTACACAACAATTGTGTTCCAGTCATTTTAAGAAATAAGATAAACTATTAAAGTTAAAAAGAACTGTTTTATCCATTAATTTTAATACATATTAAATATTATTTTTAATATAATCTCCTACTTCATCCACATTAATTTTTAAAACTATTGCAAATTCTTCATATAGTTGCTTCTTAGCAACAACCATAATATCTTCATCTGTTTTATTAAGCTTTTTACCTAAAGAAGCTTTTTCATTCTCTTCTAATTTTATAGAATTTATTACCTTGATGATTTCTTCAGCATTTCCACTCTTAATTATAGATTTGTATTCTTGAATTTTCTTTCTTGCATCCTCAACTTCAACAGTTTCATTCCTACTAATTCCTTCTATAAGATCCATAACCTCATCCTTAGTCATAAGCTTTCTTAATGACAATTTTTTATTATTAACTGGAATCTTAATAGTCATTTTACTATTATAAACAGGTGATAAAATATAATATTCATGCTCCTCACGTCTTAAAGATATTTTTTCTATATCCTGGACCTTACATACACCATTTGAACCATATACAACATAATCATTTACCTTAAACATAATTTTCCTCCTTGTGTAATAGACAATGAAAAAAGTAGTCCCTACAGCTAAAATCCCTAGGAACTACATGCTATTAATTCTATTATACCACAAGAATACTAATTTTTCTAATAATATGAATATTTAAATATATATTCTATAATAATTAATTATTGATTCTTCTTTGAAACCACATGACTTGTATAAATTTAACGCATTTTTATTTTTTATTTCCACATCTAATGTAATATTTGTTATTTTTTCTTCGTTTAACTTCTTTAACACTTTAATTATTGATCTTTTTCCATATCCCATTCCCCTATACTTAGGAAGTATTCCAAAGCCACTAATATACGCTCCATTAAACTCTTTAGTAACTTTTATTTTACCAATAACTTCATCACTTAGACATATTAAATATGTTATAGCACCATTTCTCTCTTCATCTTCCGGTAGGATTTTTTCGTTACAACCTTCTCCAAAAAATAGCCTGTTAAGTTCATTTATTTTATTGATGTCTTTATTATTAGCCTTTTTAAATTTAATCCTTTCATCTACACTATTAAAATTTAACTCTTTACAATTCATTCTACATTCAGAAAAAGAATACTTTCCATTAAAATATTCTATAAAATTTCTACCTGAATCTGATTTATCATCACATAGTAATAATATTTCACTAAAACTTCTTTTTTTACACTCATTTAAAACTAAATCAATCACTTTTGTAAAAATTCCATTTCTCCTAAACTCTGGATGAACCATACCATTTATCTCTGCAACATTACCATTAAAGCATGAAATACTTGCATATCCAATTAACTCTTTATTTGAATAATATAAAAACTCATTTATCTCATTTATATTATTTTTATAATCCTTTTCTAGCTTATTTTTATAATCTAATTCTAGCTTTAAAATAACCTCATCATATTTTTTACATATATCTTCTAATTTTTCTATTTCTATTTTTTCTTCTTCATTTAAGTATTTCTTCAAAATTATATATTGATTAAATAAATCATTATTTATATTTTTCATTATTATCCTCCTTTCTCTAATAAATTATCTACTATACATTCATTTTTCTATATTATACCAAATTATAAATTTGAATCCAATTTCATATTGACATTAATTTTTATTATTTACATACTGTATATATAAATATAAACAGTATATACACTGTATGAGAGGAGTAACAATTATGACATACTTATTAGAAGTCAATAACTTAGAAAAAAAACTTGAAAATATCCATCTTAAATCTATAAGTATTAATTTAAATCCAGGTTATATTATGGGGTTAATAGGGGTAAATGGTTCTGGTAAAACTACACTTATTAAAACTATTCTTAATTTATATAAAAAAGATAGTGGCTCTATAAAAATCAATGGTATTTCTATGGAAACTAATGAAAAAGAAGCAAAAAATTTAATTGGATTTGTTCTTGATGAAAACATGTTTGAAGATTCAATTACAGTACTTAAAAATGCTAAATTATTTGGAAATCTTTATAGTAATTTTGACTTAAAATTATTTTACAAATTTTGTGAACGCTTTGATGTTCCTCTTAAAAAAAAGCTTGGAAAACTTTCCACTGGTTTAAAAACTAGATTTCAGTTAGCCTTTGCTTTATCTCATGATGCAAAACTCTTTATAATGGATGAGCCTTCTGCTGGATTAAATCCTAATTTTAGAAAAGATTTAATTAGCTGCATGCAAGAGATTGTTGAAGATGGAACAAGAAGTATTCTTTTTTCTACTCATATTACAGAGGATCTTGATAAAATAGGAGATTATATTGTACTTATTAATAATGGAGAAATATTTTTTTCATTAAATAAAGAAGAACTCTTAGAAAAATATCTAATTGTTAAGGGAACAAAAGAACAAATTGAAAACCTTAATTGCTCTCATATTATTTATAGAGAATATGGAGATTATCATAATTGCGCTTTTATTGAAAAAATTTTTTCTGATAATTACTCAGGCTTGGAAGTAAAAATGCCAGTTATTGAAGATATAATATATTATCTAGAAAAAGGAGGGTATCCTAATGTTTAAAATAGTTTTAAATGATTTACTTATAAATTTGAAAAAATCATGGATAACTATAATATTAAATTTAATATTATTTATATTTCTAAGTAATTATACTATAACCTTAACTTATTCTCTTACAAATGATCCTAATCTAAGAAATGAAGGAATTTCAAATTTTATAAGAAATGAAAGTATTATAAAGCAAATACTCCCTATTATTAATGGTTTTGCTGCATATATTTTATTAGGTATATTTAATAAAATACCTTTAAGATTTAGTAAAGCAATATTTGTTTGTGCTGCTGGAGAAAGGGATAAAATTAATTTTCTTTTATTACAACTATTAATAAAAATAGTATTTAGTTTTATATTTATTTTTTCATTATCATTTTTAATTGTAGGTAAATTTTTTAGTAATAATAGCTATTTATTAAATATTATTCAAATATTATTATGGCTCTTTATTATATTAGATATAAATTTGAAAATTGGTATAGGAGAAGAAGGCGCAAGAGAAAAAGATTCAGAAGGATATTTAATTTATTCTAAAGAAGAAATAGTAGTTAATTATTACTGGCCTTGTTTATTAATTTTAGAATTTGTTTTATTTTATACTCTCTACGCATTTGATATTAAATTAAATTTTTATACAGTTCTGATATGGATTATTGTATTTGTTATTAACTCATATATAACACTAAAATGTACATTACCTATTTTAAAAAAGTCTATTTCATTTGAAAACATATATAGACAAATACCTGATAAGAAAGAGGCTCATTAATGAATATTATTCTAGATTCTGAAAGCAATTTATCAATATATGAACAAATAATAAAATCTATAAAAAATTCA
Source organism: Clostridium nigeriense (assembly GCF_900086595.1). Classification (GTDB taxonomy): domain Bacteria; phylum Bacillota; class Clostridia; order Clostridiales; family Clostridiaceae; genus Clostridium; species Clostridium nigeriense. The sequence continues at coordinate 2,345,915 of NZ_LT575472.1, forward strand.
ATTATAAATGAAGAAATTTTACCTAAAGATATGTTACCTTCTATTCGTTCACTTGCTAGAGATCTTCAAATAAGTGTTATTACTACAAAACGTGCTTACGATGAACTTGAAAAAGAAGGTCTTATTTATTCTGTTCCTGGTAAGGGGTTTTATGTAAAAGAACCTAATAGAGAAAAACTTAGAGAAGAACAACTCAGAAACTTTGAAATTGATTTTGAAAATTTAATTATTGAAGGAAAAAATCTAGGTCTTGAGCTTACTGATATGCAAGAAATATTAATAACATTATACGAAGGGAGTGTTTCAAAATGAGAAAAATTATAAAATGTGAAAATGTCAAAAAAATATATAAAGATTTTTCATTAAATGCAATTTCTTTATCAATAAAATCTGGATATCTTACTGGCCTTATTGGAGTAAATGGCGCTGGAAAAACTACACTTATAAATATTATAGCTGGTTTAGATGCTGATTTTGAAGGAAATATTTTTATTGATGGAATAGATGTTAAAAATAATACTGTAAAAGCAAAACAAGAGATAGGTTTAGTTTCAGAAGAACTTTCATTCTTTTTAGATAAAACTGCTTATGAAAATGGTTTATTACTTGGTTGTTATTATAATAATTGGAGTATGGAAAATTACTATATTTGGCTAGATAAAATGAATATTCCTAAAGGTCAACCATTATATCAATTTTCTAAAGGTATGAAAATGAAATTTCAAGTTAGCTTTGCAATGGCACATAAGCCTAAATTTCTTCTTTTAGATGAACCTACAGCTGGTTTTGATCCTGTTTTTAGAAGAGACTTCTTAAATATACTTCAAGATATTATAAATGAAGATATAGGAATTCTTATGTCCACACATATAACTAGTGATCTAGATAAGATAGCAGATTATATTATTGTAATTGAAAATGGTAATATTAAAATAAATGATACGAAAGAAGCTTTAGAAGATGATTTTAAAAGCCAAAAGATAGAAAGCTCATTAAATAAAAAATTTACTATTAGCGATTTACTCTAAAAGGAGATGAATAAATGGATTTTTTTAAAAATGAAAAAAATAGAATAAAATTTTATTATCAAAAATTATTATTAGGATTATTATTATTTTTATATTTTATCGTTCTTCAATCTAATGTTAGCACCCATAAAGTTATTTTTGGAAAAGGTCTTGATTCCATCCCCCTTCCTTTGATAAATCCCATACTACTTTTTGGTATAATAATACTAACAGCTTACCTAAACAATAAATTATTTTTTATTAAAGAACAAGGTGAAAAAATTTTTATTTTAAGAAAATATGATATTATCCCTTTAACTAAAAAAGATATGTATATTGCTAAATTCAAAATAATTATTAGTTATATAATAAGCTTTATATTAATGTCAATTGTACTTTATATTATCACAATGTTAATTAACTCTTATAAGGAAATATCCATTTTAAAGAATATTTTAGAAATATTTTTTGTTCTCATATTTTCAATTTTCACATTAATAATTTTTTTTGTTTTGAACCTAATACAAGATATTAAAAGTAAAAAAAAATCTTAAAACTAAAAATAAATATCTGAAGAGGCTATATAATATAACCTCTTCAGATATTTATTAAAATTTATGGATATTAATTGCTTTTAATTTTATTTTAAATTTATACTTATTTACGAGTATTTTAATTAAAAGCTAATTATTTTGTTATGTTTATATTTTTGCTATACACAAAAATAAAGAATATTGTATAAGTTTATCCTTTGTCTTCTTTTCTCCTCTAAAAACAGTTTCAAATTTAATTTTTTTAAATCTTTGTTTTTCTAATATGATTTTTAATGTTTCTCTATTAAATCCGTTATATCCTCTAAATTCTTCTTCATCCTTATGAAAACTACCATCATCTTCATCTAAATCTATAATAATTAAAATTCCATTCCTTTTTAGAATTTTATATATTTTACATAATTCCTTTTCAATATCTTCAATATGGTGAAAAACCATTGAACTATATATTAAGTCAAAATATTTATAAAATTCTTCTTTGTATACTGCCTCATTATTTATTAAATGTATATTATCTGCTTTATATTTCTCTATTTTTTCTTTTAATACTTTAAGCATTTCTTTAGAAATATCTGTACAGTATATTTCTTTTAATATCTCTCTTAGTTCCATAGTTATAAGGCCTGTTCCACAGCCTATTTCTAATGCTGTTATATCTTTTTTTAACTCAATATTCTTATAAATACTTTTAGCTAATAATTTTCCACGTTCTATTCTAATATCTGTATCCCATTTCCGTGCTAATTCATTAAAATACATAAAACACCCTCCTCTAATATATAATAATAACTTATAAAATATAATAAGATTAACAAATACTTCACTATTAATTATAATGTATTTACCATATTTTTTCTTTTTAATAGTAACAAATTTAATAATAAATCATAAAAATACACCTAATTAACTTTTATTAAAAATTAATTAGGTGTACAAAAATATTATATTATTCTAACTCAAAGGCACCTGTATATAACTGATAATACTTTCCTTTTTTCTCAATTAAATCTTCATGATTTCCACGTTCTATTATTCTTCCTTGTTCTAAAACCATTATTACGTCTGAATTCTTAACAGTAGAAAGTCTATGCGCAATTACAAATACGGTTCTACCTTCCATTAACTTATCCATACCTTCCTGTACTATTGCTTCAGTTCTAGTATCTATACTTGAAGTAGCTTCATCTAGTATTAATACAGGTGGATTAGCTATTGCTGCCCTTGCTATTGCTATAAGTTGTCTTTGTCCTTGAGATAAATTAGCTCCATCTCCTGTTATCATAGTATCATAACCATTAGGTAGATGTTTAATAAACATATCTGCATTAGCAAGTTTTGCTGCTTCATATACTTCTTCTTCAGTAGCATCTAACTTACCATATCTAATATTATCTGATATTGTTCCAGTAAATAAATGAGTATCTTGTAGAACTATACCAAGAGATCTTCTTAAATCATCTTTTTTAATTTTATTAATATTGATTCCATCATATCTAATTTTACCATCTTGAATATCATAGAACCTATTAATTAAATTAGTTATAGTTGTTTTTCCGGCTCCTGTTGCGCCTACAAAGGCCACTTTTTGCCCTGGTTTTGCAAAAAGTGTTATATTATGAAGTATAGTTTTCTTTTCATTATATCCAAAATCAACATCATCAAATACCATATCTCCAAGCATTCTAGTGTAAGTTATGCTTCCATCACTATGGGGATGCTTCCAAGCCCATAATCCTGTACGATCATTAACTTCTTCAATGTTTCCATCTTTATCTATTTTGGCATTAACTAATGTGACATATCCTTCATCTACTTCTTGCTTTTCATCTAGCATTTCAAATATTCTTTCTGCTCCTGCAAGTGCCATTATAACAGCATTAAATTGTTGTGACATTTGCCCAATAGGCTGATTTAATGTTCTTGTTAATTGTAAGAAGGATGCTAATGAACCAATTGTGAAGCCTCCTACTCCTCCTATTGCAAAAACTCCGCCAACTATAGCTGTTAAAACATAATTTATATATCCTAAGTTTCCCATAATAGGCATTAAAATATTAGCGAAGGTATTAGCTTTATCAGCACTATCACATAATGCTTCATTTAATTTATTAAAATTAATTTTACTTTCTTCTTCATGACAAAAGACTTTTACTACTTTTTGTCCTTCCATCATCTCTTCAATATAACCATTAAGCTTACCTAAATCTCTTTGTTGTTTGCCAAAGTACATAGCACTTTTTCCACCAATAGTTTTTATTGTTTTAAACATTACAAACATCATAAATATAGTAACTAATGTTAAAGGAATACTTAATATTATCATAGAAGCAAACACACTTATTATAGTAATTACTGATGAAATAAGTTGTGGTAAGCTTTGGCTTATCATTTGTCTTAATGTATCTGTATCGTTTGTATAAAGACTCATTATTTCCCCATGAGGGTGAGTATCAAAATAACCTATAGGTAATTTTTCCATGTGCTCAAACATATCATTTCTAATCTTTTTTAAGGTTCCTTGAGAAACAAAAATCATTGTTCTATTATACAAATAAGTCGATAATGTACCTACATAATATATAATAGCCATAATTCCTATAACCTTTAATAAAGGAGCAAAATTAGGGTTTGATTGACCTAAAAATGGTGTTATATAATCATCAATTAATGTTTTTAAAAATAGTGTACTTGCTACTGTTGCAAGAGAACTAACTAAAATTAATAAAATTACTAATATGAATTTAAATTTATATTCCTTAAATACATATCCTAAAAGCCTTTTTAATGTCTTCATAGGATTTTTACTTCCTCTTATAGGTGTTTTCCCCGGAGCTCCTGATCCACCTTTTCTTCCTTGTCCCATACTAGGCCTCATTTTTATCAGCTCCTTTCACTTGACATTCGTACACATCTTTATATATTTCATTAGTACTTAATAGTTCTTCATGAGTTCCAAAACCATCAATTTTTCCATCATTTAGAACTATAATTTTATCAGCTTCTTCAACTGAAGAAATTCTTTGTGCAATAATAATCTTTGTTACATTTGGTATAGACTCCTTAAATGACTTTCTAATTAAGGCATCTGTCTTTGTATCTACTGCACTGGTTGAATCATCAAGAATTAATATTTTAGGCTTTTTAAGCAAAGCTCTTGCAATAGTAAGTCTTTGCTTTTGTCCACCAGAAACATTAGTTCCACCTTGTTCTATATAAGTATCATATTTATCAGGTAAATTTTCAATAAACTCACTTGCTTGTGCAGCATTACATGCATCAATTATTTCTTCGTCAGTTGCTTCTTTATTACCCCATCTTAAATTTTCTTTTATTGTGCCTGAAAATAATACGTTTTTTTGTAAAACCATTGATACAGCATTTCTTAATGCTTCTATATCATACTCCCTAACATCAATTCCACCAACTTTTACTTTACCAGAAGTAACATCATAAAGTCTTGGAATTAGTTGAACAAAAGTAGATTTTGCACTTCCAGTCCCCCCTATTATTCCTATAGTTTCACCAGACTCTATTTTTAAATTAATATTCTCCAAATTTAAATTATCTTTATTATTACTATAGCTAAAATCTACATTATTAAATTCAATGGAACCATCTTTTACTTCAAAGATAGGATTTTCAGGATTTTTTAAATCACTTTCCTCATCCAAAACTTCTATTATTCTCTCAGCAGATGATTTAGCCATGGTAACCATAACTAATACCATCGATATCATCATAAGACTCATTAAAATATTTCCTGTGTATGTGAATAAACTCATAAGTTCTCCAGTTGTCATTTCATTAGAAACTATCATTTTAGCTCCAAACCAAGAAAATAAAAGAATAATTGTATAAGTTGTAAATTGCATTATTGGTGCGTTTAATACAATTAATTTTTCAGCTTTTAAAAACTTTTCATATAAATTTTGTGAAGCTTTATGAAACTTTCCTGTTTCATGTTCTTCTCTAACATACGCCTTTACCACTCTAATTCCGGTTAAATTTTCTTGAACACTGGCATTTAAATCATCGTACTTTCTAAATACATTTTTAAAAATAGGATGAGCATTAGAAATAACAAAGTAAAGGGAAATTGAAAGAAAAATTGTAGCGAAAAGAAAAATTAATGCCATTTTGGAATTAATATAAAAGCTCATAAACATTGCTGCTATAAGCATAAATGGTGCCCTTACCAAACTTCTAATAATCATAAGATAAGCATTTTGAACATTTGTAACATCTGTTGTTAATCTTGTTATTAATCCCGCTGTTGAAAATTTATCTATATTGGAAAATGAATAATCTTGTATTTTATTAAACATTCCTCTTCTTAAATTCTTTGCAAAACCTGTCGATGCCTTTGCCCCTGTTCTTCCTGCAGCAGCTCCAAAAGTTAAAGAAAAGAATGCCATAATCAGCATGCCTATTCCAACTATAGTTACATACTTCATATTTCCTTTTTCTATACCATTGTCTACTATCATAGCCATTAAAACTGGAATAATAACTTCTAGTATTACTTCAAAAGCTATAAATACAGGAGTTAAAATTGAATCTTTTTTATACTCCCTAATATAGCTAGCTAATTTTTTTATCATACTATTCCTCCTTTTGTATATATTTTTAGAATTAATCATTATTTTTTTGTTAGGTTTCTAACAAAAAATTTAAATAAAAACTAATCACTTATTTTTTTAGTTAATTTTTCTAAAGTATTTATAAAATTTTGTAGTTCTTCTTCTGATAATGTTTCTTCTATAAGTTCTTCAATTTTTTCTATTTCTTTATAAACTAATTTATGAATCTCCATTCCTTTGTCTGTCATAATGATCTTTTTAAGTCTTGCATCTTCAGATACGCTTACTCTTTTTATAAGTTCATTTTTTTCCATTAATGTAAGAACACTAGTTACAGAAGAACGTCTAACATCAAATTCTTCTTCAATAGTCTTTTGAAATATATCCTTTTTAGAAGAATTATTATGTATAAATCCTAAAATTTTTGCTTGCATGGTACTAATTCCATACTCTAGCCCAACTTTTCCTATTCTTCTTTTTATCTTATGTGATAGTATATTTATTTTTCTTCCAACATGTTTAATTTCATTCATTTTTCTCACCACTTTTGTTAGACTTCTAACCAATTATATCTCTTATTTTATTTATAGTCAATAAACTGATATTCCTTTACAATAAATTTCTATTAAATTTTTTTAAATTTTATAAAAATATAAAGATAGGAAAACCTACCCTTATATTTTGCATATTAATTTAATTAATTCCTTACTAAAGATAATATGAAATTCAAAAAATTTCTTCTTTTATTATAATTTAAATTATAAATATCTCTTTTTATTTGAAGTGAGTTTACCCCTTCATCTTTACAATATCTTTCAAACTCCATATTTTTAATTCTAATTTTTTTTGTATTGCTAAATTCTCCGCCAATTAACATATAAAATTTTTCCATTTCTATTCCTCCAGTTTACTTCATTAAATTTGTTTTTTGATTTTCTAAAATTACTCATAATACAGTATCCTCCTTTATTTTATTTTTATATAAAAACAACCTTGGTTTCCCAAGGTCGTAAGTTATAACTTTATTACTATAAAAAAGCACAAAAAAAAACCATGAGTATAATAACTCATAGTTACTAATTCAAAAATTATATTTTCTTTAAAAAATATAAACTTCCTTAATTGGTAGAGTTATTAATAAAATATTATCTTTATTAAATTTTATTTCTTTTATTATTAAATTAAACATACCTCTACCTCCTTAAATTTATATTCTACTACTTTATTAGTATATGACTTTATCCATGATTTGTAAATACTTATTTATTGTTTTTTCTAATTTATTACAATCTTCTTAAATAACTACAAATAATCAAATTAATATAATAACCTATATATTTCTTAAAATGAAAAATCACCTTATTTTAAATAAAGTGATTTTTCATTTTAAAAGGATAAGTATGTTAGCTAAATATATGGTTAAATAGCTTTCAAATAAATATTATCATTTCACTATTATAATTATATTAAATCTATGTTAAATATTTTTAAGATTAGTTAAATTAATTTATGCCTCTTTTATTCATATATTTACATCATATTCCTAAAAATAGCTGCTATATCTAATATACCATATCCCCATTGAGGATTAGGATAAATATCTCCTTTTCTTTCATAAGTTCCTCTATCTAAATAAGACTTTAATGTCTGTCCAAAAAGATAAGGATTATTTCCTTTAACTATTCCCCATTCAAATAATAAGGCACAAACTCCTGCCACTATAGCTGCTGAAACAGCTGTTCCACTAACAATTGCTATCTTATTATTGGGAGCTATAGTTAAAACATTAACTCCTGCAGCTGCAACATCAACTCTGTCTATATAGTCTGTTAAGCTTGCTACACCAGAAAAATTTACTATGTTATTGTTTCTTTCATTATATGCTGCAACTGTAATTAAATATCTAGAATTTGCTGGATTTGTAATAGTGTTATATGGATCAAAGGGGCTAAATCTAGTGTTTCCTAGAGTTATACCTTTTTGAGGTAACCATGCGTCAAAGGTACCATCCATTATTAAATCACCTGTTAATCTAAATTGCCATATTCCTGGAATTAAATCATAAAATACTACTCTAATTAGCTCATCTCCTGATGTAATTTCAGGAATAAAATACATTATTTCTATTTTAGTATCTTCTAACACATATTTATATATACTAGAATAGTTCTTTAAAGAAGGGATTAATCCAGTACTTTCACCTGATGGAGATATGACTTCTAAAGTCATAAAATTAGGTAAATCAACCCAAATTTCTACTGATAAAAACTTTTGTTTTTCATCTACATCTAATTGAATTACTTTTTTACCACCAACTTCATTTATTATTCCTGATGCATGCCCCCCATTAGCTCCTTCGTTTCCAGTTCCACTTACTATAACTATACCAATGCTAATTGCAATGGACTCAATAAACTCCTCTAGCACACCATTCCCCTTATGATTCCCTGAATTAGTTCCTAAAGGAAATAAAACCACTATAGGTTTATTATATATTAATTTATAATCGTATATAAATTTTAAAGCAATATATACAGTGGGTAAATTATATATAGGAATATCTATTCCATACTCTATTTTAAATTGTTCTGCTTCTCTTAACTTTATCACAATGAATTTGCACTTATTTGCTATTCCGGTAAAATTTATTTTTTTATCCTCTCCTCCAACTATTGCAGCTAAACCTGTTCCATGTCCATCCAAATCTTTGCTTGGAACTATTTCATATGGATTACCACCATTTTTAAATGAATCTAAATCATTATTTATCATTTCATTTGTATATACACTACCATATGGTACTTCAATTTCTTGCTTCTTCCCATTGGAAGGAATGGTTTGATCCCAAATAAACTCTATTCTACTCTTTCCATTTTCATCAATAAAAACATTTGATAAATAATCTATACCCGTTCCTATAATAGTAACAACTGTTCCTTCACCACTTAATTCTATAGGCGATTCTATTCTTATAATGTTTTCTTTATATTCTGGCATTAATTTTATATCTTGCAAAGTAAATAGTTCTGGGTAAAATACATTTATAATACTATTAAATTTTGTATATATTAAATCTAAATCTATAGTGTTTATTGCAGATACTAAAGCGTATCTATTATCTATTAAATATACGTATATTCCTTCTATACTTTCTAATTCACTTTTTATATCACCTTTATACCATGTATTGCCTATAATTTTTATCAATAAAATATTTATCAGAAACCTTATTAACATTAATATTTTCCATGATTTTCTCCTTTAAAATATTGGGGAAGTCTTACAAATAATTTTCCAACATAGTACTCATAAAAACTTTCCCTTATATTTTCTTCTATAACTTCCCCTCTACTATAATTTTCGTATATTCCACCAATAAATTTGAAGGTTCCAAAAATATCAAGCATTCCATAACCTAACTCTTTACTAGGATAAGAGATTTCTCTTCTCCTTTTTGCTCCATATATTAAATATGCTCTTACCTTTATAGAGTTCATTTTCAAATCATTTTTGTCTATAATTCCCCATTGTAATAAAAGACAACATGCTCCTACAGTTATTGCGGTAGCGGCAGAACTTCCTGAAAAAGTACTTTCTCCTCCCAGTGGTTTTGTAGTTAATATATTTATACCAGCTGTTACTACATCTGGATTTATTAAATTGTTTAAATTAAAACCCCTTCCTGATTCGGATATACTAGAGTTCTTTTCATTATTATAATATGCTACAGTTAATACATTTCTTGCAGTTGATGGAATTGTTAGTGTTATATATGGATCTGGTTCTAAAAAAAATGTGCCTTCTGGCAAAAACTCTTGTGGTGGAAGCCATATATCATATCGGCCATCTACTATATAATCGCCTTTTAAATTAATCCGCCATACTCCGGGAACTATATTTCTTAATACCACAACAAAAGCTTGATGACCAGTGAAAAATTCTGGTATAAAATTATATAATTCTAATGTTGTATTACTAAGAACAAACTTAATTTCTTCAGATCCCTTCTTTTTGGCTGGTACATATTTAGACTCTTCTCCTTCTGGAGATACTATATTGATTGATACAGTATTAGGTCTGTGTACCCAAATATAAAAAGATAAATATTTCATTATTTTTGATACCTTTAATTCTATACTTTTTACATCATTTGAATTTCTAATATACCCTGATGTATGCCCATTTGCTGCTCCTTCATTTCCTGTTCCTGCAACAAAAACAATTCCTACATTAGTAGCTACATCTGTAATGTACCTTGATAAAAGCCCATTTCCATCATGACTTCCTTCTGTAGTGCCAACTCCAAGACAAATAATCATTGGTTTACCTGTTTTCGTAGCATATTTTTTAAGAAAATCTATACCAGCTAATATTTCAGAGGAATTATATAAAACTTTATCTTGAAGATTATTTTCTCTTAGTATTCTTTTTAAGCTTGCTGATTCTGAAAGTTTTACTACTACAAATTCACAATCTGGTGCTATACCTTTAACATTTTTATTATACCCACGTGCCCCTATAATACTTGCCATTTGAGTTCCATGCCCATTGGTATCTTTACTTTTGACTATGCTATAGGGATCTCCATTATTTTTATATGAATTAATAGCTTTATTTATATCTTCCTCTTTAAATACTTCTCCAATATATACTTCATTGCTTTTGCTATCTTTAATTGTTTGGTCCCATATTTCTAAAACTCTAGTCTTTCCATCTTCTTTAAGGAATTCTTCGTTAAGATAATCAATTCCAGTATCTACAAGCCCAACTAATACTCCCTTACCAGTTAAATTTAAATATGGATTTTGCTTAATTGAATATATTTCATCTACATCATTTAGTGATACGCTTTGCAAAACATAGACACTTCTAGGTTCTAAAAAAACAATACTTTTTACTTCATTTATTAATCTATCCAAATTATTAAATTCTACTGAAATTACACCAATTCTTTCTGTAATTATATCTCCACAAGCATAATCAATTTTAGACATTTCTTCTATAAATCCTGAACTATATTCAACTAAAAAGTTTTGTGAATTTTCATCATAATAAAGATTCTTACACTTTTGACCAGTAGTCATAATTTACCTCTTAAACTCTTTATATATTAATATAGATATTTAAATATTAGTAAAAGATTCTAAGTATTTTTATTAAATAAAAAAGTACCTATTAATTTAGTTATAACTTTAATATTAAAATTATAACTAAATTAATAGGTACTTCTAAAAATAAATACCTAATTTATCATCAATCTATCTAATTTTATTCATTTCTACTTATATAATATGTAAATACAAAACCAATTACTCCAAGCAAAACTCCTATAAGACTCTTTATTCCGTCAACTCCTGGAAATACAGAAAATACAGAACCAAGTATAAATCCAAAAATCAGTATATAAGTTTGCTCTGGATATTTAATTAATAACATTTCAATTATTCTTGCAGTTAAAAGTGTTCCGAAAATTCCACCTAGAACAATTGGTATTAGTATCGGTACATTAAATTGAACAACAGCTGTTATTACGGTATTATAAAGCCCCAATATGTAGAGCATAAATGATCCACTTATGCCAGGTAAAATAAGAGCTATAGCAACTACCATTCCTCCAATAAATAACCATATAAAATTAACAAAACTTAATGAAGTTACTATTGATGAGGCATCATTATTAGGTGTTCCCATCATTAATACAACAATTATACCTACTATTAAATAAAGAATACTCTTTTTATTAAATCCTTTTACAGTAGCCTTTTTAAACATAAGTGGTGCTCCACCTAAAATTACTCCAATAAATAAATAACCTATAGGAATAGGATAATTATCAAATAAGTTTTTTACTATATTGCTAAATAAAAAAATACCTACTACTGCACCAATACCTACTTGTAATAAAATTTTATATTGATTCTTAAAGTCTTTTAAAATATTATTAATTGCATGTAAAAGTTTATCATAAATTCCTAGAATCATGGCTATAGTTCCACCACTAACTCCAGGAACTATTTGAGATATACTTATTGCTAATCCTTTAAAAAAATTCTTTAAAAACTCCATTTCTATACTCCTAATGTAAATATTATGATTTTCATATATTATCATAATTTAATTTTAAAAGTCAAAGCATTACTAAAATCTTAAGATATTCTTTATTATTGTACTAAAAGATATTTTTTAATTCATTATATTTAGTGATATAATGATAATTATTATAAAATTTGCAAAAAGGACTGATTTAATTGTTAAAACTTATTTACTTTATGAAAGATTATAAAAAAGAAGCAATACTTGGTCCAATATTTAAATTAATTGAAGCTATATTAGAATTATTTGTCCCAATTGTTATGGCTAAAATTATTGATATTGGCGTTCAAAATAAGGATATTAATTATGTTTTTAAAATGGGAGGCGTATTAATCCTTTTAGGGGCTGTGGGACTAGCTTTTGCTCTTATTTGCCAGTACTATGCTTCTATTGCTTCACAGGGTGCTGGAACTTCAATTAGAAGTAAGTTGTATAAACATATAAACAATCTTTCTTATACAGAAATTGATGAAATAGGAACACCAACTCTTATAACACGATTAATTAATGATATTAATCAAATACAAACTGGAATAGCCATGCTAATAAGACTTGGAACAAGAAGCCCTTTTATAATTATTGGCTCTACAATTATGGCTATATCAATTGATTTAAAGCTCTCAATAATCTTCTTAATAACTACTCCCTTAATTGCATTAGTTATTTATTTAGTTATGAGTAAATCTCTCCCACTATATAAAGTTATTCAAGGAAAATTAGATAATTTATCTTTAATTACAAGAGAAAACCTAGAAGGTTCAAGAGTTATTAAAGCTTTTTCAAAAGAAGACAATGAAAAAGAGAGGTTTAAAATTGCTACTAGTGGACTTTCTAACACTTCAATTAATGTTGGTAAAATTTCTGCACTTCTTAATCCAATTACATATATGATTATGAATGTAGCTATAATTGCTATATTATGGTATGGAGGAATTAGAGTTAATATAGGTTCATTAACTCAAGGTGAAGTAATTGCTTTTATTAATTACATAACTCAAATATTACTTTCTTTAATTGTATTTTCTCAATTAATTGTAACTTTAACAAAAGGTGCAACTTCAGCAAATAGAGTTTTAGAAATAATGAATATTTCACCTACAATTATTGATAATAAACTTAGTAATGAATATACTTGTAAAAATAATGATGCTTTAATTGAATTTAAAGATGTTTCTTTTTCTTACAAGGATTCAAATGAATATTCTTTAAAAGATATTAATTTAATAATGAACAAAAATGAAACAATTGGAATAATTGGTGGAACTGGTTCAGGGAAAACTACTTTAATTAATTTAATTCCTAGATTTTATGATACTAGCAAAGGACAAGTTCTCGTTAAAGGAATAGATACTAAAAACTATAAGTTAAAGGATCTTAGAAATTTAATAAGAATAGTTCCCCAAAAAGCTGTACTATTTAAAGGTACTATTTTAGATAATTTAAAATGGGGAAAGGAAGATGCTACTACTTATGAAATTAACGAAGCATTAGAAATATCTCAGTCTAAATCCTTTATAGAAACTTTGCCTGAAGGAATTTATTCAAAAGTTTTACAGGGTGGTAAAAATTTTTCAGGTGGACAAAAACAAAGGCTTACTATTGCTAGAGCTTTAATTTCAAAACCAGAAATTTTAATTTTAGATGATAGTTCAAGTGCTCTTGATTTTGCAACAGATGCAGCTTTAAGAAAAGCATTAAAAGAAAAAACTAAGGAAACTACAGTACTTATAGTATCTCAAAGAGCTAGTAGTATAAAAAATGCTGATAAAATAATAGTTTTAGATAATGGTGAAATAGCTGGAATAGGAACTCATGATTATCTTCTTGAAAATTGCGAAGTATATAATGAAATATATTCTTCTCAATTAAATAATTAGGAGGTGATTCTTTGAATACTAAAATAATAAAAAGAATTTTAAATTATACAAAGCCTTATAAAAAGTTTATTATAATAGCATTTATTAGCGCTATTATTAATGTAAGTTTAACTTTATTAACTCCTATATTAATAGGTAATGGAGTTGATCTTATTGTAGGAAAAGATAATGTTAATTTTGATAACCTTATAAAAATATTAATTTTATTATTACTAACTATAATTTTTTCTGCATTATTTCAACTAATTATGACAAGATGTACTAATATAGTAAGCTATAAAACTATTAAAGATTTAAGAATAGATGTATTTAATAAATTAAATGAATTACCTCTTAAATATATAGATGCTAATGCTCATGGGTCAATTATTAATGGAGTCATAAATGATATTGAAATAGTATCTGATGGATTGCTACAAGGTTTTTCACAGCTTTTCACTGGTGTTATAACTATATTAGGAACTTTAATATTTATGCTTTCAATTAATGTTAAAATTGCTTTATTAGTAGTTATAATTACTCCTTTATCATTATTTACTGCCTCTACAATTGCTAAGCGTTGTCACTCAATGTTTAGAAAACAATCAGAGGTTCGTAGTGAATTAACTGGTTATGTTGAAGAAATGATAGGAAATCAAAAGGTTGTAAAGGCTTTTTCTTATGAAGATAGATCTTTAGAAAATTTTGAACTAATCAATAAAAAGCTCTATAAATATGGACAAAAAGCACAATTTTACTCTGCTATTACAAACCCAGTAACTCGATTTGTAAATGGAATAGTTTATGCTGCTGTTGGTATTGTAGGTGCCTTAAGTGCAATTAACGGTAATTTATCAATAGGTAACCTTTCTGCCTTTTTAAGCTATGCAAATCAATATACTAAACCTTTTAATGAAATTTCTGGAGTTATTACTGAATTACAAGCAGCCTTTGCTTCTGCTAATAGAGTCTTTAAAATACTTGATGAAACTCCTGAAATTCAAGATAAGGATAATGCTATTAATTTAGAGTCCTGTGAAGGCTCTGTAAGCATAGAAAATCTTTGTTTTTCTTACAATGAAGATAAACCATTAATTGATAACTTTAATTTAAAGGTTAATCCTGGTGAAAGAATTGCAATAGTTGGTCCTACTGGCTGTGGAAAAACTACTTTAATTAATTTACTTATGAGGTTTTACAATATAAATTCTGGTGAAATAAAAATTGACAATATTAATGTAGATAATATAACTAGAAAAAGTACTAGAGGTCTTTATGGAATGGTTCTTCAAGACACTTGGCTTTTCTCTGGAACTGTAAAAGATAATATAGCTTATGGAAAAGAAGATGCTACCTTAGAAGAAGTTATTGAAGCTGCAAAAGCTGCCCATGCTCATAAGTTCATTACTAGGTTACCTAAAGGTTACGATACTGTACTTTCAGAGGACAGTTCTTTATCTCAGGGTCAAAAACAACTTTTATGTATAGCAAGAGTTATGCTTTCTAAACCACCTATGTTAATATTGGATGAAGCAACAAGTAGTATAGATACACGTACTGAAATCTATATTCAAAAAGCATTTAATAAATTAATGGAAGGAAGAACTTCATTTATTGTTGCTCATAGACTTTCCACTATTAAAGAGGCTGATTTAATTTTAGTTATGAAAGATGGAAAAATCATAGAACAAGGAAATCACAAAGAATTATTAAAGAAAAATGGTTTCTATTCAAATTTATATAATAGTCAATTTGCTACAACATAAAAGAGTTGCCTATGGCAACTCTTTTTTTAGTATTAACTCAAACTTAATGTATTCTTCTATAATTTCATATGATAAATTCCAGTTATTTTCTTTAGCTAATTCATTACATAGGTATAATCCTAAACCAGAACTACTTACTTCTTTACTTATATTAATGAAGCTATTATGCTTAATAAATGGTTCAAATAATCTATCCTTAATTTCTTCTGGAATATTTAAAACTTCATTTTTTATAGTTAATTTTATATTATCATCTTCTTCAAACAACTTTATTTCTATTTTTTCTGAGGAAGCATATTTAATGCTATTGTCTAATAAATTCATAAATATCTGCTCCAAGTCTTCAAAAACTCCATAGTAATTTATTTCTTCTAATTCATTTTTTATATCTAAATTTTTATTATTAATTCTTAATTCAAAATCCTCTTCTACTTCTTCTATTATTTCTTTAATAGAAAAAGTACTCTTAAATTTATTTTTATTAATTTTACCTCTTGAAGCTTCTAACATTTTTTCAACTAAGTTTTTTATTTTTTCACATTCTAAAACTATCCTACTACTTGCCCTACTTATAAAATCATCATCCATTTCCTTAATATTATTATCTCTAAATATTTGAGAATAAAGAGATATTGAAGTAATTGGTGTTTTAAGTTCGTGAGTTGCATTATTAAAGAATTCTCTTAATACCTTATCTTGAGATATTAGTTTATTCTTCATCAAATTATAGGTTTTAGCTAAATCTGAAATTTCATCTTTAGAATTTATTTCTATATCCTCTATTTCCTGCCCTAATTTAAATTCCTTCATAGAGGTTTTTAAATCATTTAATGGCTTTATAGATTTATTAATTATTAAGGATATAGTTAATATTAAAGCTATTACTACAAATGCTTGTCCTAAAATTATAATTAAAACAGTTTTTATCATCTCTCTATATTTATAAGAATAGTCTTTTTGTATTACCAAATTTGCAATAAAAGCATCCTTAATATAAATTGGATAATTATATGTTATAAAATAAGAGTTATTTATATATTTGAATTTAATTATTGATTTAATATTATTACTTTCAGTTAGAATATTATAAATTTCTTTATCATTTATAAGCTTGCCAACTGATTGATTTATTTTTCTATTTTCATTTGAAAAACCAACATAGTCTTGTATAATTTCATTTATTGGAGAAAGACTTTTCCAAATCGGCTCTTCCATTATTTCATTTTGGTTTACTATACTTAATGCTGCTATTTTTATATTATTCATTTCTTGTATAATACTATTTTTAAAAGAATTATTTAAATATATAGATATAAAAACAGTAAATATTATATTTATAACTAAAACAGAAACCATGCTCCCTTTTAATAACTTTCCTTTTAAGGTTTTATCCAATTTATCACCTCATTATATATCCTATGCCAAAGACCGTTTCTATTATAGAGTTATCCTTATTTTCATTAAGCTTTTCTCTAAGCCTTCTAATATGAACATCTACTGTTCTTGTATCACCTTCATAATCATATCCCCATATTTTTTCTAGTAAATCCTCTCTTGAAAAAACTATTCCCTTATTTTCATAAAGGAAATTTAATAAATCAAACTCTTTTCTTCTTAGTAATATTTCCTTTCCTTCTTTTATTACTTGTCTATTATTAGGATATATTTTCACTGATTGATTTTCTTGTTCTTCAATAGCTTTATTTATGTTTTTTTCCCCTCTTCTAAAAATAACTTTTATCCTTACTAATACTTCTTTTATTTCAAATGGTTTCACTATATAATCATCTGCTCCAAGCTCTAAGCCTAATATTTTATCTATAATTTCTCCTCTAGCAGTTAGCATTATAATATATGCTTTCTTAGATATCTCTTTGCAAATGTCTAATCCATTTATATCAGGAAGCATTAAGTCTAGTAATACTAAATCTGGTTTAAATTCATTAAATCTTTCTAATGCATCTTTTCCATTAAATGAACTTCTTACATCATACCCTTCTTTTCTAAGGGCAAAGGTTATTGCATCATTTATTGAATATTCATCTTCAACAACTAGTATCTTCTTCTTTTCCATAAAATAAATTATTCCCTTTCTTCTATTTCTAAAATGAAGTATTTTATTTCTTCATTTACTATTGGTTTATCAGGATTTTTTGAATTTTCTTCAGAAACCTTTATTCTAGCTATAAGTATATTATCTCCTTTTTCATTTGCAAATGAATACATATATTTATATTCATTATCTAATTTATAAATCAAATTAATATCCCCTGTTTCACTTACTTCAGCTAAATACCTATTGTCCTTATATAAAACTATATAAAAATTACTATTATTTACACTTTCTAATATTATCTTTTCCTTATCTAAAAATATAGTTTCATTAGATATAGTATTATATATAATATTATAGTAATCCATATATTGCTTAGATTGCTTATTTTCAACTCTAAGAATTAAAGAATTATTATTAAAATCAGGTTTGTAGTAACCGAATTTATTATATATTTTTTCATCACCAAGTTTAATTTCACTATGTTCTTTAAAAAATACATTATTTTCTTCTAATGTAACTTTACTTATTTTCCCTGCCTCATCTATAGCCATAATAGATTCCTGGCTATTATCATAATAAAAATAAATAAATATTTTATCTTTATTATTAAATCTATAGTAATTTTTATTTTGTATATCTATTATTATAATTTCTTGATTTTCTCCAATTTCATTATTTTCTTGAGATAAATATCTATAAATAAAATAATTATCATTTCCATCTAATTTATATCCTAAATTTATAAAATTTTTAAGATTAAATTCCATTGAGCTATATGTTTTTTCAAATTCATTAAGTTCAAATTTAACTTTATTTTTTACATCCATAAAATAAAATTTTCTATCACTTAATTTATTTGAGTCAATCATACATATTCCTTCTCCAGTTCCTCCACTAAAACTATTTATAAAATTTATCTCTTCATCAGTAAATTCTTCTTCTACGTCTTTAAATTTTCCATTCTTAAATGAATATGAAAAAATAGAAGATTTATTAAATTCATCACCAGATTTTTCCAATAACTTTCCATATATCTTATCATTATTATAAAATAATGGAGTAAAAAAATTGTTATCAGGAATATTTTCAATATTCCTTTCTGTAATAGTATATTTACTAGATTCATTGTTTTCTTTAGTATTTTCCTCTATAACCTTTGTAGTATCACAACTAATTAATGTTATAGTAACTAATATTCCTATAATTAATGAAAGAACTTTTTTCATTAAAAAACCTCCCTTTACCTTATTTAATTATATAATAAATGGAAGTTTTTAAATAGTTATAATAACTTATTACAAAGTTGTTAAATAATTTTCTAATTTTGAAATAACATTGATATGATTTTACTATAATGGTATCATTTATATTGCTAAAAAGTTATATTTTTTACAAAAGTTTAAAAGGGGGAATGAGACTTGACTAAAGATATGACAACGGGTAGTCCCGTAAAATTAATTTTAACTTTTTCGATTCCTTTGCTTATCGGAAATATATTTCAACAGTTTTACAGTATGGTAGATACCATAATAGTTGGTAGATATCTTGGTGTAGATGCATTAGCTGCTGTTGGTTCAACTGGTGCAATGGCCTTTTTAGTTAATGGATTTGTAATTGGCTTAACTAGTGGATTTGCTGTTTTAGTTTCTCAAAGATTTGGGGCAAACGATGATGAAGGCGTAAAAAAGTCTTTTGCTAGTTCTTTAGTACTATCTTCTGTTATGACTATAGTAGTAACTTCAATAAGTATGGCATCTGCTAAACCGTTACTAGAACTTATGAATACACCTGATAATATAATGACGGATTCATTATCTTACATTATTATTATTTATGCTGGAAATATTGCAATTATTTTTTATAACATGTTAGCTAGTATATTAAGAGCTCTTGGAGATAGTAAAACTCCATTATATTTCTTAATTATAGCTTCCATATTAAATGTTATTTTAGATATTGTATTTATAGTTAACTTTAACATGGGTGTAGCTGGTGCCGCCTATGCAACAATTATTTCTCAATCTATTTCTGCAATACTATGTGCTATATATATCGTTAAAAAATTTCCAATATTAAAACTAAATAAAAATCACTGGAAAATAAGAAAAACCTATGTTCAAAAGCAACTTAGAATAGGAGTTCCTATGGCACTACAATTTTCTATAACTGCTGCTGGTGCAATGGTTCTACAAGGTGCTCTTAATAATTTTGGTTCTAAAATTATAGCCTCTTATACAGCTGCTTCAAAGGTACAACAATTAGTTATGCAACCTGCAGTTACTTTTGGTGTTGCAATGGCAACTTACTCTGGACAAAACTTAGGTGCTGGAAGGATTGACCGTATAAAAGAAGGTGTTAAAAAATGCAGCATTATAAGTATATTAGTCAGTATAATTTCAACAATTATTGTAGTACTATTTGGTGGTACTTTTACTAAATTGTTTATGAGTGGAAATGATTTAGATGTTATATACTATGCTAGACACTACTTAAATACAGTTTCTATATTTTATATACCTCTAGGGCTTATTTTCATATATAGGAATACTTTACAAGGTGTTGGTGAAAGCTTTGTTCCAATGATGGCTGGATTTGCTGAAATGATTGCTAGAACTGTTGTTGCTTTTACTTTACCTTTAGTTTTAGATTTTACTGGAATAGCTTTAGCTGATCCAGCTGCTTGGTTGGCTGCTATAATTCCACTTATGATAACTTATTACAAAAGAATAAACATTATTATGAAGGAAAAACAAATATCTATTCAGTAGGCTTAAAGGGTGTTGCAAAATTTATTTTATCTTGCAACACCCTAAAAATTATATAAAATTATTTATCATTTCTATATGAGGTATATCATCTTCCAAATATTCTTTAGAACACTCTTTAAATCCTAAGCTTTTATAAAAATCCTTAATATATACTTGGGCAGAAATCTTAATTTTCGCTTCCCCATAAGTACATTTAATAAAATTCAAAGCCTCTTCCATAGCTTTTCTACCTAAATTATTTCTTCTATATTCTTTATCTACTGCTACTCTCCCTATAGATATTTCATCATAGGAAACTCCTTTATCCAATATTCTAAGAGTAGCAATTACTTTGTTTTTGTCCATACAAAATAGATGGTATGCATCTAAATCTTTTCCATCACAATCTTGGTATATGCACTCCTGCTCTACTACAAAAACACTACTTCGTAATTTTAAAATTTTATATAATTCTTCAGCTGTTAAATCTTTAAACTTTTTTATTTTCCAAATCATACTCTCACCGTTTATTTTTTTATTTAAATTATATCATAAATTAAACATTAATTTTATTATACTTTAAAAGTTTAATGCTTATATATTTATTGAATTCCATCAACTAATGTATTATTAAATATACCTTTTAAATGATTTACCAATTCACTTGCCGTACTAAAGTCTTTATATTTTATAAGAGCTTCTATAACTATAGGCAAATTAATACCACACAATACATTATATCTTTCTTGGTTATCTAAAATACTCATCATTATTCTGTTAAAAGGTGTTCCACCGAATAAATCACATAATATTATTACATAGTTATATTCTGATAGCCTAAGTAAAGCATTATATATTTTTTTATCTAATTCATTAATACTATTAGAATAATGGAAGTCTACTAATTCTAAATTTTCATTTTCTATTTTTAAAATATCAAGAGCGCTCTTAACTCCAGATGCAAAACTGCCATGCCCTAACAATAAAAAACCAATATTATTATTCATTTATAATCATCCTTATCTAAATACTAATATACATACTTTATATATTTATATTAATTTTTTACTTTAATATCATAATAAATTTATTCGCATATAATAAATAAAAGTAATATTTATAGGTGTGTGTAATGAATTACCTTATAGAGGCTAAGGATTTTAAATTACTAGGATCAGGTGCCGAAGGATCAGTATATTTAACTCCTGAAGGATATGCATTTAAAGTCTTTAAAAATATAAAAAACGCTAAGAGCGAAGATGACATACTTAAACAAACTTCTGATAGCCCCTTCTTTCCAAATTCTATAGTAAGGGTAGGTAACATATTAATAAGGGAATATGTTGGTGGCATAAACCTTAAAGAATATATTTCTAAACATGGGCTTCCCTATAATTTATCTAAAGAAATAGTAGACTTAATTGAAGATTTAAAAAGACTTAAGTTTAAAAGACTTAATATTAGAAATGCACATATTTTTGTAAATTCCAAAGGAAAAATTAAAGTTATTGATCCAAGAAAACCATATAGTAAAATAACACCTTATCCCAAGGATATAGTAAAAATATTAGTTAAGTACCATTTATTTGATAAATTTTTAAAAGATTTATTACAATATAAACCTGAGCTGTTACCTTACTGGACTGCATCCTATGACTATCTTGCAAATCCTAGAAAGAAACGCATATATAGATATGGTTAAAATAATTATTATTGACTTTTATATCCATTTTATGTACAATTTATATAACATAATATTTAAGTGCTAGGGGTGCCTTATGGCTGAGAAATGATTTATCATTAACCCTCTTTACCTGATCTGGATAATACCAGCGTAGGAAAGTCACAAAGAATATATTAGTGATAATTTAACTAGTTACTAATGTACCTCCTAGCATATTTATAGGAGGTATTTTTTATGTTTAATTTTATCAACACAATAAAGGAAGGATTTAGTGAAATAATAAAAAGCCCTTTATCTTTAGCAACTCTTATAGGAGTTGTTATCCTAATTTTAGCTCTTATTAAATTTAAGAAATTAAAATTAGATACTAAGGTTATGGCTAGAATAGGAATAGCTTTAGCTTTAGCTACAATATTACATCTTGTTAAACTAGTTGATTTACCTAATGGTGCTGGGAGTATAAACTTAGGTAGTATGGTTCCCATTTTAATAATAGCCTTTATGTATGGTCCTGAAATTGGTATGCTTACAGGATTTTTGTTTGGAATCATATACTTGATTATAAGTCCTTATATATTACATCCAATACAAGTATTATTTGATTACCCTCTTCCATTCATGGCAGTTGGACTAGCTGGCTTCTTTAAAAACAAAAAATTACTAGGAGCAACCTTTGGTATGTTCATAAGATTTATATTTCACTTTATATCTGGAGTATTATTTTTTGGTGAGTTTGCTCCAGAAGGATGGTCTCCAGTACTTTATTCATTTGTAGTTAATGGTTCTGTAGTAGGAGGTAACTTATTAGTTATCTTAGTTATATTAGCTTTATTACCAATTTTAAGAATTTTAAATAAAAATTCTTCATTTGTACAATAATTTTATTAGATACATTAAAATAAAAGCAGGGTAAACCCTGCTTTTATTAAAAATTAAATTTAATTGTTTTTTCTGTTTCCACAGTAACTTTTCCATTTTTTATTACAAATAGCCTATCAGGTATGTCTATAATGGCATCATTTAAAGCTTTTGTATCTAAAAGCACTAAATCAGCATTTTTTCCTACTCCAATTCCATAATCCTTTAACCCAAGAGCTTTAGCAGGATTAGTTGTAATCATTGGTAGTACAGTTGGTAAATCATCTGCTCCACCTAAATGTGATACAGGAATTGCAAGCATAGCTATTTGTATTAAATCTCCATTTCCGTATGGTGTAAATGCGTTTCTTATATTGTTTGTTGCTAAACACATATTTACTCCACCATCTCTTAATGCTCTTACTGGAGTAACTGCACGTCTAACATTATATTCATCATTTCTTGCTCCAAGATGAAGGTCTGTAGCTGGTAAACTCATAACGCTAATTTGTGCTTCATTCATAAGCTCTATAATAGGTTCTAGTTTTTCCTTTGGTAATGCTGCTAAGCTAGTAAGATGTCCAACAGAAACTCTTCCTTGGTAACCTTCTTCTATAGTTTTTTTACATACATATTCAATACTTATTCCATCTGCATCATCTTTAAAATCTTGATGGAAGTCTATAGGCTTGTCATATTTTTTCGCTATTTCAAATACTAAATCAATATGCTCCTTAGTTGGATGATCATTATATGGAATTCCACCTACAACATCTGCACCCATCTCCATAGCTTGATACATCATTTCCTCAGTACCTTCTGCTTTAAAAATTCCTTCTTGAGGGAAAGCTACAACTTGAATATCAATAATATCTTTAAATTCCTTTTTTAATTTCATTACAGTTTCAAAACCTGTAAATCCTTGTGATGGATCAAATTCAGAATGAGTTCTAATATGAGTAGTACCATTTTTTACAAGCATCATTAAAGCTTTTTTAGCTCTTTCTTCAACATCTTCTTTTGTAAATGTTGGTTTTAACTTTCCTGTTACTTCAATAGCTTCTTTTAGTGTACCACTTTTATTTGGAAGCCTATCAGCTATTAAAGCTTTATCTAAATGTATATGGCTTTCAACTAACCCTGGGATTAAAACTCTACCATCAGCATTTATTAATCTTAAGGCTTCTCCTTCTATGTTATCTTCTATCTTAATAATTTTTCCATCCTTTATAGCTATGTCTTTTAAATTTTCATCATTACTTATTCTAGCCTTCTTTATAAGAATATCCATGTTTATTCCCCTCTCTATTTTTAAATTTTGTATTTTATAATTTTAGAATATAAAAGCAAGTCCTAATAATATAACTACACAACCTAATACCCATTTTGAATTTCCTTTAACAACATCTATTATAGGAATTTTAAATCCTGATGATAATGCTTGCATTGTTATATTAACAAAACTCATTTGGCTACCAAGGCCAACTCCCATTGCAACAAATCCTAATGCAACTGGTGAGAATCCAAGAGATGTTACAACTGGTAAAACTAATGTTAAAACTGAACCAACATATGCTCCTGCTGGAACCCCTATTAAGAACCCTGCTAATACTGCTGTTGGAACAACTAAAGCTGCTGGTGCTGATTTAGCTACACTAACTATTGTTACAAATGCACCTGTTTGGTTAATAATATTTATAAATGCTAAGAATATTCCAACGCTAAATAATCTAACTAATATATAGTTTGATCCATCAACCATAGCATTTACAGATTGATTTAATGTCATCTTAGTGCAAACAAATATTAATGCAACTGTAATTACTGTATATACTAAAGGTGTAACTAAAGAGAATCCTATTAATTTGTTTACAAGAGGTCCTATAATAACTGCTGATAATAAGAATATAGCTGGTATTGTATTAATTAATAATTCTT
This sequence comes from Clostridium nigeriense, assembly GCF_900086595.1. GTDB lineage: Bacteria > Bacillota > Clostridia > Clostridiales > Clostridiaceae > Clostridium > Clostridium nigeriense. Next base: position 2,371,054 of record NZ_LT575472.1, read on the forward strand.
TATTGCTCATATTCTTAAATTCTTCATTTTCTTCTTCTTTAAATAAAACTTTTCTCTTTTTAGTACCATATATAGCTATTATAACTGATATAGCTACAAATACTAACCAGAAAACTCTCATTTGAGCTACATAATCTGCTACTGGTACATTACTTAATTTTGATACTATTCCAGTTTCTAATGATGCTGGAGAAGTAGTAAATGACACTGCTGCTGCTATTGACATACCAGCTACTAATTCTGGTATAGCTCCTACTGCTGCAAATGCTAAAGGTGCTATAACCATTGCGCTACCACCGCCAATACCTGACATATAAGTAGCTGCTGCTTGTAATATTACGATAAATGCCGCTAAGTATTCAACTTTTCCTTTAATAGCACGTTTTACAAGTGTTAATGAAGATGTATAACTACCTGCTGCAAAAACTGCCATTGCTAAAGCTGAATTAATAATAGGAACAGTGATAGTTAACATTGATGGAATTGATTGCAATAAGAAATCATTAGCTTGAGCTAATCCGATTCCTCCAATTATCATAGCTAATACTCCACCAATAAATCCTGCTACTAGCATGTCTACTCTTTTAACTAATAGAACTATTATAACAATAAGAGGTACTATTGTTAAAAGAGCCTTAAACCCTTGTGGTGTTTGTACATCTTGCATTGTATCCGCTGCAAACACCGTAGTATTAAATAGTAAGGTAGTAAAAATGATTCCTAAAAAAAGTATTAATTTGTTTTGCTTGATTTTCATAAAAATCCCCCTATTTTTGAATTTTTACATAAACACCAACTATTACACTGTCTTTTGTATATGTTTACATAAATACTGCGTATTAATAATAAATATTAATTACTTTAATATTAATATATCATTCTATTTTTTCATTTTCATTGCCATAGGATACTAAATAAATACTCTTTTTCTATACTCTAGGGATAAAAAAAGCTAAGAGGTAATTTTTTATCCTCTTAGCTATATGAATACATAATTAAAATAGAAAAAGATCTTATCTCTGGAATTTCATTATATTTTATAGTTTTTATTCCATTAGAATTAATTAAATCATTAACTGCTAATAGACACCATTTTTCACTCTTAGGTTTTTCTATATATTGGTTAACATTATAATTATCTATTGATGTTGCATTAAATAATACAATTAACTCTTTATCATCTAAGTCCTTATAATGCCATTTTATTACTCCTACCCTTTCATCACCATTTAAAAAGCTTATATTTATCTTACTTACATCTTCCCTTTTATTAAATCTAAATTCATTGAATTTCTTTCTAATTTCAATTAAATTTTTTACGTAATTAAATACTTTTAAGTATTTAACCTTATCACTCCAATAAAAAGCATTAATGTTATCTGGACTTTTATAGCTATTATGATCACCATTTTTAGTCCTTAATAACTCAGCTCCACCTTGTATAAATGGTATTCCTTGAGAAAATATAATTATAGAAAGTGCCAATATATTTCTTCTTACTAAATGGTTATCAAAAATATTATCTTCTGTAATTTTTCTGTAATCTTCTTCTTTTATATTATAATTTAAACTTTTTTCAATATGATCCCACAAAGTGTAATTATCATGAGCATCTACATAATTTATACTTTCTCCTGGCTCCTCAGTTAAAGTATTTATTGAGCCCTTCAAGCCCTCTATTATGCTCCATGCTGTAGGACCATCATGTTGATTCCCATTTACAAAACCCATTGAAGGAGTATTATCTCCTCTTATATAATCCCTAAATTTATCATTGAATATAGAAAAACCCTTGCCCTTTTGACTTCCTCTATAAGTTCCATTTATTACTGCAGATTCTCCACCTCTCCAAGGCTCCCCATATACAATGATATTTTCATTAAAGCTTTCTGTAATCTTTACTATTTCCTTCATAGTATCTAAATCTATTAATTCCATAAGATCAAATCTAAATCCATCTATATTGTAGTTAGATATCCAATGCTTTATAGAATCTATAATAAACTTTCTAACCATAGGTCTCTCTGTTGCAATTTCATTTCCACAACCTGAACCATTAGTAAATCGACCTCTATAATTACTTCTAAAGTAATATCCTGGAACTATATTATCAAAATTTCTAGTTTCATACATATGATTATAAACTACATCCATAACTACTCTTATATTATTTTTATGGAGAGTTTTAATCATTTTTCTAAGTTCTACAATTCTTGCAATAGGGCAGTATGGATCACTAGAATAACTGCCTTCAGGGGCGTTATAATTTTTAGGATCATATCCCCAGTTTCTATTTCCTTTTTTATTAGATTTCCTCTCATCAACTGAACCAAAATCAAATATAGGAAGTATGTGAATATGTGTTATACCAAGTTCTTTTAAATGATCTATTCCAGTTTTTACACTTATATTATTTGATTTATCATAATATTTTGTTCCTTCTTTAGATAATCCTAAATACTTTCCTCTATATTTCTTTTCAATCCCACTTTCTTCACATATGGTAAAATCTCTTAAGTGCAATTCATATATTATACTGTCTTCTTTTTTCAACAACTTTGGTCTTTCATCTAAAAACCACCCATCAGACATAGTTTTATTACTATTTATATCTACTAAGTATCCTTTTTCTCCATTTATTCCTACTGAAACACTATATGGATCCACAGCATAATTTATTTTTACATACTCACTACCATTTCTGTCTATATCTTTAAAAGAAATTCTATATAAATAAAACTTATTTTCATTTATTTTTCTATCTATTTCTATACTGAATGTTCCATAAATTTCATTGTATTTCATTTTATAATATATTTTTTCTTTTTTATCATACCAATTTTCATAAATACATAAATCCACATTAAAAGCTGTAGGTGCCCATAATCTTAATTTTATATAATTTTCACTATAGGTTACCCCCATATCATTACCTTGGTAATTGAATTTATCTAAAAATTTTCTTAATGTTACCTTACAAGGCAAAAATGTATTGCTTGCTCTTACTTCAATTAAATCATTTGCTAGAATATTTAAGTTTAAATCTAAAAATTCTACTTTTTTTGAAGCCTTATCAATATAATAATTAATTCCATCTTTTTTAACTCCATTTATATAAATATAAAATTCAGTCATATCTAATGGAATTCTTGATAAAAAAGCTACTATACTATTTTCTATATCCATTATTGCTACTTCAATTCTTGGCTTTATATAATCAATTACCTCTTCTATATTAGTTATAAGCTTATTTTCTCCATAAACTATATAACAATTTTTAATTTTTTTAGGTATCTCAAAGGTTATGCTTTGTTCTGACCAATCATTCCCCCAATTTTCTCCCCATGCTCTTCTTCGTGCTATGACATTTTCTTCTTTAATGAAAGCACATTTACCAAAATCACTGTCTTCTTCTAAAGGCACATCATAGGATACTCCAGCATTAGAGAATACCCAAAAATCCCACTTATATCCACTTCCAAAATAATCCCCATCATTTTTTATAAAATGTATTAAGGTTTCTTTCCTTTCCTCTAATACGATTGTAAATTTCCTGTAGGATTTCTCCCCTGTGTCTATATCTTCACAAGCTACACTTAAAACTCTAATATCCTTTAGTGAATTACTAATTACTATTATATTATTTTTTAATTTAATTTCTTCTCCTATATAATCAATACTCCATTTGACTTTCTTTATTTCTTCAATTCCATAAACTGATTCTTTTAATGCAATTAACTCTATTTCTTCTCCTAAATAGAATACATTACAAGATGCTTTTATTTTTAATACCCCTTCTTTATTTGGACTTGTAATATTCATAACCATTTTCCAACTCCAATACTGTTCTATTATATTTTATGCTTACATTTAAATTATTGCCCCAGAGTTATATTATTATCTTTATAACTTAAGTATGAAAACATATTTCATATTTTTAAAATACATATTGAAATTATAATTCTTTTAAGTTACAATAAAGTTAATATGTAAACATTTACCATGAGTTTAATATTTTTATTATTATTTAGGAGGGATTTGTTAATGAAGAAAAAAGCATTAACTCTATTTTTACTTGCTAGTATTACAAGTCAAACTATTACTTTACAAAAGACTTTTGCTGAGGTAAATGAATCACCACTTTTTAACTTTAAATCTTACAACTTTAATACTATGGAGTCTATATATGATGAAAGTACTCCTGTATATTTAAATGGGAATAAAACTGAACAAGTTACAATTCCAAATGAGTATATTAACAAGAAAGAAGACTTTAGAACAGCTTGGCTATCAACAGTAGCAAATATAGATATTAAAGATGTCACTAGTAATCCTAATTTGTCACCAGAAGAATCATTTAAACAACAACTAACATCAATATTAGATAAGTTTGAAGAACTTAATCTTAATGCTGTAACATTCCAAGTTAGCCCTATGTTAGATGCTTGGTATCCATCTGAAATTGCACCTTGGTCGCAATATCTTCATAATGGAGGAAATAGTTACACATATCAAGGTAAAGACCCAGGATTTAATGGTTTTGATCCACTAGAATGGTTAATATCTGAAACTCATAAAAGAGGAATGGAATTTCATGCTTGGTTTAATCCTTATAGAGTTACTAATGCTGTAGACACAAGACCTGTTGATGTGAAACTAAATGAACTAGCTGATAATAACTTTGCACGAAATAATCCTGATTTAGTTTACGAATTTCAAAACAAATTATTTTTAGATCCAGGTGAACCAAAGGTAATTGAATATGCAGTAGCTAGAGTAACAGAAGTTGCAACAAAGTATAATGTCGATGCTATTCACTTTGACGATTATTTTTATCCATATAAATATAATTCTAATGGAGAAGATATATTTTTCTATAAACAAAATTTAGATAAAGAAACTTTTGAAAAATATGCTGATGGATATGGAGAATATAATTATTCAAATGCAGCTAAATGGAGAGAAGACAACGTAACTAAGCTAGTAAGTGAAGTAAGTAAGTCTGTTACTAACATTAATAATAAATATAATAAATCAGTACAATTTGGAATATCGCCTTTTGGTATTTGGGGGCACTCAGCAGAATATGCTGAAGGTTCAGTAACTCCAACAGGATCAACATCTAGTCTTAGAGATCAATTTGCTAACACTAGAAAGTGGGTTAAGGAAGGTTTAGTTGATTATTTAACACCTCAAGTTTATTGGGCATTTAATACAGCTGCTGCCCCTTACGGAGAGTTAGTAAAATGGTGGGATAATCAATTTGAAGGGGTTAGTACTTCACATTTATATATAGGTCATCCAAATTATAAGTACACTGATGCTTCATGGGATAATAATTTTAAAAATCCTTACGAAATTGCAAATCAACTTAAATATAATCAAAAATTTGTAAACGTTAAAGGTAGTGCATTTTTCTCATTTGATAAATTGTTAGATAAGAATGTACAAGCTCCTGGAGATAAGTATGATATATTAAATCATTCAAATACCATATTAAAAAATGACTATTTGAATTTACCTGCTAACACTCCTGGTAAACCATGGCTAGATAAGCTTGAAACTATTCCTGTTTCAAACCCTAAATATGAAATTAATGCAGATAATATTAAGTTAAGTTGGAATGATTTAAATTCAGACAGTAAGTTTTACTGCGTATATAGACAAGAAGGAATTTTACAAGAAGTAGACATTACAAATCCTAGAAATTTAATAGCTCGTTTTGGAGTAGAATTAGGCACAGAGTATATTGACGAAAATATAGATACTAATAAAACTTATACTTATGCAGTTACAGTAATTGATAATGCTTCAGTGGAAAATACAGCTAGGTTATTTAACAAAGAAATTTTAGATACTGAAGATAAAGCAATTAAGATTATTGAAACAATTGAAAACTTACCAAGCTTAGATAATTTAACTTTAGAGGATGAAAAACTAGTAGCTGAAGCAAGAAAATTAGTTGATGAATTTAATAATAATAACTTAATAACTAATTTAGATAAACTTATATCTCTTGAAAATAAAATTTCTACTCTAAAGGAAGAAAGAAATAAACAAGAAGAGCAAAAGAAAAAAGAAACTGCTGCTATAGAAGCTATAAATAAAATTCCAGATATCAATAAAATCACTTTAAATGATGAAGCTAATATATTAGATGCTAGAAAATTAGTTGAAATTGCTAATAATGATTCTGCTATTACAAATTTAGATAAGTTAATTAAAGCAGAGTTAAGGTTAAAAGAATTAAAAGAAAATCATAATAATGAAGAGAAAAATAATGTTAAAGAAAATAATGAAAACAATAAATTACCTATTACTGGTGGTAGAAATTCCTCACTTCTTTTAAGCTTTGCTTCTATGCTTACAATTGGAGGCATATCATTAATAAAGAAAAATAAATAAATCTAATTTTAAGGTTGTGGTCTTTCAATATAGAAAGACCACTTAACTTTATTTAATTATTAATTAAATAAAGTTAATTTCCCTACTGGGAATATTATTTCTACTCTCGTTCCTAACTTTACCTTTGATTTTATATTTATTCCAAGCCCTAATTTTTCACATAAGCTTTTACATAAGTATAATCCCATTCCTGTGGATTTACCATATATTCTACCATTTTCACCTGTAAACCCCTTATCAAAAACTCTGTCTATATCTCTTTCATTAATTCCTACTCCATTATCCTCTATTATTAAAGAATTACTGTTATCATTTCTATTTATATATATTTTTATTTTACCAATACCTTTTGGAGAATACTTTATAGAATTTCCTATAACTTGATTAACAATAAAAGTAACCCACTTAATATCACTAAAAATCATCACATTTTCTTCTTTAAAGTCTAAAGTTATTTTTTTATTTATAAAATCTCTAGAATTATTTCTAATTGCAAGTTTAATTGCATCGGCTAAATTGAATTCTTTTATTATATAATCCTTACTTACATCTTCACTTTTTGAATAGTATAATACTTGCTCTATGAAACCTTCTATTTTTTTCAACTCATAAGATATCTTAGAAACTATTTCTCCTTCACTATTTTCTAATATCAACTTACTTGAAGCTATGGGAGTTTTTATTTCGTGTACCCAAGTTTCAATGTATTCTCTATATTCTTCCTGCTTTTCTCTATAATACTTTACATTTTCATTCATATTTTTATTTGTATCTTTCAATACATCAAAGACTATTTTCCCCTCTAAAAACTCTGGCTCTTCAATTACTTCAGGTAATAAATACTTTTTATCTAGCTTATCTAACATTAATATCATATTTTTATAAAAAGAATTTTTTCTAAAGTAATCAAAAAATATATTTGCAAGAAGAGATCCTATCCATGTTATAAAAATTAATATTATTAGCCACTTATTAATATTTGCTACAAATAATGTTATTGCAACTAGTATAAACAAAAAAATATTTATTATAATTATTGTTTTTTTATCTTTTATATATTCAATTATACTCATGGCATTATGTAACCTAATCCTCTTCTAGTTTCAATAATATTACTAAGACCAATTTCTTCTATCTTTTTCCTAAGCCTTGTAACATTAACTGATAAGGTATTATCATCCAAAAATAAATCTGATTGCCAAAGCGCATCCATTAATGCATCTCTCGATACAATCTTACCTTTATTTTTAATTAAATATGCAAGTATTTTAAGTTCATTTTTAGTAAGTTCTATTGTATTTGAATTATAAGAAATACTACCATTTGCAAGATTTAAATTTAAATCACCATAGCTTATAACATCTTCATTAATGCTTTTTCCATAAGTTCTTTTTAATACCCCAGCTACCCTAGCAAGCAATATCTCTGTATTATATGGCTTAGTTATAAAATCATCTGCCCCCAAGTTCATGCTCATAAGTTCATCAACCTGGCTATCCCTACTTGTTACTACTATTATTGGTATATCTGATTTTTTCCTTACTTCTCTACAAATATAATATCCATCGTAAAGAGGAAGGTTTATATCTAATAATATTAAATTAGCATTACTATTATCTATATATTCAATTATATTTTCAAAAGTATCAGGAGCAATAACTTCATAACCATATTTCTCTAAATAAGTCTTTAACTCTATTCTTATAGATTCAGAATCTTCTACAATAATAATCTTATACATAATTTCACCTCTACTTTAGTATTCTATAAATATTATATTACAAATAACAGTATTTATCATAATAAAGCTTGAATATACTAAATTAGCTGCCTAAAAGGCAGCTAATTTTATTTTACTATATTTTTATATCCTGTATAAGTTGCATAAAAATATCCAGAATATATGGCAACTAATGTAAATAAAGTTACAAAGGATGATAGCCCTATACTTGGTTTATTGAATAGTGTTATAAAGTCATTTACAACTAAAATACCTATTGTAGAGTGTATTATAGCTAAAATAAGTGGAATCATAAAATAAATTAATGTCTGATTAAAAATAGTTTTATTTATCATTTTTTTAGATGCACCAATTTTTTTAAGTGAATTGTATCTTTCTTTACTGTCTGCCGCTTCTGATAATTGTTGTAGAGATAATATTGCAGCACTTGAGATTAAAAATACTATTCCTAAATATATTGCAATAAATAATATAACTGTTGTCATACTCTTATTTGAAGCATAAATTTGATCTCTTGTATATCCTATAACAAAATCAGTATCCTCATTTCTTGTATAATTCCCTTCCCTAAAACTTAAAAATAATTTAGAATATTTCTCTTCATATTTTTTATCAGGGTAATTAACATTTAATATAGATCTATATGGATTTAAATTTCCTTTAAAACTATCTGGAACTATTACTGTAAATACATTTCCCGATAATATATCAGTGTAAAAACTTTCAGTTATCAATTCCTTGTTTGATATTTTATAATTTTTATCACTAAGCTTAATGCTATCTGATTCTTTAATAAAATTTCCTATTATTTTAATTTTATTTTCATAAGTAGAAGCTATTAAAACTTCATCATCTTTTAAACTTACTTCTTTTTCGCCTTTTAGTTTTAAGATTTTATTATAATCATCTACTTTTATAACATCTAAATAATTATCTCCGAATCCTTTTAAATCCTCTGATTTTTTTATATAATCTTTAAACACATCTTCTAATTTTTCATTTGTAGTATATTCTGTATAAACCATATATTTTTCATCTTCACTAAAATGAAAATCTAATTTTTCTAAGTTTTCTTCTATGTTTTTTGTATTATTTCTTTCATCTATATACATGATAGCTGATACAGAAAATGGAGTTGTATCCTTTAAACTACTTTCAAGGGCATTTTTAAAGCTTAAGCCTGTTGAAAGAGTAGTTATAGTTAAAAATAACATTAAGGAAATTACTGTCATAGATATAAAATTAGTATTTATTTTACTACTTATTTGTCTTAGAACAAATATATTTAACTCCTTAAAATATATTTTTTTATTCTTTTTTATTATATTTATTATAATTCCACCTAAACTAATAAAAAATAACAAACTTCCTATTACCCCAAAAATAAGAGATGATTTAAATTTAGTATCTTCTGGGCTCAATCCAGCTTTTATTACTAAATAATATGCCACAGATATAAGAATAACAGATAGTATAAAAATTATAATGTTAACTATAGAGTTTTTAATCTTCATACTTTCACTTTTTCTAGCTGCTGTTAACATATCTATTAACTTATACTTTGAAACTACTAAAGTATTGAAAATCATAACTAATAAAAACATTATTCCAAAATAAATACTACTTTTCACAATAGCTTCATATGAAATAACAAATTTATACTCGGACATCTCTATATCGAAAAGCTTAGCTGTAAATACTGATAGTCCTTGAGAAAAAATAATCCCTAATATTATTCCTGCTATTAATGAAACAATTCCAATTATCAAAGTTTCACTTAACAATATTCTAGAAATTTTATTTTTCCCCATACCTAAAGTCATATAAATTCCAAGTTCTTTTTTTCTTTTTTTAATTAGAAAATTATTTGCATAAATTATTAAACTTCCTAAAATAAATGAAACAAATATGGATACCATCCCTATAATTTTACTTAAATCACTTATAATATCTGATTCAGAGCTATTTATCTCAAATAGAACCTTTTGAGATTCTATAGAATTAAAACTATAAAAAATACAAACTGCAAAGGTTAAAGTTAAAAAGTAAATTGAATAATCTTTTATGCTTTTTTTTACATTGTTTATTGCTAATTTAGAATACATCTCCTGCATCACCTCCTAAAAGAGTAACTACTTCTATAATTCTATTAAAGAATTCTTTTCTAGAATCTCTACCCCTTATAAGTTCATTAAATATTTTCCCATCTTTTATAAACAAAATTCTATGGGCATAGCTTGCAGTAAAAGCATCATGAGTAACCATTAAGATTGTTGCTTCTAAATCTTTATTTAAGGCCTCAAATGAATCTAATAGTAACCTTGATGATTTGGAATCTAATGCACCTGTTGGCTCATCTGCTAGTATAAGGGATGGATTTGTAACAATTGCTCTTGCTGATGCTACTCTTTGTTTTTGTCCTCCAGACATTTGATATGGATATTTATTTAATACTTCTATAATTCCAAGACTTCTAGCAACATCCTTTATTAAAGCATCAATCTTACTATGATTACTTCCTTGAATTGTTAAAGCTAATGCTATATTTTCATATGCAGTTAAAGTATCTAAAAGATTGAAATCTTGAAATATAAATCCAAGTTCATCTCTTCTAAATTTTTCTAATTGTTTTGACTTTAACTTTGTAATATCTTTTCCATTTATTATTATATTTCCTGTTGTTACCGTATCTATAGTAGAAATACAATTAAGAAGTGTTGTTTTACCACTACCAGATGGTCCCATTATTCCAACAAACTCACCTTTTTCAACTTTAAAACTTATATTATCTATTGCCTTAGTTATATTTTCTTTATTTCCATAATATTTTTCTATTTTTTCTACGTTTAAAACATTTTTCATAATATCCTCCAATTAATTATTAAATATTTTTCTTACAATTATAGTTTATACTAAGATTATTTTTTTACATATTTATATTACTTTCATTAATCTTTCATTTTTGTAAGGTTACTATGAAATAAAAAAATCCCTTTTTATAAGGGATTTTAGCTTTAAATTTCTTTACTTTCATATCTTTTATTAGGTTTATCATCTTTAAGTTTATATTTTATTCTTTTTAATCCTAACTTTATTATCTGAAAATAGTTTTTATTTATTTTCTTTTTTGTCTCATATAGAAATAAAAATATCCCAACTGTAAGAGGAATTATATAGTAGCTTATACGATATAACACTAAGGCTAATAAAGCTTCTTCTTTATTTATACCTAAAGAACTTACCCCTAAAATAAAAGAAATATCAAAACCACCAATACCTCCTGGCATCATACTAATAATGCCTATAGCAGATGCTATTACATATATAGGAAATATTTTTGATATTGGTAAAGACGCTCCTAATAACTTTAGAATACAAAACAATAACAAAGCCATTGCTATCCACTCTATAGTTGAAAGTATCATTATTTTAAGAGTATTAATAGCACAATTTCTTTTTTCTTTACTCCTACACCTATTCAAATTATGTATAATTAAAAATGGTGCATATAATGATGCTAATAATATTCCAAGCCTCACTACATCTATATGATGTAACCTTCTTATATTGGATATAGAATAAATAAAACAAATTACAGAAAAACCAGTAAAATTCAATAATACTACCTTAGATACTTCTTTTACTAAAGCTGTTTTATCCTTAATGTATGGAGAGTAAAAATAACTCTTGAGAGCTATGGCTGCTGTTCCTCCAAAACCAACAATACTTGAAATAGAGCTTGCTATCCAAGAAGATTTATATAAATCTTTATTATTTAAAGAAATCTTGCAAGTATCTTTTATTACAAAATCATATAAGGATAATGGTAAATAAGATATTAATCCTAAAACTGCAATAAAACTTAAACTTATAAAAGAAAGCTTGTCCTTATATGTATAAAATGTATGTATATCAAAATCGGAAAAAATTTTTTTAAATTGCAAAAGTATAACTATAAAAATACTAATTATTAGTATGATTTTTAGCCTTGCCTTTGTCTTATCCTCTACCTTCATCAACATATAGATTCTCCCTAAACATTTTCTTACCAAAAAATAATTCTAATCCTTTTAAGTATAGCTTAATAAATCTATAAATACAAAGCAATTTTACTTTATTATTATATTATAAGTCAAATTTTTTCTCATCGTATCCAGCAAAAACTACTAATGCTATAATCACTATTACTTCTTTTATTTTATTCAATATAATCATCTCCTGTTATATTAACTTTATGAGATTATTATACTAAGCTTTATAAATATAATGAATCTATTTCTATTACAATAACATTTCAAATTTGTAAGCTTTATACCTACTTAAATTTTTATAATATTAAATAAGCTATATCAAGTATAATTGATATAGCTTATTTTTCATTACTTTTTCCTTTTATATATTACTCCACCTATAGCAACTGCTAATAAGCCTAATACCCCCAAAATACTTTCTTGTCCTGTAGCAGGTAACTTGCTATTAGTGTTTTTATTTGGCTTTTCTGTATTTTCACTTTCAGCTTGGTTATTGTCTTCTCCTGGTATTTCTGTACCTTCATTTCCACCTTGGTTATTATCTTCTCCTGGTGTTTCTTCTATAGTTAATATTTCTTCTAGTTTACTTATCATTTCAGACTTATTATCTAAATTATTTGCTATTTTTAACTCTATATATCCTTCAGAGCTTTTTGATGCAAATAAACTCATAACTTTAGAAGCTATAGAATTATTGCTAACCCTAATTTTATATACTGTATAGTCTCCATCTTCATATTTACTTTCTAATATTGGATTTAAATCTTTAAATTTTAATATAAATCCTTCAAATTCTTCTAAAGATACATTTTGAACTTCCATTTCTACAGGTGAGTCAAATTCTCCAGTTCCAACTACTGGTATAACTACATTAGTATCAATTATATTTACTATAAAGTCTTTCACATTATCTTCATAATTAGATATTTCTATAGTTATACTATCTGATTTATTACCACCATCTTTTGTTTTAGCAGTTATAGTAACTTTTCCTTCAGACTTTGCAATTACTTTTGCATTGTTTCCGATAATTTCTATACTTGCTATACTTTCATCACTTGTTGACCATTCAATATCTTTTATATCTGCTTTTTCATCTACTTTAGCTGTTAAAACTTTACTACTTCCAATGTATAAAGAATCTATTTTATTATTTATTGTTATACTATCTGCCAATATAATGTCATTTTTAACATATATAGTTATTGTTTTAGTAGTTTTTCCTCCTAAACTATCTACTACACTATATTTAACTTTATATTCGCCTTCTTTACTTGTATCGACATTGTTTTCTAAAACTTCTATTTTGGTTATATTTCCATCTTCTTTATCACTTGCACTTACTCCTGATAATGGATTAAATTCACTACCTACTTTTATAATCTTATCTTCAGCATTTATTTTAGGAGGATCATTTACTATTACATTTATTGTCTTTATTGTGCTTGCTCCAACACTATCTGTTACGCTATATGTAACTTTATATTTTCCAGCTATGTTTTCATTAACCTCATTTATAACAATATTTATAGTATTTATTTCTCCATCTTCAGCATCAGTTGCACTTACTCCATTTAAAGGCTCAAACTTTTCTCCTAACTGAATTACTCTATCAGTTGCATTAATTACTGGTGCAGTATTAATTGATTCAGGTTTTGGATTTACAATAACTATACTTTGAGCTCTAGTTGTTTTATTTCCACTATCTGTTGCACTATAATTAACCTTATAAACACCAGCTATATTAGTATTTACATTACTTTCAACAACTAGTTTTATATCTTTATCTTCATCTTCAACAGTAATTCCTTCTCTTGGATCAAATTTATCGCCAACTTTTAAAATATGTTCTTCTTTAACCCCTTTAATAATTGGTGCCTTATTTGCTTTTACTGTTAACTGAATAGTTTTTTCTGTTTTTCTTCCAAGGTTATCAATAGCTGTGTAAGTTATGTTATATACTGTATTTTCTATTGGATCTAAGTTAAGCTCCTTATCTGATTTAACAGTAACACTTACAGGATTTCCAATAGCATCTACAGCTTTTATTCCATCCATTAAATTAAATACTTCACCCGCATTGATTGTAATATCTTTAAGATCTTCATCATTTCTAGTTATTATAGGATCTTGTTCAATTTGATTAACCTTAACTTGCATATTTAAAGTTTCAGATTTTGCTCCAAAATTATCTATTGCAGTTACATATATATCATATATTCCTGCTGTACTTGAAGTAAACTCCTCTATAACCTTTTCCTCTACATTTTTTACTTCAATTGTTATTTCATCATTATCTATATCATTAAATTCTATATAGTTACTTAAGTTTTCTTTTGTTAATGAGAATTTTTCAGCAACCTTTACTTCTATATAGTTTTCATTTTTCTTTGTTATTGTAGGTGCTGTATTTATAGACAATTCTTTATTAGCAACTTCTACAGCTTTTACATATTCTTTATTTGTTTTACTTATATATTTATATTCTGAGTTTTCTTTAGCTGTAACACTATAATTTCTTGTTTCATTATCATCAGATTTTTCTATATCTAATTCAAAAACTTCTATTTCATTTCCTTTTTTAGGTATAGAATCTTGAGAAGTTATTAAAACATCTATTGTATTTGTATCTTTATTATACGAATAATCTGTAATTATACTATCTGATTTTTTAGTATTTACTAAATCCTTTATTACTGGATTTCCTTCATTTTCCTTTAATACTACTCCATCTAACTTTAAACTAAATTGTAAAGCTTTAGGAATATCTTCTATATTATCTAATGATACTTTTATTGTATCTTGGTCTATATTCTTTATATCCAATATAAATTTATTTTCATTATTTTCAGATGCAACTGTTTTTATAATTTCAGGTGTAGCATATACTATAGCTGCTGCTGATGTTACTGCTATGGTAGATGCTAAAGCAATCTTTAAAGATGGCTTTATTTTTTTCTTTTTCATACTTCTTCTCCTTTCTTTTTATATAGGTGCTATCTCAAAAGAGATAGTCACCTTTAATTATTTTCTATTGTCAAATATATTTTTCATTAATTCACTCTTTATCTCAATTATGTTTTCATTTGATTCTGATAAAGTTCTAACTTTAGAGTTATTTAATTCTATTTCAGGTAAGTTACTTAAGTCACTTGGTAATTCATATAAGAAAGTATCACTAACTAATCTTTGTCCTATTGGAGCTCCTGTATTATCAAGTTTATTATATCTGTAAAGCTCTGCCTTTATTTTTTTACCTTCTATATTTCCCTCTTCTTTTTGTTGCTCAGGAGTTATCCAATATAACCAATTTCCTTCTGCAACTTCTCCAAGTTCTGCATTTTCTGGTAGTTCAGCTAATAATATAGCTTGTGCTTTTAATGCAAAATTATCATCATTTTCATTTAATACTAACGGAACATTAAAAGCAGGATCTCCTTTATATTCCCCAGTAATTATTATTGATCCGGCAGGTATAACTTTACCATCAGCATAAGCATAATCTGATTTTAATCTACCTACACCATTTTTATAAACTTTATCCCCATTATCTATACCTATCTCTATGTTGTCTCCTGTAGGTCCTAATATATCAAGCTCTGCTATAGAAATAGAACTTGCTCCCTTAGCCACTAACTTAACGTATTGTGCATCATATGCCCATAATTGAGTATTTAAACTACTTCCATTTTCGTTAAAGTAAATTGTATTTTCTTTGTTTGTGTTAAAGCTTCCTGAATGAGCCTTAGTCCATGACTTTCCATCCTTGCTTACAAAAACTTCATATTTACTTATTGGAGAATATGTAGCCTGTGAATTTCTGTTAAAGAATCTCTTTAAAGAGAACTTACTATTTGAATTTTGGCCTGGATTATATCTTAAACCTATCACTGACTTAGAATCTCCTAAATCTATAGTTACGTATGGATCTCCTGAAACGATATTACCACTATTATTAGTAGTCTTTGAAGCTGTATAAATTGTATTTGGATCATTATCATTTATTTTCTTAATACTTCCATTTTGAGCTTGTCCATGTCCTGAATTTTCATCTGAAACATCTTCTAAGCTTCTTGTATTTGTATCGAATACCCAATTACTCTTAGCTATACTTCCATCATGGTTTACTTTTACAGTTCCAATTACAGTTTCTTCTGTAACATTTAAGTTATAATCATATGCTTTAACTTTATATTCAAAAGTTTTATTATTAACAGCATCTATTTCATCTACATAGCTAGTTAAACCATTATTTCCATTTTTATCTCTTTCCACAAAACCAACAACAAACTCTTTTGTTCCTGTAGAAGTTGATTCTTTTCTTATTATTTCATATCCTAGTATTTTATCTGAATCTTTATTTACACTTAATATTAAAGGTACTTCTTTTTGATTTAAATAACTTCTATCTTTAATTTGTTGTCCTGAAGCATTCAATCCAAAAGTTGCACTAACCTTAGTATCATTTGACATATCTAATATACTTGTGTCGCTTCCAGCTGCTAGTCTAAGTCTTCTTGCTTCATCATTTAAGTAATAAATTGATTTATCTTCTTTTGGATATTTCATATTATTTAAATATATATTTGTTTGTGGACTAGCAACTAATCCCCACTTTTCAAAGAATGTTCTCAAATCTTTACCTGCTGCATCCGAAGCTCTCATTATAAATGTTTGAGCTGTTCTATCATATCCAGGCTCTGATACTGCTATTCCTTTTATTCTTGTATTTCTATACAATTTAGCAAAGAAGGTATCATTATTTAGATTGTTATCAGAATTTAAATTTAGCATATTATAAGTATAATCATTATCATAAGCTAAATGTAATTGCCAGAACATTCCAAGTCTAGTAAATACATCACTTGCAATACCTACACTATTAGAAGTTACCTTATCGTAAATACTACTATATCCACCTTCTAATCTTGACTTATTTACATCATTAAATGTTTGAGTTATGAGTGCTAATATATTATTTGTAGTTTCGGTATATGTTAATCCATTTATATCGTGAACATGTCCAATTTCATGCGATATTCCCCATCCAAATAACTCACCTTTATCTGAATTTACTAATTGACCATTTTCGTTAAATTCAAATGGGACTCCTGTCATCATTCCTGGTATAGAACCATAACCTATTCCAACGTGATGTGCTGATGCATACATAAATGCTCCAGTAAACATTCTTTGATATTTAATATTCATACGGTTTTTAGGAGCTCTATTTTCATTGTAGTATTGATTTTCACTTTTCCCACCTAGTGCCTCTAAAGATATGTCAGTTATTTTTCCATCCTTATCAAAGTCTATTGCCTCTTCAAGTAAACCTTGTTGAGAATAAGAAACCTTCATTAATTGTTCCCAGGCAAGTAATGTATTATAAACTCTATCTACTTGAGCCTCTTCATCTCCTATTATTCCATTTTGTATTCCAGCAAGAACTTGATCTGCTGCAAGAGAAAGCATTACTCTTTCCCCTTCTATTTCTGTAGCATTTAATATAGAAGTTTGTGGATCATAAGTATAAATATTATTTACATTATCCTCTGTAGTTGCACTATCTGGATATCTATTAGGTAATGAACTTACATAATTTTTTAATTCTTTAATATAAGTTCTTATTTTTTCTTTAACTTCATCTTTTTTAGATACATCATCTATTATATTATTAACATTTAAATGAGGTATTTCTGTTCCACCACTTACTCTAACTCTAAAAGTATTATTTTCTGCAAATTTACTCTTAAGACCTATATAAAGATTTCCACCTTTTTCGTAGTTCATATCAAATCCAGTTGCTGGTATTTCTATCTCATTTTTGCCTATTGATAATTCTTTAATAACCTTATAAGCTGTACCACTTTCTGCATTAAATTGAGTTAATACTAAATCAAACTTAGTATCTTTTCTATCAGGGCTACCTATATATATATTTACTTTATCTCCTGGTTTAACTGCAACACCTAATGACTGATAGTTATTTGTTTGACCAATAGTATTTTGCGGCGCTAGATTATGTATTTTTGAATCTAAAGTTATTATTTCATCCTTAAGCATTACATCATCTAATAAATCTTGAGCTCTTTGTAAATCTTTTAAAATTTCTGATTGATTTGGATGATATTCTAAATTTATTGGGTCAATTGTATTAGCTCTCTTGGTAAGTTCATCTAACATTCCTTGATTTACATCATCTTTTAGCTCTAATTTTAAATCATCTACAAATAAAGCATCTACATTTGCTTCTAAGCTATCATATTCATAGAACTTAATTTCTGACATACTTACAGCACGTCTTCCGTACCAATAATTAACAGTTATTCCTACTTTTATTTTCTTTGTCTTTATTGGTTTTTCTAATACTATATTTACTACTTGCCCGTTGTTACTATCATAAGAATTAGATTTTACTGTTTCCCATCTTTGTGTTTCTTCGTTATAGTAATCTATTCTAGTTCTTTCTGTAGATTCTTTTACATCTAATCTTCTTATAACCTTAAGACTTCCAATCTCATATTCTTTATCAAATGTTACAACTGGACCACCATCACCATAATCCCAATCCATATGTTCCCAGTAAGTAGTATAATCATTATCTACAATAGCATCTTCATCAGTAGCATTAGCATCAGCCCAAATATTCCCTTTAGGAAGCTCCACATCTACTATATGATTAGTTAATTCATTTGTTCCCTTAGGAGTATTTATAAGTTTGTAGTTAGTTGTTACTGGAGGTACTAATTTAGTTGTAGAACCTATATAAACTTGGGATAATCCACCTGTTCCATGGTGATTAGTTGCCGTCATCATTATTTCATAACTACTTGTATCTTCTAATTCTGTTATTGTATATGATGTCGCTCTTATAAAATCTTCTTTATTAGTTTCTTCTGGTTTTAAATTAGAAGCTCCTGTTGGAATATTATCCTCTATATCAGAATCGATATACTTCTCACCTTTATCATTAGCTTTTACCCAAGCCTTTTCTCCA
Source organism: Clostridium nigeriense (assembly GCF_900086595.1). Taxonomy (GTDB): domain Bacteria; phylum Bacillota; class Clostridia; order Clostridiales; family Clostridiaceae; genus Clostridium; species Clostridium nigeriense. Next base: position 2,390,228 of record NZ_LT575472.1, read on the forward strand.
ACTTTTCTGTAATATAATTCATAATCTTTTGCTTTTGCATGTGATTTCCATGAAACTGTAAGATTTTTGTATCCTCCCTTTACAGTTATTCCTTCAGGACCTTCTGGTGCTGTTTCTGGTATTACTTGTAATTCAATTATTGAATCTTTACCGAAGTTAGAATCCCCTTCACTAAGCTTTCCAGTTTTAGAGTCCCAAGCAACTGGATTGTAATTTTCATCAACGTTATCAGGTTTACCATCCTTATCATTACTATTATTACTTGAATTTATTTCACCAGTTATCGACTCATTGTATCCATCTTGCTCATCTTTATATCCACTTTTCCAATCTCCAGATAAGGATTGAATACTTACTCTATAAATTCCATAAGCTTCTACTTTCTCTATTCTTAAAGAATTTTCACTTGTTTTATAATAACTTGTACTCTGTACTTCTGCACTATTTGGTCTTAATTTTTCAACTTTTATTTCATAACCAGTTACATTAGTTTCATGATCCCATCCTATTGTCATAGATTCTTGTCCAACTTGAGTTGTACTTGTAAACTTATTTATAACTGGTATATTCATTTTTGGTTTTGGCATTTCTTTATAAACATTGTTTAAAAATTCAACTTTAGCTATTTCTGCTAAATTTTTATTATTTCTAGAACCAGTAACATTTATCGTTATTTCGCTTACTGCTACTTGCTTCCCTAAATTAATTACTATACTTTCTTCTGCTGTACGAGCTCCTGAATTTAATGATTCAATATTGCTTTCATCAAACTTAAAAATTTCACCACCAATAACTACACTACCTTTTGTTGGAGCATTAACACTTGGAGCTTTTATTACTATTTGCTCTAATTCATTTAAGCCTTTAGTAATTCCATTTAAGTCTAACTTAACAGAAATAGGATTTTCTTCACTTAAAGTTTCTCCCTTTGTACTCTTTAAACTTACACTATTACCATTATCTTTTAATAAATCCGTAATATCAGAACCTTCACTTACTGAAGTTCCTTCAACAGCCTCAGCTTTAACACTGTTAGGATCTATTATTATATCTGTATCAATTATTTTAGCTTCTTTTATTTCTTTATTTAAATTTTGATGTATGTATGTTAAATCTGTTATGTCTACTTTTCCATCTCTATTTAAATCATATTTTACATCTTTAGTTCCTTCTTTTATTGCAGATTTTAAATCTTCATAATCTTTATCATTTATAATATTATTCCCATCTACATCTCCAACTAAAAATGTCCCAAAATACTCTTCCTTAACATCATCTTCAGTTTCTACTGTTCCATTATCATCTAAAACTATTACATTATCTGAAGTTCCAACCAAAACTCTCTTAGAAGTATTTTCAATAACGATATTATCTATCTTTGCATTTGTATATCCACTTCCTAAAATTTCTATTGAATAAGTCCCAACAGGAATCTTATCAATTGTTAAATGATAAAAACCTATTTCTGTTGCATCATTCGCTAAACTTTTTCTCGTTGAATCCAAAGCTTCTAAATAATAGTTTGCATCTCCAATTTTTCCAGATGTAATATCATTTCCTAAGGAAATTTCACCTATGCTAATTCCATTTGAATTTTTCAAGTTAATTTTTATATTTGTTTTTTCTTTTGTATCTATCTTTATAGGTGTTGCAAAATTTAAGTCTACTTCTAATTTTCCAGTCAAATTATAAGTTTCATCTTTTATTGATTCTTCTTTATCAGAATCTTCCACTATCATATTATCTAATTTTTGTTCTTCTTCTATTTTGTTTTCTTCTGTTATATCAACTTCTTCATTACTATTGTCTAAAAATGGTTTTGTTTCTTCAATATTTTTTATCTCTTCATTTTCATTTACAACTTCAGAAACAACTTCACTTGTCACGTTTGTATCTTGTTTATTATTTATAGTTTCTGCAATTGCTATATTCTGTACTTGGCTTGTTATTAAAGCAGCTGCTACCATAGCTGATATTTTTCTTCTATTCATAATTTAACCTCCTTTATATTTTTACAAAAAAAAAAATTATACACTACATATAATTTTTTTATCAGCAAATATATTGCATTGTTTTTATTCAAATTTTATACATCTAATAAACAGATTTACTATTTATTTTAAATAAAATATACCATAAACTCACAATATTTCTCAATAATTTTATATTTTTTTTCATAATAATAATTTTCCTTTAATATTTTTTAAAAAATAATAATTTATTTTTTAATTTATTTTTTCTAAAAATTTGTACTTTTATGTAAACATTCTGTTAATAATATTTAATGAAATAAATAAAAAAGTACTAGTATTTATAAATGATATGCTCCCATTATAGTAGACAGTTAAAATAATAAAACTGTTCTATAATGGGAGGATTTTTTTATGTCAAGAAAAGCAAAAGTATCAACTGAGATAAAAGTCCAAGCCGTTGAAGATTATTTAATGGGTATAAAAAGTTTATCTGAAATAAGTAATGAACTAAATATCTACAGAAGTGCTATTTCGGCTTGGGTCCGCAAATATAAAACCTTCGGGAAAGACGGTTTGCTAAACAAAGGATATAATACATCTTATTCTGCTCGAGTTAAAACTCAAGCCGTTATCGATTATCTTGATGGTAAAGGATCATTAGATGATATTTGTATTAAATATAAGATAAGTGCTATTGGTATTCTCCAGCAATGGATTAAGAAGTATAATGATCATAAGATATTTAAATCTCATTCATCTAAAGGAGAGAAACTTATGATTACCGGAAGAAAAACAACTTATGAAGAAAGAATTGAAATAGTATCATTTTGTATTGCTAACGCTCAGGATTATAATTTAACTGCTAATAAATTTAATGTTTCATATCAACAAGTTTATACTTGGGTGAAAAAATACAATAAGGATGGCTATAACGCGCTAGTCGATAGACGCGGTAAAAATAAACCCTTTGAGAAGTTAACTGAATCTGAAAGATTTTCTGCACAATTAAAACTTTTAGAAGCAGAAAATAGACGTTTAAAAATGGAGAATGATTTCTTAAAAAAATTAGAAGAGATAGAAAGGAGGTAGATAAATACACTATTTCATCTACAGATAAGTATATTGCTATTAAGGAATTACATGAATTAGGGTATTCAATTGTTGAACTATGTAAATGCGCTAAGATCGGACGTGCTTCTTACTACAAGTGGTTAAATCGCTCACAGACTGAAAGAGATAAAGAAAATAAGGTTATTCTAGATGAAATTATTAAATTATACTCAGAAGTTAAAGGGATTTATGGCTATCGCCGTATAACGCTAAATATAAATAATAGACTAAATTCAAACTATAATCATAAGCGTATATACAGACTTATGAAATCTGTAAAGCTTACTGCTGTTATTAGGAGAAAAAAGAAAAAATATATTAATAGTACTCCACAAATTACAGCTGAGAATATTTTAAATAGAAAGTTTGTGGCTGATAATCCAAATGAAAAATGGCTAACAGATGTTACTGAGTTTAAACTAACTAATGGAAGTAAAGCTTATTTAAGTGCAATACTAGATCTTGGTGATAATAGTATTATTTCTTATGTTCTTGGTAGGTCTAACAATAATAAATTGGTTTTTGATACTTTAGATAAAGCTATAGAAACTAATCCGACCGCAACGCCACTATTTCATAGTGATCGCGGATTTCAATATACATCTAAAGCATTTAAGTATAAACTAAATGAAATTAATGCAATACAAAGTATGTCTAGAGTTGGTAGGTGTATTGATAACGGCCCTATGGAGGCTTTTTGGGGTACTCTAAAAGTTGAAATGTATTATCTGCGAAAGTTTGATACATTTGAAGAACTTGAACAAGCTATTGATGAATACATAAATTTTTATAACACCAAAAGATTACAAAAGAAATTAAAAGGCATGGCTCCTATTGAATATAGAAGCCACACCTTAGCAGCATAATTTTATATTATTTGACCTGTCTACTTGACAGGGAGCAGTTCATAAATACTAGTACTTTTTTATTTATTTTTTTACTTTCTTATAAAATGTATTTTCAAGAGGTAACTTTGTTCTAAAGTTTCCATCTAATTTAAAGTATGCTCCTTGAATAGCTGGTGCAGCTGGCACTACAACTATTTCTCCAACACCCTTAGCTCCATATGCTAAATCTTCCTTATTTTTCTCTACTAAAATTGGTTCTATTTCTGGTATAGCAGTAGATCTAAATAATCCTAACGTTCCAAATCTAGCAAGTGGAACACTATCTTTTAATGGATAATCTTCTGTTAGTGCATAACCAAGACCCATTACAACTCCACCTTCTATTTGTCCTTCAACAGCTATTGGATTTATAGCTCTTCCTACATCATGTGCCGCAACAACTTTAAGCACTTTACCGTTATCATCTAAAACTACTACTTGTGTAGCATATCCATAAGCAACGTGACTAACTGGATTAGGTTTGTCGCTTCCCATTGGATCTGTTGGTGGACAGAACTCTGCATAAAATTCTTCATTATCTATATTTTCAAGAGCTTTATTATCAAGTACTTCCTTTAACTTTAATGCTGCAAGTCTTGTAGCTTCTCCAGTAAGAACTGTTTGTCTTGATGCTGTTGTTGTACCTGAATTAGGTGCTTCAAATGTATCTGGATTTTCAAAGATTACATTCTTAGGATCAACTCCTGTCGTTTCACAAACAATTTGAGTGGCTACAGTTCCCATTCCTTGTCCTATACAAGCAGCTGAAGTTCTAATAGTAACTTTTCCATCTTTAACAACCAACCTGCATCTTCCTGTATCTGGAATACCAACTCCTAATCCTGAATTCTTAAATGCACAAGCTATTCCTACATGCTCGTTATTATCAAAAACATCCTTAACAGCCTCTAAGGTTTCTACTAATGCAGTTCCTTCATCTGCAATTTGACCATTTGGTAAAACTTGTCCAGGCCTTATTGCATTTCTATATCTTATTTCCCAAGGAGATATACCAACTAATTCGGCAAGCTTATTTATATTACACTCATTAGCAAAAGATGATTGAGTTACACCAAAGCCTCTAAAAGCTCCTGCTGGTGGATTATTTGTATAAACTGCTGTTCCTTCTATATCAACATTTTGATAGTTATAAGGACCTGCTGCATGAGTACAAGCTCTTTGTAATACTGGCCCACCTAAAGAAGCATAAGCTCCAGTGTCTGAAATTATTCTCGCCTTCATTCCAGTTAAAATACCATTTTCATCGCATGCTGTAGTAAATTCCATTTCCATAGCGTGTCTCTTAGGATGAATTATTATACTTTCTTTTCTACTTAAAGCAACTTTTACTGGTTTCTTAGTATGATAGGTTAAAAGTGCAGCATGGTGTTGTACACTCATATCTTCCTTACCACCAAATCCACCACCAACTAACATACTTTTAATTCTTAATTTAGTTGGATCTAAATCTAAAAGCTTACCTATTTCTCTTAATTCATCATAAATACCTTGTCCGCCAGTATATACAGTTAATACTCCATCTTCATAATTAGCTACTGCACATTCTGGCTCTAAGAAGGCATGTTCTGTTGCAGGAGTACTATATCTTTCAGTTACTACATATTTAGAGTTTTTTATAGCTTCTTCTGCATTTCCTCTTTTTAATGCTTGCTTACTTAATATATTTCCATTAGGGTGAATACTAGGAGCTCCTTCTTTCATAGCTACTTCTGGGTTAGTTAAAGGTTCTAACTCTTCATACTCAACTTCTATTAAGCTTAATGCTTCTTTTAAAGTTTTCTTATCCTTTGCAGCTACTAAGGCCAAAGCATCTCCTAAATATCTTGTAGTTTCACCTATATCAATTAATGCTGGCCAATCTTGAACTAAGTGTCCTATATATCTATCTCCAGGGATATCCTTAGCAGTTAATACTGCATAAACTCCATCTAATGCTTTAGCTTTAGATGTATCTATATTTTTAATTAATGCTCTTGGGTATTTTGTTCTTAATGCTGAACCTTGTAACATTCCATCAAAGTATAAGTCGTCAGCATATTTTCCTACTCCTAAAGTCTTTACTTCTGCATCAATTCTAGGTAAATTTTCTCCAACTAATCCTTTGCAGTAAACCTTAGGAACTTCTTCATTACTTCTTAATAATTCTGCTACAAGTTTTATAGCTTCCATTATTTTTACGTAGCCAGTACATCTACAAATATTCCCCTTTAAAGCATTCTTTATTTCTTCTTCTGTAGGATTTAATTTTTTATCTAATAAACCTTTTGCGCTTATAACCATACCTGGTATACAAAAACCACATTGTACAGCTCCACACTTTCCAAAAGCATAAGCAAATACATCTCTTTCTCTTTCACTTATACCTTCAACAGTTATTACTTCTTTATTTTCTAATCTACTTAATTTTTGAAGACATGCTCTTTGTGCTACTCCATCTATTAAAACCATACAAGCTCCACAAGCACCTTCTGCACAACCATTTTTTACGGATGTAAGTTGCTCAACATCTCTTAAATAATCTAATAAGCCCATATCTTCTCCGTGAGATACTGCTCTTCCATTTAGTTTGAAACTAAACATTTACCCTTCCCCCTTAAATTATCATACTAATAATTTATTATTTTCTTATGCAAATTTATTAAACGTATTGTTTTAACTCTTCTTCCTTTATAACATTTACTTTATCAATATAATGAGGATAATCTTTTAAAATAGTTTCTACTGTAATTTCTAATTTACTCTTATCTTCTTTAGAATTAACTTCATATATATATTCTCTTCCATCTTCTCTTAACAAGAATTTTTCTTCTCCGACTCTTAAAAGTCCAGTATTATTAGAGTTTTGATATTCTTCTAAGTCTTGATATATAGTTGTTTTCTTTAAGTATGGGAATCCACCCTTAGGACAGAACATATGACAGTTACCACATTCATTACACATATTTTCAATATGAGTAATTTGATAATTAGCTGCAAGTCCTTCAACAGCAACCTTCATATTAGCTCTATTTGGACATACATCTACACATATTCCACAGCTCTTTAAACAATCAAAAGTTTCTAATTTATCTTCAAGTACTCTACCGTTGCCTTTATTCTTATAATTAGCATCATTTTTAGCTTTTTCTGCTAATTCTTCTAAAGCTTTAATATTTAAACCTTCTGGTGCATGTCCTAATTTTTTCATTTCATTTAATACAGCATTATTATTTGCATATCCTTTAGGTTGTAAGAATAATGTTGCAATAGTAATAGGAGCTATACCAGTTGTAAATACATCTAATGCGTTATTCTTATCTATTCCACCTGATATTGATATCTTTATATCTTTAAACTCATTTGCAATTAATTTTGCTACATTAATTGCTATAGGATATAGAGGTTTTCCTGACATATACATTGCATCACCAGGCATAACATTTCTTGTATTTACTACAGGTAATGTATTTGTTAACTTAACTCCAAAAGTTAAATTATTTTCTTTACCTACAGCTAAAAGCTTTGTTATTATTTCTTTTGCCATATCAAATTGTAGATCATGTTCAAAATCTTCTCTCTTTAATTCTATGTCGCTATAACCTAAATCATCTAAAATCTTTCTTACATTATCATATCCTAACAATGTTGAGTTGCATTTTAATAATGTATTTATTTTCTTATCTGATATTAAATGAGTTGCTATATCTAATATTTCACTTGCCTTACAACCATGCATTGTAGAAAGTGTAACTATATTAGTTATCTTAGAAGTAATTTTTTCTATATCTTCTAATTTAAATTTCTTAAATTTATTAATATTTTTCTTTAATACTTCAATACATTCATTAAATACTTTAGTGTCTTTAGCTTCTTTTAAATCATCTATAAAATCAGAAATTTTCTTTGATTGGATTCCCTTTAAATCATATCCTACGCTTATATTAAGTATAAAATCTTTAGAATCCGATAATCCTAATTCAATTGCCATAACTTGTAATAATATAGAAGCTTTAATATATTCTTCTTTTGCTTCTTCAACTGTTAACTCTGTTGACCATTCAACGTTATATCCAACATTTTTTGCATCTATACATGGTCTAGCTATCATTTCTTGCATTTCTTTACCGTCTACTATCTGCACAGTCTTAGGTTCAAAATACCTACATCCAGTTAAATAAGCAGCTAAAAAGTTTTGAGTTAATTGTGTGTGGGGACCAGCTGCTGGTCCTATTGGGAATCTTAAATACTCTCCGCAGAAATCCATTTCTATACTATTATCTATATCTCTATAGAAATCTTTTTCTTCTACTCCAAATATTTTTCCCTTTGTATAATAATCTTCAAGGGCTAAATTAAGAATTCTTTCAAAGGACATTATTTTCATTACATCACTCATTTTTGCTCCACCTTCCTAAATATATATATAACTTTACATCTTTTCCCATAATTTTTGCGCTACTTCTCTAGATTCTGCAAATATTTTTTCTTCATCTATATTAATTAGTTCTCTATCTTTCATTACAATTTTTCCATTAATTATTGTTGTAATAACTGATCTTCCAGTAAATCCAAATAACATATGACCAAATAAGTTGCTTGAATTCATAGGTGTTAGCGGATTATAATCTACTATAATTACGTCTGCATAAGCACCTTCTTTTAAAATTCCAAGTTCTTTTTTAAAGTATCTATTTGCAATATTTCTATTATTTTGAAATAGTAATTTGAATGTTTCATTAAATGCTACACTTGGATTACATCTGTTATGTCTTTGTATTATAGGGAAAACCTTCATTGATTCAAACATATCACTAGTATAGCCATCTGTTCCCATTCCAATATTTATTCCTTTATTAAGAATTTCTAATACTGGCGCACATCCAACAGCATTTCCCATATTTGACTCAGGATTATTTACAACATTTGTATTAGTTGCTTTTAATAAATCCATTTCTCTATTATTAATATGAACACAATGTACTGCTAAAGTCTTTTCACCTAAGATTCCATAATCAAATAATCTTTCAACTATTCTCTTGCCATTATTTTTTAATGAATCATGTACATCTGTAATTCCTTCAGCAACATGAACATGGAATCCTGAATTTAATCCCTCAATTTCCTTAGCACATTTTTCTAAAGTTTCATCACTTAATGTAAAGGAGGCATGTAATCCAAATAAACCCTTAATCATATCACTGTCATCTTTATTTGCATATTTTATAAAGTTTACGTTTTCAGCAATTCCTTCATTAGTGATTTCTATTCCATCTCTGTCCGAAACCTCATAGCATAATGATGTTCTTATTCCAAGCTCTTTAGCAACTTCTCCTATTGTAAATAAACTATTAGTTATATTCATGGGGCTTGCATGATGATCAAATACAGTAGTAACTCCATTTTTTATACAATCAATATATGTTGTATATGCGCTATATCTTGTATCTTCAAGAGTTAGTTTCTTATCTAACTTCCACCATAATCTTTCTAATATTTCATTAAAATTTTGAGAAGGTTCTTCCTTGTTGTCCATACCTCTTGCAAAGGCACTATAAATATGATGGTGAGTATTAATTAATCCTGGCATAATAACTTTGCCTTTTGCATCAATAAACTCACACTCTTTATACTTATCTTTTAAATCTTCATAATTTCCAACCTCTAGTATTACATTATCTTTTAATACTACTGCTCCATTAGTTATAAAAGGATTCTTAATATCTTGAGTTATTAACATCCCATTTCCTATTAGAATCATTTTTCTCCCTCCAATATAATAGAATTATTATTATTTAAAGCATTAATCATGCCAAAATAAAATTTTAACAATATATCTACCTTCATTTAGTCTTTTTGTATCTAACTTTTTCTTAACAATATATTTAAATTGATAAATTTTATATTTTTTATCATTTTAGTAAATATAATTATCATTTTAATAAAAAAGTGGATATATATAGTTTGCTATTCACTGCAACCTACATATATCCACTTCAATATTAAATAAAATCATAAAAATATGTTAAATAAATTTAATTAACATCTTCTAGTATTAATTTTTTTAGTTCTTTTACTTCTTTAAAATAATAGGTAGAATTACTTTTCATAAATTCAATTACTTCTGGAATAACATGAGACCAACCAGCACTTGCAAAATCAACATCACAAGCTTTAGCCATATCTAATCCTGGCTTTAAATCATCTACCATTAAAATATCCTTTTCAGTTAAGTTAAATAGCCTCATAGTTTCTTTAATTGAGAAAGGATTAGGCTTTCTTTGTTCTTCCTTCAAGTCCCAGCCAAATATTTTATCAGGTATTACTCCGCAATTATATATATAATCCCTCTCAATTTGATTACTTTCAGAATGAGAAGAAACACATATAATGCCACCTTTTTCTTTAAATTCTTTTATTAACTCACTAAATCCTTCATAAAATTTAGGAATATTTGCTTTTGTATAATTTGTCCATATTTCATATTGATATTTTTGTTCTTCTTCATTAAATTTTAAAATATCCTTACAAAATTCAGAAAATCCAGGTTTAAAACACTTTAAAATAAACTCTTCAATAGTTAAATTGCTTAAATTTGGTCTCAAAACCTTAAGTGCTTCTATAAAAGAAGGATAATGAATACTAGGAGTACTTTGTACTACAGTATCATCATGATCTAAAATTAAACATTTATATTTCATAATATTTTTACCTTTCTAACTCTTTCTATATAAGGTAGCAAGTCCAATTCCTAATTTTTTTGCAGCCTTAGATTTTCCCTTTGTATCCCTACCATACTTTGATAGGGCAAAATTTATATATTTTTTTTCTAATTCTTCTAAGGTTATAAAGTCATCTTCTATTATATTTGTCAATGTATCATTTTTTTTATTACTATAATATTCAGCAATATAATCTGGTAAGATATCTACAGTTATTAAATTATCCTCTCCTACTAAATTCATCATAAATTCTACAGCATTTTGTAACTCTCTTATATTTCCTTCCCAAGGATAATTTTTCAGTTTTTCTATAACTTTTTCTTCTATTTTTATCTTAGGTAATCCATAACTTATACAATATTTGTCTATAAAATTCAGAACTAAAGGCTTTATATCTTCCTTTCTTTCTGAAAGACTAGGTAATTCTATAGGTATTACATTTATTCTATAATATAGATCCTCTCTAAAAGTTTTTTCTTTAATCATTTCTTTAATATTTTTATTAGTTGCTGCAATAACTCTTATATCTAAATTTATCATTTTATTAGAGCCAACTTTTGCAAACTTTCTTTCCTGTAGGACTCTAAGTAATTTAACTTGTAATGCTAAAGGCATATCCCCTATTTCATCCAGAAATATTATCCCACCATTTGCCAATTCAAATTTTCCAACACGCCCTGAATTACTTGCTCCACTAAAAGCTCCCTTTGCATAGCCAAAAAGTTCACTTTCTAATAACGGTTCCGGTATTGCTGCACAGTTTATAGCTATAAACGGCTTGTCTCTTCTATTACTTTGAGAATGTATTGCCCTTGCTATTACTTCTTTTCCTGTACCACTTTCTCCAGTTATTAGTACCGATGAAGTTGAATTAGCTATTTTAAAGATTTTATTTTTTATACTTTTCATAGCTTCTGATTCTCCAATTACATCTTCAAGTGGAACTTCTCCCCAAACATTATTTTTTGTTTCATAATTGCATTTATCTTTATTACAAATTTTATTTAATATGATTATCTTACTATAATTATAGGAATCACTATCAAAACTTAAAACTTCACCTATTCCATCATAATCCTTTTCTTTGAACTTAATTCTAATCTTATTTTCATCGTCCCTATTTTTTAAATCTACCTTTATTTTTGTAACTTCATTATTTCCAACACTTAAGGCTTTTCTCACATAATTGTTAGCATAAATTACTTTATCCTCGGCATTTAAAATTATAATTCCATCACTAATTTTATTAGCAATATCTGTAATAAATCTTTCTTCCATGCTACCACCTTTTATTCCATAGTATTTATAAAGTCTTAACTATATGTTACCATTTTTCATTTAATTCTACAAATAAAAGGGTAGCCATATATTACTATGAATAAAAAAAGTATGCCATATAATATTATTAAACTAATTATTACAACATTATATAACACACTTATTAAATTTATTTAATAATAATTACCACTTACCTAATTTCAATCTTCTTTAAATACATCTTAGGAATTAAAGCATACATTGCAGCTGATTTTACTATTTCACTTTTCCATGTTCTCTCGTTTGGAGCATGGGCTTGATCCTCATGTCCTGGCCCAAAACCTATACAGGGTATACCATATCTACCCATTATAGAAACTCCATTAGTTGAAAATGTCCATTTATCAACAATAGGCTCAACTCTAAAAAGATTTCTATATGTTTCCACTAAGGTTTGACATACATCATGTTCCTCAGGTATTACCCAAGTAGGAAAATATGATTTTGTATTATAGGAAAGACCTGTATATGATACTTTGTCATAATCATAAATAGAAACTCTAGCATTAGCTTTTTTAACAGAAGGTAGATTCTTTATTTGTTCTATAGCTGATTCATAAGTTTCATCATAGGTAAGTCTCCTGTCTACAGAAATACTACATCCATCTGCAACAGCACATCTCGATGGTGATGAATAAAATATTTCAGATACTGTTAATGTACCTTTACCTAAAAAATCATTATATGATAACTTCTCATCTAATTCCTTAAGTTCGTTAAGAATTGAAGCCATTTTAAATATAGCATTATCTCCTCTTTCCGGAGCAGATCCATGGCAACTAATTCCTGAAGTACTAATTTTAATTTCCATTCTTCCTCTGTGTCCTCTATATATATTACAGGAAGTTGGCTCCGTAATTACTACAAACTCAGGTCGTACTTCATCTTCATTAATAATATACTGCCAGCATAAACCATCACAATCTTCTTCTTGTACTGTACATGTCACTAAAAGAGTATAATCATCCTCTAATTCTAATTCTTTAATTATTTTTGCAGCATAAATCATAGCAGCTATGCCACCACCTTGATCACTAGCACCTCTACCTAAAATTACTTCTTCATCCTCATCCCCCTCATAAGGATTATAATTCCAAAGACTAGGATCTCCTACCCCAACTGTATCTACATGTCCGTCAAGAGCAATTAAATGACTTCCTTTACCTAAATAAGCTAATAAGTTACCCATAGGATCTATTTCTATCTTATCAAAGCCTACTTTTTCCATCTCTTCTTTTATTCGTAATATCTTATTTTTTTCGTAACAACTTTCACAAGGTATTGCAATAATTTCTCTTAAAAAGCTACTCATATCATCTCTGTACTTTTCTGCACATCTCATAACCTTATCAAAGATATTTGTATAATCCATACTGCCCCTCCACCTATTTATCCTTTATTTATTATTAAGTGAAGCATTTTCTATGCCAATGAAAACTTCACATTTTCCAGATAAAATACAACATAAGTAGTTATCATTATGATAAAATATATCATAATGATAACTACTTAGTAATTTTTTTATATCTTTGATAACTTCATATAATCTTCCTTGGTATCTACATCTTCTAAAAATAATGGATTCATTATATCCACATATATTACTTTCTCTTTATTATTTTTTATTATCTCTCTTCCACCAATATCTCCAGTTAATAAATTTAATTCTTTTTTATATATTTTAGGAAAAATGACTGGACTACCAGTCCTTTCATTCATCCTAGGAACTATAATACTCTCATTTGACTTCTTTGAGACCTCTATAAGTTTATTTATTGACTTAAAATCTATAAAAGGTTGATCTCCACAAAAGAACATAAAATCTTCCTCAATCTTAGAACTATTTATTCCAAGCCTTATTGAAGAACTTTGTCCTAAATGTGCTTCCTTATTTTCCACAACTTTTATATTTTCTAATTTTCCCATATCTAATATAGTTTTTTCTCTTGCAACTAAAATAATATTGCTAATGTTACTTTTTTTCACTTCTTTAATTACGCGTCTAATAATTTCTTCATTATTTATTTTCATCAATAATTTATTTTTCCCCATTCTAGTACTAAAACCAGAAGCTAATATTATTCCATTCATATTTCACCTTTATATTTTATTAAATAAATTTTCTACTGCCTTCCTACTTTCAAATACAATTTTTTCTTCATCTATTGTGATTAGCTTTCCTTTTCTAACTACTACCTTACCATTGATTATAGTATAATCTACAGGTGACTTTAATCCCACAGTTCCAAGTATTGATTTTGGATCATACTCTGCTCCTATAAATTCTATTCTATTAGAGTTTATCATAAATATATCAGCTGCTTTTCCAACTTCAATTTTTCCAATGTCACTCCTACCTAGTACTCTAGCACTACCCTTAGTAGCTAGCTTAAGTATATCATATCCTGTTGGTGCTTTATTACTCCAATTTAATCTATGCAGCAAATAACAAACTCTAAGCTCTTCTAATAAATTAGATCCATCATTACTTGCACTACCATCTACAGCTAATCCTACTGGAATATTCATTTTAATCATTTCAGGTATTCTCGCAATTCCTGAGGATAATTTCATATTAGATATAGGACAATGGGCTACTCCTGTTTGAGTTTTAGCTAAAACTTTAAGTTCTTCATCATTAAAATGAATGCCATGAGCATACCAAACATCACTACCTACCCAACCTAACTTATCCATATACTCTAATGGTCTCATTTTAAATCTTTCCATGGTATATTTTTCTTCATCTTTAGTTTCTGCCAAATGTGTATGCAATCTAACATTATACTTTCTTGCTAAGGTTGCACTTTCTTTCATAAGTTCAGCAGTAACATTAAAAGGAGCGCAAGGTGCTAACACAATTTGACTCATAGAAAATTCTTTATCATTATGATATTTTTTTATTACCCTTTCTGAATCATATAAAATTTTATCAATACTTTGCACTACTGAATCCGGTGGTAACCCTCCATCCTTTTTACTTAAATTCATACTTCCTCTTGAAGCATGAAATCTTATGCCTAATTCTTTTGCAGAGTTAAATTGTTCATCTATTAAAGTTTCTTCGGCAGCTGTTGGAAAAAGATAATGATGATCAAAACAAGTTGTGCATCCATACTTTATAAGCTCTCCCATTCCAACTAGTGAACTATATCTTACAGATTCCGATACTACTCCCTTCCATATTTCATAAAGAGTAGTAAGCCAATCAAATAATTCCATATTTTGAACCTGAGGAAGATTTCTTGTAAAAGTCTGAAAAAGATGATGATGACTATTTATTAATCCAGGATAAGCATACATATCCTTACCATCTATTACTTCATCAGCCTCAAAAGTATCTTCCCCAATGTATTTTATTATACCATCTTCTATAAATAAATTTATATTTTCTAATAAACTATCTTTATTGTCACAAGTTACTAAAGCTTTTATTTTCTTAATAAATAAAGTTTTGCTCATTGTAATTCCTCCAGACAAATTTTATTTTTTCTCCAAGGCCCTTTTAGTGGCATTAAATATTTTTTGATAGCCTGTACAACGACAAAGATGTCCTGATATCTCCCTTTTTATTTCTTCATCAGTATATTTTTTCCCGCTATTTACTAATGATGTAGTAGTTAAAACTAATCCCGGAGTACAAAACCCACATTGAATAGCCCCTTCTTCAATATAAGCCTTTTGAACAGAAGATAATTGTCCTTTTTTTTCCAACCCTTCCACAGTAGTAATTCTTTTATTATTAGCCCATACCGCCAGATAAATACATGAATCAATTGGCTCTCCATCTACTAAAACTGTACATGCTCCGCATTCTCCAACAGAACATCCTCTTTTTACTCCAGTAAAATGCAATCTTTCTCTTAACACTTCAAGCAGTGTTTCTCTAATATCAACTTCTAAATTATATTGTTTTTCATTTACTATTAAATTAATTTTTTTTATATAATTACTATTCATATATATTACCTCCGGCTCTTTCAATGACTTTTAATATACCTCTTTTTGTTAATTCCTTTATTAAATGTATTCTAAAATCTCTTGAGCCTCTCCATGAATTTCTTGGCTTTGCATTTAATAGTGCCATTTCTGAAATTTTATCTATATTTTCCATAGTAATTTTTAAGCCCCTAGCATAATTTTCAGCTTCTATACACCTTATTGGAACTGGCGCAGCTACTCCTAGTGATATTCTTAAATCATTAAATTTTCCTTCTTTTATGCTCCCTAATACAGATACTCCAAGCATTGCAATATCCATGGCTTTTCTATTACTAAATTTTATATAATTACCATAATAGTTTTCATAATCTTTTTTATTAATTATTATTTTTACTAAAACTTCATTTGAATCAATATTTACTTTACCCGGTCCTAAATAAAACTCCTTTATTGATACTAATCTCTCTTTTTCTTTAGACTTAATTAATAACTTGGAATTTAAATTAAATAAAGTAGTAGCACTATCAGCTGAAACTGCACCGTTACAAACATTGCCTCCTATAGTCGCCATATTTCTTATTTGAGGTCCTCCCATAGATACTGCAGCCTCTGCAAGAACTGGTATATTATTATTAATCTCTTCACTTCTAAATATATCAGTAAAAGATGCCATGGCTCCTATTTCAATATTTCCATTTTCCAATTTAACTATATTTTTTAATTCTTGAATATTTCTTAAACTTAGTAAAGTAACCTCAGAAAATTTACCATGTTGTAAACTAATTAATATATCTGTCCCCCCTGCAATTATCTTGGAATTTTCTCTATATAATATTTCTAAAGCTTCATCTATAGTATTAGGCTCATAAATATTTTTAATATCAAACATAAAATTTCTCCTCCTAAATTAATCCAACTTCCTTAAATTTTTCAAATACAGCTTGTGGATTCATAGGAATCTTATTAAAAGCAACACCAGTTGCATCTAATACTGCATTTCTTATTGCAGGAGCTGGAGAAATAGTTGTATTTTCTCCTAATGATTTTTGTCCAAACCCTGCTGCCGGCTCAAATTTTTCGATAAAATATGCATCAATCTTTGGAGTATCCATTATTGTTTGAAGTTTATAATCTAATAAATTGTTATTTAATGCTCTACCTGTTTTTTCATCAAAGAGCATTTGTTCTGTTAATGCATAACCTAAAGACATACTAACACCACCATGTACTTGTCCTTCTGCTAGACTATGATTCAAAATAATTCCAGAATCATGTATATTATATATTTCTAATATCTCTATTTTTCCAGTCCTAATATCTACTTCCAATTCGGTAAATGTTACTCCATAAGCTATTGCATTATTTCTAATATTAACAGAAGTATCACTTGTTATAGGGCAAGCCTTCTCCCTATGATAGTAAGAGTTCATAGCTATTTCTTCCAATGTACAAATAACTCTTTTTAAATCTTTTTCTATTATATTACAATCCTCAATATCTAAAGCTTCCTTAGGCATCCCACAAATTTCACTAGCAAAGCTTAATACTTTATCTCTAACCTCTACTGCCGCCTTCTTTACTGCTGCTCCAGAAACAAAGCTTTGTCTTGATGCATAGGACCCAGTATCAAAAGGGGTTATATCAGTATCTTGTGTACTTATTACATGTACCATATCAATATTTATACCTAGAGTTTCAGCTACCATCTGAGCAAAAACTGTATCGCTTCCTTGACCTATTTCTGTAGCACCTATTTGCAATTGTACTGAACCATCTTGATTCATTACTATTCTAGCTCCAGCTGCTTCTAGGGAAACTGGATAAGTTCCACTAAAGTAGCTAAAACAAGCCATTCCCAATCCTTTTCTTTTATTGCCTTTTTGATTTTTATATTTTTCTTTCTTTTCATCCCATTTAATAAGTTCTTTTCCCTTATTTATACATTCTGGCAATGCAAAGGAGCGTGCAATATTTTTACTAACAGGCTCTACATAACCTTCTTTTATTAAATTTTTTAATCTAAACTCAATTGGATCAATATTTAAATTTCTAGCTATATCTTCAATATGGCTTTCTATAGCAAAAAACATTTGTGGTGCTCCATACCCCCTCATAGCTCCAGCAACGGGTAAATTAGTGTACACTGTTCTAGGAGAATACTTAATTGAATTAAAATCGTATAAAGGTCTAAATTTTCCTCCAGCACTCATAGTTACTGAATGTCCATGAGAAGCATAAGCTCCATTATTAACTAAATTATTAATTGCTATTCCAAGTAATTTGCCATCCTTAGATACTGCTGTCTTAAAGTGAAACTTCATAGCATGTCTTGTTCTTGAATCTATGAAAGTTTCCTCTCTCGTTAATGTATATCTTACAGGTCTCCCATTAACTGCAAGAGACATAGCTGCAGTTAATGGTTCAATTACAACATCCTGTTTATTTCCAAACCCTCCACCTATATAAGGTTTTATAACTCTTACCCTTCCCCAAGGAATCCCAAGAGCTTGACCTACAACTCGTCTTGCTATATGAGGAATTTGTGTTGATGATACAATAACTATTCTGCCTTCAGCATCCACATACGCATATGCAGTATGATTTTCCATTTGACAATGTTGAACTATACCAGTTTCGAAATCGTCTTCAAAAATAAAATCAGCATTCCTAAAGTCTTCAACTACATTTCCTGATTCTGATCCAAAATCACTTATAATATTATCAGGTCTATCTTCATGTATTACAGGAGCCCCTTCCTTAAATGCATCTTCAGGATTTATTATATTTGGTAGTATTTCATATTCCACCTTAATTAAATTTAAGGCCCTATTTGCTATTATTTCATTTTCCGCTATAACTGCTGCTATAGCATCTCCTACAAACCTAGCTTTATTAGTTAAAATCAATCTATCTTCTACATCCCTGTGTTTTTCATCTAATGACCAAGGATGACCTGCAGTAGAAAATTTTATACTTGGTAAATTCTTATAAGTTATAATAGCTTCTACGCCCTCTAAATTTTCAGCTTCACCAGTATCTATATTTTTTATTAATGCATGGGCATGGGGACTTCTTAAAACTTTTCCAATTAACATATCTCTTTCAAAATAATCATCAGCATATTTTGCTTTTCCAGTAACCTTTGCAATAGCATCTAGCCTATTCACACTGCTTCCTATTACTTTATAAGCCATATTGCACCTCCAAAATAAATATTAACCATTACCTATACTCTAATTTTATATTTATTTACAAATATTATCAATAAAGGATTTTGATGTAATTGAAATAAAAAGGTCAATATTCTTTCAAAGAATACTGACCTTAACTTTATTTTAATAAATTATATTCATCAATTTTTCTATAAAGGGTTGCAATTCCAATCCCTAATTTTTTTGCAATTTTCTTTTTATCTTCAGTAGTTGTTCCATACATCTTTAATGCTTTTTTTATTTCTCTTTCTTCTAACTCTTTTAATGTAACTACTTCATCATTATCTACTGACTTTTCATATCCTTCGCTATTTAATATATTTTTAGGAATAACTTCTTTATCTATAATTCCATCTGTTCCAATCATATTAACAATAAATTCAATTGTATTTTCTAACTCTCTAACATTACCCGGCCAAGGGTATTTATAGAAAGCATCCATTACCTCTTCAGTTATTTCTATGGAACTAAAGGTTTTACCTAAAAGCTCAGTGTATTTTTTAATAAAAAATTCTATTAAAATATCTATATCCTTTATTCTTTCCCTTAAAGCTGGAATTTCAAATGGAATAACATTTAATCTGTAATATAAATCTTCTCTAAATTTGTTTTCTTTTATTAATTCCTTTAAATTTTTGTTTGTTGCTGCAATTACTCTTACATCTATATCAATTTCTTTATTAGAGCCTACTCTTGTTATTTTTCTTTCTTGAAGTACTCTTAATAATTTAGTTTGAAGATAAATAGGCATGTCTCCTATTTCATCTAAAAAAATAGTTCCCTTATTAGCTAATTCAAACTTACCTATCTTCCCCATAGGATCTGCACCTGTAAATGCACCTTTTACGTACCCAAATAATTCACTTTCAAGAAGTGTATCTGGTATAGCACCACAGTTTATAGCTACAAAAGCTTTATCTCTCCTATTCCCTTCGTTATGTATTGATCTTGCAAATATTTCTTTTCCTGTTCCACTTTCGCCAGTAATTAAAACTGTTGAAGATGATAGGGCTATTTTTTTTACTCTTCCCTTTAAGTCCTCCATAATTTGAGTTTTTCCTAATATATTATCAGTTTTTATAGAGTTTTTTATGTTTGTATATTCTGATATATTATCTCTAAATCCCTTATAATCTCGAAAGACAAATATTTTATCAAATTGTTTATCATTTAGCTCCATAGGAAATAGATTACCTATAAACTGAAAGCTTTGATTCCCAATTAAAACTTTAAATATATCCATTTGAAACAAACTGTCTCCTGTTGGTTCAATAGAAACACTTAAAGCAAAGAAATTATCTACTTGTTTAATAATTTCAGCACCCTTAGAATTTATATGGGTCACCTTATTATTCTTATTTAAAACCATTACACCTTGGTCCATTTTATCAATTATTAAGTTTAATGATTTTACCACAATATCATCACGTTTTTTTTGATAATATTCAAAAGCTGCTGTGCTTATAAATTCTGCAATTTGCTCTATAAAAGCCCTATAATTTTCAAACCTTTCAAGAATTTGATCTCTTTGTTCTTCATTAAAGCATACTAATCCTAAAACACCTATTATTCTGCCTTGAAATTTTATAGGAGTGCTCATTTCAAATAATTCTTCGCACTTTCCTCTTTTTATACAGTCTCTACATATACTATCTTTACCTGGCTCTGTAATAGCCTTGAATTCCCCAGTTTTCAGTACTTCCCTATAGGCATAACCTTGTTTTGATATATCCTTATCTATTCTATTTCTATAGGCTCCTGTAGCTGCTATTCTAATTAAGTTTTCATCCACAACTTCTACATCAACATTTAATATCTTTTCAACGATATTTATGTATTTCATTACTGCGCCTTGAATTTCTTTCAAAATAGATGGCATCTTTAAACACCTCTTTTGCTAAATTAATCTCCAATTAATTTTAAAAGCAATTTTTATGCCATTAATATAAAAAGCTATATAATAATTTAAATTATTATATAGCTTTTTATCTATTTATTATCTATTTGTTGTCTTTCTTCTTCTTCTTCTTTTAAACTTTGTTTTGGTAATATTAAATTTAAAAATATTACGGAAATAGTAGTAATCACTACTGGTGAACTTCCAAATAAAATACTTATTGAGCTTGGAAAAGCATCTAAAGCTCCTGGGACTTGTGTTATTCCTACTCCTAAAGCAACTGATAATCCAACAACAGTAATATTTCTAGTAGATAATTCATCCTTAAAAATTAGCTTAATACCTGTCATTGTAATTGTTGCAAATACTATAATGGTTGCTCCACCAAGTACGCTTTGTGGTACTGTAGTTATTAAAGCTCCAATCTTAGGGATAAATCCTGCTATTAACATAAAAGCTGCTGCTAAAGCAATTATGAATTTACTTACAACCTTTGTCATAGCAACTATTCCTATATTTTGTCCATATGTTGATGTTGGTAATCCCCCCATTACTGAGCCAATTATATTTACTATTCCATTTCCTATTATTCCATTAGATAATTCTGAATCCTTAAGTTCTCTATTTAAGCCGCCTTCAGTAGCAACTGAATATTGACCAACAGTTTGTACTGAATCTACTATATAGATAATAACAATAGATAATATTGCTGATGGATAAAACTTTAATCCAAAGTGTAGTGGTTTAGGAACTTGTACCCAACCAGCATTGGCTATTGCACTAAAATCAACTTTATTAAATATTATAGCGAATACGTATCCAACAATTATCCCTACTAATATAGATGCAAGTTTAAAATATCCTTTTGTAAAGTGATTACAAAATAATACTACTCCTAAAGTTACAAAGGCTATTATCCAATTTTGTATTGAACCAAAATCAGATGCTCCTACTCCACCAGCCATATATTTAATAGCAGTTGGATATAATGATAAGCCTATTGTAAAAACAACAGTTCCTGCAACTAAAGGTGGAAATAATTTTCTTAAAGGTTTAATAAATATTCCAACTAAAACTGCAACTATTCCCCCTATTAATTGAGCTCCAAAAATAGCTTCTATTCCATAAGTTGCACCTATAGCAGTTAAAGTTGGTACATATGCAAATCCAACTCCCATAACAATAGGCAGACCTGATCCAAATTTCCATATAGGATATAGTTGTAACAATGTAGCTATACCTGCTATAAATAATGAACACTGTACTAAAAGAGCTTTATCACTTGAACTTACTCCAGTAACCCCTGCAACTATTATTGCTGGTGTTACATTTCCTACTATCATTGCTAATAAGTGCTGCAATGATAAAGGTATTGCCTTTTTAATTGGTGGTACCCCATCTAAATCAAAAACAGAAGTATTTCTATTATCTTCACCATTTCTTTTCCATATCTCTACCATATCTATGACTCCCCCTTATGTAATCAATAAAATAAAACTAATATTGGGATTTGCTTCAATTATTAATTTAAGATTACTTCTCATTTTGATAATTTTACATTCCAAATTTTTATTATTTTATTTGTAACTCTATAAAAATCAAAGGCTATATATAAAATTATTATTTCTATATACAGCCTTTTACTATTATTTTTCTATTTTGCTTCTCTCATTATCTTCATCTTTAATAGTTTTTTTAGGCAGTATTAAATTTAATAAAATAACTGTTATAGTAGTTATTACAACTGGTGAACTTCCAAAAACCATATTAACCCAACTTGGGAAAGCATCTAATGCTCCTGGAACTTGTGTTACTCCCATTCCAAGGGCAACAGAAAGCCCAACTATACTTGTGTTTCTACTAGAAAGTTCATCTTTTATAATTACCTTTATACCAGTCATTGTTATCATTGCAAATACTATTATAGTAGCACCGCCTAATACACTTTGTGGTATTGTAGTAATTAAAGCACCAAACTTTGGTATAAATCCTGCTATTAGCATAAACACAGCAGCTATCATAATGATATACTTGCTTACAACTTTAGTCATAGCAACTATTCCAACATTTTGACTATAGGTTGCTGTAGGCAAACCTCCAAAGAATGAACCAATTATACTTGAAACTCCATTTGCCATTATTCCTCCTGATAATTCAGTATCCCTAGGTTCTCTACCTAATCCACCTTCTGTTGTTGCTGAATAATCTCCAACAGCTTGAACAGAATTAACAATATAAATAATAACCATAGAAATAATAGCTGAAGGTATAAATTTCATTCCATAATGTAATGGTGTTGGAACTTGTATCCATCCTGCTGATGAAATAGCATCAAAACTTACCTTTCCGATTGCTATAGAAAAAACATATCCTGCTATTATACCTACTAATATAGAAGCTAATTTTACATATCCCTTTGTAAAATGATTACAGAATAAAACAACAACTAAAGTAACAAGAGCTATAGCCCAATTAATTGGAGCACCAAAGTCACTTGCTGCTGCTCCTCCAGCCATATATTTAATTGCTGTTGGATATAATGATAAACCAATAGTAAACACAACTGTTCCAGCAACTAATGGTGGAAATAACTTTCGTAACGGCTTAATAAATGCCCCTACTAAAATTGCCGCAATTCCTCCTATTAATTGAGCGCCAAAAATTGCCTCAATTCCGTAAGCCGAACCTATGGCAGTTAAAGTTGGTACATAAGCAAAACTTATTCCCATTACTACAGGTAGCCCTGATCCTAATTTCCATATTGGATATAATTGCATTAAAGTTGCGATACCTGCCATAAACAATGAACATTGAACTAATAAGGTTTTGTCACTTAAGTCCATTCCTGTAATACCAGCCACTATTATAGCTGGAGTAACGTTTCCAACTATCATAGCAAGTAAATGTTGTACGGATAATGGTATAGCCTTTTTTAGGCTTGGTACTCCATCTACATCAAAAATCGAAGTACTTTTCTTTACTTTTTTTCCTACCTCTAACATAATAATATATTCCCCCTCATGTAAGTTAATTAGATTAAGCTTATACATCACTCGAGAATATATGATTATTATCACTACGAAAAAATATTCTCATTTTGATAATAATCCTATTCCTTCATACCACATAAGTAATCGTTTTAATTAAATTTTTTTCACATAGCTATATGTTTTAAATCTTAAAAAACTAAAAAGAGCCTTTAAAGTTTCATTACTTATTGAAGCAATAAGTATGCCAAAACCTTAACAAGCTCTTTAATCTTGGAAATCCCCTTTATTTCCTTAATCTATAGAAATATTCTTAATTAATTAAATATATTTCTCATATTAAAATGATAAATAAAGATTATGGAAACCCTTCAATTGCCAATTATTCCTTATTTATATCATTATAATAATTTTTTATCATTTTGAGATATTTTGTTAATACTTTTTACATTCTTTTCAATTTTCTATCCTCAACATAAGATACTATTATAGAAAGTATCATTAATATAATTGATAAATATAATATAGGTCTATTATCATCTATTGGACATGCTCCAATCGGTAAATTTTTCCTAATTGTATAAATTTTATATATCCCATATAAAAATATAGCTATAGCAATAATAAATATACTGTTAGAAAAACTAATAATTTTTTTCATTACTTTATTCCTTTCTTATACACACTTATTATAGCATATTTTCTTATAATTTCATTATTTATTTTCTATATATTTCTTTAAACACTCTAAGTACTTCTGCTACCCCCCAAGCTTGGGTATAGCATCCCCTACTTGTAGATGAAAAATCTCCATCAAAAATTTCAGCAATTCCATTTATACAACCATCTTTTAAATGATCTTCAAATACTGATAACATTCCTTTAGCCCTAATGATTGAAGTTTCACTAAAATCATTAACTTTTATATAAGCTGTAATAAACGGTCCAATTAAAAAGCTCCAAGTTGTTCCCATATGATAAGCTAAATCTCTATTTATAAGTTCTCCTATATACTTCCCTTTATAATTTTCATCCATGAAGGATAGAGATCTTAATCCATAAGTAGAATATAAGTGCTTATGCACTGTACTTACAACTAATTTTTCTTTTTCTTTTGGTAAAATAGAAAAAGGTAGTGATACTGCCCAAATTTGATTTGGACGTATACTATCATCTTTTTTGTCTATTACATCATACAAACACTGTTTTTCATTATTCCAAAACTTTTTATTAAAAGCTTTTTTAACTTTTTCAGATAATTCTCTATACTTTAAATCTTCTTTATTAAGTTTAATTCTAAGCTCTTCCATTATACATAGTGCATTATACCATAGAGCATTAATTTCTACTGGCTTACCATGTCTAGGTGTTACAACTATTTCCCCCACTCTTACATCCATCCAAGTTACTTGATCTAATCCTGATCCAGCAAATATTAATCCATCAGTATCCATTCCTATAGAAAATTCTGTTCTTGTTGAGTATGCCTTAAATATTTCAACTAATTTATCATATATTTTGTTCTCAATAAATTTATAGTCCTCTTCTCTTTCTGTATACTTTAAATATTTATAGACAGCTTGAAAATACCAAAGAGAAGCATCTACAGTGTTATACAAAGGGTCTGTATTAGTATCTGGAAATAAATTAGGTATTAATCCACCTTTTACATATCTAGAAAAAGACTCTAATATTTCTCTTGCATCATCGAACCTTTTCGTACATAGCACCAACCCTTCAAAAGCTATCATTGTATCTCTTCCCCAATCCGTAAACCATGGATATCCAGCTAAAATTGTTTTAAGCCCAGTACTATTTCTTTTTACAATGAAATGATCTGCTGCTTTAACTAAGTTATTGGCAAAATTATCATTATATCCAGCTCTTAATACTAAGTCATTAGTCCTTTTTTTATATTCTTCTTCTATTTGAAATCCTGTTTTGCTAATTTCATCTTCTATTGTACATATTAAGTAGATCCTCTTATTTTCATTAGCTTTAATTTTAATATTAATGTCATAAGGAGTATAGTGATTATCTAGTCCTAAAAAGCCTGTTCTATTTTCTATTTGGTAGTAATTATTATCCTCATATAAATAATTAGGAGTAGCTAGATTTGTAGGAATTAACTTTCTATCATAAAAGTCACCTTCTGAAGTTTTTAGTGTAATTTTAATATTCTTATTTTCATTAGGAATCAATGTAAGCATATTATCTTTTATTTCTTGATTAAATTTCAACTTTGACTTTTCTATAGCTTCTCCTGCTAATCTATAATTAAATACAGGAGTAATTTTAAAGTTTGATTCTTCAATACCATTTTCAATTTCATAGCATATAGCTACTGTATTATATCCATAATCCATAGATATAGTCTTTTTTATATAAACATCCTCAACTCTATATCTATATTCTGGAATACAATCGAAAGTAAATCTTTCTAAATATTCGTGCCCATTTTTCGATTTATTAATATACGATTGAGAAGTTAAATCATACTTCCTATTACTTATTTCTATTTCTTCTTGAGTTCTTGTAAGAATTAAATACCTATTCACAGGGGGATTTAAAGCTGCTACTAAATATCCATGATGTAAAACAGAACTTCCTCCTGTAATAGTTGAATTAGAAAAACCTCCTATTCCATTCCCTATAACCCAATTTAATTCATTACCTTCTTTTATTGTTTTAAAAAAACTTCTCCCATAACTATATATTCTATCCATAAGTAACCTCCATAATATCTTGTTTTTCTATCTTATTATATAACTAACTACGCCCTATTTTAATTGTGTAAAATTACAAAAATAATTTATATGTAACACTTATATTTATATTTTCATATATTATACTAGCTATTAGCTTTAAAGGCTAATCCATATAAATTCATCTCCTTCATTAATTATAAAAAAGAATCAAAGCTTAGTGGCTTTGATTCTTTTTATATTATTGAGTCAAATTCTATCTGTACTTTTCTAAATGCAATTTCCTTAGTCAAATTTAATGTTTTAGGGTCAATCTTTATTTTAAATATATTAGGACACTTTTCCATTCTCCATAACTTCATAAATCTTGGTGTGGCTGTAAAGCTAGCATAATATTTCTCTTCATACTCATCATAAAATTCTAAAAACTCTAACTTACTATATCTATCAATAGATAAACTATCTTTATCTAAATTATTTACTATTGGAACTAAATATCTAAGAGGGATTTCATAATTAAAATTTCCTTTAATACTTCTCCCCTCAATTAATGCTCTTTTTAAAAATTTATATTTATCTATTTCTTTATCCTTTATATTTATTTTAAAAATTGGATTATCATTTTTTCCCTTTTGTATTTTAATTTTAATCATTTGTTTCACCCTATATTTCTATTCCCAATTATCCCAAACTTCTTTTTTGTAACCTAAAGTAGCTAAATTTCCATTCCTAACAATAGGAGCTTTAAATAATTTAGGGTTTTTAAGTAGAATTTCTTCTTTCATATCAATACTTCTTATTTTATCTAAATTTAATGTTTTAAATTCCTTAGATTTTTCATTAATAAGATTATTTATAGAAATACTTTTCTTTACTGAGTTCAATTCACCCTTGCTTAATCCTTTTATATCTATATCTATATATTGAAAATTAATTTTTCTCTCCTTAAAATATCTTTCAGCCTTTTTTGATTCAAAACACTTTTTTCTGCCAAATATTTGTATATTCATTTACTTCTCCTTTACTTTATAAAGTTGCTTATTTATTATATCATAAAAATTATTTTAATAAGATAATATATGCCGTAAAAATAATCACTTTTTTATCAATTAACAGTATATTAATTATTAGGAACAATATTTAAGGATGATTTTTTGAATTATTTAATAACAGCATTTAAAATAATTATTATTGAATATTTAATTTTATTCTTTCATGAATTAGTCCATTATATTTCATCATTATTCTTAGGTTTTAAAACTTCTAATTATTACTTAATTCCTTTTAATTTAGAAAAAAATAAATCTAAATTAAAATTAAAAATTTTATTATTTAAAGATAATTTTATTACTAGCAAAATACATTTTAATTCCATATCAATATCTTCAAAGCTTCAATATAATATTCTATTAAAAAAAATTAGATTTTTCTTCTTTATTGGACCTATTTTTGATTTTATTATATTTGTAGCACTGTTTTCAATTGGAGTTACTAAAATAGAGTATTCTTATTTAGCCTTAATTGCATTGATTCATTTTTCTTTGTCTACCATTAACTTTTTTAATAGTGATGGAAAATATGCTATAGGTGCTAAAGAAGATACTAGAATTGCCTTTGATGTAGTTAGGAACTATACATTATGTGGCAATGGAGAAGTTTCCCATGCAAGCAAAAGAATACTCACAGATTTTCATATGGAAATTTCAGAAAATATCACCATAGATACCTTTGATGTAAATGACTTATGGAATTTTTTAAACAATCTATCATTTTATACAAATTCTCTTCTTAGCTATTTAAATAATGACATATTAACTTTACATTCCTCTACTTCTACTTTTTTTGAAAGTATTATAAAAGATTATGACAATATAAAAGTATATGATTATAGGCAAGTAGAAAAAACTTCTCTCTCCATTTTATACTATTTCATATATCTTAAAATATTAAATAAAGATCTTACTATAAATGATAATATTTCGCAAAAAATATATGATGGATTAAAAATTCCTTACTATAATAAATTATATAATTTATATTTTAATAATGAAATCGAAAATATTTCTTATCTTCGTAACGAAAATAATATGCCACCTTCTGTATCTTCCTGTGAAGGCTATAGAAAATTACTCCTAAATTTAATAAATTTATATAATAATTAAAATAGTGTCTGGAAAAGCCAGACACTATTTTAATTAAAGATTATTTTTTATTTGTTTTACCCAATTTCTAGCTCCAGCTACTGAGTTCCAAGCAACTTCTGCATTTTTTATATAGTAAATTGCATCTTCTTCCGAGCCTAAACTCTTAAATTCCGGCTGTATCTTAGGAACTCTTTTTTGCTTAGTAATATAACTAACAACAAAAGGATTTGATGCATTAGCAATTCTTAAAGCTCTTTCTGCTTCATCTAATTTACCTAATTTAAATAAATAAAGTGCTTTTGAAAACTTAGTTGCTGAAATATAATCATCTTTATACTTAGATAAAATTTCCTCTATTTCTTCATCTAGGTTTTCTGAAATTAGCCAAGAAAGTAAAACCCCTCTTATTAATAATCTATCTTCAGGGCACAATCTTAATAACTCCTTAAACTCTTTAATGGCTTCTTTTTTCTCATTTATACTCCATAATAAATTTCCAAGTCTATATTTTGCACTATAATAAGGCTTAGTAATTTCTAAATCTAAATACTTTCCAATAAACTTATCTATATTTTCTTCTCCTATAACTTCTTTAGCTACTTCTACTGCTTTATTAGCTAAGTTCTTTTGTTCATCTTTACTTAAGGAGTTATCATAAGATAATATAATATATGCTTCTGCACATTTATTACTAATTTCTAATGCTTCTTTTGCTAACTTAACCTTTTTATTAAAATTCTTTTGATTCCATGCATCACTTGCTATTTTATTAGCTTCTATTAAGTCCTTATCTTCTTTAATTATAATTTCATCTAAATTTACACTTTTCTCTTTTTCTTGCTCTTTAGCAACAATTAATTCTTCAGTTAATTTAATTTCTTCATTATCTAAAGAAATTAACCATTTATCTTCATCAATATCTATCATACTTCTAACTTCTTTAGATTTAGAAAGGCCTGTACTACTACTTACGCTAAATAATTTATAAAAATCAGAAGCCTTAATATCTATATTAGATTTATTTGTAAATAATCCATTTTTTAATGCTAAAGCATGAATTATTCCACAAGCCCATGAGTTTGCCTTCCCCTTATTTATGTTAGAATCTTCTAGCATAAATATTTCTTTACATAAGTTTTCTGCAAGAAACAAGTATTCTTCATTTAAATTGTTTTTACATACCTCTTCAATTATTCTCATAATTTCTAAATATCTTTCATTATTTACTTCAGTTGTTTTTTGCATTACTTATTTTCTCCTTTTTCTTTATGGTATTTAGACTTTAATAAATGATGTTTAAGCCGATGTTTTATATTATATGATATTTACATATTTTTTTCAAACATTACTGTAATCAATACTTTAAATTTTTTATTTTATGTAAATTTGTAACAATATCTTAATTATGTTATAATTACATTAACAATTTTTCATTTTAAAGATATTAAGATTGGAGGCGTTTTAAATGAAAAAGAAAATACTAGCAATACTATTATCATTATCAATTCCTTTTTCTTTAATTTCTTGTAAAGATTCTTCTGAGAAAATAAAAGACGATGGAAATAAAGTTAATACTTCAACTAATGTAGTTGATAAAGAGACAACCTCTAAAGATAAAAATGATAATGATAATAATAATAATAAAGAAAATGAAAGCAAAGAATCTGTAAAAGAGGCAAATGCTAAAATATATTATTATGATGTTGTAACTGATAAAGTTGTGTACATAAATAAAGTAATTAAAATTGAAGATA
Source organism: Clostridium nigeriense (assembly GCF_900086595.1). Classification (GTDB taxonomy): domain Bacteria; phylum Bacillota; class Clostridia; order Clostridiales; family Clostridiaceae; genus Clostridium; species Clostridium nigeriense. The sequence continues at coordinate 2,420,875 of NZ_LT575472.1, forward strand.
ATAAAACAGCTACAGCTTTAGTTAATGAATTAAAAAAATCTCCAAATGATGATATATCTCCATCAATTTCTAGTGAGATTATTTTAAACTCAGCTAATGTAGATAAAGATACTTCAACTATAACAGTTGATTTTTCATCTAATTTTGTAAGCGCGCAAAACTTAGGCGCTGGTGCAGAGTCAAGTACTCTTACTGCTATATGTAATACTTTTGGCAGCTATTTCAATGTTGATAATGTTATTATAACTTTAGATGGAAAACCTTATTCTTCAGGTCATATTTTAAAAGCTGAAGGTGAAGCTTTTAAAGTAGATTTAAAGAGTTCCATAGAATTAAAATAATTCAAGGTCATGTCTATATTAAATATGGACATGACCTTTTTCTAATATTCAATACCCTTTTTATAAAATAAATCATCAGATATAACTGCTATTCCAGATATCTTAATTCCTTTCTTTAACTTTTCTCCGTTTAATGGATTTATAGGATAAGAATTTCCATTATATTTTAAAATTCTAAACTCTTCATCTTCATTATTCATTATTTTAACTATCAAATCATTATATCCATTATTCTTATTATCTGAAATAATTATAGGAGGAATAATACCTCTTATTTCAGAATTTATAATATAATCATCATTTCTTTTTTCTACAACTAATAGTGTTCCACCCTTTTCACTACAAAATTTGGGACCTTCTAAATATGCTAATATTTCATATTCTGAAAAGTTTCTTAAATTAACTTTATTATATAAATAACTTAACTTGTCATGTTTCGGAATAAGTAAAAATTCTTTTTCTATAACTCTTTCTAATCTATAATTAGACTTATATTCTGATTCAATAAAATCTACTTTAGAAAAATCGTATTTATTATTTATAAATTCAATGTTTCTTAAATTTAAGTTATTATTTTTCACACTATATACCGATACTGTTGTTTCTATAATTTTAAACTTATCTTTGTCAAAGCTTAAAATATTTATTAATTCTCCAATAACATCATTATTATTTTCGCCTATTATTTTTTGCTTTATTAAAATATCAACTACATCTTTTTCATAATTTCTAATTGATAAAACATCATATATAGGTGATACCTTTCCAATTATTGTTCTTTTTAACTTTCTATTTTTATCATACTTCTCTTCAATATACTTTTTTTCTCTATTTTCTATATCTATATTGTATATCAACTCTTCTTTACTATTAGTCACTTGAACTTTACAATTATCATTATAAACAACTTTATATTCATAATTATTATAGTAGTCTGTATTAAAAATATTAATTAAATTATCTTCATTAAAGTCATATATTACTGCTTTTATTCCTTTATCTTCTTCCTTTTGTTGTATTATAAAAAGTATTTGATTTTTATTTTAAACTTTATATTTTTCAATTATTATTCTAGGATTGTACCCTTCTAAACCTTTTAATTCAAGGCAACTTAACTTTCCACTATCACCGTCAGATATTATTATTTCCATCTCCTTATAAAGGGCATTTTTTCCACTTCCATCTTTTTTACCTATTAAATAAATCACTTCATCTTCTAAATTACCTTTTATATTTGAAATTTTAGTCATAATAATTTCTTTTAATGGATTTTCATTATTAATCATTTAAACCCCTCATTTATTAATATAATATTATACTATTACTTTAAATTCTTTTTGTTATAAAAAAAAGATAGGTTTATTACCTATCTTAGATTTATTATAAAAATATTATAATTTTCCTTCACCTTCACAAACAGGACATTTAAAACTTCCTTCTCCTAAACAAGTTACACATCTTGTATTAGGACCTTCATCAGTACCACAGTCACAACTTATCCTACCAGTTCCATTACAACTAATACAAGTACTAATAAAATCATTACAATTTAGCTCCATAAAATATCCTCCTTTGCTATCTATAACTAATTATTGACATATATTCTTTTTTTATTCAATTAAATATAATTATAAATAAAACATAGGAATATTTTTAAGTAAAAAGTTAAACATTTATTATACTTTTAATTTCTAAAGCATCCTTATTTTTTTCAATAATTGGCTTTATGTATTCTTCTATAAATTCAACAACTTGACTTGGAGCTCTTCCTACAAACTTATTAGGATCAATAATATTTAGTATTTCTTCTTTATTTAGCATGAAACTATTATCATTTATTATTCTTGTAATAAGATCATTGTCTAAACCTTCACCTTTTACCCTCTGAGCAGCAGCCATAGAATGAACTCTAATTTTTTCGTGTAATTCTTGTCTATCTCCACCCCTTTTTACTGCTTCCATCATAATATTTTCTGTTGCCATAAATGGTAATTCATTATTTACATGCGCACTTATAACTTTTTCATAAACCACCATATTTTCAGCAATATTAATATATAAGTTTAAAACACCGTCTAATGCTAAAAATGCTTCTGCCACTGCAATTCTTTTATTAGCAGAATCATCTAGTGTCCTTTCAAACCATTGTGTTGCTGCTGTTATTGCTGGATTTAAAGAATTTACAATAACATATCTAGCTAAAGAACTCATTCTTTCACTTCTCATAGGATTTCTCTTATAAGCCATAGCTGAAGATCCTATTTGATTTTTTTCAAAAGGTTCTTCTATTTCTTTCATACTTTGAAGTAATCTTAAGTCATTACTAAACTTATAAGCACTTTGAGCAACTTCTGATAATCTGTTTAAAACTATGGAGTCTAATTTTCGTGGATAAGTTTGACCAGTCACACCATAACTATTTTCAAAGCCCATTTTTTTAGCCACTATTTTATCTAATTCTTTTACCTTTTCTTCATCATTATTAAATAACGTCATAAAACTAGCTTGAGTTCCTGTAGTTCCTTTAACACCTCTTAATTTTAATGTAGATAATAGAAAATCTATATTTTCTATATCTAGTACTAAATCTTGCATCCAAAGAGTAGCCCTTTTACCTACTGTCGTTAATTGAGCAGGTTGAAAATGAGTAAATCCTAAAGTTGGCATATCTTTATACTTAAGTGCAAAATTTGATAAATGATTTAATACTGTTACTAATTTCTTTTTAACTAAAAGTAACGCATCTTTCATAATGATTATATCTGTATTATCTCCTACATAACAACTTGTAGCTCCTAAATGAATTATTCCTTTAGCATTTGGACATTGTAATCCATAAGCATATACATGACTCATAACATCGTGTCTAACTTCTTTTTCTCTTTTTATAGCTTCATCATAATTTATATTATATATATTAGATTTTAATTCTTCTATTTGCTCTTCTGTAATATTTAAACCTAATTCTTTTTCTCCTTCAGCTAAAGCTACCCATAATTTTCTCCAAGTTGAAAATTTCATATTATCCGAAAATATGTAGCTCATTTCCTTTGATGCATATCTTGAATTTAATGGTGAATTATATAAATCTCTCATCCTTTGAAAACCTCCGAATAAATTTTTCTTTTTTAAATACATCATTCGTATTATATCATATTTTAAATTAACTTTCAGCTTTTTTAAGTTATTTTCAAGTTATATTTTTATATTTCTATAATATACTATACTGTAATAGTTTATAAAGGGGGATAAATAATGTGTAAAATAAGCCTTTTAGATAAAATATCTTTTTTATTAGTAATAATAGGTGCAATTAACTGGGGACTTATTGGATTATTAAGTATAAATATCGTAAGTTTATTTACAGCTGGTTCAGTACTATTACAAAGATTAATATACATTATAATATTTGCAGCAGCCATAGATCTTATAGTTCTAATTTATAAATGCAATCCTTTCAAATTTAATAACTAACTACATAAAAAATTATGGAGCTGTAGATATACAGCTCCTATTAAAGTAAAAAAAGTGCCCTAAGGCACTTTTTTATTAGTCTTCTAAGTTAGCTATTAAGTTAGCTATTTCTTCTACTGCTAAAGCTTCGTCATCTCCGCTTGCTAAAACAGTTATAGTTGCTCCCTTAGTTACTCCTAAAGAAAGAACTCCTATTAAGCTCTTAACGTTTGCTTTCTTTCCATTGAATTCTATGCTTACATCTGACTTGAAAGATGAAGCTTTCTTAACTAATAAAGTCGCTGGTCTTGCATGTAAACCAGTTCCGTTGTTTACTACAACTTCTTTAGATACCATTAAACACACCTCTTTACTTTAAATTTAAAATAGTTATCTATTTAACTATTTCATTATATATGGAAATTCAAAAAAATTCAAGGCTTATAAAGTGCTAATTTAAGTAATACTAAAAAAGAACTACGAAATGTAGTCCTTTTTTATCTCCCCTAAATAAAATCCACTAAATAATTCCTTATAAAATATTATCTTGGTTGAACGATTAGTTTTATTGCTGTTCTTTCTTCACCATCAATTTCAATATCAGTGAATGCTGGAACACAAACAATATCTTTTCCGCTAGGGGCAACGAAGCCTCTTGCTATAGCAATTGCTTTTACTGCTTGGTTTATAGCACCTGCTCCTACTGCTTGAATTTCTACTATATTCTTTTCTTTAATAATGGCAGCTAATGCACCTGCCACAGAATTAGGATTTGATTTTGTTGAAACTTTTAATACTTCCACTTTGTCTTTACCTCCTAGATAAAAATCGTTTACAATTATTCAAGAATTTACTCTTGCTATATATATATTCTATATCTATATTTAAAATCCTTCTTTATTTTCAAAATTTTTGATATTTTTTATAAATATTTTATTTATTCTTTTTAAAATAAAAATAAGGTACATTTTGTATTAAACAAAATGTACCTTATATTATTTAGCATAATCTACTGCTCTTGTTTCTCTTATAACATTAATTTTAATTTGACCTGGATATTCTAATTGTTCTTCTATATTTTTAGCTAAACTTCTAGCTAGCTCTACAGATCCAGCGTCATCTAACTGATCTGGTTTAACCATAATTCTAATCTCTCTACCAGCCTGAATCGCATATGACTTTTCTACACCTTCATAAGAATTTGCAATTTCTTCAAGTTTTTCTAATCTCTTAATGTAAGCTTCTAAAGTTTCTCTTCTAGCACCTGGTCTCGCTGCTGATATTGCATCAGCTGCTTGAACTAATACAGCTTCTAGTGTTAACATCTCAACATCTCCATGATGAGCGGCTATTGCATTTGCTACCACTGGTGATTCTCCATATTTTTTAGCCAAGTCTCCACCTATAACAGCGTGGCGACCTTCTTCTTCTTGTGTTGCTACTTTACCAATATCATGTAATAATCCTGCTCTCTTAGCTAAATTTACATCTAAACCTAATTCAGCAGCCATAACACCAGCTAAATATGAAACTTCGATGGAATGTTTTAACACATTTTGTCCATAACTAGTTCTATACTTTAGTCTACCAAGTAATTTTATAATTTCAGGATGAACACCATGAACTCCAGTTTCTAAAGTTGCTTGTTCTCCTTCTTCTTTAATGTCATTTTCGACATCCTTAGTAGCTCTTTCTACCATTTCCTCGATTCTAGCTGGATGAATTCTACCATCTACAATTAACTTTTCTAAGGCTATTTTAGCAATTTCTCTCCTTACTGGATCAAAACTTGATAAAATAACAGCTTCCGGAGTATCATCTATTATTAAATCTACTCCTGTTAATGTTTCAAGAGTTCTGATATTTCTACCTTCTCTACCTATGATTCTTCCCTTCATTTCATCATTAGGAAGGGCAACAACATGTACTGTTGACTCTGATACATGATCAGCTGCACATCTTTGAATGGCAGTTGTTATAATTTCTCTTGCCTTTTTATCAGCTTCTTCTTTGGCTCTAGATTCTATATCTTTGATCATTATAGCAGTTTCATGAGTAATTTCTCTTCTAACTTCTTCTAAAAGAATTTCTCTTGCTTCATCAGTAGATAAAGACGCAACTCTCTCAAGTTCTTCCCTTCTTTTAGTATGAAGTTCCTGTACACTTGCTTCCATTTCATCGATTTCTTGTAATTTTTTATTTAGAGCTTCTTCTTTCTTTTCTAAAAGATCTGCTTTCTTATCCAAAGATTCCTCTCTTTGAATTATTCTTCTTTCAAGCCTTTGAATTTCATTTCTTCTTTCTCTTGAATCTCTTTCTAAATCATTTCTAAGTTTATGAACTTCTTCCTTAGCTTCTAAAATTGACTCTTTCTTAGTAGCCTCCGCTTCTCTTTTAGCATTTTCTAAAAGGGTTTCAGCTTCTCTTTCTAAGCCTTCTATTTTATTTTTAGAAGCGCTTTTTATAGCTTTATAAAGTAATAAGCCAGATATGACTAATATTACAGCATCAACTATTATTGCAATAAGAATCTTATCCATAACAACACCTCCTCCATTCATATAAACAATTATGCTTAAATGAAAATGTAGAGGTATCATATTTAACCTAACTGATATTTGAAATATGATAAAACCAGTATTTGTTATTATTTTATATTAAAATTAAAATTATGTCAAGTTACTTATATAATACAATAAGACAGTTTATAGCATTTTTTTATAGAATTATTTATATTTTTTATATACTAAAAAATCGATAGTATAATAAAATTATACTATCGATTATATTATTAGCATATTTATCTAATTATATTCAAGTAATTATAAATTTATTACTCTTTTTTACTATCCTTATCTGTAGTAACAACCACTTCTTGCATTATAGGTAACTCATACTTGCTTCTTATCTTATTTTCTATTTCTAAAGAAATTTCAGGATTATCTTTTAAGTACTGCTTAGCATTTTCTCTACCTTGACCTAATCTTATATCTCCATAAGAGAACCATGCACCACTTTTTTGAACTATTCCTTCTTTAACTCCTACATCTACTATATTTCCAGTTTTTGATATACCTTCGTTATACATTATATCAAATTCTGCTTGTTTGAATGGAGGAGCTACCTTATTTTTCATTACCTTAACTCTCGTTCTGTTTCCTACTATATTTTCACCTTGTTTAATAGAATCTATTCTTCTAACATCAAGTCTTATTGTTGAATAGAACTTTAACGCTCTACCACCGGTTGTAGTTTCTGGATTACCAAACATAACTCCAACTTTTTCTCTTAATTGGTTAATAAATATAGCAACGCATCCAGTCTTTTGTATTGTTCCCGTTAACTTTCTTAAAGCTTGTGACATAAGTCTTGCTTGAAGACCAACGTGAGAATCTCCCATTTCACCATCTATTTCAGCTCTTGGTACTAAAGCCGCAACTGAGTCAACTACTATAACGTCTATAGCTCCTGAACGAACTAAAGCTTCTGCAATTTCAAGTCCTTGCTCCCCTGTATCCGGTTGAGAAACTATAAGATTTTCTGTGTCAACACCTAAATTCTTAGCATAACTTGGGTCAAGAGCATGTTCCGCATCTATAAAAGCAACTGCTCCACCTCTTTTTTGAGCTTCTGCTGCAATATGCAATGCAACAGTTGTTTTACCAGAACTTTCTGGACCATATATTTCTATTATTCTTCCTCTAGGGACTCCCCCTACACCTAAAGCTATATCTAAATCAAGGCATCCAGTAGAAATGGCTTCTATATTTAATGAACTATTTTCGCCAAGTTTCATAACTGCACCTTTTCCAAATTGTTTTTCAATTTGACTCATTGCATTTTCTATAGCTTTTAGCTTATCCATATCTATATTTCCCATATAGCACCTTCCTCTCTCATAGAACATTTGTTCTGTATTTAAATTATAAATCATATATTGATTATAGTCAATATGTATTTCATAACTATATTCTATGTTTCATAATAAAAGTTCCAACTCCAAGAGAAGGAACTCTTTTTTAAATTATAACCAATTTATAGTAATTATAAACTATTTATTTGGGTTAATAATTTTAATATTCTTTTTAAAATAATCGTACCCTGACACTATGGTCATAATTACTGCTAATAATAATATAACTCTTGGTCCATGCACAATAATTTCCTTAAAAATCTCACTACTTCCAACTAAAGACATTAGATATTTAGATGAACCTATGTTTAATTGTAGTAATAAAGCTATAATTGCAGCAATTTGAGTTACTGTTTTTACTTTTCCCCACATACTTGCTGCAATAACTTTACCTTCAGCAGCTGCTATTGTTCTAAGACCTGATACAGCAAACTCTCGAGCTATTATTACTACTGTCGCCCAAGCAGGAACAACTTGTAATTCTACTAGGGATATTAAAGCTGCTGTAACTAAAAGTTTATCTGCAAGTGGATCCATAAATTTTCCAAATGTAGTGACTTGATTTCTACTTCTTGCTATATAACCATCCAATTGATCTGTTAATGAAGCAATTATAAATATAAAAGTAGCTATAAAAGTTCCATATGGAATATTTTTTACTGCTATAAAAATCAAGAATACTGGAACTAAGAATATTCTTATCATAGTTAGCTTATTTGCTAAATTCATCACATATCTCTCCCACTAAATCATACTCTAAAGCTTCTTTTATTTTGACCTTTACGATATCACCTTTTTTAATATTTTCAGTACTATCAACTAATATGGTTCCATCAATTTCAGGGGCCATTTCTGAACTTCTTCCAATGAAATATTTACCTTTTCTTCCTTCTATAATAGTATCATAAACTTTTGATATTTTCAATTTGTTTAAATCTTCTACAACCTTTTTTTGAATCAACATAAGAGTATCTTGTCTATTACTTTTTATGTTTTCGTCTATTTGATCTATCATATTAGCAGCAGGAGTTCCTTCTTCCTTAGAATATTTAAATACACCTACATTATCTAATTTGTATTCTTTTAAGAAATCACATAATTCATTAAAATCTTCTTCAGTTTCTCCAGGAAAGCCTACTATTAAAGAGGTTCTTAATGTTATTCCTGGAATTCTACTTCTAAGTTTTTTTATTATTGCAGTAATAGTTTCCTTATTAGTTCTTCTTGCCATTTTTCTTAAAATATTATTGCTTATATGTTGTATAGGTAAATCTAAATATTTAACTACTTTATTATTTGTAGCTATTTCTTCAATTAATTCATCTGTAATTTCTTCTGGATAACAATATAGAAGCCTTATCCATTGAATCCCTTCAACCTCTGATATTTCATTTACTAGTTCATGCAATTTATTTTCTTTATATATATCCATTCCATAATAGGTTAAATCCTGTGCTATTAATATTACTTCTTTGACACCATTTTCTGAAAGTAATTTTACTTCATCTAATATAGCCTCTTTTGCTCTACTTCTAAATTTACCTCTTATTTTAGGAATTATACAATATGTGCAATAATTATCACAACCTTCTGCTATTCTAACATAAGCAGTATGTTTATCTGTAGTTAATAATCTTATTCCTTCATTTATATTTTCATCACTATAATTTGCCGCAAATAATTTTCTTTCACCTTTAATAAAATCTAGTATTAACTTATGAATCTTCATATAATCATTTACGCCCATAAGTATATCTATTTCAGGCATAAGTTCTAAAAGTTCTTCACCATATCTTTGAGTTAAACACCCTGTAGCAATAAGCATTTTACATTTGTATTTCTTCTTATATTCTGCCATTTCTAAAATAGTATCTATAGATTCTTGCTTTGCACTTTCTATAAACCCACAGGTATTTACAATTATTATTTCTGCTTCCTTGGGGTCATTAGTTATTTCATAAAATTTATTTATAGTTCCTAAAATAAGCTCAGAATCAACTCTATTTTTATCACAACCTAAGCTTACCATACCTACTTTATACTTTTCCAAAGTTTTTTTCCTCCTATGTATTAGATTATACTAATTTAGCCTAAATCCTATTTTAATGTAGAAAAATAAGTTTTACAAGTTTTTTTAATCATCTATATTCATTTCTTCTTTACTAACTAAAACCTGTCTTGGTCTACTTCCATCTTTTTCAGATATTATTCCCATTTCTTCAAGCTCATCCATTATTCTAGACGCTCTATTAAATCCGATTCTAAGCTTTCTTTGTAAGAAAGATGTAGAAGCTTGATTGTATTCAACCACAACTTTAATTGCTTCATTAATTAATTCATCACTATCATTATTCTCAGGACTTTTTCCAGTATCTCTGCTTTCATTTTCAATATGTTCAATTATTGATTCTTCATAATCTAGTACTTCATCTTCACTCTTTATAAAGTTTACAACCTTTTCTACTTCCTCTTCAGATATAAATGCCCCTTGAACTCTAATTGGTTTATTTTCTCCTATAGGACAATAAAGCATATCTCCTCTACCTAATAATTTCTCTGCACCTGTTTGATCTAATATAGTTCTTGAATCTATCCCTGATGAAACTGCAAAAGAAATTCTAGAAGGAATATTAGCTTTTATCACCCCTGTAATTACATCTACCGAAGGTCTTTGAGTAGCTATTATAAGATGCATTCCAGCAGCTCTAGCCATTTGGGCTAATCTACAGATATAATCCTCTACATCATTAGGGCATGCCATCATCAAGTCAGCAAGCTCATCTACAATAATAACTGTATATGGTAATTTTTCTTCTATTATCCCTTTATCAAATAATGCATTATAGCTTTCAATATTTCTTACTGAAGCATCTGCAAATAGTTTATACCTTTTATTCATTTCATTAACTGCCCAATTTAGTGCTGCTGCAGCTTTCTTAGGGTCTGTTACAACTGGTATTAAAAGATGTGGTATTCCATTGTAAACACTAAGTTCTACTACCTTTGGGTCTACCATTAAAAGTTTAACTTCTTTAGGACTATATTTATATAATAAGCTAACTATAAGAGTATTTATGCAAACAGATTTCCCTGAACCAGTAGCCCCTGCAATTAACATGTGTGGCATAGTAGATAAATCTCCAACTACACATTTTCCTGCTATGTCTTTTCCTAATGCAAAAGCTAATTTTTTATTAGTAGTTTCAAACTCCTTTGAGTCTAATACTTCTCTCAAAAACACTGCTGTTTGTTTACTATTTGGAACCTCAATTCCTATAGCTGCCTTTCCAGGAATAGGAGCTTCCATTCTAACACCACTTGCGGCAAGTCCTAATGCTATATCATCTTGCAGATTAACAATCTTTGAAACCTTAACTCCTGGACTTGGTTGAATTTCAAATCTAGTTACAGATGGTCCCTTTGTAACTTGTATCACTTTAGCATCAACGCCAAAATCATTAAGGATCCCTTCCAGCTTACCAGCATTTTCAATAAGTTCTTTTTTATCCTCACTTTTAAGTTTCATTTTACTATTTATATTTAATAGTTCCACCGAAGGATGTATATATTCCTTTTCTTCCTTCTTCTCCTCATATAAACTTTCTTCTATTTCCTTGCTAACAACTTCTTTAACTGAATTGTCTAACTTTTCCTTCTTTTTACTTTTTTCTTCATAAGTGCTTACTTTACTAAAGTCTTGTTTATCTTCATCAAAAACTTCAATATTAAAAGGATTAGAATCTGTTATAATCTTACTTTCATCTATTGATGCTTCTAAAATACTATCTTCTAATGAAGAATTTTTCATAAAATCTAAAATCTTTATCTTATTATTTATTCCATTTATAAATTCTTCTCTTTCTTTTTCTTCAATTTTCGGAACTACTTCTATCATAGGAGCATCTTCCTCTTTGCTATTCTTTTTTATTTCCTTCTCTTTTACTTTAGAATTTTCTCTATTTAATTTTCCTTTAAACATTATTACTACATCATATAGTGTTATATCAGAAGTAAGAGTGATACCTATTGATATTAAAGCTAAATATAGAATATATGATCCTATAAATCCTATTAATTTACTTAAAGGGTAAGTTATTAAATGACCTAAAAGTCCACCATGAATTCCATCTACTTCAACTATTTGTTTCCACGTTTCTGAAAAACCTTCTTTAATTTCTAGAACATTAATACTTGCAGTTGCACAACCTAAGGTAATTGAAATTAAGATTATTGTTATTCCAAAAACCCTCCTAGTTATTTTTATATTTCCTTTTGATGCTATAATATAATAACCAAAATAAATTAAGTATAATGGTAGAATAAAAGAAGATGTACCTATCATCTTATAAATTACTTCTTTAGATATAGTTGATAGGGCTCCTGCCCAAGTTGTATAAATAGCTATGCCTAGCAATACACCTAAAGCTATATAAATTACACCTTTAATATCTCCGTTTTCTTTTTTATTATTTTTCTTACTTGTGTCTTTTTTATTGCTAGTCTTTTTTACCTTACTCTTAGACACAGAATCACCTCGCCATTTTCCCATTTATTGTAAACTATTTCTTTACATAATATTATTATAAACTTTAATAAAAAAAAAGCAATTTAAATAAAAGTCTATTACTTAAATTGCTTCACTATTAATCATATTATTAAATGTTATTTTCATAAGTTATTATAATTCCTTATTATTTTCTTTTTCCTTTATTAAATCCTTTAATTTACATATTGCATCCTTTATTCCACCTTCTTCGTCTATAAGGCCGCATTCAACTGCTTGTTTTCCAATTAAAATAGTTCCCATATCATTTAAAAGTTCATCAGATTTTAACATCATTTTCTTAAGTTCTTCTTTTTTTATTTTAGAAGTCCTAACAATAAAATTGTCTATTCTTTCTTGCATCTTTTGAAAATAATTAAAGGTTTGAGCTACCCCTATTACGAAACCATTCATTCTAATTGGATGTACTATCATAGTTGCTGAAGGAGTTATAAAAGAATAGCTTGATGATGTTGCAAGAGGTACTCCTATGGAATGCCCACCTCCAATAACTATGGAAACTGTTGGCTTAGATAAAGAGTTAATCATTTCAGCTATAGCTAGACCTGCCTCTACATCTCCTCCAACGGTGTTTAGAATTATTAGTACTCCTTTAACTTTATCACTTCTTTCCATTGATATTAGCTGAGGAATCACATGCTCATACTTTGTTGATTTGCTTTGAGCTGGTAATACTTGATGTCCCTCTATTTGGCCAATTATAGGTAAAATTTGAATACTGTCATCTTGAGATGTTCCATTTGACGTTCCAAACTCTATAATTTCTTCTCTTTTTTCTTTTTCCTCTCTTAACTTTTCATCTTCTTTATTTTCACTATTTAATTTACTGTATATTTCTTGCATAATAAAATCCTCCTATACATTACTATTTTGTACAAGAGGATTTATTTTATTCACCCAAATTAAAAGCTTTATGAAGTAAATTCAAAGCAATATCTACATATTCAGATTTTATTAAGCACCATATAGTCATGTTAGAGTCAGCAGTTTGAAGAATTTCTATAGAATTCTCACCTAGAGTATTAATTATTTTTGCCATTATTCCTGGTACTCCTCTCATTCCAATGCCAACTATTGCAATGGTACTACAATCATCTGTAAATTTATAAACTAATTTATTTTTATTTAAAATTTCTTCAACCTTTTTCTTTTTATTTGAATTTATAGTAAATATTTGTTCAGTAGGAAAAATATTTATCAAATCTAAACTAACATTATTCTTAGCCAAAATTTCTAATAAATATCTATAATTATTATTATTTTTATTATCATTGAGTTTTATAGTTACTTGAGTCCTATTGTTTAAGTGAGTTATTCCGGAAATTATTTTTCCCTTATTTGTATCTCCAAAATCATTAATTAAAGTTCCCTTGGAATTATTCATAGTGTTTTTTATTACTATAGGTATATTGGCTTTTCTAGCACAGTCAACAGCCCTTGGATGTATAACCTTTGCACCTTGATCTGCAAGCTGAAAAATTTCATTATAGCTTATAGTGTTAATCAAAGTTGCCTCTTTAACGATTCTTGGATCTGCTGTCATTATACCATCAACATCAGTATATATTTCTATCTCATCAGCCTTTAAAGCTTCACCTAATATACAAGCGGATGTATCACTTCCACCTCTTCCAAGAGTAGTTAAATACCCTTCTTCAGTAATGCCTTGAAATCCTGCAACTATTGGTATTTTTCCTAACTTTATTACTTTTATAATATTTTCTGGATTTGTGTACAGTAATTCTGCTTCTGAAAAACTATCATTTGTGATTATACCTGCTTGACCACCAGTTAGTGGAATTGATTCTATTCCTTCATTTATTAGCATATTACTAATTACAACAGCACTAATAATTTCTCCACAACACATAAGCATATCTACAGCCTGTAGGTTATTTCTCTTAAAATTATCATCAACTAAAGACAATAATGTATCTGTTGCATAAGCCTCTCCTTTTCTTCCCATAGCTGAAACTACAATTACAGGAAAAAAGCCTTTTTGTAATGCTTCTTTAACTTTTGATACAACTTGTCCTCTTCTTTCTTTAGTGGAAACTGAGGTTCCACCAAATTTTTGTATAATTATTTTCAAGCAATAACCTCCCTAAGTTTACGCTCTTGCTCTCTTTATCTTATCCTTATCAGCTGAAACTACAATTACATTTGCACCAATTTTAGTAATATAGTTCCATGGGATTTCAACGTATTCCCTACCGCCGAACAATCCTAGTTTACTTCCAGCAACAGCAGCAACTATAAATTGTAAATTACCATCTTCATCAATAATAAAATCTAAAGCTTGTTGAGTATCATATTTTTCCGCTTCTTCAGTATTGAAAATTTCATATCTCTCTAAATCACTAAGTAGCCTATATCTTGACTCTCTTTTATCATCTTCCTCATAATACTTTTCACTTCTTCTATCATTTTTAAACATAAGATACACCTCCATATCATCTTATGTAAATCTTATGATAGAAAATTTAATTTTATTACTACTAATTTATACCCTTGAAAATCCTTCTATATTGGAGTTATCGTAAGCTTTAATATTAGGCTCTATAATATGATTTAGTTTTTCATAATCTATATCTTGACCTACATATGCTGAGCTTATTATACCTGGTTTAAAGCATGTACCTAATACATAATTTATGTCATCACCATTTATATTGTTAATTTTATTTATTACTTCTTCTTGAGTTTTAATTTTATTTTGTAATAGCATATTTTTAGCATTAGAAAACATTCTTGATGATGTACTTTCAAGACCTAATATATAGTTAGCCTTTATCTTTTCTTTATTTATTTCAAGAAGTTCTTTTGAAATTCCATTCTCAGCAAATTTCTTAAGTTCTTTATTAATAACACTTAAAGCTTTTTCTGCATATTGCTTACTTACTCCTGTATATATATTATTTATTCCAACACCTAAATATGGTTGACCATAAGAGTATATAGTGTAGCATAGTCCTAGTTCTTCCCTTACTTTTTGAAATAATATTGATGAGGCTCCGCCCCCAAAAATATTATTAAGTAAAACTAATGAATAAGCTTTTTCATGAGCATAAGGAAGTCCTTTTAAAGCTAAATTTATGTGAAGTTGTTCAATTTGCTTATTTGTATATTTGCTATCCATTAATAAAATAGGACTCTCATATTTAGGAGAATAATCCTTATCTACTTCCCAATCCCCAAAATTTTCTTCAAGAATTTTCATTAATTCTTTTTCATCAAATTTACCGCATATAGAAACTACTGAATTAAGTGGATTATAATGAGATCTAACAAAATTCTTTATTTTTTTGCTATCAAAAGATTTTATATTTTCTATTGTTCCTAATATAGGATAGGATAATGGATTATTACCAAAAATAGCTTGAGCTTGATTATTATCTAAAACATCTTCAGGAGAATCTTCACTCATATTAATTTCTTCAATTACAACCCCCTGTTCTTTTAATATTTCTTCATCATCAAATTTAGAGTTTATAATCATATCTGCTAATATTTCTATGGACAAGTCTAGATGTGTACTTAAGTTTTTTATATAGTAACAAGTAGCTTCTTTACTTGTATAGGCGTTTATTTGTCCACCTACATTTTCTATTTCTTGAACTATGTCTTTTGAAGTTCTTTTTTCTGTCCCTTTAAAAAACATGTGTTCAATAAAATGAGAAATACCATTTAAGCTTAAATCTTCATTTCTAGAACCATTTTGAACCATTACTCCTACACTTATGGAGTTTACATGCTCAATATATTCAGTAACTACTCTTAAACCATTTTTTAATTTATAAAAATTATACATACGCCCTCCTTTATTATCTTGTTATATATTAATATTATTCTATTTTATCTTATACTTATGTAGTAATAATAAAAATTTTATAATATAAAGAAAAAAGGCAATAAATTGCCCTTTACTATGATTTTTTATTCAGTTTTCTCTTCTTCTGAACTATCTATTAAAGCATCTTTTCTAGAAAGATTTATTCTTCCTTGATTATCTATTTCAGTTACCTTAACTAATATTTCGTCTCCAACTGAAACAACATCTTCTACCTTGTTAACTCTTGCCTTATCTAATTTTGAAATATGACATAAGCCTTCTTTGTTAGGAAGAATTTCAACGAATGCTCCAAAAGTAGCTATTTTAGTTACTTTTCCTAAGTAAACTTCTCCAGCCTTAACTTCTTTAGTTAAACCTTCAATAATAGAAATGGCTTTCTTAACACCTTCATGATCTGGTGAAGATACAAATACTGTACCATCTTCTTTTATATCTATTTTAACTCCTGTTTCTTCTATAATCTTATTGATTACTTTACCACCAGCACCTATTATATCTCTAATTTTTTCTGTATCTACAGTAATAATAGAAGTTTTAGGTGCATATTCTGAAACTTCTTTTCTAGCTTCTGGAATACATTCTGTGATTTTATCTAAAATTTCTAGTCTAGCTTTTCTTGCTCCTGTTATAGCATCTTCTATAACCTTAAAGCTTAAACCTTTAATTTTTGTATCTACTTGAATAGAAGTTATTCCTTCTACAGTACCTGCAACCTTAAAGTCCATATCAGCAAAGAAATCCTCGATACCTTGAATATCTGTTAAAACTTCCTCTCTTGAAAGGTCTTCTGAAGTTATAAGTCCCATAGCTATACCCGCTGCTGGTCTTTTTAAAGGCACACCAGCATCTAATAATGCTAAAGTACTTCCACATACAGATGCTTGAGAAGTTGATCCATTAGAACTTAATACTTCTGAAACTAATCTAATAGTATATGGGAATTCTTCTTCTGAAGGTATTAATGGCTCTAAAGCTCTTTCAGCTAAAGCACCATGACCAATTTCTCTTCTTCCTGGACCTCTTAATGGCTTAACTTCCCCAACTGAATATCCTGGGAAATTATAATGGTGCATATATCTCTTTGATTCTGCTTCACCTATACCATCTATAATTTGGATATCTCCAACTGCGCCTAAAGTAGCGACAGTCATAACTTGAGTTAATCCTCTTGTAAATAATCCAGTTCCATGAGTTCTTGGTAATATTCCTACCTCACAAGATATTGGTCTAACTTGATCAAATGCTCTTTCATCTGGTCTTCTATGATGATTTAAAAGCATATCTCTTACAACTTCTTTTTGTAGGTTATACATTATTTCTTTTATATCACCTATATTATCTGGATATTTTTCTTCAAATTCTGCATAAACTTTTTCATTAATTTCGTCAATAGCAGCGTTTCTTTCATCTTTATCTGTTATCCACATAGCTTTCTTTATCATATCGCTAGCAAATTCTCTTATTTCGCCTTCTAATTCTTCGCTTGGTTTATATAGTTCAGGAACTATCTTTTCTTTTCCAAACTTCTTCATAGCTTCTTCTTGGAATTTAACTATATCTTGGCAACTATCAAAACCAAACTTAATAGCATCAAGCATTACATCTTCTGGTATTTCGTTACCACCAGCTTCAATCATCATAACTCTTTCGCTAGTTGCACAAACAGTTAATTGAAGAATGCTTTCTTCTCTTTCTTTAGATGTTGGATTTAAAATGAATTTCCCGTCGATTAGGCCTACTTGCACAGCTGCAACAGGTGTCGTAAAAGGAATGCTAGATAAGCATAATGATAATGACGCTGCATTGATAGCTAGAATTTCTGGTAAATTATCTTTTTCAACTGATACTACTGTACAAACTACTTGCACATCGTTTCTATATCCCTTTGGAAACAAAGGTCTTAAAGGTCTATCTACTGCTCTTCCAAATAAAATAGCATTTTCTGAAGGTCTTCCTTCTCTTTTTATAAATCCTCCTGGGATTTTTCCTACTGAGTATAATCTTTCTTCATATTCAACACTTAGGGGGAAGAAATCTATACCCTCTCTTGGTTTTTCTGAAGCATTAACATTAGTTAAAATTACTGTGTCTCCATAGCTAATAAAAGCAGCTATATTTGATAACATTCCAATCTTACCAAATTCTAACTTAAACTCTCTTCCAGCTATAGTTGTTTTCATTACATTGTTCATTTTGTAACCTCCCTTCAAGGCTTCTCACTTATCATTTAAAATTGTTAAAATAATAGAGCGGCTTAAAAACCGCTCTAAGGACTATCTTCTTAAGCCTAATTTTTTGATTATAGCTCTATATCTTTCGATATCTTGATCAGCTAAGTAGTTTAGAAGACCTCTTCTTCTACCAACCATCATTAAAAGACCTCTTCTTGAGTGGTGGTCTTTCTTGTGCATCTTTAAATGATCAGTTAAAGAATTAATTCTTTCTGTTAATAAAGCTATTTGCACTTCTGGTGAACCAGTATCTCCTTCGTGTCTTCCGTATTCTTTAATTATTTCTTGCTTTCTTATTGCGTCCATTAATCGCACCTCCGTAAAATTATCCCCTATATCCATGATGTGAGCTAGCACCCTCATATCTTAGAATTAGGTTCTTCCTTGCTATTATAACAAATCATATTATTATTGTAAATTATAAATTTATAATAATTAGATTATTATTTCTTTATTTTTAATAAATTCTTCATCTTTCTTTATTTGTAAAACTAGCTCATCTAAAGAATCGAATTTAATTTCTCCTCGTATTCTTTCAATAAAGTATACTTTAAGTTCTTCACCATAAATCATTTCATCAAAATTTAAGATGTATGTTTCTATAGTTAATTCTTGCCCATTTACTGTTGGATTATTCCCAACTGAAGTAAGACCTTTATATTTATTGTTCTTATATTCAACATTTGTATAATATACTCCATTTGAAGGGATTATCATTTTTTCATTAAAATTTAAATTTGCAGTAGGAACTCCTATTGTTCTTCCAAGTTGTTTACCATGAATAACTTTTCCTTTAATTAAATATGGTTTTGAAAGCATTTTAGTAGCTTCAGAAACATTTCCTTCTAAAATACAATTTCTAATTCTGGTACTACTTATAGCTTTATCTTCATATGTATATGGTTCAATTATATATAATTCATATCCATATTTTTCTTTAAGCTTTTTTAGTAACTCTATATCCCCTAAATTTTTGTGACCAAATCTAAAGTTAAATCCTACTACTATTCCTTTTACATTATATCCTTCACACAGTAATTTAATGAAATCCTCTGCTTCTATTCCCATAAATTCCTTTGTGAAAGTTCTAAGTACTACTATATCAACATTTTCTTCTTCTAAATATTCAAGTTTAGTATCTAAATCCATAATTAACTTAGGTACGCAATCAGGTTTAACTACAGTTTTTGGATGATTTTTATAAGTAAAAACCATACTTTTCCCATTTTTCTCTTTAGCAACTTCAACTGTTTTTCTAACAAGGGATAAGTGACCATAATGAAGTCCATCAAAGCTTCCTAGTGCAACATAATTAGCACTCTCTTTATTATCCATAATAATATCATCTATTACTATCATATCTTGCTCTCCTAATTAATTAACAATTTTTCTATCTTAAAGCCCTGATGATTGCTCTTTCCAAGTCCTATAAAATTATTGTCTTCATCATAAACTCTATATAGTTTATCAACTTCAATATTATCTCTTGTAAATCTTTTATCAAAAACTCTAACACCATTAATTAAAAGTCTGCAATAATTATTTAAAACAACTATTTTATCATAAGCATCTAAAGCATCTTCTATCCTTATAATAAAGTTTTTAATATTTTCTGAATTTATTTCACTTATATTTATTGAATCATCTTCAGAAAATTTAGAGGTTTTACTTCTCTTTAGCTTTGTCATAGCTGCACCTACCCCTAATTGCTTTCCAATGTCATAACAAAGACTTCTAATATATGTGCCCTTTGAGCATGTTACTTTCATACATATATATGGATTGTTAATTTTAATATCTTCAATATTATATATACTTATAATTCTTCCTTCTCTTTCAACTTCTATGCCTTTTCTTGCAAGTTCATAAAGCCTTACGCCATTTTGCTTTAAAGCTGAATACATAGGTGGAATTTGGCTATATTCACCTATAAAAGAATTTATAACATTTAAAATTTCTTTGTTATCTATATTAGATGGATCTTTCTCTTCAATTATTTCTCCTTCTAAATCATATGTTGTTGTAATAATACCAAGTTTTAATTCAACTTCATACACTTTATCTGAATTCATAATATAATCAATAATTTTAGTGCCTTTTCCTATGCATACCGGAAGTACACCTGATGCTTCTGGATCTAAAGTGCCAGTATGTCCAACCTTTTTTGTTCCTGAAGCCTTTTTAATTATTCTTACAACATCAAAGGAAGTCATACCAGTATTTTTAAAAATGTTAATTACTCCATCCATTATAACAACTCTTTCTCTATTTCTTCTAGAATCTTATCTTTAGCTTCTTCTAAACTTAAACCATTCATTGTTATCCCAGCAGCCTTTACGTGACCACCACCACCTAGTTTTTCCGCTATTTTTCTAACATCAATTTGATTTTTAGATCTTAAACTTGCCTTTGACCCATTGTCTGTTTCTTTTATTAATACTGAAACTTCTACACCTTTGATTTGTAACCCAAAAGAGATTATATCTGAAGTGTCACCAATTTCTATATTAAGTTCTTCACCATAAGACTTTGGTATTTTTATAAGAGAAACTTTCCTATCTAATAATAACTCCATATTATTAATTGATTTCCCTATTAATCTTATTTTTTCAAAACTATTATTATCGAATAGACTTTGATAAATATAAGTATTATTTACGCCAAGTTCTTTTAACTTTGATGCAATTTTATGAGTTCTAGAGGTAACATTTGAGTGTCTAAAGCCACCAGTATCAGTTACTAAAGAAGTATAAAGACATGTTCCTATTTCATATAAATCTTCATTAACTTTATCAAAATTAATTCCTAGAGTTTCTAAAAGTTCAAATATTATTTCGGCTGTTGCTGCTGCATTAGTATCAACATAATTTAATTCACCATATTTATCATTGGAAATATGGTGGTCTATATTAATTATTGTTCCTTTAAATTCTTTTAGTTCTGCTGATATACGTTCAAAATTGCCACAATCTACTACAACTACTAAATCAGTTTCACTAAGTGGTTTTGTTACTAACCCATTAGCTTCATTAGAACATTTTAGAAATTGAAGATTATCTGAAATTATATCCTTTGAAATTAAATAAGCGTCTTTATTTAAAAATTTTAAAGCATTTAATAGTGCAAGTGCACTACCTACTGCATCACCATCAGGTGATACATGGTAGGTAATGCCTATCTTACTACTTCTTAATATTATTTTACTAATATCTTGTAAAGTATTCATTACTTATCTTTAACCTTATCTATAAGCTCTTCAATTCTCATACTATAGCTTATTGAATCATCTAATTCAAAGATTATTTGAGGAGTATTTCTTAAGTTCATTCTTTGACCTACTTCTCTTCTTACATATCCACTTGCACTTTTTAATGCAGCAAAGGTTTCGTTTTTTTCTTCTTCAGTTTTACCAAAAATACTTACAAATACCTTTGCATATCTTAAATCCTTACTAACCTTAACTGATGTTATTGACACCATAGCAGTCATTCTCGGATCTTTAATTTCATCTCTTATAATAACGCTTATTTCTCTCTTTACTTCTTCATTTATCCTTCCGCCTCTATAATTAGCCATTTAAAATCACCTCTTTGTTTAAAGCTGCTTTCTTTCAACTGCTTGCATACTGAAGGATTCTATTACGTCGCCTTCTTTTATATCATTGAACTTTTCAACACTTAAGCCACACTCATATCCTGTGTTAACTTCTTTTGCATCATCTTTAAATCTTTTTAATGATGCTAGCGTTGATTCGAATATTACTATTCCATCTCTTATAACTCTAACTTCTGAATTTCTTAAAATCTTACCATCAGTAACATAACAACCAGCTATAGTTCCCACATTAGAAATTTTGTAAACAACTCTAACTTCGGCTTTACCATTTACAACTTCTTTATATTCTGGATCAAGCATTCCTATCATTGCTGATTTAACATCTTCTATTGCATCATATATTATTCTATAAGTTTTAATTTCTACTCCTTCTTTATCTGCTATTGTACTAGCATTTGAGTCAGGTCTTACATTAAATCCTATTAATAAAGCATTTGATGCTGTAGCAAGAGTTACATCTGTTTCTGTTATGGCACCAACTCCACCATGAATCACTCTTACCTTTACGTCTTCAGTAGAAAGTTTTTCTAAAGATTGTTTTATAGCTTGAACTGAACCTTGAACATCAGCTTTTACAATTATACTAAGTTCTTTAACTGTTCCCTCTTGAATTTGGCTATATAAATCTTCTAATGAAACTCTATTTGCTGAATGGAAACTTTCGTCTTTAATTTTTTGTTTTCTAGTTTCAGCCATATTTCTTGCTGTTTTTTCATCTTTTACAACTGTAAATCTATCTCCTGCAGATGGAACTTCTGAAAGACCTAATATTTCTACTGGTATTGAAGGTCCTGCATTTTTTATTGATTTACCCTTGTCATCAAACATTGCTCTTATTCTACCATAAGTAGAGCCTACTAAAATAGAATCTCCAACATGTAATGTTCCGTTTTGGATAAGTAAAGTTGCAACTGCTCCTCTACCCTTATCAAGCTTAGCTTCTATAACTGTTCCCTTTGCTTTTCTCTTTGGATCTGCTTTAAGCTCAGCCATTTCTGATGTTAGTAATACCATTTCTAATAATTGATCTAAATTTTCCCCAGTTTTAGCTGAAACAGGAACACAAATAGTGTCTCCACCCCAATCTTCTGCAACTAGTTCATATTCTGTTAACTCTTGTTTTACTCTGTCTATATTAGCTCCTGGTCTATCTATTTTATTTATAGCTACTATCATAGGAACTCCAGCTGCTTTACAGTGGCTTATAGCTTCTTTAGTTTGTGGCATTATTCCATCATCTGCAGCAACAACTAATATAACTACATCTGTAACTTGTGCTCCTCTTGCTCTCATTGCAGTAAAAGCTTCGTGGCCAGGAGTATCTAAAAATGTTAATTTTTCTCCATTTAAATTAACAGTGTATGCTCCTATATGTTGAGTAATTCCACCAGCTTCGCTAGCAGTTACTTTTGCTTTTCTTATAGCATCTAAAAGTGAAGTCTTACCATGGTCAACGTGACCCATAACTGTAACTATAGGTGGTCTCTTAACTAAGTTTTCTTCCACTACTTCTTCTTCTTCAACTATTTCTAATTCTTCTTTTTCTTCTTTTTTAACAACTAAGCATTCATATTTTTCACACACTTTTTCAGCTGTTGCAAAATCTATTTCTTGATTTATTCCAGCCATAACACCTGTAAAAATAAGAGTCTTAATAACATCTGCAGTTGGTTTTCCTAATTTTTCAGATAATTCTTTAACAGTTATAGTCTCTCCAATTTCAACTACTCCTGATCCACCTTCTCCAATAGTTTCAACTAATTCTTCATTTTTCTTTCTCTTTTTCTTTTTAGCTTGATTATTAACTTCTTCTGCTAAAATTTCTTCATATTCATCTACTATTGTTTTATTATCAGGATTTTCTGTTTCACCTATTAATTCTTTAATTAATTCTGCATCCTCATCTTCTATAACGCTCATATGATTTTTTACATCAACGCTAAATTCATTCATTAATAATTCTATAAGTTCCTTTGAACTTATTTTAAGTTCTTTTGCCAATTCATATACTCTGATTTTTGACAATAAAATCACCCCCGGTTAATTTTTAATACTTTGTGTTTCATAAAGGGTATAAAGCTTGTTAGCCATATTTTCATCAGTAATAGCTAATATTTTTACCTCTTCTCTTCCAATAGAAAGACCTATTTCTTCCTTTGAAAAATTTTCTATAAACCTAATATTCTTTAATAAGCAATGGTTTTTAAATTTCTTTTTAGTACTGTTTGAAGCATCTTTAGAAATTATGAATAAATAAATAGATCTTCTATTTCTTTCTTCATCACATTTACTATACCCTTCAATTACATTACCTGATCTTTTAGCTAAACCTAGAAAATTAAAAAACTTATCCATTTATTTCTTCCCTTAATCTATTATAAATTTCTTCATTTATAGCTACATCTAAATTTCTTGAAAGTCTCTTTGCTTTAAATGCTTTTTCTAAGCACTCTTTATCTTTACAAATATAAGCACCCCTACCTGACTTTTTGCCAGTTAAGTCAACAGAAACTTCTCCTTCTGGACTTTTAACAACTCTTATAAGCTCTTTTTTAGGCTTCATTTCCATGCATCCAGTACACATTCTTAAAGGAATTTTCTTTACTTTCATAAAAAGCCTCCCTTACTCTAAGATTTCAATTTCTTCAACTGATTCTTCTTTTACTTCTTCTTTCTTTAGTGCTTCTGCTTGTGATTTACTTTTTATATCAATTTTCCAATTAGTTAATTTTGCTGCAAGTCTAACATTTTGACCTTCCTTACCTATAGCAAGGGATAATTGATTATCATCTACAACAACTTTAGCAGATTTACTTTCTTCGAAAGCTTCAACTTCTAAAACTTTTGCAGGACTTAAAGATGCTGCAATAAATTCTTCTGGATTTTTGCTCCATTTAATTATATCTATCTTTTCACCCTTTAGTTCATTAACTATGTTTTGTACTCTAGTTCCTTTTGGTCCAACACATGCTCCCATTGGATCCACATTTTCATCATTTGAATAAACTGCTATTTTACTTCTTGAACCAGCTTCTCTTGAAATACTCTTTATTTCAACAATACCTTCATAAATTTCAGGTACTTCTAACTCAAATAATCTTTTTACTAAACCTGGATGAGTTCTTGAAACTAGAATTTGTGCTCCCTTTGACCCATTTTTAACTTCTACAACATATAGTTTAATTCTTTCATTAAACTTATATTCTTCTCCTGGAATTTGTTCATTAGGTCCTATAGATGTCTCTATTCTACCAAGGTTTACAAAAACATTCCCCTTATCTTTTCTTAAAACAGTTCCAGTTATAATATCATATTCTAATTCCTTATACTCAGAATATACTATATTTCTTTCTGCTTCTCTTATTCTTTGAGTAACTACTCCTTTAGCAAGTTGTGCTGCAACTCTTCCAAAGTTCTTTGGTGTTACTTCTAAATCTACTATATCATCAAGATCATATCTTGGACTGATTTCCTTAGCTTCTTCTAAACTTATTTCTGTTACATAGTCATATACATCTTCAACTACTACTTTTTGTGCATATACATGTATTTCGCCTGTTTCCCTATTTATGCTTACCTTAACGTTTTGTGCTGATGTTGTAGGACTTGCATAATTTTTCTTATAAGCTGCAACTAAGGCATCTTCTATAGTTGTAAAAATTAAATCTTCGCTAATCCCCTTATCTTTAACAATTTCTTTAAGAGCACCTATAAACTCTTGGTTCATTTTAATATCCTCCTTATTATATTTCCCCTTCTAAATTTGCTGACTTTATTTTATCTTTCGGAACGGTAAATAAATTATTTTCTTCAACTTCAATAACTATTGAATCTTCATTTACTTCCTTTAATAAGCCTTTTACATTTTTTTTGCCCTCAAAAGATTTTGTAAATCTAATAAGTACTTCTTTTCCAATTTGCTTTTTGTAATGTTCTTCAGTAAATAATCCTCTATTTAAACCTGGAGATGATACTTCTAAAAAGTAAGCTACTGGAATTGGATCTTCTTCATCCATTATGTCACTTACTCTTCTTGATAACTTTTCACAATCTGTTAAAGTTATTCCACCATCTTTATCAATATATATCCTTAAATAATATTCTCCATTTTCTTTTACATACTCAATGTGATAAATTTCATAATTTAGTTCATCTGCAACAGGCCTTACTAATTGATAAATTTTTTCTATTAATGCATCAACTTTCATAATTAACCTCCTTTTGTATTCAGTTTTCTTAAATTGAAGCTACTAATTTAGATACTCTATAAAAAAAGCAACTAAAGGTAGTTGCAATTAAATAGAAAGAGCGGGTAATTCTCACTCCCACTCTACATTCTTAGCTATTAGTAAATCACTTCTTTTTTTATCCTATCATAATTTCCTAATTAATACAAGGGGTAGTAAGGAATTTATTCATTCTATTCTACTTATTACTTTCCCTGTATATGTAATTATTATACTACTTTAAAATAAAGATAATTGATTAGTTTCAGACATCCCTTCAAGACAACCATGATTACTTAAAGTTTCAATTACAGTTTTAGAAACTTTAGCTCTTATTCTTAAATCTTCCTTTGATATAAATTCTCCAGACTTTCTTGCTTCTACTATACTTTTAGCGGCATTATCTCCTACACCTTGAAGTGCACTAATAGGAGGTCTAATACCATCCTCTTCTATTGTAAATTTAGTGGCTTCAGAAATATATAAATCAACTTTTTTAAACTTAAGACCTCTAGCATATAGTTCATAAGAAAGCTCTAAAACAGTAATGAGCCCCTTGTCCTTTGCAGTAGCCTTATTTCCTAATTCATAAAGTTCATCTAACTTTGCTTTTATAGCTCCAGGTCCCTTACAAATAAGATCTGCATCAAAATCATCAGCTCTAACAGAAAAATATGTTGCATAATAAGCCTCAGGATAATAAACCTTAAAATAAGCTATTCTAACGGCCATCATTACATATGCAACAGCATGCCCTTTAGGGAACATATATTTAATCCTCTTACATGACTCTATATACCAATCAGGAACATTATTTTCCCTCATTACTTTTTCAAAATCTTCTGTTAAACCCTTTCCCTTTCTAACACTTTCCATTATAGTAAAGGCCATTTTAGGAGGAACTCCAGCATACATTAAATAAACCATAATGTCATCTCTAGTAGAAATACAGTCTTTAAGGGTTGTATACCCTTCTTTAATAAAATACTGAGCATTATTAAGCCATACATCAGTACCATGGGAAAGTCCTGATATTCTTACTAAATCAGCAAAACTTTTTGGCTGAGTATCTACAAGCATACCTCTAACAAATTTAGTCCCAAACTCCGGCAATCCATAACTACCAACTTCACAACCTAATTCTTCTTTAGTCACTCCTAATGCCTCTGGAGAAGTAAACAGTGATATTACTTTTTTATCATTTAACGGTATTGTTTTAGGGTCTAAACCGGTTAAATCTTGTAACATCCTAATCATAGTAGGATCGTCGTGACCAAGTATATCAAGTTTTAAAAGTCTACCTGATATTGAATGATAATCAAAATGTGTTGTTGTCACATCTGATGTTGAATCATCTGCTGGGCGTTGTATTGGTGTAAAGTTAAAAATTTCATTATCACTTGGAACAACCATGATTCCCCCTGGATGCTGTCCTGTTGTTCTTTTTATACCAGTACATCCAATAGTTAATCTTTCTATTTCTGCACTAGAAGCCCTAAGACCTCTTTCATCCAAGTACTTTCTTACATATCCATACGCAGTTTTTTCTGCTACAGTACCTATTGTTCCAGCTTTAAATACATATCCCTTACCAAATAAAACTTCTGTATACTTATGTATCTCACCTTGGTTATCCCCTGAAAAGTTAAGATCTATATCCGGTTCTTTATCCCCTTCAAATCCTAGGAAAGTTTCAAATGGTATATCGTGACCCTCTTTTATATATTTTGCTCCACATTTTGGACAATCCTTATCTTCTAAATCTGCTCCTGAGCTAACTGATCCATCTAAAAAGAATTCTGAATTCTTACAATCAGGACAGACATAATGTGGAGGAAGACCATTTACTTCAGTTATATTTGACATAGTTGCAACAAAGGAAGATCCAACAGATCCTCTTGATCCAACAAGGTAACCATCTGATAATGATTTTGCAACTAGTTTTTGTGCAATAAGATATAAAACAGCATATCCATTATTTATTATTGAGTTTAATTCCTTATCCAATCTTGTTTGCACTATCTCAGGTAATGGATTGCCATAAATAGAATATGCCTTATTCATTGTCATCTCTCTTATCTCTTCATCTGCTCCTTCTATTTTAGGAGGATAAGTTTCATCTGGTATAGGTTTTAAGGCATCTATAGAATCTGCAATTATTCCTGGATTAGTTATAACAACTTCTTTTGCTCCCTCTTCTCCCAAGTATGAAAATTCCCTAAGCATTTCTTCAGTAGTTTTTAAATATAATGGTGGTTGATTGTCGGAGTCTGAAAAACCTTGACCAGCCATTATTATTCTTCTAAATACTTCATCTTGTGGATCTAGGAAATGGACATCTCCTGTAGCAACTACTAACTTATTTAATTCTTTTCCTAACTTATATATCTTAGTATTTAAGGCTCTTAGTTCTTCTTCATCCTTTACATTTCCTTTTTCAATGAGATAACTATTATTTGCAATAGGTTGTATTTCTAAATAATCATAAAAACTCATAATGTCTTTAAGCTCTTCATCTGACTTTCCATCTAATACAGCCCTATAAACTTCTCCCGCTTCACAGGCAGAACCTATTATGAACTCTTCTCTCATCTCCATAAGTCTACTCTTCCTAGTTCTTGGATGCTTATGAAAGTTATCTAAATGAGCTTCTGATATTAATTTATACAAGTTTTTCATTCCAGCTTGACTTTTAGCAAAGATAATTATGTGAAAAGTCTTTTCCTTTTTTATATCCATTTTATCAAGGAATTCATTATTTAACTCTCTAACATTATTTATATTTAATTCTTCTATCATCTTTTTCAAAGATATTAAGAAAATTTCAGCAGTAGCCTTTGCATCATCAACAGCTCTATGGTGATTTTCAAGAGATACTCCTAAATATTTTGCAACTAAATTTAATTTAACTCTTTTTAAATCTGGATATAAAAATCTTGCCATAGGTACAGTATCTAAGATAGTAGATGTAAATTCCAACCCTAAATCTTTACAATTTTTCTTAATGAAACCTGTATCAAAGGCAGCATTATGAGCTACTACTGCTGCTCCATCTATGAACTCCATAAATTTCGGTAAAACAATCTCTATAGGATCTGCATTTTCTACCATTTCATCAGTAATCCCTGTAAGTTCAGTAATTTTATATGGAATTTTACATTTTGGATAAATAAACTCACTAAAAGTATCTATGATTTCCCTATTTCTTATTTTTACAGCACCAATTTCTATAATTTTATCGTTATTTGGAGAAAAACCTGTAGTTTCTATATCAAAAACTATAAAAGTATCAGTAAAGTCTTCATTTTTATCATTTATAGCAATTGGAACACCATCATTAACTAAATATCCTTCCACTCCATATAAAACCTTAATTTTATTCTTCTTTGCTGCTATTTGAGCATCAGGAAATGCTTGAACAACACCATGATCTGTTATTGCTATAGCCTTATGTCCCCATTTTGCTGCTCTTTCTATTAATTTACTAACAGAAGTTACTCCATCCATAGCACTCATAGTTGTATGGCAGTGTAGCTCTATTCTTTTTGCTTCAGAACCATCCATTCTTTCTATTTTACTCATCCTCAGAATATCTCTACCCATTATTACTACTTCTCTTGCATATGTATCATAAACGGCCTCTCCCCTCACTTTACAATACAATCCCTTCTTCACATTTTCTAAAACTTCTTCTGTATCTTGAGGTTTCAAAAAACATTTTACAGTAATAGAACTAGTATAATCAGTTATATAGAAAGTAAGAATAGTCTTTCCAGTTTTAGTTTCCACTATATCAGTTTTAAATACTTCTCCAATTATAGCAACAACTCCAGAGGTTTCGTCAATTCCATTAATAGGAATAGCCTCTTGACTTATAGACCTTCCTAAAAT
The DNA here is from genome assembly GCF_900086595.1 of Clostridium nigeriense. Taxonomy (GTDB): domain Bacteria; phylum Bacillota; class Clostridia; order Clostridiales; family Clostridiaceae; genus Clostridium; species Clostridium nigeriense. Next base: position 2,450,962 of record NZ_LT575472.1, read on the forward strand.
ACTATTTTCACTTTTAGGCTCTCTTTTAAATTCACGTTTTTCGTAATTTTTCTTAGGCTTAGCTCCTTGTTTTTCTTCTGAATTTGTTTTATTAGATGAATTTTCTTTTGAAATATTCCTTCCATTAAATATTTCCTTTAAAACTTCTCTTTCTTCTTGAATTTTTTCATCATAATTGCTTTTAGACTCTAAACTACTATCATATTCTAGCTTAACTTTTGATTTTAAACCAAATACACTTTCAATATTTAATTCTATTTGCTTAGGTATTCCTCTTGTGTTTAAATGCTCATTTATTTTTTCATATCCACTAGTAATAATTATATTATTATCTTTTATATTTTTTATCCCTTTAGTCAGTACTGATTTAGATAAGGGTACAGTTTTAATAATATTACCTACAACTTCTATCCAATGTTTTTCAACTATTTCATTTATGCTTAAATTGGAAATATCCCTATAAAATAGCACCTCAATATTAATATCAATATTTAATGCATTTTTTATAGCTCTTTTAATCTTTTCTTCTTCAACATCATTTAAAGAATCCTTCCCTCTTATTACTACTTTTAAAACATTGCTTTTTCTTAGAAATTGAAATTTTACTATGCTAAGCTCCTTATCTTCTAAATCATCATACTTATTAATTTCTTTTTTTATAAGTTTTAAAGCATTTTCACCCAATAAAACACCCCCTTCTTCCTTTAATGTCATTATTTAAACGGAAAATTGACAATGTAAAATGACTATTAAGTATTATATCACCTTAATTATTCATAGTTCATTGTCAATTAATTCCACTACATATTTTCTATTTCTTTCATTAGTTCTTCAATTAAATCTTCTTCTTTTACTTTTCTAACTATTACACCTTTTTTAAATATTAAACCTTCGCCTCTTCCACCAGCTATTCCAATATCTGCTTCTCTAGCTTCTCCTGGTCCATTTACTGCACATCCCATTACAGCAACTTTAATATTTTTATTTATATTTTCTAATCTCTTTTCTACCTCTTCTGCGATTTTAATTAAATTAATTTGAGTTCTTCCGCATGTTGGACAAGATACAAATTGTAATCCACTTTTTCTTAGCTTTAAAGCTTTTAAAATTTCTTTTGCAACTTTAATTTCTTCTATTGGATCACTAGTTAAAGAAACTCTTATAGTATCACCAATTCCTTCAGCTAGTAATGTACCAAGTCCAATACTTGATTTAATTGTTCCTCTAAATGGAGTTCCTGATTCAGTTACTCCTAAGTGTAGAGGATAATTACAACTTTCACTCATTAATCTATAAGCCTCAATCATCATTGTTACATCTGATGACTTTATAGATATTACTATATCATAAAACTCTAACTCTTCTAGAATTTTAACATGCTTTAATGCGGACTCTACAAGTCCTTTTGCTGTTGGCTTCCCATCTCTTTCTAAAATTTCTTTTTCTAAAGATCCAGAGTTAACCCCTATTCTTATGGGAATATTTTTTTCCTTTGCTGCTTCTACAACAATTTTAACTTTTTCAACACTCCCTATATTTCCCGGATTAATTCTTAATGCAGAAACTCCATTTTCAATAGCTGCCAAAGCTAGCTTATAATCAAAGTGTATGTCTGCTACCACAGGTATTGGAGATTTCTCGCATATACCTTTTAGGGCCTTTGCTGCTTCCATATCGGGTACAGCGCATCTTATTATTTCACAACCTGCCTCATATAAGCTATTGATTTGATCTAATGTTGCTTCTATATCTCTTGTATCTGTATTAGTCATAGATTGTATAGATACAGGTGCGTCACCACCTACATAACAACTTCCAACCTTAACTTTTCTTGTATTCTTTCTTTCCATCTTCTTTCATCTCCTATAGCTGTATAGGGAATAATATATCCTTTATAGTCACTAATATCATAAGTCCAAAAAGAAGCATAAGTCCTACATAATTTACTGCACCAACTATTTTTTCAGGAACCTTTCTTCTTGTAATTAACTCTATTAATAATATAACAGTCCATCCACCATCTAAAGCTGGAAATGGCAACATATTAAATACAGCTAAGTTTATACTTATGAATGCTATAAAGTACATAAGATTCCATATACCATTTTTTGCAGCTTCTCCTGACATTCGAATAATAGATACAGGACCCCCAACATCAGTTTTAAAATTAACTTCTCCAGTAAGCATCATTTTTAGACTTTTATATGTCTGACTTACTACTGCTACTGTTTCTTTAAAGCTTTGTTTAAAACTTTGAACTATTCCTGGATTGTTTATTCTTTGAAATTCAAAGCCAATCATATATCTTTCCCTTCCATTTTCCTCTACTAACTTAGGAGTAACCACAACTTCCTTTTTCTCCCCATCTCTTTTAATCAAGAAGTTAATAGGTTTATCCTTAGAAAGGTTAATCCCTATAGATAAGTCATCTGCTGAAAACACCTTACTACCATTAACTTTTAAAAATTCATCGCCTTCTTTAAGACCAGCCTCCATAGCAGGCATATTTTCTATTAAACTATTCACCTTAGGCAGGCTATACCCAAATTTATTTAAGAAAACTGTAAATATTATTATAGCAAGTAAAAAATTCATAACTGCTCCTGCTATAATAACACTTATTCTTCTAATAGGCGACTTTGAAGAAAAGCTTCTTTCATCTTGAACCTCTTCTTCCTCCCCCATCATTTTAACATATCCACCGATTGGAAACAAACCAATTGAATATTTAGTTTCTTTTCCTTCAGTAGAAAATATTTTAGGACCCATACCTATAGAAAATTCTTCAACCCTTATCCCATTTACCTTCGCCATTATAAAATGACCAAGCTCATGTACTATTATAAGTAAACTAAAACCTAATAACGCATAAACTATATACACTATAAACTCCTCCTAACTCCAACTTGCCCTTATATACCTTCTAACCTTATTGTCTAAATTAATTATATTATCTAAAGTAACTTTTTTTGTTTTATCTTCCTTGAATACTTCTAAAGCTTCTTCAATTATTTTTGGTATATCTAAAAATTTAATCTTTCTTTCTAATAATAAGGCTACTGCTTCTTCATTAGCACTATTTAAAATACATGGAGCTAAGCCACCTTCTATACCAACTTTATAAGCAAGTTTAAGGCATTTAAATGTATCTAAATCAGGTTTTTCAAAAGTTAGATTACCAATTTCATAAAAATTTAATCTTTTCGCTACAGCTTTTTTTCTTTCTTTTTTATTAATTGCATATTGTATTGGTAATTTCATATCTGTTGATCCTAATTGTGCTATAACACTTGCATCATTATACTCAACCATTGAATGAATTATACTTTGTGGATGAACAACAACTTCAATATTCTCATATGGGCAATTAAATAAAAAATGTGCTTCTATTACTTCTAACCCCTTATTCATTAAACTAGCCGAATCTATAGAAATTTTTTGGCCCATATTCCACTTTGGATGCTTTAAAGCATCATCAACTGTAACATTTTTTAAATATTCTATATCTTTACCTCTAAAAGGTCCCCCTGAAGCTGTTAATATAATTTTATTTACATCTTTCTCAGTATATCCATTTAGAGCTTGGAATATAGCACTGTGCTCTGAATCAACTGGTAAAATTTCCACTCCATTTTCCTTAGCTTTTTCCATAACAAGTTCTCCAGCTACTACTAAAGTTTCTTTATTAGCTAAAGCAATATCTTTCTTTGACTCTATTGCCTTTAATGTAGGCCTTAAGCCTATCATACCAACTACAGACGTTACAACCATCTCTATTTCATCTAAAGAAGCTATTTTTTCTAACCCTTCAATGCCTGAATATACTTCTATATTTAAATTATTTTCTAGACAATAATTTTTTATAGATTTTGCACTTTCTTCTTCCATCATAGCAACATATTTAGGCATAAACTCATTAATTATATCTATTATTTTGTTTACTGATGAATTAGCACTTATACCTACTAACTCTATTTCATTATTAGAATTTCTAATTACATCTAAAGTTTGAGTGCCTATTGAGCCTGTAGCTCCTAAAATTGAAATTTTCTTCATTTCTTCCTCCTAGTTTTAGTTTACTCACTATAAATTATATCTTTTGCTATTATACTATAAATTGGACCTGCTATTATACCAATAAATCCAAACATATTTACCCCTATATAAATAGATAATATTATTATTAAAGGATGTATTTCAAGTTTACTACTTAAAAATTTTGCTTCTAAAATCTCTCTTGTAAACCTTTCTAATATATATAATGAAATTAATCCTACTACTAATATGTACCTCTTTATTATAATATTGTATATTATTATTGGTATAAAAACAATTGTTGTTCCTACAAAAGGTAGTATATCTAAAATAGAGCATACCGCCCCTAATAACAAACTATTATCTATTCCTAATATTTTTAATCCTACTGTAATTATTAAAGCACTTAAAAATATTAGCTTAACTTCTATCTTTAATACTTCTTTTAAATTTTTAGTTTTTTCGAAAAAGTTTTTTATAAAGTTCTTTGGAAATAGATGATTAAATAAATCATAAATCATATCCTTATCTACTAACATAAAATAGCTAATAATATTTGCTAATAAATAAGAGATAATACTCTCACTAGTAATAATAGCTCCTTGCATTATCATAGTACTATTAAAAAATCTACTTAAATTTTGTATAGTTTTATTAATATCTAAATTTAAAAACATTTTGATATTATTAACTAATCCATCTACCTCCAACATATTATTTATATAAAATCTATAAAACATTTCAAGTAATCTATTACCAAAATAATATATTATTATAAACAAACTTATATTAACTAACAATATGCTAATAATAGCACAAAGAGATTTATTCATATTACTTTTTAGTAAAAATTTATATATAGGATGTGTAATCATAATCATTATTATTACTATAAAAAAGGGGGCAAAATATTTTTTTATAGCTATGGTTATAATTGCAATAATAATAAAAGCTATTATTATATTAATGATTTTATTGTATGTATTGTATATTTTCATAGCACTACTCCTTATTATTTCATACTATGATTATATTAATATCCTTTATAATACATGCCTTTTAAAAGGTATTAAAATATACAAGGTTAATACTAATAATAAATTGATTTTATTTCAATAAAATTTTTATACGTTAAAAAAGGGCTAGATATACTAACCCTTTTTTATATATTAAGTTTTTAAATTCCTACAATGAAAGTTAAGTAATAAAATACTACAGCAGAATTAAATAATATAGAATCAAATCTATCTAATATTCCTCCATGTCCTGGTATCAAATTACTATAATCTTTAATTCCAACATATCTTTTTACTGATGATGCAACTAGATCTCCAAATTGCCCCATAATTCCACATAGAGCTCCTATTAAAAAGAAATGAATTACTTGAACTTCTGGCACATAAGATGAAACTATTACACCAAATACTCCACAACCTATTGTACTTCCTAGTAATCCTCCTATTGAACCAGCAATAGTTTTTTTAGGACTAACCTCTGGGCATAACTTTCTCTTCCCCAAATATTTTCCAGCATAGTAAGCAGCCGTATCGCATACCCAAGATCCAATAAATATAAGCCAAACTAAAAATTGTCCTGAAGCTTTACTATTAACCAAAGGTATAAAACTGAATAATATTCCTACGTATAAAAAGCCTATTAATGTTATTGAAGCATCTATAAAAGTGTACTTTAAATTAATTATAGGTACTATTAACAATAATATAGTAGCCAATACAATAACATACATAAGATATTCAAAGTCATTACCTAGAATGTAAAAAATCCCCAAAAGTACATATCCAATTAAAGGTATAGGATTAAACTTTTTCACCTTTAATGCTTTATAAAATTCATATAGTCCAGCAATAGAAAGGACTATTGTAAATCCTTTAAGCCAAATACCTCCTAAAAATATAAAAAGTATAAATGGGGCTATCATAGCTGCTCCTATATATCTACTATTTAATTTCATTTCTTCACCTCAAATACTATACTCCACCATATCTTCTATCTCTATGTTGATAATCATATATGGCCTTACGTAAGTGCTCTTCTTTAAAATCAGGCCAACAAACATTAGAATACCAAAACTCTGAATAAGCACATTGCCATAGTAAAAAGTTGCTAATTCTTTGTTCACCTGAAGGTCTTATAATTAAATCTGGATCTGGAATATCTCTAGTATATAAAAATCTTTCAAATATATCTTCATTTATATCTTCACTATCTATCTTTCCACATTTAACTTCTTCACATACTAATTTGACAGCTCTAATTATTTCATCTCTACCACCATAATTAAAAGCTATATTAACAACTACTCCTGTATTATTTTTAGTTACTTCTATAGCCTCTAAAATTTCTTTTTGAGCATCAGTAGGAAGTTTAGTTATATCTCCTAAGACCTTAATTACTACTCCATTTCTATTCAGCTCTGCTAATTCACTACGTAAATATTCCACTAGTAATTTCATTAAAGCTGAAACCTCATCATCAGGTCTTTTCCAATTTTCAGTTGAAAAAGCATAAAGAGTCAAGTATTTTATACCTAATACATGGGCTTCCTTGATTACTCTTCTTATTGTTTCTACACCAGCTTTATGGCCCATAGTTCTTGGAAGTTTTCTTTTTTTTGCCCAACGACCATTGCCATCCATAATTATAGCTATATGCTTTGGTATATTATTCTTATCTAAAACTATTTCATTATTTTCTTTTTTATTTTTGCTAGTTTTAAAAACATCTAACATAACTTTATGTTCCCTCCACCATTTGATATGGAAAAAAACCTGCTAAAGGCAGGTTTTAAATTGACATAATCTCTTTTTCTTTTGCCAAGATTAAAGTATCTACTTCCTTAACGTAAGTATCTATTATTTTTTGCACTTTTTCTTCAGCATTCTTAAGTTCATCTTCTGTTATGTCGCCATCCTTTTTAAGTGCTTTAACTTTATCATTAGCTTCTCTTCTTATAGATCTTAAAGCAACCTTAGCTTCTTCACCAGTCTTTTTTACAACCTTAACTAAGTTCTTTCTAGTTTCTTCTGTTAATTCTGGAACTACTAATCTAATAACACTTCCATCATTTGAAGGATTAATTCCTAAATCTGAAACTAAAATAGCTTTTTCAATCTCTTTCATTAAACTTTTTTCCCAAGGTGAAATCACTAATACTCTTGGCTCTGGAGCAGAAATATTAGCTACTTGACTTAATGGACATGGGCTTCCATAATAATCAACCTTAATTCTATCTAACATCGTAGGGTTAGCTCTACCTGCTCTTAAAGTTGAAAGATCAGATTTTAATACAGAAATAGTTTTTTTCATTTTATCTTCTGCTTTTACAATAATGTCCTTAATCATAATAACCTCCTATTTTTTAGATGAAACTAAAGTTCCTATCTTCTCACCAGAAATAGCTCTTTTTATATTTCCTGGTTCATCTAATCCAAATACTAAGATTGGAATATTATTATCCATACATAAAGATGTTGCTGTTGAGTCCATAACTTGTAATCCTTGTTCAAGAACTTCTATATAAGTAAGTGTATCATACTTTTTAGCTTCTGGATATTTATATGGATCTTTATCATAAACTCCATCAACTTTTTTAGCTAATAATATTACATCAGCTTCTATTTCAGCCGCTCTTAAAGCTGCAGTTGTATCAGTTGAGAAGTAAGGATTTCCTGTACCAGCTGCAAATATAACTACTCTTCCCTTTTCTAAATGCCTAACTGCTCTTCTTCTTATGAAAGGTTCAGCTATTTCTTTCATTTCTATAGCAGTTTGAACTCTAGTCATTACTCCATTTTGTTCAAGTGAGTCTTGTAATGCTAAAGCATTAATGCAAGTAGCTAACATTCCCATATGATCTGCTTGTGATCTATCCATGCCTTCTCCACTTCTGCCTCTCCAAATGTTTCCGCCACCTACAACTAATCCAACTTCCACACCCATATCTACTAGATCTTTTACTTCTAAAGTTATTCTTTTTATCGTATCAAAATCAAATCCAAATCCATTTATTCCTGCTAAAGCTTCGCCAGAAACCTTAAGTATAACTCTCTTATATTGACATTTCTCCATTCTTAGTACCTCCATATATATTAAGTTACTTCTTAAAAAAAGAGAACACAATATGTGTCCTCCTTTGTATTACTTAGTCATCTTAGCTACTTCTTCAGCGAAGTTATCTTCTGCCTTTTCGATACCTTCTCCTCTTTCGAATCTTACAAACTTATTGATAGTTATAGGAGAACCAACTTCCTTTGATTTTTCTTGAAGATACTTGCTTATGCTCTTATCTCCATCTTTTACCCAAGCTTGATCTAAAAGACATACTTCTTTATAGTACTTTTGAATTCTTCCCATTACCATCTTCTCAACGATGTTTTCTGGTTTTCCTTCATTTAAAGCTTGAACTCTGTAGATTTCTTTTTCTTTTTCTAAAGCTTCTGTATCTACATCTTCTCTGCTTAAGAATGCTGGGTTAGCAGCAGCAACTTGCATACAAACATCCTTAGCTACTTCTTTTAATACAGCAACATTATCAGCTTCACAGTTTAATTCAACTACAACACCAATTCTTCCGCCACCGTGGATATAGCTTTCAACTACTCCATTTGCAACATTAAACTTTGCAAATCTTCTTACAGTCATGTTTTCACCTAACTTAGCTATTAAAGCAGTAAGTGCTTCTGAAACTGTATTTTCAGCATCATATTTTTCAGCAACAAAGTCTTCTACTGTAGTAGCTGAAGTTGTTGATGCCATTTCAGCTAATCTATTAGCAAAGCTTACAAACTCTTCATTAGCAGCAACGAAGTCAGTTTCACAGTTTAATTCAACTATACCAGCTAGTTTGCTATCTTCTGATATGTAAGTTTTTACAATACCTTCTGCAGCAACTCTTCCTGCTTTCTTAGCAGCAGCAGCAAGACCCTTTTCTCTTAATATTTCAACAGCTTTTTCCATATCTCCTTGAGCTTCTGTTAAAGCCTTTTTGCAGTCCATCATTCCTGCACCAGTTTTTTCTCTTAATTCTTTAACTGATTGAGCAGTTATCATAATGTTCATTCCTCCTAACTTATTGTAAACCTTATTATCTAGGTTAAAAGGTAAATGAGAAATCTCACCTACCTTTTTATTTTATTATTCAGCTAATTGTTCGCCTTGTCTTCCTTCGATTATACCATCAGCAATTTTAGCAGTTATTAATTTAACAGCTCTTATTGCATCATCGTTACCTGGAATTACGTAATCTACTTCTTCTGGATCACAGTTAGTATCTACTATACCTACTACTGGAATTCCTAAAATTTTAGCTTCTGAAATAGCATTCTTTTCTTTTCTTGGGTCAACTACGAATATAGCTCCAATGTTGTTAGAATCTAAGTTCTTGATTCCGCCTAAGTTCTTTTCTAATTTTTCCATTTCACCTTTTAACTTAATAACTTCTTTCTTAGGTAAAACTTCAAATGTTCCATCTTCTTCCATAGTTTTTAAAGCTTCTAATCTGTTAATTCTAGTTTTGATAGTTTTGAAGTTTGTTAACATTCCACCTAACCATCTATTGTTAACGAAGTGCATGTTTGATCTTATTGCTTCTTCTTCGATAGCTTCTTGAGCTTGTTTCTTAGTTCCTACAAATAAGATATCTTTTCCTTCTGCTGCAACTTCTTTAATGAACTCATAAGCTTCATCTACTTTTTTAACAGTCTTTTGAAGATCTATTATATATATTCCATTTCTTTCTGTGAATATATAAGGAGCCATCTTAGGGTTCCATCTTCTTGTTTGGTGTCCAAAGTGTACACCTGCTTCTAATAATTGTTTCATTGATATAACTGCCATTTTTCTACCTCCTGGTTATTTCCTCCATTATCTTCTTATAAAGCTTCCTATTTAGGCACCAACTTTATAAATTGGATAATGTGTGTATTTCTTACCTTTGTTAGTATAACATAACCTTATTATAGTAGCAACATTTTTTTCATTCAAATATTAATAAATACTTAAATTCCTTATTAATATAAAAACGCTAAATTACAGAAGTAATTTAACGTTTTTAGTTTATGTTAATTAATCTTTTTTAATTCATCAAGTAGTTTTTCATTTAATATTTTAATATGTGTTCCCTTCATTCCAAGAGATCTTGACTCTATTACTCCAGCACTTTCAAATTTTCTCAAAGCATTAACTATTACACTTCTAGTAATTCCCACTTTATCTGCAATTTTTGAAGCAACTAATAATCCCTCATTGCCCTCTAACTCTCCAAAAATATGTTCAACAGCTTCAAGTTCAGAATAAGATAATGTACCAATTGCTAATTGTACTACTGCTTTCTTTCTTGCTTCTTCTTCAATTTCAACTTGCTTAGCTCTTAATATTTCTAATCCAACTATAGTTGCACTATATTCAGCAAGAACTAAATCATCATCAGTAAAGTTTTCTCCAAATCTTGCAAGTATTAATGTACCTAATCTCTCTCTATTACCTATTATAGGAACAATAGTAGTTATTTTATTTTCCATTATGCAATTTCCTTCATCTTCGAAAACACATAATCCTTCATTTGATAAATTAGCTACAGTTTCATGAATATTTAATAGATTTTCATTATAATCCTTTGGAAATCTTTTTTCATCAACAACTTGTTTTTTCATAACATCACATTCAAAACTCTTTGAAAATGCATATCCAAGTACTTTACCTTTTCTACTTGTTACATATACATTACATGATAAAACATCACTTAATAAATCGCATATATCTTCAAAAGCTACTGGGTCCGTTCCTGATTTTTGTAATATCTTATTTAACATTCTTGTTTTATTTAATAATGTTGACATTCAACCTTCCTCCTATGAATAAACCGTTAAATTTTTAGAAAATTTGAAATTATATAAATTTTCCAAAAACATACTCATTACTTATTAAGTCTATCATAGGAAGTTTTTATTTTCAACAAATTTCTTAGTATTTTCGACATTACTCTTGAAAATTTATATATTTTAACAGTTTATTAATCTGTAATCAGTTTCTTTTTTTTATTCTTCATTGTTTTCCTTAGTTATATTAACAATTTTGTTACAATTGCTATCAGAACATTGAGCATAGTTACCTTTTGTTTTACTATACTTTAAAACCATATAAGCTCCACATTCAGGACATTTTTCCTTTAGTGGTTCATTCCAACTTACAAAATCACAACTTGGATAGTTAGCACAGCCAAAAAACTTTTTACCCTTTTTACTCTTTTTAGCTAGGATTTTCCCTCCACACTTCGGGCAAGGTGCATCTATTTCTTCAACAATAGGTTTAGCATTTTTACAATCTGGATATCCTGGACAAGCTAAAAATTTTCCATATCTTCCGTGCTTAATAACCATCATTCTTCCACATTTATCACAAGGTACATCACTTACTTCATCCTCTATTACAACCTTAGATATTTCTTTTTCTGCTTTTTCTAAAGCATTTTTTAATGGAGCGAAGAATTCTCCAACTACCTTTCTCCATTCTTCTTGCCCTTCTTCAATATGGTCTAAGTTTTTTTCCATATCAGCTGTAAATTCAACATCTACAATTTGTTCAAAATACTCACTCATTATATTATTAACAATAAACCCTAGTTCCGTAGGTAGTAAGTTTTTCTTTTCTCTATTTACATAATCCCTACTTAATAATACTGATATAGTTGGAACATAGGTACTTGGTCTTCCTATCCCCTTTTCTTCTAGTAGCTTAACAAAGGACGCTTCTGTATATCTTGCAGGTGGTTGAGTAAAGTGTTGTTTTCCTTCTATATTAACTTTACTTAGTTCATCATTTTCTTCTAAGTTTGGTAATGAAACATCTTCACTATCCTCTTCTGTTAGATATTCATAAATCTTCATAAATCCATCAAACTTTATAGTTGAGCCACTTGCTTTAAACTTGTAATCTCCATTCATTATCTCAATACTATTAGTATTTAATTCACATGAAGCCATTTGACTTGCCATAAATCTATTCCAAATTAACGAATACAGTTTATACTGTTCTGATGTCAAGGATTTTTTTGCTATTTCTGGTGTTATTTCTATAATTGATGGTCTAATAGCTTCGTGAGCATCTTGAATATTTTTCTTTCCTTTATATACTCTTGCCTTACTTGGAACATATTCATTTCCAAAATTAGAATTTATAAATTCTAAAGCCTTACCTTGAGCTTCATCAGAAATTCTAACAGAATCAGTTCTCATATAAGTAATTAAACCAACTGTACCATATCCCTTTACTTCTACTCCTTCATATAGAACTTGAGCTATAGACATTGTTCTCTTTGTCATAAAATTTAATTTTTTCGAAGCTTCTTGCTGTAAAGTACTAGTTGTAAAAGGTGGAAGTGGATTTTTAGTTTTAGTTCCTTTTTTAACCTTTGAGACTATAAATTTATTATTTTTTAATTTTTCAATAATTTCATTACTTTCTTCTTTAGTACTTATTTCAATCTTTTTACCCTTATATTGAGTTAATTTAATAGGGAATTTTTTTCTATCTTTAGTTGCTATACAATCAACAGTCCAATATTCTTTTGGTATAAACTTTTTAATTTCTTCTTCTCTATCACAAATAAGCTTTAATGCTGCTGATTGTACTCTACCGGCACTTAATCCCCACTTAACATTTTTCCATAAAATTGGACTTATTTCATATCCCACTAATCTATCTAAAATTCTTCTTGCTTGTTGTGCATCTACTAAATTATTATTAATTTGTCTAGCTTCTTTAATAGAAGCTTTTACAGCTGTTTTTGTTATTTCATTAAATACTATTCTGCATTTTTTATCTTCTGGTATATTTAAAATATTTGCTAAATGCCATGATATAGCTTCCCCTTCACGATCAGGGTCCGTTGCTAGGTATACTTTATCAGCTTTTTTAGCTGCTTTTTTTAGCTTAGCAATTAAATCCCCTTTTCCCCTAATAGTTATATATTTTGGATTAAAATTATCCTCTATATCTACCCCTAGCTTGCTTTTTGGCAAGTCTCTTACGTGTCCCATAGATGCCTCAACTGTATAATTTTTACCAAGATACTTTCCTATAGTCTTAGCCTTTGCAGGCGATTCCACTATTACAAGATTTTGTCCCATATATAAAACTCCATTTTTCTTTTGGAGTTACACCCCCTTTAATTCATATTGATTTAGCATAATAATTGCCCGGAAGGCAAATAATTTCATTTCTATTTTGCATTTCAAATAATAACTCAAACAATACCTTTCTGTCAACATTTACAGTTGTTAATATATCATCTAAATGTTTTGGTTCACTATTTATAACTTGTAATAATACAGTTTTATAACTATTTTTATCTGATTTCATAACATTTTCTTTTTTTATTCCAAAAAAATCATATAAATCTTCAATTTCTGTAAAAGGTTTTGCTCCATCCCTTATTAATTTATTGCAACCCTCACTATTTCCATTAATGACAGGACCAGGTATCGCCATTATATCGCGTCCAATTTGTAATGCATAATTTACTGTAATCAAACTTCCACTTTTATTTGTTGCTTCTATTATAATTAACCTCTTACTTATTCCACTAATTATTCTATTCCGTCTAGGAAAATTATAGGCCATTGGAGGAGTTTTAGGTAAATATTCCGATATTATTAATCCATCTTTTTTTATTATTTCCTCATATAAAAACTTATTATTCTTAGGATATACTATATCTATACCACAACCTAAAACACCTATAGTTTTCCCCTTATAATTTATAGCGCTTTTATGAGCTATAGAATCTATTCCAGCTGCTAATCCACTAACTACTGTTATATTGTTTTCACTTAATTCCCTACCTATAATTTTAGCAACTTCAGCACCATAATTAGTACATTTTCTCGCTCCTATTACTGCAGCAAGTTCACCTTTTAATAATTCTAAATTTCCTTTATAAAATAATACATAAGGAGGATCATCAACGTGGTTTAAATCATTTGGATATTCTTTATAATTAATAGTAATATATCCTATTCCATTATTTTTTATATAATTTTTAAAATTATTTATTTTATCATCTGTTACTTCATTTATATCTATATTACTAAATTCTTTTATATTCCTTTTATTTTTTCTTATATTTTCTTCATCTTTATATTTCTTAATTAAATTAACTTTCTTTTCATTAGATATTTTTATTAAAATAAACCATAATTCATCATTTCTCATAGAATTACCTCCTATATAATTTCACCTTCAATATTTTTTCTATATCCTAAAGCTTCAAATATATGATAATCACATATCATATCACTGTTATCTAAATCTGCTATTGTACGAGAAATTTTGAGAATTTTATCATAACCTCTCATACTTAAATCAAATTTTTCATAATAACTAGCCAATAAACTTTTTGCTGAAGTTGATATATTAAACAAAGCATCTATATCTTTTCTCTTAACCTCGGAATTATAGTTATACTTAGTTTCTTTAAATCTTTTTTGTTGTATTTTCCTTGCTTTAATAACATTTTCTCTCATTTTATCTGAATTTAAATTATCTGATTTTTTGCTTATATCTTCATATTTTAATTTTGGTACATAATTTAACAAATCCATTCTATCTAATAAAGCTCTAGAAAGCCTTCCCATGTATCTTTTTCTTTCCACCTCACTGCAAGTACATTTGTTATCACCAAAAGCACCCAAATACATGCCACATGGACAAGGATTACATGCAGTTATTAACAAAAAATTACAAGGAAGTTTATATGTCCCATTTAATCTATTTATATTTATTATTTTTTCTTCTAGTGGTTCTCTTAATACCTCTAGAACTTCCTTTTTAAACTCTAAGATTTCATCTAGAAATAATACTCCATTATGAGCTAAAGTTATTTCTCCAGCCTTAACTTCTTTTCCGCCTCCAACTAGCGCAGTTTTTGTTATTGTATTATGAGGAGATCTAAATGGTCTCATAATTTCTTCTTCTCCTTTAAATAATCCTGAAGCACTATATATTTTAGCTATTTCCATTACCTCTTTATAACTTAATGGTGGCATAATAGAAGGCATTGCTTTAGCAAGCATTGTTTTTCCTGATCCAGGAGTTCCATATAAAAGCACATTATGTCTCCCTGCCGCTGAAATTTCCATAGCTCTCTTGGAAGTTCTTTGTCCTACTATTTCTCCATAATCAAAAATAAATTCTTTATTTTCTTTTTCTTCTTCATCAAATATATATGGTAATAAATCCTTATTTTCAATGAAAGATATAACTTCTTTTAAATTATTAAAAGGATAGAAGTTTCCTAAATTAAAATATCTAAGTTCTTTTAAATTATTCAATGGGAATATAAAATTATTCTTTTTTCTATTATCTCCTTCAAAAATAATAGGTAATATTCCTTTTATCTCTTTTAAGCTTCCAGCTAAGGAAAGTTCGCCAAATATAATAAATTCTTTTAACTGTACTTGTTCTATTTGATTAGACTTCATAAGAATTCCTAATGCTATAGGCAAATCAAGTAATGAACCTATTTTCTTTATATCAGCCGGAGCTAAATTAATTGTAATTCTTCCTAACGGAAATTCATATCCGCTATTTACAATGGCGGATCTTACTCTTTCTTTTGATTCCTTTATAGATGCATCTGGAAGGCCTACTATACTAAAGCTTGGCATCCCCTTGTTAATATCTACCTCAACACTTACAAGCATTCCATCTAAACCATTATGTGTTGCACTTATAATTTCTACTGACAAATCACTCACCTCTTTAAAGATTATTGACCATAAGAATTATTTATTAATCATTAACTTGGTGAATTTTTTATATTATTACAGTCAATATTTAAAAGGGGTGATTTTATGAAAAAATATAATAAAGATATTGGCGACTATGGAGAAAATTTAGCCTTAGATTATTTAAATAGAAATGATTATGATATTCTTTATAAAAATTTTAGAATTAGAAATGGTGAAATAGATATAATATGTAAGTTTAAAGATATTATAGTTTTTATAGAAGTAAAAAGTAGGTATAGCTACAATTTTGGATTTCCAAGCGAAGCTGTTACCTACTTAAAACAAAAACAAATAATTAATATATCTAAATATTTTTTACTTAAAAACAAATTATTTAATTATAATTGTAGATTTGATGTAATAGAAGTTTATTTTAATAAAAATAACAATTTATATAATATAAATCATATAAAAGATGCATTTAGATTATATTAAATCCTTACAGTATATTTTTTAAAAAAGACATTCTATGTATTTTACATGGTCCAAACTCTTTTAATCCTTCTATATGCTTAGTTGTACCATAACCGGCATTTTCTTCAAAAGAATAATAAGGATATTCTTTTGAATACTCTTTCATTAAGTTATCTCTGTAAACTTTCGCCAAAATAGAAGCTGCAGCTATAGATGCGGATTTTGCATCACCTTTAATAACAGATTTATTTTCTATATCTATCCCCTTAACTAAGTATCCATCTGATAAAACCAAATCAGGTTTTATTGACATAGAAGTACATGCTTCTAAAAATATATTATTATTGCAGAAGGCTATCCCCTTCTCATCAATTTCATCATTTGATTTTTCTGCTATATAGTATGCTAATGCCTTATTCTTAATCTCTTTTGCAAGCTCTTCTCTTTTCTTTTCAGATAGTTTTTTTGAATCATTAAGCCAAAGAATAAGTTCATCCTCTAATACATTTAAGTCTAAAATAACTGCGCAGGCTACAATAGGTCCAGCTAAAGGTCCACGTCCAACCTCATCTACACCTGCTACATATGTATAATTTCCAAATCCCTTGTCGAAATTATACATTTTTTTTACCCTATCACTTTCACTCTTTATTTTTTCTCTTTCTTTTTCAATTTTTGCACTTAAGGCTTTAACATTTTTTCTATTATCTAAAGCCAGTTTATCAATTAAATATACAAGTTCTGCATTATTTCTTTCTTCTTTTATATTTATTTTATCTACATAACTCTTTATATCCTTATAACTTAAAGCTTCAATGTTCATTTTTAATAATTCCATACTATCCCTCAATTTCTTCATTTGGATGCTCTAATGAAATGTTTCCTATCTTTCCACCTCTAAATTCATCTAATAAAATTACAGCTATTCTGTTATAATCTATTTCTCCACCCTTAACTAAACAGCCTCTTTTTCTTGCAATATTATTTAATGTTTCTAATGGATCCTCATTAACATCATCTATTTTATATCTTTCTATAAGATTACTTTTATAATGTTCTTGTAATCTTTTAACTAAATTAAAAGATAATTCTTCAATATCCATTATCTCGTCCTTTATAGCTCCTGTAAAAGCTAAATTAAGAGCTGTATTATCATCTTCAAACTTAGGCCATAAAACCCCTGGAGTATCAAGCATCTCAATATCCATTTTAGTTTTTATCCATTGCTTACTCTTGGTAACTCCTGGTCTATCCCCTGTTTTTGCTATATTATTTTTTGCCATTTTATTTATAAATGTAGATTTTCCAACGTTAGGTATTCCAACTACCATAACTCTCATTTGAATTTTCACTAATCCTTTAGCTTTTAATCTATCATGCTTTTCCTTTAGCAATGCATCTAATGTTGGCTTTATTTGATTTAGACCTTTACCCGTTAAACAATTCACTTCTAAAACCCTAACATTTTCAGAAGATAAATGATTAATCCACATTTTTGTTACTCTATTTTCTGATAAATCACTTTTGTTTAAAAGTATTATTCTAGGCTTTCCTTCACAAAGTTTATCTATATCAGGATTAGCAGAACTTCTTGGAATTCTTGCGTCTCTAATTTCTATTACTGCATCTACTAATTTTAAATTTTCTTTAATTTCCCTTTGAGTTTTTTTCATATGCCCTGGAAACCAATTTATTTTACCCATTTCTATTTCCTCCATATCAAATATTTATTATAATATCTAAAATTTCACTATATAAATCTTACTCTTATCTATATATGTTTTACTGTTTACAGATAAAAATCTATATTATTTCTTTATTTATTTATACTTATATTGTTAAAGGCTACAATTATCATCAATTTGTTACTATTTATAGTTTTCAAAATAATAAAAAAATATGCTACATAAGTTTGATTATTCCGTGGCCTTAGCTCCAAGTCATAACAATCTTATATAGCACACTTAAAAGCTAAAGGAAAGAAAGTATAAAACGTAATGATAAGAGTAAATTTTTATACTTTCCTTTTCATTAAAGAAAAAGGGACTTAAAAAAGTCCCTTACTTAATCATTAGATCATTATCTAACGTTTAATTCTTTAACTTTAGCAGCCTTACCTACTCTATCTCTTAAGTAGAATAACTTAGCTCTTCTAACTTTACCTTTTCTTACTACTTCCATTCTATCAATGATTGGAGAGTTCATTGGGAAAGTTCTTTCTACTCCAGTTCCATAAGCAACTCTTCTTACAGTGAAAGTTTCTCTTAATCCACCGTTTTGCTTCTTAATAACTGTTCCTTCAAACATTTGGATTCTTTCTCTTGTTCCTTCTTTGATCTTAACATAAACTTTAACAGTATCTCCTACGTTGAAGTTTGGTAGATCGTTTCTTAATTGTTCTGCTTCTATAGCTCTTATTATTTCGTTCATTGTGTAGTCCCTCCTTAAATTTTTATTAGACGTTCTTAACAAATCCTTGACAGAGGACCGCCCGTACTAACACAAAGGTAATTTTAACATAATTAATGTTATTGTTCAATAATTTATTTATATTTTTCTAATATTTTTTTATCTTCTTTACTTAGTGTAATTTTATCGTATAAATCTTTTCTTCTTTCTTTTGTAAGAATTATAGATTTTGCTCTTCTCCATTTTCTTATATTTTCATGATGCCCCGAAAGTAATACTTCTGGAACTTTGTCCCCTTCAAACTCCTCAGGTCTAGTGTACTGAGGATATTCAAGTAATCCTTCTGAAAATGATTCCTCTTCATAACTTTCCTCTTTCCCTAAAACTCCATTTTTTAATCTTAAAATAGAATCTATTACAGGAATAGCTGCCATTTCTCCACCTGTTAATATAAAATCACCTAAAGATATTTCTAAATCTATATGCTTATATACTCTTTCATCTATTCCTTCATAATGTCCACATATAAAAATGAGTTCTTCTTCTTTTGATAATTCCATAGCCATTTTCTGATTAAAGGTTTTTCCTCTTGGTCCTAAAAATATTACTTTACCTTTATTTGCTTTTTTACAATGCCTTATAGAATCTACAAGTGGCTGAGGAGTCATTACCATTCCTGCTCCTCCTCCATAAGGATAATCATCTACTTTCTTATGCTTATTCAATGTAAAATCCCTAATATTTATTGGCTCAATTTGCACAAGTCCTTTATCTTTAGCTTTTCCAATTATACTATGATTAAAAATATCAAACATTTCAGGAAATAATGTAAGAATATTAATCTTCATCTTGCCATTCTCCCACAGGTTTTATTATTATTTTTTTACTTTCAACATCAATATCTATTACTATATCTAGTAGTACTGGTATTAAAAGTTCTTTAGGTTTTTTAATCCAATACACATCATTATTTTTAGTTTGAATTACATCATAAACTTCACCTAAATCTTTGCCTTCAGTATCATACACCCTACATCCTATTATATCAGCAATATAATATGTATCATCTTCTAAAGGAACTGCATATTCTCTTGGAATTTCCATATATTTATTTTTATACTTTTCAGCTTCTTCAATGGAATTTATTCCTTCCACTTTAACTATAACTCTATCTTTTTGATATTTACAACTTTCTATATTTCTCTTTACTCCATCTATAAGAACAAATTCTAATTCATTATATCTTTTAGGATCATCAGTTAATGGTATTACTTTAACTTCTCCTTTTAATCCATGAGTATTAACTATTTTACCAACTCTTAAAATTTCTTTCATATTGCACCTCTTATAAATAAATTACTTTCACCTTAGTTATTTATTAACTTTAAATTAAACTATATATTAATATTTCTAATATTTCCATTGTTATTATATAGATACATTAGAAGTATTACAACCTATTAATAAAAATATACTTACATCTCTACAGTTAATTAAAAAGAGTTAGGATAATCCTAACTCTTCTTATCAATAATTTCAACTACTACTTTTTTATCTTCTCTCATGGCTGCTGCTTTTACAACAGTTCTAATAGCTTTTGCTATTCTTCCCTGTTTGCCTATTACTTTTCCCATGTCTGCAGGAGCAACCTTTAGTTCCAGAATAATTGATTGCTCTCCTTGTATTTCATTTACATGAACTTCATTTGGATTATCCACAAGGGATTTAGCTATACCTTCAATTAATTCCTTCATAAACACCTGTAATTATATTTAATTACAGAGTTCACCTCCTAAAAAATTACTTATTTAATCCTGCTTGAGTAAATAGTCTCTTAACTACATCTGTAGGTTGAGCTCCATTTTGAACCCATTTAGTAGCTTTTTCTTCGTTGATTTTGATTTCAGCTGGTTCAGTTAAAGGATTGTAGTATCCTATTTCTTCGATGAATCTACCATCTCTTGGTGCTCTTGAATCAGCAACAACTATTCTATAGAAAGGAGCTTTCTTAGCACCCATTCTTCTTAATCTGATTTTTACTGCCATGTTTTTTCACCTCCTTTAAAAATTATAGTTTATATTAACTCATAAAAGGTAATTTACCAAAGAATCCTTTTTTAGACTTCTTTTGAAAAGACTTCATTTGTTTCATTTGCTTTCTCATCATATCAAAGCCCTTAATGAGTTTATTAACATCTTGTAGAGAAGTACCTGATCCCTTAGCAATTCTTTTCTTTCTTGATGAAGATCCCGCTATAAGCTTTGGATTTCTTCTTTCTTTAGGTGTCATAGAATATATTATAGATTTGACTTTATTTAACTCTTTTTCACCAGCGTCAAAATCTATATTTTTCGCTTCCTTCGGTAATCCAGGTATCATTTCCATAATCTTGCTCAAAGATCCAAGTTTTTTCATTTGCTCCATTGCACTTAAATAATCTTCATAAGTAAAATCATTTTCTAGCATTTTAGCACTTAGTTCTTTAGCTTCATTATCGTCAAAGGCTTGCTGAGCTTTTTCTATTAATGAAAGGACATCACCCATTCCTAATATTCTTGAAGCCATTCTATCTGGATAGAAAACTTCAAAGTCACTCATTTTTTCGCCTACACCAATATATTTAATTGGTTTTTCAGTAATATGTCTTATTGATAAAGCTGCTCCACCTCTAGTATCACCGTCAAGCTTAGTTAATATAACACCTGAAACATCTAATGTATTATTAAAACTTTCAGCAACATTAACTGCATCTTGACCTGTCATAGAGTCTACCACAAGTAATATTTCTTGTGGTTTAACTTCCGCCTTTATAGATTTTAATTCATCCATAAGTGCTTCATCTATATGAAGTCTACCAGCTGTATCTATTATTATTACATTATTACCATTTTCCCTTGCGTGTGCTATTCCAGCTTTTGCAATATCAACTGGACTAACTTTATCACCCATTTGGAAAACAGGAATATCAATTTGCTTTCCAACTACCTCTAATTGTTTTATAGCTGCTGGTCTATATATATCGCAAGCTACTAATAGAGGCTTTTTATTTTGCTTTCTAAGTTGTAGTGCTAGTTTTCCACTCATTGTAGTCTTACCAGCCCCTTGCAGACCAACCATCATTATTACAGTTGGACCTACAGAGTTAAAGTTTAATTTACTTTCACTACCACCCATAAGTTCAGTAAGTTCTTCGTTAACTATTTTTATAACTTGTTGAGCTGGAGTTAAGCTTTCTAAAACTTCATCTCCAACACACTTTTCGCTAACTCTAGATATAAACTGTTTAACTACTTTAAAGTTAACATCAGCTTCTAGCAAAGCTAGTTTTACTTCCCTCATGGCTTCTTTTATATCTTTTTCAGTAAGCTTCCCTTTGCCTCTAAGTTTCTTAAAAGCTTCCTGTAATTTATCGGATAAACCTTCAAAAGCCATATTAAACCCTCCTATGATTTTATAACTCTTCTAATATACTTTTATATTTATTATAATCCTCTTTAGTTAAAGAATATTTGTCTTTTAAGTCATTAAGAAGATTAATAATTATTTCTTCTTGCTTAAAACTTTTTTTAAGCAAATTAAGTTTCTCCTCATAGGATAGAAATTGTTTATAACATCTCTTTATTAAATCATGGATAGCTTGACGACTTGTGTTATTTAATTCAGCAATTTCAGCTAAGGATAAATCCTCATTATAATAAAGCTCCATAATTTTATACTGTTTTTCAGTTAATAATGGTCCATATAAATCCATTAATAATGAAATCTCAACCCTATCTTCCATTTCATCACCTTACCCACAAAAGAGATTTTAACAAAACAACTCTACACTGTCAAGTACTTTTACTTAACACCCTATAAAAAAATGTAAAATTTAAAATGTAGAATTAAGAATTATGGAAATAACTTAGCTTTGCTAAGTTATAAATTTTAAGAAATTCAGATTCCTCTGAATTTCAACATAAATTTTTCATTCTTAATTCTTAATTTTTAATTTAAAATAGTGCTTCTGCAAAGCTTTCTGCATCAAATTCTTGTAAATCTTCTATTCCTTCTCCTACTCCTATGTATCTAACAGGAATATTTAAAGTGTTTTTTATAGATATCACAACTCCACCCTTTGCAGTTCCATCTAATTTAGTTAATATTATTCCATCTATAGGACATGCCTCCATAAATTGCTTTGCTTGTATTACTGCATTTTGTCCTGTAGTGGCATCTAAAACTAATAGAGTTTCTTTAGCTGCACCTTCAAATTCTCTATCTATTATTCTTCCTATCTTAGCTAATTCATCCATAAGATTTTTCTTATTATGAAGTCTACCTGCAGTATCACATATTAATAAATCTGTCTTTCTTGATTTAGCTGCACTAACAGCATCAAAAACCACTGCCGCAGGATCTGAACCTTCACTATGTTTTATTAAATCAACACCAGCTCTTTCACTCCAAACTTCTAACTGATCTATAGCTGCTGCTCTAAATGTATCTGCTGCCGCAAGTAATACTCTCTTTCCTTCTGCTTTATTCTTTGCAGCAAGTTTTCCTATGGAAGTAGTTTTACCTACTCCATTTACTCCTATTACTAGCATAACCTTTTTTCCACTCTCTTCTTTAGAAGAGTTATCAGTACCTTCAAGTAGCATATCTCTTATAACTTCCTTTAATGCTGGATATACTTCACTAGGATCATTAATTTTTTCTTTTCTTATCTTAGCTTTTAACCTATCTATTATTTCTATAGTTGTATCCATTCCAATATCAGACATAACTAATATTTCTTCAAGCTCTTCGTATAAATCCTCATCTATTGTAATAGCTAATTTTAAAGTTTCATTTATTTTATCTGTTAATGCATCCTTTGTCTTTGATAATCCCGATTTTAAATTATCAAATATTTTTCCGAATATAGCCATAATTACCTCCTAATTTTCTTTACTTAAATCTACAGAAACTACTTTAGAAACTCCTTTTTCTTCCATTGTAACTCCATACATTACATCACTTGCTTCCATAGTTCCCTTTCTATGTGTAATAACTATGAATTGAATGTTTTCAGAGAACTCTCTTAAAAATTCTGCATACCTATATACATTTGCGTCATCTAGAGCAGCTTCAATTTCATCCAAAATACAAAATGGAGTAGGCTTCATTTTTAATATAGCAAATAATAAAGCAATAGCAGAAAGAACTTTTTCTCCACCTGACATTAAATTAATATTTTGAAGTTTCTTACCTGGTGGCTGAACATTTATTTCAATATTTGCTGTAAGCTCATCACCCTCACCTAAAATAAGTTCTGCATTTCCACCCTTAAATAACTCTATGAAGGTTTCATTAAAGTTTTTATTTAATATTTTAAAGTTTTCTCTAAATAACTCCTGCATTTTTACAGTCATTTCATTTATTACAGTCATTAACTCATCTTTTGCCTTATTTAAGTCCTCTTCTTGAGAAGACATAAACTTATACTTTTCGCAAACTTCTTCATATTCTGCTATAGCTGCTAAATTTACAGTTCCTAAAGAAGTTATTTCAGCTTTTAACTTAAATATTTCATCCTTAACTTTAGATACATTATCTATTTCAATTGCAATCTCTGTAGCTTCTGCTAAGGTTAAATTTAATTCTTCATTTAATCTAAAATAATAGTTTTCTCTTTCACTTTCTAATTTTGCAAAAGATATATCCCTTTTATTAAGTTCATTTTCTAAAATTCTTATTTCTTCAATTAATTCAGTAGATTCACCATCTCTTATTTTTAACTTATCCTTTAAACTTATTCTATTAGCTTCATCAAATTTAAATATATCTTCAAGCTCTTTAAGTCTTTTATTTATAGAATCTATTAATAATATTTTATCATCTATTATCTTTCTTAAATAACTAATATTATTATATTTTTCCTCATTATCTTTTTTAAGTAATGAAATTCTTTCTTCCTTTTCTCTTTCTTCTCTTTCTTTTCTTTTAACATCAGATTGCCTTGAATATACTATCTCATCTAATTTAGCCTTACTAATTTTAATTTGAATATTATCTTCTTTAATCTTATTGTAGGATTCTTTTTTTTCTAAAAGGCTATTCTCTAAAGTTAACACCTTCTCTTTGTTATTAACTTTAGTTTCATTAAGCATTTTTAACTTATCTTCTTTATTTTCAATTTCTTTCTTTAATTTTATTAAGTTTTCGTTATTTAAAATAATTTCATTTTTTGATATTTCTAAAGAGTTTTTAAGTTTTAAACTTTCATTTTCTAAAGCCTTAACTTCACTTTCTAATCTTGTA
The DNA here is from genome assembly GCF_900086595.1 of Clostridium nigeriense. Taxonomy (GTDB): domain Bacteria; phylum Bacillota; class Clostridia; order Clostridiales; family Clostridiaceae; genus Clostridium; species Clostridium nigeriense. The sequence goes on from NZ_LT575472.1 coordinate 2,475,913, forward strand.
ATATCAATATTTTTACCATGAATTTCATCACTTTTATTTAAATTATCTTCATCTATTTCTTTAATTTCTTCTCTTATTTTTTTCAAAAGCTCTAATTCTAAGCTATAACTTTCTTTGCTCTTTATTAAAGATTCTTCTAGTTCCTGAATCTCTCTTCTTCTTCCTAATATACTTGAATTATTTTTCTTGTATATACTACCACCTGTAAGAGCTCCTCCAGGACTTATTACTTCTCCATCTAAAGTTACTATCCTAAGTTTATGCGCTCCTAATTTAGATATTTTTAAAGCATCCTCCATAGTCTCCGCTATAATAGTTTTTCCTAAAGAGTAGTCCATTATTTCTTTAAATCTAGAATCAAAAGTAATTAAGTCAGATGCAATACCTAAATACCCTTTTATGTTTTTTATATCATTAGAAACATTTACTCTAGTTCCCTTAATAATATTTAATGGTAGAAAAGTTGCCCTTCCTAAAGAATTTTTCTTTAAGTATTCTATTAATAATTTTGCTATATTTTCATCTTCTGTAATTATATTTGATATAGCTCCACCTAAAGCAATTTCTATAGCGGTTTCAAATTTTCTATCAACAGTAAAAACTTCTCCTAGAACCTTAGTTCCTTTTCCATAGGATATTTGTCCACTATATATTCTTTCCATTAATCTCTTAATAGATAGTTGGTATCCTTCATAACTTTTTTCTAAATCTTTAAGAGTAGTTAATTTACCTTCTAATATATTTATTTTTTTTAAGTTTTCTCTTATAAAGCCTTCTTTTTTAGTTACTTGTCCACTTAAGACTCCTATTCTTTTCTTATTTTCTATAATAGCCTCTTGTGTTTCTTCCCTTAATTTTTTAAATGTATTTATCTTATCATTAATACTTGATATGGTAGCTAAGTTTATACTTATATTTCCTTCAATAGATTTTAAATTACTCTCACCACTTGCAGCAAGCTCTTCTTTATTGGATATTTCCTTGTTTAAGAAAGAAATGCTATTATTTATTTCAGAGGATTTTCTTAATATTTCAAACTCCTCTTCTTTAATTTTTGTTATTTCTTCTTCAAGGTTTTGTATTTCACTATTTAATTTATAACTTATATTTTCAAATTCTTTAATTTGGTTTTCTTTATAAATTTGCTCTTTAATTTTTTCTTCTAATTCCTTAACTAAGGATTCTTTTTCTTCTTTTGACGTAATTAATGTCTTTTCTAAATTTTCTACTTCTATTAAATCTTTTTTAATTATCTCTTCAAAATTTTTAATTCTTTCTTTAAAAATTTCTATATCATTTAGACTTTGATTTACTTCTTCTTTTTTTGAATAATACTCACTTTTTTCTTTATTGTTCTTATTTTCTAATTCCTCTATTTTATGTTGTAAAGATAATATTTCTTCCTTAGCTTTATTTAACTCTATTTTTTTCTCTTTTATTTTTTCATTTCTTTTATTTATTTCATTATTAATTTCATTAATATCCTTATCTATAGTTTTTATATTATTTACTAATAAGGATACTTCCTTTACCTTTAAGGAATCTGCTAAGCTATTATATTTCAAAGCCTTTTCTCTTTCTTCTTTTAAAGGCTCTATTCTTTCTTCGTATGTTGAAATTATATCTCTAATTCTAACTAAATTATTTTCAGTATTAGCTAATTTTTTTTCTGCTTCTTCTTTTCTAGATTTAAACTTAACAATACCAGCAGCCTCTTCTAATAAAGCTCTTCTTTCTTCAGGTTTTCCACTTAAGATAGCTTCTATCTTACCTTGCCCTATAAGAGAATATCCTTCTTTACCTATACCTGTATCCATAAATAAACCATGAATATCTTTTAATCTACACTTTTGATTATTTATTAAATACTCAGTTTCACCAGATCTAAAAATTCTTCTCGTTACAGTCACTTCTGAGTAATCAGTATCTAAAGAATTATCAGAGTTATCTAAAGTAAGAGAGACTTGAGCTAATCCAACAGGCTTTCTAAATTGAGTTCCAGCAAAAATAACATCTTCCATTTTTCCGCCTCTTAAAGTCTTTACGCTTTGCTCTCCCAAAACCCATCTTACAGAATCTGAAATATTACTTTTCCCACTTCCATTTGGACCAACTACTGCTGTTACACCTTTTTTAAATTTCAAATTGGTTTTATCTGCAAAAGATTTAAAACCTCTTATTTCTAGGGATTTTAAAAACATAGATACACTCCTTATCTAACCAATGATACTAACAAACTCATAGAAAACATAATAGCTAAAAATATAGTAATTATATACATAACTCTTTGTCTTGTTTTCTTCTTCATAATTACACTCCTATTCTACTATTTTAGTTTATAGTAAAGATAATAAAATATCAATATAAGGTAGGCAAATTATTGCCTACCCTATGCTTATATTCTCCATTCTTTTTACAACAATAACAGTAAAATTTCCTCTTTTTAATTTATCATTTGTTTTTACTGTTATACTTCCCTTACGGTTATTTTTAATATTATTAAAATATAACTTTTTATTAGCATAAAGCTTACTTAAATCCTTGGAATTAACTTCAATTATTATATCTTCATCTTCTTTAGTAGCTTTTTCTATACTTTCACAAATAAGACTTCCTTCTACCAATTCTCTAAAAGAAGGATGAAAAGGTCCATCTATTAAGTCCCTACCCCAAGTTATATTTTCAGTTGGCTGCAATCCCATTCTAATTATATTTACATTTGCCTCTTTATAAAGCTTATATAGTTCCTTAGAAATATTTACAGCATCTTCTAAAGAATAAGGCTTATATTCTCCTCTTTCATACATCTTTTCCATTGGAGTATCTTTTATAACTAAAGAGGGATAAATTCTACATATATCCGGCTTCATTTCAATAGACTTTTTAGCGGTTTCTATATCTTTATCAAAACTATCTCCTGGAAGTCCCGGCATAATTTGATGCCCTAAAGTGAAGCCAAACTCTTTTATTAATTTAGATGCAACTTCAACGTCTTTTACCGTATGACCTCTACCAGAAAGTTTTAAAATTTCATCATCTAAAGATTGAACACCCAATTCTATAATATCAACTTTATAGTCCTTTAAATAGTTTAATATATAATTATTTATAGCATCTGGTCTTGTTGACATTCTTATTTTATCTATAAAACCTTTTTCTTTATATTCTCTAGCTACCCTTAATAATTCTTTTTGCTTTTTAACATCAATAGCAGTAAATGTCCCTCCAAAAAATGATACTTCTATTGTAGAACTACTATGATCTATTGTTTTTATATACTCTTCTATGGTATTCCTTACGTCCTTTTCTGTAACTTCCTCTTCAACTTCCTTTGCTATTTTATCTTGGTTACAAAATACACATTGATGAGGGCAACCTATATGAGATATAAATATAGGTATAATATAATGTCTTCTATTCATCTACTACCTCCAAAGATTTTAAAGCTTCCTTTGCTGCATTTTGCTCAGATTCTTTTTTACTGTAGCCTTCTCCTTGACCAAGTTCTTTATCTTCTACAATCACAGATGTATAGAATTTTCTTCTATGAGGTGGGCCTTCATATTTTAATAACTCATAGACTATAGTAACTTCTCCTGCCTTCTGCATTTCTTCTTGAAGTTTAGTTTTATAATCTAAAACTATATCATTATTAATTGCTTTATCTATAATCTCCTTAAAATGTCCTAATATATAATCTTTAACAAATTCAAGACCTTTATCTAAATATATAGCTGCCAATAAAGCTTCAACCGCATCTGCAATTATTGAAACTCTCTCTCTTCCACCAGTTAATTCCTCACCTTTACTTATTCTAATAAAGTATCCTAAATTTAACTTTTTACCTATTTCATAAAGAGAATTTTCACAAACAATCAGACTTCTTATTTTAGTCAGTTCTCCTTCACTTTTGTTTTTATAATTTAAAAATAAATATTCAGTTATGCATAACTGTAATATGGAATCACCTAAAAATTCAAATCTTTCATTATACTCTTCATCTCTATGCTGATTTGCATAAGAGCTATGAGTTAATGCCGTCTTTAAAAGCTTTGGCTCATTGAAACTTAATCCTATATACTCCTCAACTTCACTAATATTAAACTTCGCCATTTTTACAACTCCTTGAAGTTTATTCTTCAATTTGCTTTTTAATATTATTTAAGAGAGCAAATTCAAGAATAAACTAATTTTTATTATAAATGTTAAATATAAAATCCCGCATTTTGCGGGATTCAATTACTCTTCAACGTGATTTTTTAAATACTTAACTACATCTCCAACAGTCTTGAAGTTTTCTGCTTCTTCATCTGGAATTTCAGTATCTAACTCATCTTCTAAAGCCATCATAAGTTCTACTAAATCTAATGAATCCGCATTTAAATCATCTACAAAAGAAGAGTCCATTGTTATATCATCTTCATTAATACTTAATTTTTCTGCTATAATTTCTCTAACTTTATCGAACATCTAAATCACCTCCTACATATATCATTTAGATAATATTATATATTATTTATCTAGTCAATATACAGATTGGTATAAATTATATATTATTTTGTAGTTCTTCTTTAATTTTTCCTAATACATCATTATCATAAAAGGTTTTTGTTTGTCTTATAGCATTTTTAAAAGCCTTTCCATCCGAACTTCCATGGGCCTTAATACATATTCCATCAACACCTAAAAATGGTGCTCCACCATATTCTTTGTAATCAAATTTTATTTTCAACGCCTTAAATACAGGCTTTAATAATAAAGCACCTATTTTACTAATTAAACCACTTGATAAAATTTCATCTTTTATCATACTTAAAAGAGTAGATGCAACACCTTCATACATTTTTAATAATGTATTTCCAACAAATCCATCGCAAACTAAAACATTTACATCTCCATTTGATGTATCTCTTGGCTCTACATTTCCTACAAAATTTAAATTTTCTTCTTCTTTCAATAATTTATGGGCAGCTTTAGTTAGTTCATTTCCTTTTTCTTCTTCAGATCCAATATTAACAAGGCCTACTGATGGTTTTTCCTTTCCTAATACCCCTTGATAATATATCTTTCCCATTTTAGCAAACTGAACTAAGTAACTAGGTTTACAATCAACATTTGCTCCAGCATCAACTATCATAAAGCTACCATTTTTACCTGGCATTATAGGTGCAAGTGCTGGTCTTTCAATACCTTTAATCCTACCTACTATAAGGGTACATCCCGCTAAAAATGCCCCTGTACTACCTCCTGATATTACAGCATCACATTCCTTATCTTTTACAAGCTTTAAAGCTCTGCATATGCTTGAGTCTTTTTTTCTCTTTAAAGCCATTACAGGATGTTCATTTGGTGAAATTACTTCTCTAGCATCAACTATATTGATTAAAGATTTATCATAGGTATAATTCTTTAATTCCTCTTCTATTTTTTCTTTAGGTCCTGTTATATAGTATTCTATTCCTTGGTATTCGTTAAGAGCCTTTATAACTCCTTCAACTACAGCTTTAGGTGCATTATCTCCACCCATTCCATCTATAGCTATTCTCATAATACCTTTCACCCCTTTTCCTTATATATAAAGAAAAGAAAGTCATTTGACTTTCTTTATTCTTCTACTGAAGCAACTACTTCTTTACCTTTATAGAATCCACAGTTCTTACAAACTCTGTGAGCTAACTTCATTTCATGACATTGTGGACATTCAACTATTCCAGGTAAGCTCGCCTTAAAAGTTTGAGCTCTTCTTGAATTTCTCTTTGCTCTATATGTTTTTCTCGCAGGATTTCCCATTACTACACCTCCTTATTTCCAAACAACTCTTGTAACTTTGCCAGTCTTAAGTCTACATCATTTGTTTCACAATGACAAGCACTCTCGTTAAGATTTTTACCACATTGGTAACAAAGTCCCTTACAGTTGTCTGTGCAAAGTCTCTTAATAGGTAAGGTTGAAATAATAACATTTTCAACAATTTTAGCAATATCAAAGGTATTGCTATCTACAAATATAATTTCTTCATCATTTTGAAGTTCCTTATTATTTGTAAACCTTTCTTCTATATCAATATCTATTGGATAGATAAAGGCCTCTAGGCATCTTGAACAATGCAGTTTCAATTTTGTCTTTATTGAAGCTCTTAGAGTTAAAACATCTCCAACAGAGGTAACATTTCCAACTACATTTAAAGCTTCTACAGCTTCTATTTTTTCTCCATCAAAATAAAGTGGAGCTAATTCATATGTTATATTGACTTCTTTTTTTCTATTCTTTGATGAAATTAGGTCTGAAAACTGTATAATCATATGTATCTTGCTCTAGATCATGTCCTCATATCCTTTAGGATACATTATGTACCTTATGTACATAGCTTGAGCAAAGCTTCATTTCACTCCTTAGATAAATATTTGCCGAATAAACACAATTTATTATATAAAGTGCATGATTAAAAGTCAAGCAATTTTATGTAAATAACTCACTAATAATTATGCACTTCTAATAATTTATTACTTAATTAATTCAACAGTATCTCTTGCTATTACTAATTCTTCGTTAGTTGGAATTACAAAAGCCTTAACCTTACAGCCTTCTTTAGAGATTTCTCTAACCTTTCCTCTAACCTTATTTCTTTCTGTATCTACTTCAACACCTAAGAATTCTAATCCTGTTAGTATAGATTCTCTTGTTTCTGGTCCATTTTCACCAACACCAGCAGTAAATACTATAGCATCAACTCCGCCCATTACAGCAGCATAGGCTCCTATAGTAGTTCTAACCTTGTATTCAAATATAGCAAGTGCTAATTTTGCTCTATGAACATCTTCCTTAAATGCAGCATCTTCAATGTCTCTAAAGTCTGAACTAATTCCTGATATACCAAGAACACCTGACTTCTTATTTAATAAGTCATTTACTTCATCTACTGATAAGCCTTCTTCTTTCATTAAGAAAGTAACTATAGCAGGATCTATATTACCACTTCTAGTTCCCATAGCTACACCTTCAAGTGGTGTGAATCCCATTGAAGTATCTATAGAAACTCCATTTTTTATAGCTGCTAAACTTGCACCATTTCCTAAATGACAAGTAACTATCTTTAAATCCTTTATATCTTTACCCATAACTTCTGCAACTTTTTGAGATACATATTTATGAGAAGTTCCATGGAATCCATATTTTCTTATTCCATGCTTTTCATATAAATCATATGGAAGAGCATAAAGATATGCTTCTTCTGGCATTGTTCCATGGAAAGCAGTATCAAAAACAGCTACCATTGGTGTATTTGGCATAAGCTCTTCGCATGCTTCTATACCTATCATATTTGCAGGGTTATGTAGAGGTGCAAGCTTAAAGCATTCTCTTATATAATCTTTAACTTCATTATTTATAACTACTGAAGATTTATATTTTTCTCCACCATGAACTACTCTGTGTCCTACAGCTGTAATTTCATCCATTGATGAAATTACTCCATTTTCCTTGTCTACTAAAGCATCTAAAACTAATTTTATAGCAACTTTATGGTCTGCCATTGGTTGTTTAACTATATATTTATCTCTACCTTCAACCTTTTGTGTTAAAACAGAACCTTCAATTCCTATTCTTTCAACTAATCCTTGAGCTAAAGATTCTTCTGTAGACATATCAATTAATTGATACTTAAGTGATGAACTACCGCAATTAATAACTAATACTTTCATTTGTATTATACTCCTTCCTAATGGATAATTATTTTTGTGCTTGTGCTTGAACTGCAGTTAAAGCAACTACATTAACTATATCATCAGAGCTACATCCTCTTGATAAGTCATTTATTGGTTTTGCAAAGCCTTGACACATAGGTCCAATAGCCTCTGCATTTGCAAATCTTTGAACTAATTTATAACCTATATTACCACTTTGTAAATCTGGGAATATTAAAACATTAGCCTTACCTGCAACATTACTATTTGGTGCCTTTTGAGCTGCTACTTTATCAACTATAGCTGCATCTAATTGTAACTCACCATCTATTAATAAATCAGGTCTTAATTCCTTTGCAAGCTCAGTTGCCTTTCTAACCTTATCTACCATCTCATGGTCTGCACTTCCCATAGTTGAGAATGATAACATTGCCACTCTTGGCTCTATTTTACAAAGATTTCTTGCAGTATCAGCAGTTGCTATAGCTATAGCTGCTAATTGCTCATATGTTGGATTAGGGTTTACAGCACAGTCAGAGAATAATAACATTCCTTCCTCACCATACTTTGAACCTGGAACCATCATTATGAAGAAACTTGATACTACTGAAACACCAGGCGCTGTCTTTATAACTTGAAGTCCTGGTCTTAGTAAGTCCCCTGTTGTATGTACAGCACCTGAAACCATACCATCTGCATGGTCTAGTTTAACCATCATTGTTCCAAAATATAGAGGGTCTCTAACTATTTTATCTGCCTTTTCTAAAGTCATTCCTTTGTTTTTTCTTAATTCATAAAAGGCATTAACATAAGTTTCTAGTCTATCTGATTTGTTAGGATCTACTATTTCAATTCCTTCTAAGTTTACACCTAACTCCTTAGCTTTATTTTCTATTATATCCTTATCTCCTACTAAAATTACATAAGCTAAACCTAACTCTTGAATTCTTTGAGATGCAACTAAAGTTCTTTCCTCATCACCTTCTGGAAGAACTATTCTTCTTTTATCAGCCTTAGCTGATTCCCATAATTTATTCATAAGTTCCATAACATCTTCTCCTTTCAAAAAATACGGACTTTTCCCATATACTAATATACCCCTAAATAACTATATTTTTCAACCTAAAATAATCAAAAGATTTAATTCTTTATATTAAGAATATTTCGAATAATGATTTTTCTTATCCTTAATAGCCTATATATTTAACTTTTCATATAAAATTATTATGTTATAATATTTTTATATTTCCCATTAAGGAGTGTATTTATGAATATAACAGGAATAATTACAGAATATAATCCATTTCACAATGGACATTTATTTCATCTTAATTCAGCAAAAAAAACAACTAATTGTGATGGCATAATTTGTATAATGAGCGGTAATTTTGTTCAAAGAGGTGAACCTGCTATTATAGATAAATGGAAAAGAACTGAAATGGCATTATTAAACGGTGTAGATTTAGTAATTGAACTTCCAACTTTTTATGCAGTTTCCTCAGCAGAATTTTTTGCAAAAGGTGCAATAAATATTCTTGATAAAATTGGAGTTGTAAAAAATATTTTTTTTGGTAGTGAATGTGGCTCTATAGAATTATTAAATAAGATTGCGAAATTTTTAACCTATGAATCTTATGAATTTCAAGAAATTGTTAAAGATAATCTTAAATCTGGAGTAACCTATGTAAAGGCTCGTGAAAATGCATTAATAAACTTATTAAAAGATGATTCTTTAAAGGAAGTGCTTTCTAATTCAAATAATATTTTAGGAATTGAATATATTAAGGCTCTTACTAAAATAAATAGCAATATAATTCCTTTAACCTTAAAAAGAGAAGGTTCAAAATACAATGATAAGGAATTAGATAGTATTTTTTCTTCTGCTACTAGCATTAGAGAAAGCTTAAAATCCGGAAAAAATATTTCTTCATTAGATTCATATATACCAAAATCTTCTTTAGAGATTTTAGATAAAAATAATTATAACTTTGTTTTTCAAGAAAAAATGTATGAATATATTAAATATAGGCTCTATACAAATTGCATTAATTTTAACAATCTTTTTGAAGCAAAAGAAGGATTAGATAATAAATTTTTAAAAGAAATTTATCATAGCTCATCCTACGAAGATTTAATTTTTAAAATTAAAAGCAAGAGATATACTTATACTAAAATTTCAAGGTTAATGACTCAAATATTCTTATCTCTAGATAATTATCCTTTTTATGAGTTAATTAAAGATGAACATCTATACGCAAGAGTCCTTGGATTTAACGATACCGGAAAACTAATATTAAAAGAAATGAAGAAAAAATCTAGAATTCCAATTATAACTAAAGTATCTAAGAATATGAATAATCCACTTTTAAATTTAGATATACAGGGAACGAAATCCTATTCAGTTTTAAATAATACTTTAAATCCATTAAGTGATTACTTAAACTCACCTATAATAAAATAATAATATTAAAAAGCTCTATGCATATAAATACTATAGGAGGTAGGTTTTATGATTAGTATTTATATTCTATGGCTTTTTATTTTTTTATTATTAGTTCTATTATTTAAACTTTTAGATGTAAAAAAGAATTATATCATGTGTTTTCTTATAACTATATTCATAATAATTTTCGTTGTTAACTTAAAAACTAGTATAGACTCTGCTATAAATGGTGCAAAACTTGTTGTTTCTGCCATTTTGCCAACAATTTTTCCCTTTAGCGTTATCTGTAATTTACTTATATGTTATGATGGCATAACTCTTTATTCAAAAATATTAGGACCTTTAATTTGTAAGCCCTTAGGACTTTCTAAGAGTTCATCCTTTCCCTTAGCAGCAAGCTTTATTTGTGGATATCCCTTAGGAGCAAAATATTCTTCTGATATCTACAAATTAGGCTATATACATAAGGATGAGTACGAAAGATTATTAAATATAGCCTCTAACGCAGGTCCTATTTTCATATTAGGTTCTGTAGCCGTTGCTATGTTAAATAATATTAACTATGGATATATCCTTTTAATAGCAAATTATTTATCTTGTTTTATAATTGGATTTATTACTAAAAAACAATCTAAAAGTAAAACAAAAGAAGTTGAAACCAATATTCCTTTAAAGGAAGCAAACTTTGGAAGTTATTTAAAGACTTCTATTGAAGGTGCAATTAATACTACTTTAAATGTAAGTGCATTTGTAATTATTTTTTCAGTAGTTATAAGTATAATTAAAAGCACCACTTCAATAAGTGCCGCTTTTAATTTCATAGAAAAATTAATTAAGTTACCTAATGGAATATTATATAATCTTTTTCTAGGAAGTATTGAATTTACTAATGGATGTAAATTAATATCAAGTATCAACTTAGGTATTAGTTTGAAATTAAGTATAATAAGTTTTATATTATGCTTTTCAAGCCTATCTGTAATAGCTCAAGTATCATCTATAGTAAGTAATGATAATCCTAATTTCAAAAAGTATATTTCTATTAAATTTCTTCAAGGAATACTTGGTTTTATTATAACTTTTATTTCTAGTACTTTTATTTTAACCTCAATACCTACATTTAATTATTCAAATAGCTATACCAATAAAATAATATTATATAAAATATTTATTACATTAATTATATTGCTGATAATTCCACTTATATTCTCTATTATTTTCAAATTTTTAAAAAGTAAACTACATTCCTCTTAATTCAGAAATATTATCCTTAATTCTTGTTCCAGTATTACTTAATTTTTCATCTATTTCTTTTGCAGTTGCTTCAAAAGACTTTTGCATATCCTCGATAAGCTTATTTCTTTTTTCTTCTATTTCTCTATCTAATTGAGCTAGAATTTCAGTAGAGTACTCTCTTGATCCTATCCTAATTGCCTTAGCATCCCTTTGAGCTAAGGCAATTATTTCATTTGCTCTAACTTTAGCTTCCCTTACAATATCATGATTTTCTACATTTTGCTTCATCATTTCCATTATTTCAGTTTTAGTAGATTCATAATGTTTTTGGGCATCTCCAAGTATTCTATCTTTCTCGTTCATAACCCATTGAGCTTTTCTTATTTGATCTGGTAGATAATTAATTATTTGATCAATTACTTCTAAAAACTCTTTTTTATCAATTACGCTTTTACCTGTTATAGGAACCTTCGGTGCTGTTTCTATTAATTCTTCTAAATACTCTAAAAGTTCAATAATGTTAACTTCAATTTTCTCCATCCCTATTCCCCCTTTTAATATCTAATTAAACTTATCTTTAACTTCCGAAATTAATTCTTCTGGTACAAGTCCCCTAATATTACCACCAAACTTCGCAACCTGCTTAACAGATGATGAACTTACATAAGAGTATGCTGATGAAGTCATCATAAACACAGTTTCAATATCTGAATCAAGCTTTGAATTCATAAGAGCCATTTGAAACTCATACTCAAAATCAGACATTGTTCTTAAGCCTTTTAAAATAACTTTTGAATTATGTAATTTAGCAAAGTCCACCAATAATCCATCAAAGCTTAAAACTTCAACATTATCTATATGTTTAGTTACTCTTTTTATTAAATCCACTCTTTCCTCAATAGTAAACAAACACCTTTTATCAACATTAACTAAAACTGCAACAATAAGTTTATCATATATTTTTGCTCCTCTAGTTATAATATCTAAATGCCCATTAGTTATTGGATCAAAACTTCCTGGATAAATTGCAATATTCATCTCTCTCACCTATTATTTACTCCTCATAATTATATAAACACACTGTTGTATTTCCATATTTTTTACTTTTTAATAATGTAATATCTTTATATCCTTCATAAATATCTTCTATGGAATCTATTTTCGTAACTATAATTCCGTCTTTTTTTAACATATTATTTTCTTTTATTATTTCAATTGCCTTTGGAATCATTTCCTTACAATAAGGTGGATCTATAAATATAACATCAAAGATTTTTCCCTTCTTACTTAGCATATTTAAAGCATCATAAGAATCTAAACTAAGTGGAAAACAAAAATCCTGAAACTTTAAATTATCAACATTTTGCTTTAATAAAGGAAAAGTAGTGTTGCTTTTATCTATAAGGTAAACTTCTTTAGCCCCTCTACTTGCTGCCTCAAGTCCTAAACTTCCTGTTCCTGCAAAAACATCTACAACTACAGCTTCAGATAAATAATTTTGAATCATACTAAACATAGCTTCTTTTACCCTATCTAAAGTTGGTCTAGTTTCCATAGTTTCAGGAGATATTAACTTTCTTCCTCTTGCTTTTCCTGCTATTATTCTCATTTAATTTCCTCCTTAGGTACTATTATTACAATTTTAACATAATATTTATTTATATACAATTTTTTTAGTTAAAACAAATATATCGACTATATCTTTCAATAGACTTAGATATTTCACTACATAATTTTACATTTTCTATTTCTTTAGAGTTAATTAAATTGCTGGCTTCATATCTTGCACATTTTAAAATATCTATATCTTCATAAATATCAGCTAAAACTAATCCAATATCTCCACTTTGTCTAAGCCCAAACATTTCTCCAGAGCCTCTTAGTTTTAAATCCTGCTCTGAAATATAAAATCCATCTGTAGAGGTTGTCATAATTTCCATTCTTTTCTTAGTTCTTTCATTTTTAGCATTTCCAATTAAAATACAATAGGATTCATATTCACCTCTTCCAACTCTACCTCTTAATTGATGAAGTTGTGCTAATCCAAATCTTTCTGAATTTTCTATTATCATAATAGATGCATTAGGGACATTCACCCCAACCTCTATAACTGTTGTTGAAATTATAACCTTTACTTTATTTTCTTTAAACAATCCAATTATTTCATCTTTTTCTTTAGGCTTCATTTTTCCGTGTAAAATTTCTACACTTATATTTCTAAAAACATCTTCCTTTAACTCTTCATATAATTTTTCTACTGAATTTAAATCTAGTTTTTCATTTTCTTCAATTAAAGGACAAACTATATATACTTGCCTTCCTTTTTTTATTTCCTCTAATGCTAATTTATAGGCAGCCATTCTTTCATTTTCAGAATAAAATCTTGTATCTATCTTCTTTCTTCCTGGTGGAAGTTTATCTATTATTGAAACATCTAAATCTGAATACATATATAAAGCTAAAGTTCTTGGAATTGGAGTTGCTGTCATAACCAATACATCTGGTCTTCTACCCTTATTTATTAATTTATTTCTTTGTTCAACACCAAATCTATGCTGCTCATCTGTTATAACTAACCCTAAGTTTGTAAATTCAACATCCTCTTGAATTAAGGCATGAGTTCCTACAACTAGCATTGGTTTTCCTTCAGCTATTTTTTCTTTTATCCTTCTCTTTTCCTTTAAACTAGTACTACCAGTTAAAATCTCTATATCAATATTAAATCCATTAAAAATCTTTAAGGCTTCTAAGTAATGTTGATTTGCTAATATTTCAGTTGGAGCCATTAATGCTCCTACATATCCATTTTTAATAACATTAAATAAAGCTATTAATGCAACTATTGTTTTACCACTACCAACATCTCCTTGAACCAATCTATTCATTGAGTACTTACTTTTTTGATCTCTTAAAATATCTCTTACTACATTAGTTTGAGCTTCAGTTAAATTAAAGGGGAGAGATTTTTTTAAAGCTTTTAATTCATCATGCCATTGAAAAGATATTCCATCATTACTTCTTAATTTATTTTTAAGTAACAAAAGTTTCATTGAATACGTAAAAAGTTCTTGGAATTTAAGTCTCGATATAGCCTTATTTAGTTCTACCTTCCCTTTAGGAAAATGTATTTCTCTAATGGCAGTATCTAAATCTATCATATTATATTTATCTAAAATACTTTTAGGCAAATTGTCATTTATAACAACATTATCTAATACTTGATTAATTATTTTTGCTATAACTTTATCATTTAAATCTCCCTTTAAAGGATATTTAGGAATAATCTCACTTTCTTTTGCATCTTTACAACCTACCATAGGATTAATAACTTCTAATAGTTTGCCACTCTTCTTAAATTTACCAACTAAATCATAAGTTTCATTAAGTTTAAAACTATTTCTTATATACCTTTGATTAAACCATTTTCCTAAGACTATATGACCTTTATAATCAAATTTTATTATTGATATACTCTTTCCACTTTTAGTCTTTACATCTCTGTCATATCCTATAACTCTACATGTTAAAATTTGTTTTTCTTCCCCATCTATTTCATTAAAATCTACATCACTTCTTATAAATTCATAATCTCTTGGAAAATATAAAAGCAAATCATATATTGTAAAAATACCACATTTATTAAGCTTTTCAGTAAGCTTTGGACCTACACCTTTTAAAGCTGAAACTTCAACTCCTATATTCATTTGCTCACCTCAAATTTTTATTCAATAAATATTAAAGCACAAGTTTCCACTTCTGTAAATAAAGTAGTAACTTGTGCCTTTTATACCCTAATTTCTTAAATTTTATTCTACTGACATTAAGAAGTAGTATAGAGGTTGAGCTCCTCTATAGCATTGAACATCTAAATCTTCATATTTCTCTTCTATCTTACTTGCAAAATTATTTGCCTCTTCTTCTGAAACATCAGCTCCATAGAATATAGTTATTAATTCGCTTTCATCGTCTATCATTTCATCTAGAACTTCTTCTGCTACATCACAGTATGATGCTCCTACTTTTTTAATTTTCCCTTCAATTAAACCAAGCATATTGCCTTCTTTAATTTCTATCCCATCCATTTCTGTATCTCTTACTGCATAAGTTACAGAACCGGTTTTAACCATAGACATAGTATCCTTTAAGTTTTCTTCATTTTCATCTACTTCACTTTCAGGATTAAACATAGTTACACATGTTATACCTTGAGGTATTGTAGTTGTTGGAATAACTCTAACATCTTTATCTGAAATTTCAGCCGCTTGGTTTGCTGACATTATTATGTTCTTATTGTTTGGTAAAACAAATATATGCTCAGCATTTAACTTCGATATACATTCCATTATGTCTTGAGTAGATGGATTCATAGTTTGACCACCTTCAATAACGTAATCTACACCAAGATCTTTAAATATATTAGTAATACCATCTCCCATTGCTACTGCAACAAAAGCATATTTCTTTTCTTCAGTTTCTACTGCTTCTTCATTATTTTCGTCTTTTAACTTATATTCTTCTTTACTTAGGAGAACTTCCCTATGTTCTTCTCTCATATTATCAATTTTTATCTTAGATAATTCTCCAAGTTTAACAGCCTTAGCTAATACAGCTCCAGGATCATTAGTATGAATATGTACCTTTATAACATCTTCATATCCAACTACAACTTGAGAATCTCCCATAGGTATTATATCATCTCTAAATTTGTCAGCTTTACTTGCATCTGCTAATATAATAAATTCAGTACAATAACCAAATTTAATATCTATATCTTCAGTACCTTGAGCTCCTTGCATCTTTGCTTCTGAAGGCATAATATCTTTTATTTCAGCCTTTATATCATCCTTTAAAGCTTCATGCATTCCTTTTAGAATTATATAAAGACCCATCCCACCTGAATCTACTACCTTTGCTTTCTTTAATGCAGGTAACAATTCTGGAGTTTTATCAAGCATTTCCTTTGCAGCTTTTATAACAACATCCATTAAGTCAATTATATCTTTAACATCTGTATCAATTGCTGCTTCAGCTGCTGCTCTTATAACTGAAAGGATTGTTCCCTCAGTTGGTCTCATAACTGCCTTATAAGCAGAATTACTACCTTCTTTAAATGCTATAGCAAGTTCTACTGCATCTACTGAAGTTTTTCCTTCTAATCCTTTAGATATTCCTCTTAAAATTTGGGAAAGAATAACTCCAGAGTTCCCTCTTGCTCCCATTAAAGCTCCCTTAGCTAGTTTTTTTGAAGCTTCACCAATAGATTCAGTATTTAAACCTTCAATTTCTTTTACTGCTGCCTTAAATGTAGCAGACATATTAGTTCCAGTATCTCCATCTGGCACTGGGAATACATTTAATGAGTTAACATATTCGCTTTCTTCCAACAATCTATTGCTAGCATTAACAACCATGTTATAAAAATCATGGCCATTTATTGTCTGATATTTCATCTTTTTACCTCCTAGACTCTAACTGCTTGAACATTTACTGTAACAGATGAAACTTTTAATCCAGTAAAGTTTTCCACACTATAACGTACCTTTTGTATAATATTATTTGCTATTTCAGAAATCTTAGTTCCATATTCAACCATAACATATAATTCAACCATTAATTTATCATTATCAAATTTCAGTTTTACACCTTTACTTAAATTTTCTATTCTCATTAATTCCCATAGTCCTTCTGTTGCATTCTTGGAAACCATACCTACAACTCCATAGCATTCCATTGTTGATAATCCTACTATTTTTGCAAGTACCTCTTCAGAGTAATGTATATTTCCAAGTTCATTTGAATATCCTACCATACAGAATCCTCCTTATAAATATCTATACACTATATTTTATATTACTTAGATTTATTATTCAAGTAAATATTATATAGCTATTATATGAAGATATTAAGATATATATTAAATTTTTGATTTTAAAAGTTTTTTCACTTTTTTACTATTTCCCCTTGCTTTTCTAAGCATTACTGTGTTAAAATTTAATCTGTCCTATTGAAGAGAAATTATCTTCAAAAATAAGGAGGTGTTTTCAAGTGGCAAGAAGATGCGAAGTTTGTAATAAAGGGGTTGTATCTGGAACTCAATACTCCCACTCACATCGTCAATCAAAGAGAACTTGGGCTCCTAACATAAAGAGAGTAAAGGCTTTAGTTAACGGAACACCAAAGACAGTTCATGTATGTACAAGATGCCTTAGATCTGGTAAGGTTCAAAGAGCAATATAAGTTCAAATAAAAAATGCAATTGATTATACAATTGCATTTTTTATTTTGTTTAGCTTTTTATTTAATTTTATGTTTTTTCATATGTATTATCTTTTTCTTCTAAAAAATTTAATCAAGTTAGATAAAAACTTAGGTAGTTTAATAGCTATTATCTTCATATTAGTCCTCCATAAAAAATCACTCATCTCTTTATTTACATTGTATGCAAATAAATAAAATGAGTGATTAATTTTTAATCTTTTGTATAAAGAACCATTACTATTCCACTATCAAAAGTAATATTTATTTTTTCTTCCATAAATTCGTTTGATGTAGTTAAACTATCACCTAATCTTAAAGTATAATTACTTAAATTATACTTAGCACCTATTATAGTAAAATTTTCAACTACATCACAGTAAGCGTGAAATGAAATAGTATCTCCCTTATTACCATATAAGGTTATAGGTTTATCAGTTAAAAATATATAATTATTATCATCAATTACCTTGACTTTAATTGACTTTTTTAATCCTCTTAGCATAAGTCCAAGATTACTTAATGAATGATCATATCTTGTACCTGTAGCACCTAATAATATAATTTCACTAGCCCCTCTTTCTACTGCTAGATTATAAGCTATTTCTGTATCGGTATAATCTTTTTCTCTTTTAAACTTAATCTTTCTGCCTGCTTTAGCTTCAATGGAATTTATTATGTCCATATTTGCAGAATCAAAATCTCCTAAAATATAATCAGGAATAATATCATACTTATATAGTACTTCGCACCCCTTATCTGCACCTATTATTAAATTAGCTTCCTTAATTTCATTAAGTAATATTTCCTTTGATGGTGCTTTTCCTCCTGATATAATTACTACTTTCATTTCATTATCCTCTTATTGCTTCTATATTTTCCTTAAGCTTTCCATCACCAAATATAGCTGAACCTGCTACTAGAACATTTGCTCCTGCTTCAATTATTGACTTGGAATTGTTTTTATCAACTCCCCCATCTACTTCAATAAGTAAATCTTTATTTCTCTTTAAGCTCATTTCTTTAACTTCCTTAATTTTATCTAAAGAGTATGATATAAACTTTTGTCCTCCAAATCCAGGATTAACTGACATTATTAATACTAAATCTAACTTTTCAATTATATCTTTTAAAACAACGGTTGGAGTTCCAGGATTTAAAGAAATACCGGCTTTAACTCCTTTTGATTTTATATACTCAATTGCTCTATCTATGTGTTTTTCTGCTTCATAATGTATAGTTATTATATCAGCGCCAGCTTCAACAAAATCATCTATGTATCTTGATGGATTTTCTATCATCAAGTGTACATCAAACACCTTTTCTGTTTTATTTCTAATGGACTTTATTACTGGTAATCCAAAGCTTATGTTAGGAACAAAGTTTCCATCCATTACATCTATATGAATAAAATCTGCTCCTGCTTTATCTACGTTTATAATATCTTCACCTAATTTTGAAAAATCAGCTGATAATATTGATGGTGATATTTTTACCATTTGTACTTTTCCCCCTCTTGTAGTTCTTCTAATATTCTAATATAAAAATTATATCTATATTCATTTATTTTTCCTTCATTTAAAGCCTTTTTAACTGCACATTCTGGTTCCTTATTATGAAGGCATCCTCTAAATTTACAACCATGATTGTATTCTTCAAATTCTGGAAAGCTATATCTAAGATTTTCTTTATCCATAAAACTAATATCTATATTTGAAAACCCTGGACTATCAACTAAATAACCTTCTTCTATTTCAATAAGCTCACTATGCCTTGTAGTATGTTTTCCTCTTCCAATTTTCTCTGATATATCACCAGTTTCCATATGAGTTCTGTTTATAAGAGTATTAATAAGAGTTGACTTTCCAGCTCCAGAAGGACCACATAAGACAGTTTCCTCACCTCTTAATCTTTCTTTAAGAAGTTCTATCCCCATTCCTTTTTTAGCATTTATAAATAAAACATCATAACCTATATCATTTATTTTATTTTTTATCTCTTCTTGTTCTTCCTCTGTAGCTAAATCTACTTTATTTAAACATACTATTGCTTTTATATTGTTATATTCACATAAAATTAAAAATCTATTTAAAAGGTCAAAATTTATATCTGGATTTTTTATTGCAAATACTACAAAGGCCTGAGTAACATTTGCCACAGTAGGTCTTATTAGCTCTGAATATCTATCAAATATATCTTCAATTACACCCTTTCCATTAGAAACATTAATAAGGACATTATCTCCAACCATAGGCTTCATATCCTTATGCCTAAATTTCCCTCTAGCTTTACATTCTATAATTTCATCTTTAGTTTTAACATAGTAAAACCCACCGATACCTTTTATTATTTTTCCTTCCATAATTCCTCCAAACAATTTTATCTTCATATTTATAATAAACAGATTATAATAAAAAATGCAAATTTTTTTATAAAAAAGAATCAGCCATTAGGCTGACTCTTTATTGATTATTATTTCCATTATTATTGTTATTATTTTCAGATGGCTTTTGTGTATCTGATTTCTTAGCTTTTAGTTCTACTGTTCCACTAGCCTTTATTTCTTTAGTAAAACTTTCTAGTATATCTCCGCTGCCAATAACTTTATATTTTATATCATTTTTCTTTAATATGTCTATAGCATCATTAAGTTTCATACCTTCTACAAGACCATAAGATGAAACATCTACTGTTTCTTCTTCATATTTACCAACAGTTATAGTAATATCTGATCCTTCTAGAATTTTAGTTGGTGCAATACTTTGTTCTAAAACTATTCCATCTTCCTTTTCATTATTTGTAACTTTTTCTGCAACATGAACATTAAGATCTTTTAAAGCCTCTTTAGCCGCAGATAATGATTGCCCTACCACATTTGGAATATCTACCATTTTATATTCTGGTCCATTACTTACAACCACTTCTATTTCAGTATTAGTACTAATTTTTGTTTTTGCAGCTGGTTTTTGGCTAATTACATATCCCTCTGGTACAGTATCACTATATTCTGTAACTATTTTAGCAGCATTTAATTTATTTGAATCAAAAAATTGTTGAACGCTTGACTTTTCGAAATTTCTAAAATCAGGCATTTCTATTGTAACTTCTCCAGAAGATACTACAACATTAATTACAGTTCCCTTTTTAACCTTCATGCCAGCCTTAGGGTCTGCTTGTAAAATAGTATTTTCTGGTTTATCACTTTCCTCAGTGGATTTAACTTCTAATTTTAATCCCAATTCTTCAATTTCTTTTTTTACATCATCAGTAGTCTTTCCTACTATATTAGGCACAACTACCTCACTGCCACTTCCTACTCCCCCTGCTAAGAAAAATCCTATAGAACCTAAAACTAAGATTAATATTATAACTCCAATAGCTATTAATGTTTTCTTTAAACCTTTTTTATTATTTTTCTTTTTTGGTTTATCTTCATCATCATAATCTTCATCAAATTCATCATCATAATCTTCATCATCATAATAATCATCTTCTAATTTAGAAATATGTTGTGTCTTTGAAGTATTTATTGGTGCCATAATGATAGTACTATCATTATCCATATTATTAATATTATCTCCTATTATAACATCAGGATTTTCTTGAATCTTTTGCAAATCCTGAATAATTTCCTTTGCATTTTGATATCTCTTTATAGGTTCTTTTTGTACTGCTTTAAGTATTAATTTATTTAAACTATCTGGAATAGCAGGGTTTATATTTTTAGGCGGAACAGGTTCTTCTTGTAAATGCTTTAAAGCAACTGTAACTGGGGAATCTCCTTCAAAAGGTAGTCTTCCTGTTACCATTTCATATAAAACTATCCCAAAAGAGTATATATCTGATCTAAAATCAATATAAGTTCCTTTAGCTTGCTCAGGTGAAAGATAATGAGCTGAGCCAATTATACTTGTAGTATTAGTTATTGTTTGAGAGTCTGTAGATTTAGCTATTCCGAAATCTGTAACTTTAACTTCTCCAGCTTCAGTAACTAAAATATTTTGTGGCTTTATATCTCTATGAATTATATTATTCCTATGAGCACAATCTAAGGCTTTTGCTATTTGAAGAGCTATTTTTATAGCAGTATTATAGCTAAGCTTACCACTATAATTAATTAACTCCTTTAACGTTTTTCCACTTACATATTCCATTACTATATAATCTAAATCCTCTTGAGTTCCAACATCTAATACATTAACTATATTAGTATCTGATAAATTTGCTATGGCAGTTGCTTCTCTTTTAAACTTTTGAGCTATCTCACTATTGTCAGCAAACTGTTTCTTTAAAATTTTTACTGCCACATACCTATTTAGTTTATTACACTTTGCCTTATAGACTTCAGACATTCCGCCTTCCCCTATTTTTTCAAGAAGCTCATATCTACCACCTAGAATAATTCCGTTCATATTACACCTCTCCTCCAAATAACATTACAGTTATATTGTCTCTTCCACCATTAAATTTAGCACTTTCTACAAGTCTTTCACAAATATTCTGTAATTCATTTTCTTCAATGTCAAAGGATAAAATATTTTCCAAACTAATTTCGTTAGTAAGTCCATCACTACACATAAGGAAAAAATCAAATTCATCCTTTTTTATTTCAAATAAATCTACTTTTACATCCTCTTCTGTTCCAATTGCCCTAGTTATAACATTTTTTTGAGGATGATTAATAGCTTGTTCTGATGAAATACTACCGCAATCCAAAAGTTCTTGTACTAAAGAATGATCCTTTGTTATCTTAACTATATTTTTATTCTTTATTCCAAAACAAGAGCTATCCCCAACATTAGCCACTATATTTATATCATTTGTTATTAAACATGCTACTAAAGTAGTTCCCATTCCATTATAAGAATCTGAACAATGAGATAAATTATATACTTTTGAATTAGCATGTTTTACAGCCTTTTCTAATAATTCTTTATAATTATAAAGATTCATATTATCTCTTATGTATTTTATTAAGGCTTTAGAGGCCGTTTTACTAGCAATTTCACCAGCATTATGACCTCCCATGCCATCTGCCAAAACACAAATTTTATAATCATTATCTTCGTAATACTCAGCATAATCCTCATTTAAGGTTCTTATATTACCTAAATCACTTTTTATACCAATCACCAACACCCACTCCTCTAATTTTTAGTCTTTAAGAAGTTTCTCCTTAATTGACCGCAAGCAGCATTTATATCATTACCCATTTCTCTTCTTACTGTAACATCTAATCCATGTTCACTTACAATTTTTTCGAATTCTTCTATAGTTTTTTTAGAAGGTCTCTTTAAAGTGTTTTCTTTTATTTCATTTACAGGTATTAAGTTTATATGGCATTGTCTTCCCTTTAATAACTTAGCTAAAGATTTTGCATCTTCTTTGCCATCGTTAATTCCAGAAACTAAAGAATATTCAAAAGTTATACGTCTACCTGTTTTTTCAAAATAGTAATCACAGGCTTCCAAAATTTCTTTTATGGAATATTTATTAGCTATAGGCATTATTTCTCTTCTTTTTTCATCACTAAAAGCATGTAGAGATATAGCTAATGTAATACTATAACCCTTATCTGCTAGTTCATAAATTTTAGGCACAAGACCACAAGTAGAAAGTGTTATATGTCTTTGGCCTATATTAAGTCCATATTCAGCATTTACTAAGTCTAAAAACTTAGTTACATTTTCATAATTATCTAAAGGCTCTCCACTTCCCATTAATACTATATTAGAAATTCTTTCACCTAGAACCTTTTGAGCAACTATTACTTCTGATAAAATTTCTCCAGCTGTTAAATTTCTAACTCTTCCTTCTAAAGTTGAAGCACAAAATTTACATCCCATTCTACAACCAACTTGAGTTGAAATACAAATAGAATTACCATATTTATATCTCATAATGACACTTTCAATTATATTTCCATCTTTAAATGCAAATAATATTTTTTTTGTTCCATCTAAGTTAGATTCATATTCTTCCACAACTTCCGGAACTCCTATATAAAAATTATCCTTCATCTTTTCAATTAAAGATTTAGGTAAATTTTTCATATCATCAAATTTCCAAACATTTTTGTATATCCATGAAAAAATTTGCTTAGCCCTAAAAGCACTTTCGCCATTTTCCTTCATCCATACTGATATTTCTTCTAAACTATAATCTAAAATATTTTCCATTATATCACCTATTTTATTTTCTTTATTTTTGCTATAAAGAAACCATCCATGGAATCATTCGGTAATATAGTTAAACTTTTATCTACATTATAAATAAAATTATTATTGTTTCCTATATAAATTTTTTCTATTTCTGCATCCTTATGTTTATCTAAAAACCATTTTATATTTTCTTCATTTTCTTCTTTATTTAAAGTACATGTAGAATAAACCATTATCCCATTTGGCTTTAAATATTGCCATGCATTATCCATAATATTTCTTTGGATTTCAATTAAATCTCTTAATTGTTGTCTTGTTTTGTTCCATTTTATTTCAGGTTTCTTTCTTATTATACCAAGACCTGAACAAGGTACATCTATTAAGACCTTATCACCGTAGCTAATATATTCAGTATTAAGTTTAGTTGCATCCATTTCTTTACAAACAACATTACTTAACCCTAATCTCTTAGCATTTTCCTCAATTAAAGATAGCTTATTTTCATGTAAATCAAAAGCTAAAACTTCCCCTGTATTTCCTAATAGCTCTGCAATATGTGTTGTTTTTCCACCTGGAGCTGCACATAAATCTAAAACTTTATCTCCCTCTTTTAGTTCTAGTAAAGGAGCTACTAACATAGCACTTTCATCTTGGACTGTAATAAGTCCTTCTTTAAATACTTCGTTATTTTCTACTCCTTTTCCCCCTTTAATTGTTATAGCTTCAGGACAAGCATATCCTTCCTCTATATTATACCCAATTTCTTCTAATCTCTCATAAACTTCATCATACTCAGCTTTAAATTCATTAACTCTAACTGTAACCTTAGGAGTTTCATTTAAACCTGCCATTATCTTCATAGTTCTTTCTTCACCGTATTGTTTAATAAAAAGTCTTATCATCCACGGCTCAAAAGAAAATTTATAAGCAAGTTCATCTATTCTATTACCTGGAACTACTATTTCCTTTTCATCCCTAATATAATTTCTTAAAATTCCATTAACAAGCTTTGAAGCTTCCATGGAAATTTCTTTAGCCTCTTCTACCGCTTCATTACAAGCTGCATATTCAGGTATTTTGTCTAAGAAATACATTTGATATATTGCAACTCTTAATATATTTAATACTGTTTTATCTAGTAAATTTATATCTTTTACGAAATTTCCTATTAGCACATCTAAAGTTCTTTTTCTCCTTAAAGTACCGTAGACTATTTCAGTTATAAGCCCCTTATCCTTCTCATCTATATCTTCTCTATTTAATTCTTTTGAGAGAACTAAGTTAGAATAAGCTCCTTCTTCTAATACTCTTTGTACTATTTGTCTTGCAAGTTTTCTACTGTTCATATTTCTACCTCTTAATTATCATTATATCTGTTGTTTAAAGCTATTAATCTAATTAATTGAGAAATAGCCATTAAAGTTGCTGCTACGTATGTCATTGCTGCTGCATCTAGAACCTTTTGTGCTCCTTTTAACTCGTCACCATATAAAAATGTTCTTGTTTTTAAAATACTCAATGCCCTTGTAGAAGCATTAAACTCTACAGGAAGAGTAACTATTTGATAAACTACTGCTAAGCTAAAAAATATTATACCTATTTGTGCAAATAGGGAGTTACCAAAGAATATACCTATCATAAATAACCATATTGAAGCATTACTAGCTATATTTACTGCTGGAGCTATCTTAGTTCTTAAAACTAAAGGTGCATAATGTGTTTGATGTTGGATTGCATGCCCACATTCATGTGCTGCTATTCCTGCTGCCGCAACTGTAGATCCATCATATACTTCAGGTGAAAGCCTTATTACTCTTGCTGAAGGATCATAGTGATCTCCAAGGTGCTTTCCATACCTTTCAATTCTTACATCAAAAAGCCCTGCTCCATCTAAAATACTTCTTGCAACTTCACTCCCTGTAACACCACTTGCGATTCTAACGCCTTTATATTTTTTATAAGCGTTATCTATTTTAAATTGTGCCCAAAAAGCTATTATTATTGCTGGTATTAAAATTAAATAGGTTGGATCAAAATAAAATCCTGGATAAAACATATATCCATCTCCTTTATACTAAATTTTAGTAAAGCTTATTATTTACCTTAATTTCATTTCCATTTATATATTGTTCTATAGTTAAAGGCTTTCCATTTGGAAATTGTATTTTCTTTATTAATAAAGTTCCATCTAAAGTAGCAACCTTCATTCCTTCTTTAGAAACGCTAATTATAGTACCAGGTTCTTTTTTACTATCTTCTTTTAGAACTGTACTTTCATATATCTTCATACTCTTATCTTCATAATTAGTATAAGCAATTGGCCAAGGATTAAGTCCTCTAATTAAATTATGAATATCATATGCTGAATTATTCCAATTTATAAGAGCTAACTCTTTATTTAACATCTTAGCATAAAAAGTTTCTCCCTCTTGCTTTTCAGGTGTTATATCCCCATTATATAATCCTTCTATAGTTTTAATTAAAAGATCCGCTCCTCTTTTCATTAAAACATCATGAAGATTTCCTGCTGTCATATCCTCTGGTATTTCCACTTCATCTTTAAGAAGCATATCACCAGTATCTAAACCAACATCCATTAACATGGTTGTATTTCCAGATTTCTTTTCTCCCTTTATTATAGCCCAATTTAAAGGTGCTGCTCCTCTATACATTGGAAGAAGTGAGGCATGTAAATTAATACATCCATACTTTGGTATCTCTAAAACTTCTTTAGTTAAAATTTGACCAAAGGCCACAACAATAATAAAATCCGGTTTTAATTCCTTTAAATATTCTATTGCTTCTCTATCATCCTTTAACTTTATAGGTTGTAATACCTTTATATTATGCTCTAAAGCCACTTCTTTTACTGGTGAATATGATATTTTTTTCCCTCTTCCCTTAGGCTTATCTGGTTGAGTGAATATACATTCTACACCAAAGGTATCAATAATTTTTCTTAAAGATGGTACTGCAAAATCTGGAGTTCCCATAAATACTATTTTCATGTTAACCCTCCTTTGTTATTTTAAGTAATCTATAAACAATTTACCATTTAAATGATCATTTTCATGAAGTATAGCTCTTGCTAAAAGCTCAGTAGCTTCTAAAACAAATTCTTCTCCCTTTTCATTTAAAGCTTTTACCTTTACATAATTTGGACGTTCAACTTCTGCTGATTCTCCTGGAACGCTTAAACATCCTTCTTCCCCTAATTGACTTCCTGAAACCTCTAGTATCTCTGGATTTATAAATACTCTAAGTCCATAATCATCATATACATCTATAACAAATATTCTTTGAAGAATTCCAACTTGAGGTGCTGCTAGACCAACTCCATCAGCTTCATACATAGTATCTGCCATATCATTTATTAATTTAATAGTTCTCGATGTTATTTCAGTTATATTTTTGCATTTTTTTCTTAAAACTTCATCACCATTAGTTCTAATATTTCTAATTGCCATTTATCTTACCTCCTAAGTCAAATTGTTTGGGTTAATATCAATTGTTACTTTTATTTCATTATATACATTCTTGTTTAATTGATAAAGTTTATCTTTAATTTTTTTACAAAAATCTAAAGATATATCACCTTTGAATATAATTTGCCACCTAAAATTATCCTTTATTTTAGAAATCATACATGGTGCAGGACCAAGTAGTTCTATATTATATTCATTTTCATATATAGTGCTTAATTCATTTTTCAATGTATTCATAAAGTTTTTTAAAGAATTTTCATTTTTTGATGAAGCGTTTATTAATAGTATTTTACCAAAAGGAGGATAATACATCAAACCTCTATTTGTAAATTCTTCATTATAAAACCCTTCATAATCATAGTTTTTTGCATAATTTAAGCTATAGTGATTTGGAGTATAGGTTTGAAGGATAACTTTACCTTCTTTATCACCTCTTCCAGCTCTACCTGAAACCTGTGTTACTATTTGAAAGGTTCTCTCCGATGATCTATAATCAGGAATATTTAAAGATATATCCGCAGCTAATATTCCTACCAAGGTTACATTTTCAAAGTCTAATCCCTTTGAAATCATTTGAGTACCTATTAATATATCACCTTCACCATTTTTAAAAGCATTATATATAGCTTCATGAGAATTTTTATTTCTTGTAGTATCCATATCCATTCTTAATACTTTTACATTTTTAAAGTATTTTTTTACTTCTTCTTCAACTCTTTCAGTTCCTGTTCCAAAATGTTTGACATATTTACTTTTGCATTTTGGACAAGTTTTAGGCTGAATCTGGCCATGCCCGCAATAATGACATAGTAAATATCCATTTTTATGATAAGTCATTGAAATATCACACTTAGGACATTTAAATACATATCCACAACTCCTACAAGAAACAAAGGTAGAAAAACCTCTTCTATTTAAGAACAAAATAATTTGCTCTTTATTTTCCAATGCTAATTTCATTTCTGAAAATAACTTTCTACTAAACATAGAGACATTCCCATTATTTAATTCTTCTCTCATATCAATTATTTCTATATTAGGCATAGGTTTGTTATCTACACGACTTTTAAGTTCTACAAGTTCTATCTCCCCAGATATAGCTCTATAATAAGTTTCTATAGATGGAGTAGCTGAGCCTAAAATAACCTTACAATTTTTAAGAGTGCTAATATATTCTGCAACCTCTTTAGTAACATATCTTGGATTTTGTTCTGACTTATAAGTATTTTCATGTTCTTCATCTATAATTATTATACCTAAGTTTTGCAGTGGTAAAAATAAGGCGCTTCTAGCTCCTATAACTACTTTAGCTTTTCCTTCTTTTACCCTATACCATTCATCATATCTTTCACCATCAGATAACTTACTATGAAAAACAGCTACTTCTCTACCAAATCGCCCTTTAAATCTTTCTATCATTTGTGGGGTTAAAGAAATTTCAGGAACTAAAATTATTGCAGACTTATTTTTATTTATAACTTTCTTTACTAAATTCATATAAACTTCTGTTTTTCCAGAACCTGTTACACCTTTTAATAAAACTACATTCTTATTTGATGTCTCTATTTGCCTTATAGCATTAGTTTGATCTTCTGTTAATGATTTTTCATTATAGTTAATATATTCCTTATAATTATATCTGTATACTATTTCCTCTTCTACTTTTAAGTATCCTTCCTTTATAAGCTTATTTAACTTATATATAGACATCCCATATAACTTTGTTAATTCACTTTTATTGTATTTTCCATTATTATTCTTAATAAAGTTTAGTATATCATTATATTTTTCTTTTATCTCATCAGAAATAGCTTTATCCCCTATAGCAACCACAAGTTTATATTTATTATTTATTCCTTTTAAAACTCCTTGGGGAATAAGAAGCTTAATTCCATCAATATATTTACATAGATAGTTTTCTTTTAAAAAGCTAACTAATTTTATATCATCCATAGTTAAAAGTGGTTCCATTAATGAAATTGACTTGATTTTCTTTATTCTAATCCCATTTATTTCATCTTCTTTTACTCTTAATATAAAACCATCAACAAGATTATTTTTAATGCCAAAAGGAACTTTTACCCATTGTCCAACACGTATATCTTTTACTAAATCTTCCGGCACTTCATAAGTAAAAGGTTTATCTATTTCTAAAGCATCACTATTAATAATAATTTCTGCATATATTTTCAAATTCATCACCCTTTTATTAGGTTCTATTTTAATCTTATATGAAAGAAAGCGCATTTTAGCGCTTTCTTAATATAGTATCAAAGATTTTCGATGCAACTTTTCTTTTACTCATCTTTTCTAAATATATTTCTTCTCCATCCTTAGAAAGGATAATAACTTTATTGTCATCGCTAGCAAAGCCAGTATCACTACTTGTTATATCATTTGCTACAATAAAGTCTAAATTCTTTTTAGCAATCTTTTTCCTTGCATTTTTTACTACATCATTGCTTTCAGCCGCAAAACCTACTAAAATTTGATGTTTCTTATTTTCACCTAATATTTTTAAAATATCATTATCTCTAACAAAGGTTAAAACTAAATCTTCATCGCCTTTTTTTATTTTTTCATTACTATAATTTTTAATTTTATAATCTGCAACAGCTGCTGATTTTATAACTATATCGCTATTATCGTAGTTTTCTAAAATTGTATTTTTCATTTCTTCATTTGTAATTACATTAATAACTTTAACGCCTTTTGGTGGATTAAGATTTGTAGGACCTGAAACTAAAATTACATTAGCTCCCCTATCTCTAGCTTCTTCTGCTAAAAAATATCCCATCTTTCCTGTAGATCTATTAGTTATAAATCTTACTGGATCTATACTAGAATTTGTAGGACCTGCACTAATTAAAACACTTTTTCCTACTAAATCTTTCTTTACATCCCTGTAATACAAGGTATCCATCACTTTTTCAACTATTAAACTAGGGTCTGCTAATTTTCCTTTTCCTTCATCCCCACATGCAAGCACACCAGAAGCAGGCTCTATAAATTCATATCCTAGCCTCTTTAGTTTTTCAATATTTTCTTGTACTATTGGATTTTCATACATATTAGTGTTCATAGCTGGAGCAAAAATCACCTTTGCTCTAGTTGCCATAATAGTTGTAGATAACATATCATCAGCTATTCCATTTGCAACCTTTCCAATAATATTAGCAGTTGCTGGAGCAACTAAAAAGACATCTGCTCTCTTTGCTAAAGAAATATGTTGTATTTCAAAGGCCTTTGGCTCTGCAAACATATCAGTTGTAACCATATTTTGGCTTAAAGATTGGAATGGTAAAGGAGTAACAAACTTTGTTGCAGACTCAGTCATAATTACTCTTACGTCTATATCATTTTTTCTTAAAGCACTTACAACATCTAATGCTTTATAAGCCGCTATTCCTCCACTTACTCCTATACATACACATTTTTTTGTATTCATTTTATTTTGAACCTTCTTTTGTTACTGTAGATTCATAACCCACTTCACCTTCATTTACTTCATTTATAGCTATAGTAAGTGGTTTTTTCGATTTTGTTGCTACTAATGGTTCACTACCATCTATTAATTGTCTAGCTCTTTTTGAAGTTACTATTACTAGTGAATATCTATCATCTACCTTTTGAAGTAAATCCATAATTGATGGATTAATCATAGAGTTGTTCATGAATTAAGCCCTCCTTAGAATCTAAAATTGTATTTTCTTTTATTCTATCAACTCTGCATTTTTCTGCTGCTATAATTGATTCTACCTTTGCTACAGCTAACTCTAAAGTATCATTAACTACAGCATAGTTATATTTTGAAACATAATTAATTTCCTTATATGCATTTTTAAATCTAGTCATTAAGGATTCTTCTGTTTCACTTCCTCTATTAATTATTCTTTTCTTTAATTCTTCCATTGATGGAGGAAGAATGAATATGAATACACCTTCCTTAAAGTTTTCCTTAACTTGTAATGCCCCTTGAATATCAATTTCTAGAATAACATCCTTACCTTCTTCTAGCATCTTTTCAACGTTAACCTTAGGAGTTCCATAAAAATTGCCATGTACATTTGCATATTCTATAAAACCATTTTCCTTAACTTTTTCTTCAAAAGCTTCTTTAGTTAAAAAGTAATAATTTACACCTTCTATTTCCCCTTCTCTTGGAGATCTAGTAGTGGCAGAAACAGAAATATAAATATTATCATGCTTTTCTAATAAAGCTTTGCAAATAGTTCCCTTTCCAGCTCCAGAAGGGCCGGAGATAACTATTAAGACACCTCTATTACTATGCATTATTCATCAACCTCATCTACTGTTTCATCTTTTACTACTAATCTATGTGCAACTGTTTCTGGTTGAACTGCTGATAAAATAACATGATCGCTATCTGTTATAATTACTGCTCTTGTTCTTCTTCCATAAGTAGCATCAATAAGCATACCCCTATCTCTAGCTTCTTGTATTATTCTCTTAATAGGTGCCGATTCTGGACTTACTATAGCTACAAGCCTATTAGCCGAAACTATATTTCCAAATCCAATGTTAATCAATTTTATTCCCATTACTTTCCTCCTAATTATTCTATATTTTGCACTTGTTCTCTTATTTTTTCTATTAAATTTTTTATGTTAATGACATAATTAGTCATATCCATATCACTTGATTTTGAAGCTATTGTATTAGCTTCTCTGTTCATTTCTTGAATAATAAAGTCAAGTTTTCTTCCTATTTGGCCACCTTCTTCAAATGTAATTCTCATTTGATTTAAATGACTTTTTAGTCTTGTTATCTCCTCATCTACGGCAGATTTATCAGCAATAATTGCAACTTCTTGAGCAATTCTACTTTCATCTACTTCAACTCCATCTAACAATTCTTTTAGTCTTAACTCTAGCTTTTTCTTATATGCATTAGGTACAGTATACGATATTCTTTCTATATTTAAAACTATATTCTCAATTTCAACTAACTTAAGTAAAATATCTTCTTTAAGTTTTTCGCCTTCTATTGTTCTCATATTTTCCATCATTTCTAAGGACGAAATAATAAGTGGTTTAATTGATAACCAAATTTCTTCAACTGAATCTTCTTCTTCAACAATATCAATTACATCTGGAAATCTTGCTATTTGTGTTACTGTAACGTCATTTTTCAATTGAAGTTTTTCCTCTATTTCTTTTAAGCAATTAAAGTAACTTTCTGCTAGCTTAAAATTTAATTTAGCAACACCTTCACCTTGAGAATAGCTCTTTTGATTTATAAATATATCTACTTTACCTCTTGAAAGTTTTGAATTAACTAGCTTTCTTATTTCTTCTTCTAAAGAAATAATACTTTTAGGCATTCTTACATTTACATCTAAATACCTACTATTTACACTTTTCATTTCAACAGAAAATAAGTGCTTACTTCCTTCATCATTACTAGCTCTACCAAAGCTAGTCATACTTTTAACCATATATGCCTCCAAAGATTTTTATAAAAATATAAAAATAATTTCTAATATATATTTATTGAACATATTTAATATAATTTATAATAAAGATCAATGTCAATGATTTGTTCACAATTTATTAACATTTTAACAAAAAAGTTGTAACTATTTAAAGTTACAACTTTTTTTGTATTTACAATATAAGAGGGTCACCTCTTACTATTATATAATTAGCATTAATTATATTAATGCTAATTTAATTATAAATACTATAGCTAATATTATCATTACTACTGAAACTTTTGTTTTTTCTTCTTTATTCTTACAGAACAAATTATGAACTAAGTTTATAATAACATATGATAATATTCCTATTGTTAATCCATCTCCTATACTATAAGTCAAAGCCATTCCTGAGATAGTTAAGAAAGCTGGAACACCTTCTGTAATATTATCAAAATCAATATATTTTACAGCTCCAAGCATTAAATATCCTACATATATTAAAGCTGGTGCAGTAGCACATGATGGAATTGCTATAAATATTGGAGAAAAGAACATTGCTACTAAAAATAATATTCCTGTTGTAATAGCTGTATAACCAGTTCTTCCCCCTGCAGCAACTCCTGTTGAACTCTCAACATATGTTGTAACAGTTGATACTCCTAATACAGCTCCTAAAGTAGTTGAAACAGCATCTACTAATAAGGCTCTCCCAGCATTAGGAACATTTCCATTTTCATCTAACATATTTGCTCTTGATGCCACACCTACTAAAGTTCCCACTGTATCAAAAAAGTCTACGAACAAGAAAGTGCAAACAACAACTATTAATTTACCTGCACCTTCTACAGTAAAGAAGTGAGTAAAATCTAATTTCCCTGCTATTGGTGCTATGCTTTCAAATTTAAATATACCTTCTGGTAAATAAATTCCAAGATTAGCTGCAGCTTCTGGACTAATAAGTGCATAACCCCATGCTAATAATGTACTAGTTAAAATTCCGAATAAAATTGATCCTTTTACTTTTTTCTTATCTAGAACAGCTATGATAATAATTCCAATTAAAGCAATAATTACTGTTGGAGAAAACTCTCCCATTTTTACTAATGTAGCATCATCATTTATTACTAATCCTGATCCAACCATTCCTATAAAAGCAATAAATATTCCAATCCCCGCTGTAACAGCATGCTTCATAGTCATAGGAATGGAGTTTACAACTGCTTCTCTTACTTTAAATAATGATAAAAATATAAATATAATACCTTCAACAAATACTGCAGTTAATGCCATTTCCCATGAAATTCCCATTCCAATTACAACTGAAAAAGCAAAAAAGGCATTAAGTCCCATTCCTGATGCTAGTGCAAATGGTAAATTAGCAAATAATCCCATTAATATACATGCTATTGCTGCTGCTAAGCATGTAGATGTAACAAGTGCACCTGCTGGCATTCCTGTAGCTGATAATATATTGGGATTTACAGCAACTATATATGCCATAGTTAAGAATGTAGTAACACCTGCTACTATTTCTCTTTTTATGTTCACATTCTTATTTGATAGTATAGGTAATAAACCCTGTTTTTTTGATGAGCTTTCCATTTCTCCATCCTCCTAATATTTTTATACGCTCAAAAGCCCTTAAGTTTATTTATCACTTAAGGGCTTTTTGCTAAATGCCAAAGTAAAACCTATAATACTTAAGCATTTAACTCATAGTCAAGATATTTACGGCATCTTGGTAGAAACTTTTGACCCTTATTGTCAACTTTATATGAGTTATCATTGTACGAATATTATTATATATTTTACCCATATAATTGTCAACCTAAACCGTATAAATATGTACTAATTCATATTTAAATTCGTATTTTTCTTAAAAGATTCTTCTATATCTATTGCCTTTTCACTTGATAATGCTACTATTAACTTTATTCTAGCTTTTTGTCCCGGCATACTTTCTTCAAAAAAAACACCTAAATCCTTAAGCATCTTTCCTCCACCTTCATAACCATAAGATTCATGAACCCTTCCTTCAAAACATCTTGATACAACTACAACTGGTATATTATTATTTAAAGCTTTCTTTATTCCTTTTACCATTTCTGGTGGAACATTCCCTCTTCCAAGTGCTTCAATAACTATTCCCTTATACCCTTTATCTATTACAAAATCAATAAAATCCGAACCCATCCCAGCAACGCATTTTATTAAAGCAACATCTTCTCTTATATTTTCAACGTGATAAACTCTATGCTTAATAGTATTTCTATAAAATAATACCTTATTATTATCAACTATTCCTATTGGTCCAAAATTCGGTGTTTTAAAAGCATTAAGAGCCATAGAATTTACTTTAGTAACCTCTGCTGCTGAATTTAGTTCTCCATTGAAACAAACTAATACTCCTCTTCCTCTCGCATCTTCTGATATTGCAGTACAAATAGAAGTAGCTAAATTAAATGGACCATCGTACCCAAGTTCTGAACTACTCCTCATAGCCCCTGTTACTACTATTACTTTTTCAGTATCTATTGTTAAGTCTAAAAAATATGCCGTTTCCTCTAATGTATCTGTTCCGTGAGTTAAAACTACCCCATCAATATCTTCTCTATCAACTAGATTTTTAATAAATTTACTAAGTTCTAACATATTTTCTATTGTCATATGAGGTGAAGGTTTACTAGAAAAACTATAAGACTCTATATCAGCATAATTCTCTATCCCAGTTACCATGGACATTATTTCTTCCCCTGTCAAACTTGGAACTGCTGCCTTAATTCTTTCATCAACCTTCATAGATATTGTTCCACCATTAAATACAACTGCTACTTTCTTCATATTTTCCTCCTAAAGTTTAATAAATAATCCAAATATAATATACTCTTTAACAAAATAAAAACTCTTGGTTTCCCAAAAGTTTAAAACTCAATTTTTATTATTGTTGGTAGGTCGGCGTATCCTACATCTCTTTTTACTGAAACTTCAGCGCGTGAGGAGCCATTTCTCACCTCAACAATAAAATTATCATATCTATCAAATACATTATATATTTATCATTATAATCTTTCAACTTCTATTTGTTAATTGCATTTAATTATTTTACCACTATAAAGTTTACTATTTATCTTTCCATTAGTTATTGGATACATTGTAGAGACATATATATAATCACTTTTATAATTAATATCTATTCCTATTAAGATATTAATGTCATCTTTTTTTATAAGTTCTATATGGATTTCTCTATCTGTTAGCTTATATACGCCTATATAATCTGGTTTTTCTAAAATTTCTCTCATATACTCTATAATATTCTTAATTACTTTTTTCCCTAAATGTTTCCCATGCCTTTTTTTAATATGCTTAATTACCCCTGGGGAAGCATAAATGGTACCTGTAAATTTCACCCCTAAGTTTTCAGCCAATCTATCCTTAAAATATCCAACTCTCTTATAGGTACAAAATCTTTTTTCCATAATACCCCTCAATTCTATATAGTGTATATTAGCTTTTAAAAGACCTTTTATATATACTATACAATTGCTATAAATAAATTTCATAAAAAATAAAAAAGCTACTCTAAAGCAGCTTTTTTATTTTTTATAGTATTATACAAATTAATCCTCCACTACCTTCGTTAATTATCTTTTGTAAAGTTCTTTGTATTTTTACTTGTACATCTTCAGGCATTTTATATAACTTGTTTTGTAGACCTTCTCTAATTAATACTTCTAAAGGCTTGCCAAACATATTACTTTGCCATAAGGATGCAGGATCTTTTTCAAATTGCTCCATTAAAGATTTTACAAGTTCTTCACTTTCTTTTTCAGATCCCATAATAGGACTAATTTCAGTTTTAATATTTGCTTTTATAAAATGTAAGGACGGAGCTGATGCCTTTAATTTTACACCAAATCTATTACCTTGTTTAACCATTTCAGGCTCTTCAAATTTCATTTCTGAAAGTTGAGGAGGTACTAGTCCATATCCAGTTTCTCTAACATCTACTAAAGCATCTTTAACTTTGTCATATTCTTTTTTAGCAAAATTAAGTTCTTTAATTAATGATAATAAATCACTTTCACTCTTTACATCTAAATCGCATATTTCACTTAATATATTATAGAATATTCCGTCTTTAGGTTTTAATTTAATATTAGCTTTTCCTTCACCTAAATTTACAGAATTCATCTCTATTGGTGCTAGATTTTCCTTATCCTTAAGAAGATTTACTGTAGACTTTATATCTCTAATTCTATTTATATTTTCACACATTCCTTTAACGATATTAAAGAAATCTTTTTTAAGCCAATTTTCTGGTTCTAGTTTTTCTACCCAAGATGGCATATCAATCTCTATTTCCTTAACTGGAAACTCTTTAAGTACATGCTTAAAAATATCTTCTACATCTTCCTCATTCATATTAGCTACATCCATAACTTGAACTGCAACATCATATTTATCTTCAATTTCCTTTTTTAAAGCTCTTGTCTCAGGAGAATTTATATGTTTTGTATTAAGTACAACTATAAAAGGCTTATTTATTGCCTTTAATTCATCTATTACTCTCTCCTCTGCTTCTAAGTACTCATCTCTTTCTATTCCTGTTATACTTCCATCTGTTGTAACTACAAGACCTATAGTAGAATGATCTGTAATAACCTTCCTTGTTCCAATTTCAGCTGCATCTTCAAATGGTATTTCGTATTCATACCATGGTGTATTTACCATTTTTGCTTCTTCACCATCCATATAACCTACAGCAGCTTTTACGATATAGCCAACGCAATCTACCATTCTAACTTTAAATTTTATTTCTTCATCGATTGTAATTTCAACAGCCTCATTAGGAACAAATTTGGGTTCTGTTGTGTGAATACTTTTTCCTGAACCACTTTGA
This sequence comes from Clostridium nigeriense, assembly GCF_900086595.1. Classification (GTDB taxonomy): domain Bacteria; phylum Bacillota; class Clostridia; order Clostridiales; family Clostridiaceae; genus Clostridium; species Clostridium nigeriense. Next base: position 2,513,518 of record NZ_LT575472.1, read on the forward strand.
GGAAGTTCATCCTTAGCTCTTTCCTTCTTATAATTATTATCAATCTTTGGTATTACCATAAGGTCCATAAACTTTTTGATAAATGTTGACTTTCCAGTTCTAACAGGACCAACAACACCTACATATATGTCCCCCTGTGTTCTTTCAGCTATATCCTTATATATATTAAAGCTGTCCACGGTGTACCCTCCTATTTATTTTTAACACTATATATATATTCTAAAAGCTGAAAAAATATACAACTTTTTAAATTTTTTAATTCTTTATAATGAGAGAATACAAAATAAAACTATCATGATATAACTTCTCTTAACGCTTGTACTGAATATGTGAAAGGCATAAAAGAATTTAATACGTACTACTTCTAATGATAATTCTTCATAAAAATGTGACAAACTATGTATTTCATTCATTTTGAATGTCATCCTTCTAATATTGAAGACATTGCCAGGCCAAATCCCCATTATATGACATGGAATTTTTTCCCATACTCATATCTTTAATCCACCTGGAATCCCCCCCCCTCTAACACTAAATTTTTAAAATATAAAAAGGAGAAAAACAATATTGCTTTTCTCCTATAACCTAATAATATATTTCACTTTTTCTTTCTCTTTCCATAAGTGCAACAACAGCCTCTTTAGGATCCTTGTTTTCAAATAGAATTTTATATAAAACATCAGTAATTGGCATTTCTACACCAAGCTTTTCTTTTAACTCATAAAATGCTCTACATGCTTTAATACCTTCAACGACCATTCCTACGTCTTTTATCGCTTCTTCAGTAGACTTACCTTGACCTATTAAATATCCAGCTCTTCTATTTCTAGAATGAAGACTCGTACAAGTAACTATTAAGTCTCCCATACCAGTTAATCCAAGAAATGTTTCAGAATTACCACCAAGCTTTAATCCTACTCTAACTATTTCAGCCATACCTCTTGTCATAAGTGCAGCCTTAGAATTATCACCATATCCTATTCCATCACATACACCAGCTGCTAGTGCAATAATATTTTTTACTGCACCACCAATTTCAACCCCAACTAGGTCATTATTAGTATAAACTCTAAAATTCTTAGTGATAAATAACTCTTGAACTTTATCTTCTGCTTCTTCATCTTTAGATGAAACAACAACAGTTGTTGGAATATCAAATGCTACTTCCTCCGCATGACTTGGTCCAGATAATATAACAACTTTATTATTAGGTAATTCTTCTTCTATAACTTCTGATAATCTTAAATTAGTTCCTTCTTCAATCCCTTTTGCTATACTTATAATAATAGCATCATTATCTACCTTACCTTTTAAAGATCTTGAAACACTTCTTATTACATGTGATGGTACAGCTAAAACTACAAATTTAGAATCTTTTAATGTTTCTTCAAGATTATTATAGGCAGTGACATTTTTAGGTATATTTAATTCCTTAATATACTTATCATTTTTTCTATTAATGTTTATATCGTCAACTACATTTTTATCTCTATCATATATGTTAACTTTATATCCCTTATTAGCTAATAAGATACCTAAGGCAGTTCCAAAACTACCTCCTCCTAAAAAAGCCACATTACTCATAACTATTCCTTCCTTTCCCTATATTCTATTTGAATACCAGTACCACTAAAATCAAAACTATCTCTTAATTGATTTTCAATATATCTTTCATAAGAGAAGTGTCTTGCATTTGAATCATTAACAAAGAAAACAAACTTAGGTGGTTTTGTTGCTACTTGTGTAGCATAGTAAATTTTTAATCTCTTAAGCCCAACTATTGGAGGCTCTTTCATAAGTACTGCTTTATTTATAACTTCATTTAATATTCCTGTTGGAACTCTCTTAGAGTAATTGTCATAACATTCTTTTGCAATTTCTAAAACCTTATGAGTTCTTTGACCTGTTTTTGCAGATATAAATAAATATTTAGCATATTTTAAGAATTTTAGTTTCATTTCTAAATCTTCTTTATATCTTTGCATAGTCTTGTCATCTTTTTCTATTAAATCCCACTTATTAACTATAACCATTATAGCTTTGTTCATTTCATGAGCATATCCTATGATTTTTTCATCTTGCTCTGTTACACCTTCAGTAGCATCTATCATAAGTATGCATACATCTGCTCTTTCAATTGCAGCATAAGTTCTTATTACAGAGTATCTTTCTATTTCCTCTTTAACTTTGCTTTTTCTTCTAAGCCCAGCTGTATCTACTAAAATAAACTTCCCTAAATCACTTTCTAAAGTACTATCTATTGAGTCTCTTGTAGTTCCTGGTATATTAGATACAATTAATCTATCTTCACCTAATAGTCTATTAATTAAAGAAGATTTTCCTACGTTAGGCTTTCCTATCATAGCTATTCTTATATACTCATCTTCTTCCTCTTCTTCATTAAACTTATCAAAGTTTTCAGTTACTCTATCTAGCATATCTCCAAGACCAAGACCTTGAGATGCTGAAATAGTTATTGGATCTCCTATTCCTAAATTATAAAATTCCCAAGCATTATCCTCATCCTTTAAAGAGTCTACTTTATTTACTACTAATACTACTTCCTTTTTGCTTTTTCTAAGCATACTTGCAACTTCATGATCTGCAGGAGTTAATCCCTCTTTACCATCAACTACAAACACTATTACATCAGCTGTTTCAATAGCAATATTAGCTTGCCTTCTCATTTGCTTAACTATTATATCTTCTCTTTCTGGTTCAATACCACCTGTATCAATCATTGTAAAATTATAATTTAGCCATTCAGCTTGAGCATATACTCTATCTCTAGTTACTCCAGGAGTATCTTGTACTATAGATATCCTCTGTCCTGCTAATTTATTGAATAAAGTAGATTTACCTACATTTGGTCTTCCAACTATTGCAACTATTGGTTTTCCCATTATTAGTCCTCCTTACAATTTGCATTTATTAAGTCAATAAGGTCATCACCTGTATAATCACAAACTACAACCTTAACATTTAAAGCATTTTCTATATCATCAATTTTTAAATCATCTAACATAACCATGTCAGCCGGTGCTAATTCATATCCTTTTCTAAACATGTTGCTCGGCATAATTAAATAATCTGTTTTTATTTTTCCCTTTAATTGATCTATTATATCAGTTCCAGTTAAAAGTCCTGCTACTGTTATAGTATTTCCAAAGAAGTTATTTATAACCTTATAGACATCTATTCTAATATTAGGATTATGCTCCATTATAAGATCTGCTGACTTCTTTATTTCATTATATGCTAATTCTCCTGTTACCATAGAAAAGCTTCCTTTAACATCCTTCTCTAAAAACTCTAAAGACCTCTTAACAACTTCTCTATAATATCTTATCATTCCTACGCCATCTTCTAGCTGCTCATACTCTGAATAAAATTCTTCTTCTGGAACATCTAAACCAGCTGTTATATAAAATTCATCTGATAATCTTACAAATGGTGCGCCTGTTTCTTCAATAAATTTCTTTTGTAAATCCTTAATCATCATAATTTCATTTTCTGCTGATTCTTTTGTAAATGTATCTAATTTAGGTAAGTTTTCTCTAAACTTAGTTACCCCTACTGGTACTACAGCAACATTTTTTATATATGGCTGAAGTTCATATAAATCAATTACAGTTTTTCTTAATTCCTCACCATTATTTACATTAGGTATACAAACTACTTGAGCATGCATTTCAATTTCTGCATCTCTTAATTTTCTAAGCCTTTCCATTATAGATCCAGCAAATCTATTTTTTAGCATTTTTACTCTAAGTTCAGGATTAGTAGTATGTACCGAAATATTAATAGGGCTAATTTTATATCTAATTATTCTATCAATATCTTCATCCTTCATATTAGTTAAAGTAACAAAATTTCCTTGCAAGAATGATAATCTTGAATCATCATCTTTGAAATATAATGTATTTCTCATTCCCTTAGGAAGTTGGTCTATAAAGCAAAACATACACTTATTTGAACAACTCTTAGCCTTATCCATTATTCCACCTTGGAATTCAAGACCTAAATCTTCCCCGTACTCTTTTTCAATTTCATATTCCCAAATTTCTCCGTCTGGCTTTTCAATTTCTAAAAGAACTTCTTCATCAACAGCTAAAAACTTGTAATCTATAATATCATCTATAGGAGTCCCGTTAATTGAAATAAGTACATCATTTACTTCAATTCCCACTTCCTCTGCAATGCTTCCTACATCCACTTTCTTAATTAAATTTTTCATTTTTTCACCTCAATATCTATATTATCTTTTGAATTATTAAATATATTTATAAAAAGTTAAACTCTATAATTAATACATAAAATTTATTGTTTTTTATATTAAGCATAATTAGCCTAATTTTAATAATCACTTGATGTTATATTACATTATTAATATTATATAGTCAATAAAAAACATCCCCTTATTCGAGGATGTTCTTTGTTATTTATTCATTTAAATCAACGTAATTACCTTTTTTAGAAAATATAATCCACTCGCAAATGTTTGTAACATGGTCCCCTATTCTTTCTAGATATTTAGATGCAAAAAGTATTTGAGTTCCTTGATTTATCATGGATTCATCTTTTCCCATCTTCTTTAAAACTATTGCAAACATGCCTTGATAAATTGCATCTACTCTGTCATCCATATCACAAATTTCATAAGCTGCTTTTTCATCACCATTAACATAAGCTTCTATAGCCAACTTTATCATATTATTAATTATATCTACAAGCTCCCATACTGGAGCTATTTCTTCTGAAAAATCTACACCTTTAACTCTAGGAACTATTTTACAAATATCTACTGCATAATCAGCCATTCTTTCTAAATCTGTAACTATTTTAGTTGTTGTATAAATACTTCTTAAATCTCTTGCAAGTGGGGACTCTGTAGCCATAAATTTAATGCATTTTTCTTCAATTACCTTTTGAAGGTTATCTACCTTATCATCGTTTTTCATAACTTTTTTTGATAATTCCACATCTTGATTCTTCAAAGCAGTCATACTATCATATATTTGTTTTTCAACTAAACTAGCCATTTCAATTAGTTCTGAATTAAGCAATTTAATTTTGCCTTCCATTACTTCTCTCATCATTTTAATCACCTCATTTTAATTTTAGCCAAATCTTCCAGTAATATAATCCTCTGTTCTTTTATCTTTAGGTTTATAGAAAATATCTTCTGTATCTCCATATTCTATAATTTCTCCATTTAAGAAAAATGCTGTTTTATCTGCAATTCTTCCTGCTTGTTGCATATTGTGAGTTACTATTATTACTGTATATTTTTTCTTTAACTCCTCCATTAACTCTTCCATTTTATTTGTGGATATTGGATCTAATGCTGAAGTTGGCTCATCCATTAATATTATTTCAGGTGATACTGCTATTGTTCTAGCTATACATAATCTTTGTTGCTGACCTCCTGATAATCCTAAAGCACTCTTTTTAAGTCTATCTTTAACTTCATCCCAAAGCGCAGCACCCTTTAAACTTTTTTCTACTATTTCATCTAAAGACTTTTTGTCTTTTATTCCATGTAATCTAGGTCCATAAGCTATATTATCATATATTGACATAGGAAATGGATTTGGTTTTTGAAATACCATACCTACCTTTGTTCTTAAAGCAATTACATCTTTACTTTTATAAATGTCTTCTCCATCAACTAGAATTTCTCCATCTATTTTTACACTATCTATTAGATCATTCATTCTATTTAAGGTTCTTAAAAATGTAGATTTCCCACAACCTGATGGACCTATAAAAGCAGTAACCTTATGTTCTTCTAAATCTATATTTATGTTTTTTAAAGCTTGATTATCACCATAATATAAATTCAAATTTCTTACTTGAATTTTTTTCATATCTTCATTTGACATACTTACACCTCTTAGTATTATAAAAATTAATAATTTGCCTTATTAAACTTTTTAGTAATTAATTTAGCTAATAAATTTAAAATTAATATTATTACTATTAAAACTATTCCTATTGCAGCTGCTTGTTCTATATCGCCAGCCTCTTGAGTTACTAAATAAGAATGAACAGTTAATGTTCTTGCACTTGACATTATTCCCTTTGGCATTTTTGCAACAGTTCCAGCTGTTAATAAAATTGCAGCTGATTCTCCAATTACACGTCCTACAGATAAAATTACACCAACTAATATTCCTGGTATTGCACTAGGTACTATAACTTTGTATAAAGTTTGAAACCTTGTTGCACCAAGTCCTAAAGAAGCTTCTTTATAAGAAGGTGGCACAGCTTTTAGTGCCTCCTCAGTAGTTCTTATGATTACCGGTAATATTATAATGGCAACTGTAAGAGATCCTGCAAGAATAGAATATCCAAATTTTAATGCTACAACAAAAAATATAGATCCAAATAGTCCATAAACTATGGAAGGAATACCTGATAAACTTTCTGTAGCAAATCTAATAATTTTTACCATTTTACCTTGCTTAGCATATTCAGTTAAATATATTGCTGCTAACACTCCTATAGGAGTTGCTACCATAATTGATATAAATACCGTATATAAAGTTGTAATAATCATTGGTAAAATTCCGCCATCTCCTGAAGCAGAATAATTTTTAGTTATAAAATCTATGTTTATTAATTTATATCCCTTTGAAAATATAAATCCTAATATAAATATTAACATTCCTACAGTAATTGTTGCAGAAATCCATAATAATAATTTTAATATATTTTCTTTAAATTTTCTCATAATTAGTTACCTTCCTTACTAGAAAGTTTACTTAATACTAAGTTTAACAGCAATATGAATAAGAATAATATAACACCTGTGGCAAATAACATTTCTTGATGAGTACCAAAGGCATATCCCATTTCTAATGCTATATTAGTAGTAAGCGGTCTTACTGAACTCATAATTGATTGTGGAATTACAGGTGAGTTTCCTGCCACTAATATTATAGCCATAGTTTCTCCTATAGCTCTTCCTATTCCTAATACTACTGCAGCTAAAATTCCTGATTTTGCTGCTGGAACAACTACTTTAAAAGTAGTTTCTATATGTGATGCACCAAGAGCTAATGATCCTTCTTTGTATGATTTAGGAACTGCTCTTATTGCAGTTTCTGAAACTGTAACTATAGTAGGCAGCATCATAACTGATAAAACTATAATAATTGCTAAAAGACTTTGTCCCTTAGGTAAATTAAAAGTATTCATAATCCAAGGAACTATTACTGCCAGACCAAATACACCATATAATACCGATGGAATACCTGCTAAAAGTTCAACTGCACCTGAAATAATTTTGCCTATTCTTTTTGGTGCAACTTCAGCTATGAATATAGCCGTTAATATCCCTATTGGAACTCCTACTATTAACGAACCTAAGGTGCCCAATATAGATGCAACTACCATTGGCATAATTCCATACTGATCTGCACTTGGTACCCACTTAGTACCTAATAAAAAGTCGCTAAATGAATATCCTTTGCTTATAAATGGTGTTAAACCTTTGTAAAATACAAAACCTATAATTATTAATAAACTTATTACTGCAATAAGAGCACTTGCTAAAAATACTCCTTTTGAAATACTTTCTATAACATACTTACTTTTATTTTTACTTCTATCCTTTAACATCCTTATCCTCTCCTATGAAAGTAAGAATGCTCACAAAGAGCATTCTTAATGAATCAGCTATTTAACTGGAATTGCTTTGTTGTCCTTAACTAAAGTTTGACCTTCATCACTTAGAATAAAGTCTATTAACTTTTGCCCTTCTGCACTTAATCCATCTGCCTTATTAACTAAAATAAATGGTCTTGAAATCTTATATTCTCCAGATTGTACTAATTCAGCCTTTGGCTCAACATTTTCAACATTTACTATATTTACTTTGTCATCTAAGTATTCAAAAGATACAAATCCAATAGCATTATTATTTCCAGCTACTGTTTCTTTAACAGCTCCTGTTGCATTAGCTATCATAGCATCTTGTAATAATTCTTCTGATTTATATCCTACAATTTCTTGGAATGCATCTCTAGTTCCAGATCCTTCTTCTCTTGAAACCACAACTATTGGAGCATCTTTTCCACCTTCAATTTGATTCCAATTTGTTATTTTTCCAGTATAGATTCCTTTAATTTGATCTATTGTTATATTCTTTATAGGATTATTTTTATTAGTTATTATTGCTATTCCATCATAAGCAATAGTTGTTGCTTTTACAGCACTTGCTTCTTCAGTTTTTAATTCTCTTGAAGACATTCCTAGTTCTGATACACCATTTATTGCATCTTTAATTCCTGCTGATGATCCTACTTCATTTATTTCTATTGATACATTGCTATTTTCTGCCTCAAATTTTTCAGCTAATTTTCCCATTAACGGTCCAACAGATGTTGATCCAGAAACTGATATTGTAACACTTTTACCCTCTGAATTATTATCTGATTCCTTATTACCACATCCAACAACAGCTCCTCCTACCATTGTTACTAATAAAGCTGTACATAAAAGTTTTAAACTTTTTCTTTTCATAAATTTCTCCTCCAAATTAATAATTAAATATTTATTTTTATTAATTTTCTTTACATACTTATATTAATCCCTAAAAGTTAAACAAATATTAGTTTGAGGTTAAGAAAAGTTATGATTATGTTAAAAGGTTTTAACAAAAAAAATATGCTTATTGCATTTTCTATAAAGCAATAAGCATACTTAATTTATATATTTAAATCTGTTAGTTTTTTTGTTTTTCTTATTTTTATAATAAATTTTGTTCCCTTATCAACAATTGAATCTACAAATATCTCTCCATTAAACATCTTAACAATATGTTTAACTATTGCTAACCCTAAGCCAGTGCCACCTTTAGCACGAGATTTATCCACTCTATAAAATCTTTCAAAAATTCTTGGTAAATCTTCTTTTGGAATACCAATCCCATTATCTTCAACTTCTATATATGCATAATTTCTTTTATCATAAGTCTTAATATTAATTATAACTTTATCCTTGGAGTATTTTATAGCATTTTCAACTAAATTTAATATCATTTGATAAAATTTATCCCTATCTCCGATTAGATCTTTAATTCCTCTATTATCAAAATTTATTTTTACTTCTTTATTATTAATACTATTTACTACAATATTAATAACATCTTCTATTACTTCTGAAGGGCTAAAAGCTTCTTCTTTCATTTTATTGCTATTTTCAATATTAGATAAAATTAATATATCATTAATTAAATTTGTTAATCTTTCTGTTTCCTTATCTATTATATCTAAAAACTTATTTCTAGTGTTATTATCTTCTACATATTTTAAAGTTTCTGCAAAACCTTTTATTGAGGTCAAAGGAGTTTTTAATTCATGGGATACATTAGCTACGAATTGACTCCTTATGTTTTCTAATCTCTTTATGTCAGTTATATCTAAAACAGTTAATACCACTCCTATAGGTATCTTTTTAGAATTAATAATTGGAGCTTTTTTCATTCTAAGTTCCCTTGGAATAGGATGCATAAGCTTTATTTCCTTAGTTTCTATCTCCGGTATATTTCTCATGAAAGATATTATATCATAATCAATTATGTACTCTGAGATATTTTCTCCAATAATATTTTTATTAATTCCAAATAAATTCTTAGCATATGGATTTATAAGCATTACTTTTTGCTTATTGTCTACAGCAATTACACCACTTTCCATACTTTCTAAAATAGCTTCAAGTTTATTTTGTTTATCCATGGAATCTATAATCTTTGATTGTAATTGATCCGCCATATTATTAAAGGTGTTGGCTAGTGATCCAATTTCATCATTGGTATGAATATTAACTCGCCTACTATAATCTCCATTTGCTATTTTATTAGTTGCTAATTCTAATTCTTTAACAGGATAAATAATTGCTCTTATTAATTTTAGGGATAACCCAATACATAATAAGATTACAAAAAATATTATAACAAAATAATATTTTACATAGTTTTCAGTAAAAACTCTTATATTACTTAATGGCACTGAAGCTCTAAGGACAGTATTATCATCAATTTTAGTTGCAAAATAAACCACATTAATTCCCTGAGTGTTACTATATCTAGTAGAAGATGCTTTTCCTTTTTTAAACGCTCCACTTATTTCTTCTCTATCTAAATGATTTTCAAGATTAGTATTTTCTGTATCACTTAGTACTTTTCCCATTTTATCTACTATAGTAAATCTAACTTTTGATTTATTAATAGTAAATTCACTTAAATCTTCAAAACTATTATTTTTAATAATTATATCATTATATATTTCTAATGATTCTTTTGTCTTATCAATTTCCTTTACATTCACTAATGCAATAAAAGAACATGTTACTACTATTAAAGCAAATATTACAGTAATTAGTGATGATGCTAATATTCTTTTTTTCATATCTAACTATTAGGATTAAATCTATATCCTACTCCTCTTATAGTTTCAATAAATCTAGGATTTTTATCGTCAACTTCTATCTTTTTCCTTAAATATCTTATATGAACATCCACGGTTCTAGTTTCACCTACATATTCATACCCCCATATTTTATCCAAAAGAGTTTCCCTGGTTAATATTTTCCCTCTATTCTTAACTAGTATTTCTAAAAGTTCAAACTCTTTTAAGGTTAACTCTATTTTTTGATCTAATATAGCAACTTCTCTTCTATCAAAATTTATATAAATATCCTTGGATTTATATACTTCCTCACTACCATTTGAGGTCTTAGCCCTTCTAAGATTTGCTTTAATTCTTGCTAAAAGTTCTCTAATAGAAAAAGGCTTAGTTATATAATCATCTGCACCTAATTCCAAACCTAATATTTTATCTAACTCTTCTCCTTTAGCTGTTAACATTATTATTGATATTTCTTTAGTTTCATTATCATTTCTTATGGCCTTACAAACATCAAATCCATCTAAACCAGGAATCATTAAATCTAATAAAATCAAATCTGGATTTTCCTCCTTAGCTAATCTTACAGCATCTAATCCATTATTAGCCGTAAGAACATTATAACCAGAGTTAATTAAATTATAGCTTATAAGCTCAACAATATGATCCTCATCATCTACTACTAATATTTTTTCTGACGACATAGATATTCCCCCTTTATTTTATAAAAGCAAATGAAAATAGTCTTCCGTATGTGCCTACTGATTTTCTATAAGAATATAATTTAACTTCATCTTCACAATAAGTACATAACTTTAAAGAAAATATATTATTTTCCTTTATTCCAAAACTTCTTATATCCTTTAATATACATTCCTCTAAACTTAAATTTCTATTATCAAATAAAGTATTTTCATCAATTTTAGTTTTATCTAGAAAGTCTTTCTTTAATTCTTCAGAAACTTCATAACAGCACTTTCTTATATGTGGACCTATAAAAACTTTAACCTCATCTTTATCAAGATTAAATCTACTTTCCATTTTTTCAAGAGTTCTTAATACTATTGAATTGAAAGTTCCTCTCCAACCACTATGAATTGCTGCTACAATATTATTTTTATCATCAGCTATTATTATAGGAACACAATCTGCTGTAAAAACTCCAATTGCAGTTTCCTCTTCATTTGTTATTAGTGCATCGCCTTCTTCATTTATTAAAGTTTTATCACCATCATAAATATATACTTTATCACTATGAATTTGATTTAAATACTCCAAATTTTTTAATTTAAAAGTCTCCATTATAGTATTTAAATTATTAACTCCATAATCTTTATGTCTATTAAAACTTCTATCATTTTTTGCAGTAGAAAAAACTATATTTATTTTACCTAAATTATAAATAAGAAAGTCCTCTTTTTCTTTAAAATCTTCCTTATATAAATTTATCATTTAGTCACCTCATTTAACTTATTTTAATACATTTTACCATTTATTAATTTCTATTTCTATTTCTTTTGCCTTAATATCTTTGTTTTTAACTTATTTTTAACTTAATAGTTATATACATTTAATAATTATCTACTAAAAATTAAAGGTTGCATTAAAACGACCTTAAATCTTTTTAATACAACCATCATTTTGTTGAAACTAAATTTTTAATTTCCTCTAAAAAAGTGTTAATATCCTTAAACTCTCTATATACAGAGGCAAATCTAACATAAGAAATTTCATCAACTTCTTTTAATCTCTCCATAACCATTTCTCCAATTAACTTAGAATTTACTTCTGTAATCATTTTATTAGAAATAGTTTTTTCGATATCATCTGATAAATCTTCAATTTGCTTTCTTGATACAGGTCTTTTCTGACAAGCCCTAATTAGCCCATTTATAATTTTTTCCTTATTAAAATTTTCTCTAGTTAAATCTCTCTTTACAACTAATATAGGAATATCTTCAACTTTTTCATATGTAGTATATCTTTTACTACATTTTAAGCATTCTCTTCTTCTTCTTATAGTTGTATTATCATCTGTTGATCTAGAATCTACAACTTTACTTTCCTCAAAGGAACAAAATGGACATCTCATCTGACTCACGCCTTTCTTAAGTATTTTATGTATAACATAAATTATACATATTTTTTTGCGTTTTTTCCATATTAATTTACAAATTTAAGTTTTCAATATCAGTACTATCTATTAATATTACTTCTATACCAGCTTTTTTAACCTTATTCCATGGAATTTCTATATCTTCATCTTTGCTAAACCATCCCTTTGGCAATCCTGGTAATAATATTGAAACTACCTTACTTGCTTTTATATCTATAACAAAATCCTTTATATATCCTATTTTAGAACCAGTTTTAATATCTATTACCTCCATAGTTCTTAATGCATTTAAAGAATGTAATAATAATTCATTTTCCTCTATTGGTGTTTCTTCATCCATTTTAATATTATCAAAAAACCCCATAAAAATCCTCCTTTATAATTATGTAGCATGTACACTTAGTATTATTTTAAAGAGCTCATTTAAGAGCTCTATACATATTTTCTCATATGCTTTAATGCAGTTTTTTCTAACCTAGACACTTGGGCCTGAGATATTCCAATTTCATCAGCAACTTCCATTTGTGTCCTTCCATTAAAAAACCTTAAAGTTAATATAAGTTTTTCTCTTTCGTTTAACTTTTTCATAGCTTCTTTAATTGATATATTTTCAAGCCAACTTTCATCTGTATTTTTAGAATCACTTATTTGATCCATTACATAAATGGCATCTCCACCATCATGATAAATAGGTTCAAACAAAGATACTGGATCTTGAATTGCATCTAAAGCAAATACTACTTCTTCTCTAGGCAAATTTAATTCTTTTGCTATTTGAGAAACCGTTGGTTCCTTATTATTTTCTTTTATTAATCTATCTCTTACAAGTAAAGCTTTATATGCAATATCCCTTAAGGATCTACTTACTCTAATGGAATTATTATCTCTTAAATATCTTCTTATTTCACCAATTATCATAGGTACAGCGTAAGTAGAAAATTTTACATTTTGACTTAAATCAAAATTATCTATTGCTTTCATTAACCCTATACAGCCTACTTGAAATAAATCATCTACATTTTCTCCCCTATTATTAAATCTTTGTATTACACTTAAAACTAATCTTAAATTCCCCTTAATGAAAGTTTCTCTTGCACTTTTATCTCCATCCCTCATGCTTAAAAGTAGCTCTCTTTTTTCTTTTTCCTTTAAGATAGGTAACTTGGATGTATTAACTCCACATATTTCTACCTTGTTAATGATCAAGCTTATCAACCCCTTATGAAGTAATAACATACTGCATTAAAAAGTATCCCCGAGAGTTATATCTTTTATACTCAAGACAACCTAAATCATTTTATTGATTTCTTTTTTTAATCTATTTATTATCTTTTTTTCTAATCTAGAAATATATGATTGAGATATTCCAAGCATATCTGCAACTTCCTTTTGAGTTTTTTCTCTTGCTCCATTTAACCCAAATCTTAACCTAACTATTTCCTTTTCTCTATCATTTAAATGCTTTAACGCTAAAAATAATAATTCTTTGTCTATTTCATCTTCAATTATATTATAAACTATATCATTTTCAGTTCCTAAAATATCTGATAATAAAAGTTCATTTCCATCCCAATCAATGTTTAAAGGTTCATAAAAGGAAATTTCCGCCTTTACTTTACTGTTTCTTCTTAAATACATTAGTATTTCATTTTCAATACATCTTGATGCATAAGTAGCAAGCTTAATTTTTTTTTCTGGATTAAAGGTATTTACTGCTTTAATAAGACCTATTGTACCCACTGATATTAAATCTTCAACACCAACTCCAGTATTTTCAAACTTCCTTGCTATATACACAACTAATCTTAAGTTTCTTTCTATAAGGATGTCCCTTATGGATTCATCACCATGGATTAACTTTTCTACCAGTTCCTCTTCTTCATCTTTTTTTAAAGGTGGTGGTAAAGCTTCGCTCCCTCCAACATAATGTAATTCGCCTTTTAAAATCTTTAGTTTTTCTAAAATCCTATTTAATAAAACCCTTATATTTATCATAACTATATTACTCCTCTTGATAATAATGCATTAAACTCATTTTCTTTACTTAATTTATTTTTACATTTACAAATTATTACCTCTACATCTTTCCACTCTTTATCTTCACCTCTTATTCTAACCTCTTTAGTTTTAAAGCCTTTTAAATTTCCTTCTTCCCCAATGGTACTGTAAGGTATTAAAAATTCATCACTACTTTTTATATTAAAGCTATTCAAAAAATCACTTTCTATTATTATGCAAGGTAAATTGCTAACTGGCTCTCTAAGAGCATTTCCGGTATCCAATAACCCCTTTATAAAAATAGATTTTTTATCATTTATTATCTCTATGTCATAAATAAAATTATTAACTAATGCCCTATCCCTTACATAATCACTTACCCTTACTATAAATATATAAAGCATCATAACTGAAATTAATAAGTATTTAATGGAGTAATTTTCTATTTTAACCCCCTCAAAAATACTATAATAGTTTTCCATTATTGAAAATGCAAAGGTAAATCCACATAATGTAAAGGACATTATCATAAATGTTATAGAAGACTTCACTATTCTCAATATTTTAAAACTTCTAGTGCTAACAATAAGCATCAATAAAACTACAATAAGCTTAAAGGGTAAAGATGCTAAAATTTTATTATTCATAAATAATACTAATGTATATAATGAACCTAAAATAGCAGCTATATAAATGGTCTTATAGTATTTGTATCTAAGGACTTTTAATGTAATTAATAATAAAAATAAATTTACAATAAAATTTTCTATTAAAAGTATATCTATGTATATAACCATCTTTTCTCCCCCTTTGTATTTAAATTATAAACTCTTTCTTTTCAAAATTTTGTCATAATAACTCAATACTTTTTTTATTTTCATCTATAATTTATTACATATAATTACAGTTACTTAAGTATTTAAATAAAAACCAACAAAGTTATACTATAATTATTAATATGTTTAAAAATAAAAAAAAGACCAAGAAACTTACTTTCTTGGCCTTTATCTCTTTATTTCATTACTTTCTTGATCTTAAAAAACTTGGAATATTTACACTATCAGTTTCAATATCTAAAAGAGGATCTACTCTTTTTATTGGTTCTGTAGCTTCAACATTTACATTAACTTTCTCTTCCTTAACTATCTTCTTTTCAAAAATAGGTTCACGATTTAATAATTTATTATTGTCTTCTTCAAATCCTGTTGCGATTACAGTTATTCTTATTTCATCTGTTAAAGTTTCATCAATAACTGCACCAAATATAATATTAGCATCTGGATCTGCTGCTTCTCTTACTATATCAGCAGCTTCATATACTTCTATAGCTCCTAAGTCAACTCCACCTGTAAAGTTTATAATAACTCCTGTTGCTCCATCTATTGATGTTTCTAAAAGAGGTGATGAAATTGCTTGTTTAACAGCATCTTGTGCTTTATTATCTCCTGTTCCATGACCAACACCCATATGTGCTAATCCTTTATTTAGCATAACAGTTTCTATATCAGCAAAGTCTGCATTTACTACCCCTGGAATTGTAATAAGGTCAGATATAGCTTGTACACCTTGTCTTAATACATCATCAGCTAGTTTAAATGAATCTAAAAGGGTAGTTTTCTTATCTGCCATAGTTAACAATCTCTCATTTGGAATTATAACCAATGTATCTACAGCTTTCATAAGGTTTTCAATTCCCATTTCTGCATGTCTCATTCTTCTTTTACCTTCAAAAGGGAATGGTTTAGTCACAACACCAACAGTTAATATGTTCATAGCCTTAGCAATTTCAGCAACTATAGGTGCTGCACCAGTACCAGTTCCTCCACCCATACCAGCAGTTATAAATACCATATTTGCTCCTTTTATTGCTTCTGCTATTTCTTCTCTACTTTCTTCAGCAGCCTTTTTACCAATTTCCGGATTAGCTCCAGCTCCAAGACCCTTTGTTAATTTTTCTCCAATTTGAATTTTTACATTAGCATGTGATAACATTAAAGCTTGTTTATCAGTATTAACGGCAATAAACTCAACGTTTTTAAGCCCTTCAGCAATCATTCTATTTACGGCGTTACCACCACCGCCACCACAACCAATTACCTTTATATTGGTTAATTCTTGCATATCTACTTCGAAATCTAACAAAATAATTCCTCCTTTAGAAAATATCTACTAGTAATTTTCTACTTTGTTTCTTTTCATAATTTAAATAATTTCAAATTCATTAACGCTATTTCTGATTATATAATAATTTTACATCATACTCTACCTTTTTAACAATACTTTAATAAAGTAAATGAGAAAGTTTCTGTAGTTAAAAGCAGATAGATGTATTTTTTTGAATTCTCTTGTTGTTTTATATGTAAATTTATTGCAACAGTTGAAATATTATGTAATATAATATAAAATTTAATTACTTTTATAAAATTCCCCATAATTTTTTCTTTAAATTTAATAGAATTCAATTATATTTTATCATCTTGTATAAAATAACTCAACTATTTCCTATGTTTTATGAAATATTTTTTATATTTTTTTCCTATTCGTAAATTCTGAAACTAAAAAATATTTCTCTTTTCATATATTCAACATAGATATTGAATCTCCTTTATTGAATTTGTAATTTTTTAAGAAAAAAACAGAGTTTCCTCTGTTTTATAGCATCATTATTCTTTTTATAGTTTCCTTATCTACAGAATATGTTAATGCTGTCTCCTCTGTTATGATACCTTTTTTATATAATTCTGCTAAAGCCATATCCATTGTTTTCATACCATATTTTCCACCAGTTTGTATAGCAGACTCTATTTGATATGTTTTTCCTTCTCTAATTAAATTTTGAATTCCAGGAGTTGTAGTCATTATTTCTAAAGCTGCTATTCTCCCATCATTACTAGCTACTGGTACTAATTGTTGTGAAATAACTCCTTGTAATACTGCTGATAGTTGAACTCTTATTTGTTGTTGCTGATGTGGTGGAAAAACATCAATTATTCTATCTATAGTTTTAGCAGCACCTATTGTATGTAGTGTGGAGAATACTAAATGACCTGTTTCAGCAGCTGTAATAGCAATTGAAATAGTCTCTAAATCTCTCATCTCCCCTACAAGTATAACATCTGGGTCTTCTCTTAAAATTGCTTTTAAAGCACTTTGATAGCTTTTGCTATCCTTTCCTATTTCTCTTTGATTTATTATACATTTATTGTGCTTATGCAAGTATTCTATTGGATCTTCCAGTGTTATAATATGAGCCTCTCTGTTATTATTTATTTCATTTATCATAGCTGCCAATGTAGTACTTTTACCGCTTCCAGTAGGCCCTGTAACCAATACTAAGCCCCTTTGCTTCTGTACTATACTCTTTATAACCTTAGGATGCTTTAATTCATCCAATGTTGGAATTTTTAATGCTATGACTCTAATGGCTATTGCATCACTATTCCTTTGTTTAAATATATTTACTCTAAATCTTCCTGTACCAGAAATTGAATAGGAAGTATCTATTTCCCCAATTTTATCATACTCATTAAATTTTTCTTCTAATATTTCTTCGGCAAATTCTCTTAAGGCGTTTGGTGTTAATTTTTCTTCTCCTAATTTTATTAACTTACCATTTACTCTAATAGTCGGTGCTAAACCAACTGTTAAATGTAAATCTGATGCTCCTCTATTTATTGTTTCTTTTAATAGTTCATTTAACACATAAATCAATTTTTACCCCTCCACGTTGCTCTACTATTACATTATACTTATTCTATAAAATTTGCCAATTTCCTTCTTAAAAATGTATAATTTTTTTAAGAAATGTATATTTTTCATTTACTTGACAGCTCTTTCTTTAATTTTTTTAAAGCTTTCTTTTCTATTCTAGATACATAAGACCTAGATATTCCAAGTAAAGCAGCAATTTCTCTTTGTGTTCTACATCTACCATCTATAAGCCCATACCTCATTTTTAAAATTGCACCTTCTCTTTCTGTAAGAGAAATTCCTATTTTATTATATAATTGTTTAATTTGAAGATTACTTTCTACCTTTTCTAAAACAGAATCCTTTTCACTACTCAAAACATCTATAAGGCAAATTTCATTTCCTTCTTTATCAACTCCTATTGGATCTTGCAAAAACACTTCATTCTTTTGTTTTTTATTATTTCTAAAAAGCATTAGTATTTCATTTTCTATACATCTTGAGGCATAGGTAGCTAACCTAGTTCCTTTTGAAGAGTCAAAAGAATCTATGGCTTTGATTAATCCAACTGTTCCTATAGATATTAACTCATCTATATCTTTATTAGGAAAATTATATTTTTTAACGATATGAGCTACTAGCCTTAAATTTCTTTCTATTAATATGCTTTTTGCTTCCTTATCACCATTCTTAAGTAATTTTAAATAACGTTCCTCTTCTTCTTCATCTAGTGGTTTAGGGAATGTATTGTTGCCTGTAATATAACCAGTTAAAAATACTGAGTTACATAGCAGTTCTATAATATTAGATAAAAAAAACACAGAACTTCCTCCTAGTAGTGCTTATTATATAATATGATAAATTTTAAAAATATTGCTTTAGTTTTAAAATTTATTATTATAAAAAAACTGGAGTAGTTTCATAATTAAAAATTAGAATAAACTTTTCATACTTTTCTATACCTTAAAGAAAAAAACTCCATTAGGAGTTTTTTAATAAATTCATTTTTAATTACATCTGCGCTTAATACCACAAATAGTGCTCTTTAAATATATTACCAGTATACTATTCTTTTATAAGTTCACTTACAATATCTCTAAACACAGGAGCTCCTGTATTTCCACCCCCTAGTTCTCTTCCATCAGGATGTTTTTCTCCAATATTAGGTGCTAATACTACAACTGTATACTTTTCACCATTTAATTCAAAATATCCAGCAAACCATCCATGATTTGTTCCTCCATTTCCAGTTGAAGTTCCTGTCTTTCCTCCTATGTTAGCTCCCTCTACCTTAGCTTCAAAGCCTGAACCTTCCCATATTACTTTTGACATAGTTTCTTGAGTAAGCTTAGAAGCAGTCTCACTAAATATCCTTTTTTCTTCTTCCTTAAATTCCTTTACTGTATTATCATCATCATCAATTATAGCTTCTACAATTGTAGGCTTAATATATACCCCATCATTTGCAACAGTATTATATAATCCAGCCATTTGAATAGGCGTAACCATTATAGTTTGGCCTATTGATATATTATTCATACTATTTTCAAAGGTTGGCTTTACTCCTGAAGCCTCATTTCTATTTTCCCCCTTTAAATTTAGTACCGGTTTAAATAATCCCATCTTACTTAAGTATTCAATCATATTGCTATATCCTATATTTCCTCCTACTTTAGCAAAAACGTCATTACATGATACCTTTAAAGCATCTTCTACAGACAACATACCATGGGCATATGATTTACCATTTTTACTGCATATTTCTCCAGTACATAAAAATTTATCAGTAGGGCTTACTAGACCTTCATCTAAAGCTATAGCTTCTGTAATAACCTTAAAAATAGATCCTGGTTCATATCCAAGTTGACCAATACCTAAGTTTATGTTAGCTTGTGATTCATCTTTTTGAACCATAGCTCTTATTTTTCCAGTTTTTGCTTCTGATACAATTACTCCTATATTTTTTAAAAATGAATAATCTTTTTTATTTAAAATTTCTCTTATTTTATCTTCCCATTCAGAATTAATAGTTAATTTAATATTATTATTATTAGATTTAGTTAATTCTCCATCCCCATAAACAGATTTTTCATTTAAATAAAACTTTGCTGCTGGATAGGCATTTTCCTTTATATAAGAATTTAAATTATACTCTAAAGAATCTTCTACTATATTATCTTCTTTAATATCTGTTAAGAAATTATTAGTGCTCCAAGCTTCTTTTTTATCTATTTCGTCATAAATATAAGTATATATACCTTTAACATTCTTTAATTTATTTATTTTATTATAGGTTTCTTCACTAACTGTGTAGTAAATTTTCCCTTCATCTTGCATGACTTCTGAATAATTAAAATTTGGACTTTCAGACTTCATAATGAAATTTAAAGCCATTAAGTCCTCTAATGTTTCTTCATAATTATTAAGCATAAATGGTTTTGTATCTAATACAACAATATACTTTTTATTATAGCTCATTAAATCTTTACCATTAGTATCAAAAACTCTATAATTCATCTGGGATAAGTTTTCAGCTTGATAATTTTCTATTTCTCCTTCAACTATTAAAGATGGATGAACTTGAAGAAAATATAATCTTACTATTAAAGCAATAACAATAATTCCATAAAAACTACTCATAACCATAATTCTATTAATGCTAATTTTCTTTTTTTTAATCAAAAAAACACCTCCCTGGCCTAAATTCTAGCCTAGAGAAGTGTTTTTTATACAATTTTTTTATTTTAAAATATCTTTAATTTTAGTTACAAGTATATCTATTGCAACTTTATTCTGTCCGCCCTCTGGAACTATAATATCTGCATATCTTTTAGTTGGTTCAGTAAACTGTAAATGCATAGGTCTTACTACTTCTAAATATTGAGCTACTACTGAATCTACAGTTCTACCTCTTTCATTTATATCTCTAACTAACCTTCTTAATATTCTTATATCAGCATCTGTATCTACATAAACTTTAATATCTAATAGATTTCTAAGTCTTTCATCTTCAAGAACTAAGATACCTTCAACTATTATTATATTCTTAGGTTCTATTCTTACCGTTTCTTTCGCCCTATTATGACATGAAAAATCATAAATTGGCTTTTCAATTGCTTTTCCATTCATCAAATCTTCTAAATGCTTAATTAATAGATCATTATCAAAGGCCTTTGGATGATCATAATTAGTTTTTACTCTTTCCTCCATAGACAAATGACTTTGGTCTTTATAGTACATATCTTGCTGTATCATGGCAATGCATTCATTAGAAAAGCTTGAATATATAGCATCTGCAATACTACTTTTACCTGATCCAGTTCCACCAGTTATTCCAATTAGTATTGGCTTTTTCATTATAGTTCCTCCTTCTTATGTTTAAAGCTCTAAAACTTTCTTTCCTTTTATTAGCATATCATTTTCTTTTAATGGAGTATCCACTTTAACTTTGAATATCATATGTGCCCTATTAGCCACATCTGTTTTTTGTTTCTTCTCCACATCAAACATTTCATTAAGCTTAACATTAAAGTATGGCGTATGCGCTCTTAAAACTTCTACTTCATCACCTTGGAAAACTCTATTTTTTTGAAGAATAGTCGCTTCCTTAGTTTCTTCATCGTAGCTTTGAACTATACCAACAATATCATAATCCCTTACATATGAAGATACATCATATGTTTGTTCTCCCATTTTTCCAAAGAAGAAACCTGTATGATATTGTCTATGGCTTATTTTTAATACTGTATCTAACCATTCTTGTTTAAATTCATATCCTTCTGGATTATCACAGTACGCATCAACGGCTTCTCTATAAGCTTTTACTGTTGAAGCAACATAAAATTCATTTTTCATTCTTCCTTCTATTTTTAAAGAATGAACTCCACTTTTTACAATTTCAGGAATATGCTCTATCATGCATAAATCCTTCGAATTCATTATATACGTTCCATTATCATCCTCTATTATAGGATAATACTCACCTGGTCTTGTTTCCTCAACTATATAATACTTATATCTACAAGCATTTGAACAAATTCCTTTATTTGCATCTCTACCTAGCATATAATTTGATATTAAGCATCTTCCAGAATATGCTACACACATAGAACCATGTACAAATACTTCAAGTTCACATCCTTCAGGTGTATTTTCATTAATTTCTGTTATTTCTTTTAATGTAAGTTCTCTTGCTAAAACTATTCTTTTTACACCTTGCTCATACCAAAACTTAGTTGCTCTCCAATTTGTTATATTAGCTTGGGTACTTAAATGTATTTCTAATTCTGGAGCTGCTTCTTTAGCTGCAGCTACTATTGATGGATCTGCAACTATAATTGCATCTACTCCTAAATCATATAATCCTTTTATATAATCTTCCACACCTTTTAAATCGTGATTTCTTGGGAAAACATTCATAGTTACATATAGTTTTTTTCCTCTATCATGACAGTATTTTATACCTTCAGCCATTTCTTCATTTGTAAAATTATCAGAAAAAGCTCTTAAGTTTAATCTGCCTCCGCCTATATATATAGCATCTGCTCCAAAATCTATTGCTATCTTTAATCTTTCTAGACTTCCTGCCGGTGCTAAAATCTCTGGTTTTTTCATATACTTACCTCCTTTTAGTCACTGCAATTCCATCCCCCATTGGTATTACAGAAGTAATTAAATTTTCATCCTTAGATACTAAATCTAAATATTTTCTCATTCTTTTTACTATAGTTATTTTTCTCCTCTTTACTAAATCATCGGATGCAACCATCCCTCTAAATAATACATTATCTGCTACTATAATTCCATCTTCATTTAATAGTCTTAAACAATGAGGTAAAAAATGATTATAGTGTCCCTTGCCTGCATCCATAAAAATTAAGTCATAAGGTTGCTCTAATTTTTCTAGAACTTCAAGGCACTCCCCTTTTTTTATTTCTATTTTATCTTGTAAATTGTATTTTTTTAAATTTTCCTCAGCATATTTTATCATATTTTCATCACGTTCTATAGTAGTAATACTTGCCTTACATCCTGAAGCCTCATACATTAAAATTGCAGAGTATCCAATAGCAGTACCAAGTTCTAGTACTCTCAATGGTTTTTTCATACTAACTATAAACTCTAAAAATTTAGCTGTTTCTTTTTGTGCTATAGGAACTTTATTTTCTCTTGCAAATTCTTCTAACTCCTTGAACTTTTCAGAAGCCTCTGGTATTAAGCTTCTTATATATTCTTCCATATAATCATAAGTAATTTCACTCATGTAAATCCTCCAATTATTAGGTTTGTTATTAATATCCAAGTTCCTTTAATTTATTCATAAAGTCAACATCATTATTTGTAAAATAATGAGTTTTATCATCTTGAAGTACATAAAATAAATAATCTGTTTTTTCTGGTTTTAATGCAGCTTTAATAGATTCTAATCCAGGATTAGATATAGGTCCTATAGGTAAACCATAGTTTTTATATGTATTGTATGGAGAATCAATTTCTAAGTGTCTATCTAAAACAGTAGTTACATGTTCCCCTAAAGCATAAATAACTGTGGCATCTATTTGAAGCATCATTCCATCATTTAATCTATTAACTATAACAGATGAAATTAAAGGCCTTTCATCATTAATTCTCGCTTCTTTTTCTATCATAGAAGCTATAGTTATAACAGTTTCTACATCTTTTTCCTTTACAGAAGTATTGGTTTCATCCATAGCTGTTTTTAAAACTTCTTCAAACCTTAAAACCATTTTTTCTATTATTTCTTTTGGCGTTTCTCCAACTTTTATTAAATATGTATCTGGGAATAAATATCCTTCTAAATTATATCTTTTTTCACTATCTACCTTTACATATTTAGGCAACTCATATTCATTAATAGCTAATATAAAATCTTCCTTACTACATACCCCTTCACTTTCAAGCTTTTCAGCAATATCGTCTATGGTATATCCTTCTGGCACAGTAAAGTTTACTATATTTAAAGAAGACTCTGTTGTTAAAGTTTCAATTAACTTATCTACAGATATATCTTTTTTTAGAAGATATTCTCCCTGCTTAACTTCAATATTTTTACCTAAAACCTTAACATATAATTTTATAAAGGGAACACCCTTTATCTTACCATCCTCTGACAATCTATTAATTATACTATAAAAACTATCGCCTTCATTAACTTTTATAACTACATCTGAATCAGTTCTTAATGGTTTATTTATTGTTTTTGTAAAAGCTACTAAAATGCTTAGAAATAATATTACAATGATTATTATGGGAATCGCTTTCAAATTTAGTCTTCTCATAAAAACCCCCTACATACAAAGTAAATAGCCATTATAGGCTATTTACCTTATTATAATACTTTTCTTTTTACTTATAAAGATATTTCTCTATTTTTTACTTCTGCTTATTACTCTTCTTCTTTCTGCAGCGTCTAGTATTCTCTTTCTCATTCTTATATTTTCAGGAGTAACTTCTACTAATTCATCTGCATTTATAAATTCAAGACATTGCTCTAAAGACATTGGTCTTGGTGGTGTTAATTTTAATGCATCATCAGAACCTGAAGCTCTTGTATTAGTAAGTTTCTTACCTTTACATACGTTGATATCAATATCTTCTGCTCTTGAGCATTCACCGACTATCATTCCTTGATATACTGGAACACCAGCTCCTATAAATAAAGTTCCTCTTTCTTGAGCATTAAATAAACCATAAGTTATAGCATCTCCATCTTCAAATGAGCATAAAGATCCTCTACTTCTTCCTGGAATTTCTCCTTTAAACTTATCATATCCATGGAATACATGGTTCATTATTCCATTTCCTTTAGTATCTGTCATAAATTCATTTCTAAATCCTATTAATCCCCTAGCAGGAACTATAAATTCAAGTCTTGTATATCCATTAACAGCGGAAGTCATATTAACCATTTCAGCTTTTCTTGGTCCAAGTTTTTCCATTACAGGTCCCATAAATTCTTCTGGAACATCTATTGTTAAATATTCCATAGGTTCTAATTTCTTACCATTTTCTTCTTTAAAAATAACATTAGCTTTTGAAACTTGGAATTCATATCCTTCTCTTCTCATAGTTTCAATTAATATAGATAAGTGAAGTTCTCCTCTACCTGAAACTTCAAAACAATCAGATGAAATTTCATTCACTCTTAAACTTACGTTTGTTTCTAGTTCTTTTAATAATCTGTCTCTTAAATGTCTTGATGTAACAAAGTCCCCTTCTCTTCCTGCAAAAGGAGAATCATTTACCATAAAGTTCATACTTAATGTTGGTTCATCTATTTCTACAAATGGTAATGCTTCAGGATTTAGTGAATCTGCTATAGTTTCCCCAATATTACAATCTGGAATACCACTTAAAGCAATAATATCTCCTAGTGATGCTTCTTGTACATCTTCTCTATTAAGTCCATTATAAGTAAATATACTTGAAACTCTGTAATTTGATGTACTTCCATCTCTTCTTACTAAAGCAACTTGTTGATTCTTTTTAACTACACCTCTATGAATTTTTCCTATTGCTATTCTTCCCACATATTCATTAGTGTCTAATGTAGTTACAAGCATTTGGAATGGTCCATCTATTTCTCCCTTTGGAGCTTCAACATTTTCTAATATAGTTTCAAATAATGGAGCCATATCATTATTTGTATCTTCAACATTATATCTTGCAAATCCTTCTCTTGCAGAAGCATATATTATTGGGAAGTCTAGTTGCTCATCATCAGCACCAAGCTCTATAAATAATTCAAACACTTCATCTATAACTTCTTCTGGTCTTGCATTTGGTTTGTCTATTTTATTTATAACTACTATTGGTTGTAAACCAAGTTCTAAAGCCTTCTTTAAAACAAATTTTGTTTGAGGCATTGGTCCTTCATAAGAGTCTACAACTAATAAAACCGAATCTACCATTTTAAGTACACGTTCAACTTCTCCACCAAAATCAGCATGTCCAGGAGTATCAACAACATTTATTTTTACTCCATTATACATAATTGCAGTATTTTTTGAAAGAATTGTAATTCCTCTTTCCTTTTCTAAGTCATTAGAATCCATAACTCTTTCTTCAACTTTTTCATTTGATCTAAAAACATGGCTTTCTTTTAATAAAGCATCAACTAAAGTAGTTTTTCCGTGGTCAACGTGGGCTATTATTGCAATATTTCTGATATCATCTCTACTAATTAAATTCATTTAATTTCCTCCAGTACGTTTTTTATACAATTTAATTTATATAATGTAAACCTATAAATCATTTTTTCCAAAATAAAATTGGATACATGCGTATCCAATTTTCAAAAATCATTTAAGCTATAATTATTCTAAGATTATTATAAAGAATTGTCAACCTCTCAGATTATATTTCCATTATTATTGGTAATATCATTGGCTTTCTCTTAGTCTTTTCATAAAGGTAAGTTCTAAGTTCATCCCTTACTTTAGATTTTAAGCTTGCCCAATCTGTTATATTGCTTTCTTCACATTCTCTTAAAACATTTCTTACTATTTCTTTAGCCTCGTCCATTAATCCTTCTGATTCTCTAACATAAACAAATCCTCTAGATATAATATCTGGTCCTGCAATAATTGAGTTGTTTTCCTTAGATAAGGTAACTACAACAGTTAATATACCATCTTGAGATAAATGTTTTCTATCTCTTAATACTATATTACCAACATCTCCTACTCCTAAACCATCTACAAAGACTTGACCAGCATTAACTAAGCCGTTTCTTCTAATGTTATTTCTAGTTACTTCTATAACACCACCATTTTCAGGTATTAATACATTTCCTTCAGGCATTCCTAAAGAAATTGCAAGTTCTCCATGTTGCTTTAAATGCCTATATTCTCCGTGAACAGGAATAAAGAACTTAGGTTTTACTAGACATTGCATAAGCTTCAACTCTTCTTGACAAGCATGACCTGAAACATGTATTTCTGCTAAAGATTTATATATAACCTCAGCCCCCTTTTGGAATAGCTGATTTATTACCTTTGAAACTAACTTTTCATTTCCTGGTATTGGAGTTGCTGAAATAATAACAGTATCTCCTTCAACTATATTAACCTTCCTATGCTCAGAACTTGCCATTCTAGCAAGAGCTGACATTGGCTCTCCTTGGCTACCTGTTGTTATAATAACTACTCTTTCGTTTGGATATTTGTTAATTTGATCTATACTTACTAGTATATCTTTTTCAAACTCTAAATACCCAAGCTCCGCTGCTACAGCAACTATATTTTCCATACTTCTTCCTGATACAGCTACTTTTCTATCATGCATACGAGCTGCATCTATAATTTGTTGTATTCTATGAACATTTGAAGCAAAGGTTGCTACTATTATTCTACCTTTTGCTTTAGAAAATAATCTTGCAAAACTTTCCCCTACTACTTTTTCAGACATAGTATATCCTGGCTTTTCAACATTTGTTGAGTCAGCCATCATAGCTAATACTCCTTTTTTACCTATTTCTGCGAACCTTGCAAAATCCATTGGTTCTCCATCAATTGGAGTATAATCTATCTTAAAGTCTCCTGTGTGTAGTACCACTCCTAGTGGTGTGTGAATCGCTATTGCAACTGAATCTGCTATAGAGTGATTTGTCTTAATAAACTCTACAGATACTGAATTTAATTTAATAACATCTCTTGGTTTTACTCTAATTAATTCTGTTGAGCTTAATAATCCGTGTTCTTTAAGCTTTGTTTCAACAATTCCAAGAGTTAACTTAGTTCCATATACAGGTACATTTAATTGCCTTAATACATATGGTAATGCACCTATATGATCCTCATGTCCGTGTGTTAAGAATATTCCTCTAATCTTATCCTTATTTTTTAATAAATAACTTATATCTGGTATTACTAAATCAATACCGAACATATCTTCATCTGGGAATTTCAGGCCACAATCTATAACTACTATGTCATTTTTATATTCTATTGCAGTTATATTTTTACCTATTTCATTAATTCCTCCCAAAGGAATAATCTTAACCTTTGCCTTTTCGTTTTTCAATATGTCCCCTCCTTCTTCTTAAAATATGTAATTCAAAGGGTTCCCTAATCAAAGACCCCTTCTTATCCCTATTTAATTTCTTTCATTTTACTTTGGCATTTTCTACAAACCCCAAAAAATTTAACACTATGGTCTATAATCTTAAATCCATAAGATCTTTCAACCTCTTCTTCAAGTTCATCTAAAAGATCATCTTGAACTTCAATAACACTTTTACACTCATTGCATACTAAGTGATGGTGCCTATGCCCCTCATCCTTACGAACTAGCTCATATCTACTACATCCATCATTTAAATCTAACTTGCAAATTACACCTAACTCTTCTAGTAAAATTATTGTTCTATATACAGTTGCTAAACCTATTTCCGGACAATTTTTTTTCACTTCATCATATATTTCTTCTGCTGTTAAATGTTCGCCCTCTTTTTCTATTATAGTATCCACTATAGCCCTTCTTTGAGGAGTCAATTTATAACCTTTTTGTTTTAAATCCTCTTTTAAAGCATTAAAGTCTACGCTATTTGATTGTTCCACAGACAACACACCCCTTTCTTTATAATTTATTTTAAAAAACTATTCTTCTTCTGAAAAAATAGTATCATAAGCTTCTTGAACTGCTGCAAGTTCTACTTCATCATCTATAGGTATTAATAAATCATCTCCATCTTCATCTACTCCTACCTTTAAAGCAAATATATCATCTTCAGTATAATTATCGTCATATACTATAACATACTCACTTTTTTCTTCTGTGTCTGGATTTACCATATCAAAAAATGCAACAACATTTAATTTAACTAAATTTCCATCCTCATCATATAGTTCTAATGTTTTTAAATCTTTATCCATAAAAATTCTCCTTTTTTATAATTGTAATTTTTACCTTTAGAGTTGTCAATAATAATTTTCAATTGAAATTTAATTATTACTTCATACTCAATCTATCTAAATAACCTTGAAGTATGTAAGTAGCCGCTATCTTATCAACTATTTTCTTTCTTTTTCCCCTTGATAAGTCTGCCTCTAACATAGCCTTATGAGCTGCAACTGTAGTTAATCTTTCATCCCACATTTGTACATTTACACCTGTAAATTCCTTAATACGTTCCGAAAATTCTAAAACTTTTTCTCCAGACTCTCCTATAGTTCCATTCATGTTTTTAGGTAAACCAATTACTATGGTCTCTACATAATATTCCTTACATAGCTTTTTTACTTCTTCAAGATCATGTTCTTTCTTAGTTCTTTTTATAGTAGTTATGCCTTGAGCAGTCCAACCTAAAGGATCACTAATTGCAACTCCAATAGTTTTTGAACCTATATCTAAGCCTAATATCCTCATATATGTCTCCTTAAATATTAAAGAGTGCCCGATTAACGGGCACTCTTTATTTTATTTCTAAATAAGATTTTATAACTTCCTCAAGAATTTCATCTCTTTCAAGTTTTCTTAGTAAAGCTCTTGCTCCGTTGTAGCTTGTAATGTAAGAAGGGTCCCCTGAAATAAGATATCCAACTAACTGGTTAACTGGATTATAACCTTTCTCCTGTAACGCATTATAAACATCTGTTAAAATAGATTTAGTCAAATCTCCTTTGTTGATGTTCAAATTAAATTGCATTGTCGCATCTAAGTTATTATTCATACAACTGCTGCTAATTGCAGCTCACCCCCTTACTTATATTTAATTAATAGTATCCTAGTAATAGTATATCATTATTTTAAAATTCTATACATACTTCACTTTTCTTATTTATATTATAACCTATAAAGGCTTAAAAGTACACTACTTTACTAAAGATTCTATTACTGAATAAGTTTTTTCTAATGCATCTTTGATATTTTCAGGATTCTTACCACCAGCCTGAGCCATATCTGGTCTTCCTCCTCCGCCGCCTCCAACAATAGAAGCAACTTCTTTAATTATCTTACCGCAATGAACTCCCTTATCTAAAACATCCTTAGTAGACATTGCAATAAGATTCACCTTACCACCTACATTGCTAAATAATACAACTACTCCGCTAGAAAGTTTATTTCTAACCTTATCTCCAAGATCTCTTAAAGAATTTCCGTCAATTCCTTCTACAGCATAAGCTGCTACTTTTACACCCTTAACTTCTTTAGCTGAATTTAATATTTCATCTTCTACTCCTGAAGCTAATTTACTCTTTAGCTCTACTATTTCTTTTTCTTTTTCTTTTATTTCAGCATTTTGAGAAGATATCTTCTTAAGAACATCTTTTTCACTACACTTTAATGCACTACATGCTTCTTTTAACAACCTTTGTTTTTCTTCCATATACTTAATTGCATTTATTCCAGTAATAGCTTCGATTCTTCTAATACCAGCAGCAACTCCAACCTCTGAAACTATTTTAAACAAACCAATTTCTCCAGAGTTATGAACATGCGTACCACCACAAAGTTCCTTTGAAAATTCTCCTACACTTACTACTCTTACCTTATCTCCATATTTATCATCAAATAAAGCCATCGCTCCAGACTCTTTGGCTTCATCTAAAGTCATAAGATCAGTATCTACAGTAAATACTTCCATTATTTTTCTATTAACTAAATCTTCTAAAGTATTTATTTCATCTTCAGTTAATGATGTAAAATGAGTAAAGTCAAATCTTAGTCTTTCATCATCTACATATGAACCCGCTTGATTAACATGCTTTCCAATCACTTGCTTTAAAGCTTCATGTAACATATGAGTTGCAGTATGATTCTTTTCAATATTGCTTCTTCTTATAAGATCAATTGTTAAGTTTGCTTCTTCATTTGCTTTAATAGTTCCTTCATTTACCTTAACGTAATGAATAGTCTTTCCACCTATATTTTTCTTAGTATCATAAACATAAGCTTCTCCAGAAGCAGTTTTTATAGTACCCTTATCACCTACTTGACCACCCATTTCAGCATAAAATGGAGTTTTCTCAGTTACTATATATCCTTTTTCTCCTTTTGATAACGCATCTACAAACTCAACATCATTAGCTAAAACAACAACCTTAGAAGAAATCTCTAAATTACCATAGCCAACAAATTCAGTATTTATTGAAGCTTCAATTTTATTTATTGGACTTTCATCACTACCCATGTAAGATGATTCTCCTCTAGCACTTCTAGCTCTTTGTCTCTGTTCTTCCATTTCTTTTTTAAAGGATTCATGGTCAACACTCATCCCTTTTTCTTCTAGTATTTCCTCAGTCAACTCAATAGGGAAACCATAAGTATCATATAGCTTAAATGCTTTTTCTCCCTTTAATATTTTTTCATTTGAGATTTTCATTTCTTCAATATAATCATTTAATATACCCATTCCTGAATCTATAGTTTCATTAAATCTTTCTTCTTCTAAAGAAACTATCTTTTCAATGTATTCTTTACTTTCTTTAAGATTTGGATAAGCTCCTCCATAGTTATTAACTACTGATTCCACTATATCAGTTAAGAATAATCCCTTAATTCCTAATAACCTTCCATGTCTAGCTGCCCTTCTTAAAAGTCTTCTTAATACATATCCTCTACCTTCATTACTTGGTTGAACTCCATCTGAAATTAACATAGTTACAGATTTAACATGATCTGTAATTATCCTTAATGAAATATCCTTTTGAGAATCAACTCCATATTTAACTCCTGAAAGTTCTGATACCTTATTTAATATATTTTTAACAGTATCGATTTCAAATATATTATCTACACCTTGCATTATTGTTGCAATTCTTTCAAGTCCCATTCCTGTATCTATATTAGGATTAGCTAATTTATTATAATTACCATCTTCATCCTTATCAAATTGTGTAAATACTAAGTTCCAAAATTCTACTACCCTATCTTCATCGCTAGCTTTTAGGAAATCATCAACATTTGTAATAACACCTTCGCCTCTATCATAATGGATTTCAGTGCAAGGTCCACAAGGCCCAACTCCAATTTCCCAGAAGTTATCATCTTTTCCTAATCTGAAAATTCTTTTTGGATCTACATCTGTCTTCTTACACCAAATATCAAAAGCTTCATCATCTTCTAAATAAATAGTAACATATAATTTATCCTTTGGAATTTGTAAAGTTTCAGTAATAAACTCCCAAGCCCAAGGAATTATTTCTTCTTTAAAGTAATCTCCAAAAGAAAAATTACCAAGCATTTCAAAGAAAGTACCATGTCTTGATGTTTTTCCTACATTCTCAATATCACCAGTTCTTATGCACTTTTGACAAGTAGTAATTCTCTTTCTTGGTGGTTCTTGTAGTCCTGTGAAGTAAGGCTTAAGTGGTGCCATACCTGCATTTATTAATAATAATGATTTATCATTTTTAGGCACTAGAGGAAAACTCTCTAGTCTTAAGTGATCTTTTGATTCAAAAAATCTTAAATAAGCTTCTCTAAGCTCATTAGTTCCCATGAATTTCATAATCTTACCTCCATTTAGTCAATTTATAAAATAAAAAAAGTTTCCATCCCTGAAAAAAGGGACGAAAACATAAATTCCGCGGTACCACCCTAATTATGCAAAAAATGCATCACTTAGTTTAATATAGCTCCAAGATAGCTTCAATATATTATGTAAGAAGTTTTCAGCATCCACTTCCTCTCTGAATACATAGGGTATATTTACTCATTCTCTTCAACGCTAAATATTAAATTTTCTTATATTTCAATGAAATTATAGTTTATTTATTAAAATATGTCAATTATTTATTTTAGAATAAATAATCATTGATGTCCTCATAGATAACTTTAATTATTACAGCAATAGGAACAATTATAATCATTCCAATAAAGCCACCAACCTTTTCACCGATTAAAAGCAGTATTATAATAATTATTGGATGCATATTAGTACTATCACCAGTTATTTTAGGTGATAAAATATTTCCTTCTATTTGTTGTATTATAAATACAACAAATGCCGTCCATAAAGCCTTATTGGGAGATTCCATAAGAGCTACAAAAACAGCAGGTATTCCCCCTATTATTGGACCAAAATAAGGTACAATATTAAAAATTCCATTAAATATTCCAAGAACAATTGCAAATTTAACATTTAAAATAAGCAAAGCCACAGTAGTTAATACACCAATAATTACAGATAAAAGCAACTGACTTATTATATATCTTGATAATACCTTATCTATATGAGTTATTACATTCTTAGCAATTATTCTTTTTTCTGTTGGTAAAATTAATAATAGCTTATTAAAAATCAATTCACCATCTACTAAAAAGTAATATGTTACTATTGGAATTATTGCCAATGAAATTAAGCTTTCTAAACAAGATAAAATATTATCAAATAAATTATTAGAAAATGTCCTTAAGAAAATATTCATTTCATCTCTGATCCTCATATATATATCTTCAAATAGTGAAATATTATTTAAGTTCATCTTTTGGGCTAAAGACTCCACATATGAATCTATATTATCTAATATGTTTCCCAAATTATAACTTTCTCTTAATATAGAAGGAATAAGTATATATATAAATAGTGAGACACCAATTAAAATAGTAAAAATTATAATTATAGAAGATGTTCTTTTTGTAATTTTAATTTTTTCACTAATATTATCTCTTAAGGGTTTTAATGTATAAGCAAATATAAAGCTTAAAAATATAATATTAACTATACTATTTAATGTCTTTACTTTTAAGTAAAGTATTATTATTAAAAATATTAACAATAATAATATTATATATTTAATTATATTTCTATACTTATTACTTACTAGCATGTTTTTTTCTTTCTTGGCATACTTTGAAATTTAACTTCATTACTACCAAAATACAAAATAAAATCTTCTCCTAGTATGCAATCCTTTGGTAATAATATTTCTTTCCCTCTTATTATTCGATCAAATATACCTGAACTTATAATTAATCCCTTAATAGAAAAATCTTTTTCTTCTATAATTATATCTTCTAGTACTCCTTTAATTATATTATTCCTATCTTTAACATCCATATCCTTTATTGTTTTAAAGGATATTCCTTCTTTTTTATTTAATTCTTTAATTATAATTACATCTTCTATTGAAATAATATCATTTATTTTTATAAAATTTCTTTTGTTAAAAAGTAAATAGTTTGAAATTAAAAAACCTTGAATTCTTCCCTTATTGAAATCTATGTAAATATCCTCAATTACCCCTAAGTACTTCCCCCTTATATCATAAACCTTTAGCAAATAAAAATCCTTAGTTTTTAACATGCTATTTCTCCCTTCTATAAACCATAGAATTATTATTTCCTAAAGAATAAAAAAAATTCCTATATATTAAAATATAGGAATTTTTATTTTATAAAATGCTTTCTATTATTCCGCCGCCAACTACAATATTTCCATCATAAAACACTACTGATTGACCTTTAGTAATGGCTCTTTGCTTTTCCTTAAATGAAACTTTTACTTTTCCATTCTCTAATGGATATATTGTAGCTTCTGAAGGTTTTGCCGAGTACCTTACCTTTGCTTGAATATGCATTTCTTTTTCTAAATTTTCAAAAGGTATAAAATTAATATCCTTTGCAATTAAATCAGTTTTAAATATATCTTCTTCAGGTCCAATAACAACTTCATTAGTATTAGGATTTATATCAGTAACAAAAACTGGTCTTCCTAAAGCTAATCCTAATCCTTTTCTTTGTCCTATAGTATAATATACTATTCCTTTATGTTTACCTAAAACATTACCATTTTTATCAACAAAGTTACCTTGCTTAACTTCATTTGGTTTAACTAAAGAAATATATTTTCCATGATTATTATCTGGTATAAAACAAATCTCTTCGCTATCCTTTTTATTATGAACAGCTAAACCAATTTCCTTTGCAATTTCTCTAATTTTGTCCTTTGTATAGTCTCCACAAGGCATTAAAGTTTGACTTAATTGTTCTTGAGTAAAATTATATAAAGCATAAGTTTGATCTTTTCTATCATCATCTGCTTTTATTAAAAGGTATCTTCCATCTTCCCCCTTTTCAATTTTTGCATAATGACCTGTGGCTACATAATCAGCTCCAATGCCTTTAACTCTTCTTAAAAATTCATCAAACTTTATATGCTTATTACATGCTATACATGGATTAGGAGTTTTTCCTTCAATATATTCTTGCACAAAGTAATCTATTACTTTTTCCTTGAAAGACTCTTTAAAGTTAAGTACATAAAAAGGGATTCCTATTCTATCAGCAACCCTTCTTGCATCCTCAACTGATGAAAGAGAACAACAACCGCCTTCTCTTTCAACATAATCCTCATCTTCATCATCAAAATGTTTCATAGTTACGCCTATTACATCGTAACCTTGTTCTTTTAAAAGGTAGGCAGCAACAGAGCTATCAACTCCACCACTCATACCTACTACAACTTTCTTCTTCATTTTAATTCCTACTCTTCGCCATGAACATGATCATGAATATCATCATGCTCTTCAAAATCCCAAAGCTCTAACCCTGAATTTTTTCTATAATCATTAATAGCCTTATGTATCGCCTCTTCTGCTAATACAGAACAATGCATTTTTACAGGTGGAAGTCCATCTAAAGCTTCAGCAACAGCTTTATTTGATAATTCCCAAGCTTCTTCTACTGTTTTTCCTTTGATTAATTCAGTTGCCATTGATGATGAAGCAATAGCAGATCCACATCCAAAGGTTTTAAATTTAACATCCTTAACTATATTATCTTCAATTTTTAAATAAACCTTCATTATATCTCCGCATTTAGCGTTACCAACTTCTCCAACGCCATTTGCATCTTCAATTTCTCCTACATTTCTTGGATTTCTAAAATGGTCCATTACCTTATCGCTGTACATCATAGTATTTTTCTCCCTTCTTAATAAAGTCTTCCCATAAAGGAGACATGTTTCTTAATCTTTCAATAATAGGTGGTACAACTTCTAAAACATAATCTACATCTTCCTCAGTTGATCCATCACCTAAAGTTAATCTTAATGATCCATGAGCTAATTCATGAGGTAATCCTATAGCTAATAATACATGAGATGGATCTAATGATCCTGAAGTACAAGCACTTCCACTTGAAGCACATACCCCTTCAAAATCTAATGATAAAAGAATTGATTCACCTTCTATAAACTCGAAAGTTATATTAGCATTTCCAGGTAATCTTTTATCACCTCTAGGTCCATTTAATCTAGTGTGAGGAACCTTTAATAGTCCATCTATTAATTTATCTCTAAGAATAGTTAATTTTTTATTATGCTCTTCTAAGTTCTCTGTAGCTAGTTCTATAGCTTTTCCAAGTCCCACTATTGAAGCTGTATTTTCTGTTCCAGCCCTTCTAGCTCTTTCTTGACCTCCACCATGAACTAAATTATCTATTCTTACTCCCTTTCTTATATAAAGAGCTCCTATTCCTTTAGGTCCATAAATTTTATGCCCTGCTAAAGATAACAAATCTATATTCATTTCTTTAACATCAACAGGAATATTTCCTACAGCTTGAACTGCGTCTGTATGGAAAAACACTTTTCTTTCCCTACATATTTCTCCTATTTCTTTTATAGGTTGAATAGTTCCAATTTCATTATTAGCAAACATTATTGAAACTAATATTGTCTTATCTGTAATTGCATTTTTTAGTTCTTCTAAATCTATAAATCCTTCTTTATCTACATTTAAATAAGTTACTTCAAATCCTTGTTTTTCTAAATACTCACAAGTATGAAGAACTGCGTGATGTTCAATTTTAGTTGTTATTATGTGATTTCCTTTTTTTCTATGTGCTGATGCAATTCCCTTTATTGCCCAGTTATCAGCTTCTGAACCACCACCCGTGAAATAAACCTCATTTAGATCACAGTTAAGTGCTTTGGCTACTCTAGCTCTAGCCTTATCTATAGCCATTTTAGTTTCTCTTGAAATCCCATAAAAAGATGATGGATTTCCATACTTTTCAGTAAAAAATGGCATCATTTCTTCTAAAACTTCTGGCTTAACATAAGTAGTTGCTGCATAGTCCATATATACGTTTTTCATATTTACTCGCTCCTCTTTACAAACTTAATGGATTCACTTTCGTGTTTTAATCTATTATAGTCATCTACAATATCTTGAAGTGTTATACTCTCCATTACTTCATCAATGCTGTTTTTTATTTTTTCCCATAACAATCTAGTAGCACAAAAATCTATGTTGTCACATTCAGATCCCTCAATACATTCTGCTATTTCTACAGGCCCTTCTAAAACATACATAACATCTGCTACTGTTATATCCTTTGGAGCACTATTTAAAACATAACCACCTTGAGCTCCTCTTATACTTTTAATAAGTTTTGCTTTTCTAAGGGGCGAAAATAATTGTTCTAAATAATATTCAGATATATTTTGCCTTTGAGAGATTGTTTTTATTGAGACGGGGGCATCTCCATAGTGCATGGCTAAATCTACCATAGCCTTCACCCCGTATCTACCTTTAGTAGAAAGCTTCATAATTCTTCCCCCTTTTAATGTTGACCATTTTACTTGTATTTACTTCATATATCTTATCAAAACACTCTGATATTGTCAATAATATCAATGCCTCTTAAACCCTTCTTTTATGCTAGTTTTACAAATTATTTTTTACATTTTCCCAATAATATTTTATGCTATTTTCATATTTATTATTTTGTGGATTATAGTATTTAGCATCTATTAAATTATCAGGCATATATTGTTGTTTAATATAATTATTTTCATAGTCATGTGGATATTTATATCCACCCACCCCTAAGCTTTTAGCACCTGAATAGTGAGCATCCTTTAAATGCTTAGGTACATCTCCTATATTTTTGCTTTCTATATCATTCATAGCTCTTGAAATAGCTAAATATGCACTATTAGACTTAGGTAAAGTTGCAAGATAAATTACAAGTTCTGATAATATCAAGGAAGCCTCAGGCAACCCAACCTTTAAAGCAAGTTCAACACCTGAATTAACAACTCCTAATGCATTGGGATGTGCAAGTCCAATATCTTCAGCTACAATTACACTCAATCTTCTTATTATTGCTTGTAAGTTACCTGACTTTATTAATCTGGCCAAATAATGAACTGCTGCATCTGGATCACTTCCCC
This sequence comes from Clostridium nigeriense, assembly GCF_900086595.1. Taxonomy (GTDB): domain Bacteria; phylum Bacillota; class Clostridia; order Clostridiales; family Clostridiaceae; genus Clostridium; species Clostridium nigeriense. Next base: position 2,551,880 of record NZ_LT575472.1, read on the forward strand.
TTATGCTCTTTTGAAGTGCACTTAAAAAATTATAATATTCATCCCCACTTGCATCTGCTCTAATATGTGATTGATTTAACTCTTCAATATATTCTATAGATATTTTTTTCACTTTACTTAATTGAGAGTTTATAGAAAGTTCTAAAATATTATAGGCTTTTCTATAATCCCCTTGTGATATCTCTGATATATATTTTAAAGCTTCTTTAGAATATTCAACTTCTATGCCCTCATTAACCAATTTGTTTATAGCTTTTTCTAATCCTTCTATTATTTCATCTATAGAAAGAGACTGAAATTGAAAGATATTACATCTACTTAAAATAGCTTTATGAATAGCAAAATAAGGATTTTCAGTTGTACTTGCTATTAATGTAACCCTGCCATTTTCAATAAATTCTAGAAGAGCTTGTTGTTGTTTTTTGCTAAAATGCTGAAGTTCATCTATATAAATAACAACTCCATTATAATTTAGTAAACTATCTAGGCTTTCTGTTATTTCCTGTATATCTTTTACAGATGCAGTTGTAGCATTTAACTTATAAAATTTTTTGTCACTATAATTAGCCATAATATTAGCCAAAGTTGTTTTTCCTGTTCCAGGAGGTCCATATAAAATACAATTTGGAATTCTCTTACTTATAATTAAATTGTACAATGGTTTTCCTTTACCTACTATGTTATTTTGCCCTATAAAATCCTCTAACATTTGAGGCCTCATTAATTCTGCTAGCGGCTTCATTACCCTCACTCTTTCTCTATTTTTTTATTTAAAACCTTCATTTAATTCTTTAGCTTTATCTAAGCTTTCATATTCTGTGAACCCTTCAATATAAAGTTCACCATTTCTTTCTTTTAATATAACTTCAACTGGTACATCTTCACCAACAACTTCATCACTTAACTTTTCATCTTCGTGAGTTTCCAATGCTTTAGCTTCCATGTTTATAATCATGCAAACTACGTACCTAGCATCTTCATTTCTAATACTAACTATACTACTTTCATATTTCTCAAGATTTAATTCTCCAACGTAAAGAGAATAAAATTCTACATAATTGCATACATAAAAATTCTTTTCACTAATATGTTTTTTCATAGTTTCATCATATCCATTTTTATATGATAGTACTAAATCAATAGTCTCTTTGACTTTCTTTTCTTCACTACTTGTTATTCCATTAGAATTCTTAGAACATCCAACTACAAGTAATTGAAAACTAATAATTAATATAAAAATTAGAACACCTTTTTTCATCCTATCCTCCATAAATATATTTTTAGTTTATAAAAATCTTATAAACTCTCTCTTAAATAATATCACAAAAATATAATTTCTATGTTTAATAAATAAAAAAGTATAGAAATATAATATATAGGTTTTCACGCTCTAGTTCACCTAATTTTATATTTCTATACTTAAAAACTAATCAAAATTATTTTTCTGTTTTTATTTTTATATTATTCCCATCAGATGTAATAGTTATTTGCCCTTGTTTATCTGTTCTATATGCTTTTATATTCATTTTATTTATTAAATCTAATGTTTCCCTATGAGGATGCCCATAAGTATTATCTAAACCACAACTAATTATGCCATATTTCGGAGATACAGCTTCCATAAATTCCTTAGTAGATGAAGTACTAGAACCATGATGTCCAAACTTAATAACATCAGACTTTAAATCATTAGAATATTTATCTAAAACTTCCCTCTCTACTTCCTTTTCTGCATCACCTGTAAATATAAATGTATTATTACCATAAGTTAATTTCATAATAGGTGAATAGTTATTAAAATCATCATAATTTTCATCTATAGGAGAATAAACCTCTATCCTAGCACCTTCCCCTAGCTCAAAACTTGTCCCCTCTTTTATCACTTTTGCCTTTAACCCTTCATTACTCACTGCCTTCATCATATTTTCAAAGGTTTTAGTTGTATTAGTTGTTTTTGGCATATAAAAATTTTCCACATTATATCTATCGAATACTTTTGTCATTCCACCAATATGATCTTCGTGAGGATGTGTTGCTATAACTATTTCAAAATCGTCTATATTTTTATCTTCCAATTGCTTTATTAATTTATCTGAATCACTTCTTGGACCAGCATCAATAAGTATATCAAAATCATTTACCTTAATGTAAGCCGAATCTCCTTGTCCAACATCTAAATAAGAAATTTCTAAAGTTCCACTTGGTATTCCTATATTAGTTTTTGTTATATCCTTCCCAAAGTATAATGAAAAGGCAGCTATAGCTCCAAACAATATAATAGTTAGTAATTGAGCCTTTTTATTTCCTTTATTTTTTTTCATATTTCTAACAAAGGCTTTTTTTAAGTCATTTTCTTTAGTCAAAGTTTTTCCTCCTATTTATTTTTTAGTAATAAATATTATATGTATTAATTTTAAAAATGTCAAAAGGCGCTACATTTTGTCCTGCAGCGCCCCATAGCCATAGTCAAATAAAAAATATAAATAACTTCTGACTACACTTCTATTATTTGTGGCTTATTATATTTTTATTCACATCTATTTTGATTTTCTTATTTTTTATAACAGTCTTAGTAATTGTAGAAACTAATATTATTCCTAATGCTAAAGAACCTGCCGATGCTATTGTCTTTATACCTATTTCTAATGATTTCATAACATCACCAGTTATTGCTTCTACCATTGTATAATACATTCCACCACCGGGTACCAATGGTATTAAAGCAGCAATAACAAAGGTGGTTACAGGAGTTTTTAATATTCTTGCAAATATTTCAGAATATATGCTAAGTGCTAGAGATGCTAAAAATAATGATGTCGTATCTGTTATTCCTAATTTTAAGGAAAGTTTATAAACAAACCATCCTAAAGCACCACATAATGCTGCAAAAAATAAATTTTTACCTTTTATATTAAAAACTATTCCAAATGCAAAAGATGATATAAATGCCGCTATAACTTCAATTATCATTTTATACTCCCCCAAATATACTTATCCAAAAACTTAAAACTACACCTGTACCAACTGCTACAGCAATTGCTGTTAGGAAAGCTTCTGCTCCCCTTGCTAATCCTGAAACTAAATCACCAGCTACTGTATCTCTAATTGCATTAGTTATAGCAAGACCTGGGACTAAAAGCATTATAGAACCAATAATAACCTTGTCCATATCATTAGCTAAATTAATTTTAATTGATAATATTGCTAGCAAGGCTAATATTCCAGCTGAAATACTTGTTATAAAAAATGAATTCAAACCCATTTCTTCACATTTTATTGAAACATATTTTACTGCTAGTCCAATTATAAAAGCTGCTACTGCATCTTTAATTGAACCTCCAAATAAAAATACAAACCCAAAAGCTCCTATAGCTGAAAATAAAATAGTGGTATTATTTGAATATCTTTTTTCTTCTTCTATCTCTTTAAGTCTTTTTTTTAGTTCTTCTAAATTTATATTTTCACTATTTAACCTTCTTGCTAAATCATTAACCTTATGAATCTTTTGTAAATCTACTGATCTATTAGATATCCTTACAACTAAAGATTTAATTATTCCTTTATAAGATACCGAAGCTATTATTACTGTAGGAGTTGCATAACTACTAGCTGTATCTACACCTAAGGACATACAAACTCTGTTCATAGTCTCCTCAACTCTATAAGCTTCTGCACCACTTTCTAACATTATCTTTCCTGCATAAGATGCCACTTCAAGTATTTCATTTATCTCCATTTTTTATCCCTTCTTATAAAAATCAACTGATATTTATTATACAATCATAGCCTTTAGCATGTCTATATTGATTTTTTATAAAAATTATAATATTTTTTAGTTTTATTTTACTCAATAATAAAATATATTTGCGCCTATCAAATACAACTTTTATTACCAAAATATTATAAAATATAATTTTATAAATAAAAAAAGTGTATTTATACAATTTTGCTTATAACCTCTACTTACATTTAAGTCATAATAAAATTAATAAATACACTTCAAAATTGAAAAAATACAACTTTATATGATAAATTAAATACTTTTTATTATATTATTAATAGAATCAACTGATGCCTCTCTTACTGTAAATATCATATCTTCGTCTATTCTAATCTTAGTTTCATTATTATTGATTTTTGTTTTATTTAAATTAAGTCCAGTTGCCCCAAATTCTTTATATTTAGTAGGTGCAACATCTATTTTAAAAATACCGTCCTTTGCTCCCGTAATTTTTAGTAAGCTTCCTTTACAATTAATATCATTAATATTTAAAGTAATTATATTGTTTCCTTTAAGTACCACTTTATTTTCTGGAACGGACACTACTTTAACTTCTCCTGTCATAGTCATCCAACCACCACTTAATTTTAACTTAGATAATAGTTCAAGTTTATATTCTTCTGTAACTTTGGTTAATAATTGTCCAAGTTCATAAATATTTAATTCATGTTTCATCACTTAATTCCTCACTGTATAAATAAAATTTTCTTCATTATACTACAATTAATAATCATTATCCATATGTTCTTTATTAATAAAATTAATAAATCTACTAATTTTATTCTCTCTTCCATACTCTTCATATAGATGATAAGTTATATATAGTCTCTGTTTAGCTCTAGTTAATGCCACATAAAAAGTTCTCATTTCTTCTTCAATATTATTAGATTTTAATGACATATAGGAAGGGAATACCCCATCTTGAAGTCCACATATAAATACAGTATCAAACTCTAAACCTTTTGATTGATGAACAGTTATTATAGGTATTCTTTTTTTATTTATTCTATTTACTATAAGATTTTCTAATTCTCCATTAGAAAGCCCTGTTATTTTAATTATATCTAATAATGAATCTCTGTTACTTTTACTTTTATCATCTAAATCCTTTACTAATACGTAGAAATCTCTAAGTCTATCTATTTTTTCACTAGCTTCTTTTTCAATTTCACTACCTCTTCCACTATATAAAGTTTTTATATTAAAGCCTTTAATTACATCAACTATTATATCTTGTGGCCTCTTCTCATTAGCTCTGGAAAAAAGGTTATTTAAGGCATCATTAATTTTATTAAAGGACTTCAAATGCTTACTCATTAAACTAATTCTTTTAAAAGAAGTTGCTATTATATCTTTTTCTATTGCTCTTACTAATAAGTCTTTAGTTGCTAATATATCATCCATAGCATCATGACTTGGCTTGTTTTCAGTACTAAAAATTTCACTTAAGGTTTCAAGCTTATAATTAGGTAATTTTGTATGAAATCTTCTATATATATCTAAAGTGTCATAAAATGTTTTAAATCTAAGACCAGTAATATTATTTCTAGTAAGTTCGCTAGTTAAAATATTTATATCATACTGAACATTATGTCCAACAATAACTGCATCCTTTGAAAATTCAATAAATTCTTTTAATATCTTTTCTTTATCCTCACCATTTTCATTTAAAAATTCATCACTAAATCCATGTACCCTAAAGGAACTTTGTACAGATTTTTTATTTTTCAAAAACTTTTCAAAGTTTTCTATTACTTTTCCTTGTTTATTTATTTTTATTGCTGCAATTTGAATTATTTCATCCTCTGTAACATCTGTTCCTGTACTTTCAACATCAAAAACAATAATATTATCATTTTGAAATTCCTCTATTAATAATGAATATTTCTCACCATATATTTTTGCATTTTCATCAATAAAATCTGTTAATGATATTCCTACCTCTCTATATTCTTTTGAGTCTATAGCATTTAAAGTAGATTCTCCTATACCAGTTGGTAATCTTTTCACTATTCTTTTTAAACTTATATTATCGTACCTATTAGCTATAAGTTTTAAAAATGCAATTATATCCTTTATTTCTTGCCTTCTAAAAAACTTAAACTGATCAACTAATATAAACTCAAAACTAGACCCTTCATAGCCTATTATATTTTGAAACTCTCTGCTTAAACTTATATTATAATTGTTATCTCTACTTAATACACAAACCTTTGATATATCTTCATTATTTTTATCTAAGTCTCTAATTTCATCAAATATGTATCTAGCTTCTTCTCTTAAAGTATTAGCCTTTTTAATTTTTATTTTCTTTCCTTCTATTTCTGTGTTAGCTGTTATTTTTTCTTTATATATAGAATTATACTTTTTATTAAAAGCATTTTCTAGAAAACTTAAAGAAGCATTTGTTATATATTTTGTAGACCTATAATTTTTATTAAAAATAATTTCCTTAGGATTATATTTTTCTTTAAATAAATTAAGTATTTTATCAGGTTCAGATCCTCGCCATCCATATATTGTTTGAAACATATCTCCACAAAGTAAAATATTGTTATTGCCAAATATTTTTTCTATAATTGAATACTCTAGTGTACTAGTATCTTGTACCTCGTCTATACTAATATATTTAAATTTATTTTTTAAATATATTACTAAATCCTCATCTAACAACAATTCCTTAGCTTTAGTAGTTAAATCTATAAAATCAAGGCCATGATTATTATAAAGTAAAGAATTATAGATCATTACCAAAGCTCCACCTTGCCGTTCTAAATCTTCTTTCATTTTAAAATCTAGTTTACCTCTATTACTGCAAATTGAATTAATTTTATCTGTTTGAAACTTAAAAATACTTTTTACAGCTATATTATAATCTTTAAGTAAGTCTTTACTAGAAATATTAAGCTTAGTTTTTTCTAGCTTTACTAATTCTATAAATTGCTGAAGTTTACTTATTGTATAATTATAAAAATTGCATTCTTTAATTATTTCCTTACAATCTTCTTCATCAAAAACTAAGGAATCTATAAATATATCTGATCTTTTTTTAGCTTCGCTTTTTATTAAATCAAAACAAAAACTATGAAAAGTTCTTATTGTAATATCTTTGGCACTTTCCCCTACAACTTCTTCTATTCTACTTCTCATTTCAAAGCAAGCTTTATTTGTAAAAGTGATACATAAAATTTCTTCTGCCTTTGCTTTTTTAGAATCTATAATATTTGAAATTCTATGTGATAATGTATTAGTTTTTCCTGTACCTGCTGATGCAAGAAGTAATATATTTTTCTCTAGCTCATTTATAACTAGGGCCTGCTCTTCATTTAAAATCATTTTAAACCTCCTACCCCTGATTACTAATAATATTATTCTATCATATTCTTTTTTATTTCAAATAATTATTGATATTCTAATTAATAACTAACGAAAACTTTACAAAAATTGCTAATATGCTATAATTATTAAAAATATTAAGGAGTTGTTTAATTTGAAAGAAAAATATATTATAATATTTACTATTTTTATTAGTCTATATTCTTTAATAAATTATTATATAGGTAAAGTTATATTTAAAAACATAAATTATTTTTTCAATATATCACCTTTAATATTTTGGACTTTTTTTTGGATGCTTGCATTTTCTTATATAATATCAATAATATCTAACAAATTTTTATCTTATAAAATAATTGATTTGTTTTCTTTAATAGGTGCTTACTGGCTAGGATTAATAATGTATTCACTTTTAACTTTTCCACTCTTAAGCCTTTTAAACTATATATTAAAAAAATCATTTTATTTTAATAATGAAATATATAAATTCGAAGCTATATTAATAACTTTATTGCTTTTTATAATCTTATTAATAGGAAATTATAATGCTAAACACTCATATGTAAAAACTTTTGATATTAAATTACATAACAAAAACTTAGAATATCCTTTAAATATAGTTATGGTTTCCGATATACATTTAGGTAATATTGTTAAAAATAATAGACTAAAAAACATGGTTATAGAAATAAATAAATTAAATCCAGATATAATAATAATTGCTGGAGATATTATAGATAGTGATATTAATCCATTTCTAAATAATAATATGGCAATAGAGTTTTCAAAACTTAGATCAAAATATGGAACTTTTGCTACCTTAGGCAATCACGATATACTAACAAAATCTGAAGAGAAAATAGTAAATATACTTAATGAAAATTCTGTTAAAGTCTTAAGGGACGAAGCAATTCTAATTAATGATAGTTTTTATATTATTGGACGTGATGATATTTCTGTAGATAAACTTAATAATAAACCTAGACTTTCATTAAATGATTTAACAATAAATTTAGACAAAAATAAACCATTAATTCTAATAGATCATAACCCTAAATATGTTAATGAAAGCTTAGATAACAATATTGATTTACAACTATCTGGTCATACTCATAAAGGTCAAATAAGCCCTGGCAATATAGTTACAAATAAACTATTTGATATTCATTATGGATATTTTAAAAAAGATAGTCTAAATGTTGTAGTATCTTCAGGCTACGGAACCTGGGGACCTCCTCTAAGACTAGGAAGTAAAAGCGAAATAGTTCAAATTAACTTAAAATAAAAAATGAAATTATATAGGCTTTTTCATATGATAACATTTTTATAATTTCCTATACATTAAAAATGGAGCTGTTTTATCAACTGCTCCATTTAGTTTTACAATATTTAATTTCATTTCTACACTATATAACTGTAATCTATATTTCGTAACTTAACTCTATAAATTTCTCTATATCTTCTTCGATTACTTTTAATGAATTTCTCCAAAAATTAACATCATGAACATCAATATTCATTATCTTAGTTACATCCGCAACCATATTTTTGCCTGTAACTGCTAATAAATCTTCATATTCCTTGCAGAAGCTATCTCCTCTATTTAAGTATTCAGCATATAATCCCTTAGCAAATAGATTTCCAAAAGCATATGGGAAGTTATAGAAATTTGCGCTAGCATAATAATAATGTGGTTTCCAAGTCCACATATACTTATGCAGATAATTATTATCTAAGCCATCTCCGTAAGCTTCTTGTTGAGCCTTAATCATGGCATTATTTATTTCTTCTACCGATAAGGAGCTTTCTTTTCTCTTTTCAAAAACTTCACTTTCAAACAAAAATCTTGAGTATATATCAACTATTACTTGATTACAATCTGAAATTTCTGCTTCTAGAATTGCAAATGCCTCTTCCTTACCAGCTTCTTTTATTGCACTTTTCTTAATTATTATTTCACAGAAATTTGATGCAGTTTCTGCTAAAGTCATAGGATATTCTGAGTTTAACATTGTTTCTTTATTCAAACATTCACCATGAAAGCCATGTCCAAGCTCATGAGCCATAGTTACAACATCACTAAAACTATCACCATAATTCAATAATATTCTGCTCTCTCCAATGTCTTTCACACTAGCACAAAAAGCGCCTCCAACCTTACCTTCCTTTGGATATACATCTATCCAATTATTTTCAAAAGCTTTAAGGGCAAAGTTAGCTAAATTATCACTAAAACTTCTAAAATTCTTTTCAACAAAAGCCTTACCTTCTTCAAAGCTAAACTTCATTTCTTTTTCTATTACAGGAGCATATAAATCATAAAATGGAAGTCCATTATTATGTCCTAAAAGTTCTGCTTTTCTTCTTAAATATTTTCTAAATGTAGGTAAACTTTCCTTTATAGCTGTAAGCATAGCATTTAGAATATCTTCATCCATTCTTGATTCTTCTAAAGTCATATGAAGAGGTGATTTATAGCCTTTAAGTTCAGAAGTAGTTATAACTTCACCTTTAATACCATTTAAAGCAGCTGCTACACCTTCTTCAATTTTCTCATAAGATTTTATTTCTGCTTCGTAAGCTTTCTTTCTTAAGTTAGAATCCTTGCTATAAGCCATATTTAAAACCATAGTAAGAGGAATAGATTCTTCCTTCCCATCTATTTCAATATCCACTTTGTGTGTTGATATTAAATAATCTTTATAATTTGACCAAGCATCTGATCCTGTAGTCTTCATCTTAGCAATTATAGATTCTTCCTTATCACTTAACATATATTTATTTTTTTGAATTATTTCCTTAATTATGAATTCATGTTCCTTTAATAATTTAGATGAATTTATAACTTCATTTATATTTTCTATAGATGCTATCCATTTATATATTTTAGTTAACGGTTCTGCTAAAAGGCTAGACTTAGCATTTATAACATCTAAGTATTTTCTCCCCTCAGCATTTTTTGAATCTGCACTTATAGTTAAACTTGCAAAGGACCCAGTTTTGCTTATTAATAAATAAATTTTTTCCATTTTATTTATTACAGTTTCTAATGTTTCCTCAATATTAGCACTATTATTTAACTCTCCAGAAAATACCTTTAAACTATTGATTTCTTTATCTATCATATTTAAATCATCAAGAAACTTTTTTGATGTAAATGAATCATATAGTTCTTTTAAACTCCAATTATTTGACATTCAATTGCCCCCTTTAATCTTTTATTACGATTATATTCTTAACTTAATATTTTTTCAATAAATATCCAACTATATAGTATAATTTTTATTTCTAAACTTTAATGGAGAAATACCAACTAGTTTTTTAAAAGTGTTAGTAAAGTGACTTTGATCATGAAACCCTAGTAAAATACTTATTTCTAAAATACTCTTTTCAGTACTTAAAAGTAGCGTCTTTGCTCTTTCTATTTTTATTTCTCTAAGATATCTCATTATTGATATTCCCTTATACTTTTTAAAACAAGTAGAAGCATATCCAACTGATATATTTAAATTCTTACATATCTCTTCTAAAGATGTGTGATTTTCTATATTTAAATGAAGTGCTTGAAGAAGTTTGTTAACTGTAAAACTATCTGTTATTTCAGTATCATTAATAAGCAAATCCATATATTCATTTATCATATTTAATTCTATTTCTTGCAATCCTTGAATAGAAGTAGATTCTTTTATTTTTCTATAAAATTTATTATACATTGGATGTAAATATTTTTTAGCTATTCCGTTTCTTATAATTTCTCTTGTATAAATTGCATTCCAAATTATTAAATCATCCCTCTTATGATCTTTATCAACATCATCATTAACCTCTGAAATATGTTTTTCCTTAATAGTTTTTATTATTTCTTCTTTATCCCTAGATTCAATTAGTAAAGACATCTTGTTATTAAAAATATTAAAATCTGATTCAAAGCTTTCATATCCATCATTCATAACTATTCTCTCCCCATATACATGATAATTATATACATATTATATTCTATTTATTAAAAGCCCTTCAATATCTTACTAAAATTTTACATCAAAATCATCAATTTGTATATTTTTATATAAAAATTAAACAGGTAATCTATTCAATAAATTACCTGTTTGTATATTAAAATTTAAGGGTTAATTTTATTTTGAAGCTGATTCTAAAGCATTATTAATGGCCTCTATTACTCCTTTAGATGAGCTTGTAGCACCTGATATAGCTTGTACATCTTCCGTTCCTTGTTTTTCTATTACTTCTGGAACTAAATTTTCTTCAACACCTTCAACTAAAGTTTTAGTTTCATTATGTTCAACTAATTTAATTTCTGAAATCTTGCCCTTTTCAACTACGACTTCTACCTTTATGACTCCAGAAGCTCCTTGTCCTTCACCAGTATAATTACCATCAATGTATTTTCCACCACAACCAACTAATAACATAGCTAATAGTGAAATTGATCCAATAACTTTAATTGTTTTTTTCATTATTCTTCCTCCATTAGTTATTATTAATTATTTATAAATACTGCTGCATTTTTCCCAGCTGTTCTACCATAAGTTACTATATCAGCTAAAGCGTTTCCACCAAGTCTATTTCCACCATGAACTCCTCCAGTAACTTCTCCTGCTGCAAATAATCCTGGAATCACATTTCCATCTTTATTAATAACTTCAGCGTTAGTATTAATTTTTATTCCACCCATAGTATGATGCACCGCTGGAGTAACAGGTATAGCATATACTTTTCCGTTATTCAACTGTCTAGGAAGATCTTCTCTATTAAATTCTGAATCTTTTTTTGCTGCTACAGCATCATTATATTTTTTAATGCTATTAACCATATTTTCTTTATCTATAGATAATTTTTCTGCTAATTCTTCAACAGAATCTGCTTCTGTTACTAATCCCATATTAAAATACTCTTCTGTAGCTTTTAAACTTTCTCTAAGTCCATCATCAAAGAATAAGTAAGCAATACCATCTTTTTGTTCTAATATAGCTTTAGATACAACATCTCTAGTTAGTAATTCATTTGTAAATCTCTTACCATCTTTATTTATAAGTATTGCGCCATTACCTCTAACAGCTTCTGTAACCATTACAGCCTTTTCAGGAACAACTGTAGGATGAGTTTGAATTTCTCCCATATCAACGAAGTCTGCTCCAAGCTTTTCAGCTAAAACTATTCCATCTCCAGTTGCACCATTATGATTTGTTGTAGCAAATCCCTTTAAATCTTCCTTATAAGAAACTACCATTTCTTGATTTGCTGAGAATCCACCAGCAGCTATAACTACTGCTTTAGTATTAATTGTATATTCTTTACCTTCTTTATCGATAACCTTTACTCCAGAAACCTTACCTTCTTTATCTAATACTATTTCTTTTGCTTCATTCCAAAGTCTTAAATCTACTTTTTCATTTTCAGCAGCTACTTTTAAAGTATCTACTAAATGTGCTCCAACAGCAGCTCCCCCAGTAGGTCTATGTGTTCTATAGTTTGTAGAACCTGCCATTTTACCTACATCTGTAAGATCTGCTCCAAGTTCAGTTAACCATGCTACTGAGTCCTTTGCTTCATTTGCTAATTTTTCTACTAATTCTAGGTTATTTTTATTATATCCACCCTTCATTGTGTCATCAATCATAGTTTGTATTGAGTCTTCTATATTTTTAGCTTTTTGTTGTTCTGTTTCTGCTGCATTTAATCCACCCGTAGCTCTATTAGTATTTCCTCCTACCATAGGCATTTTTTCTAAAAGCACAACATTTTCTACACCTTCTTGTTTAGCTTGTACAGCTGCAGATAAACCCGCTCCACCAGCTCCTATGATAACTATGTCAGCAGTTTCTTTCTTAGAACCGCACCCAACTAATGTTGTAGGAACTAAAATTAAAGCTGACATGATTAACGCTAAAGTTCTCTTTTTCATGTATTATTTCTCCCCTTAACTTATAGTTTTTTTACAACATTAGTATATTTGTTAATTAATAAACATTCAATATTATGCTCTTATTGTTTATTTTGGTCTTTTTGTTCTCAATTATTTCATTTTATAATAATTAGTAGGTCTTCCTATTTTTCCATATTCTTGATAAATATCAACCTTGTTTTCTTCAACCATTTTTTCTAAATATCTTCTTGCTGTGACTCTTGCAAGACCGCATCCTTTGGCAATTTCTTCAGCTGTTAATTTTTCATTTCTTTTATTTTTTATAAATTCTATTACTTTATTGTATGTATTTAAATTTAACCCCTTACAAAGATCAACTTCTTCCTTATCTTCTATATTTATATTTAAAATATATTTATCTATATAATTTTGATTAATATCTTCAGTGTTTTTTAACTCTATAAATCTATTTTTATAGTTAATTAGTGCTTCTTTAAATCTTTCAAATTTAAAAGGCTTTATTAAATAATCTATAGCTCCATATTTGAAAGCTTCATCTACTGATAACTTACATTTATCTGCTGTTATTAAAATAGTATCTAAATAAAGTTCTTCTACTCTTATCCACTTTAAGAAGTCAATTCCTTTACCATCAGGTAGAAATACATCTAATAAAATTAAATCAATTTCAATTTTTCTAACTTTTCTTTTAGCTTCTTCTATACTACTTGCATCATCGACAACTTCAAATTCTCCTAGCTTTTCTAGAAATTTTTTGTTTATTTCTTTAACCATAGGATCATCTTCTACAATAAAAACTTTAATCTTATTCATTAAATTTCTACCTCCCATATTGTTATTTCATCAGATGTTAAATTTAAATTTCCATTTAAAGAAGTTACTATATTTTTAACATTATATAGTCCTAATCCTCTAAGACTTCCTTTAGTACTATATCCTCTATTAAATATTTTTTCTTTTAAATCATCATTTATTTTTCTTCCATTATTTTTTATGACTATATTTATTTTTTCTGTTTGAAAAATTCCTATATAAATGTATCCATCTTTCTTTCCTTTAACTTCTTCTATAGAATTCTCAAGTAAGTTTCCTATTATAGTCAGTATTTCTTGTATCATAATATTACTTGGAATTTCTTTCAAAAAGGAATCCTCATCAATTTCAAATTTTATTTTAAGTTCATCAGCCTTGTTATATTTTGAAAAAATTAATCCTTGAATAGATAGTTCTTTTATCTTTTTTAAAGAATCTGTTATAATTCCTCTTGTTTCAGTTGTTTGAAAAATGTACTCTAAAGCCTTATCATTTTCCTCTAATTGAATTAATCCAGCAATTGTATGTAGCTTGTTCATAAACTCATGATTTTGAGCTCTAAGATTCCAAGTTAATTCTTTTACACCTGTCAATTCTTCAGCCATATTGTGAACTTTTGTAAAATCCTGAAAGCTTGCTATAGCACCTATTATTTTCCCATACTCCCCAATAATACTATAGAAATTCCCCATAATTATAATATTATTTTTAAGTCTTATTTCTTTATTAAATATCCTGCCTCTTCTATATATAACTTCGTAAAGCAAATTAATTATTTTTTCATCTATTTCTTGAAATGAACCTATCTTTAATATTTCATAAGCCTTACTATTAATAACAGTAACTTCTCCTAAATTGTTAATTGCAATTAACCCCTCCTCAATATTATTTATAATTGATTCTTTTTCTCTTAGTTCATTTGCAATCTCTTCTGGCTCTAATCCATAAATATCTGATTTAATATTTCTAGCTAATTTTTTTGCTAGAAATATAATAATTACTAGAACTCCAACAAACACAGGAATAAGACCTATAAAATACTCTCTAGCTTCACTAACTATATCTCTTTTTAAAATCCCAACAGATACAGCTCCAACCTGAACACCATCTTTATATATAGGTGTAAATCCTCTTAAGGATTTCCCTAAATGACCTTCTCCTTCTGAAACATAGGTTTCTCCATCACTTAAAACTAATTTTTCATCTCCTCCAATGAACTTTCTCCCTATATTATCTGGAATTGGATGTGAATATCTTATCCCATCATTATTCATAACAGTAATAAATAATAAACCTGTCTTTAATCTTACTCTTTCAGTAAAATTTTGAATTTTTAGATGAGTTGGATCTGCATTATTAGCTAATTCGTTTTGTATCATAGGATTTGAAGATACAACAAAAGCTATATCTATTAAACTCTTTCCTATTGCATCTGTTACCTTAAACTTAATTATCTCTAAAGAAAATACACTTATAATTAATATAACAGTTATAAAAATTCCAATAGTCAATCTAGTTAATTTTTTTTCTAACCTCATTTTTACCTCTTCTTCTTAATATATAATATAAATTATTATATATTAAAAAACTTATATATTTAAGTATATTTATTTCTTTAGCTTATTTTAACTCGTTTAAATTAAGCTACTTTTAATCAAATAAAAAAGAACCATTATAAAATGATTCTTTAAATTTAAACTTTATTTTATTATGTTTAATACATATTCTTTAAATTCATCAAATGATCCTTTAATTATTGATGCTCCCTTATTTATCTTTTCACTCATAAAATTATATTCTGCTGATCCATAATTAAAGCTTGCACTAGATACTATTATACTAGAATCAATTACTCTATAGTTTACATTTGAAAGCATAACATCCTTACAAAATTCTGCAAAATCATTTGCTTTTTCTAGATTGCCTTCACTTGCTATATTTAAATTAAATTTAAATAAGCTATATCCTCCTATTAATGGAACCATTTGTCCATTGCCCATGTAAAACACTTTTCCCATATTGTAGAAATACTTCATGTTTCCATAAGTCATAGTCCTAAACTCATTATTTATTTCTAAATTATCGTTATCTAAAGCTTCAAATTTAGTAACTATATCATCCCAAGCTCTTGCTTCAGAAGTTTTATTATTATTTATAACAGTTTTAAATTGTTCAAAAGCCTTATCTAAATCTTTTTCTTTATTCACTACTGATCCATTTACTGAAACACTATATTCATTATTTTCATATATTAATTCCACTTTACTATTCATATTAAACTCCCCTGTTCTATAATCCTATTATTATTTAATAATAATTATTATAACATAATTTATGATTTTTTCAACTAATTAATTTTATTTAACCAATTCATATGGCCAATCATTTATCCCTCCAAAATCATATATGTTAGTATACCCCATTTGTAATAATAAATCAGCGGCTTTTTCACTTCTATTTCCGCTTCTACAATAAATTAATATTTTTTGATCTTTATTAATTAATTTAGTTTCTGCATCATCTTCTAAATTATCTATTGGAATTAGTATACTATTTTCAATATGTCCATTATTGTACTCCTCTTGGCTTCTAACGTCTAATACTATAGTATTACTATCTTTCATTTCTTCTTTAGCTTGAACAGCACTTATTTTTATTATTTTATTAATTTCATTTATATTATTTACATCTTTGTTCAAGTTAGAACACCCTGAAATTATAAATATACTTAAAGCCGTTAATATTACAATTAGAAATTTTTTCAAACTTATCACCTCAATTTTATTATAAACTAAATAAGAGAATAGGTTTGTGATTTTATCACAAACCTACTTCTCTTATTTAAATGCATTTATTCCAGATAAAACAACTTTAAAATAATCTTCTTTTATAGAGTTAATAAATCTTACTTTCCCAATACTCACAAAAGTTTTTTTTATTCTATAAAATCCTAATCCATCATTTAAAAACCTTTTATTATCATCTAGAGTTATTAATTTTTCATATAGCCACATATTTCTTTTGCTTTGACAGATATCTCTCCTAGTAATTAAAGCTCCAGGGCTTATAATTTTAATTTCTTTAAAATCAATATATACTTCAATAAACTTATCATAAGTAGAATAATCTCTATACAAAACAGCATTATTAATTGATTCCATTATAGCTTTTATTGGATAATTTCTAGGAAAAATATCTAATATTTCTTTTTCAAATTTATCTATAATTTCTAATATACTTCCTTGTATTATTATTATTTCATCTTTTTTCTTATTTATTTTATTTATTATTTTTATCATATTATGAGGTAACCACATACTATTATAGCTAGAAAATACAAGAAGTCCTCCAAGAGAACAATTAATTTTTCCACCTTCTTTATCTCTTTTAGTAATTCCTGCACTTTCTAAAAGAAAATCTTTATTATCATCATTAATTTCTATTCCTTTATTTTTGAAATAATTTTTAATTAAATCCTCATTTAAAAAGCTACTATCACTCTTATTTATCATAGCAGTTTCCATAAAAAAATCTAAATTTTCTTCAAAAGCTTCTATTAACTCTTGTTTTCTCATTGTATCAGTTGTAGAGCCTCTTCTTATATAAAAAGCTCCATTTTCTCTAATTTGATATGGCTTCTGATCTCCAGAAAATATAGTAATTATACATAATTTCTTACTTCCAATAAAAATATTATCTACAGCTATAGGTATAGGTGGTTCACATCTAGAAGCTATAATTTGTTGTAGTTGCTCTTCCCTTATAACATCTCCTTCTTCTAAGCCTATAACTTTTTTCGTTTTGTCTTCAATTCCAACTATTATATACCCTCTCCCACCTCGTGAGTTTGCTATTGCACAAATATCTTTTGCTATTTCTTTTTTACTACTTTCATGTTCAAGGGATAGCTTTAATTTAAAATCTAATTTTATTCCTTCTTCTTTCTTTATCAAAGAAAGTAATTTTTTGCTATCCATTTATACCTCCACCTATATTATCTTTATAATATATTACTCAAAAAATAATGATAGAAACATTATTTAATAATATTTCTATCATTTGTATTATTTTATTATCTTTTCTATATTAGTCTTTAGCATATCTTCATCTATTAATCCTTCTCTATCATAAGATATCTTACCGTTTATATCTATAAATATTGTTCTTGGTATTCCCATTATAGTATAAGTATTGGCAGCATTTAAATCTTCATCGAATAAGACTTTCATATCTAAATTATTATCCTTTAAAAACTTTATTGCTTTTTCCTTTGTTTCTCTTTTACCATCTGTTAAATTCACCATTAAAATCTCAACTTGATCACCATATTTTTTTATTGCATCTTCAAAATAAGGCATTTCAGCTTTACATGGACCACACCAACTTGCCCAAATATTTACTACTACTGGCTTTTTGCCTTTGAAATCTGATAAATTAACTTTATTTCCCTCTTCGTCATACGCAGTAAAATCTCTAGCTTCTTTCATATTTGTTGAAGATATATTATTATCAATTTCATTATATGATCCTGATAAATAACTATATCCAAATTTCACTATTAATATTAATAACACTAATGAAACTAATAATACTACTAATTTTTGCTTATCCTTCAAATCAATCCCCTCCTAAATAAATGTTAACCAAGATAATAATAAATTTAAATATCCAGTCATCATAAGTAATCCTATTATTATTAATAATACTCCTGAAATAGCATTTATAATCTTGTAATTTTTCTTAATAAATTTAAATGCACCTTTTAGGCTATCTATAAGTAATGCAGATATTATAAAAGGAATTCCCAAGCCTAAGCTATAAGCTAAAAGCATAAATACTCCCTTTAATGTATCTTGACTATTAGCTGCTATCATCAGGGCTGATCCTAAAAATGTTCCCACGCATGGAGTCCATCCAATTGCAAATATCATTCCAAAGATAATTGATGCTGTTAAATTAAGATCATTTAAATTAGTCTTATTTTTAAGTTTAAAACTTCTTTCTAATAAAGGAATTTTAAATATTCCAATATAATTTAGTCCAAATATTATTAATAATAAACCTGCAATTATATTAAATGTTGTCATATATTTTTGTATAAAAACCCCAAAGGTGCCAGATGCCGCTCCTAAAATCGTAAATATTACTGAAAATCCAACTACAAAACCAATAGAATTAATTAAAGCATTGCTATTCTTTTTACCCTCATTACCTCCCATAAAATATGAAATGTATATAGGTAACATAGGTAGAATACATGGGGAAATAAACGTTATTATTCCCTCTAAAAAAAGAATAAAATAATTCACTTAACCACTCCTTTTCCTTTTTTATTAATATATCATAATATTTAAAATAACTAAATAAGTTACTTTTATGATACCTAGATACACCTAAAATATCATATAGTTTTATAAACTACATATTGCATACATTAATATTTTATAGTATATTATTAATATACTATGATTGAAAGGGATGTTGTAATGAATAAAATTGCTTTAATAACAGATAGTACTTGTGGATTACCTAAAGAATACGTAGAGAAATATAATGTTAAAATTGCTTCTTTGAAAATACTTTATAAAGATAAAGAATTTATAGATGGAGTTAATATTACTCCCGATGAAGTTTATTCAAAATTACCATATGAACTTCCTACAACTTCTATGCCTTCTGTAGAGGATGTATCTATTTTATATGATAGTTTAGTAAAAGAAGGATACACTCATGCAGTAGTTCTACCTGTATCTTCTGGATTATCTGGAACTATTAATAGTTTTAGATTAGCTAGTGAAAACTTTAAAAACATAAATACATTCATTTTCGATACAAAAATATTATCTATGGCAGTGGGTTTAATGGTTATTGAAGTAGGAAAAATGATAGAAGCTAATAAAAATTTTGAGTATATTTGTGATAAAATTCCAAAGTTAAGAGAAAATTTATGGATGTATTTTACAGTAGACACATTAGAATATTTAATTAAAGGTGGAAGAATAGGAAAAGTAACTGGTGGAATAGGAGAAATTCTTAATTTAAAACCTATAATAACCATGGATGAAGATGGTGCTTACACAACTTTCACTAAGGTAAGAGGCTCAAAACAAGCTTTTAAAAAGCTAGCTTCCTTAGCTTCAAATATCTTAGATAAAGGAAAAGGAAAGGTAATTGTTATGACTGGTACAATGCATGAAGAAGCTGAAAAACTTAAAGAAATATTAAAATCTCATCATAACACAACCTTTATGTACAAAGGTACTATAACTCCTGCTGTTGGAATTCATTCAGGTCCAAGATTATTAGCAGTAGCTGTTATGAAGGAACTTGTATAAAAATATTGGCATTTTTATAATAAAAAATTAAGAATGAAGAATTAAGTTTTGCTATTCAAAACACCCTTAATTCTTCATTCTTAATTTAAAGATTGCTTCTCAATCTTATATTATTCTTCATGATCATAAGACTTTCCAGATTGCATTGCTATTTTTTCAGCAGCTAAATTCTTTAATAAAATATCTACTGTCCATTCCTTAGAAGTTTCAGTAACTGTAGCCTTTAAAACATTGTTTAATCTAAATTTTTTTAAGTTTTCTATAAACAATCCAATTTTAGCTCCTGGTATATTATTAAATATTATAGCTCTGCTCTTAACTCCATCTTCAGCATCATTTAATAAGTTTCCATCCAAAACATCTTTAACTAATGTATTTCCATTTTTATAGCTTATAACGATTTTATCCCTTATTCCAAGCATTCCTGCTAAGTTTCCTACAGTTTTAACTTCTTTTCCATTAAAATTACATAATATAATGCAACTTCTTCCTTCATTAATTGTAGTTTCTTTGGTATCTAATAATTCAAATGACATATTGTTCTCCTTTTATAAATAAAATTTCTTATTTATATCATATAAAATTACTAAGAATTAAGCAACCTTGAATTTTTTAAGCTTTAACTTTGTTCTTAATGTAAAAACTAAATCTATTGCTATAATTAATATCATTACTAAATTAAATACTTTAAAATACTTCTCTAAACTTATGTAAAAATTATTTATAAATGGTTGAACATAATTTATTCCTAAATAACATAAAATCATCCAATAAAAAGAAAATCTTAATGTTACTAACCCCTTATAGTTAAACTTTAATTTTGAATAATCCCAGTACTTCTCATTAAATAAATTTAAAATTAAATATCCACTTGTAAATTCTACTACTGTTGGAACTATAAAATATAATAATAGTCTGACAATTATGTTAAAATTATAATACTTATCAAGTAAAACTAATATGGTAAATGCTATGCCATACATAGGTTTATAAGGTCCCCTTAAAAAACCATCTTTTTTAAAATTTCCTGTAATTATATAGTTATATACTCCTTCAATTATCCATCCTACTATAGAATATAATATTAAATTAAATATAGTAAAATTTATTATTGTCATATTAACACCATCCCTTAATAAATTTCTTCCTTAGTTTAACCATTTTTCTTTCTAAAATACACATATTTATATATTGTAACTTTTATAGTTAATAAGAATAAAATAAACTATATTAATTTATAAGGGAGAGATTAAAATAGAGTTAACTTATAAAAAAGTCAAAACCATACTAATAATACTTTTGGGTGCTAACTTATTTGTTGCAATATCTAAAATTATAGTAGGTTTAATAATTAATAGCTCTAGTGTAATGGCTGATGGTTTTCACTCTATATCAGATAGTGCATCTAATATAGTTGGAATTATAGGAATAACCTTAGCATCTAAGCCTAAAGATAATGAACATCCATATGGGCATAAAAAATTCGAAACTATTTCAAGTATAATTATAGGTTTAATGCTCTTGATACTAGGATTTAATGTTATTAAAACCTCTATTTATAAACTGTTTAATCCCTCTATCTTAGAAATTTCCTTTGTAAGCTTACTTATAATATTAATAACTTTAGCCATAAATATTTTCGTTGCTATATATGAAAATAAGCAAGGGCATAAATTAAATAGTCAATTATTAATAGCTGACTCTCTTCATACTAAAAGCGATATATTTGTTTCTATTGGAGTTCTATTTGCTCTACTAACAATGAAATTAGGACTTCCCCCTATTGTTGATACAATTACCTCATTTATTGTTGCTCTATTTATCTTACATGCATCCTATGAAATAATTAAAGATAATCTTTCATCACTAACTGATAAAATTATGATAGAAGAAGAAGCTATTTTAGATATTCTTAAAGAATTTAAATCCATTAAGGATATCCATAACATTAGGTCTAGAGGACATAAAGATTATATTTTCTTAGATATGCATATTAAAGTAGATTCTAACTTAAAAGTTGATGAGGCTCATAAACTAGTACATGATATTGAAGATACTCTTTCTCATAGACTTAATAAAAAAATTGACTTAATAATTCATGTTGAACCTATTCTTGTAAAATAAAAGATGCTAAGGCATATTATGCCCTAGCATCTTTTTATCGACTATATAAATAATCTTCAAATCTTCTTATACTATCTTTTTTACCTATTACTACTATTAAGTCATTTTCCCTTAAAATAAAGTTAGGATCTAATTCAATAATAGTCTCATCATTTCTTTCTAACGCAATTATATTTAATCCAAACTCATTCCTAATTTTAGATTTAAGAACTGATTTTCCATCTATAATTTCTGTAGCTCTTATTTCTTCTATATGAATATCATTATTTAACTCTATAAACTCTAAAGCTTCCTCATTTAATAATCTATTTGCAATTCTTATTGCCATATCATTTTCAGGATACACAATCTCTGCACCTATTTTTTTTAATACACAGCCTTGCTCATAAGTATTAGCCTTTGCAATTACTCTCTTAACCCCCATATTTATAATATTTAAAGTTGTTAATATACTAACATCTATTTTTTCACCAATACAAATAAATACAGTCTCACAATTTTGTATTCCTGTTTCTTCTAGAGTTTCTTTAGATAAGTTATTTACTACAAATGCATTATCAGTAAAAGATCTAATTTGTTTTATTTTATTTTCATCACTATCAAGAACTATAACATCCTTACCTGCTTCAATTAAGGTTTTAGCTAATGCAAAACCAAATCTCCCTATTCCTATTATTCCAAATTCTATTGATGCCTTATGATTAAACATATATATCCCCCTATCCAATTATAACTGTTTCTTCTGAGTAACAAGCATTAGATGACTCTTTAAAAGACCAAATTGTAGCCATTGTCATAGGTCCAAGCCTTCCTATAAACATAATTATTGAGACAATAATCTTACTTAAATCTGTTAGATTTGGTGTAATTCCAGTAGATAAACCTACTGTACCAAATGCACTAGTCACTTCAACTAATAATTGTATAAAAGAAAATTGAGGTTCTATTATACTTAGTGCAAATGTTCCAAAACATACTACAGCTAAAGCTAATATTATAATATTAAAGGCTCTAAAAATAACTGTTGTTGGTATTTTTCTTTTAAAAGCCACACAATGTTTATTAGTTGCAGTGCTATATATACTCTTAAATAAAGTAAATATTGTTGTTGTTTTTATCCCACCACCAGTTGATCCAGGTGATGCTCCTATAAACATTAATATTGTAAGTGTAAATAATCCTGCATTAGTAAAATTCCCTAAAGGATAGGTACTAAATCCAGCTGTTCTTGCAGAAGTACTAAAGAAAAATGCTCCAAGCCATGTAATATCCTCAGTAGCTTTTAAGAATAGTGTTCCTACAATAAGCAATATTGCTGTAGTTGTTATTACTACTTTTGTATGTAAACTAAATTTCTTAAAATTCCTTTTTCTAATTATCTCTTTAATAACTAAAAAACCAAGTCCACCAAATATAATTAATCCACAAGTAGTTAAATTTAATAATATATTGTTTTGATAAGGTATTAAATTTTTTAAACCTCCTAAAATATCAAATCCTGAGTTATTAAAAGCAGCTATTGAATGGAATACGCTTATTCCTAAAGCATCCAAAGGTTTATAATCCTTAGAAAATACTATATAGCTTAATATTGCTCCTACTACTTCAAAACTTAATGTTAAAAGTAAAACTGATTTTACAAGCTTAACTAATCCCTTCATAGAATCTAAATTCATCGATTCTTTAATCAAAACTCTTTCCTTAATTCCAATCTTTTTTCCCATTAATAAAATAAAGCCTACTCCAACAGAAGTAACTCCAAGCCCACCTATTTGAATTAATAAAGCTACTACAGCTCGTCCAAAAACTGTAAAAGTGTCAGCTGTATCTACTGCAATTAAACCTGTTACACAAACTGCACTAGTTGATGTAAAAAGTGCATCTACCAAAGAAACACTTGCTCCTTCACGAATAGATATGGGTAGCTTTAATAATATAGTTCCTAATACAATAACAGAAAAAAATCCCAAAACAATTATTCTGCCTGGGCTTACTTTTTTTAACAATTTCATATTAAGCTCTCCTTCATGACATATAACCGAAATAAATATTTGTTAATTATTTCTCGGTATTTAGCACTATTATATATTCCTTGTTTTTTACTGTCAATTTCGTTATTTTTACTGAATTTCTTTTTAAAAAGCTGATAAATGTAAATACCATTGTTTACATTCTATTTAATTATAAAACATCGGAAATGCACCATTTTAAGTGTATTTTAAAAGTTTACTCTTTTTTAAATTAATAAAAGGAGCCTTTAAGCTCCTTTTATATATTAAAAAGTTATTTATGTCATCTATCATATTACTTAAACAGACCTATTCGTCCCAACCTTCAGGGAATTCAGCATTGTGATAAACTTCTTGAACGTCATCATCGTCATCAAGTAAATCTAACATTTTTTGGAACTTCTTAGCATCATCTTCGTTGATTTCAGTATATGTATCTGGAATCATTTTAACTGCTGCTTCTAAGAATTCTAATCCTTCTGCTTCTAAAGCTTCTCTTACTGTACCAAAATCTTCTGGAGTAGTTGTTATTATAAATACTTCTTCTTCTGCTGAAAAATCTTCTGCTCCAGCATCTAAGGCAAGCATCATTATTTCATCTTCATCCTTACCCTCTTTTTCTATAACTATTTCTCCTTTTTCTTGGAACATAAAACCTACGCAACCTGTAGCTCCCATATTTCCACCGCCTTTAGTAAAGGCACTTCTTACATTTCCTGCTGATCTATTTTTGTTATCTGTTAATGTTTCTACTATTACTGCAACTCCTGATGGACCATATCCTTCATAAACTATCTTTTCGTAGTTTACTGCAGAAAGTTCTCCTGAAGCTTTTTTAATTGATCTAGTTATTGTATCATTAGGCATATTTGCTGCCTTAGCTTTAGCAATTACATCTCTTAATTTCGGGTTAGTGTCGGGAACAGGACCACCATTTTTAACTGCTATAACGATTTCTTTACCTAACTTTGTAAAGATCTTTCCTCTTTTTGCATCTGCTTTTCCTTTTTTATTTTGTATATTATGCCATTTTGAATGTCCTGACATTTTTTATTCCTCCCAACATTAATTAAAATTTATAAATACAGTGGAAATTATATCACAATTATTTTTCTCTGACAAATTTTATTAAATTAACTTATACAGTCTATTATCTTCCTTAAAATAAATATCCTCATCACTTTTGCTAATTAATATTTTCCCATTAGATATTTCGATAGCTTTTTCTTCTATTTCTTTTGCTAAATCTAATTCAGCTAATAAATGTACTACAACTTTATCTGTATATTCAGTGTCTTCAATATGCCAATTATTTTCATTGCAAGTATATTGAATTTTCCCAAGCATATCATACTCCATTTCTAAAGATAATTTAATTCCTCTTACCTTTTCAACTATTCCTGCTGCTTTTAAAGCAACAGAAGCTCCCTTTGTATAAGCCCTTGTAAGTCCACCCGCACCAAGCAGTATTCCACCAAAATATCTAGTAACTACAATGGCACAATCCGTTATATTACTTTTTTTCATTACCTCTAAAATAGGTATTCCAGCAGTTCCTTGCGGCTCTCCATCATCACTATATCTTTGAATACCCATGTTTTCTCCAATTATATAAGCAAAACAATTATGCGTTGCCTGCTTATGCATATTTTTTATTTCAGCTACAAAGGCCTTAGCTTCCTCTTCATTTTCACATCTTTTTGCATAACCTATAAATTCTGATTTTTTTTCAATAAATTTATCTTCACCAAAATTTCTTATTGTAACGTAATTCATTTAAGTTCCTCCTTTATTAAAGCTATCCCTTCCCTTATCTTTTCTTTACTTGCTTGTGAGAAACTAACCCTAAAAAACTCTTCTCCCCTAACAGAATCCTTAAAAAATATTACTCCAGGAGTAATATAAAGATTTTTCTTCTTTAATTTATAAAATAATTCCTTTGATGTAATACTTTTATTTTTCAACTCTAAACATATATATAATCCACCTAGTGGATCTATATACTTTATCTCATCACTAAGTTCTTTATCTATTAATTCCTTCATTAATAAATATTTTTCTTTATATATGCTTTTTTGATAATCTATATTCTTTTTCCAAAAGCCTTCATTTATATATAGTTCCAAAGCTCTTTGCATAAGACTTGAAGTGGCGATATCAGTATTTATCTTAGATCTTTGAATACTTTCTGTAAAAGAAGATGGTGTAATCATATATCCAAGTCTTATTCCAGGTAAAAATATCTTCGAAAAACTTTTTATATAAATAACTCTTTCATACTTATCTAAGCTTTTTAAAGGTTCATGTTTTATCTCATCACTATATATAAGTTCTGATAAATAATCATCTTCAATAATATAAAAGTCATATTTATTAGCTAACTCTAATAGTTTTATTTTTTTCTCTAAGCTATAACTTATTCCTGTTGGATTATGAAAATAGCTCATAGTATAAAAACAGCTTATACTATTTTTCTTTAATATTTCCTCAAAAACTTCTAAATTTATTCCATCTTTATCTAATTCCACTTCAAATATATTAGCTCTTCTCCATTTAAATACGGATATAGCACCACCATAAGTTGGCTTTTCTACTATAACATTATCATTTATATTTACAATAGCCTTAGATGCAATATCTATTCCTTGTTGTGCACCTGATACTATAAGGATATTATTTAAATCTAATTTATTCTCCCAAAAAGACTTATTTATTGTTTTTCTTAAATTTTCATATCCAAGAGATTCTTTTATTATTAATGCATTAGCTCCATCCCTATCTAAAACCTTATTAATTACAGTTTTAAAATCATCCATTGGAAAATAAACCTCTGAATTTGTTTCACCTGTAAAATCTATGATTTTCTGGAAATCATCAGAAGATAGATTTTTAAATATTTTAGAATATTCTCTATTAAAAACAGAAATAACTTCTTTTCTTTTGGCATATGTTCCTGAACCTACCTTTTGATAAGCATATCCATCGGCTTGTAATTTTTTATATGCATTTACAATGGTAACCTTATTCACCTCTAAATTATTAGATAAATCTCTTATTGTAGGTAATTTTTCTCCATCATTAATTTTCTTACTATCTATTAACTTCTTTAAATGATTAGCAATTTGAATATATTTAGGAACATCTTCTTTAAAAGATATCTCATAAACTTCTTTCATAAATCCCCCAATTATTTCTTATAGCTATAAACATTTTCCATAGCTAAAAGGCTTCCATTAGAGTCTCTAAACTCTCTTTTTTCTTTATTTATAATATTATTCTCGTAAAGAACCTTTAAAACTTCTTCTACTTTTATCTTAAAATTCTTAAAATATGGATTAAGTTTTATTTCATAAGAACTTAAAGGTTTATTTTGATCTTTAATAAAATTAATTAAATCCTTTGATATTTTCTCCATATTATATTCTAAGTAAATTTCCGTATAAGTTAATAAATCATTTATGTTTTCCTCACTAACATCGCTATATAATAATTTTTTTACCCTTTCATTAAGGTTATCATTTAAGTTACATGCCATTGTTAATGAATCTTTACTGACATTATATCCATTTATACTTAGATAAATCATAGAAAAATTATTTAAAGCTCTTATTAAAAGTTCATGAGCAGTATACATACTTCCCTTACTTAAATACTTTTTACATATTCCAACGTCTTTAAGAAAATTTCCTAGATAAACTAAGTTCCACCTACCTTTATCTGAATCAATCATATAAATTATTTTTTGATATAAATCAGTTATTTCACTATCTATAGAGTAAATTAATTTTGAAGATATTAGATAATCTTTAATTAAATTTATTTTTCCAGCTTCATTATAATAATTTTTAAAAGAATCCTTACTTAAAAATTTTATATGTACAGGTATTTCTAAAACTTCTGAATATACATCTCTAATTTCGTTGAAATCATCTTTGTAAATTGCAAATAAATCTATGTTTGATCCTTCCCATAAGTCACCACTTACCATGCTACCAAAAACAAATATAGAAAGGATATTAGTATTTTTTTTAAGTATTTCTGTTATTTCTTTATAGGCATTTTGATAATCTATTACTGATTTTGCCATGCTACTCCCCCTAGTTATAGAATTGTATTATTACAATTATTATATAGAATATATATAAAAACTGCAATAAAGTGAAGCCTTTATTGCAGTTTTTCATTTTATAAAACTTAAACAGATATATTAGTAACAAATTCTTTAGACTTATTGTATATTTCATCATCAACTTCTACTAACATATAAGTTCCGTTATCTTTATAATCTTCCTCTAATACCCTTCCATTTCTATGAAGATATGAATTCATGTCACTTCTATCATAAGGTATTAGATATTCACATTTTTTCATTTTATAAGGTAGTTTTTCTTCTATTAAATCTAATAATCCATCTAAATTATTACCTTCCTTAGCTGATATTTCTATTACTAAATAATCAGCACAAGCTTCCCTTAAGTTTTCTAGATTTTCCTCACTAGCCTTATCTATTTTGTTTAATACTAAAATCGTATCCTTATCTTTTGCCCCAAGCTCCTGGAGTACTTCCTCTACTGCATTTATTTGATCTAATGCATAGTTACTAGATGCATCTACCACATGACATAGAAGATCTGAATAAATAACCTCTTCTAACGTTGATTTAAATGCTTCAACTAAATCGTGAGGAAGCTTTCTTACGAATCCAACGGTATCTGTTATAGTTACTACACCTTTATTTTTAAGTACAATGGATCTTGTTGTTATATCTAAAGTGGCAAAGAGCATATCTGCTTCAAAAACTTTTTCTTTCCCTTGTACTTCCTTTTGAGCTGCTAAATCACATAACTTGTTTCTAAGAGTTGACTTACCTGCATTAGTATATCCTACTAAAGAAACCTTTGGAATACTCTCCTTATTTCTTTTTTCTCTTTGAACTTCTCTATTCTTCTTAATTTTTTTAAGTTCATCATTTAAATCATAAATAGTTTCTTTTATATGTCTTCTATCAGTTTCTAGTTTCTTTTCTCCAGGTCCCCTTGTTCCAATTCCGCCACCTGTTCTTGAAAGAACTGTACCAAGACCTTGAAGTCTACTCATTCTATATTTTAATTGAGCAAGCTCTACTTGAATTTTAGATTCTTTACTTCTAGCTCTCCTAGCAAATATCTCTAGGATTAATGTTGTTCTATCTATTACTTTAGCTCCAAGGGCTGCTTCTAAATTTCTTACTTGTGAACCGGAAAGCTCATCATCAAAAATAATTAAGTTTGCATGTCTGTTCTGTCTTAAAGAAGCAATTTCTAAAACTTTTCCTTTTCCTATATAAAAAGCTGGATCTACCTTGCTTCTACTTTGATAAACTAAATCTAAAACTGGTATATCACATGCTTTAGTTAATTCTCTAAGCTCATCTAAGCTTTCTTTTGTATCTGACCCTACTAAAATAGCTTTTTCTCCCTGCTCTTCTGTAACCTCTCCTTCTTTAATTAAGCCTTCTATATAGTGTATTTTATCTAATATATTAATTGAAAGTAATTTATCTAAAGAAAGATTTAAGTATTCTTCATAATCTAACAAATCATCATTAATTGTAATCATTGCTAATGAATAATCAGTTATATTTCCGTTATATACGCCTATAGCTACGATAGCATCTAGCTTTAATTTTAATAAAGCTGACATATCTAAGGCCGAAAGATTAGAAAATCCATTTGGATGTGTATGAACGACCCTTACTCCTGATAGTCTTTTTTCTCTTATATCTATCATTCCAATTTCCACTGATGTAGAATCACCAATAGTAACGGAAACTACTTTTCCTCTTCTATCTATAGCTACACTTATTTCTCTTTCTATTGTAGAAGATAGTCTTGAAATAATGTTTATTATTTCCTCACTACACACTTCATCTTTAAGAACTTTTATTCTATAAATATTTTCTAGTTCCTCAATATACGCCTTTTTTACTCCATCTATATTTCCAAATATCATTAAATATCACCCTACTTTATTATATTAACTATATAGCCTATTACTTTCTATTAATTATGTTTATATTATAAGTTATTGTCAAGTATTTATGCCATAATAACTTAGCTTGATAAGTTAAAAATAGAATCATCTTCATTAAAAGTATTCACATTATACAATAAAAGAACCTCTTCTATATTATTATTTTTAATAAAATCCCTAAGGGAATCTGTATAGTATCTCAAATCTATAAGATATATTTTCCCATAATTTTCTGATAAAAATGGAACAAAATTATTAGCATATGAGTCTTTTATTATTAATATTTTTTTATCAACATTTTTATCATTTTCTATCTCTATAAGTGGATAGTTTCCATCAAGAAAAACTTGATACTTGTCTTTACTTTCAAGCTTTTTACTACTAAATAGGCTAGTCTCCTTTTTTTGCTCTGTTACATAATTAACTATTACATTTAAGTTGTTTGGAATGTATAATTTAAGTTCATCTTTATTTAAACCAAATAAACCAATCTTCGAAGACAAACTTCCATAGAAATCATTAGAAGCTACAATTTGTTCAAAATCTTCTTTTTTCTTAGCTTCTATTCCTACAGATTTACAAAAAGCATCATAAGCAATATATGCCCCATCAGTAGTCCAATGATGGTCAGTCTTATAATAAATATAATCACTTTTATACTTTTTTAATTCATCATAAACTTCAATAAATTCAATGTCATCTATTAGATTTTCTTCTACCTTTTTTATATATTCTATCTCATCATCTACAGGAGCATCTTTAGGTAATTTATCATTAATAATACTTGTTGCCGTAGGTGCCAATATAAACTTAACATTTAAATCATTATTTTGCTTCTTAAATTCATTAATAACATCTACTTTATTAAGTAAATCATCCTTTGATTTTATTTTAAAGTCTTCATATAATTGATTGTCTTTACCTATATAAACATCATTTATTTTATTCTTTCCTAATATTATGTCTACTCTTGATTTAAGTGAAATAAATTTTTCTCTACTAAAGAATTGATCTGATACATAGCTATTAAATTTTTCCACATAATTTTCAGATGTAATTTTAGGCTTATTTTGCAAGTTTCTATTTTCAATTTCTGAAAATTCTTTATCATCCGTTATAATATTAGCTATGACAAAAATAAATAGCATTAGTATAAAAATTAAAGATATACTTATAAAATATGTTTTATTAAATTTTTTAATTTTTTTCTCAATTATTGAGTTTCTATATTTATTATTACTTTTCATATACATTCACCTGTTTCTAGAATCTAAAATATAAGAATGGATTATAACTTTCAGAAACTAAATATGATATACTTATTATAAAAATTATAAATTTTATAAATAATATTAAAGTTAGGTCCTTCAGCTTAAAAAATTTTTTCATTTTTTCTAATGTATTATCAAAAAATCCTGTTGCCAGCATAATGGAAATTATAATCAATATAATATTAGTTCTTAATAAATACATTCCTAAATTATCAACATTAATACTTCCAAATCCAAACATTACTTTTATGTAATCTATAGCTACACTAATGTTTTCAAAATCAAAAAACACCCATCCTATTACAACAATTAGCATGGTATATAAATTACATATCCTTCCTGGCAACCTTTTTAATAGCTTTTTAAAGAATGTTTTTTCTAAATACAATACACTACCAAAATAGAGTCCCCATACAATGAAATTCCAACTTGCACCATGCCATAATCCAGTTGTAAACCATACTATAATTATATTTCTTAATTGTATTAACTCTCCTCTTCTATTTCCTCCTAAAGGAATATATAAATATTCCTTGAACCAACTTCCAAGAGATATGTGCCATCTTCTCCAAAATTCAGTAATACTTTTTGATATGTAAGGTAAATTAAAGTTTTCTAAAAAATCAAAACCAAACATTTTCCCTAATCCAATAGCCATATCAGAGTACCCGCTAAAGTCAAAATATATTTGCAAAGTAAATGCTATTATACCTATCCATGCTGACAATAATGATAAATTACTTTGATTAACCAACTTAACTTCACTCCATATAATTCCTAAGTTATTAGCTATTATTACTTTTTTTCCTAGGCCTATTATAAATCTTTCAACACCTTGTCCAAATTTAATTAAAGTTATTTTTCTGTTATCTATCTGCTTTTCTATATCAGAGTACACTACAATAGGACCAGCTACTAACTGTGGAAACATAAGTACATACAAGGAAAATTTTATTATATTTCTTTGTGGAATTATCTTTCCTCTATAAACATCTACTATATAAGAAATTAATTGGAAAGTATAAAATGATATACCTAAAGGTAATGATATTTCCTTAACTCTTAAATTAGAATTAAAAATTATATTTATATTATCTATTAAAAATGAATAATATTTAAAAAATATTAAAATTCCTATATTGAATAATACTATTGTAAAAAGTATCATATTTTTCTTTTCTTTATCATTTCTATTATTATACATTAATATAGATAATATATAATTTATCATCATACTTATAATTATTAATAAAATATATTTTGGCTCACCTAATGTATAAAATAAAACACTGAAACCTAATAAAATTATATTTTTATATTTAAAAGGTGATATATGATAAAATACTAATACTATTGGTAAGAATACAAAAATAAAAGCTAAACTACTAAATACCATATTTACTACCTCATTCTTTTACACTATCTAAAATTTTCATTTATTATTTTTTCTATTTTTTTGTTATCTTCCTCAACAATCAATATTAAGTTACAACCCTTAACTTCAAAAATACTCTTATCTAAAAGTGAATATGCATCTGCATTATAATCTTTAAAACTATTTTTTTTATTTTCTAAAACATTTTCGATATTTTTCTTATTATTATTTAATGAAGTTTCATTTTTAAATTCAATTACTAAGACTTCTTTGGGATTCATATTATTTTTTGTTTTAAAAAATAGAAACTCATTTATATCATTTTTAGATATACCATATATCTTTCTAATATCCTCTAGAGTTCCTTCATTAAGATCTTCATCTAAGCTTTGTCTAATACTCTCTCTTAGGCTTGTCATATTTAATTCTTTTACCTTTAAAAAAGGATATGCTAGTATAAAAAATAGCATTACTAAAATAATTTCTATAATGTATATCTTAAAATATTTTCCCCTAATCATTTATATTATGCTCCTTTTAAAATGCCTTCTTTTAATGTTTCTAACCATATACTATAGAACTCGTACTTAAAATGAATTCCATCGCCTTCATACAAATCACTTCTATCAATAATTTTTGAATTTATATCAATATACATTACGCCGGTTTCATTACAAACTTCTTGAATGATGCCCCTAAACATTGAGATATTTTTATTTGTTAATCTATAATTTGTATTTATAGCTTCATCAGTTACATTAGTTGGTGAAATTATATATATTTTTGTATTTGGCAAATCCTGTTTTACTTTATTTATTAAGTCTATATATATTTTTTTAAAATTGCTTGGTGTAAGTAATTCATTTAGACTATCAAACTCAATGACATCATTCATTCCATAAAACAACACTAAATTATCAGGGTTTACTTGTTTTACTTTTTCTATTTTATTAAAAGCATCCTTTACATTATCACCCTTATCAGCCATAACATTATATTCATTAACAAATTGGTAATCAATTAATCCTTCAGTTATTGAGTCCCCTAAAAACATAGTATCCTTATAAAATTGAAAAAAACTTACATCCTTATAGTCTTCAATACTACTTTTAGTTTCATTTTTCTTTTCTTCTTCTTCGATTTTATTTTTAATTTTAACTAACTCTTTTTCCTCATCTTTTTTCAAACGTATTATTGCTTCATTAATATTTTTAGGATCATTTAACAATTTAGAGCTAAAAAAAATACCTCTTATCCCTGCGTACATTAAAACTATCCCTACTAAAATTAATAACCATCTTTTCATTAGTAGCACCTCTTATATAATTTTCTATTTAAAATTATAATCCCATTTCATATTGATAAGTTACAAAATTATTACACATTAAATACATAATTATTACTTTTATATATTAGTTTATGTTCTTTTACATATTTAAAATAAAGTTGCAAATATTATAAAAAATATGTACTATTAAATATAATATAAAGTTTATTAAGGTCTATATTTTTATTTAGGAGGATTCATTTAAATGGAAGATAAAAAAAGAAATATTCTTTTTACAGAAGAACAAATTAAAAATAGGATAAAGGATCTTGGTAAAGTAATTACTGAAGATTATAAAGATAAAAAACTTTATGTTCTACCTTTACTTAGAGGAAGCTTTATTTTTGGAGCTGATATATTTAGAGCTATAGATTGTAAAGCCAAAGTTGGATTTATGACAACTTCAAGCTATGGTCATGGAGAAGAAAGTACTGGGGAAGTTAAAGTAGTTAACGATATTCCTGATAATATTGAAGGATGGGATGTTCTTATAGTGGATGATATAATTGATACTGGATATACAATGGAATTCGTTATTAATTATGTAAAAAAACGTGGTGCTAAATCTGTAAAGACTTGCACATTATTAGATAAACCTTCTAGAAGAAAGGTAGATTTAAAGCCAGATTATTGTTGTTTTGAAATTGAAGATTTATTTGTAGTAGGATATGGTCTTGACTATGAAAGCTTTTATAGAAATGTTCCCTATGTTTTTAATTGGGAAAACAATGATAATTAACATTTAATAATTAGAAATTAATACTGTAATTTATATAAATTGCTTTAAAGAATTTTAAAACTCCCTTTCGGGAGTTTTTCCTTTATTCTTCATTTTTAATCCTTTAAATTTCATTGCTTATTAAGTTCTATAGCAGTGTTCGGTATTTTTCCAACTATAATAGTTTCTGAAATTGGAATCTGAGAAACTATTTCTACATCTTTACTGTTTAAAGGGACTATTATTTTCATCTTCATATTTACATTAAGATATATTTTATGTCTTGTTTGATTAATTCCAGCACTTTCAAATACAGATTCATAACTACTTGTAATGTTTCCA
The DNA here is from genome assembly GCF_900086595.1 of Clostridium nigeriense. Taxonomy (GTDB): domain Bacteria; phylum Bacillota; class Clostridia; order Clostridiales; family Clostridiaceae; genus Clostridium; species Clostridium nigeriense. Next base: position 2,587,228 of record NZ_LT575472.1, read on the forward strand.
ACTTGTGTCATTTTAATATTAATCTTTGGTCCTAAGTTATAAAATACAAAATTTTTAGTCATATAACCTAATGGCACCTTTAACCCAACTGCTTCTAAATCACTTATTTTATTATTTGAAGCCAAAATTAATTTTGATGCTAGATAATTAAGTTTAACAGTATCTGCCCTAAGCATAGTAATATTTCCTTCATTATCTTTTTCCGTAACTATAATATCATTATAATTGAAATCTTTTGAATAAATATCTAAAGCAGTTTCATTAATTATAGTTGTAGCTTCTCTTCTTAGGCTTTCTTCTCCTATAGATAATACAGCTGGTAAAATATTTTTATTAAAAAAGTACAGAATAGAATTAAATAATACAAAAATGGCAATAATAACCATTATAATCTTAGGGTGTTTTAATTGAAATCGTATTTTGGATTTTTTTGTATAATACTTCATGGGCACCTTCTAGAGTTATTATTTTACTCTTTATATAAATATGCTATAATATACTATATTATTTATTCTACACCATTAAATAATTATAAATTATAAGGGAGGAACAAATGGCTAATAAAGACACTTCTAGAACAGAAAAAAGCCAAGCTAATGTTAAGAAAAATAAGAACAATAGCAAAAAAAATAAAAAGAATAAAAATCAACCTAAATATAAGAAAATTTTGAAAGGTACATTTCTTGGAATACTAATAGCAGGCCTTCTATGCTTTGTAGTTGGACTTGGTTATGTATTTGCAATAATAAAAAGCACTCCGCCTCTAGATGTAAATGCGGTTTTAAGTTTAAATGAACCTTCTATGCTCTATGATAGTAAAGGGGAATATATTGATAACCTACCAACCAACGAAGAAAGATATAAAATAGGTTTAGATGAAATGTCTGACTATCTTAAGGATGCTTATATATCAATAGAAGATGAGCGTTTTTATAAACATAATGGTATAGATATAAAGAGAACTTTAGGATCTGCCTTTAGATCTGCAATTTATTTCTTTACTGGTAAAGGAAATATTCAAGGTGGTTCTACTTTAACACAACAATTAATAAAGAACACCTTATTAACTAATGATGTTAAGATAGAAAGAAAAATTAGAGAAATTTATCTTTCTATAAGTTTAGAGAATAAACTTTCAAAGGATGAAATTTTAAAAGCATACTTAAATACTATTCCTTTAGGTGGTAAGATTTATGGTGTTGAAGCTGCTGCTAAATATTTCTTTGATAAAAGTGCAAAAGATTTGAATTTACCAGAATCAGCTTTTATAGCAGGTTTAACTCAAGCACCTTCAGCATACAGTCCATATAATCCAGATAATATTGAGGATCCAACTATTTACTTAGATAGAACTAAAACTGTTCTTATGAAAATGAGGGACTTAGGTAAAATAACTCAAGAGGAATATGATGAAGCATATGCTTTTGTTGATGCAAATCAATTTGCATTTTCTCAAACAGTTGTTACTTATAAAATAAATTATGAATGGTTTGTTTACCCAGCATTAGAACAAGTAAGAAATGACTTAAAAGAGACATATAAATACACTGATGAAGATGTAGATAGGCTTTTCTCTACAGGTGGTCTTAAAATATATACTACTATGGATAGAGAAATGCAAGATTCTACTCAAGCTGTTTTAGATGATAGAAATAGTATAAAGCAACTTGATATATATGCAAATCCAGAAGTAACTGATGAAAATGGAACTCCAGCACTTCAAGCTGCTGCTGCAATTATGGATTATAGAACAGGTGAAGTTAAAGTATTAGTAGGTGGTAGAGGTGAACAACCTGCAAGATCAACTAATAGAGCTTATGATGCATTAAGATCCATAGGTTCTACTACTAAACCATTAACAGTTTATGGACCTGCTATAGATACAAAAGCAGTAACTGCTGGAACAGTTTTTGATGATGCTTTATTACCTGCTTCAATTAGGGCTAAATATAATAATTATAATCCTCAAAACTGGAATTTTAAATCTGATGGATATATTACAGTTAGAGAAGCACTTGCATTATCTAAAAACGTACCTACTGTTATGGTTGAAGATAAACTTGGGGTTGAAAACGGATTATCTTATGGAGAAAAATTAGGACTAATTTATGGCCCAGATTCAAAAACTATATCAGTTTTATCATTAGGTGAGTTTACTGGTACAAACAGTGACGGTACCATTGATGGCGGAAATCCATTTATATTAGCTTCTGCCTTTGGTACATTTGGAAATAATGGATTATACACTGAACCTATGCTATATACTAAAGTTGTAGATGCTAATGGAAAAGTTTTATTAGAAAAGAAACCTAACCAAGAGCAAATTTTTTCACCACAAACAGCTTATATAATGAGAGACTTGTTAAAGGGACCTTTAACCTTTGATGGAGCTTTAGCAAAGCTTCCTAATATGCCTGTTATAGGTAAAACAGGGACTACTAGTCGTGTTACAGATTTCTTATTTGCTGGATTAACACCTTATTATTCAGGAGCTGTTTGGATTGGATATGATAACCATGATCCAATGGGAGGTGCAAGCTATAGTTCATCTGCAGCATCATTATGGGGTGCTATGATGGCTCCTATTCATGCCAATCTAGAATATAAGGAATTTGATGGAAACCCTGGTGGAGTTACTACAGTTGCAATTTGTAAGGATTCAGGCAAAAGAGCTACAGATCTTTGTACAAAAGACCAAAGAGGCTCTAGAGTTTATACAGAAATGTTTATATCTGGAACAGAACCTTCAGGAGTATGTGATGTTCACGTAACAGCTAAAGTAAATAAAAATAATAATAAATTAGCTACTGAAAATACTCCAAAAGATTTAATAGAAGAAAGGGTATTTATAAAGAAAGAAAATGCATCTAAGGATGCTGCTGATTATAAATATGTTCTTCCAACTGAAAAAGATGATACAAAAGCAGTTGTAAAAAATGAAGAATTTAAGTTATCAGATTTAGGTATTACTATAGGAAGTAATGCTGATGAAGCAGTAAATATACTAAAATCTAAAGGTGTTACTGTGAATATTAAGAATAATGAATCTACAAATAGAAAAATCAAGAGTTTATCTTCTGATAAAGCTAAAAAAGGTGATACTATTATAATAGAATTAGAAAGCAGTACTGGTAATGGTACTGGTAATGGTAATGATTCCCCTACTGTGGAAAATCCAACAGAAGATGCTGAAGATTAATAATAAAAAAATGAGAGCAAATTGCTCTCATTTTTCATTTTAAAATATGAATAATATATTTAAACATTATTCAATATATGTAGTTTCAACATATAAAAATCGGTTCTTTTTAACAATATATGAAATATAATTACTTTTTTCTTGCATTTTTTTTGATTTTAATATATTATATTTTTTATAAAAATATAACTAATGACAAGGAGGACTAATTTTATGGAATATATAAATAATGCAATACTCGCATTTAATGACGTATTATGGACTTATATCTTAATAGCAATGCTAATAATAATTGGCCTTTACTTTACTTTTAAAACAAAGTTTGTTCAGTTTAAAAATATTAAAGAAATGTTTAGATTATTATCTGATGGAGCAACCGGTGATAAAGATACTAATTCAGTTTCATCCTTTCAAGCTTTTTGTATCAGTACAGCTTCAAGAGTTGGAACTGGTAATCTTGCAGGAATAGCTACTGCTATCTCTATTGGTGGACCTGGCGCTATATTTTGGATGTGGTTAATAGCTTTAATAGGTTCCGCATCAAGCTTTATTGAATCTACCTTAGCACAAGTTTATAAACAAAAAGATGGAGATAACTTTATTGGTGGGCCTGCATATTACATGGAAAAAGGGCTTAAAAAAAGATGGATGGGAGTACTATTTGCAGTACTAATAACTATAGCTTTTGGATTAGTATTTAACTCTGTCCAAGCCAATACAATTGCACTTTCCTTAAATAGCTCTTTTGGCTTTAATAAAATGGTAATTGGTTCTATTATAACTATATTAACTTTAGTTATTATATTCGGTGGAGTAAATAGAATAGCAAAGGTTTCATCAGTTCTTGTTCCTATTATGGCTATTGCATATATAGTTGTTGCTTTATTTATAGTTTTCAAAAATATTAGCTTATTACCTAATGTACTTAAAATGATTTTTGAAAATGCTTTTGGAGTACATCAAGTTGTAGGTGGTGGAATTGGAGCTGCCTTAATGCAAGGTATAAAAAGAGGATTATTTTCTAATGAAGCTGGTATGGGTTCTGCACCAAATGCAGCTGCTACTGCAACAGTGTCCCACCCAGTTAAACAAGGATTTATTCAAACTCTCGGTGTTTTCACTGATACATTAATAATTTGTAGCTGTACAGCATTTATTATTCTATTATCTAATGTTCCACTAGATGCCTCAGTCAAAGGTATTGAACTTACTCAATTAGCTTTAATTAACCAAGTTGGATCATGGGGTGGAATATTTATATCTATCTGTATATTACTTTTTGCTTTTAGTTCAATAGTTGGAAATTACTATTATGGTGAAGCTAATATTCAATTTATAACTACTAAAAAGATTTACTTAAATATATATAGAGTCTTTGTTGGATTTATGGTTTTCTTTGGATCATTAGTAAGCATGGATCTTGTGTGGAATTTAGCTGATGTATTTATGGGATTAATGGCAATTATTAACTTAATAGCTATAGTTTTATTAAGTAAAGTAGCCTTTAAAGCTTTAGAAGATTATAAATCTCAGAAAAGAAAAGGCATCAAAGACCCAATCTTTAATGCATCCTCAATCTCAGAATTAGATAATGAAGTAACAGAATGGTAATATTAAAAGAGCTGCCTAATGACAGCTCTTTATTATTTTCTTGCTACTGCTTCTAAATTGTAATTAACTATTTCGCCTGTATCGGCTCTTACTAATGAAATACAAGTATCTTTTTTATTTTCTTCTTTATTATCATTATTTATTTTTATGTTAAATATATATGCTAGTACCATTTCTTTATCTGAAATATTAACATATCCTAACATTGGTTCTTCTACTAAAGTTATATCTAACTTTAATCTTTTAAAATTATCCTTTAAAATATTAGTTGCTTCTTCTTCATCAATGTTGATTTTTTCAATATATTTCATATCATTTATAGGATAATTAGTATAACCTTCTAATTTTCCTGTAATTTTATTAATTAACGTATTTATTTCCTGTGTGTAATATGGATAACCATCTCTATATTTATAAAATATTATATTATATACTGGACTAGCTACCCCTTCTTGAACTCTAATTTCTTTAAACTTACAATCGTCTTTAGTAATTTTAGATAAATATGATTTTGCCAGATATATTGCATCATCTTCTTTAATATAATTTGATCTAGTATTAGCATCCTCTATACTTTTATTTAAAAAACCTAATATATTATAATCCTTATCTATACTAACTGCATAATCTCCAACTATTACAGAATATTTTATTTTAGAATTTTCGTTAGAGGCTTTATTTAAAGCTTCTTCTTTAACAACTTCATTTTTTATTTCTTTATTTTCTTCTATTACTCCACTATCATATAAATCTGAAATAAAGTTCTTTGCAACTTTTACTTCCTTTGTGCCTCTATTTAGTATATTACTTACTATAAGTCCTATAAGTAATAACAATACTATAATAACTACACTAAAAACTATACTTGCTTTTTTTATTCTCATTGTATCCTCCTTAACTACTATATTAATAAAACTCTAAAGTTCTATTCATACAATGATTTTATTATATTATTGTTCATTATATATTCTACCTTATTTGCCAAACAATATAAAGCTATTTCTTAAAATTTTCTTAAGAAATAGTTATATATAATGTATTGCTTTTATCAATTACTGGTATAATAAAAAAAGCTGTCTAAGACAGCCTTTATAATATACTTTTTACTATTTCTACATTACTTACTATTAATTATCTTATGCATCCTACTATTTCATTTATATCCTTGATACCTTGTGATATACAGAATGCTTCCATTTCATTAATAATTTCTTTACCAGCCATAGGGTTAATAAAGTTTATAGTTCCTATTTGAATTGCTGAAGCGCCTGCCATCATAAACTCTATTGCATCTTGTCCATTCGAAATACCACCTAACCCTATTACAGGTATATTAACAGCTTTTGATACTTCATGAACCATCCTAAGGGCTATAGGTTTAACAGCTGGACCTGAAACTCCTGCATACATATTATTAAATACAGGCTTTCTTTTATAAGGGTCTATTGCAAAGCCCTTTAATGTATTTATTAAAGATATAGAATCAGCTCCTGCTTCTTCACAGCTTATAGCCATTCTAACTATATCTTCTGCATTTGGGGATAATTTAACCATTAAAGGCTTATCAGCTATTTTCTTTATTTTAGAAACTACATCATAAGCTACATTAGACTTTATTCCAAAAGCCATTCCACCTGATTTAACATTAGGGCATGATATGTTAAGCTCTATCATATCAATGTCAGTTCCTCTTAATTTTTCTATAGCTTCTTCATAATCTTCCATGCAACCTCCACCAACATTTGCAATAATGTTAGTTCCTAAAGTTTTCATTCTTGGAAGTTCTTCAGATATAAACTTATCTATTCCTGGGTTTTGTAATCCTACTGAATTCATCATTCCTGATGGTGTCTCATAAACTCTAATTCCATCATTACCTTCCTTAGGATTTAAGGTAAGTCCTTTTGAGGATATTCCACCTAATATTCCTACATCATAAAAATTATTATATTCTGCTCCAAATCCAAAGGTTCCTGAGGCAGCTATTACTGGATTTTTAAATTCTACTCCATTTATATTTACCTTTAACATTTTAATTTCCTCCCTTGATTTTAAAGCTCAACATAATATCCATCAAAAACTGGACCATCTTTACAAGTTCTCTTATTACCATCCTTAGTCTTGCAAGTACATACTAAACAAGCACCTACTCCACAAGCCATATGCTTTTCCATAGATACATAAATTTTTACATTCTTCTCTTTACACATATCTATTACTTTTTTCATCATTATCTCTGGTCCACAACAAAGAACTGTTTCATATTCTTCTACTTTAAGAATATCAGTTACAAATCCCTTATGTCCATGCTTTCCAGTGTTAGTAGTTACATATGTATTATCAGCATATTCCTTTATTTCATCTATTAAATAAATATCATCTCTAAATCCTGCATATAAGTCTATTTTTGAATCCTTATTATTTTCTCTTAGCTTTTTAGCCACCTCTAACATGGGCGCTGTGCCGATTCCCCCTGAAACTAATGCTACTTTACCAAGGTCCTCATAAACATTAAATCCATTACCTAAGGGGCCTGTAAGATTTATGTAATCTCCTTTTTTAAGGTCTACATATTCTTTAGTACCATTTCCAACTACAGCATATAAGAAAGTTATAGTCCCTTCATTTTTTTCACATACACTAATAGGTCTTGGAAGTAGAGTTTGTCCATTTAATTTTAACATGTAAAATTGTCCAGCTCTTACTTCATTGTTATCCTCTACAACCATTTTGTATATTCCAGGAACTATATTCTCATTTGATATAACTTTTGATTTAGTATAAGCCATCTTCATTAGCTCTCCTCCTATAGACTATCCACTGCAGCTTTTATTTCATCTCTCATTCTAATAGCTTCTTCTCTTGCACATGCTGCAAATTCTTTTTCTCTTCCTTCTTGCTTTTTATAAGCTAAAAGTATAGCTCTTGAAGAATTAACAACTCCGCCATTTCCATTGTTTAAATATAAAGCTACATCTTCTGCTTTTCCACCTTGAGCTCCATATCCAGGTATTAAAAAGAACATATTTTTAAATCTTTTTCTTATCTCAATTCCCTCTTCAACATGAGTACATCCTATTACTCCACCTATACTTGAATAACCACAGTCTCCAGACACTTTACTTCCCATTTCAATTAGTTTATCTCCAACAACTTTGTAAACATCTCTTCCGTCTTCTACTTTTAACATTTCTATATCTTCCGCACCTGGATTTGAAGTTCTAACTAGTGTAAAAACTCCCTTATTCCCTTTTTCCATATATGGCATATAAGGTTCTATACTATCCATTCCCATATAAGGACTTAAAGTGATAAAATCAACTTCAAAATCCCCTTCAAAATGAGCTTTGGCATATTGCTTAGCTGTTGCTGCTATGTCCCCTCTTTTTATATCTGCAATTATAATTGCATCCTTTGCTTTTAAATAATCTAATGTTTCTTTATATGCAAGCATTCCCTTTAATCCTAAAGCTTCATAATAAGCTATTTGAACTTTAAAACAAGAAGCCACATCTATAGTTGCATCTATTATTTGTTTATTAAATTCAACTAAAGCTTCTGTCTCACTTCTTCCTTCAAAAAGATGACTTGGTATATATTCAATAGCAGTATCTAAACCTACGCATACCACTCCTCTTTCCTCTACTCTCTTATATAACTTATCTATTATAAAACTTTTCATATTATCCTCCTACTTCTTATAAAGAATTCTCCCTGACTTTATAGTCATTTGAACTTCACCATAAAACTCCATACCTTCAAAAGGTGTATTCTTAGCTTTTGAATGAAAATCCTCTGAATTTACAACTATCTTTTTATCCAAATTTAGTATTACTAAATCTCCATCCATACCTGGGCTAATAATTCCTTTATTCATTCCAAGTATTTTAGCTCCATTCCTAGACATTATCTCACTTAGTTTATTTAAAGTTATTTCTCCACTTTTAACTAAACTTGTATAACAAATTGGAAAAGCAGTTTCTAGCCCAATCATTCCAGGAGAACCTTTTTCTTTGTCTTCTTTTGTATGTGGTGCATGGTCTGTTCCTATACAATCTACTACACCATCTTTAATGGCTTTTATTACTTCACTTACATCTTCTTTTTCTCTTATTGGAGGATTAACTCTGTAATCATTAATATCCTTAGTCAGACATATATGATGTGGAGTAACCTCACAAGTTATATTACTAAAGCTTTTCTTTGCATCTCTAATATATTCAATTGCTTCCTTTGTACTAACATGGCACATATGAAGCCTAGCCCCTGTTTCTTTTGCTAAATATAAATCTCTTAAAGTCATTATATTTTCAGCTATTCTCATATCAAACTCTGAAAAACCTTTATCTTCTGCATGGGACATAATCACCCATCCATATTCCTTAGCCTTAAGCATAGCATTATACATTATCTCAGAATCCATCACCCCTACACCATCATCTGAAATTGCTTTAAGTCTTTTATCATCTATAAAGTTATCTAGGTGACTTAAATCTTTTCCATTAAATCCTTTAGTAACGGAAACACACTGATGTAAATCTATTAATTTTAATTCTTTTTCTCTAGTTCTAACCTTTTCTAAAACTTCTTTATTTGAACATATAGGCTGAGTATTTGCCATTAAGCATACCCCTGTGTACCCTCCTCTTAAAGCTGATCTAGAACCCGTTTCTATATCTTCTTTATAAGTTAATCCTGGCTCTCTAAAATGAGCATGTGTATCTATAAAAGACGGCATTATTACACTGCCTTTTGCGTTTATAGTTTCTACATTTTCTATATTTAAATTTAATCCGACTTCTTTTATTAACCCATTTTCAATATAAATATCTCCATTGAAATCCTGTAAACTATCCACAATTCTAGCATTTTTTATAAGCAAATTCATAATTCAACCTCCTAGGTCTACAAATCTGATAATTTTGTAATATTATCACAGTAATCACATTTGTATGTTCCTTTATCTTCATTTATTAAACTAAATGTGTGAGGTACATAACTTTCTGCTGTAGTTATACATCTTGGATTATTACATATTAAAACTTCTACCACTTTTTCTGGTAATTCTGGTTTTAGCTTTCTTCTTATCTCCCCTTCTTTAACTTCATTTATAGTTAAATGTGGTGATAATAAGCTAAGCACTGTATAGTCAACCTCTGAAGAATTTTCTATTTTAATAATATCTTTTTTTCCCATTTTCTCGCTTTTAACATTCATAATTAAAGCAACTTGACTATTAACTTTGTCTAACTTTAAATAATTAAATATTTTTATTCCCATTCCAGCTTTTATATGATCTATTACTAATCCATCTTTTATACTAGTTATTTCTAACATTTATAGCACCCCCAAAAGTTTTGATATTAGAGCCATTCTTACATACATTCCGAATTCAGCTTGTTTAAAATAACATGCTCTCTTATCTTTATCAACTTCTATAGCAATTTCATTTACTCTTGGTAATGGATGAAGAACTATCATATCATCTTTTGCTAAATTCATTTTTTCAACATCTAATATATAACTATCTTTTAATCTTAAATACTCTTCTTCATTAAAGAATCTTTCTTTTTGAATTCTAGTCATATAAAGTATATCTAATTCATCTATTACATCTTCTAATTTTTCAACTTCTTTGAATTCAATATTATTTTTTAATAATACTTCATCTCTAATATATGAAGGAATTGATAATTCCTTTGGTGATATAAGTATAAATTTTGTTCCTTCGTATCTTGACATTGCTTTGATTAATGAATGAACTGTTCTTCCATTTTTTAAATCACCACATATTCCAATTGTATGATTTTCTAAACCATTTTTTAAGGATTCTATTGTTAAAAGATCTGTTAAAGTTTGAGTTGGGTGCTGATGTCCACCATCACCTGCATTAATTACTGGAACTTCTGAATACATACTTGCAAGTTTCGCTGATCCCTCCATAGGGTGCCTCATTGCAATTATATCTGAATAGATAGATACCATAGTAATAGTGTCTGCTAAAGTTTCTCCCTTAGCTGTTGAACTTGAATTTGGCTCAGAAAAGCCTAAAATTTTTCCTCCAAGTCTCATCATTGCAGCTTCAAAACTAAATCTTGTTCTAGTACTTGGCTCATAAAAAAGTGTTGCTAATATCTTTCCATCACAAACATGTGAATACTCATTTGGATTTTCTATTATTTGATGAGCTAAATTGAATATTTCTTCTAATTCTTCCTTAGAAAAATCCATTGGATCAATTAAATGTTTATTTTTCATAATTATCACTCCTTGTTAACATCTCTGTGTTAAATTTAAAGGTTTTTACGCATAAAAAAACTTCCTTATTTAAAGGAAGACATAATAAACCTAAGTATATAATACTTCTTATCTCCCTTACTAACCTCTCTGGATTAAATTAAAGGTAATCTTTTTTTATAGAATAACATTTATACTATCTATTGTCAATAAAGTATTTTTATAATGCTATAAATAATAGAAAACTCCCGAAGGAGTTTTAAAAACTAAATAATTATAAGATGTTAGAATAAATTTTACCAATATCTATTTTTAATTTATCTTTATAACTTGTCCTGGATATATTAAATTTGGATTGCTTATCCCATTTATTCTAGCTATTTCTTGATAAGTTGTTCCATATTTCGCTGCTATTGAAGATAATGTATCTCCAGACTTAACTGTATAATATATTTCATTTTCTTTTGTTGAGTTTATCTTTAATACTTGCCCTGGATATATCAAATTGGGATTGCTTATCCCATTTATTCTAGCTATCTCTTGATAAGTTGTTCCATATTTTACTGCTATTGAAGATAAATTATCTCCTGGTTGAACAACATAAGTTATAGTAGAACTTGTGCTATTATTTTCATTTGTACTACCACTTGAATTATCACTTGAATTTCCATATCCATTAAAACCTTTTTCTATAATTATACTAGGATAATCCACTAACATATAATTTTGATCACAAACCACTCCAGCAATCTTATTACTTCTAATTAAATTTGTTTCCCCACCAAATTGCCACATTCCGTATTGACCTTCATAAGTGCATTTTTCTGCCCATTGAGCAACCCATATTGCATACCTTCTTCTTATTTCATTATTAATATAACTTTCAAGAAAATATTTATTTGAATAAACTCCAACGAAAAATCCTCTTTCCTCAAGATAGTCTAACCACCCTTTCGAAATGTTAGAAATTTCATTAGCACTTAAATTCTTATGAACATTGTCTTCTATATCAAAGTATATTGGGAGTTCAAATTTTTTATTAATTAAAACATTTGATTCTAAAAATTTAGCTTCTTCTATGGCTTTTTCTACTGAAGTTGCCATGCTATATTGATAAACTCCAACACTTAATCCCATAGCTTTAGCATTTTTATAATATTCTTCAAATCTACTATCCTTACTTGTGTTATAAGCACCTCTTATAATAGCAAATTTAACTCCTTCTTCAGAAGCTTGCTTAAAATTAAAATTTCCTTGCCATACACTTACATCTATACCAAATATATTAACCATTTTAATATCCACCCTTTTAAAAATATAATTTTATTTCTTTAGTTTATTAATTATTCTTTAAATCTTCTCTCTATTTATTATATAGATTAATATATATTATGTTATAAAAAATATCTTTTCCTTCTTAATTTATATAAAATCCTTCATATATAAGAATAATTAATAATATTTAATATAATAAAAGCACCCCTTTCGGAGTGCTTTGGATAAATTTATATACTTTTAACTATTATTTTTTCTTAGTTTCTTTTTTTACTTCTTTAGCCTTTGGACCTTCATAAGCTCTTATATACATTTCTTTTAATTCGCTCATTAATGGGTATCTTGGGTTAGCACCTGTACATTGATCATCAAATGCTTGCTCAACCATTTCATCTAAAGTTGCATAGAACTTAGTTTCTGATACCCCAGCTTCTTTAATAGTCTTTGGCATATTAACTTTTGCTTGTAATTCTTCTACTGCTTTAATTAACAGTTCCACCTTTTCTTCTTCAGTATTTCCACCTAAGCCAAGATGATCAGCAATTCTAGCATATCTCCATGCTGCATTTGGATATTTGTATTGAGCAAAAGCAGCTTGCTTAGTTGGTGCATCTGTAGCATTAAATCTTATAACTTCATTCATTAATAATGAGTTTGCCATACCATGTGGTAAGTGATGGAATGCACCTAATTTATGAGCCATTGAGTGGTTAATTCCAAGGAACGCATTTGAGAACGCCATTCCAGCCATACATGACGCATGAGCCATTTTTTCTCTTGCCTTGACATTAGTTGTTCCTTCAGCATAAGCATCTGGTAAATATTTAAATACTAATCTAATTGCTTCTAATGCTAATCCATTTGTATATTCTGAAGCCATTATTGATACGTATGCTTCTATTGAGTGAACTAATACGTCTATACCTGCACAAGCAGTTAATCCCTTTGGAGATGTCATCATAAGTTCAGCATCTACTATAGCCATATCAGGTGTTAGCTCGTAATCTGCAAGTGGGTATTTAACTCCTGTAGTTTCATCAGTAATAACTGCAAATGGTGTTACTTCTGATCCTGTTCCAGCTGATGTTGCAATTGAAACCATCATAGCTTTTTCACCCATTCTAGGGAATTTGTATATTCTCTTTCTTATATCCATAAATGTCATAGCTAAATCATGGAAGTTAACTTCTGGATGTTCATACATAACCCACATAATTTTAGCAGCATCCATTGCTGAACCACCACCTAATGCTATTATAACATCTGGGTTGAAGTTTAACATTTCCTTTGCACCAGCTTTTGCACATCTAAGCGTTGGGTCTGGTTCTACATCTGAGAATATTTTAAATTGTATTCCATTTCTTTCTAAAACTTCTGTAACTTTATTAGTATATCCCATATCAAATAATACTTTATCAGTTACTATAAATGCTTTCTTTTTACCCATATCAGTTAACTCTTCAAGAGCAATTGGTAAACAACCATATTTAAAGTAAACTTTTTCTGGAACTCTAAACCAAAGCATATTTTCTCTCCTTTCAGCTATACTCTTGATGTTAATTAAATGCTTTGGACCAACATTTTCTGAAACTGAGTTTCCTCCCCATGATCCACATCCAAGAGTTAATGATGGTGCTAATCTAAAGTTAAATATATCACCTATTGCACCTTGTGATGCTGGCATATTAATTAATGTTCTAGCAGTTTTCATTTTTTCGCCAAATTGTAATATTCTATCTCTTGACTTAAGTTGATCTGTGTAAAGAATTGATGTATGACCCATACCACCTAATTCAATTAATCTGCCTGCTTTTTCTAAAGCTTCTTCATAAGATTTAACCTTATACATAGCTAAAATCGGTGATAACTTTTCATGTGAAAATGGCTCTTCTAATTCTACTGATTCTACTTCCCCTATTAAAACCTTAGCTGAAGCTTCAACCTTAACTCCTGCCATTTCAGCAATCTTACAAGCTGATTGACCAACTATATTTGCATTTAAACCGCCTTTTTCATTTAAGATTACTTTTCTAACCTTATCTACTTCTTCACCCTTTAGTATATAAGCCCCTCTATCACTTAACTCTTTCTTAACTTCATCGTAAACTTGTTCTAAAACTACTAATGATTGTTCTGAAGCACAAATAACACCATTATCAAAAGTCTTAGATAATAATATTGAGTTTACTGCCATTTTTATATGAGCTGTCTCATCTATAATTGCTGGTGTATTTCCTGCTCCAACTCCTAATGCTGGTCTTCCTGATGAATATGCAGCCTTAACCATAGCTGGACCACCTGTTGCAAGAATTATATCTGATTCTCTCATAACATTTTGTGATAGTTCTACTGATGGTTCGTCTATCCATCCAATTATTCCTTCTGGAGCTCCTGCTTTAACTGCTGCTTCTAAAACTATTCTAGCTGCTTCAATAGTAGCATTCTTAGCTCTTGGATGTGGTGATATTATAATTGCATTTCTAGTTTTTAAAGCTATTAAAGTTTTGAAAATTGCTGTTGAAGTTGGATTTGTTGTTGGAACAATTGCAGCTATAACTCCTATTGGTTCAGCTACTTTTGTTATACCAAAAGTTTTGTCTTCTTCTAAAACACCGCAAGTTTTCATATCTTTATATTGATTATATATATATTCAGCTGCAAAGTGGTTTTTAATAACCTTATCTTCAACTATACCCATTCCAGTTTCAGCTACTGCCATTTTAGCTAACTTAATTCTATTATCATTTGCTGCTATAGCCGCTTGTCTGAAAATCTCGTCAACTTGTTCTTGAGTATAAGTTGCAAACTTTCTTTGAGCCTCTCTTAATTCTTTGATTCTTTGAGTTAATTCTTGTGCATTTGTTACAGCCATTTTAAATCCTCCTAAAATAATAAGATTTATAATTTTTAAATTATTTTCTTTATTTATAAAATTTCCTTAACTTGATTACAATATCATTGTATTTCATTGTTTATTTTTTGTCAATCTTTTTTGTTAAATTTTTATCATATTTTTTCTATTTTTTTCTTTCATTCTTTAAAAACGGCTTTTATATGCTTATATCAGTCATTTTTTTCTAATATTTGATATAAAAATCCTAACTTAGAAAGTTTATTTTCGCTATTTTCTGATTTTTTAAATTTTTTTGAATAATTTCATGTATTATGATAAATTGATAACTTAATATATTTTTATAAAAACATATCTTAGAAAAGATTTTTCGTTATATATATAACAATCTTTCTTTTTTAATATTTTAACTTTAAATATTATTACTTTTCCATTTAAACTTATTTAATATACATGTAAAAAATATTCTACTTTTTTATTTTTTTCTATACATAAAAAAGTAGAGTATTCATTATAAATACTCTACTAAATATAATTATATTAAAAGGCTTCTATCACTTAAATCATCTTTAATATTTGCATCCTTAAATAAATACATAAGTTTTTCTGTTGTAAGCTCAGATTTTTCTTTATCTCTAACATCAAGTAAAATCTTTCCTCTATGCATCATTATTAATCTATTTCCAGTTTTTATAGCTTGCTTTAAATTATGAGTAACCATCATTGTAGTTATATTAGTATCTTTCAATATTTTTTTAGTAATATCCATTATTTTTATTGAAGTTTTAGGGTCTAATGCTGCAGTATGCTCATCTAATAATAATAATTTGGGCTCTGACATTACAGCCATTAACATAGTCAAAGCTTGTCTTTGTCCTCCTGATAATAAATTGACTTTGTTATATAACTTCCCCTCTAAGCCTAAGTCTAATTCTTTTAAAAGACTTTCATAATAAGGAATTCTTTTTTTTGTAATTCCAAGACCCAATCCAAACTTCTTTCCTTTATTATCTGCTAAAGATAGGTTTTCTAATATAGTCATATTAGGTGCTACACCTAAAGATGGATTTTGAAAAACCCGCCCTATAAGTTTAGCTCTTTTAAATTCACCTATATTTGAAACATCTTTACCATTTAACTCAATTATTCCTTCATCACAATCTATATTTCCAGAAATAATATTTAATAGTGTAGATTTTCCTGCTCCATTAGAACCAATTATAGTAATAAAATCTCCTTCTTTTACTTCAAAAGAAAAATTAGAAAAAACTCTATTTTCATTAATTGTGTTTTCATTAAAGACCTTGTGCAATGCTTGAATCTTCAGCATTTAAATCACCGCCTTCATTTTCCAATATAACTTTTTTAGATTTCCTCCTACTTTTATACTTAAAGGTATCAGAATTTAAACTTAAAGCTAAAATAAC
Source organism: Clostridium nigeriense (assembly GCF_900086595.1). Taxonomy (GTDB): domain Bacteria; phylum Bacillota; class Clostridia; order Clostridiales; family Clostridiaceae; genus Clostridium; species Clostridium nigeriense. The sequence goes on from NZ_LT575472.1 coordinate 2,603,828, forward strand.
TATGATGGCTGTCATAAGTTTTAAATAATTAGGATTTAAACCAAATTTTAAAGCCATTGCTATAGCTAATTTATAAATAATAGCTCCAAATATTGAAAGACTTGTCGCTTTTATAAAGGATATCCTTTTAAACATTGATGAACCAATTATTACAGAGGCTAATCCCATTACAACTACTCCTGTTCCCATACTAGCATCTGAAAATCCTTGATATTGTGCAGTAAGTGCACCACTTAAAGCAACTAATCCATTACTTATCATAAGACCTAATATTTTTATATTACTTTTATTTACTCCTAAAGAAGTAACTAATTGTTCATTATCACCAACTGCAATCAATAAATTCCCTAGCTTAGTTTTTAAGAATAAATCGAAAGTTAATTTTATTAATAAAACAACAGTTATGATTATAAATATTTTATTCTCACCATTAAAAACACTTTTAGTATTAAATAAAGGAATATTTGATTGTCCCATAACAATTAAATTAACTGAATATAATCCAATCATAACTAATATACCTGACATTAAATTAGTTATCTTTAATTTTACATTCAAAAATGCTGTGACAAATCCTGCTAAAGCTCCCCCAATAGTTGCAATTATTAATGCAAACCAAGGGTTTATTTCCTTAAAAAGTAATGCTGCACAAATTGCCGCACCTAATGGATAAGTTCCATCTACAGAAAGATCTGGAAAATCTAATATTTTGTAAGTTATATAAACTCCAATAGCAACTATTCCGAATAATAATCCTTGTTCTAATACATTAATAATTAAATCCACTAATTCACGCCTCCAGTAACCTTGTTTACATCCTTCTCAATATCACTAGGTATACTTATATTTAATTTAGCTGCTACATCTGTATTTATAGTAATGCTCATATCACTTAAAGTAGTTATTTCTATTTCATTGGGATTCTTTCCATTTAATACTTCTGCTGCCTTATATCCTGTCTCTTTTCCTAGCTTAAAATAATCTATTCCTATTGAACATAATCCCCCTTTTGATACTACCGCTTCTTCTGCTCCAAGAATTGGAACATTATTTTTAATAGCAATTTGCCCAACTAAATCATAAGCAGATGCAACAGTATTATCTGTTGGAGTATATAATGCATCTATATCTTTAATTACTGCACTTAAATTTTGATTTATTTCATTAATATTTGTAATACCAATTTCTTTTATGTTTATTCCTAATTTAGTAGCTTCTTCTTTTAAAGAATTAACTTGTACTACTGAATTAGCTTCTGATGTATTGTATATAACCCCTAAAGTTTTAATATCTCCCTTTAGCTTAATTAATAACTCTAATTGCTTGTCTACCGGAACCATATCTGAAACACCTGTTAAATTAGTTCCCGAATTTTTCCAATCCTTTGCTATTCCAGCTGCTATTGGGTCAGTTACTGCAGTAAATACTGTTGGTATATCCTTTGTTGCATTATATACAGCTTGTGCTGAAGTTGTTGCAATAGCTAAAATTAAATCCTTCTTTTCAGAAACAAACTTTTGTGCTATAGTTTGTGAGGTTGGATTATCACCTTGAGCATTTTGATAATCAATAGTAATATTTTTTCCTTCTTCATATCCCTTTTCTTTTAATCCTTCAATAAGCCCTTCTCTTGCAGAATCTAAAGCTGGATGTTGTACTAGTTGATTAATTCCTATCTTATATTTCTTTTCTTCATTAGATGAAGCTTTCTCATCCCCTTTACAGCCTACTAGAAAGCTTGATGCAATTAGTGCCATTAGCACTATTGCTATTTTCTTTTTTCCTACCATATTAACTATCCTCCTATTTTATATCAATGCTATCCAAAATAATAAAACATTACAACCTACAATTCTACATTTCTATTTTATATAAAGATTTATTATTAATTATTCTATAATTTTCTTTATATAGTAATATTCTATCATCTAATTTAATATATTATTGATATTTTGATATTTATCATATAATATCATAATTAGCTTTTTTTGTAAATAAATAAAATATACTAAAAAAAATGTGTATTGAATTATTAAATTCAATACACATTTAAAATTTTACTCTGGTATAGCTCTATGTCCTATTCCTATTACAACCTCATCTAAGTGTAAAAGTCCAACACTTAGAAATATACAAACACTTAAATGTTCTCCTCTTCTAGCAATTCCTACTTTCCCACCTACATTTTGTCCGCTCGCTCTATTCCATACTTGCATTAAAGCATCCCTAGTAGCTCCTATAACTCCACCTTCATGTAAATGTTCTTCTCTAATAAGTCCATTTCTTTTAGATGCAACTAATGCTCTTTCTAATATTTTGGAAGTTGACTCATTTATATTTCCACCTATATTTACAGCAGTCACTATAATCCCTCTCTTCTTAAGTTCGATCTTAAGCTCCTCTTCTTCTTCCCTTGATGAAATAGCCATTCTTGTTGCATACTTAGCAACTTCCAAACTTGTGTTTACCATAATATCCTCCCGTACTTCTTACACATATTAATTATATTATTTTATAGATTCACATTTTATTTTAAAATAATTATTTAACTTCCCTAAAGAACTTATTAATACTTCCTGTTCTCTCTCTGAAAGACTGTCCATCATACTTCTTACCATTTCATTATGAAATCTTTCATGTAATCTATGAGCCACCTTACCTTTTTTAGTTAACTCAACTAAAACAACTCTTCTATCTTCTTCTATCCTACTTCTTTCAACATACCCTTTTTTTATCAGTCTATTTATTGATGTAGTTAATGTTCCAACTGTTATTCCTAAATCTTGTGCAACTTCACTCATCATTCTTTTTTCTTTTCTTCCTATAGCTTCAACAGTATGCATTTCTCTTACTGACAAATCTGAAAAATGCCCATTTTTTAAAGTTTTTTCTTCAATTTGAAGTATTTCGTTAAATATTTTGACTAAAAGTTCATTAACTATACTTACATCTTTTTGCATAATGAAATATCCCATCCTTTTTCTATTGTTCCTTATTAAATAATAATCTAAACTTCAACAAAATTCAATTAGATATCCTATATTTGTCCTAAAATATTTTGATAATCAAAATATTTCCACTAACTAATTATATTTATACTTATTATATAGTTTTTATCTTTTAATTCTTTTATAATTTCATCTAAATGTACATATCTAGGTTTACAAATTATATACTTTGAATAAATTTCTTTACTCCCATTTCCTTGATGATAATATTCTATCCTTTTTATTCTTATTTTTTTCTTTTCTAGTAAATTATCAATTTCATAATTCATATTTTCATTTTCTAAATATCTTACTTCTAATACCATTATTGTATTTCTTGATATAAATTTATCTTCTATCCTTTTAAGAAATACTAAAGTAATGAATATAAGTATAGTTGAAAATATACTAATTAAATATCCACCCATGCCTATGGTTAATCCTAAACAAGCTACTATCCATAAAGTTGCCGCTGTTGTTAAACCCTTTATATTTCCCTTAGTATGAATTATAGCTCCAGCACCTATAAATCCAACTCCAGTGATTACTTGTGCTCCAAGTCTTCCATAATCAATTTTAATTACATCAGATAAGCTTTTATTTACTTCTATAATTTCCATAGCTTTATTTCCTATATCAATTTGAAGTAAAGATACTATAGTAGCTCCTAGGCAAACTAATATATGAGTCCTAAATCCAGCTGCTCTATTTTGCAACTCTCTTTCATAGCCAATAATCCCCCCTATTATAAGGGCTAAAACTATTCTTAGAATTATTTCTTTTACAGTTAAATTCATCTTTCCTATTGCCCCCTTATATAATGAAAAGAAAGCATAAATTTTTCATTATTATATTTCTAATTCTATAATATGAAATTAAAATGTTAATTCTATTAAAAATAAAAGATAGAGATAATAATTACTATATTCTATCATAGCAATTATTATCTCTATATTCTAAATGCATAATATGAATCTTTAAATCGTTCCAATAGATAAAATAGTTATCAGTATTCCAATTAATAAAGTTAAATAATAAAAGTTATATATATCTTCCTTAGTGTATAATCTTATTTTATTAACTTTTCCCCTTGGATATATAACTTCTATTTCATCTCCCTTTTCTAATTTACATCTATCTCCCAATAAAGAAACGGCTACTCTTATCTTCTTGTTATTTTCTTCTATTTCTACAATTGGATAGATTTTAGCATTATATACAGTATTATATTCTAATCCAGGTGTTAGGTAGGTATATGCATCAAATCCTATTACTTTAACTTTTTTGATAACAAATACTTTGTCAATAATAATATTCCTAATTAAAGTAAAAGCTGCAATAAAACTTAAGGTTACACCAATAATTGAAAACAAAACTCCCATTTCAATCCCCTCAAATTAAATTTATTTCTTTCACTATATAATATGCTTCAAATTATCAAAAGATATATGATAGATTATCTTTCATAGTTTTATAATAATTTATTTGATTATCTGATATTATTTTTCATTATTTTTATTTTTTATAATAATTTGTTAGTTATTTAGGGGATTTTATGATTTTTTATAAATTTATTTTTTATTTTTATTAGACATTTATTTGGTTTACTAACTTTTAACAATAGTCTATTATTTAATTATAGCTATTATAGGAGGTCTTATTATGAACTATACAAAAGTTAAGTTTGAAATCTATCTTCCTTATAACCATGTTGATAAACTTATGGAATCTATAAACAAGACTGGAGCTTTAACTATTGGAAATTATGATAATTGTATTTCCATAACTGAAGTTACAGGTTACTTTAGACCATTAAAAGGTTCAACTCCTTATCTAGGTAAGGAAAACAGTTTATCTATTGAGAAGGAAGCAAAAATGGAATTTCAATGTCATAAAGATTTAGCTTTAGAAGTAATCAATGTAATCAAAGCTATTCATCCATATGAAGAGCCAGTATACAACATAATCCCTATTATTAATTAAATATATAAGTACCACTTTTAAAATATTAGAATATTTTATTATAAATAGTAATATTCGAGGTATTTTATAATGAAAGTTGTTGTTATAGGTGGAGGCTTTGCAGGATGCCAAGCTGCAATACAAGCAAGAAAGATGAAGGCTGAAGTTCATATCATTGAAAGAACGGATATGCTTCTTGGGGTAGGAAACGTTGGAGGTATAATGAGGAATAATGGAAGATTTACTGCTGCTGAGGAATTGTCTTATCTTGGTGCTAATGAAATAATAGATATTATGGACAATTTAGCTCTTCATGAAAATATTGATTTTGCTGGGCATAAACATGCAAGTTTAACTGATATAGGCAAGGCTGAACCTAAAATTAGAAGATATATTTTGTCTTTAGGAATTAACATACACTTTAAAAGTAGAGCAGTTAATGTAGTTTTAGATAATAATTCAATTCTTAAAATAAAGTTATCTGATGGCTCCTTTATAGATGGAGATGTTTTTATCGAAACTACAGGTTCTACTGGGCCTATGACAAACTGTAATAGGTATGGAAATGGTTGCTCTATGTGTGTGTTAAGATGTCCTACATTCGGTGGCAGGGAAAGTTTAAGCTCCAAAGCTGGTATACCAGATATTATTGGTGAAAGAGCAAATGGTACTCCAGGAGCAATGAGTGGCTCTTGTGAACTTCCACGAGAATCCTTATCTCCTCAATTATTAGAAGAGCTTACCTCTAAAGGAGTTGCTGTAATACCCATTCCTAGAGAAGATATTAATTTAGATAAGCTAGGGCAAAAAGTTTGTCAACAATATGCTTTAAAGGAATTTGCAGAAAATGTAATTTTACTTGATACTGGACATATTAAGCTTATGACTTCTTATTATCCTATTGAAACTTTAAGAAAGCTCCCTGGTCTTGAAGATGCAAGATATATAGATCCTTTATCTGGAGGAACATCTAACTCTATAAGATATTTAGCTTCAAGTCCTAGAGATAATACAATGAAAATTAAGGGGCTTAATAATATGTTTTGTGCAGGTGAGAAATCAGGTTTTTTTGTAGGTCATACTGAGGCTATGGCAACAGGGGCACTAGCAGGATATAATGCAGTAAAATACGTATTAGGTCAATCTCTTTTAGAACTACCTAGAGAACTTGCTATAGGAGATATTATAGCCTTTGCTAATGAAACTTTAAATATAGAGAGTGGTAAAAGTCTAAGGCATACTTTCTCTGGTGGAGATTACTTTGAAAGAATGAAAAAATTAAATTTATATACAACCGATAAAATTAAAATTAAAAGTAGAGTTGAATCTTTATCTCTAATTGGAGTATTCAATAAAGATTAAAATTAAAGAGTTGTAAGTCAAAAATAAAAGTCAAAACTCTCTACAGAGTTTTGACTTTTATAAATTATATTATTAATTATTAATTAATTTTATTGCTCCAGTTGGACACTTTTTAGTACATATTTGACAGTTTACACACTTGTCATAATCTACTTTCGCTAAATTATTTACTACATGCACTGCATCTTTAGGACAATTTCTTTCACATAACTTACATCCTATACATGCAACAGAACAATTTTCTTTAACGTGTCTTCCTATTTCAATATTGTTACATTCAACTCTTACCTTCTTTGAAACAGGAACTGATTCAATTAATCCCTTAGGACAGATATTTATACAAGCTCCACAATTTGTACATTTATCCATATTAACTTTTGCTATGCCATTTACAATTTCTAAAGCGCCAAATTCACAAACATTCACACAGCTACCAAGACCTAAACATCCATATGAACACGCTTTAGATCCACCATCTATCATAAGAGAAGCTGTTAAACAATCATTAACTCCTTCTAAGTCATATCTAGTTTTCGCTGAATCGCAATTACCATTACATTTTACAAAAGCAGTCATTTTTTCAGTTGAATCTACCTTTATTCCTAAAACTGCCCCTATATCTTCCGCTGTTTTAGCACCACCAACAGAACATAGATTAGGCTTTGCACCTTCCATTACAACTGCTTCTGCGTAAGCATCGCAACCTGCAAAACCACATCCACCACAATTCGCACCTGGTAAACACTCTCTTAACTTAGGTATTTTAGGATCAACCTTTACTTCAAAAGCCTTTGACGCAAAACCTAATAGTACTCCAAAAACTAATCCTAGAACTCCTAAGCTTAAAGTTGCATATAAAATATTCATACTAACCCTCCCCTAGTGAATTAATCCTTGGAATCCTAAAAAGGCAATTGACATTAAAGCTGCTGTAAATAATGTAATTGGCAACCCTCTTAGAACAACCGGTATATTTTCATTGTTATCTATTCTTTCTCTAATAAAAGATAATAATACTATAGATAACATATAGCCTGATGCAGCACCTAAACCATTAACTATTGATTCTATAAAATTATATCCTTCTTGAATGTTTAATGTAGCCATACCTAAAACAGCACAATTTGTAGTTATAAGAGGTAAATATATACCTAAAGCTTTATGTAGAGCTGGAGATAATTTTTTCATTGCCATCTCAACAAATTGAACTAATGCTGCTATAACTAATACATTAGCTATTGTTTTTAGATATTCAAGCTCAAATCTAACCAATATTTGTGTATAAACAAGCCATGACATTATTGAAGCTAAAGTCATAACAAATGTAACAGCTAGACCCATACCTATAGCTGCATCTTTTTTCTTAGAAACTCCAAGGAATGAACAAATCCCTAGGAATTTTGAAAGTACAAAGTTATTTACAAGCATTGCTGCTATAAAGATCATAAATAATTCCATAAGTTCCACCCCTCTTAGTTTTTCTTAGATTCTTTTATTTCAATTCCTGAATTAGTACCACAAGATCCAGTTCCACATCCAGAGCAACTTCCGCAACTATGTTCTAAAGTCTTAACTGCTTCACCTGTTTTTTCTGCTTTTCTCATATTATAAGCATTTAAAGCAACCATTAGCCCACCTAATGTAAAGAAAGCTCCTGGTGCTAATATCATAATAGAGGCTGGTTTAATAGTTTCAGGAATTATTTGAATTCCTAATATTTGACCTGCACCTAATATTTCTCTAAAAGTCCCTATTAAAAATAGTGCTATAGTAAAACCAAGTCCCATTCCAATAGCATCAAATATAGAAGGTAAAATAGGATTCTTTGAAGCATAAGCTTCTGCTCTACCTAATATTATACAGTTAACAACTATTAAAGGAATAAATATTCCAAGTGAAGAATAAAGGCTTGGAACATATCCTTGCATTAACATATCTACAATAGTAACAAAAGATGCAATAACTACAATATAAGCTGGAATTCTAATTTTGTCTGGAACTAATTTTCTTATTGCTGAAATTATCATATTTGAAAATATTAAAACTACAGTAGAAGCTAGTCCCATTCCTAAGGCATTTTTAGCATTTGTTGTAACTGCAAGAGTTGGACACATAGCTAAAACTTGTACAAAAATTGGATTTTCAGTAACTATTCCATTTTTTAATCTTTCAATTAACTTATTCATTGCTTTCCTCCTAATTTTTTATTAATTTGAACTAGCCCCTGTATCTGCATCAGTATCTTCCTTTGGTTCAACTGACTCACCTTTTATTTTTTCTAAATAAAAGGTAATAGCTTCATTTACTGCATTTACAGATGCTTTACTTGAAGTTGTAGCTCCTGATATAGCTTCCACTTCAGTATCCTTATTAGGAGTTACTTTAACTACTTCTAAATAACCAGTTGCTGGCTTATTTTTAAATCTTGAAGTAAATTTTTCTTCAGAAATCTTTGCTCCAAGTCCTGGTGTTTCACTATGAGCTAAAACTTTAACTCCTGAAACTGTGTCTTCATTTGAAATACCAACAACAAAATCTATTGCTCCATGGAAACCCTTACTAGTTACCTTTAAAACATAACCAATAACATCACTTCCATTTACTGCTTCGTATATTTCCTTTATATTTCCTTCAGAATCTAACTCAATACTTGAATCTTGAATTTTTTCTGCTTCTGGCATTATATAATTTAAATCTTCTTTACTTATTTTAGAGTTTTCTATAATTGCTTCTCTAGTTAAGTCATTTGCAAAACCTAATAATAGTCCTGCTATCATAGTTATTATTAGAAGGATTCCTCCTAGCTTAAAATTTTCTTTCATATTCTTAAGCCTCCTTCTTAACCTTATATTTTTTAGTTGCAAGATAATCTATAAGAGGAGTACATAAATTCATAATTATTATTGCATAATAAGGTCCTTCTGGGTTAAATCCCTTAACTGCAATAACTGAAGCACAAACCCCTGCTATAATTCCAAATATGTATTGTCCAATTCTTGTCATTGGAGTTGTACCATAATCTGTAGTCATAAATATAGCTGCCACAAAAAAAGTTCCTGGTAATAATAAATCCTTGTCAAATATATTATACATAAACATTGCAGATAATATAAATGCTACTGGACCTCTTAAACTAATTCTTCCTCTAAGAGCTAAATAAAGCCCACCTATACATAAAGCTAAAATTGAAGTTTCACCAATACTTCCTGAAGGCTGTCCTATAATTTTATCTATTAAAGGAACTACTACTTCAGCAGCTGCTGATGCAGAAGAAGTTGCATCTGTAGCTGGTTTTGCCATAACTCCAGCCCAAGAAGCAATTAGAAAAGCTTTAGTTGCTGCTGCTGGATTCATAAAGTTTTGTCCAAGACCACCAAAAAATTGTTTTACAACTATTGTTGCAAAAATAGAACCAATAATAGGTATCCATAAAGGCACGTATGTTGGCATTATTAGAGCTAATATAAGACCTAAAACTATTGGACTTAAATCTGTTAAAAATGATGTTTTCTTTACAAATTTATTCCATAGACCTTCTGCTATTATACTTGTTAAAACTGTGGTCATAACTATTATAGCGGCATCCATTTTATAAAAATAAATACCTGCAAAAATAGCTGGAATTAATGCTATAATAAAATCTATCATTATCTTATTAATACCAAATCCCCTTTTTATATAAGGCCCTGGTGATATTTTAAGATTTCTACTTTCCACTTTTTTCACTCCTATTCAGATTTTTATTAATTAGTTGAATTTCTTGGCAGTTTTTATAGTTTGAGCAATTTCTAAATTAGCTGGACAAACAAAGCTACATAATCCACAATCAATACACTTATTACCACCAAATTTTATAAATTCTTCTTTTTCTTTTCTTTTATAAAGATCCATTAATTTTATTGGATTTAATCCTTCTGGGCATACTCTTAAGCATTTTGAGCAGTTAATGCAGCTATAGCTTTTATTAGAAGGTACATCCTTATCAGTTAAATATAATATTCCTCTTGATTCACTTTTAATAACTGAGTTCAAGTCATATACTGGTGTACCATTTAAGCTTCCACCATCAATAACTTTAATTAGAATGTCTTCTTTTCCATCTAAGGCTTCAAATACATTTTTATAAGTTGTATTTTTATTTATAGAAATTACTTTATTTCCATTAACAGCACTTCCATAAACAGTAATAAAACTTTCTATATCTTTTCCTAATAGAGCCTGTCCTAGTTTTATTACATCTAAAATATCATAAATTACAACATCATCATTATCTTCATAAGCTTTAGAAATAAGCTTCTTTTCATATAAATCTGTCATTGGAGAAACTCTTAATACATCTCCATAAGCTTTTAAATCTTCAGATATAACCTTATCCTTTTTGCTAACAACAAATTTAACTTCATTTAAAGATTTAATCTTTTCTAGTCCCTTCTCTAGTTCTTCTTTTCTTTCTTTTACTATAACTCCATATCCATTTAGATTAGGTTGAAAGCTAAAAGCTTTAATTAATGCTTTTTTACCTTTATTCTTTTCAAAAGGTAAGCTTAAGCTTTCGTCAATTTCTTTAGCTGATAATTCCTCTGAATTATCTTCTTTAGCCAAAGTTTTAAATATTTTAGCATCATTTAATGTAAATAGCTTATTAGTGACATTTACATTGCTAAAAAGATTACTTAACACTATAAAAACCTCCTATTATAGGGACTGAAACAAATATATACAAATTAGAAATAATTCCTTTTTTCATTGTACTCATCCCTTATTTAGTTTATAATTTGACGAACATTTTCATATTACCATAATTACAGACCTCCCACAACTTTTGAAATTTTTTTAACGATAAAATTAATAAAATGTTCAAATATTTTGTATAAATTTTTATTAATTCTATATTTTTTACCTATATTTTCTATATTTCTCTTTAATATTTATTAGTATTAGTTATTTTTTTAACATTAAAAAGGAGTAAGCCATTATTAAAGCTTACTCCCAAATAATTCATCATATTCTTTTAATTTTCTTATTTTATCTAACTCCCTATCTTTTTTCATATAATCTAAAAAGATTTCATTCATCTCAATACTTTTTTCTAAATCTTTTAAAGACAACTCTAAGTTATTTACGTTAGCATAAAAACAACTTCTATTATAATATAAAAAACTAGCATCATTATTATTTTCAATTCCCTCAGATATAACATCAATAGCCTTATTATAGTCATCATTTTCTCTATAAATAACAGCTAAGTTTAAATAACTATATGGGTAATTAGGATTGCTTTCTATAGATTTTTTATAATAGTGTATTGCTTCTTTCTCCTTATTTAAATTCTTCATTAACACTCCCATGTTAAATAAAATTCTAAAATTATTACTACTAATTTCAAGAGCCTTTTTCATATAAAACAAAGCTTTATTATAATCCTTCATTTCTTCATAAATACATCCTAAATTTGCATTAGCCCAAAGATCATTTGGAACTAACTTTAAAGTTTTATTATAGTACTTTATAGCATTTTCAATGTCATTTAACTCATCATATGCATTAGCTAAGTAAAAATATGCTCTATCGTACTTTTCATCAATAGCTATAGCTTTCTTATAATACTCTATTGCATCTTCATAAAAACAATCCTCATCATATAAAACACCTAATCCATAATAAGCTCTAGCATCATTACTTTCAATTTTTATAACTTCTTTATACTTTTCTTCAGCTAAATCCTTGTAGCCAAGCTTATCATATAAGAGAGCAATATCTAATATTAACTCAATATCATTTTTCCCTTCTTCAAGCTTATATGCTTTTTTATAAAATTTTAAAGCTTTTGCATATTCTTTTTCCGAAATAAATTTTCTTGCTATATTTAAATAATTTTCAAAAATATATCTTTTATCTACCATCTTTACCTCATTTATTTTTCTGTATAATTATTTAAGCCTTTGTTTATTACATTAAAGAAAAAAATCTCAATTAAACAAATAAATATAATTACTATAAAAATATTTATTTGAAAATATATTGAAGCAGAAGATAAAAAAATGTATAAAGCACCTTCAAGCAAAACTATTTCTCCAATCCACCTTGAAAAAGCCTTAATATCACTTATTTTTTCTATACTAAAATTTCTATTTATAAAGGAAAAGCTCTCAACGATTCCTTTAATCATTAATAATTTTCTTTGTGTTGCTACAATTCCTCCAATTAATAGTTCTATAGTTCCCCATATTAATAAAAAGATATATAAACCCAAGTAAAACCCCTCCAATTACAATTTACTATATACCATACATTTTAATATATATGTAGTTTTTTTTAAACTACATATTGAAAACTTAATAAACAAAATAGTATAAAGCTACCTTTAGGCAGCTTTATACTATTTTTTATTTCTTATTTTAAACTTATTATTTTCAACAACTATAGAACAATTCCCACCATTTGATAACTCTCCAAACAATAGTTCATCTACTAATAAAGGTTTTATTTCTGAGTTTATTACACGTAAAATTTCTCTTGCACCAAACTCTTTAGACAATCCTTGTTCACTTATAGTTTTTACACACTTATTACTAAATGTTAAGTTAATATTTCTATTCTTCAATTTATTCTTAAACTTATTTAATTCTTTTTTAGTAATTTGCAATGCTACTTCTTCATTTATTTGATTAAATACTACTATCTTATCTAACCTATTTCTAAATTCAGGAGTAAAGGCTCTCTTTACTTCCTCATCTACAGCTTCGATATTTACAGTTCCTCTTCCAAATCCAACTAGATTTTTTCCTATATCCCTAGCTCCAGCATTAGATGTCATAATTAAGATTACATTTCTAAAATCAGCTTTTCTTCCTTTATTGTCAGTTAAAGTTGCATAATCCATTACTTGTAATAGCACACTTAAAATATCTGGATGGGCCTTTTCAATTTCATCTAAAAGCAAAACACAATTATTTTTTTTCCTAATGGTATCTGTTAGAAGACCACCTTCTTCATATCCCACATATCCCGGTGGTGACCCTATAAGTTTTGCTGCAGAATGTTTTTCTCCATATTCACTCATATCAAATCTTACTAATTCCACCCCTAGAGTTTTAGAAAGAACCTTAGCTATTTCAGTTTTACCAACTCCAGTAGGTCCAACAAAAAGCATAGAAGCTATAGGCTTATTTTCATCATTTAAGCCAGCTCTTGACATCTTAATGCATCTAGCAACCTCTTCAACTGCTTGATTTTGTCCAAAAACACTGTTTTTAAGTTCTTTTTCTAGTATTTTTAGAGATTTTATCTCCGTATTTTCAATGGTCTGCTTAGGTATATTACACATTTTAGAAATTATTTCTTCAATAATAACTCCATCCACTACTGGCTCTTTATATTTATTTCTATTAATATCAACATATGCTCCTGCTTCATCTATAATATCAATAGCTTTATCTGGTAAAAATCTATCATTTATATATTTTGCACTTAATTTTACAGCAGACTTTAAAGCTTCATCTGTATAAATAACATTATGATACTCTTCAAACTTTTCCTTAATTCCGTTTAAAATATTTACTGTTTCATCTATAGAAGTTTCCTTTACATCTATAACTTGAAATCTCCTTACTAAAGCTTTATCCTTTTCAAAGTGCTTCTTATAATCATCATAGGTAGTTGCTCCTATAAATCTAATTTTACCTTCTAATAAATATTTTTTTATTAAATTTCCTCCATCTAAAGAACTTCCATTTAAAGCTCCCGCACCAACAATATTATGGATTTCATCGATATAAACTATAGGATTGTTATGAGTTTTTATCTCATCTAAAATTTGCTTTATTCTTTCTTCAAAATCTCCCCTATATTTAGTTCCTGCAAGTATTGTTCCTATATCTAAGGAGAAAATCTCTGCATTTTTCAGCTTATCTGGAACATTACCCTCTTTAATTAATTTTGCAAGCCCCATAGTTATTGCAGTTTTCCCAACTCCAGGCTCACCTATATGAATGGGATTATTTTTCGTCCTTCTACAAAGTATCTGTATAGTTCTATCTATTATATCCTGTCTTCCTATTAAGGAATAATTTTCATCTTCATCAATTAAATCTATTAAATTACTACAGAAATTATTAACAAGACCCTTCTCTTCTTTTTCTTCTGTCTTATTAATTCTAATTATTTTAATTGCATCCTTTGCTAAATCCTCCTCTTCTCTTTTATTATGAGAGAGTTCAAATAATAGTTCTTGTTTACTTATTCCTTGTTTTTCTAAATAATAAATAGCATGGCTATCTTTTAAAGTATAAATAGCTGATATAACATGCTCTAAAGCAACAAATTTTCTTTCACTAAACACAGCTTGCTGTGTTGCAATTATCAATATATTTTTAATTCCTAAACTTTCTTCTGGTTCCCCATCTTCAATTTTATCTATATATTCATCAATATAGTTGTTTAAATCACTTTTTAACTCATCAACATTTCCATTTAATTTAATTATTGTATCTTTAAAACTGTCTTCTTCTAAAGCGCTTAACAACAAATGTTCTGGTGTAACATACTCACTTTTATCTTCCTTCGCTTTACTATATGCTCTTAAAAGAACATCTCTTACTATTTTACTTATATCCATTTTAATCCTCCTCTACTGTAAGTTTAAATGGAAATCCCTCATTTTTCGCCATTAACATAGCCTTATTGGCTTTAGAAATAGCAATATCATAAGGATATACCCCTGCTATACCCTTACCATTTTTATGGACATCCATCATAATTTTATTAGCCTCTTCAAGATCCTTATTAAAGATAATATTTAAAATAGCAACTACAAATTCCATAGTTGTAAAATCATCATTATGCATAATAACTTTATAATTCTTTGGTTTCTTAGCTTTTATATTAGCTCTTTCAATAACTGTTGAATTAGTTTTCAAATTTACTCCTCCATATAATAGTTGTTGCACAAAATAGGCAGATTGAAAGTTTTACATTTTAATATTTATTATATATTATATTGTGCATAGTTGCAAAATACTATATAGTATAAAAATAAAAAAGGTAAATGAATACTCATTTACCTATAATATCTTATTTAACTTCCATAGTTCCTGTTACTTTCGAATTATCATCCATATGGAAAGTATTTTTTTCTTCTTCATTGCTAAAATAGACATTTCCCTCTATAGTAGTTCCTTCTATTTTAACTCCTTTTGCCTCTATATAAACATCCCCTTTAATAGTGCCACCTTCAATTTTAGCATTTTCATCTTTAATTATTAATTTAGGTACTGTTAAAGTATAGTTAGCCACTTTTTCTTTATTTTCATTTTGTTTATATAAAGCTACTACTCTTGAAGTTTCAACCATTTTACTTGGGTCATCTTTATCAGCTTTTTTAAATCCTGATTCTAAAGTAATATCCTTGGTAGTAGTAATGTCATTTTCTAATATTACAATCCAGCTTTCATTAACTGCCTTTATTAATTTTGCTTCATCTGTTGCTCTAGATGGTGAAGTTACCATATCAACTGTTCCACCATTATTATCTGTATTAGGCTTGCTTTCTTCTGTAACATTAGAATTGTTTTCGTTAGCCTTATTATCTGTTTTCCCACATCCAACGGATAATAAAGTCAAAAGCGTCATAGGAATTATCAATGATTTAAATTTCATAATAGGAACCTCCTTAAAATTAATTCTTAATCATTAATAACTTTCCCATCTTTAAATAAAATATTTATTTTTATTTCAAACCTGTTAATAAATAAAAGAATAAAAGTATACTTACAATTGCGCAAATATTAGTAATAGCTTGTGATTTTCTTTTTTGTACACTTTCATCATTCTTATCCTCAGTAGTATAAGAAAACAAATGTGTAAATTTATATAAAAGTTTCCTCATTATGCCACCTCCTAAATATTGTGCAAAAAGGATAGTATAAAAACTATCCCTTTTACATTTATTTTAATATTATTATTTATAGGGCTTTTTTAGTGAGATGCTGAAGCTGCAGCTATCTCTGCTTGTTCAAGCTCTAAGTTCTTCTTATCTGCATAAGCTACGAATGGGAAGTAAATTAAAGCTGAAACTAGAATATTTATTAAAGCTACTGCTGCTCCTTGCCATTGTCCTGATGCTAACCATGCTGAAATTACCGGAGGACAAGTCCATGGAACCACTGCTATTGCAGGTCTAACAAATCCAATTGCACTAAATGCATAAGCGATACAAGCTGAAACCATAGGTGCTGCAATAAATGGAATTATATATATTGGATTTAATACTATTGGTAATCCAAATATAATAGGTTCGTTAATGTTAAAGAATGCTGGTCCACCTGCAACGTTTCTAATTTGTTTGTTAATTTGGCTCTTAGATTTAAAGAACATTACTATTACTAATGCTGCTGTTAAACCTGATCCTCCAAGGTTAACATATGAATCTAAGAATTGGCTATTTATAATATATATTCCTTCTGTATTACCTGCTGCTATAGCTGCCATATTTTCAGCTGTTAAAGCTAAGAATATACCATTTATAACTGGAGCTAGTATATTTGATCCATGTAATCCAAAGAACCATAAAACTTGTTGTATAAATATTAATACTAGTAATACTGGTAATGAATTTGAGAATACCATTAAAGGTTTAGAAATTCCATTATAAACATGTAGATAAACATCTGCAAGTCCAGCTGCTTCAAATATAGCAAATACTATACCTACTAAAGTTAAAGTAACCATTGTTGGTAATAAAGCTGAGAATGATCTTGCAACTGCTGGTGGTACTCCTTCTGGTAATTTAATGTTTAATTTACCACTCTTTATTAATTTAGCAAAGATTGTACCAGTAATTAAAGTAGTAATAAGCACTGTTACTAATCCTGAAGGTCCAAGCCATTTTGTAAATATACCTGGCTCCCAACCAACTGTTCCTAGGTCAAATCCTCCCCAAGTAACTGGTGCTTTGTAAGCAAACATATTAGTTAAGACTAAACTTGATGCCATAGTTACTAATCCTGTTGCAAATCCATCAACATCATAAGATTTACCTAATGCATATCCTATTGATAATGCAGCAAATAATCCCATTAAGAACATTGATCCACCATATACATTAAGACCAATAACATCTAACCAGTGTAAAGGTTGTCCTGCTGGGAACATATCTTTAACTTTTTGAATTGGGAAGTTATGAATTAAAAGTCCAAAAGAACCTATAATCATAAGTGGCATTATAGTTGCAAAACCATCACGAATAGCCACTAAGTGTCTTTGAGCACCTATTTTAGATGCTATTGGAACAATGTAACGTTCCATCCAGTCCATAAATTTTTGCATTTGAATTCCCCCTTAAATTTTTTATATTTACTGATTTCCCCTAAAATATTTGTACTAATAATTTCATTACAAAGAGTAAATCAGTTAATAATTTTATAATTTCCAAAAATTAAAATCCTTTACAATAGACATTGTAAATTTTTTTAATTTTCTTACTTATATATTAAGCAAATTGCATGCCAACTTTTTAAGTTTTTTATTTCTCGTATAACCATTGATATATCTAGCTTTAAGCAGTTTTTAGTTTTACACACTCTCTTTTTAAAGTCTGTGTAATCAAATTACACAATGTTTATTGAAATTTAATTGTGTAACATTTTATTAATAAATAATATAAAAAAATCCTGGTAAAAACCAGAATTTTTTTACCACTAAATATTAGGATTTACTCCTTAAGTTTAAATGAAAATTTACTCCACGGCTTAATGTAGTCTAGTAAAAATATTTCTTCATCAACTATCTTACCAACTACATTAGTTTTTCCAGTGTTTTTCATATCCTTTAAGGCTAATTGTAATTCACCTGCATATCTAGTGTATAAATCCGTATCAATTAATATATTCCCTCTTTTTATATATACCACATTATATGGCGGGAAGCTTTCCCCTTTATATTTAACTCTACTTTGAGTACTTCTTGCCATATATTCTGAAGAATCTCCTCTATTAAAATGGAATTCTTCTAAAACAATCTTCTTATCTAAATCCCTAATACCATCAATTAACTCAACGCTAAATTCTAACATATCCCTATTTACATTGCTTAATGCTTTAAGCTCTTCTTCTGATGCAAATGCGTTTGCAATTATTACATCATCAATTACCCCCGTAGCAAATAAATGCTTTGCTTGAACTTCTATAGGTAATTCCCTATGCATTTCTAATGTACATAAACCTTCTGAAACTGGCCAAGGACCATATTCTGCTGAAGGAGAATTAACAAAAGCTGCTGTTCTTATACCTAAGTCTTTAAATTGCTTACTTGAAGATATAAAATTGTCATAAGATAATCCTGTATAAATATGTGGATAAAAATTATGACACCCATATAAATTATTCAAATTAGCTTTGTAGGATAATATATTATCTACATACCTTGTCCCATTACTAATATTTAACTCAATTTTTAAACCATACTCATTATAAGTCATTACTGACTCTTCATATCCACTAAACCCCATGTCTAGCCTTATACCTGAAAGCCCCATATCCTTAAACACTTTTAAATCAAATATTGATGCTTTTAATTTATTAAATACTGAAGGATCAATATCTGCAATAACTTCCATACTATTTTCATTAGCTACCTTTAAAATAGCTTTAAATTCTTCTAATACTAACTCAATGTCCTTATCACTTGCAGATATTAAGCATGTAAATATCCTTTCAAATCCATACTTAGCAGCTAGTCTAATGTAATCTTGAATTTCTTCAACTGACGAATTGTTGGGATATATTGATATACCTAATCTATGCATTTTTACATTCCACCTTACTTAATCTCTCATGAAGATCTATTATTTCTTCAGCTAAATCTTTCACAACTATAGAAGTCATTAAATGATCTTGTGCATGAACTAATAGTAAAGATACTTCGCATTTATCACCAGCTGCTTCATTTTGAATTAAGCTAGTTTGTGTTGCGTGGGCATTACCTAAAGTTTCTTTGGACTTTTCAATTAAATTTCTTGCTTCATCAATTTGTCCTACCTTAGCTAACTGCATAGCCTCCATAGCGTAACTTCTTGCTTCTCCACTAAAGATTATTAAATCCATTATAATTTTTTCCATTGGTTACACCCCTTTTAAGTTTCTGCTATTTATTCATCATTCCTAATGCTTGCTTTAAAACTTTTTCACCATTCATTGTTCCATAGTCTACTGTATTTATTACTTCTACAGGAATACCCTTTGGCTCAAACTTAGTTTTCATCTTATTTAATAAAAATCTAACTTGTGGTCCTAATAATAATACATCTATTTCATTTTCATGTTTCTTTAATTCAGCTTCACCTACAGCATTAATTGAACATTCAACACCTTGTGCTTTAGCAGCTGCTTGCATCTTTGTAACTAATAGAGATGTAGACATTCCAGCTGAGCAAACTAATAAAATTCTTTTCATTTTTCATCCTCCTCACTTTGTAATTAATTACACTATATTATTAAGCAATTTTAATGCCAAATTAAAATAAATAAAAAATTCTATATAAAGCCTTGTACTATCAATATTAGAATAGATTTTCAAAAGTTATTTAGTGTGTAAAAAACTTTACACACTAATAATTATAAAAAAATATTATTTTATATTTACACAGATATTTTGTTATTAATTATCATCTTAACTATATGTGCTAATTCATTTTCACCAATATTTACATCATATCTTTCTTCAAGAAGTTTTAGGCATTGCTTAATGAGTATAAATTCTCTATTATTCGAGTGCCTAAACTCATTTAACATCACAAAAGGAGTTTCCTTACCACCTTTATTTAATTTATCTATAAGGAAACAAACATGTATTAATATTCCTACTTTTACTTCATGTATTAACTTAATACTTAAATGTTCTTCAATTTTCAACAAACTTTCCCTAATATCAAATACTAATTTATAGGAATCTATACCTTCAATTTGCTTTTCCATACTTTCGACTATTTTATAATATTCTTCTTCCTGTGTTACAATATTTTCCAAATCCTCTATTCCCTCTCCAGAAAGCACATCTGCTGCTGATATAAAAGGTATATTAGGAACATAAGTATTCATTACTCCTACTATGGCTAAAATGTTATACTTTTTGTTCAAGGATTCAATATTGCTGTAGAAATCATCTTTATCAATAATATTTAAAGCATATATTTTTATATTAGAATTTATATTCATACTATTTTCTATTATTTCTTTAAGCCTTTGAGCTGAACCATCTCCTGTAAAACATGAAGTAATGATAATATTTTCTTTTCTATCTATTTTAAATCCTGCACCTTGAATTCCATATTTCTTAATTCCTAAACAGGAGTCATATATTTCATTTAAAGTCCTTCCATTTAGTGCCTTTCTTCCTGCTTCTATAACTAACAAGGTTGTTACCATATCAATAGCTTTTACATTTATATCAGTTTCTTCTCTAATCATATCAGCAAAATTATTTAATGAACCCATGTCTACTAGTAAAAATACTCCTTTACCATTATCTATGTTTTTTATCTTTTCCATAGTAATTTTATACATATCCTCTGCCTTCATACTAAGCGGCATATCTAATGCTCTAACATATTCTTCACCTATTAATGAATTTGCTACTTCTACCATTGAAGATGCTGTAGAATGTCCATGCATTATTACTAAAACTGATACTTTTTCTACTTTATCTTTATCTTTTTCAAAAGGATTACTTGCTAAAAACATAGTAATATACCCTATCTCATCAAGAGGAACCTCTACTTCAAACCTTTTGTCTATTATATTTGCTATCTCCATAGATACTATAAATTCTTTAGCATATTCGCCTCTAATAAAATTTAGTTTAGGATGAAAAATTTTTATTCCTTTTCTAATTCTTTCTAAGCTACCTTGTATATGAAGTGCTAATCCAAAGTATACTTTTTCATCAAAATCCCTATTTAGTTTTTTAGAAGCATATAGTAATATTTCCTCTACAAAGTCTACTATTTCCACATCTACTACTTTAGAAATTCCATCTTTTCTAAACTTCTCTGGAAGATCCCTAATATATTTTCTAAAATATTTTTCTATATCTATATTTAAAATCTCATCTATTTCTTTTTCTTCTATCCCCTCATTTTTAAGTTCTTCTATCTTTTGTTCTATCCTATCATAAAATATTACACCTTCTTTAATTTCTTCTAATCTATACTCATCTTCTATTAAATTAATCTTGTCTCTATATGAAAATTTGAGCACATCTCCCATATTACTCAAGATTTCATCAACTTCATCTCTATAGTCTTGTAGCTTCATAAGCCCCATTTTTACTCTTTGATGTAAATCTTCTTGCTCTAATAATATATAATCTTTATTTTTTGCCTTATACTTTAAAAAAGCTCTAGCACAAGATAATTGAATATCACTTTTAAGTTGCCCAATATTATTAGGGCAATCATATAGTAAGAATGATATAAATGCACTTTTATTTATATAGATACTTTTTTGCACCCTTTGTGATTCATTTTCTATAAATTCTCTTAGCAAATAATACCTTTCTTTTATATTTTTTTCTTTTAATGATGGTAAAGTAATTACCATTGGAATTCTTCTAGTGAATGTTTTTAATAAAAATGATTGAGGATCCTCTGTAGTTGCTGCAATGATTTGAGCTTCTACATGAACTAATTTTTCTGTATCTCCTAAAACTCTAAAATGCCCTTTATCTATATAAGTAAATAACATTTCTTGACCTTGTGGAGATAATCTATGAATTTCATCTAAAAATAGAATTCCACCATTAGCTTTTTTCAATAATCCATCTCTATCAGAATCAGCTCCTGTATAAGCTCCTTTTTTAACCCCAAATATTTGAGCCATAACTAACTGTGGATTATCTGCATAATCTGCACAGTTAAACCTTATAAATGGCGCTTCTTCACTTACCACTTTTGATTCAATTGCAAAATTATACATAGCTTCAGCAAACATAGATTTACCAACACCTGTTTCCCCTAAAATCAAAGTGTGTAATCCTCTAGGTGGATATAAAATAGCAGCTTTTGCTTGTTGAATAGGCATTTGTAAACTAAGCTTTGCACCAACTAATGTATCTAGTGTATTTCTTTGTATTTCTTTAAGCGCTTTTTTAGTTCCAGTATTATCTTTTTCACTAGTTTCCGTAGCACAAGTGTACTTAACAGGATGTCCATCACTTTTTTTCACTATACCTTCTTTATAAAGCTGATTTAAATATCTGCTTACATTAGCTCTGTCTAAGTTCATAAAACTGCTAACTTCACTTGCTGTTATTCCCTTAGTATTTTTCAATTCTAATGTCTTTAAAGCATTATAAACTTCCTTAATTTTACTCATAATCCCCCTCCATCTAATGTAAACTTATTCATAGTACTTATTTTAACATAAATTTATATTATTTACATTAAATATATTTTTAAGAAATAATATAGTAGAGCATAAAAATTTGAGAAAATAAAAAACCCTATATTAACTGCCCTCATTACTTCAATGAGGGCAGTTAAATAGAGTTTTCTAAGATAATTTATTTTTATGATAATTATAAATATAGAACGGTATTCCTATTAGCATTAATATAAATCCCCACATTACTATTTCTGCTCCCGAACCATATATAGTCCATAAAGCATAGATAAAAGCTAATAATGGAACAAAAGATTTTTTTAAGAAAATTTTTAAATTTATACTCTTTTCATTTTTAAATAAAATCATTATTTCTGCAGCTGCGGTTAATAAATAAACTGGTAAAAATGTTAATGTAGCTAAAATCGTAATAAATGTAAAAGCTGATACCATACTTTTTTGATAATTCATAACTAATAATATATTAACTAAAATAGAGCCAATCACTAAAGAATTCACAGGAGTCCCATACTTAGGATGTAACTTACCAAATATCTTAGGAAACACTCCATCCTCACCTGCTGCAAAAGAAACTCTTGCAGTGGATAAAAGCCATCCTATAGTTGTACCTAAAATACATATAACTACTGCTATTACTAAAGGTTTCCCTATTCCAGTTCCTAAAATTTTTGTTAATATATCAGTTAATGGTGCAGTACTTAATGCTAACTCACTATTACTCATTACTCCCATACTTGTTACACTTATTAATATATATATTACAGAAGCAATTAACAAACCATAGATTGTACTTTTCCTTACATTCTTTTCAGGGTTACTTATTTCTCCTGCAGTAACAGTAGCACTTTCTAATCCTACAAATGCCCAAAGAGTTGATGTTGCAGCTAAAGGTATAGTATTAATACCCTTCCCTTCTGGCATAAGTGGAATAATATTATTAACATCAAAATTTAAAAATGCAACTATAATAAATAAGGCAAAAAATCCAATTTTAAATACAGTTACAAAGGATTGTATTTTACCTGCTTTTTTAACCCCAATAATATTAATAATAGTAAAAATCCATAAAATAGAACTTGTGTATATTATCGAAATTATTGGATTATTTAATGCTGGAATTATAGCTGCACTATAACTTGCTAAAGCTACTATTATAGCTGCATTTCCAATCCAAGAACCATTCCAATATAGCCAAGCGCTTAAAAAACCTGCAAATTCACCAAAAGCTTCTTTGGTATATTGATAAGCTCCTCCTGTAGATGGATACTTAGAACCTAAATTAGCAAAAGATAAAGCTATTAATATAGAGCCTATTGTTGTTAATACCCACGCAATAATAGTTGCTAATGGTCCTGATACTTCTGCTAGTGTAGCTGGCAACATAAATACCCCTGATCCAATCATATTTCCGCAAACCAACATCGTTGCCATAAATAAGTTGATTTCCTTCTTCATTTGTTTTTCTTTCATTTTTTTCTCCTAAAAAATTAAGCTCAAAGAGAAGTCTCTTTGAGCTTGTATTTTCGCAAAATCAACAACTACAAAGATAGCACTCCACAATTTTATTGTGACAGTTTTGCATATATTTTATACAAACCCAACATATATCCATTCAGCTAAGATATACATTTCGGCAATAACTCCTTTCATATTAAGTCATCGTGCTTACCTCATTAATACTACTCTTAATTATTGCAGCCTCTATCAAGTTTATTATTTTTTTACTTTATAAGTTTATCAAAAAATATTTTTTTGTCAATATATTTAACCTTATATATTAGCTTTAAAATTTTTAAGTCTTAAAGCATTTAACAGTACTGATACCGAACTTAAACTCATAGCTCCAGCTGCTATCATTGGATTTAATAAAGGTCCACCAAATATATGAAGTATTCCCATAGCTATAGGTATTCCTAATACATTGTATGCAAAGGCCCAAAATAGATTTTGTTTAATATTATTTATAGTAGATTTACTTAATTGAATTGCCTTTATTACATCTACTAAATCACTCTTCATTAAAACTATATCTGCAGATTCCATAGCAACATCAGTACCTGAACCTATTGCTATTCCTATATCTGATTGAACTAAAGCAGGGGCATCATTTATCCCATCACCAACCATTGCCACTTTTTTATTTCCTTCTTGAAGCTTTTTAACTTCATTAGCCTTATCTTCTGGTAAAACCTCTGCTAATACTATATCTATTCCAACTTCTCTTGCTATTGCTTTAGCTGTTCTCTCATTATCACCAGTTATCATAGCAACTTTTATTCCCATATTATGAATTGCTTCTATTGCCTTCTTACTATTTACTTTAACAGTATCAGCAACTGCTATTATTCCTTCTAAATCATTATTTATTGAAAGGAACATAGGAGTTTTTCCTTCTTCAGCAAGCTTATTAGATTTTTCTTCAAATATATCTAAATCTATATTTCTATCTATCATTAACTTTTTATTACCTAATAAAATATTTTTTCCTTGAATTTTTACTTCTATTCCATGGCCTGCAATTGCATTAAAATTATCTATATCCTTAAGTTTAATATCCCTTTCTTCAGCAGCTCTTACTATAGCCTCACCAAGAGGATGTTCAGATCCTTTCTCGGCGCTAGCTGCTAATGTTAAAATCTCATCTTCACTTAAACCCCTTGTTATAATATCTGTAACTTTTGGTTTTCCTTCAGTAATAGTACCTGTTTTATCAAAAACTATAGTTTGTATTTTATAAGCTGTCTCTAAAGCCTCACCACTCTTTATTAAAACTCCATTTTCAGCTCCCTTACCTGTACCAACCATAATTGCTGTAGGTGTTGCTAATCCAAGGGCGCATGGACATGCTATTACTAGAACTGAAATAAATATTGTCAGTGAAAAAATCGTTGATTCTCCAGATATATACCATCCTAATGCTGAAATAATAGCAAGTGAAATAACCACAGGAACAAAGTACGCAGAAATTACATCAGCTAATTTTGCTATAGGTGCCTTAGTTCCTTGCGCATCTTCAACTAGCTTTATAATTTGTGCAAGAGCTGTATCATCTCCTACTTTTGTTGCTCTATATTTAATAAATCCAGTTTTATTAATACTTGCACCTACAACCTTACTTCCTATATTTTTTTCTACTGGAAGACTCTCCCCTGTAAGCATTGATTCATCTATTGAAGTATTACCTTCAACTACTTCTCCATCTACTGGCAGCTTTTCTCCTGGTTTAACAATTACTATATCTCCTACCATAACCTCCTCAATAGGGACTATTAATTCCTTATCATTTCTAATAATATTAGCAGTTTTAGGTGCTAACCCCATAAGCTTTTTAATAGCCTCCGAGGTTTTACCTTTTGAAACAGCCTCTAGGTACTTTCCTAATGTAATTAATGTTAGTATTACTGCTGCAGATTCAAAATATAAATGCATAGCATAATCATGATTTCCCATATTAATTTTATATATTGCAAAGAAACCATATATTACTGCTGCAGATGTTCCTATAGCAATAAGAGAGTCCATATTAGGACTTAACTTAAACAAGTTTTTAAAACCTACAATATAGAACTTATATCCTATTACCATAACTGGAATAGTTAAAGCTAATTGTGTTATGGCAAAATTTAATGGACTTATCATAGGATCTATTGCTTGTGGTAAATGCATCCCTACCATATGTCCCATAGATATAATTAGTAATGGAATGGTGAACACTACAGATAAAATGAACCTATACCAAAGTTTCTTATATTGAGGAATATCCTTTTCCTTTAAATCCTTTTTCTCGTCTACAATTAATTTGTAGCCTGCCTTCTCTACTATTGATTTCACTTCATTTATACTTATTTTATTTTCATCCAAAGTAATATTAAGTTTTTCACTAGCAAAATTTACAGACGAGTCCCTAACGCCATCAGCTTTTTTAGTAACTCTTTCAACCCTATTTGCACATGCTGAACAAGTCATCCCTTCTACCTTCAAGCTATAGTTCTTTAATTTTTTTTCTACGCCATACCCAGCCTTTTCTATAGTTTTTTCTATTTCTTCATTATTTAATTTATTATTATCATATTTAACACTTAAAGTTTCAGTAGCAAAATTTACACTTGCTTCACTGACTCCATCTAGTTTACCAACAAATTTTTCAACTCTATTTGCGCATACTGCACAAGTCATACCTGTTATCTTAACCTTTTCTTCTTTCATATTAACCTCCTAGACCACCCCCCACGGGTGTAGTATAGTTTTATTATACTCTTATTAGTAGCTTTGTCAATAATAATTCTCAATAAAATATGTGCTTTCTGCTATTTAAACAAGCTTACATACATATCTTTAAATTTTAAAAGAATTATAAAAAGATGCTTTAATTTATATTTAGTCTTAAAGCATCTTTTAATACATTTATTTAATTAAATTTATTTTTATAAAATTCATCTATATTATTTCTAATTGCATAAATGGTAGCTTGTACTCTATCTTCTACCCCTATTTTTTTAAATATACTAGTAATATAATTTTTTATAGTTTTCTCTGATAAAAACAATTTTTCAGCTATTTCCTTGTTTTTTAATCCCCTAGATATTTCAAAAAGTATACTTAATTCTCTATTAGTCAATAAATCTAAAACTTCCCTTTCTTTATTATTTATTTCTCCTCCCCTTTTAAAATCAGAGAACATTACTTTTATCAAAGATTTATCTATGTATTTTTCACCTAAAAATACAGTTCTTATAGCTGTAACTACTTCAACTCCAGCAGATTCCTTTAAAATATATGCATCTGCTCCCATATCTATAGCCTCCATTATAGTCTTTTTATCATTTTCCACAGTTAACATAACCACTTTAATATCCCTATATAAACTTTTTAAGATTTTCAAAGTATCTAGTCCATTTTTAATAGGCATATTTATATCTAATAATACTACATTAGGTACTTTATCCTTTATATTACTTAGTAGTTCTTCACCATTACTATATTGTCCTGTGATAAGCAAATCATCTTCAAAGCTAATAATTCTATTTAATCCCTCTCTTATTAAATCATGATCATCAACTACCATAACATTAATTTTCATATTACTCATCTTTCTTAACCTTTCTATCTATAGGAAGCTTTATTTTATATGTAGTTCCTTCCCCTAAAGAGGATTTTATATCAATTCTTCCCCCTAACGATTTAACTCTCTCATAAATGCCAAGTAAACCATAACAATTTCCTTTTTTCTTTGTATTTATCAAAGTCTCTTTAACATTAAAACCAATTCCATCATCTTGTATAAAAATATATATGTAATCCTTTATATAGTCAAATCTTAAATCCACTACCTTAGCACCAGAATGTTTTTTCATATTATTTAATATTTCTTGCACTATTCTGTAAGCTGCTATTTGAATTATTTTATCAACTTCTCCATTATATTCTTGTACAAAAGCATTTACTTCAATATTATTTTCAGTTGAAATAATATTTATCATTTCTTTAATAGCTTCATTCAATCCTCTCTCTTCTAAGGATAGTGGTCTTAAATCATATATTATTCCTCTTACTTCCTTTAAAGCCATTTTCACATTAGTTTTTAAATCATCTAATTCTTTTATACCCTCTTCTAAATCCTTTTTTAAAACCACTTTACAAAAGTCTATTCTCATCATAGCATTAGCAATATATTGAGCTGGACCATCATGTATTTCTCTTGCTATTCTTCTTCTTTCTATTTCTTGATTTTCTAATATATTTATTTCATTTAACATTCTACAATTATCATCATTACTTTTAAGCCCATCTAATATATTTCCTTCTAAATATCCTAAAGCAATATTAATTTGGTTAACTGCACTTTCAGCTTCATCTATACTAATATTGTATCCTTTTAGAGATCTCTCAATTTCATCTCTTTTTAATATTAATTCTTTTTCTTCACTTTGCTTTGTAATATATTTTACCCTTATATCTAAAGCCTCTTCATATATATTTTTAAAATAATCCTGATTTGAATTATGTACTTTTTTAGACTCTTCAACTAATTTTACTCTCATGGATTTATCTAACTTCTCTAAATAATCCACTTCATCTATTACTATGGATAACTTCGTTTTAATAGATTTAAGTTCTTCCTTCTTTATTTCAATTTCATCCCTCATTTTATCAGCTATGTTAAATATCTTGCTTTTGCCAAAATTAATTTCCTCAATGACTTCACTAATTATCTCTTTTATATTAATATCGGAATATTTTGTGTACACAATAGGTCCTCCTACTACATTTTCAAAATTTATTAACTATTTTAAAATATCACAAAATTACCAATTAGTAAATTTTTATTTCCCTAAAAATAATAAAATGCACCTTATACTATAATGCTTCACAGCTTATAATACAAAGTACATTATTAATCACATTATATTGCCCACTTTTTATTTTTTGTAAATGATATGTTTAACCATTTCTTTAAGTCAAAATGATTAGTGTTTTTATCAATAAATTCTCTTACTTTATCCATATCATCTACTGATTTTATTTTAGAATCATTAGAAACTATAAAATCTATTTCTATTCTAAGCTCTCTTCCTACTTTTGCTACTCTTGCTATAGAATCCTCTAATTTATATTCTTCTTCTATTTCTTTGACTAAATTATTTATATCATAATTTATCTCATCATTAGCAGAAGAATAAATAAGTTCTTTAAAAGATTCAATTATTGAAGTTATTGGCATCCTCAAAAATATACTAGAAGATAAGATTACCATACCTGGATCAACATACTTAGATAGATTATTAAATCCAATATACTTAAATAACATTGATATTAAAAAACCTATTAGTACACCTACACTTAACATAGAATCCATAAGCCATTGATTACTTTCTGCTTTTACAATTTCAGAATTAAGATTCTTTGATGATCGCTTCATATATAAGTAAATCCAAGTACATCCAATTGAAGAAATTAAAGCATAACTAAGTGCAAATCCTTCTTCAACACTATTACCACCATTTAAAACTTGTTTAATTGCTGAAACCATGGTTATAGAGCACATTATTAAAAGTACAATAGACTTAATAATAACTATTATTGGCTCCAAATTGTATTTACCAAACGGATAGTTTTTAAAATCTTTCTTGTTAATAAAATTAGTTGTTATAATTGCAAATAGAGCTAGTCCTAAACTTATTAATGAATATAAACCATCAAAACTAATCATTTCTGATTTTATAGCTCATCCCCATGCAATACCCAAAATAGCGAAGAACAATCCACCAACAGCTGAATATCTAAGCATTTTGCTTTCCGCTTTCATAATATCACTCCTTAAAATAAAATCTAATGATATTATTCTACTCTTATATTATCTTTGTCTCAACTCATTAAAGTGGTATATAACTTCAATTAATATGGGTATTTCGTTTTTTCTACTTTATTCCAAAAAGCATAAAAGTACTTTTTCAATAATATATTTATACACAAATTTTGTATTCTATTTAATTTTAAACTTATTTATCTCTCTATTCATTTCATTTGTATTACTACTTAATTCTTCACCTACTTCAGATATTCCTTGAGCCATTATATTTAATTCCTCTGAAAAATTCTTTATTTCTTCTGAAGAATGTGATATTTCATCTAAAAGCTTACTTGCTTTATCAATAGCATCAAATATTACTTCCTTTTCCTCAAGAACACTATCCATTTCGCTATTTACATTAGATATTTCAGGAATTAGTTTAACTATTCTATTTACTATTTCCTTAAAAGATATTATAGAATTATCTATAACCTCAAATTGATTTACTAACTTATTATTCATTATTAAAGATATATCTTTAACCTCATTTCCTTCATTGATAACATTCACTAAAAGATTATTTATATCTAAAGATGAATTTTTTACTTCTTCAGCTAATTTCCTTATTTCATTAGCAACAACGGCAAATCCTTTTCCACTTTCCCCTACTCTAGCAGCTTCAATAGCCGCATTTAATGCCAGAAGATTAGTTTGATCTGCAATCGAATCAATGAATGTAGTGATATCTTTAATTTTACTTAAAGAAGAATACAATCCTTCTAGTTTTTCACTCATATTATAAGTTGAATTCTCTATATCACTTTTAGAGTTTTGTAGCATTATTAAAGATTTATTATTTAAATCTAATTTTTGATTTATTGATACTAATAAATCATTAATTTCATTCATAGATATCTTAACTTTTTCAATTAGATTTCCAAACCCATCTAATAATCTATTAATCTTTTTTGTATCCTCATTTTGAATAAAGATGTTAGAATCAATTTCTTGCAAAGTTGCTGTCACTTCTTCAGAGGCAGCTGCCATTTCCTTACTTGAAGTCGATAATATTTCTATATTATTCAATCCCTTTTCTGATGAATCCATTATTTTTTTTATAACTTGCGTTATTTTCTCTTGTAATTTATTTATATAAATTGCAATTACGGCAATTTCATCTTCTCCCTTAATATTAATTTTACTTGTTAAATTTCCATCTGAAATTGTAACCAATGAATTAATAACTGTTTTCACATTTCTATTTATTGATTTAGAAATTATCCAAGACATAACTGCATAAATTATAAGTAATATTATTGATAATATTGCTAATTGCAGTAAAATAACCTCTTTTATTTTTACTATATTTGTAACATCTGACTTTATTTCTAAAACTGTATTTATTTCATTGTTTGCTACTTTAATTGGATAATATACAATTATATTAGTAGCATTTTTATCTTTAACTGTCTGAGACACTACTTCTCCATTTAAAGCTTTATTTAACTCATTTGTCAAAGGACGTTTTTTCCCAAAATTAAGTGAATTATTTTCTGTATCACTAATTACTTCAATATTTTTTGAATCATTTTTTATCAGTACTGCAGCGTAATTAATATTCTCATTACTTTTTCCATTAATTAAGTCACTTTTAAGCTTTTTATAATCATAGCTACCAGTAGTTCTATCTTTTACAACAGCTTCTATATCAGCTGTTGATATAGCTCCCCTTACATTTTTCCCCTTTGTTAATATATCTCCTTCTATTGAGTTTAAAATCCTATTAAACATTAATACGTTAATAGCTAATAATGCAATCATTGCTACAACTGTTACTGTTACCGTTGCACTAAAGATCTTTTTGCCTATTGTTTTTGTTCTACTTTTTTTATTGTTACATTTTTTAATCATATTTGCCCCCTATGTAAAAATAACTTCTGTTATAATTTTAATCTTTTAGCATCTTTTTGTAAATAATTATATTTTTACTAATAAAAATGTAAAATTTTTATTTCCCAAAAATTTCTTGTAAAAATCAACAAATGAAAAGCATTACATAAGTTGTAATTTTTCCCATTAATTGTTGAAATTATTATATATTCGCGTTAAACTATATATATCCATAAAAGGATAAATTAATTTACAAAGAAAGTTGGTACTTATGGAGAATAACAATCTTAACACTAAAACACCAAAGGAAGTGGTAAAAAGCAATAAAAAAAGTACAATTTTCACCCCAAAGTTCCTTAAAATTACACTTATTATATCCTTAATTTTAATTATTGGAGTAGGCTACTGGTTTTTTAGGAATATTAATTTAATTAATAATTATGCAAACAGAACTTATCCAGGTGCTTATATATTAAGTAAAGATTTATCAGGATTAAATAAAGATGAATTGCATAATACCCTTGTATCTTTAGTAGATAACATAAGTAATAAAGAAGTATCTGTACTAGCTAATGATCAGATTTTTAATATTTCTTATAAGGATTTAGATGCAAATATTAATTATAATGAGCTTGAAGATAAAATTTTAAGCTTTGGGAAAAATGAAGGCTTTTTTAAAAAATTAAAACTAATTAAAAAGCCTGAAAATAGAGAATATGAATTTGAGGTTCTTTTTAATGATGAAAAGCTAACTTCATTTGTATCTAGCATTTCAAATTCAGTAGATGTTTCTCCAATAAATGCATCCATAAATATCTCTGGTGCTGGAATTAATATATCTAATGATTCTACTGGACTTAAATTAAATTCTTCAGCATTGCTAGATAATATTAAAAGTAAAATAAAGGATATGAAGGCTCCTAATGTAGTTGAAATTACTGGAGATGTTGAAGTTGTAGAAGCAAATATTAAAGCTAATGCTTTAGGTACTGTTAATAATAAAATTTCTAGCTTTACAACTCATTATCCAGCTGGTCCAAGCGGTACAAACCTTCAAATAGCTGCTAATAATATTGACAATATAATAGTTATGCCTGGAGAAACATTCTCTACAGAAAAAGCTATAGGTCCAACTACAATAGAAAATGGATTTGTTGAAGCCAATACTTATGTTGCCGGGGAGGTAGTCCCTGGAGTAGGTGGAGGAGTTTGTCAGGTTGCTTCTACTTTATATAATACTATGCTAAGAGCTGGTATTATCCCTACTGAAAGATTAAATCATATGATGAAGGTTTCTTATGTTCCAATTGGTCTTGATGCAACTTTAGCAGATAACCTTATAGATTTAAAATTTGTAAATGAATTTGACTATCCAATAGTTGTTAATTCTTATGCAGGGAACGGAACATTAACTATAGAGTTTTGGTCTAACAATTCAGTTAAAAATGGGATAACCTATGAACCAGTTTCAGTCCCTCTAGGTCCCTTAAGCGCAGATGCTTATTTACATGGATATAATTCTAATGGTGAATTAGTAATTAATCAATATCTTGATAGGAGCACCTATCAACCACTTCCAAATTAAAAAAGGTTGCCATAAAGGCAGCCTTCTTTAATTGAAAAAATTATTTTATATTCTTAATTACTCTTGCATTCCAGCTAAATATCCTGTTGAAAATGCCATTTGAAGATTATATCCCCCTGTTTCAGCATCTATATCTATTACCTCTCCAGCAAAAAATAAATTCTTAATTTTTTTTGATTCCATAGTTGAAGCATTTATCTCTTTGACACTTACACCACCACTTGTTACCATTGCAGCTTTAATAGTAATGGTATCTTCTACTGTTAATTCCATTTCCTTAATATATTCTATTAATTTTATTTCATCTTCTTTTTTTAATTCAGAAACCTTTACTTCATTTAAATTTAAAATGTTTATTATTTCTTTAACAAAATTTTGTGGAAGATATGTTTTTAAATTATTTAATATACTTTTATTATTAGCTCTTATTATTTTAGATAATTCATCCTTTGTAATTTCCGGCAAAAAATCTATTGATATTTTAACGTCATTATCTATTAATAATTTATTTATATATGAAGAAAATTTAAGAACTCCAGGTCCTGATATTCCAAAGTGTGTAAAAATCATATCCCCTTGTCTTTGAATTTTTCTCTTTTTTACATTTGTGCTTATAATTACTTCCTTCATAGCTATACCTTGAAGGTTTTTAATAAATCCTTCTTTAATAACTAATGGTATTAATGCTGGGTAAAAATTATTAATGGTATGCCCATATTTTTTTAATATATCAAACATGCTTCCATCTGATCCTGTTGTAGGATAACTCTTTCCTCCAGTTGTAATTATTACCTTATCCCCAATTATTTCTTTTCCCTCATCAGTAATTACACCTTTAATAATATTATCTTCTATTATTAAATCATTTATCTTAGTGTTATAGTAAATTCTAACATCATTTTTCATTAAATCTCTTTTAAATATTTCAATTACTTCGTCTGCTTTATCACTTTTTGTAAATACCTTTTGATCATATTCAACTTTGTATTCTAAACCTCTACTAGAAAAATAATCTAAAAGGCTAGTGTTAGAAAAGGTATATAAAGCACTATATAAAAACTTCTTATTTGTAACTATTTTTTCAAAAAATTCTTCTATATCTCTATTATTAGTAATATTACATCTACCACCACCGGTAAGCTTTAATTTTTTACCGATTTCATTATTTCTTTCTATTAAAATAACTTCATTATTTTTTGAAGCTGATAATGCTGCCATTATTCCTGCTGGTCCTGCTCCAATAACTATAACTTTTGCCATAATGTATCTCCTTAATTTCTTCTTAATCCTTGAAGTATATTATATACTAAAAATATAATGTGTTAAATAGAAAGGTACTATTGCCAATCTAAAAATGTCAATTAATAAAGAGACTAGATACATATTCTATTTATTTATTAATTTATCTTTAGATATATTAA
Organism: Clostridium nigeriense; assembly: GCF_900086595.1. Taxonomy (GTDB): domain Bacteria; phylum Bacillota; class Clostridia; order Clostridiales; family Clostridiaceae; genus Clostridium; species Clostridium nigeriense. Next base: position 2,638,720 of record NZ_LT575472.1, read on the forward strand.
ATGAATATTTCCATAGTAATAAATTAAATATTACTAAAAATACAATATAAATATAGCTTGCTATTTTAATATTACTTACAGCAAAATGAATTCCTAATGCTATTAGTACGGTAAACATATAAAGAATCATAGCTCCCATACTTTCACCACCATTAGTAGCTTCGAATTTTTTAGAAAATGGAAAATATTTCTTTAAAATCATGAAATTTAGTATCATTAAAGAAATCATAACTAAAAATGCTATAATTAAATGAAATATTACTTTAGGTCCAAAAACTATAATATAAATTAAAGAAATAAGTAAATATGGAGTCAATATAAACTTATATATTGTTCCTTTTATTACTCCTCTAAATATTGATGCTATATTTTTTATAGGCGCAATTTCATATATCCATGCTCCCATATATTTTTCTGAGTACCTAATCATAATTAATATATTAGGAATCACTAGTGCAAAAGCATATATAGATAAATATTGTCTAGAGTTCCTTAAAGATTCAAATATTCCCATTGGGTTGTTTCTATCTATTCCAGTAATCATAAATACTATAGGTAAAACCATTCCCAATGCTAAATTGGGATAAATCTTAAGCTTAAACTCTCTTTCAGAGTTCATAATTCCAAGAGAGAAATTAAAAAATGCCCTTTCTGTATTATCTTTACAAAACAAATTATTTATTTTTATAAGATGCTTACCTTTTTCTTTTATATTAGCTTCATTATTATTTAATTTTTGAAGATTTTTTTCAAAAGTTGGCGTAAGTTTTAAGTAAAGACTTATAGATATAATAGGCACAATTAGTGCTAAAATAATCATTATAATCTTAATGCCTGTTATTTTTTCACCTGAAATAATTGATAATGGAGCAGCAAACCACATTGGCGGAATTAATAAATGCCATATTTTTTCATTATAATCTATCTTTGATAAATCAATAATATTAAATAATCTTGGTACAATCTGATATATTACAACCATAAATATACTTAATCCAATTTGTACAAAATTAATTACATCTTTTAATTTTTCTCCATCAAAAAACTTTAATACTAAAAGATAAGCTAAAGCTGTAATAATTATCATAAATATATCTATCAATATAATCTCAATAAAAAATAACAAAAAATAAATTATTCCATATTTTAACGATACTATAAAAGAAACTCCTACTAAGGCTAAAGTCAAATAAGTCATATAAATAAAAACATGGGTTATTTTAGATGCATTTATTGTTCTATTATCTATTCCTTTAGTTGATATAATATTTTTATCTCTCACATCTAAAATAACATAAGAAAAATCAGAAATAAAAATAGTTAAAATCATAAACATTATTATTGAAAAAAATCCAGACATTAAATACATCTTATTTATATCAAAAATAAGCGTAAGTCCAAGAAAAAGGCCAATAAAAGCATACATTAATAAGGCTTTATAAAATTCATTAGAATCTTTATTTTTCTTATTAGCATCATTATTAAAAACAGTTGCCTTTCTTCTTCCATCCATAGTTAGCTTAGTATTTATTATTATTCTAAGCATATCATAATCTACTCCAGCTTTTGTATATAATCCTGATAGCTTATCTAAAATTTTTAATACTTTAAATTCTTTCATAGCTATACCTCTTTTACTACTGAAATAAATTCTTCTGAAAGCTCCTTATATTCATGAAATCCTGTAACTTCATTAAATATATTTTCAAGGGAACTTTCTTTAAAGCTATTTTTTAATTCTTCAAAATTTCCATCAGCAACTATTTCACCATTATTAATTAAAATAATTCTATCACTTATCTTTTCTACTACCTCCATAATATGAGAAGAATAAAAAATCGTCTTACCTTCCTTTGCTAAATTCAATAAAATTTCTTTTATTATCATTACACTATTAGCATCTAATCCACTTAATGGTTCGTCTAAAAATAATATCTCCGGATTATGAATTAAACTAGATATAAGAATCAACTTCTGTTTCATCCCTTTAGAATAGGATGATATTCTTTTTTCATAAGAATCTAAAATTCCTAATATCTCCATGAGTCTTTGTGCTTTATCATTTACCTTATTATAATCTATACCATAAAGCTGACCTATAAAAGTCAAATATTCTTTGCCAGTTAAACTGTCATATATATCAGGTACTTCTGGCACATAACCTATTTTCTTTTTATAGCTTTCATCAATCTTTGAGATATCTTCTCCAAATATTTTTATTTCCCCTGTATATCCAGTAATTAACCCCATTATTAATTTAACAGTTGTGCTTTTTCCTGCTCCATTGGGCCCTATATAACCTATTACACTCCCCCTATTTACTGTTAAATTAATTCCTTTTAGAACATCTTTTTCTCCAAAACTTTTTCTTAAATTTATTAATTCTAATACTTTATTATTTTCCATATCTCCACCCCCATCTTAATTTTACATCTAAATTACTTTATTGTAAATTTAAGGTGATAAATTATTAATTATTACTACTATATAGATTATAGGTTGATACAAAATTTCTTTTTATTCTCAATAAATCTTCCATATCATTTAAAAATTGTAATAACTGAGCCCTATTTTCAAATTCCTCCCTAGTTTTTGGCAATGCCATTTCTTTAAAACCTAACTTTAAAATTTCTAAATTTTCTAGAAGCTCTTTACAATCATTTTCATCTTTTATTTGATCAGCAACATTTTTAGTAAACTTTGATATCATATATGTTTGCTCAAAAGACATATAAAATTTTTCAAAGTGTGATCTTAGCTTTTTAATAATATCAAATTGATTTTTTCTCATATTTATATAATCTAAATAATAAGAGTTACTTTTCATTAAATAATTATTAGAAATCTTATAAGCTCTTTCTAAGCTTTCATTCAATCTCTTTTCTATCTCTCTTATAATTTTTTCTTCATCTCTATCTACAGAACAAGTTAAAAGAGATTTAGACATTTTTGTTAAAATTACTTTATAGCTTTTTTCTATATATTCTTTATCCTTATTAAACTCTGAGTGTAATGAAGGCATAAATAAATTTGCAATTGATGCGATACCAATACCTATTATCATTATTAATAATTCATTTATTATCCAATATAAACCAATATCTGTTGCAACTAACAAGTGAGTAGATAATACCACTGCTGGTACCATACCTTCGGATATCCTTAACCTTGAGGTTAGTGGTATAAACATTAATAAAAATAATCCAAAGGTAATTGGATTTTGTCCTAAGACCTTATACACCATAAAAGATAAAAAGATAGCTATTATACAGGCAAATATTCTATTTCTCCCTATAATTAATGCTTTTTTCTTAGTATCTTGTATGCTTAATATTGCTATAACGGCTGCTACAGATGAAAATTGTACATTTATTAAATTAGCTAAAATCAAAGCAATAGTAGCTGATATAGACATCTTAAAAGCTAAATTATATATATATTTCAAATAACTCCCTCCCTATTTGAAATTTCTTTTTGCGTAACCACACCTTTTACAAAGTTCTTCTACTGCACGTCTCCTTGAAAATCCATCATATATGTCTTTTGCTCTTTTAGAATTAATAATTTCTTCTAAATCTTGATTAAATATATTTCCTAAAGATATATTTCCTTCACTATCTAAACAACAAGGCACTACTGTTCCATCTAGTAATATCCCTATTTGATCTCTAAGTCCATGACAAAATACTTCATCACTTATTAAGGAAATACTTGAATCTGGCCAGCTAAACTTTTCAGCCATATTTAAATATATTCTTTCTTTTAGTTTTATTCCTCTTTTTTCTTTAAAAGCTTCTAATAAAGAAAACTCTATATCAAGTTTATCTTCAATTGTTTTTATAATTTTTAGATTCAAATCATTATTGGCCTTTAGTTCTTCTGTATCCATGTTCCAAAGTCTAAGAGCACATATTATTTTTGATTTTTCATTTGCCTCTTTAATAAATTCTAATACATTGTCTAAATATTCATAGAAATCTATATCATTATCATTTGCTTCAAAGCTATGGAGAGATATATTTATTTGCCTAATAGCTTCTGAATTAATTAAAACTTCTTTTACTTTATTTATTAAAGTTCCATTACTTGTAATATTAACATTTATATTTGCTTCTTTTGAGATTTTAAGAAAACTTTCTAAATTTTTATTTAAAAATGGTTCTCCCATAAGATGAAGATATATGTGATTTGTATATCCATCTATTTTATTAATTACTTCTTTAAAACTTTCTGTACTCATAAACCCTAATTTTCTATTTGTTTTAGGGCAAAAATTGCAACTTAAATTACATATATTAGTTGTCTCTATGTATATTTTCTTAAATCTTGTCATAATCTATCTCCTTTTTTTACTTTTATAAAATTAATTTATCATATTATATTCATTCTTCCAATATATTAAATATTATGAAGTAATTAATTAAATTATAAAGGATGTGAAATATAGTGGATCCATATAAGGTTTTAGGAATATCTCCTACTGCTTCTAATGATGAAATTAAAAGAGCTTATAAAAATATATTAGAAGAATATTCCCTAGGAAATTCTTCTATCGATACTCGCCCTTTAGCAGAAGATGTCATTAAAGATGCTAATATGGCTTATGACATTTTAACAAATGGTGCTGTCTATAAAGAAATTAGATCTTATATAGATAGTAATAATATTGCTATCGCAGAAAGTAAATTAAATCTTTTAGACTTAAAAAATTCAGCTGAATGGAATTATTTAATGGGTTTTGTTTACTTTAAGAAAGGTTGGTTCGATATTGGTGTTCAGCACATAGTAAAGTCTATAGAGTTAGATCCAGGAAATAAAGAATATGAAGATACTTTAACTACTCTTAGAAATCGCTCTGGAGATATTATAAACTATTATAAACAAAATAATTATCAAAACCCTCAACAACCTAATCAAGGTAATCAACCACAACAAAATAATATGAATATGTGTGGTGGTGGAAATAATATGGGTGGCGGAATGTGCTAAAATAAAATAGAGACAGTAGTTTACTGTCTCTATTTTTTAATATATATTGAAATTGTCTACTATTTCATTCATATTAGCTGTTTTTATAGCTAGATTATGCGAACTTTTTGCAACCATATTAGCATTACTCTTCAGTTCTTCAGCTGAAGATAAAACTTCTTCTGCCGATGCTGCTATTTCTTCTGATAAAGCCGAAACTTCTTGTACAGTTTCTATTAATACGCTTTTATTTTCATCAACTTTAACAAAAGAATTATTAATATCCTTTATTTTAGGATTAACAATTTTTATTGAATCTGAAATACTATTAAATGAATTTATTGTTTCTTGAACAACTTCTCTTTGATTTACTACTTCCTTCCCCATATCTTCTGTTTCATCCGTAATCAATTTCATATTGTTTATTATGTTATTTAGTATTGTATATATATTATTTGAAGCTTCCTTTGATGTTTCCGCTAATGATCTTACTTCATCAGCAACTACTGCAAAACCTTTTCCGGCCTCGCCTACTCTTGCAGCTTCAATAGCTGCATTTAATGCAAGTAAATTAGTTTGATCAGCTATATCATCAATTAGAACAAAAATATTCTTCACAGTATCTATATCGTTATTCATAGCCTTAATGCTACGAATAAATTCACTAAACTTTTTATCAAATTGATTAATAGATTCTATTAAATTAAGCATGTCCTCATTACTTTTTTCGGAATCCTTATCTATACCTTCCGAAACAGACTTTATGCCTTTAATATTTAAATCTGCCTCTTTTATACTTTCTCCTAAATTCTCTACTATATGAATTATATTTGAAATTTCATTGGATTGCTTTTCAGTCCCCTTAGCTACTTCATTCATAGCTAAATAAATATTCTCTGTTGAAGTATTTAATACTTCAGAAATGTATGCTAAATTTGCCGAGTCTTCTAATGTATCATTTGACTGTTCCATAACTCCATTAATAGTACTGGCTACTGATTTTCTTGCTTCTTCTACAGATTTACATATACCTCCAATTTCATCCTCCCTATTAATATACTTTTCATTAAAAGTGTTTTGTAGGTTTCCTTTAGCAAACTCATCCATGTTATTCTTAATAACATCTAGCATCCTTGCTAAATTCCTAAAAATTCTTTTTATAATAATAAAACTGATAACAATAATAAAAATAGAAGATACTATCAACCAAATCCTTAAATTATTTAAATAATTAAATGTTGAGGAATTTGATATAGCCTTGGCATTAATTTTATCTAATCCTTGATTTGCAAAAAAATAAGCTCCTGAAGACGTTATCAATAAAGTGGAAATAATTATACCCATTAAATATATAACTACCTTATTTGTAATTTTTTTATTATCCATTCCCTTCCCCCCCTATATATACTCATCCTTATAATATCATATTTTGAATTATTTGTAAAAACAAAAAAATCACCATATATTTGGTGATTTTTTGTTTTTATTCTAATTGAGTAATTAATCTTCTCATTACGTCCTTTAATTTTCCTTCTCCAGTTTCCTCATTTACCCCCGCTATTATTACTCTTATATCATTATCTGATAAATCCCATTTATAAGCTTTAACATCTATTAAAGATTCCTCTGGTAATATTTCTTCCATATCTGTCGCAAGTTCTTCTGCTAGGCTCATATATTCTTCAAACAAATCATCTTCACTTAAATCATCAATATTGTAATCATCTTTAATTATCTCATTTAACACCTCTATTGATATACTTAAATTATATGCAAAAGTGTCTTCTCTTTTTGTTCCCTTACTCATATCCTTTAATACATTAAACTCAGTATTATCTTCTATTTCCTTCTTTATTTCTTCTGTGTCAACTACTCTTTTTCCAAAAGCTATGTACATATTTACCTCCAAATTATAATTAATATTACAAAATATTTTTATATTAATTCATTACTTACTTAATTTGATACCATTATTATTTCCATTTAAATTAAATATACTATTATATATTTCATCAAATCCATCATCTTGCATATTAACTTCTTCATTATCATTAATATAAAATTTATCCATAGTGGATATAATTAGTTCAAATTTATTTAAGTTATTTTCTTCTAATAATATATTAAAAAGATAAGCTAAATGACTTTCCATATATTTTTGAACTTTCTTAAGTTCATCATCACTTATTTTTCCATCCTCATATAATTTTTTTATTGGTCCATTCCTAAAAGTAAAATAGCTTGAAGCTTTTGTTATTCTACTTATATAATCTTTTGGAACATTATTCTTCATAATTTCACTCCTTATACTTATATATTTTATAAAAATATAATATTATCTTCATTGATAGGATATCACCTTTGTACTATAATATATTTAATATATTTTACAGAGGTGTTAGCATGAATTTTTTAAAAGGTATTTATGGAGTTGATTTATTATCCATAATATTAATATTTTTATCTTCATTATTTAATTTATCTAAATATACATGGTTTATTGGTACTGCACTTATTATAATCTCATTATATAGAATATTTTCTAGAAATATTTATAAGAGACAAGCTGAAAATAATGCATTAATTTCATTTTTAAATAAGTTTCTATCAAGATTTGGAGTAAGAATTCCTTATAATTCTCAACCAATAGATTTTACTAGTTTTTCATATGCCTTTAAAGTTTTAAAAAATAACTTAAATGAAAAGAAAAACTATAAAATAACTAAATGTCCTAATTGTGGCCAAAAACTAAGACTTCCACGAAAAAAAGGAAAAATAGTTGTTACATGCAAACGTTGCTCTCATAAATTTGATTTTAGAACATAATTACTGTTTTTTATTAAGGGGCCATCTATTGAGCCCCCTTTTTTAATTATTTAATAATAGGTTATATCTGATCTTAATTATATCTTAGGGAATATCTACTCCTCTTGAAGCTACATAAATTTCAAACCATTGATCCCTAGTTAATAATATATCTGTAGCTCTTACTGCTGATTTTATCCTATCTATCTTACCTGATCCAACTATTGGCATTATTTTGCTTGGATGCATTAATAACCATGCATATGCTACTTCATCTATATCTTCTGCTCCAACTTCATCTTTTATTTTATTTAATACTTCCTTAACTCTTAAAGCTTTTTCCTCTTCTCCACTAAAAATTCTTCCTCCTGCAAGTGGCGACCAAGCCATTGGCTTTACTCTTTTTTGAAGCATTAAATCTAAAGTCCCATCTTCAAAAGAGTTTAAACATAAAGGAGAAATTTCAATTTGATTAGTTACAAGTTCCTCTTCTAGATATGAGTTTAACATATTAAATTGAGATGGTAAAAAATTAGAAACACCAAAATATCTAACTTTCCCATCTTTTTTAAGTTTTGAAAAGGCTTCAGCAACTTCTTCTGGATTTAATAAAGCATCTACTCTGTGTATTAATAATACATCTAGATAATCCGTATTAAAATTTTTTAAAGATCTTTCAGCAGACTTAATTATATGTTCTTTACTTGTATCATAACAATGAGATTTATTTTCTGGTCTATTTTCAGATGGAAACTTTATCCCACACTTTGTCACTATCTGAAGCTTTTCTCTTAAGCCTTTTTTTAACTTTAAAGCCTCACCAAACTTCTCTTCACAGCAAAAGTTACCATATATATCTGCATGATCAACTGTTGTTACCCCTAAATCATATGTTTCTTCGATTAAATTTAATATCTCATTACTATTTAAATTCCAATCCATTAATCTCCAATACCCATGTATAATTCTTGAAAGCTCTAAATCATCTTTAATTTTAATTCTTTCCATTTTAATCCTCCCTATCTTCTAAATATTTTTATTATATCATAAATTTATTCTCTTAATTAAATTATCTAGTTTTACTTGGTTAAACTTCCCTTAATAATTAAGGAAAATATGAGCAAAATAAACTATAAACTTGTAAAGGAGGATTAATAATGTCTAATAAAAATAATACTGATAAATTAACATTGTCAGCTCTTATATTAATGATTTTTACATCTGTATATGGATTTAATAATATTCCTAGAGCATTTTACTTAATGGGATATTCTGCAATACCTTGGTACATTTTTTCAGCAATATTTTTCTTTATCCCTTATGCCTTTATGATGGCAGAATTCGGGGCAGCCTTTAGAAAAGAAACTGGAGGTATTTATACTTGGATGGACAAATCTATTGGTCCTAAATATGCCTTTGTAGGAACATTTATGTGGTATAGCTCCTATTTAATTTGGATGGTTAATGTATCTTCATCTATTTGGGTACCATTATCAAATTTAATCTTTGGAAAAGATATAACTTCATCGTGGTCTTTATTCGGTTTAAATGCTCCAAGAACCTTAGGGATTTTAGGAATAATTTTTGTAATATTAATAACCTATATATCTTCTAAAGGTTTAAAAGGAATAGCTAAAGTAGCTTCTATTGGTGGTATATTTGTTACAAGTGCAAATTTAGTTTTACTAATAGGTGGATTAATAGTATTGTTCACAAATAATTTTAAATTAGCTCAACCTATAACTGCAAGTGCCTTTATGGTATCACCTAACCCTTTCTATCAAACTCCACTTGGAATATTAGGATTTTTGGTCTTTGCTTTATTTGCATATGGCGGTTTAGAAGTTGTAGGAGGATTAGTTGACTCAACTGAAAATCCTAAAGTAACCTTTCCTAAAGGTATTAAAATTGCTGCAATTGTTATTGCAATAGGATATTCATTAGCAATTTTATTTGTAGGATTCTTTATAAACTGGACTGAAGTTTTAACTGGATCAGAGGTTAATATGGCTAACGTATCTTACATAGTCATTAAAAACTTAGGTATTGAAATTGGAAAGGCTCTTAACCTTTCACAAAGTACTATAGACCTTTTAGGATCATTATTTGCAAGATATATTGGGCTTTCAATGTTTCTAGCATTATTAGGTGCATTCTTTACCTTGGCATATTCTCCACTTAAACAATTAATTGAAGGTACTCCATCTGGTATATGGCCAAAATCCTGGAATGAAAAAGATGAAAACAATATGCATAAAAATGCTATGTGGGTACAATGTATTATAGTAGTAGCAATTATTCTTATATCTTCCTTTGGCGGAAAAAGTGCAAGCGTATTTTTAAATTACTTAGTTCTAATGGGAAATGTTGCAATGACTATTCCTTATATGTTTTTATCCTATGCTTTTATTAGTTTTAAGAAAAAGAAGGAAATACAAAAGCCTTTTGAAATCTATAAAAGCACAAAACTTGCAACTGTAGCTGCTATTATAGTTACTTTAACAGTTGGCTTTGCTAATGTATTTACAATATTGCAACCTGCCTTAGAAACAAAAGACTATATATCAACTATATTTCAAATTGCTGGTCCTATTATCTTTGGAGTTATTGCAATATTACTATATTCTTCTTATGAAAAGAAAATTTCTAATTAAAAACATTATAACTGTAATAAAATTGAATTATTAACATAAAAATAAGGATTCAAGTTTGAATCCTTATTTTTATATACTTATCTAATTTTTATTAAAGACTAAATATACTTTTAGTTCCAATTATTCATAACTTCATCCCACATCATTTTGCCGCATTTAGCAAGGGTTACTGTTCCATATACACTGTTAGGTATTCCCATAGATAAAACTGTAAATGAAAAGTTCCCCTTTGACAATCTGATTAACTCAGTATCATTTTCAACTCCATTTTTATCACCAGTTTTACTAGAAATTTCATATTTTAAATCATCCGGAATATACAAGGCTAATTTATTTTTTATTTGTTGCCTCATTAATATATCTATTAACATTTGGCTATTTTCTTTATTTAAATATGTTCCATTATATAAGTGTTTCCATATTTGAGCAAGATCATAAGCTGATGTCATATTTTCTATTTCATCTTTACAATTTCTTTCATCAGTAGTTTTTCTATTTAATACAGTATTTTTTAATCCCATAGCTCTTATATCATTATTAATATTTTCCATACCTAGTATATCAATTATTTTATTCGCAGCTGTATTGTCACTTTGAATTAACATTGCAACTAATAGTTCAAAAAGCGTGTACTCTCTTTCATTAAATTCATGAATTATTCCTGTACCATAAACCTTATCCTTACCATCTATTTTAATTTTATCTAAGAAGTCTATCTTCTTATCCTGTACAGATTTGATCAATGAAACAGCTATAGGTAATTTCATACAACCTGCTGCAATCATTTGAACGTTTTCATTGTAAGCATAAATATAACCGCTCTTTAAATCCTCGAAAAAGAATCCATATGTTCCAATCCTTGATTCTAAATATTTCTTTATCTCTTTCATAATACCCTCCAGCTTTCTTACTGTATTCTCCGCCTAATATAATTATATCATATTGTCAGAAAATTTTGAAGTATTCAACAAAATTATTTAATACAAAAAGTGGTGAAGAAAATCTCCACCACTTATAATTCCCTAATCTGCAAAAGAAATACCTATTTTCTTTGCCATTTTTACCAACTCGCCATTAGGATCAACTAATTTCGATTTTTGACCAATAACGTTTTCTAAGCTGTCACTTGAGATTCTACTATCTTTTAAACAAACCATTTCTCCAAATTTTCCTTCAGCTATTAACTCTACTGCCCCTACACCATATCTAGTTGAAAGAATTCTGTCATATGTTGATGTTGTTCCTCCTCTTTGGATATGCCCAAGAACAGTACATCTAACTTCTTTATCTGGTAATAGCTTTTCTAAATCATCTGCTAATTTATTGCCTATTCCCCCTAATCTAATTGGGTCTGGACTATCTGCAACAATTTTAGCAACGACTACATCTCCATCCTTTGGTTTAGCACCTTCAGCTACTACTACTATACTAAATCGTCTTCCAGAAGCTTCTCTTTCTTTGACCTTCTCAACAATTTTATTAATATCATAAGGAATTTCAGGTAAAAGTATAACATCTGCTGAGCCAGCTATTCCAGATTCTAATGCAATCCATCCTGCACCTCTGCCCATAACTTCACAAATCATAACTCTATGATGAGATTCCGCTGTAGTATGAAGTCTATCTAAAGCTTCTGTTGCTACATCAATGGCTGTATTAAATCCAAAAGTAACATCTGTAGAAGCTAAATCATTATCAATTGTTTTAGGAACTCCTATAACTTTAACACCTTTTCTAGCAAAGTCTCTTGCAGAAGTTAATGTTCCATCTCCTCCAATTACAACTAATACATCTACTCCTTCTTTCTTAAGATTTTCTACTGCAACATCTGAAACGTCCTTTTTAACCATAACTCCATCTTCTTCTACTAAATAATCAAATAAGTTATCTTTATTTGAACTGTATAAAATTGTTCCACCTCTATGAAGTATTCCAGATACACTATCTAATGTTAGAGGTACAAAATCATTGTTATATAATCCTCTATAACCAAATTTATAGCCTATTACTTCCATTCCATAATTTAAGATAGCTGTTCTTGTTACGGCTCTTATAACTGCATTTAATCCTGGACAATCTCCTCCACCTGTTAGTAGTGCTATTTTTCTAATTTGTTCTGTCATAAAAATTCCCCCTACCCATTTAGTTACTTTGAATTCATAAAGTTTTTTGAAACATTTTGTCAATTGCTATCAAATATTATTCTTTACTGATTTTTATATCTGCAATTGTTTTCAAAATACTGTTTTTCTTTTCATATTTATAATATCATAAAGATATTAGACTGAAAAGTGCAATTATTTATATTTTTAAGAATTTTTTGAATTTAGTAAATATATAATAAATTCCAATAAAACTTTATGACTTTTAACAAAAAAACATTGATATATAGTATTATATACTTTATAATATATTTATTAATATTGGTTGGAGGGGAAAATGATAAATTTTAATGAAGAATTTATAAAATTAGAAGAAGAAAGAACTATTTTAAGAAAATTAAAAACAAAACTTTTAAATCTAGAAAAAGAAATTGATAAAACTAATAAATCTGTTGAAGATTTAAAAGTAAGGCTATCTAAAGAAAAATCAGATGTTGATAAATTAGAATCCTTTAGCTTATCTTATATTTATTATAAAATGAAAGGTAGCATTGATGAAAAAATATCTAAGGAAAAATTTGAATTTTTAGAAGCTCAAGCAAAGTTTTTAGAAGCTAATGACTACCTTAAAAGATTAATTTCTAATAAAAAAGAATTGTTAGAATCAATTTCTAATATTGGTGATATTGATTTAAAACATGATGATTTATTAAATAAATCATCTGAATACATACTAAAGATAAATAATGAAAAAAGTAAAATAGTCTCTGAAATATTAGAGAAAATGAAATTTACTTCTATTGAGCAAAGAGAAATTAGGGAAGCTTTATATGAAGGAGATAAACTTATTCCCTGTATAGAAAAAGCTATTTCCTATTTGAATAGTGCAAAAAATTGGGGTATTTACGATATGATGGGTGGAGATTTAATAGCTACCATGGCTAAACGTTCTAAAATGAGTGAAGCATCTAATGCTATTAATTCTATTAAAGTGATGTTGAAAAAATATAATAGTGAATTAAATGATTTAAGTGATAAAATAAACATATCATTAAACTTAGATGGTTTATCTAGCGTAATGGATTATTTATTTGATAACTTCTTTACTGATTACTTTGTTCAAGGGAAAATAAACTCTGCATTAGAGGCAAGTATTGAATTAAAAGCTAAAGTAACAAACATACAAATGAATTTAAATAATAGATCTAGTATTTGTACACAAGAATTAAAAAATTTAAAAATAAAACTAGAGGAAGAAATAAAAAAATAAAAATAGGGAGTTTATCCCTATTTTTATTTACATTGTTAAAGTTACAATTCCTGCAACTGATAATGCTAATAAAACTATTCCTGCTATAACCCTATATATAGCAAATATTCTCATAGGTTTCTTCTTTAAGTAACTTACAAACATATCCATAACAACTATAGATACTATAAAAGCCACTATAAATCCTACTATTAAGGCTACTATAAATGTAGAATTCATAATTGAATAATCAAAATTAAATAAATCCATAGCTGATGAACCTACCATAGCTGGAACTGCTAAGAAGAATGAAAATTCTGCAGCTACAGGTGTTGAAAGTCCTGCAATCCAACCACCCATAATGGTAGAAGCACTTCTTGACATACCAGGCCACATTGATAAGACTTGAAATAGTCCAACTTTTATTGCTTGTATAGGTGTTATATCAAATACATCCGTAGTTGCCATGTTACCTCGTTTAGAAATCTTATTTCTAAACCTATTTTCAATAACTATTAGCAGTATACCACCTACTATAAATCCAACAACCACGGCAGATGGTTTAAATAAACTTTTAATATTATCATATAAAGTTAGTCCCACTATTAAGGCTGGAATAGAACCTATTAATATATTTATTCCAAATTTAAAACCTTTCTCACCTTTTTTACCTAGTGAAAATATAAAAGTGAAAAATTCTACAACTGCTCCCCAAAGTTTATTCCAATATAGAATAACAACAGCTAATATAGCTCCTAGTTGTATTACAACTTCAAACATTTTCGCAAATGCTTCCGCTCCAGGTAATCCTGTTCTAAATCCAATTAAACTTCCAACTAAAATCATATGTCCAGTTGATGATACTGGTACGAATTCTGTTAGACCCTCTACTACAGCAATAACTATAGCTTTAAGTATATAGATAAAATCTAAACCCATTCTTTTTCCTCCCTTATGACTTCTTCTTCACAACAAATTTTATTATACCCTTATCTATAAGGGCTGTCTATTACATAAAATCTTAAGATTTTATTATTTAAAATAAATTTCAATACTGCTTATTACATCTTTACCATTTAAAGATAATTCAAAAATATTATCTCCTTCTGTTAAGAGAATATCTTTATATTTTTTTACCTTTATAAATTCTCCTTCTTTTTCTCTAATATAGTATTCATCTAATATTTTACCATCCTTAAATCCTCCTATAATAAAGGATTTTGCTTTAGAATTATCTTCTTCATTATTTTCTTGCTTCTTCATTAAAACTATATAAGCTTTTTCATCTTTTATAACACTATTTTCAATTGGATTTCTATTCATTATGTCCTTATTTTCAGTAAATATAGTTGGTGGTAAAAAATTTCCCTTGAATTTTAATGCTATATCATCTTCATCCTTTATATAAGTTATATAACTATTACTTTTTTCCATTGTTGAAGTATTATCTATACTTATTGTATAAGTATATAGAACTTTTTTAAGCATAGGAATATAATCACTTCTCTTACTATTGCCGGTATAGTTTAAATTTCTTATGTCTATATCTAACAGTTCCATAGCACTACATGGAAAGTCTTTATTATCAAAATAACCTCTATCAATAAAGTCTATCATTATCCACTTATTATACTCTTTACTCCAAAATTCAACTACATAATAAGATTTTTCTTTACTAAAAGAAACATTAGTTCTTTTAAATTCCCCTAGTCTTGCTGTATATCCTAAGCTTTGAAGAAAATCTCTATATATTATTCCAAGATCTCTGCCTGAAGCCTTTTTAGATCCATTTTTCTCCTTTAATATATCAAAGCCATTAATTTTATTTGAACTTGGTATATCATCAAAAGTTATTATTTCATTAAGAGCTTCTGAAACCCTTATTGCTTTTTTAATTAAATCCTTCTCATCTTTAACCTTTTCTTCTAGGTTGTAGGTCTGTTTCAATATTTTAATTTTATCCTCATCTTCGTTACTATAGAAAAAATTAATATTATTTTCATTATAAATATTATCCCATTTTTCTATTGATAAATCTTTCTTAAATTTATTATTGAAAATAAATGTAAACCCAATGCTAACTACCAATATTACTAATATGGAATTAATAATTTTTTTAGTCTTTCTCATCAAAACCCCTCCATAATTATCCAAAACTATTTTATTTATAAAAAAAGTGCTAAAAAGCACTTTTAATAAATTAACTTAATTCCTTTTTTATCAAATTCTTTACTATTATCATTTAGGAATTCTTCATAAACTTTTTTCACCTTATTATAATTTTCAATTAATATTGTCTTAATTTCTTCATCTAATCCAGCTGAAATATCTTCATAAGCGGCTTTAAGGTTATCATATCCTCTAGCTATATCATTTTCTACCATTATATAATACCAAGCAGCATTATTTAGTGAAATTGGGTCTTTTTCATTCATTGAATACGCCTTACGTGTAAGCTCAATCCCCTTATCATTCATACCTTTTTCAAAATATAAAGCTCCAAGCATTCTGTAGTAATCTTGATTACTTTCATCTACTTTTATAGCCTCTTCTAATTTTTCTATAGCTTCATCAATTTTATTATCTTTTATATATATATCTATCATCTTACTATATATTATTGGATTATCTTTATTAAACTTTAATGCAATCCCATAGTAATATTTAGCTTTTTCATTGTTAGATACATAACTTGTATAATAATCAGCTAATTTAATAATTAATTCATAATTATAAGGCTCTTTCTTTATAGCTTCTCTATAATATGCTTCAATGGAATTAAAATTATTTTTATTTATTAAAATTTCTGGTATTAATATCCCATAACTTTCAGCATATTTATTATTCGCATTGATGCTTTTTTTAGCATAACTTAAAGCTTCGTCATACTTATTATTATTTAGTGCTTTAAGTGATAGTAAATAAAACGTTGTATATGACTCTTTATCTATAACCTTTGATTTATTTATAGCATCATCTAAATAAGCAATTGCTTCATCCTTATTGTTTAAATTTTTACTTATCTTATACTTTATATAATCAATTCCTATATTATTTATACCCTTACTATCTATTTCCTCTATTAAATCAAATGCTTTATTAGCACTCTCAGCATTCATTGCATATACATTGGCTAAAAATACTTTATAGGCATCATCATTAGATTCCTTTATTTTAGTCTCTAATTCCTTAATTAATGAATCTTTATCAAACTCATATATACTCTCAATTACATAATAAATTTTAAGTTCATTCTTATCTAATTCCCAGGCACTTTTAAGTAATTCTAATCCTTTATCCCATCTATTTATTAGCATATTCATATTAGCCAATACTGAAATGTCATATGATGATTTTTCATCTAAAGGATAATTTTCTGTAAGTTCTTCAGCCTTGTAAATATAATTATTAGAAATATATGCCATAAATAAAGTTTTCAATATATCTTTACTTTTTCCATAATCACTAATATACTGCTCCCCAAAAGAAATAGCCTCGTCATATTCATTGTTTAAAGTAAAGGTACGTAGCATAGAATTAATTAATTCTACATCTTTATCTTTAAATTTATTGTAACCTTCATCTTTTATTACCTTGTCTCTTTTTACTATAGCTTCTTTCAATAATGTACTTGATTTTTTAGTTTCTCCTCTTAAAGAATATATATCTGCAATTTTTACTGTCCATTCTGGCCAAGTATCTTTTTCTTGCATTTTTTTATATTCTTCTATAGCTTCATCATATTTACTTTGATAATATAACTGTTCTCCAGAATTTTTAGTTATGTTAACTTCTTCTACAGTTGTAAATCCTTTAATAGTTAAAATCATAATCAATACAAAAATACATGAGGTTGTAATAACAATTACTGGTTCTACATACTTGTTCTTCATATTTGCTTTTCTATATTTATCTGCTAATTTCTTACAGCCATCATTTAAAGTCTTATAAACTGGTTTTAATACTTTTTTCACCTTAAAAAAAAACGATTTCAAGTTCTTATTAACCCTAGAAAAAAGTCCCTTTACTTCTTTCATAATTCCCTCCAAAACAACTTTATCTATTTGTTCTTATTTTTATACATAATTGATTTTATCAAAAATTTATAATATTTACAATTAATATTTTACCACTATTATAATACTTATAAATTTAAAAAGCTAATAATACTTGATATTATTAGCTTTTCATTATACTAAATCAACTTATATTTTTCAATTTTTCTTCTAGCTTTGAAACAGCCTTATACATTATAAATGCTATAATTGAAAGTATAACTATACTCATCATTACCATATCTAATTGAGATATTTGTCCTCCATACACTATTAAAAATCCTAATCCCTTTCTTGCAACTAAGAACTCCCCCATAATAACTCCAACCCAAGATAAACCTACATTTATTTTCAAAGCTGATATAATGACTTGAATATTAGCTGGAAAAACAAGATACTTAAGGGTTTGAAACTTTGTAGCTTGTAGTGTTTCCATAAGTTTTAATTTTCCTTTATCAACTTCGTTAAATCCAGTTAAAACAGTAATTATAGTTGTAACTATCGATATAAGAAGAGCTATAACTATAATTGCAGTCATGCCATTTCCAACCCAAAATATTACTATTGGTGCTAGTGCAACTTTTGGTAATGCATTTAATACAACCAGATATGGATCTAGTATTTTTGATACAAAAGGTGATGCCCATAAAATTATTGCAATTACTGCTCCTAATATTGTACCTAAGGTAAAACCTAGTATTGTTTCATAACAGGTTATTAGTATGTGATTTAATAATGTTCCTTCCTTTATAAAAGATATTAATGATGCTAATATCCTACTAGGACTAGATGTTAAAAATGGATCTAATATTTTTAGCTGTGCTAATATCTCCCACAAAGCAATAAAAATTACTAAAATAGCAACTCTAAATATAGTAATACTAATAAGCTCTTTTTTTACTTTTTTTATATATTCTAAATGTTCCTTACTCATTAACTATGTCAAGCTCCTTCCATAATAAATTAAAGTATTCATTAAATTCAGGCTCTTTTCGCCTTTGAAAAGGAGTTGCTTCTTTGTTATTAAAATTTATTTTTACATCTAGCTTTATTACTGCAGGCCTTTTAGTAAGAACTATTACCCTATCTGAAGTTGCTATAGCTTCACCTAAATCATGGGTAACCATTATAGCTGTTTTATTTTCTTTTTTTATTATCTCCTTTACATCATCACAAACTTTTAGTCTAGTTTGATAATCTAAGGCAGAAAATGGCTCATCTAAAAGTAAAACATCAGGATTTAAGGCTAATGTCCTTATTAAAGCAACCCTTTGTCGCATCCCACCTGATAATTCTCCTGGTTTATGATTTTTAAATCTACCTAATTGGTAATTTTCTAAAAGAATTTCTGCCCTTTTAATATTCTCTTCTGTAGCTAACTTTTTAATCTTAAGTCCAAGCATTATATTACTTTTAACTGAAAGCCACTCAAATAAATAATCCTTTTGAAACATATACCCCATTTTATCTAATCTATTTTTAATATCTTTATCATTGTAAATTATTCTTCCACCTGTAGGCTTTAATAAGCCACTAATTATATTTAATAAAGTTGATTTTCCACAACCTGATGGCCCAATTATGCTTACAAATTCTCCTTTTTCTATCGAAAAATTCAAATTATCTATTGCTTTTGTCTCTGACTTTAACGAGTAATAAGTTAGGCTAATATCAGAAATCTCTATTAAGCTCATTTTTAAACCTCCTTTCTATATGTATAGGGCTGCCATAATGGCAGCCAAATTAATAGTAAACAATACATAATTCTTTTACATTTTTGCTACTTCTTCATTGATTCTTTTGCAAATGTATTATTAACTATTTTTTCAAAGGAAGGTCTTGCTGGTAATAAGTTACTATCGTAACTTTCTATAACATCCATTAATCTTGTTAAATCTTCTTCTTCTATTGTAGGCTTAGTTGCAATAGCATTAATTTCCTTGTAATTCTTAACTACGGAAATAATAATATCCTTATCTGTTCCTGGGAAAAAGGATATTATAGAATCAGCTATTTCTTCATTGCTATGGCTCTCAACCCATTTTTGTCCTTTATAAATTGCATTAGTAAAGCTTTGAATTTTTTCTGGATTCTTATCCATATATGACTTTGTAGCAAAGAAACAAGTGTAAGGTAAATTTCCAACTTCCTTTCCAATAGAAGTTATTATTTTTCCACTACCTTCTTTTTCAAGCATAGAAGCAGTAGGTTCAAATAAAGTTACATATTCCCCAGTTCCTGCTTTGAAAGCACCTGATGTAGCCGTAAAATCAATGTTTGTTACCATGTTTACATCTGTCTTAGCGTCTAAACCATTTAATTTAAGTGCATATTCAAAGGCCATTTCAGGAACTCCACCAGGTCTTCCACCTATTATTTCAGCTCCCTTTAAATCAGTCCATTTAAAGTTATCCTTAGCTTCTCTTCCTACTAGAAAGGCTCCATCTGTTTGAGTTAATTGTGCAAAAAGAACTGGGTAATCCTCTCTACCTTGATTATTAATGTATATAGTTTGTTCAGGCCCACAGAATCCAATATCAGCATTTTTACTTAATACTTGTTGCATAGTTTTATCTGCACCTTGTCCAGTAGATAAGTCTATTTCTATACCCTCTTCTTTAAAAAATCCTTCGTTTATAGCAACATACATAGGTGCATAAAATACTGATCTTACTACTTCATTTAACCTAACTTTTGTTAATTCTTTGTTTGTATCAACAGTTTTCTTATTACAAGAAATTAAACTTAATGTTGTTACTCCTAATAAAGCCACTATTGAAGCAATTTTAATAAACTTGCTTTTCATTTAAACCTCCATAAAGATTTATAATTTATCTATGGTTTATAATATGACTTAATAGCAAATTTTGTTAAAAAATAAGATATTATAATTTTTTAAGGTTATAATAATGTAAAGGTTATATGCCATTTACATCTGTTTTTAATAGTGATAAATTATTAATAGTAACTAAGGAGGTTAAACTAATGAAAATTTTTAGAGAATCCATTATTATTCTTGGTATTTACTTAATTGGAGAACTTATTTCTAAAGGTCTTTCCTTACCACTACCTGGTAATATAATTGGAATGATAATTTTATTATTATTACTATGTACTAAAGTAATTAAGGTTGAAAAAGTTGAAAGTATATCTACATTTTTTTTAAATCACCTATCATTTTTCTTTATTCCAGCTGGGGTAGGATTAATGTCGTCTTTTGATTCTATAAAGAATAGCCTTGTACATATTTTAATTTTATGTCTAATTACTACAGCTATTGTTATTATATTTACTGGTTTAATAGTTCAATATATAATCAACATTCAAGAAAAAAGAGTTAAGAAAGGATATGAAAAAAAATAATGGGAATTTTATCAGAAAATATTTTATTTGGAATAATAATTTCACTTATTGCCTTTGAAATAGGATTATTTATTTATAAGAAGACTAAATTTCCTCTTTTCAATCCACTTCTAATTGCAATAATATTAGTTATTGGTTTTTTAATTGTTTTCGATATTAATGTAGATTCATATAATAAAGGTGGGCAGTTTATAAATATGTTTTTAGGACCTGCTACTGTAGTATTAGCAGTACCACTATATAAGCAATTACAATTATTAAAAAAACATTTATTACCTATACTTATTGGTATTTTAATAGGGAGTGCTATAGGTATTTCCTCAGTTATTTTATTAGCTAACATATTCGGTATGGAAAAAATATTAACTATATCTTTACTTTCAAAATCTGTTACAACACCAATAGGCATAGAAATTACTAATCAACTTGGAGGATTACCTCCTGTTACTGTTTTAGCGATAGTAATATCTGGAATTTTCGGTGCGATTATAGGACCAATTCTATGCAAAATTTTCAAAATAAATGATAATGTAGCTATTGGAATAGCCCTTGGAACAGCTTCCCATGCTCTTGGAACTACAAAGGCCTTAGAACTTGGAGAAACAGAAGGAGCTATGAGTTCACTCTCTATAGGAATCGCAGGAATTATGACTGTATTTTTAGCACCTTCTTGTTATGCCTTACTATCTATGTTAATAAAATAAGATTATTTTAAAATTAAAGGGGCTATTTACAGCCCCTTTTTATCTATCCTTGATTTTTTATTTTCAATAACTTAGTATTTAATATCCCTATATTTGAAGCTTTTAATACTCTAAATGTATTATTTCTTGTATATACTTCAAGCTTAGTCATAAATTCTTCCGGCTTAATTTCTTTATCATTTACAAGCTTTAGCCCTTTCTCCCAAGATGCCGTTAATGCTGGATTTAAAAGAGAAGGTATTGAAACCTTAATTGCCTCGTAAATCATTTCTCCAAGATTAGTTGGAGTTATAATTTGTGTCTTTTTATTTGCTTGCATATATTCTATATTAATTAGCTTTTTTAGTATTTCTGCCCTTGTAGCCGAAGTACCAATTCCCGCTCCCTTAATATGCTCCCTAAGTTCTTCATCTTCTATAAGCTTACCTGCATTTTCCATAGCTATTATCATAGACCCAGTAGTATATCTTTTGGGAGGTGATGTTTCCCCTTCTTTTATTTCTAACTCATTTATAACTACTTTTGTTCCTTTTCTTAAATTTTCAGGAAAACTTTCTTCACTTTCTTCTTTATCATTTCCAAGTACTATTAAATAACCCTTATCAATACATACTTTTTTATTTAAAATAAAGTTTTCTTTTCCAACTAAAATTGTAATAGCCATTTTACTATATTGAGCTGCTGGATAAAATATAGATAGGAATCTCCTTAAAATCACAAAATAAACCTGTTTATCTAAACTAGGTAATTTTAATAGAGTATCTTTTCCTTCTCCTGTTGGTATAATTGCATAGTGATCTGTAATCTTACTATCATCTACATATTTACTTTTTAATATTCCCTTAGAATAATCCTTATCTATAATTTCATTTGCTATATTGGATAACTCTTCTCCTATAGGCATATTTCTAAGCTTTATAATATTACCCTTTATCCCTTTTGCAACTGCTGTTGATAATACTCTCGCATCTGTTCTTGGATATGTAACCATCTTTTTTTCATAAAGATTTTGTACTATCTTTAATGTTTCATCTGGACTAATTTTAAATCTTTTTGTACACTCGTTTTGAAGTTCAGCTAAATTATATAAAAGAGGCGCATTTTTCTTTTCCTTAGTCTTTTTAACTTCCTTTATAGTACCATTTCCAATATCTCTAAGTTTAGTTATTAATTCTTCTGCCTCTTCTTTTTTATTAAATCCAACTTCATTATATAATTTAGGGGACTCAAAATACTCCGAGCCTTCTATAGCTTTCCAATCAGCTATTATCTCAGAATTATCATCCTCCTTAGAAAAATTTCCAATTATCTTATAAAAAGACCTTTTCTTAAACTCTCTAATTTCTCTTTCTCTTTCTACGACCATTCCAAGAACACATGTCATAACTCTCCCTACTGCTACAACAACATTCTTATCTTTTTGTAATGCATTTGCTAAAGTCTTTCCATATAATAATGTCAAAAGTCTTGAGAAATTTATACCAAATATGTAATCCTCTTTAGCTCTTAAATAAGCAGAATGTGCTAAAGAATCATACTCTTCTAAAGGTTTGGCTTCTTTTATACCTCTTTTTATTTCCTCTTCAGTTTGAGAGTCTATCCACACTCTTTTTTTTACCTTATTAGGCTTTCCAGCCATATCATCAACTAATCTATATATATACTCTCCTTCTCGACCGGAGTCTGTGCAAACATATATAGTATCTACATCTTCCCTATTCATTAAACTACTTACAACATTAAATTGTGCCGAAGCAGAAGGTATTACTTCATATTTATAATCTTTAGGTAAAAAAGGTAAGTCTCTTAAATTCCAAAATTTCAATTTTTCATCATAAACTTCCGGATAACTCATAGTTACCATATGTCCAACACACCAAGTGAATATGCTTCTTTCACCCTCTATATATCCATTGTTTCTTTTCCCCTTTACATTTAGCAACTTAACAAATTCCATAGCTACTGAAGGTTTTTCTGCAATAAATAAAGTTTTCCCCATAGAAACTTCCTTTCTAATAAAAATAAACCTTCATATGAAGGTTTATTTTTATTATACTATATATTTTTTTACATTTCATTAAAAACCCATATAAAGAAATTTAAAAATCCAGCGTACACTAACCAAATCATATATGGAATAAGTAATAATCCTGCAATTTTATCGATTTTAATAAACTTTATAAAAGTTATTATTACAAAAACAAATAACATTATTATCCATAAAAATGATATTCCAT
The DNA here is from genome assembly GCF_900086595.1 of Clostridium nigeriense. GTDB lineage: Bacteria > Bacillota > Clostridia > Clostridiales > Clostridiaceae > Clostridium > Clostridium nigeriense. The sequence goes on from NZ_LT575472.1 coordinate 2,662,857, forward strand.
ACAATCTAAAAGTAAAGAAAATAAAACTCCACATAAAGTTCAAAATAAGTTGGATTATATAAAAGAAATAAGCCCCCTTATCATCTATATTTGATTTGTTCTTAACATAAATTCTGTAAGCTGCAATTCCCATTAATATATATAATATTATCCATACCACAGCAAAAACTATATCCGGAGGTGTAAAAACAAATTTTTTAAGATTTCTATATGTATCCATAGAATTTCTATTAATATATCCTACAATGAGTCCTCCTAATAAAGGAATAATTATATTTAATAATAAAGGAATAATTTTTATATTTCTTTTAACTTTATTTTTCATTTAATACACTCCCATATATTATTCTATATTATATATGTCTAAAAAAATAAAGTTATGTTATTAAAAATAAATATCAGAGAATTCAATATCTATCTTTTGATTAAAATTATTAATTTCTATATTATTATTTACTATAGCCTTACTACTCTTTATATTCTTGTCATAAGGTAACTCTATTTTAAATATATTCCCATATTTCTTTCCAGCATTAATACTTATTTCTCCCCCATGAAGTTCAACTAACCCCTTTGTTAAATATAAACCAAGTCCACTTCCTTCTGATGGTCTATTTAAAGAAGTATTTACCTTTGTAAATTTATCGAATATTTCATTTCTTTTATCTTCTGGTATTGCTTCTGCATCATTTACTACTTCAATAATTATTTTTTCATTATTGCACACCTTAGTAGTGACATAAATATTTCCATTATCCTTTCCATATTTTAATGAATTAGATAATATATTTAGCATTATTCTCTCAATATGACTTTTATCACAATATAAGTATATTTCCTCATACTGTGGATCATAAGTTAATTTAGTATTTTTCAGCTTCATATAAAAATCACAAGACAAAACTATATTTTCAATTATATCTACAACATTATAAATTTTACAATCTCTCTCTAAATATCCTTCTGATAGCTTATTGCTATCTATAAAATTATTTATAGTTCTAATTAGTCTTAAACAATTCTGCCTAATTATATTATTATTATTATTTATTTTGTGTATTTGATTATTATCTAAGTACACATCATTTAATTGAAGTGCTGAATAAATAACATTTATAGGAGTTCTTAATTCATGAGAAATATTTGAATAAAATTCATCTTTAATATTTTCCTCTTTTATCTTTTTTTCTATTTTTACTATTTCTTCTCTTTGTTTTATTATTTCACTAATATCATTAAATACAAGTATTTTTCTATTATCATAAATTTTCATTAATAATATTTCTAAATACTTTTCTTCTCCAGATTCAGCTATTATTCTTATTTCAGTTGAAAATTCGTTAACTTCCCTCTCTTTAGAATATTCTTTGCCTGTTATAACATTTAAAATTTCATTAAGATTTAACATTCTATCATTACACTGAAGTTCATTTATTATATTGCAATATTTATTTTCTGAATAATTAGAGTAAGTTAATATATCATTTTCAAAAAGTAAAATTCCATTTGAAAAAGCTTGTACAACATCAAAATATTTTTTTTCACTCTTCTCTAGTAATAAGTTTAACTCTTTTAATTCTTTTTCTCTTCTTTTTAAGTTCTTATTTAAACTTTTCTTAATTTCCTTTGCTCTATTTAAGCTTTCATAAGCACTAGAATATGCATTTGATAATAAAGTTTCTTCAAATTTATCATATAATAAAAAATATGAAATTGATTTGCTAATCCAAATAAAAAAATTCAATTCTATATTTACTAATAAGGAAATAAATAAAAAAGTGTTACTTAATAATGAAAAAAAACTTATTCTTAGAATCCATCTATCTTCTTTTTGTAACTTAAAATTATTATATAAAACTACACTTAATATAAACAATATAGAAACTACTACTTGATTTATAATAATTCCCCTTCTGCTTGTAAAAATTAAAGCTAATTTACTCAAAATATTATTTTCATCTTTTAAGATAAAACTTATAATTATCATAATAAAAAATAGAATTATCCATTGAATTCTTTCTTTATAATTTTTGTAGTATAATATCATACTTAGAATTATATTTAACATTTCGAAATATACTATAATTTGAGTAAAGGCTATTACTATATTATTATCCGTTATAAAATGGGATAATTCTATATCTAAAAATCTAATAATAGCTATAAAAAAACATCCTATCCCTAAATATTTTAATATTCCTAGATCTCTATTCTTCACCTTTACTATACTTATAATAAAAATTAGCACTGATATAGATAAACATAATACTCTATTTATAAAAATATATTCATTTGTCATATTAAAAATTAATTCAATAATAATAAGAACTAAAATTGCAGGTAGAAATATGTGAGACATTAATCCAATATGTTTATAATTTATCTTCTCCCCAATCATATATACTATTACACCCTTTACTTATACAACTTTATAATAAAAGTAGTCCCCTTTCCTACTTCACTATTGATATTTATGGATCCATTTTGAGCTTTTATTAGATTATATACAACAAATAGCCCAACTCCAAAACCTGTAGGATTATTATTTTTGCACCTACTTTCCATTTCATATTTATTAAAAGCTTTATTAATAAACTCTTTACTCATTCCCAATCCATTATCACTTACTTCTATTAATACATAATCTTTAAAATTTTTTATCTTAATAGAGATTATTCCTCCAGAACTTGTAAACTTAATTGAATTCGATACTAAATTTAATATTACTCTTTGCATCATTTCTTTATCAAAATAAATATATATTTCTTCCTCATCAGTATCAAATATAGTTTCAATTCCACTATTATTAATATAAGGGGACAAAGAAAATAAATAATCCTCAATAAACTCAACTATATTATCTAAAATTAAATTTACTTGTAAATTTTCCGAATCTATTTTACTTATATCGATTAAATTATTAGTGAATTTTGTTAATATAAAACAATTCTCCTTGCTTATATCATTATACATTTTTATTTTTTCTATATTATTATTATCAATTAATATTTTTTCAAGTTGAATAGCTGAATATATTACATTAACAGGTATTTTTAAATCATGAGATATATTTGATAAAAAATTTTTCTTTATCTCTTCTCTAATTTTAATATTTTCAAGCTCTTCTTTCATTTCTGATAACTTTATTTCTTCAGTTAAATCTTTAAATAATATAATGTATTCTAATTCTTCAATATTCAGGTTAAATAGCCGTAACTCTATTTTTTTATTGTTCAATGTAATAGTAGAAGCATATGGAGAACCCTTAAATTCCTTCCCTATTTTACTTAAATCATAATTAAAATCTATATAATTATCTATTCTTTTATTTACTACTTCTCTTAAATTATCTTTTTGAACTTCTTTCAAAAATTTTGAATTACAGTAAACAATTCTTAAATTATTATTTATTATTACTATTGGATTGGGTAGTCTTCCTAAGAAACTTTTATATAACCCCTGTTTATCCTTTAACTTTCTATAAGTCTCTTCTAATTTATAATTATTTTTTATTATTTTTCTATTTATATTTTCTAAGTGTTTACTTGTATCTATTGTTTCCTTAAAAACAAAATTATAATTTTCTTTAGTTATATTAAAAATTATAGCAATTAGAGTTGAGATAAAAACTATTTGCATAACTACCCCTGAAATATTATTTATAGTATATATACTATATCTAGTTGCCAAAATCCTTATAACATAGTCAAAAGTTGTAAAAAATAAATTTAATTTAAGTAAATCTATCTTTTTATTAAACTCTATATTATATGAGTAAATGTATTTATAAGCTAATATCAATAATACTGAAATAGATATAATATATATTATTGGGGTTATAATCCAATAATATTTTGAATTTAAATATATTAACGTGGTTAAAGAAATTAATATACTAAAATATTCTATATATATTTTTTTATCCTTATTATCTATCTCTCTATATTTTGATAACATATAATATAATAATATTCTATTAATGAATCTAAAATTATAAACTTGGCTATATTCAATTTTTTTCAAGAAAACCTTTAGTACTTGAAAATATCCATCTGGTGTTAATGCTATCATTTGAATAAAGCAATTTATTAAAAAATATAATTGTAACAAACCATAAATTGGCTTTTTAGTAATACTTTCTAGATGTATCGAAAACATTAATAAAATTATACTTAGTATAAGAGCAAACATATCAAATAAATTATATGTAATCTGCTCATTAAAAAAAGACATTATTAGTGCAAAAGAAAATATACATGTAGTAATGAAGCTATACCCTAATATATCTTTTAAATTCATATAATAAATTTTTTCTTTAAAATTATTATAATCCACTATTTTTCTCCTTATTCAATATCATTACTACATAATTTTACATCATTTCCTTTTATAAGTGAATATAATTATATATTTTAAATATAACATTTTTTAACAAGCAGCCCTAAAAAATTTAGTATCAACAAAATTTATGACTATTTATCCAATAAACTATCTCTTTAATCACAACATCCTTATTTATTTCATTTAACATCTCATGTCTACCTTCTTTATATAATTTATAATTTAAATCCTTTACACCAAGCTTTTTATAAGTATTATATAAATTTAAAATTCCTTTCCCAAAATATCCAACAGGATCTCTATCTCCAGCAAGTATATAAATTGGAATGTCTATTTTTTTTATCTTATTCAAATTTTCTTCCTTATGAATATCCCATAGCCCATTAATTAAATCTTGATAAAATTCTGTTGGATAGATAAATCCACAAAATTCATCTTTTATATATTTATCAACCTCTGCTTTTTCACTACATAACCAATCAAAATCTGTTTGTGGATTTTTAACACTAGAATTAAAGCCTCCAAAAGAAAGCTTATCCATAAGTTTACTTCTATTCCCCGTACCTTTAAGTAATATTTCAAGTTTGCAAACTAACAATCCTATCTTAGTAAAAAATTTTGGTTTGCCATTACTACCAGATAAAATTAATCCATCTATAGTATCACCATACTCCTCAAGATATCTTTGACTTAAAAATGATCCCATACTATGACCAAATAAAATAATTGGAATATCCTTATTTTCATTTTTAATAATATCATTTAAATGTTTTATATCTTCTACCATTGTATAAAACTTATCATTACCATTTAAATACCCTAACTTATCAATGTTCTCACTACTTTTTCCATGCCCACAGTGATCATTTCCATAAACTAAATAACCTTCTTCAACTAATTTATTAGCAAAGTAATCATATCTTCCTGCCCATTCTGACATGCCGTGGGCTAATTGAATTATAGCTTTAGGTTTTGTATTATTTCCCCATTTATAATATATAATAGTTGAATTTTCTTTATTTTTAAAATTATATTGTTCCAATTAATACACTTCCTTTTAATAATTCTTAATAAAATCTTATCATAACTTTATTTTTAAGTATATAAAGTTATGATATACTATTCATAGTAAAATCAAATATTAGTTTAATCTTTGATTATCTATTGATATTATTGTACATAATATTTGATAAGTATTATAAGGTGGTGAAAAAAATTAGTATTAAATCAACGATAAGCATTATAGCTTCAAAAATTACAATTTTTCTAACAAAAACAATACTAAAGGGGGGAACTACCTTTCCTGGAAAAGTAGCCTTAAAAATAGACAAAAATATTTTAAAAAAGGTTTCCCAAGGTTATAAGGTTGTTTTAGTTACAGGAACTAATGGTAAAACTACTACGACTAGTATGATTTACAATATAGTTAAAGAATCTGGAAAAGAAGCAATAACTAACAATACAGGCGCAAACCTATTTCCAGGAATAGTTACAACCTTTATAGATAACTACAAATTCTTTAATCCTAAGAAAGAATCTTATGCAATCATCGAAGTAGATGAAGCCAATCTAAAGTATATCACTGAATTTATTTCTCCAGAAATAATTACAGTAACGAACCTTTTTAGAGATCAGTTAGATAGATATGGAGAAGTTTATACAACACTTTCTAAAATACTAGAAGGTATAACTCTTTCTCCAAATACTACTTTAGTCTTAAATGGTGATGAATCACTTTTAGGTAAACTAGATCTTCCTAATAAAACTATTTTTTATGGCTTCAATGCTAAGATAAATGAAAATAAAAACATAGAAGTCAATGCAGATGCTAAGTTCTGTAAGTTCTGTAAATCGCCTTATGAGTATAATCATATTACCTATAATCATTTGGGGGATTTTTACTGTACAGGCTGTGGTTTCAAAAGGGCTGATTTAAAATATGCTGTAAATGAAATATTAGAATTGACTCCAGACAGCTCTACTGTTAAGATAAATGACTTAGAAATTACCGTAAGCCAATCAGGGGTTTATAATATTTATAATGCATTATGTGCTTATGCAATTACTAAAGAACTAAATATTGATAATGATTCAATAAAAAAATCATTACAAAATCAAGACTCAAGCTTTGGAAGGCAGGAAGCTTTAAACATCGATGGAAAAGAAGTTAAAATAATATTAGTAAAAAATCCAGCTGGCTATAATCAAGCTTTAGATACTCTTTGTTTAAACAAAGAAAGTTTTTCTACTGCTTTCTTATTAAACGATAACTATGCAGATGGTACAGATGTATCTTGGATTTGGGATGTTGATTTTGAAAAACTCCAAGATTTAAATATTGATGAATTATTTATTTCAGGAATTAGATGTTATGATATGGCAGTAAGACTTAAAATTGCTGGCCTAAATAAAGAAAAGTTTATTATTGAAGAAAGCTTTGATTCATTAACTAATAAAATTAAAAATAGTGCTAATGATAAGATCTATATTCTAGCCACATACACAGCAATGATTAATTATAGAAAACACTTATACTCAAAAGGTTATATTAAAAAGCTTTGGTAAGAAAGGAGGCCTATAAATGGAATTAAATATTTGTCATCTTTATCCTGACTTACTTAATGTTTATGGAGATGTTGGTAATATATTAATATTAAAACATAGAGCAGAAGAAAGAGGTATAAAGGTTAACTTAATAAACTTATCTTTAAATGATGAATTTGATGCAGAAAATACTGATATTCTATTTTTTGGTGGAGGTCAAGATTTTGAGCAATCAATAGTTTCTGATGATTTAAAGACTATAAAAAAGCCTATGCTTAAAAAGTATATTGAAGATGAAAAGGTAGTAATCGCTATTTGTGGTGGATATCAATTATTAGGGAATTATTATATAGCTCCAAATGGAGAAAAAATTGAAGGTCTTGGAATTTTAGATATTTATACTGAAGCTGGAGAAAATCGTTTTATAGGTAATACTGTAATATATAATGAGGATTTTAATGAAACTTATGTAGGTTTTGAAAATCACTCTGGAAGAACATATATTAATGGACTAAAACCTTTAGGCAAATGCCTTCATGGATATGGAAATAATGGTGAAGATGGTTATGAAGGTTGTATTTATAAAAACACTTATTGCAGTTATTTCCATGGTTCTCTTCTATCTAAAAATCCTGAGTTAGCTGATAGATTTTTAAAAATTGCATTATCGAAGAAGTATGGAGAAATTAATTTAGAACCTTTAGACGATACTTTAGAACTTAAAGCAAAAAAAGTAATAATAGATAAGTTAGAAAATAAATAAATAAAATAGCAAGATAAAATTTTTATCTTGCTATTTTATTTATTTAAAACATTAATTTCCTTAAGATATTCAATTTCCCAAGGTTCAATTTCATCTAAAGCTTTAAAGGTATAACCTCTTTCTTTGTAAATATTTATTATATCTTGCAAAGCTTCAACAGTAGACTTTTTCACACCTGAATCATGCATTAATACAACCTCTACATTGTATAATCCCCCTTCATCTCTAACTCTTGATTTTATTAGTTCTGCTGAAACCTCAAAATTTTCTGCGTCTCCAACTGCTATTGTCCAATCAATATAATTCTCACCATCATTTAGTATTTTCCCCTTAATCTTAGATAATACTTCATCGCTACATATTTCATTGTCTGAACCTCCAGGCATCCTTATAAAATTCATTTTCTTATTTCCAATAATTGCATTGATATTTTCTTTACACTTATTTAAATCTTCAAAATAATTATCTTCATTTTTATAAATACCTTTATAATCATGGATATTGCAATGAGGCATTATACACATTTTATTTTCATTTAACTCTTTAATTAAATGAGGATATAAGTTCACAGAATCTCCAACTACAAAAAATGTCCCCCTTATATTATTTTCCTTTAATATTTTAAGAATATCCTTTGTCACATTAATTGATGGTCCATCATCAAAGGTTAAGTAAAGTGTTTTATTTATTTTCTCTGAATACAGAGCTGAAACCTGGATATAATTACTACTAAATGTTACTAGAAAAAAAATTAATAAAATAACAAAATTTCTAAATTTTATTATAATAACCACCTCCTTTATATAATTCTATTTTGTTCAATTATTAAATTTATATTATATGTAATTTAAACCACTTAACAACAAGGTTAATTATTGTTATTATTTATGGTAGATGTTATACTGTAAACAGTGTTAAAGTAAGTATACATAACAATTTAAATTCTAAAGAAATGGGGAGATGAACTTGAAGGTAAAAAACTTATTAAAAACGCTAGCACTTACTCTTTCTGTTTCACTATTAGCTCCACTTGCTAATAAAGTTAGTGCACAAGAGACAAATATTCAAGCTCCAGAAATTATAGGCGAAGCTGCTATAACTATGGACATTAATACAGGTGAAGTTATTTATTCTAAAAATGCTGATTTAAAACTTTCACCTGCAAGTACTACTAAATTAATGACAGCATTACTATTTGCTGAAAACAAATCTAAAGCAGATATGCTCACTTTTTCAGATACGGTTTTAAAGGTAAAGGAAACTTCATTAAATAATTATAAAGCTTTAAAATCTGGTGATAAGATATCAGCAGAAGATACTATGAAAGCAGTATTAATTTTCTCTGCAAATGATACAGCTTATTTAATGGCAGAATCTGTTGGTGGAACAGTAGACAATTTCATTAATATGATGAATGAAAAAGCTGCTGAACTAGGTCTTAAGGATACTCACTTTGTTAATCCTTCCGGCCTTGAAATAGACCCTTTAAACCCAAGTAATACGGAAGTTAATCAAACTACAGCTTATGATTTAGCTAAGCTTGGTATTGCTGCATTTAATAATGAATGGGTTAGAGATACTATATCACCTAAAAATATTGATACTACCATTAATTTATCCGGTTCTCCAATGCAAATAGAATCTAGAAATAAAATTCTTGGTAAATATGGCAATATAGGTGGTAAAACTGGTACAGAAGAATTAGCTGGTCATTGTTTTGTTGGTTTCTTTGAAAAGGATGGAAGAGATTTAGTCACAGTAGTTCTTAAATCTGAATATGGTGCAACTGGTCTTAATGTCTTTGAAGATACAGAAAAAATAGCAAACTACAGTTATAGTGCAGAAAAAGAAGTGTTTAAAAATGCTGGTGACGAAGTAGGTACTATAGACTTAACTTATAAGACTTTTAGATTCTTTGGACCCGAAAAACAAATAACTGCTCCTATATATGTGAATGAAAATGTAGAATATTATAAAAATGATTTTAATGATAAAAATGCTACTATTTCTTATAATGGTGATATAAAAGATGCGTGGAAATTAAGTGGCAATAAGGAAGTTACATTAACTTATTCAACACCTAGTTACTCACAAGATGTTACTGGAACAATTAAAATTTCAGCTATGGAACTTCTTAAAGCCAACTTACCATTGTACTTACTATCATTATTAATTATAGTTATTATATTAGTTTTAGTATTATTTATTATTAGAATAATTAATACTAGAAAAAGAAGAAGTAGAAGAAGATATTATTAATAGTTTATAGGTAGGTTTAGTTACTAAATCTACCTTATCTTTTTCAAAAATTATATAGTTAAAGAAAGGATATATTATGAAAAAGAAAAATTTTAAAGGAAGTGTAATGTTAAACCCAACCCCTGTCGTTGTGGTTACTAGTAAAAATAAAGAGGATAAGGTGAATGCCTTTACTGTAGGATGGATTAGTACAGTTTGTACAAAAGAACCTATCTTAGCTATGGGGGTAAGACCTGAACGCTTATCTTATGAATATATTAAGGAAAGTGGAGAATGTGTTATTAATTTACCTTCAAGAGATATGGTGAAATTTGTTGATTACTGCGGTGTAGTATCAGGAAGAAAAATTGATAAAATTAAACACTTTGGTTATAAATTAAATGAAGGAGTCTCTATAAGTACACCATCAATAGACTTAGCTCCTGTAGCTCTTGAATGTAAAGTAAAAAGTATAACTCCCCTTGGAACTCATGACTTGTTTTTACTAGATGTTATTAATGTTAAGGTAAATGAAGATATTATTGATGATAAAGGAAAAATTTGCTTTAATAAAGCAAATCTTATTTGTTATAACCATGGCGAATACTTTGGATTAAATGCAAAACCTTTAGGTTCCTTTGGATATTCAATAAAAAAGAAAAAAAGAAAAAAATAAAATTTATTTATGGATAAAATTACATACAAAAATTTATAATTATTTTTACATAATTCCAATAGCTTCCTTGACATTAGCTGAAAATCTATCTATACTCTATAATGTTATAATTAATTAGTTCGGGGGATTAAGCTATGTTTATATTAACTTATAATATTGGATTTAAAGCACTAGATGAAAAAATAGAAATATTACAAATTAACGATATCTTCAATGTTTTTTATGAAAGCCCTTTAGAAATAACAACTGATGAATATGGATATGGCTATTTCGAAAAAGAAGTTAATTCAATTGAAATAAAAATTGCTTATGATGAAGATAAAGATTACTTAGAATCATTTAAGGAAAAGGTTTCTTCATTACTAAATAGTGACTGTATTTCTGTTGAGGAAGTTAATTATGATTATGAAAATTATGACTTTCCTACTATTAAAATTAATGATAACTGGGTACTAGCATCCCCTAATGATGATATTTGTGATAAAAATATAAGTAAAATTTCTTTCATATCTCAAGGTGCTTTTGGTACAGGTTTGCATGAAACAACTAAAGACTTATTAAATATTATTTTAACCAAAATTGATTTAACTGATAAAAAAGTTTTGGATATAGGAACTGGATCTGGTATTTTATCTATTGCTTCTGCAATAATTGGTGCTTCTAAGGTTACAGCTTTAGATATTAGAGATGTTAAAGGCGAAGTAAATTTAAACGCTTCATTAAACGGAATTTATAATATAGAAACTCTAATTGGAAATGCTCTTAACGGAGAAATAACAATTAATGATAAGTTTGATTGGATTTACATAAATATAGGCGGAGAAGAAACTGAATTATTTATGGAATTTATAAAGGATCACTTATTGAATAATGGTAAGATTTTAGTATCTGGTTTAGTTGAATGGAGCTTTGATAAAGTAAAATCTATAGTTGAAAGTCATGGATTTAAATTAGAAGAGAAATATCAAACTAACGAATGGATAACTGCAATTTTCAATTAAATTTGAAAATTTAAAAACTCAAAATTATAAATATAATTTATTCCAAAATAATAAAAAGTAATTTAAGGACTATGATACTAAAAGTAAAAGATATTGCTTTTAGTGTCATAGTCCTATTTAAATTAAAAATCAGTGATTATTTATTATATAAATACTTATATATGTTATAATTCGCCTTTACCTTATCTACATATTTTTTTGTTTCTGGAAAAGGAATGTAATCTAAAGTCTCTCCATCCTCAGAATATTCTTCATGATTTAGCCACTTATTAACATTACCACTTCCACCATTATAAGCAGCTAAAACTAAATCTAAGTCATCATCAAATTCTTTTTCTAAGTTTTTTAAATACCAACATCCCATTCTTATATTTAGCTCTGGATCAAAAAGCATTGAGGTTAAAAAATAATTAATATCTAGCTCTTTTGCTACCCATTCCCCAGTAGTATCCATTATTTGCATTAATCCTTTAGCATCTTTTTTAGATACTGCAGATTTATCAAAATTACTCTCCGTCTTTATTACTGCTAAAACAAGATAAGGATCTAATTCATATTCCTCGCTATATTTATCTACATATTCACCATATTTATAAGGATATACATATTTTTTCATTGCAAACATAAATCCAAAATAAGCTATAAGTACTGCAATTAAAATAGTTAATATACGCTTAAATTTCATCCTTTTCTCCTTACTTATTAATTACATTTAAAAAATCTATTACCTTATCTACCTGCTCTTTAGTTTTTAATAAGTCTCCATTATTATCTATAATTATGTGAGCATAATCTCTTTTTTTATCTAATGATAATTGAGAATTCAATCTATTTATAGCTTCATCTCTAGATAATCTATCTCTATTTTTTAATCTAATAACTTGTGTATTGTTATCAACCCAAACAACTATTATATAATCCATATTATTATGAAGATCATTTTCTATTAAAGTTGGAGCATCAAGGACAATTAGTTTCTCACCTTTTTTTTCATACTCTTCTATTGCCTTAAATATTTCACTCTTAATATATGGCATTATAATTTCCTCATATTTTTTTCTTTGCTTTGGAAACCTAAAAATATGATTTCCAAATTCTCGTCTTCTAAATTCGCCTCTCCAGTCAAAAAAGCCTGTTCCAAATTCTATTTTTATTTTATCTATTATCTCTGGATATTTTACTAATACATCTCTTGCTATATTATCAGCATCAATTACTGTAAATCCTTTATTAATAAGCATTTTTGATACAGTGCTTTTTCCTGAACCAATACCTCCTGTTAACCCTATTTTTATCATTTTTACTAGGCCCCCCTATTTAGCTTCATACCATGTATTTCCTGTATTAATATCTACCTCTAAAGGTACATTCATATCTAATACCTTTTCCATCTCATTTTTAACTATATTTTGTACTTGCTCTAGCTCATCTTTTTTAACATTCAATATAAGTTCATCATGAACTTGTAAAATAATCTTACTTTTCAATTCTTTTTCCTTTAATGTGTTATAAACATTAACCATTGCTAACTTAATAATATCAGCAGCACTTCCTTGTATAGGTGCATTCATAGCAAGTCTTTCCCCCAAAGCTTTAACTATTTTATTAGAAGACTTTATCTCTGGTATAAACCTTCTTCTATTTAAAATAGTTAGAACAAAACCATTTTCCTTAGCTTCATCTATTAAACTATCTAAATAACCTTTTATTTTAGGATATCTATCAAAATATATTTCCATATATTCTGAAGCCTCTTTTTTAGTTATATGTAAATCTTGTGAAAGACTAAAATCACTTATTCCATATACTATTCCAAAATTAACAGCCTTAGCCCTACTTCTCATTAATGGAGTAACCTCTTCTAATGGAACTTTAAATACTTCAGAAGCAGTTTTTCTATGAATATCACTATGATGTTTAAATCCCTCTATCATATTTTTATCTTTAGATAATTCCGCTAAAACTCTAAGCTCAATTTGAGAATAATCACAAGACAATAATATATCTTCTTCTTCATTAGGTATAAATACCTTCCTTATTTCTCTTCCCATTTCATATTTTATAGGTATATTTTGAAGATTAGGCTCTGTACTTGATAATCTCCCTGTAGTAGTAACTGTTTGATTGAAGGTTGAATGTATTTTTCCATCAACATCTACAACATTTTTAAGTCCTTCCACGTAAGTAGAATTAAGTTTTGTTATTTGCCTATAATAAGTAATCTTAGGTATTATCTCATGTTTATCTTGAAGCTTTTCTAAAACTTCTGCATTAGTTGAATATCCTGTTTTTGTTTTCTTAATAACTGGTAAATCTAATTTTTCAAATAAGATTTTACCTAATTGCTTTGGAGAATTAATATTAAATTCTTCCTCTGCTAAATCAAAGATTTCTTTTTCAGTTGTTTTTATTTCTTCTTTAAATTTTACTGCTAAATCATTAAGCATATCTTGATTTATGTTAAAACCTAAAGATTCCATGGAAGATAAAACAAATATTAAAGGATGCTCAACTTTATAATAAAGTTCTTCCATATTTTCTTCTTTAATCTTAATACTAAGTATATTATAAATTTCTTCAAGCTTGCTATTTATTTTACACTTAAATCCATCATCATTTCCTTTAACATCTTCTCCAAGATATTCATTAATTAATGATAATAAATCATAAGAGTTTCTTGCTGAGTTTATTAAATAAGCAGCAATTGCTGTATCAAATTCAAAACCTTCAATTGCAATATCTAATTTATTTAGTATTGTAATTAGAGATTTTCCATCATGAATAACCTTTTTAATATCCTTATTTTCCATTATATTTTTCAAAGCTAAATAAGAAGTTTCTTTATCTTCTTTTACTAATTCATCAAACTTTATATAATGATTTTCTTTATTAAAGGATATATTTATATTAACTAATTGAATTTCTGAATACTTCTCACTATTTTTCACTTCATAAGTGATATAAATTCTATCTTTTAGAAAATTAGCTAAATCTAAAAAATCCTTACAGTTATCTATATACTTAATATCTATATTTTCACTCTGCTCTTCTTCTATATCCTCACCTTTTGAGATTTTATCTAACATGGACTTCATTTGTAACTTTAAGAGAAGTTTTTTTAATCCTTCTCTATTATAAGAATCTTGGCTTTTAATTTCTTCTAAATCAAATTCTATTGGTACCTCTGTTATTATAGTTGCTAGCTTTTTACTAAATATAGCCTGTTCTCTATATGTTTCTAAATTTTCTTTTAATTTCTTCCCACTAATATTATCTATATTATTTAATACTTCTTCAATAGAACCATAAGTTTGAATTAATTTATATGCTGTTTTTTCACCAACTCCAGGAACTCCTGGAATATTGTCAGACTTATCTCCCATAAGCCCTTTAACATCTATAAATTGAGTAGGAGTAACTCCAAATTCATCAACAAAGCTTTTATAGTTATATGTTGCAGTTTCAGTTACACCTTTTTTAGTTATAACTACATTTATATTTTCAGATGCTAATTGAAGAGCATCCCTATCTCCTGTAACTATAAAAACTTCTATATTATTTTTTTCAGCATGCTTTGCTAAAGAACCAATAATATCATCAGCTTCAAAACCATCCAATTCATATTTTGTAATTGATAATAATTCTAACAAATCCTTTATAATAGGAAATTGCTCCGCAAGTTCTGGTGGCATTTTTTTTCTTCCTGCTTTGTAATCTTCATATTCCTTATGTCTAAAAGTAGGACCTTTTTTATCAAAGGCTGCTACAATATAATCTGGTTTTAATTCTTCTTTCATCTTAAATAACATATTTACAAATCCATAAACTGCATTTGTATGAATACCCTCAGAAGTTGTAAGCTCTGGAATTGCATAAAATGCTCTATTTAAAAGGGCATTTGAATCTAAAATTAATAATCTTTCCATTTTTTCCTCCAAATTAAGGCGTTAATTCCTTAAAGCTATTTTTAATATAAATTATACTATTATTAATGAAATAAATCATTACATTTTAATTAATACTAAATTAAAAAATACTTAGATCTAATTCCTTTGATAAATCCTTAATTAAATTAATTCCTGCTATACTATTTCCTTTTTCATCAAGAGATGGGCCATAGATTCCAATACCATACTTTCTTGGTACAGTAGCTATTATTCCCCCTCCAACACCTGATTTAGCTGGAATTCCAACATTTACAGCAAAGTCTCCAGATGCATCGTACATACCACAAGTAACCATTATTGTTTTAACTATTCTGCATACTTCCTTAGGAATAAACTTTTCATTAGTCCATGGAATAACTCCATCATTAGCAAGCACTACCCCAAATCTAGCTAAGTCTCTAGCTGTTAACTCTATAGAACATTGTTTGAAATATAAATCTAAGACCTCTTCTACATCACATTCTAAAACTCCAGTACTCTTCATAAAATATGCTAAAGCTCTATTTCTATTTCCAGTTTCCTTTTCTGATAAATATACTCTTTCATTAACTGAAATATCATCATTATTTGTTACTGTTCTCATGAAATCTAATATTTTTTCAAGTTTTTCATCTACATCTTTTCCATCTATTAATGAAGTAGTTACTATGGCACCTGCGTTTATCATTGGATTATATGGCTTTCCGCTATCCCTAGCTTCTAAGTTAACTATTGAATTAAATCCCATACCTGTTGGTTCTACATCTACTTTTTTAAACACATTATGTCTTCCATTATCTCTTATAGCTAGAATAAGACTAACAATCTTAGATATACTTTGCATAGTAAATTTCTTATTATAATCTCCCGAATAATATTCTTTTCCTCTTGAATCTACCACATATATTCCAAGCTCATTTGGATTTGCCTCACTTAATGCAGGAATATAAGATGCAACCTTTCCTTCTTTACCATATTCTCTATTTTTTTCTACTAGTGTATTTAACAAACTAAACATAAAGCTTCACCTCTTATTTTCCTATGATTATTGCAATTTATATTATATTAATATTTATTATTATAGACAAGAAATTTTATACTTATATATTTTTACTAGACTATTTTACTATATTATGTAAGAATAAATTATATAGTAAGTATAAAATATAATCTAGAGGTGATTTTAATGGATATGAAAAATATGTTAGAAAAATATGCAAAATTAGCAGTTAAAAAGGGTGTTAACTTACAAAAAAACCAAGTATTATTAGTTAATTCCCCTGTAGAATGTATAGATTTTGCAAGAGCCATAGCCAAAGTTGCTTATGAAGAAGGTGCAAAAGAAGTTATTGTTCACTATGGCGATCAAAATATACAAAGACTTAAACTTGAGCATGCTTCAATTGATACTTTAAAAGAAGTACCTAATTGGCTTTCTGAATCCTATAATTCTTATGCAAGAGAGGGTTGTTGTGTTATTTCTATTTCTGCTTCTGATCCAGATGCTTATAAAGGAATTCCAATGGAAAAAATATCTTCATATCAAAAAAGTAGACAAATAGCTTTAAATGAATATTATGAATACTCTATGTCAAATAAAATTCGTTGGACAGTTGTTTCAGTACCAACTGAAGCTTGGGCATTAAAAGTATTTGAAGGTTCAACTTCTAAGGAAGCTATAGAAAAACTTTGGAATGTAATTTTTAATGTTGTAAGATTAGATAAAGAAGATCCTATTAAAGCTTGGGATGAACATAATGCTAAAATAGCTGAAAAGCTAGAATTTTTAAATAATAGCAAATTTAAAACATTACATTATACAAACTCTAACGGAACAGACTTAACTATTGAATTGCCAGAGGAACACATTTGGCTTGGAGGCTCTGAAAAATGTAATTTAGGAATAGAATTTAATGCTAACATGCCAACTGAAGAAGTATTCACACTACCGAAAAAGAATGGAGTCAATGGTACAGTTACTTCTTCTAAACCTTTAAGCTACGGTGGTAATTTAATTAATGATTTTTCCTTAACTTTTAAAGATGGAAAAGTAATAGACTTCAACGCAAAAGAAGGTTATGAAACATTAAAGGATTTATTGGAAAATGATGAAGGAGCTAGTTATTTAGGAGAAGTTGCTTTAGTTCCTTTTGACTCCCCTATTTCTAATTCAAATTTAATTTTTTATAATACATTATTTGATGAAAATGCGGCTTGCCACTTAGCCTTTGGTAAGGCTTATCCAACTTGTTTAATTAATGGAGATAATTTAAACAAAGAGGCACTTTCTAAAAAAGGTGCTAACGATTCTATAATACATGTTGATTTTATGATAGGAACAAACGATTTAAACATAATTGGCTATACTTATGATAATAAGGAAATTGAAATATTTAGAAATGGTAATTGGGCATTTTAATATCTAAAAATAAGCTGCTATACTTTAAAGTATAGCAGCTTTACATTATTCTAAATTCATTTCATTTATATTATCATCTGTTTCTTCTAATTTTTTACTTCCTTTATCTCTTCTTTCAACTTCACTTTCAATTACTTCCTTAATATTATTAGCCTTATTTTTTAGTTTCTTTTTAGCACTAAGTTTTTCAAATAATAAAGTTATCCAAGAAGTAAAACCTTTAACGTTTTGCATTTCACTTAAGTATATTTCTGTTGTATTTTCATCTATCTCACTAAATTCATATCTTGAAATATAGCTATCTTCATTTATTGTATTAGTAACCTCATACAATTTATTTTTCTCATAACCAGTAACAGTAGTAATCATTTCTATCTTTTGCTTAGCAACATATTTTATTGTTCTTTTATTGCTACAACCTACAGGATCTTTATCATTAAATTTAGGAATCTCTCTTTTATTTAAGTCTATAAAAACTTTAAAAGTCCTTTCTAATGGATGGTTTATAACTACTTTTATATTATAATTACTCAATTCTAATCCCCCTTGTTTTAAATCCTTATAATAGTATTATTACATTTTTTTAAGAAAATAGCTATAAAAAAAATAAAAGGATTACATATCCTTTTATTTTTTCATTCTAATTATCTTCTTTTCTAGGCTTATCTTTTCCAAGTTTTCTAGATTCCTTTGAGTATCCAACTTCATCGGCAGTTTCTACTTGCATTTTCCTTAATTCAGCCTTAGTTTTTTGACCTGATTTTTTATTTTTCTTTGAATTTTTATTATTTTTATGAGACATAAAAACACCTCCAAAGATAGTGTTAATTTATATGAATCTTTTTATTCTAGGAAAAAAGTAGTTACGAAAATCGTAACTACTTTAATATTAATTATTATATATTTTCTCTAATCTTATTCTTATTTCTTTTATAAAATCTTTAGAATTCATTACTTTTACATTATCTAAATCTGACAATAAGGCTAAATCCTTAGTCATATATCCTTCGTTTATGGTTTGTAGAGAGGCTCTTTCTAAGTTATTAGCAAATTCAATTAACTCATTGTTATTATCCATCTCTCCCCTTTTCCTTAAAGCTCCTGACCAAGCAAATATAGTTGCCATAGAGTTGGTAGACGTGTCTTTTCCTTTTAGATAATTATAATAATGTCTTTGAACTGTTCCATGTGCAGCTTCATACTCATAATAACCATCTGGTGATACTAATACAGATGTCATCATTGCTAAAGAACCAAATGCTGTAGCAACCATATCACTCATTACGTCACCATCATAATTTTTACATGCCCAAATATATCCACCTTGTGATTTTACAACTCTAGCTATAGCATCATCTATTAATGTATAAAAATACTCTATGTTAAGTTCTTTAAATTTTTCTTTATATTCAGCATCAAATATCTCTTGAAAAATATCCTTAAATGTATGGTCATATTTCTTTGAAATAGTATCTTTAGTTGCAAACCATAAATCTTGCTTTGTATCTATTGCAAAATTAAAACAACTTCTTGCAAAGCTTTCTATAGACTTATTTAGGTTATGCATTCCTAAAATTACTCCACCATCCTTAAAATCATGAATCAATTCACGTTTTTCTTTACCATTTTCATCAGTAAAAACAATTTCTGCTTTTCCTTTACCTTCTACCTTCATTTCAACATCCTTATAAACATCACCATAAGCATGTCTTGCTATTGTTATTGGTTTTTCCCAAGTTCTAACATAAGGCTTAATAGAATCTACAATAATAGGTGCTCTAAACACTGTTCCATCTAAAATAGATCTAATAGTTCCGTTAGGGCTTTTCCACATTTCCTTTAAATTATACTCTTTAACTCTTTCTGCATTTGGAGTTATAGTTGCACATTTTACTCCTACACCATACTTTTTTATAGCTTCTGCTGCTAAAGTTGTAACTTTATCATTAGTTTCGTTTCTATGCTCTAAACCTAAATCATAGTATTCAGTTTTTAATTCAATAAAAGGATTTAATAATTCTTCTTTGATTATGCCCCATAAAATCCTTGTCATTTCATCCCCATCCATTTCAACTAATGGATTTATCATATTAATTTTCTTCATTTTTAGCCCCCCATATCATTTTAATAAATAAATTATACCTTATAAGCTATGTTTTTACAATTATCTTTAATTTTTGAAATAAAAAAGGGATTGTATTAAACAATCCCATCCTTATTTCATAATTATTTATCTTATAAGATATTAAAAGTCCCATTAAAGTCGTTAAACTCTAAAAAATATACTTAAATAAAAATACTTATGAGCACTATAGCAAATATTATTTGACAAACTCCTACAGCTCCACCGTATAACATTGCTAAAGGTCCTTCTTTAACTAAATCTCCGATTTTAACTCTCATACCTATACCAGCAAGTGCTATTATTTCAAAATTTCCACTTATCCATTTAAATATTTTTGAAATTGATTGTGGTACAAAACCAACAGTATATAAAACACAAATTATAAAAAATCCTGTTATAAACCATGGAATATTGAATTTTCTTTTCTTTTCTACTGCAACTTCTTCCATTGCTTGATCTTGTTTTTCCTCTTTATCTAACTCTATCTTTTCAAATATTATAACTACAGCTACTAATAATATTATTCTTATAATCTTAAATACTGTTGCTAACTTAACTACATCATCAGAAACAAATTTAGCAGAGCCAATTACTTGTCCAACCGATTGTAGTATACCTCCCATCATTGCTGATGTATGTAATGTTTCATGATTATATAATGCCAAAGTTATTGCTGGTAATAAAATCATAAGTATAGTACCAATTACATTAACGATTGTAATAGAAATAACTTTATCCGAATCACTTGCTTTAATAACTGGTGCTGTTGCCCCTATAGCTGAAGAACCACAAACTGCGTTTCCAGAAGCCATTAATAAGCAATATTTTTCATTAAACTTTAGCTTTCTTCCTATCCAATAAGCTGCAATTATAGTTAAAGTCATTTGTAAAACTATAAAAATAAGTCCATTAAATCCTAATCCTAAAATTTCACTTAAATTAATATTTGCTCCCATTAAAACAATAGAATAATTTAAAAGATCTTTTTCTGCAAATTTAGTTCCATCATCATACTTTTTACCTTTAAACATAGTATTTCCAACAAATATTCCTATGAAAATTGCAAAAGTTGCCGCTCCTACCGTGGAAAACTTTTTACCAAGAACCTCTGATATTATTCCAATAATTAAACAGATTACCAATCCTGGTAATAATTTTTTTAATTTTTTCAAAACTAACACCTCAATATCTATAATTTTTTCACTAGAATTTATTATAGATATTATTAGCATAAAATAAAAATACTATTATTTTATTATTATAATAACTATTTACCTATATAAAATTTTTTTGTGTATTCAATAAAAGTTTTCATATTATTAGATATAAACTTATCATTGTGACTTATTAAGTATAAATCTCTTTCTATTTTCCCTTCTAATAGTCTAAACATATATAATTCACCACTTTTAACCTTATCTTCTACAACTCTATAAGATAAACATCCTACCCCTAAATTAGCTTCTACAGTTTTCTTTATAGCCTCAGTATTTCCAAGTTCTAAAAAAGTAGTAAATTTAACTTTATTCTTTTTTAGAAATAGTTCCGTATGTTCCCTTGTCCCACTACCTTCTTCTCTCATAATTAATTTTTCATTTTCAAGAACCCTACCTTCTATTTCATCATAATTCCTTAAATTATTCTTATCTCCACATATAAATACTAATTCATCCTTCCATATTATTTCTCTTTCTATTTCTTCAGAATGAATATCACCTTCTACATAAGCAAAATCTACTTTATTTTCTAAAATTAACTTTTCTATATTTTTAGTATTTTCAATAATCAATGATATTTCTATATCTTTATATTTACTTGAAAATTCTTTTATTATTTCTGGAAGTATATATATTCCTATAGTTGTACTAGCTCCTATAACTATTCTTCCTTTTTCATTTAAATTAAAATCTCTAATAGTTTTTACTCCCTCATCATATAAATTAAGAATTCTTCTTGTATAATTTAAAAAAACCTCTCCCTCATGTGTTAAAAATAATTTTTTCCCTATTCTATCAAAAAGTTTAACTCCAAGTTCAGCTTCTAACTCATTTATACTTTGACTAATTGATGGCTGACTTATATACATCTCTTTTGCAACCTTCGTCATATTTAAATACATTGCTGTTTCATAAAATATTTTTAGCTTTCTAAAATTCAAATTTTTTCTCCCCTTTAAATAAAACTCAGCCTAAGCTGAGTTTATTAAATATCTATTTATCTACATCCTCGTAATCAACATCAATGACTTCTCCCACAGAATCATCAACATTTTCCATACTTTCATTATTATAACTTGTTTTATATTCATATGTATAGTTAATTGTCCTCTTTTTTTCACTTTTTCTATCTATATATCCTTTAATTTTAAATATAATATAGATAACTAATAATATTGGAAGTAAGAATAATAGAATTTTAAAAGCTAGAACTCCTACTATACCTATTATTAATATTGTACTCACTATAAATAACCAGGATTTAATCTTATCACTCATATCAATTACCTCTTTAATTAATAATATTATTTTTCTCTAACTTGAGGTCATTATACCATAAAATATAATTTTTTTCAATAAGAGATATATATTATCGTTTAAAAAGTTTAATTATACCCTTTAATTTTATGAATAGAAAAGGACCGTACTAAGTACAGTCCTTTAAATATATTATTTTTCTTCAATATAAGCCTTATCAAAGAATACATGTCCTAAAGTAGAAACTCTAACACCCTTAACTTCTGGTTTAGCTCCCTTAACCTTAGTGTAGTAATATAATGGGATAATTGGCATATCAGCCATTACCATATCTTCGGCCTTTTTCATTATATCCCATCTCTTTTCTAAGTCAGCTTCTTTCTTAGCATCATTAACTAGCTTATCATATTCAGGATTTGAATATCCAGCATCGTTGTTTCCTCCACCAGTTACCCATAAATCTAAGAATGTCATTGGGTCAACATAGTCTCCTGACCAACCGTGTCTAGCTATTTCATAACCACCTTGTTGTCTAGTATTTAAGAATACTTTCCATTCTTGGTTAGTTAATTCAACATTAACACCTATTTTTGCCCAGTCTTGTTGTATAGCTTGAGCTACTAATTTATGAGCTCCTTCAGTATTGTACATGAATTCTAAAGTTGGAAGACCTTCTCCATTTGGATATCCAGCTTCTGCTAATAACTTCTTAGTTTCTTCTATATTAGCCTTATTTGCATCATAGTATTCTCTATCTGCAAAATCTTCTCCCTTATCATTTAAAATTCCCTTTGGAACAAAACTATATGCAGGAATTTGTCCAGATTTAGTAACATTATCAGTAATTGCTTTTCTATCTATAGCTATTGCTAAAGCTTTTCTAACTTTTACATTGCTTAATACTTTTTTAACATCTTCTGGTAATGTTGATTGTTTACCAACATTAAATACTAACATATAAGTTGCAAGGTTTGGATAAATTGTAACTAAACCTTCTTCTTTTCCTGCTGCAATTTCTGCTGCTGGAACAGTATCAACCATATCAAACTCACCTGATTTTAAAGATGCGTAAGCAGTATTTTCATCAGTAACTAATTTAAAAACAAGTCCTGGAAGTTTAATTTCTTTAGCATTCCAATACTCTTTATTCTTTTCAAATACTAATTGATCTTTTAAATCCCATTGAACTAATTTGAAAGGTCCATTTGAAACATAAGTTTCAGGATTAGTTGCCCATCCTTCTGGATCAGCTGTAACTATATCTTCTCTTTCTGGGAAGTAAGTTGTAAATGCTGTAAGTTCTGGGAAGTAAGCTGTTGGAGCTTCTAAAGTTACTTTTATAGTATGATCATCTACTACTTCAATACCTAACTCTTCTCTAGTAGCTTGTCCATTATAGAACTTTTCTGCATTTTTTATATAATATAATTGATAGCTATATTCTGCTGCTGTTTCTTTAGTTAATGCTCTAACCCATGAAAATTCAAAGTCTTTTGCAGTAACAGGCTCTCCATCTGACCATTTAGCATTCTTTCTTAAATGGAAAGTATATTCTAATTTATCATCAGAAACATCCATTTTTTCAGCAACTCCTGGAACTGCCTTTTCATTTTCATCAAGTCTCATTAATCCTTCAAAAGCATTTTCTATAATAGTTCCAGCATCTGATGCAGTATTTAATGTAGGATCTATTGTTTCTGGATCTGCTCCTAAATTATAAATTAAATTTCTTCCACTTTCTGCTGCTCCACCACTCTTTCCACAGCCTGCAAAAACAGACATTCCAAGAGCTAGAGTTAGTGCTACAGCACAAATTTTTCTTAGCTTATTGCTTTTCATTAAAATTTCCCCCTTAATATTATGTTTATATAAATTTTATTTATTAACCCCAATAAATTTATCTGTTAGTAAATTAACTTTTATATCCTTTTAAGTAAATATATATCTTTATTTATATTTTTTATAAATCTAGTTAATATTTCCTTATACAGATATTATCTTATAAATTTAATAATGTCAATGTGTTTTTTTCACTTTCTTTAATTTTTTATCATTTTTTTTAATATTTGATAAGTATATTTTGTAATTACCTTTAAATTTATCAATCAATATAAGAACTATGTTATATTTTATCAATTAACAATATATGTTATTAATTATATATCCTTCTATATATGTGATTCATTATCCATAAGTTTATATCTTAATTGCATATCAACTTGAAAAAATATTTATTTCACTTGTAATTATTGCTATATTATCTATAACATAAAAGCACCTAGATTATTCTAAGTGCTATTTTATAATTTATAATATACTTCCCATCATTGGATAATCTTCTTCTCCAACACCACCATTAATAGGCTTTATACCTGAATTTAAAAATGTAGACCTTATAATTGAGTTATTACCATATCTTTTTCTTATATTGTCAATTGTCTTATCTAAGGTCTTTTGTTTATCTAATGTTTTACTATCAAATAATGAATTTTGAAAGAATTCATTGCTACATAGTTTTGTAACTTTCACACCTATTTGCCTAATAGCTTCACCCTTCCAAATTTCTATAAATGCCTTAATTAGCTCCTTGTATATTTCTTCTGTAGAATCAGTATAATTTTGCAATGTCCTTTGGTGTATATATATATTAAATCTATAATCCTTCAAAGATATAGATACTACTTTACATAAGCTATTAGTACTTCTTAACCTACTACATACTGATTCAGTTAAAGACAATATTATCTTTAATGCTTCTTCTTTAGAAGATACATCCCAAGAAATAGTCGTAGAATTTCCTATCCCCTTCACTTCTATATAGTTGTATCTTCTCACTTCTGAATTTTCAATTCCATTTGCATAATTTTTTATAACTTTTCCATGAGTCTTAAATAAACTTTCTAAAATATCTAAATTAAATACAGCTAATTCACCTATAGTATTTATATTTAATTTTTCTAGTTTTCTTTTTGTAGCCCTTCCAACCATAAATAGGTTTTCAACTGGTAAAGGCCACATCTTTTGCTTTACTTCATCTTGAAATAATGTATGAATAGAATTTTTAGGATTAAAATCACTAGCCATTTTGGCTAGTAATTTATTTGTACTTATTCCTATGTTGACATTAAAACCTAGTTCTTCTCTTATTCTATCTTGAATTTTTTTAGCCATTTCAAGATAATTATCCTTATAATGGCTAACATCCATGAATACTTCATCTACACTGTATCTTTGTATTTTAGGAGAATACTCACTTAATAGATTAAACATAGCATTACTAGAATCCATATATAATCTATAATTCGGTCTAAATATTTTAAGTTTAGGACATTTTTTTAATGCATCTACTATAGATTCTCCAGTCTGAATATTATACCTCTTTGCCGGTATAGACCTTGCTAAAACTATTCCATGTCTTTCATCACTATTTCCCCCAATTATAGATGGAATCTCCCTAATATCTTCTTTAGTTTCCCCTAACTGTAACATCCTAACAGCAGTCCAAGATAAATATGCAGAATTTACATCTATATGAAATATTACTCTTTCATTCAAGGTATTTCCCCCACTTCTAATACTTAAACAGTATCCATTTATAAGTATTAGAATCATACTTTATTTCATATAATCTTTCTATTCCATTTATCACACTAGAGCAGGTAAATTTCTCCATTATATTTCCTGATAATCTTTCTTTTTCTGCCTTTAGTACTCTATCTACCTTAATAACCTTATTCCCATCCTCCTCAATCTTAAATCTAATAGGATTAATAGATCCATCCTTATTAAACCATGCTATCATTTGAATTGGTTTTGCTACAACTTTCATAATAACACCCCTAATTGGTAATTCTTAATAAAATTATAGCGAACAAATGTTCTTTTGTAAAGTATAAAAAAGCACCTAGTTTTAATCTAAGTGCTTTTATGTTATCATTTTTGAATTTTAACTCCTGATATTTTTAGATATTGCCCTTCTTGAATCGTTAAATAAGTATCCGCTTGCACATTTTCATTTGTTATAATGCTTGTCAATTGGTGACTACTATCTGCAGATACTTCATAATATCCTAATCCACTAGAACTATCTAATATTATTTTATATTCGCCTGCTGGAATATCAGTACCTACTTTATACATTCCATCTTTATATAGCCCATCTTCAGGAACAATAGATGGTGCCGAATCTATTGAATACATTTCTGCTCCTGTCATTTTAAAGTACTCTCCATCATTTAAAGTAACATAACTATTACTTCCTTTGGATAAATTATCATTAAATACAATACTTTCTAACGTTCCTGTACTATCACTAGCACATTCAATATATCCTAGCGATTTAGATATAACCATGTATTCACCTGCTGGAATATCGGTACCTACCTTATATGTTCCTGCTTTTATTTTATTCTCATCTTTCTTTTCTTCTTGTTTGACTTCCTCTTTTGAATTATTATCACTATTTGCATTATCTGAAATTGCTTGTTTTGAGTTATCATTATTGTTATTTTTTCCACCACCAGCTAAAGCTGAAATAAAGATAACTATAATTATTAACCAAAACCACCACTTCTTATAAAATTTCTTTTTTACTCTTTCTTTTTTCATACTTCTATCCCCTCTCAATATAATTTTATAATAAATGTATATTTTGTCAATAACTGTTTTTTAGTTTTGTCTATAAGTTAATCTACATCTTCTAAATAGTTATATTTTAGAAGCTTATTAATTATCTTAATATTTTACATCATATTTTTCGACAAAATAAAAAGGCTAGTAAGTATCTCTACTACTAGCCTTGCAGGTATATACTAATGTTACAGATGAAATGCGAAAGAAAACATTAGATATACTAAATAAAAAAAGAGCAACTATTATAATAGTCACTCTCTCCTATCTGTTAACATGATGTCAACGTATATAAAAATCCATTTACAATCCGTTAACAAAATCAATTTTTATTTGTTTTTATTAGATTTTAATATACTTACAAAATAATTTAAAACCTACACAACAATTAATTTTACTTTATTTCATTGCTTCTTCAATTGCAACAGCAACTGCAACAGTAGCTCCTACCATTGGGTTGTTACCCATTCCGATAAGACCCATCATTTCAACGTGAGCTGGTACTGATGAAGATCCTGCAAATTGTGCATCTGAGTGCATTCTTCCCATTGTATCTGTCATACCATAAGAAGCTGGACCGGCTGCCATGTTATCTGGGTGAAGAGTTCTTCCTGTACCACCGCCTGATGCTACTGAGAAGTATTTCTTACCTTGATCTACGCATTCTTTTTTATATGTTCCAGCAACTGGATGTTGGAATCTTGTTGGGTTAGTTGAGTTACCAGTAATAGATACGTCAACTCCTTCGTGATGCATTATAGCAACACCTTCTCTAACATCGTTAGCACCATAGCACTTAACCTTAGCTCTTGGTCCATTTGAATATGGAACTTCTCTAACTATTTCTAATTTACCTGTGAAGAAATCAAAATTTGTTTCAACATAAGTAAATCCATTTATTCTTGATATGATATATGCAGCGTCTTTTCCTAAACCATTTAATATAACTCTTAATGGCTCTTTTCTTACTTTGTTAGCTTTTTCAGCTATTTTAATAGCGCCTTCTGCAGCGGCAAAGCTTTCGTGTCCTGCTAAGAAAGCAAAACATTTAGTTTCTTCTCTTAAAAGCATAGCTCCTAAGTTTCCGTGTCCTAAACCAACTTTTCTATCATCTGCAACTGATCCTGGGATACAGAAAGCTTGTAAACCTTCACCGATAGCTTCAGCAGCATCAGCAGCTTTTGTACATCCTTTTTTAATAGCTATAGCAGCACCTAAAGTATAAGCCCACATAGCGTTTTCAAAAGCGATTGGTTGAGTTGATTTTACTATTTCGTAAACATCTATACCTTTTTCATCGCAAACTGTTTTTGCATCTTCTATTTTATTCATTCCATACTTTTCTAATACAGGAATGATTTGATTTATTCTTCTTTCATAACTTTCAAATAATGGCATAATACTGTTCCCCCTTCAAATTATTCGTGTCTTGGATCGATAACTTTAACTGCTTCGTCAAATCTACCGTATTGTCCTGTAGCTTTTTCCATAGCTTCATTAGCATCCATACCCTTAGCAACCATTTCCATCATC
Source organism: Clostridium nigeriense (assembly GCF_900086595.1). Classification (GTDB taxonomy): domain Bacteria; phylum Bacillota; class Clostridia; order Clostridiales; family Clostridiaceae; genus Clostridium; species Clostridium nigeriense. The sequence goes on from NZ_LT575472.1 coordinate 2,691,526, forward strand.
TTTCCTAAGTGAACGAATCTATATCCAATGATTTCATTATTAGCATCTAAAGCTATTTTAGTAACATATCCTTCTGCCATTTCTAGGTATCTAGATCCCTTAGCAACTGTTCCGTACATAGTACCAACTTGTGATCTAAGCCCCTTTCCTAAATCTTCAAGTCCAGCTCCTATAGGTAGTCCACCTTCTGAGAATGCAGTTTGACTTCTTCCATATACTATTTGAAGGAATAATTCTCTCATTGCTGTGTTAATTGCATCACAAACTAGGTCAGTATTTAATGCTTCTAATATAGTCTTTCCTGGTAAAATTTCTGAAGCCATAGCAGCTGAGTGAGTCATTCCTGAACATCCTATTGTTTCTACTAATGCTTCTTCTATTATTCCATCCTTAACGTTTAAAGTTAATTTACAAGCTCCTTGTTGTGGTGCACACCAACCAACTCCGTGAGTTAATCCTGAAATGTCTTTTACCTCTTTAGCTTGTACCCATCTTCCTTCAACAGGAATTGGTGCAGGTCCATGATTTGGTCCCTTAGCAACAACGCACATTTCTTCCACTTCTCTTGAATACATCATATTATATCTCCTCCCTAATTATAGATCGCTGTAGTTATTATAGTTTATATATACTTTCAAACCTAACTACTTTAATCGGGACAAACAACATCCCACTGTGGGCATATTTATCCTACATCTATAATAACAGAAGAGTAAAAGTCTAACAATATTTTTTACAAAAAACTTATCATTTCTTCATAAAAATTTCTCTCTTGCTATTTTGAACCTAATTTGCTATAATAATTCTTGCGACTGGTCGGCATGGCGGAACTGGCAGACGCACATGACTCAAAATCATGCGGGAAACCGTGTGGGTTCGATTCCCACTGCCGGCACCAATAAATATAAGAAATGGCTTTATCACTAGATTTAAACCCCTTTTGATAAAGCTATTTTCTTTTTTTGCAACAACTTTTGCAACAATTAGGAAATAAAAAAATAGAACTCTATTTAATAGAGTTCTTTAATCTAAAAAGGAAATATTTCGCTCATTCTTGCTGATTCTTTTTCTTTTTCTGTCATACTTTTTGAAATATAAGGATAACACTTTATTATTAAATCCTTATAAGCCTCAAAAGCTTCCTTATTTTCAAAACCTTTACCTTCATGCATGCAATTCAAGACTGACATTATATGTTTTAAAAATAAATAAGGATTAGTGAAGTCCTCTAGATCCTTCCACCCATCATGTTCATTGTCTCTTAATAATCTTTTTAACCTTCTATCACATTCACCTTTACAGCAAGGTACAACTTTAGTTATAAGTTCTTCATCATTTGTCGCTATCTGTACCATAGATAAAGATAGATCTTGAAATAGATCCTTGCCACAATTAGAACATTTTACTGGTTCACTTTCATAAAGCACATCCGATTTTTCCATTATCTCATCATCCTCCTTTACTGTAAAATTCTACAAATAATGTAAAAATCCTTCATATATAATATATTTTTTTATTTCTTATCTATATTTCGTATAATCATAATTTTAAGAAATATAGATAACTAACAATTTTAAGCCATTCCTAAAATTAAAATATTCTAGTTTTTGTTTACTCTAAGTAAACTTTTTAGAATAAACCTTGATTTCGTATTTCTTAAAGCGAAATCAAAGCACCTACTATTAACTTAGTAAGTGCTTTTAAACAATCTTTTTACCTTCTTTATAAGCTTCTCTTGCTTCTCTTAATGTCATTTTATTAGGACCCGTTGGGCCATCTAAATTTTCCTTTGGTCCACTATTCTTATAATCACAGTTATCGCAAATATCAAACATATCTACTTCATGGCCACATACTGGGCACTTCATAATATAATCCATATCTAATTCTCCTTTTATTATTACTATACTTTATGCAAACTCTATTTTCAATATACAAAACCAGTTGTATTTTTAGCGCTTTTATGGTTTATAAACCATTAATTAACTTTGTAAAACTTTTGTGAATTTCTTATAATTATATATGAAATTATTTAAATAAAAGGGAGCAATGGGTATGGATAAAAATTCAAAAGATGAAATTATTATTAAAATTGATTTTTCTGCTTTAGATCCTGTTAGTAAACTAATAGATGTACTAAAATCTAACAATTTAGAAGTAAGAAAAATTGGCCAAGCAGAATATTCTATAAAATTATAATGAAACAAAAAAGATAATGAAAATTTTTTCATTATCTTTTATATATTTAATATTAAATTTTACTCCAAACTATTAGGTTTATTTTCACTATTTGTTATTGGCTCCTTATCACTATTCCCTTGATTTATATCTTCTGAACCTTGGTTTCCTTCTTCAGGATTAATTGGTTTTTCTGGTATTACGGGTTTTTGAGGAGTTTCTGGTTCTTGAGGTATTACTGGTTCCTTCTCATCGTCACTATTACTTGGTGGTGCAGGCTCTATAGGTTTATTCGTATCAGGTTTTGGATTCATAGGCACTGCCGGTGGTTTTGTATTAGTATCTGGTGGTTTTATATTGGTATTTTGATTATTATTGCCATTATTTACATCTGGACTATATGTATTTTCTATATAAACTTCCTCTTCATTCTCTTTACTTTCCTCATCTTCTTTATTTTTAATCAATTCTTTATATAAATTATCATAATAAATTATATCTTTATCTAAACTACCCTCAGTTTTACTTAAATCTACATTGTTATCTAATTCTTTAATCTTGTTTTTTATTTCTTCTAACTGATTTTTCTTTTTCTCTTCATTCTCTATTTCTTTGTTTATTTTATTGCTTTCCGTTGAATTACTCTTTTTAAGTACCTTTAAAGATAAATTTTTGCTATTTAAATTATTAGAATATATCGCACCACTTACTATTACACTAACAAGTGATAATATAAGAAAAATAGATATTCCTATTTTTACCTTCAAATTATTTTTCATCATATTTATAATTTTTTTTACAAGTCTCATATTTCTCTACCTCATATAATTAATAAATACTTTACTATATTTTAACAAAATATATTATAATAAACAAATAAAACATAAAAAATATAAAATATAATCTAGTTTTTTATATAAATAAATACAATTTATTTTCATTTTTTTCTATTTATGGTAATATATTATCATATCTTTCATATTATATGGAGGTTTTTTAAATGCAAATTATTAACAGTAAAATTTTGAATAATAATGAGTTTTATTTAAGTACAATTAACTACATATTTTATTCTCCAGATGCTTTTATTAGCAATACTTATATTAAAGATATGAACTTAAAATTGGAAAATAAATTATTATTAGATGACTTAGAATCTAATGAAATTATATATATAAAATTTATAATTGGTTTATGTAAATATAAATTAAATGATTATTTTTCTGCTATTAATATTTTTGAAGATTTATCTAATAATGAATCCTTGAATTCTGATCATAAAATCAAAGGCTATCTATATACAATATTATCTATCTCTTATTTAAAATTAAATAATATTGATAAACATATTAAGTATTTTAATACTATCTTAAAATATTTGAAAAGAAAAAACATGAATGATCTTTTACTTTATTTATATTTAAATACTTCTTTAAATAAATTAGAAATGTACACCATGGATGAAATTTTATATAGTAATATTAATAATTCATTTAATATATTAATTGAATATGATGGAATATACCATTCTCAATCTTTTTTAATTCTTGGAATTATTTATTATAAATATCTAAACCTATATAGTATTGCAATTGAATTATTTGAAAAAGCATTATCAAACTGTAAAGTACATAATAATACAAATCTAAAAATTTTAATAATGTATAATATAGGGTGCACTTATTTATTTATGTCTCAAAAACATAAAGGTATAAGTATATTAAAAAATATTTTAAATTATTATAATGATGATTTACCCGTTATTTTAAGGTTAAATATATATAGTCATATTGTAGAATGTTTTTGCAATTCAAAAGAAAATCTTAATGATGCAAAAAAACTCTTAGAGTTATATAAAGAAAATTTATATAAATTAGATTCTTTTTATATCGATATTTACCTCGCTAGATATAATCTTTTAATTGTTTATTATAAAATAATTAAAAATAAAAATTCCTATAATCATAAATCTCTTTTGGAATTATTTTGTTATTTAGATAATGCATCTTATATATATAAAAGTAATTTTAATAAATTTACTTTTATGGAATTTGAATATTGGATAGAAATATCTTATGGAAACTTATACTTTGCATTAAGCAATTATGAGAAAGCTCTACTTCATCATAAAAAAGCTTTGTTATTTTCAGAGAAACCTCAAAATGAAAATAATATTAAATTATACAGATTAATATCTGAAGACTATGAAAATCTTTTTAATTATAAGGAATCTCTTAAATACTATAAAGAGTCCGTAAAAATATTAGAAAGTAATAATAATTATAACAATTATCCTTTATATATTAATCTATTTGAAGATTTTAATAATAAAATCACATCAAATTTAGTTAATAATAACTTTTTCTCTAATCTTAGTCATGAACTTAAGACTCCTGTTAATATAATATATTCTTCTATTCAACTAATGGGAGCTATTAAAAATAGAGATTCCCAATCCTTAACAGAATATTTTAATAAATATGAAAAAAGCATAAAGCAAAATTGTCTAAGAATGCTAAAGCTTATTAATAATTTAATTGATATAACAAAAATAGATTCTGGGCTTGCTAAACTAGATTTAGTAGTTTTAGATGTAATTCCTTTTATTGAAGATTTAACACTATCGCTAATTCCTTATACTAGATACAAAAACTTAAATATCACCTTTGATACTGATATAGAAAAACACTATTTAAAGGTTGATATTCAAGCCTTAGAAAGAATCTTACTTAATATTCTATCCAACGCCATAAAATTTAATAAAAAAAATGGGGATATTGTAGTTTCAACCTCTACTTGTGAAAAAAATTTATATATCTCTATTAAAGATACAGGAATTGGAATTCCTAACTCCCTTCAAGACTCAATATTTAATAGGTTTTATAAAGTTGATACCTCATTATCAAGAACCACAGAAGGCAGCGGAATAGGACTTACCATTGCTAAAGCCTTAATTGAAATGCATGGTGGAAAAATAGAATTAAACACAGAATATACAAACGGGTGCGAATTTGTAATATCACTTCCTAATAATTTTAAAAATGGCTTTATTAGAGAAAATCAATATAACTATATTGTTGATGATGAAAAAATATTAAGAGAATTATCTGATATATATGAATTATTTTAAATATTATAGAGTTTGCAGAATAATTATTTTGCAAACTCCTTTTTTTATGTATTTTTTATTTAATTTAGTAAATACTACTATTGTCTTTTAGATATTAGATAAATTTACTAAAAGGAGGAATATTAATGAAAAAGTTTGTATGTACTATTTGTGGTTATATCCATACTGGGGATACCCCACCAGAAATCTGCCCTGTTTGTAAAGTAGGTGCTGATAAATTTAAGGAAATAAAGGAAGGAATGGATTGGGCTGATGAACATAGAATTGGTACTATATCAGATCTTAATTCAGAAGTTTTAGAAGCTTTAAGGTCTAACTTTACTGCTGAATGCACAGAAGTTGGTATGTATTTAGCAATGTCTCGTCAAGCTGATCGCGAAGGTTATCCTGAGGTTGCAGAAGCCTATAAAAGAATTGCCTATGAAGAAGCAGAGCATGCAAGTAAATTTGCTGAAATCTTAGGCGAAGTTGTTGTAGCTGATACAAAAGCAAATCTTCAAGCAAGAGTTGAAGCTGAATATGGTGCTTGTGATGGTAAAAAACAATTAGCAACTTTAGCAAAAGAACTCAATTTAGATGCTATTCATGATACTGTTCATGAAATGTGTAAAGATGAAGCTAGACATGGATGTGCTTTCAAAGGCCTATTAGATAGATATTTTAAATAAAGGAGAGATTTCAATGAATATGATTAATTGTAATGCAGTTAACTGCTCTCATAATAAAGACATGGTTTGCCATTCTAATAGAATAAACATTGTTGGAAAAAACTCTACTAAAGATGATGATACTTGTTGTGGGTCCTTTTTAGATAGTAAAACCTATGGCACCTTAACTAATAATATTTTTGAGGAAGGTAATCCTTGTGATTGCTTAGTTTGTAATGTTGAAAGTTGCAAATATAATGATAATCAACTATGTTCCCTTGACTCAATTCATGTTTCTGGTAATGGAGCTAATTTATATAGTGAAACAAGTTGTGAAAGTTTTTGTAAGAAATAAAAATAAATGAAAAATGATATCCAAGTAAGGATATCATTTTTCATTAAGGGGATAAATAATTAATTGTTAAGCACTAACAACTATATTTATATAATACTATGACTATATGTCAATATTGTTACAAAATCCATAAAAATTTATTTCATCTTTATTACTAAAACTTAATTAATATATTATATAAATATAGAAGTAATGTTAATAATATTATACCCATAATTATCCACAAAAATGTAATTATCTTTTTTTCATTACTCATATTCTTTTCACCTATTATAGTATTCTAGTAAATCTTTCAAAAACTTAACAGTTTGTATAGGTGCCTTGCCTATAGAGGTTTCTCCTGCTAATAGGAATCCATCGACTCCTAATTTAACAAATCTATAAATACTCTCTATTTCCGGCAATGTAGCTAAATGTCCATTTTTCATACTATTTAATAAGTGAGTAGCTATAATTATTTTCTTGTTTTTTTCTTTAATTCGTTCTATTGCTACCTCTTGTAACTTCACAGAATTTAATATTCCTGATTCAGGTACTAAATCTCCTCTTCCTATAACTACAGTATCCACTACTTCTAATATCTCATCCAAATTATCTATGCCTTTGGGAGTCTCTACCTTTGCCCAAATATCATATTTATAGTTACCCTTATTCTTATTTATTAATTTTGTAATATTCTCTATATCTTCTCTTTCTTCCACAAAAGACTGGCATATTATATCAATATCTTGTTCTATAGCCCATAAAATATTTTCCTTATCTTTTTCCCTTAGTAAGTTTCCATCTTCATATATTTCAGAAATATTACAACCTTTTCCCCCCCTTATTATTCCACCTTTTAATACCCTTGCTCTTACTACTCCATTATTTACTCCTAAAACTTTAAAACTCATTGTATTATCCTTCATAGATATTGATACTACATTGCTTTTTTTTATTTTATCTGAAGTTAAGTTTAATGGAATATATTTTTTATCCTTATGTTTATCAAAATCTAAATTTTTATAGTAATCTTCTCCACAAAAAAATACTTCTTGGTTATTGTAAACTTTATAAATATATTTTAAATCTTTGGATATTCTTATTTTTTTCCCTGATAAATCAACAAGTATATGTACATTACTTTTTAAATTTCTTGAATAGCTTATGACATTTTCAAACTCTTCCTTATTAAAATGGGAGCAATTTAATCTTAAGGTATTTACTCCGTTTTCTATAAGCTCTTTAATTACCCATTTATCAGTAGATTTTGGTCCTATAGTTGCAATTATGTTCATATTCCTCTCCAAATTATTATTATTAATTATCTTTACTATAAAAATATCTCTTTTATTACAAAAATCTATTAAATATAATTTCTATAAATATTTATATTTAATAGATTTTTGTATCATAATTCAATACTATCTAATATATTAATTAAATTTTCTAAAACCATTTTTTCAAATTTATCTTCATCCCCTACAGGTAATCTTATATAAAGAACAGCAGCATTGATATTCTTTACTAAGTAAAGATACTCTCCTTTTTCACAACTTATATTAGGGAATTTTCTATTTAAAATATTTGTTAGTTTCTCTGCACATACTTTTGAAGCACCATATTCATCATAAAAAATTTCACATTTTGAAGTTTCATTTTTAAAATCTATTGCAAAATAAAAATCTATATTAGTTACATTAGCAATTAATACTTTTTTTAATAATGTTCTACCAGTAGTTATTCTATTTTCTGTTAAGTCTACTATAAAATTCCCTTTATTTTTTAACCCCTCCGATATATCATTAAATATTCTTTTATTATTTATATCAATACCGTATTTCACCTTACCTCCAATAAAAATATATTATTTGTTCATTTTATTCCCTTTTTATTTAAAATGTTCTAAAGTCTTTTTATAAAGAATAAGTTAATATAGAACTTAATCCAAGGGAGGTTTCTATGAAAAAATTTATTAGATTTATTTTAATAATAGCCGTTACATCCTTATTTATTAGTTGTAACTTTAATGAATCCCAATACATAAGGCCCAAAGCTAAACCTATATCAAATTATTACACAAAAGAAATAAAAGAACATATAAACAAAAATGAAGAATATACTATTAAAATTTTTGATTTGAATATATATAAATATTATGAAGTTAATAAAAATGAACATAGCATTCTTCCTGAATTTATAGACAATATTAACATAGATAATTTTGATATGAAAATAGATGAAAACCTTAAGGCTGAATATAAAATAATAATTGAATTTCCTAATAGTAAATATATAATAAATGCTTACAATGAAAATTTAATATCTATCCACCCTTGGGATGGAATTTATCCTGAGGATACTATATCCATGGAAGATACTCCCGACTATTATAACCTATATAAATATTGTGAATATATCAAAAAAATTTCACATGGATTTGAAGGATAAAAAAAGTACTCCTATATAATTTTGCTTATTCCGTAGCATTAGCTTCAAGTCATCACAAAATTAATAGGAATACTTAACAGCTAAAGGAAGGAATTTATAAAAACTTATTCACAGGTAAGTTCTTTATAAATTCCTCCTCTAATAAAAAATATTTCTATTTATTTTTTTTAATTTCTTCTAACATTTTAAAAACTCTTTTTTTACTCAATGGATGAATAAAATTTGGTGCTATTTCATTCAATGGTCCTAAAACAAATTCTCTTTCTTCCATTCTTGGATGTGGTATAGTTATATAATCATCAGATGTTATATAATCGTCAAAGAAAATAATATCTAAATCTATTGTTCTTGGCCCCCATCTAATAACTCTTTCTCTTTTCATATCTTTTTCTATATCTAATAATATGGACATTAGTTCTTTTGGATTAAGAAAGGTTTCTATTTCTATTGCTGCATTTTTAAAACTATCTTGGTTTTCATATCCCCAAGGCTCCGTTTCGATTATGTTTGAAATTTTTTTAACCTTAATTTCTTTAAATTCCTTAAGCCTTTCTATTGCTGTCTTTATATTGTATTCTCTATCTCCTATATTGCTTCCTAAAGCAATATAGCATTTATGCCACTTCCTATATATCTCAATAGCAGCTGTATCTAAATGTCTTCCTATTGGTGCCCAAGGCTTCTTAAGTAAAATCTTAACTCCATTTACTAAATTATAATTATATAAAATATATTCTGCTATTTTTTCTGCAGCAGTTTCAATTAAATCATAACTTTCTTTTTGAAATTCCCTTTCAATATTATGACATAGTTCTCCATAATGAACAGATTTGTTTAAATCTCCAGTTACTGCTGCTTCTCTTAAGTCAACATCTAACTCTAAAGATAATATAAACTTTTGCCCTAGATTTTTTTCCTCTTGAAACACACCATGATTAGCAAATATTTCTACATCTTTTAAGTATAATTTATCCATAGCTTTTCCTCTATTTCTTATTTAATATTTTATCAGTCATAACACAAGCTCTTTTATTTTCAAGAACATCATGCACCCTAACCATTTTGCAGCCCTTCATTATCCCTATAACTGTAGTTGCAATAGTACCTTCTACCCTCTTATCTACCGGAAGATCCAAAGCTAGTCCTATCATAGATTTTCTTGATGTAGCTAGTAATACTGGAAATCCCATTTCTACTATTTTTTCTAAATTATCCATTACAATTAAATTTTGCTCATAATTCTTTGCAAAGCCTATACCTGGATCAAGTATTATATTTTCTCTTTTAACTCCTGCATCTAATGCAATATTTATACTCTCTACTAGATCATCTAACACATTTTTCATTAAATTTGTATAATTATTTTTTTCTCTATTATGCATTAAAACACAGGGAACATCATATTTTACTGCTACCTTTGCCATATTACTATCTTTTTTAAATCCCCATATATCATTTATTATATCTGCACCTGCTTTAATAGCTTCTTCAGCAGTTTTACTCTTATAAGTATCTATAGAAATTAAAATATCTAGTTCTTTTTTTATAGCCTTAATTATAGGTACAACTCTCTTTATTTCATCTTCTTCTGAAACGAAGTCTGCACCTGGTCTTGTAGATTCTCCACCTATATCTATGATATCTACTCCTTGTTTCACCATTTCTTTAGCTCTTTTTACAGCTGCTTCAATCTCATTATAATTACCACCATCAGAAAAAGAATCTGGAGTTACGTTTAATATTCCCATAACATAGGTTCTTTCATCTAAATTAATAATTTTATTACCTATCCTCATGCTTTTCTCCCTTTACTAAATCTTTATATGATTATTTTTTTTATCTTCCTTCCAATAACACTTATTATATGCCTTACAATTAAAGCAATTTCTTGAAAGCTTATCACTTTTGTAAATTATTTTAGATAGCTCATCTTCCGCTTCTCTTCTATGTTCTTTAATAGCCTTAATAATTAAAGCTTTTTCTTCTTTACTAAAAGATGTTTCTTCTAACAATTCTTCAGCTATGATTGCGCTTCCTTCATGGTGATCTACTCCATAATTATACTCTAAAACCCTACCTATGTCATGTAATAAGGCTATAGAATAAACCACTTCCTTACTATAGTTAAGTCCTTCCTCTAACACAGTTATATAAGCAATTCTTGCAACATCTAAAAAATGCTCCAAGGTATGATTACAAAACTCTCTATGCCTTTCCAATTCATTTAATTCTTTTAATAAAGATTTATACTTAGGATGAGTTAAGATTCTATTTACATTTTCCAAACTATCACCTTCTTTTGTTGTGATTTATTTAATTAAACTCATTACTTCTTTTCTTAGTTGATAATCTTCTTTAAAACATCCTCTATATGTTGTTGTCACAGTTTTAGTTCCAGGCTTTTTAACGCCTCTCATAGTCATACACATATGTTCACCTTCAATAACTACCATAACACCTTCTGCATTTAAATATTCCATTAATGCATCTGCAACTTCAGTTGTAAGTCTTTCTTGAAGTTGAGGTTTTTTAGAATAAACTTCTACACATCTAGCAAGCTTTGAAAGACCTGCAACCTTTCCTTTTGGTATATAAGCTATGTGGGCTTTTCCATAAAAAGGTACTAGATGATGTTCACACATAGAATAAAATGTTATATCCTTTTCTAAAACTAAGTCATTTCCTTCTACTGTAAAAGTTTTTGATAATTCTTCTTCTGCTGTTTTGCCTATACCTGAAAAGATTTCTTCATACATTCTAGCTATTCTATCAGGAGTTTCTAACAATCCTTCTCTATTAGGATTTTCTCCTATTCCTTCAATTATAAGCCTTACCCCTTCTTTTATTTTTTCACTATCTATCATTAAATTCTCCTCCTAATTTTCAATTTTTGCTTCATATTCTTTTCTAATAAGATTGGTTAATTTATTTTCTTTTAAAATTCTATTCTCAATTTTACTTATTCCCATTATACCCAATAAACTATTAGTGATAAATATTTCGTCTGCAGTTAATAATTCCTCTAAAGTAATTTCTTTTTCAATTACATCATATTCTTTTACAAGGAAACCTCTAACTACTCCTGGCAGCAAGCCACATTTAATACTAGGTGTAAAAATCTTATTATCCTTTATAATAAATACATTTGACATGCTTCCTTCTGCTAAAAATCCATATTCATTTAAAAATATAGCTTCATCATATCCATTTTTTATAGCTTCTTCTCTCTCTAAAATATTTTCTAAATAATTTAATGATTTTAAATATGTTAATTTTGATTTAGAATTTCTATTAACTTTAGAAATTTTTAAAGAAAATCCCCTTAAATAATCTCCTGATTTATAACTAATACTACGTGTGCTTAAAACTATATTTTTTTCAGTAACAACAATTTTCAAAGCACAATTCCTAATATTAAATTCTTCTATTAAATTTATTATTTGGTACTCACTAACTTCTTCACCTATATTTAAAAACTTTATTCCTTTATTAAGTCTTTTTATATGCTCATATAAAAAAACAGGTTCATCCTTAATTAATATTGTTTCAAATACTCCTTTTCCAAAGAAAAATCCATTATCTACTTCAACACAATCCTCACTAAATACTACTTTTCTCATTATAACACCCTCATTAACGCCTTTGCCTTGTCTAAAGTTTCATTATACTCATCTTCCTCATTTGAATCGTAAGTAATTCCTCCACCAACGCCTAAATAAGCCTTATTCTCCTTTTTTACTATAGTCCTAATAGCAATATTAAAATCTGCATTTCCTCTAAAATCAAAATATCCTATAGAACCTGTATATATATTTCTTTTTAAACCTTCGAGCTCTTCAATTATTTCCATAGCCCTAATTTTTGGAGTTCCTGTAATTGAACCTCCTGGAAAACATTCTTTAATGCATTTTATAGCTGATACATCTTCTCTTAACTCACCTTCAATAGTTGAAACTAAATGAAATACTGTAGCATAGGTTTCTAATTTAAAAAGCTCTGTTACCTTTACTGAATGTGGCTTACAAACCTTACTTAAGTCATTTCGCTCCAAATCTACAACCATTAATAATTCTGCTTTATCCTTTTCACTATTTAAAAGTTCTAGACTGTTTTTAATGTCCTCTTCTTTATTTCCCCCTCTAGGCCTTGTACCTTTAATAGGTCTAGTAATAACTTTTTTATTATTTATTTCAATAAACCTTTCAGGTGAAGAACTTACTATTTGAAAATCACTAAAATTTAAAAAAGCTGAAAACGGCGCTTTGTTTATACTTCTAAGTTTTTTATAAATTTCAAAAGCATCCTCATTATTTTCCGTATAAAATCTTTGAGTCATATTTGCAATATATACGTCACCACTTACTATATAGTCTTTTAATTTTCTTATAGCTGCTTTATAATCTTCTTTCTTAAAGTTAGATACAAACTTTTTATTTATTTCTTTTACTTCAGTTTCTTTTATTTGCTTACATTTATTTATTTTACTTAAAATCCAATCTATTTCATCTTCTTTTCCATTTAAAGAGGTTATAAACTGTTTATTATTTATTAAATCAAAAATAATAATATTATTATAAAAAATAAATCTCATATCACTTATACTAAAGTCTTCTTCACTTTTATTAGGAATATCCTCTAATATTCTACAAGTATCATATGAAATATATCCTATAGCACCTGATAATAAAGGAATATAACTATAATTGGATTCATTATTATAATATTTTTTTATAAGATTATCTAAAACTTCAAAGGGGGCGCCCTCAACTTCAAAATTATCTATAAAGGCTTTTTCTTTTTTAGATTCAAAGGACATAAATGAATTTATACCTATAAATGAAAATTTGGATAAATTATCATCTTTATTTGATGAATCTAATAATATTGTATCTTTTTCATTCTTAAAAACACTATAAACTTCAAGAGGATTAAAATTTATTTTCACTTCTCTTATTTTAATCATTTTTATCCTCCTTAAACTTTTTCGTAATATTTATAAAATTCTTCAGCATCTTATGACCTTCTTCAGTCATTTCTGCTTCTGGATGAAATTGTAGTCCAAAAATAGGATACTTTTTATGTTTAATTCCCATAATAACATTATCATTTGTATAAGCTACTACTTCCATATCTCCATTAAGATTATCATTATCAATTATAAGAGAATGATATCTTGTTACTCTTAATGGATTTTTCACTTCATTGAATAAATCTTTTCCGTTATGATTAATATAGCTTATTTTACCATGTACTGGTTCCCTTCCTTTTATAATTTTATTTCCAAAATAATCACCAATACATTGATGTCCTAAACATATTCCAAGTATAGGCTTTACACCTTTAAAGTTATTCAAAATATCTAAGGATATTCCTGCCTCTTTAGGTGATTTAGGACCTGGTGAAATTATTATTCCATCTATATTTAATTTTTTAATTTCTTCTATTGAAATTTTATCATTTCTATAAATTAAAACTTCTTCATCTAATTCTTCAAAATATCTAACTAAATTAAATACAAAAGAATCATAATTATCTATCATTAAAAGCATTTTTATCCTCCAAGTTTTGTGTTAAAAATATTCTATATATGCTAAAATGTTTTTAATGAATAGATTATATCATATTAATTTGCTAATTTGAAAGGAGATAGGATGTTTAAATGTGATTTACATACTCATTCAATTTGCTCTGATGGAAGATTTACACCTAAAGAAATAATTGGAATGGCTAAGAAAAAAGAACTTAATTATATATCCCTAACAGATCACGATACCCTTACTGGAATAAACGAAGCCATTGAAGAAGCTGAAAAACTTAATGTTAATTTTATTCCTGGAATTGAATTATCTACAGAATATAATGGGGAGTCAATTCATGTTTTAGGCTTCTTTACTAAAGAAACTTATAATAATCCTAAACTAAATAAAGTTTTAAATGAATTTAAAGAAAATAGAATCGCAAGAGCTTATAAAATCGTTGAAAATTTAAAGAAACTCCATAATATAAAATTAGATATAAATAAGGTTTTATCTAATGGAAAGGATACTATTGCAAGACCACATATAGCAAAAGCTATCATAGATGCTGGATACCATTATGATCATGAATATATTTTTAATAATTTCATAGGAAATAATTGTCCTGCCTATATTCCTTCTACAAAGCTATCTACCATTGATGGAATAAAACTATTAAAAGAATTTAATGCTTTAGTTTTTTTAGCTCACCCTGTATTAATAAAAAAAACTCCTGTAGAAGATATATTAAATTTAGGTTTTGATGGACTTGAAGCAATTTATTATAGAAATTCTAAAACTGATACTATTAAATTTTTAGATTTAGCCCAAAAATTAAATTTATATATTTCTTGTGGTTCTGATTGCCATGGAATCCCCAATGATATTTCTCATGGAAATGTTGGTGATGTAAATATACCACAAGATGATAGTATATTACATATGTTAAGGTGGTTACAGTTACAAGGCTAATGCCTTGTAACTTTATTTTTTACACCTATTTATTTACTCTTTATTGTTCTTGGAATTATCATCAACATACCATTTACAATTAGTAGTTGGATTACTTATTATTCCCAATGCAACTAAAATTGATAGAACTGTATTGGATACTGCTTGATATTCTTCTGGTATTACTTTTATTCCAAATGAATTTAAGATCATTGGTATTAGGGCAATAATAGATACCCATAAACCATAATTTTTAAATCTTGACCAATTAAAATTCATCTTAATTCCTCCTTATTATATCTATTATATTTTATTCACATAATTTATTTATGTGAACAAAAAAATTCACCTATATAAACTTTGCTTATACTTTACTTCAGGTTATCGCAAAATTATATAGGTAAATTTCTTCAATAAAATAAGGAAATATTATACTGATTTTGCTTAAATTTAAGCTACCTCAATATAATATTTCCTTATAAACTATATTAACTTATTATTAATCTTCTTCTACTAAGAAAGCTCTATAGCCTTTCATTGTTTCATATATATCTAGCTTACTTGCAATTTCCCAAGGTGCATGCATATTTTGTAACGCTACACCACAGTCTATAACTTCCATATTATATTCAGCTAATATATAAGCTATAGTACCACCACCGCCTTGATCTACTTTTCCAAGCTCAGCAGTTTGATATACTACATTATTTTTATCCATTATGTTTCTTAGCCAAGCAATAAACTCTGGATTTGCATCATTACAGCCTGATTTTCCTCTAGCTCCTGTATATTTATTAAATACTAATCCTCTACCAAAATAAGCTGAGTTTTTCTTTTCCATTACAGAAGGATAATTAGGATCAAAGGCTGCAGATACGTCTGCAGATAGCATCTTTGAATTAGTTAATGCTCTTCTTAACTTTAAGCTTGAATAATCTCCAACTCTATCCATAACTTCTGCTACTGCATTTTCAAAAAATTTTGAATGCATACCTGTAGCTCCATTACTTCCTACTTCTTCTTTGTCTACTAATAGTACAACACTTGTATATTTAGTTTTATCTATGTCTAATAATGCCATTAATGATGTATAAGCACATACTCTATCATCTTGACCATAAGCCATTATCATACTTCTATCTAACCCATATTCTCTAGCTCTTCCAGCTGGAACCACTTCTATTTCTGCTGATATAAAGTCTTCTTCTTCAAAATCATATTTTTCTTTTAAAATCTTTAAAATATTAGCCTTCACAGTATCTTTTTCTTCCCCGTCTAGAGGCATACTTCCAACTAATATGTTTAAATCTTCACCTTCTATAACAACATTAGCTTTCTTTTGAAGCTGATCTTGTGATAAGTGTATTAATAAATCTGAAATTCCTATTACAGGATCAGTATCATCTTCTCCTATAACAACGTCTATCTTAGTACCATCTTTTTTTACTACAACTCCATGTAAAGCTAGTGGTAGCGCAACCCATTGATACTTTTTAACTCCACCATAATAGTGAGTTTCCATCATAGCAAGGTTTGAATCTTCATATAAAGGATTTTGTTTTAAATCTAGTCTTGGTGAATCCACATGAGAGCCTATAATTCTTAATCCTTTTTCCATTGGCTCTTCTCCAATTATAAACAAAGCTAAAGCTTTATCCTTGTTATTTAAGAATATCTTATCTCCAGCCTTTAAAGACTCTTTATTTTCTATTATTTCTTCTAAATCTCTAAAGCCTAAAGCCATTGCCATATCTATGCTAGTCAATACGCATTCTCTTTCTGTTTTACAAGTAGACATATATTCTATATATCCTTTGCAAAATTCAAATAATTCCTCTCTTTTTTCTCCTTGATACTCTAACCAAGGATTTTTCTTTTCTTCAAGTTTACCCATAATTATCCTCCATGTAAAAATATTTATATTTTATTCTATTATTTTATCCATTCTACTTTCAATTATATCAACAGGAGTCACATCTGACATAAGTGAATGTCTGTAGTTAACTGCTGCTGCTTCAATAATAACTGCAATATTTCTTCCTGGTCTTACAGGAACCCTTAACTTCTTTAGTTTTACACCTAATATATCTTGTCTTTCATCATTTAGACCTAGTCTATCATAATCTCCATCATCTTTCCAATGTTCAAAATGCATAAGAAGTTGAATATCTTTTTCTGGAAGTACAGAACTTAATCCATATAGAGATGCTACATCTATAATTCCTATTCCTCTAACCTCAAGCATTCCTATTGTTATTCTAGGAGAGGTTCCTATAAGTTCTCCATCTACTTCTCTAATATCTACAGCATCATCAGTTACTAATCTATGACCTCTTTTTATAAGCTCAAGAGCTGTTTCACTTTTGCCAATTCCACTTTCACCCGTAATTAAAATACCAATTCCATATACATCTACTAGAACACCATGAAGTCTTGTCTCTGGAGCTAGTTGACCTGCAAGATAAATTGTTAATTTACTCATAAATTTAGTTGTAACTAAATTAGTTCTAAGTAACCAGACTTTATTTTTTAATGCTGCTTTCATTAATTCTTCTTGAGGTTCTAAATCTCTAGTTATAATTAGACACTTTAAATTAAAGCTAAAATACTTATCTATTCTTTTTCTTCTTAGCTCTACTCCCATAGTTTCTAAAAAGCTCCATTCAGCTTTTCCAATAACTTGAATTCTCTCAGGTGCAAAGTAGTTATAAAAACCTGCCAATTGTAATCCAGGTCTATTTATATCATTTACTGCTACCTCTATTCCTTTTTCGCCCTCTGATAAGATTTCTAAATCAAAATCTTTTATTAACTTTTCAACTGTAACTGACAAATTTATCACCCTTTAATTTCTTTTTTTAAGTTCAACCGTCTCCAATTGAGCTCTGAAGTTGCTTTTAACACTATCAATATATTTTCTTCTTAGTATTTGTTGTTCTTCTTTTTCTTTTTCATTTAAGCCTTCTTCTTTACTCTTTTTGTAAAGTTCATTTATCCTTTTAATTACATCATCCATCTTCATATTTTCGTAATCCATCTTTAGTTCATCCTTTCTGAATAATCTTCTTTTATTATATTTTACATTCATTTGAAGCCAATATCAACTTATATAATTTCAACATCTGTAATTAATTACATTCTTTTTTAAAACTATTACTATTAACTTCCTCTATTAATTACTATAGCTATCACCATAAATTTTACATTAATTTGTAGATTTTTGTATTACAGTTTTATTTTACATTTTTACACTTTTTGGTATAATATTGTTATATCAAGATAGATTTTGTAAATAGACGGAGGTGTGAAATTTGATAAAGAGATGTAGAAAAAAATTAATGTTTAAAAAAGCTCTTCTTAATTTTTTATTAAGATATCTTTCTCCTAGTAATAGGATAATAGTATATATTTCTCAAGACTTGGACAAACTAATAAGTAAATATCAAAAAAGCATCTATAATAAGTATAAGCGTAAAAATTTACATATAAATACTCTAAAGAAGGTTGCTTAAGTACTTTACTATATTGAAATTATGTAGTATGTTAATTCAATTAATTCTTAGAAGATTAATATATATTACTTTTTGCGTATAAAAACTTTTATCTTTGCTTTTGTAATTATTAAAATAAACATAAAGAAAATTTGTCATATCCACTTTGGAATTGATGATATTTTCAACACATTCTAGATTTTATTAATTTATTAAATAAAAGACTAGTATAGTGTATTTTATTTTTTATTCTCTAGAAAATATTAAACTATATATTATTATTTAATATTTTTATTATAATATAATTTCTAAAGAATAAAAAAATACCTCGTATTCGAGGTATTACATACTAATATATTCCCAACATGCCGGTCACTTAAATATTCATACCTGCTCCTCGCAGGTGGGTTAAGCGCACTAATCTTCTGCCTTCTCCTGCCACTTTATTGTGAATTACTGGAGCCTGACATATAATTAGATATTACAAATCCCGTATATTCAATGTAGGTTGAATATTTTAAGCTAAGCGCACATCTCAGGATTAATTATGATTTTATTATATCATATATTCTCTCTAATGCAATAGATTATTCTGGAAGTAAAGTAAACCTTTAACAAATAAATTCTTTTGCCACTTCTTCTATAGTTAAATCTTGATCTTCAGCGGTAAATAGCGCCATAACCTGCATAAATTCATAATTTGAAGAATTCATTTGAAAGGCCATAACTTCACCACATATATCTAAATCTTCTACTATTTCTTCTATTATATCTACGACTTCATCATTACCATACTCATAAAGATAAGGTATAAAGTATTCTTTAAACCATTCATTACTTTCTTCTTCATAATCACTTTCTTCATTTGAATAGCTTCTAGCTGCACTTAGTACATCTTCATCAAAATCTAAAAAAAACTTAACTAGAAAAATTCCATTTTCATTCTTTAGTTCTTCTATTTCTGATAGATTATTTTCTTCAAGTATTTTAATTATCTTATTACTATCCATAATAACCTCCAATTAATATAATAGTTTTTTATATTCCTTCTTTACATCAAGAAATTCTTTATCATCTTCAACTAGATTCAATTCTTCTTTTCCATCCACTTCATCTACTCTAAAAACATATACATCTTCACTTTCCTCATCCATAGGAGCTAAAAGTAAGTATTCTATTTCTTTCAAGTAAACTTTTGCTACTGCTTCAAAATCTACTTTTTCTCCATTTTCATCTAAAAAACTCATAACAACTTTTTCATCTTCACTTATATTTAAATTCTTTTTATCCATTTTATTCTCCTTTATGTTAATTGTCCATTATATTTTATATTTAAAATTCATTTTTTTCTAGTAGTTTCTACATTTTTTAATCTTATATTAGAAATAATTTATGTAACTATAGTATATTTATTTTCATATGATAAATTATCAATTTATTTTCAGAGGATAAAGTTATGTTAGAAACATTAATATTAGTCTTATCTGTATCTATAGATTCATTTTTAGCAAGTATTTCTTATGGTACTAGTAAAATAAAAATACCCTTTAGTTCAATATTAATATTAGATATAATTTCATCTACTATGCTTGGTATTTCTTTACTAATTGGGACCTTTCTTCAGGATTATATATCATTAAACATAGCAAAAACTATTAGCTTTATGATTTTATTTTTTTTAGGTATCTATCGACTATTTGAAGGGCTATTAAAATCTTATATTAACAATAGATCCAGTGATTTATCACCTTTTAAATTTAGACTATTTGATTTTCACTTTGTACTCCAAGTATATGCAGATGAAATAAAAGCTGATTTTGATAAGTCTAAAATTCTTACTTCTAAAGAAGCTCTTTATTTAGCTTTTGCCTTATCTTTAGATAGCTTAGCTGTAGGTTTTGGTAGTAGCCTTATAACAATTAATTATATTGAGGTTTTTATTTTTGCTATTATTATTGGTTTTTTAGTAATTTTACTAGGTTCATTTATTGGTAAAAAATTTGTTGAAAATACAAATTTAAATCTTGCTTGGTTATCTGGGTCAATGCTAATTATATTAGCATTCTTAAGAGTATTTTAAAAATTAAATACATTATCAAAAAGGTGGAAGATATATTTAACACATCTTCCACCATAAATTTATTTATTAACTACATCTTTCTTCTTTTTCTTCAAGAATAAAGTTACACCAACCCCTATAGCTACTATAGCTATTAATAGTATATAAGTTGGATTATTTCCACCTGTGGTTGGTAAATTAGTATTATTGTTTACTCCTGATCCTGGTTTGTTTTCATCTGGTTTTGGTTCTTCTGGCTTTGGATTTTCTGGTTTTGTAGTTTTTTCTGCCACAATAAATTTGCTAAAATGATTTGTTTTAAATGTTATCTCATTTCCATTTATAGTTGTTTCCATTATTTCAAAATCACCAGTTACTTCATTATAATAGAATACGGCTAATTTGTCCTTATTTAATCCCTTTAATTCTTCATCTGATAATTTTAATTTAATGGTAGCAAATCCATCTTTAAAGTCGTGAATTTGTATATTTTCATTTCCATTCTTTATAAATAAATTAAATTCAAATACTTTTTTCACTCCCTTAATACCAGTTGTAATAGATAAATCCTCTATAACATTCATCTCAAATATTATAACTGAATCTTCTTTTAGTAAATTAGAATCTATTAAATTAAATGGTATAGAAATTGTATGGTTTCCATTTTTTACATCTAAAGAACCTTCACCATTTTTTATAGCTTCTATATCTCTTATTTCAACCTTAATTGAATTTGATGGATTCTTAATAACTATTTCATTTTTACCATTAGGATTTTCTATTTTTTCTACTATATTTTCTAAAGTATTATCTTCATCTTCAGGCTTAACTATTACTTTTGCTGTAGCTGTAAGGTTTCCATCTTTAGTTATAACAGTTATTGTTGCTTCTCCAACTCCTACTGCAACTACCTTTCCATTTTCATCAACCTTTGCTACCTTTTCATCACTTGATACCCAATTAACTTCTTTATTTGTTGCTTCTGTTGGTAAAATTGTTGCTTTTAATTGTATGCTTTCATTTACCTTTAATTCTGCTAAAGTCTTATCTAAGCTTACTCCTGTTACCCTTACGTCTTCAGGTTTAACTGTTATTTCTGTTGTAGCTGTAAAGCCTCCATCTCTAGTTATAACAGTTATTGTTGCTTTTCCAACTCCTACTGCAACTATCTTTCCATTATCATCAACCTTTGCTACCTTTTCATCACTTGATGCCCAATTAACTTCTCTATTTGTTGCTTCTGCTGGTAAAATTGTTGCTTTTAATTGTATGCTTTCATTTACCTTTAATTCTGCTAAAGTCTTGTCTAAAACTACTCCTGTTACCCTTACTTTAACTATAACTTTTATTTCTTTAGTAGTAACTTCATTTTGACTATCTTTTACTTGATATACAACTTTGTATTCTCCTGCTTTTGTGGTATCTACAGTATTTTCAAGAATTTCAATTTTATTTGTTAAATCTCCATCTTCTAGGTCTACTGCAGTTACATTGTTAAGTGGATCAAAGTTATCTCCTACTGCTAAAATTAAATCATTAGCTGTTATATTTGGAAGATTATTCTTTCCTACTACTATTCTACCTTCAACAGAGTGTTTAATATCTCCTAAATTTTTAATATATCCTTCTAATGCTTCATCTAAAGCTTTGAACTCATTTTCTGTTTTAGCATCCTTAAAGTGAGGATATTCATCACCACCAGCTGCCATAAAGTCATTTGTTGCTACTAAATATTTTTTACTCATATCTATTGATTTTCCATCTATAGTTACAGTAATTATTCTATTTCCTGCTTCTTTATCTGCATCAAACACATATTTTATTCCTGCTACATGTGTAAATTGTCCTGCTGCTGCTGGATATGATTTAACACCATGCTCAAGAACTTCCTTAATTTGCGCTCCAGTTAAATACTTAGTAACTATGAAGTTTCCAAATGGAAGAACTTTAATAACTTCTCCCTTTGTTATTTCTCCTTCATTTATACTATCACGAATTCCTCCACCATTAGTAATTGCAATTTCTGCCCCTGTTTCATATAACATAGCATCTGTAATTAAATTTCCTAAGTTAGTTTCTTGAGTTCTTGAATATTCTCTAGCTCCTTGTAAATAAACCTTAGAATTTCCAATAACTTTTGATAAGAACTCATTTTGCTCATTGTCAATTTCTTTAATTTTATCAGAAACAACTATATTTCCTTTAATACTTGTTGTATCTTTTTTAGCTATCAAGCTAGCCTTTTTGCTAACTATATTTTTTGAATTAGTATCTAAAGAAATTACTACTTTTCCTAAATTCTTTTCATAATCCCCAGTACTTGCAATTAGAGTTCCATTTTTTGTAGTTATTCCTTCTGCTAAAGTGCTATGGCTATGGCCATCTATTATTAAGTCTATTCCATCTACCTCATCTGCAACCATAGTAGATACTACTTCACTAGACTCATCTATACCTATATGAGCTAAAGCAACAATTACATCAGCCCCCTTTTCCTTAAGGTCCTTTACTTGTTTTCTTGCAGATTCTATAGGCTCAGCAAATGTAATTCCTTTTACATTATTAGGATTAGTCTTATATGCAGTTTCAGGTGTAGATAGACCAAATATACCAATTTTAACTCCTGCAACCTCTTTAATTGTATTAGCATTAATTAAATTATCCTTTCCCTTCATTACATTTGCAGAAATAATAGGGAAACCATTTTCACCCTCATTAGCCATTTTTGCTAATTCAAGTAATCTTTCATATCCATAGTTAAAATCATGATTTCCAGGTGTCATAGCATCATATCCAGCTAACTTCATTAATGAAATAATGTCCTCTCCCTTCTTTAAAGTAGCAAATGGTAATCCATGAAGAGTATCACCAGCATCTAAAAGAAGTGAATTAATTGTATTATTTTTTATTGCGGATATTACATCTATTCCAATAACATCCTTGTCAGTCTTAACTCTACCATGACTATCATTTGTATGGAATAATGTAATTTCTATATCTTTAGCCTTTAGCTTTACTATTTCTGCTGAATCCCTAACCCTTAATCTATGACCATCTGGATCTTCTGATGCAAGTCCAATTGCAGATATGGTATCTCCAACTTCAATTCTTGATTTCCATTCATCATCTACTCCAGGGTTTTCACTACTTCTAACATATCCTTCAACATATACTCTTGCTTCTCCAGAACCATCATCAACAAAAATATTTTGACCTTCGATTCTAGTAACCTTTCCTTCTACCTTAACTAAAAGTCCTTCTTTTTCTTCTAACATACTATCCTTGGTAGAAAGCTTATTTGGATTAATTAAATTTATATTTTCATCAATTATTTTAACGTCTGTACTTTCATTCTTTATTGCTACCTGAGCATCATTTAAATAAGATGAAACTTTTCCTTTTATTCTTACCTTTTGTCCAAGTTTTATATTTAAATCAGAGACTCCAAATACTGTTAAACCAGCTGTTTCATCTTGAATATAAATTACATCAAAGAATGAATTACCTGGAGCTGCTGCATTTGAAGCAGAGGTAACATAGCCTTCTACTACTACAGTTTCACCAAATCTATCCGGAATATTATCATTATCTTTATCTACTCTAACGTCTGCTATTTTACTTACAGATATTTCTGGTACTGGAGCTAATTCTTTTAAAACTTTTTCAGTTATTTGATAATTGGAATAATCTAATCCATCCATTTCAAAGTTTGAGAAGAAAGTTGCACCAGATACAAATACTTTTGCTCCATTACTTAAAGTTTCAACAGCTAATCCAACAACTTCACCTTTACCTATTTGGGTATTATCGGATTGTTTATCTGCATCATTACCATAAGTTGTCTCATGACCTCTTACTAATACATCTATATTTGATTTATCAGATGGAAGTATTAATGTTGATCCACTATAAAAACTATATTTTTTACTTGTATCAATTCCATTTAACCAAGGACTATCTGTATTATACTTATCGAAATAAAGTCTAAATGCTTGTCCTCCATTGTTAACGTCATCAGTAGCTTGGTCATCATTAAATCTAATTTTAGCACCTATTGCTTCAAGTACTGAATTTCCTTGAGTAGCATTTCCATACTCTCCAGTAGCATCTTTGTAGTCAGCCTTTGAGGATATTACAACATTACCACCCTTTTGTACGAATCTAGCTATTGCATCTAATTCATCTTGAGCATACTTATGCGGTACTAATCCATAAGTTGCATTAGTTGTACTTTGTGGGTCTGATAATATTAATAGAGATGCCTTTTCCAACACTTTATCAGTAATCTTTTCAGTATTGATTACTGACTTAATATTATTTTGCGACATTAAGGCAGTTAAAGTACTAACTTTTCCTGAATAATCTCCTGTAACATATTGATTTTGATGAGCCCCATCTATAACAGCTATTGATACTTCATTTTCCCCTAATACTTCTATAGAAATTGAAGACTTAAATTCTTTTAATATACCATTAATTGTTGCTGATACTTTTACTACAAATGAATACTCCCCAGGCTTTTCAAAACTATAAGGTAATTTTGAAATATGAGTGCTACCAGCAGCTATACTTTCAATAACTTCAGATTTTATAGGGTTTTCTTCATCATTTTTAAAGTATTCAACTTTAATATTACTTACTGAACTACCTTCATTATTGTAGATATTTGTCTCTACATTAAATGTTTCTCCAGCTACAATAACTTCTTTATCTTTGTCAACTGTAGATATTCCAAAGTTCTCTCTTTCTCCAACCCATACAGGTGCAGTTACAGCTATATCCTTATCAGCTTGTTCTACTTTTACATAATAATAAGAACTATTTGACTTATCTAAACTGAACTTCCATTCCTTATTAGTAGAATTTACATCATCTATAGCTTTAACAACTTTTCCACCATCACCTATAATAGATATTCTCTTTATATTGTCTCCATTATCTATGTCCTTAACATTAATATTAAAATCTAGCTTATCAGTTTTAGATAAAACAGATCCCATGGTATTTCCATTTACTTCATATGAAATCCTTAGGTTTTCGTCTTCTGTTGAATAAACTCTCATATTTCTTATTGCATCATAAACTGATTCTCTTGTAAGTTCAGAAGCCTCTATAACAGTTCTTCCTGTGTTAGCATTTCCCCATTTACCCTTATGATTATCTTGGTTATTGCTTGGTGCTACATGCCACCCCTTATCTAATGCTCTAGTATAATATTCATAAGAAGGGAAATATCCAGAACTTCTAATTGCTCCTTCTCCATTTCCAACCTCAATTAAGTTCATTACCTTATCAATATTCCCATCATAATGTGCAAAATCACTAAAATCTCCAAAAGTCTTTCCTGGATGGTTAAATTGTGATAAAGATTGAGATTGTGTTTTTAATGCACTATAATAAGCTTGTAAATTCATTTTACTATTACTTCTAGTTTCAAAACCTTCAGTATTAAAGGTGTTTATATGTCCATACCCTCCTGTAGAGCCAGACCAAGTCATTTCGTATCCATAGATAGCTACAAAATCACCATTTTTATTATATTTATCAGCAGCTTCTTTTCCAGTTTTCCACTTTGTACTAGCTGATCCATCTGAAATATTAGCCTTAGTATCGTTATCAAACCAGTTTGAGTGATCTGTAACTGCTAAGAAGTCAACCCCTGAAATATTTGATGCATATTGGTAAGCCTCATCAATGCTACCAGTACCATCTGATATATTTGTATGAGAGTGTAGTTGTCCAAAATACAAATTCTTTTCCTGCTTACCAACAGTAAAACTCCATTCTTCTTTAGTTAAATTTCCAATACTATCCTTAACTTCAACTGAAACAGTATATGAACCATCAGCTAAATCTTTATCTACTAAATATTTTATAGTTTCTCCTTCCTTTGTTATGTTAGCGCTTACATCTTCTCCATTAATGGATAGTTTAACTGAGTCCATATCTACGCCTGTTTGATCTTGGAATGTTACGCTAATTTCTGGTCTTCTTAACTCCCCTATATTTTGCCCATTAGCTGGCTTTAAGTCAGTAACTATTGGTCCAACCTTATCTACTGCCTTATTTACAGTTACTTTACTTATTGTCTTTATTTCAGGTTTTACTTTTGATTTAACTTCTATAGTGCCTTGACCTTCATTAAGTCCTGTAATATTTCCAGTAGCATCTACTGCTACTATTTCTGGAGTTAAACTTGTGTATTCTACACCCTTTTCTGTTGTATCTTCAGGGATGTACTCTAGTTTTAGAGCTTTACTTTCACCAACTTCTAAAGTTACACCTTCTTCAACTTTTAAAGATGTTAATTCAATTACCTCTATATCAATTGAATATTTAGAGTTTCTTGGAGTTGGTTCCTTTGCATAGAAATCTGCTTCATTATTATTTGTGTCCCAACCGTTTGTAATTCCTTCTGATGAACCATCATTGTCCTTACGTTGAACGCTTTGAGTATTGCTCATTCCTTTTGCTGATTTATTACCTTCTGATTCATTAGCTGTTCCAATCCCAACTAAATCAATTACATTACCAGCATTATCAACAAGTCTTACCTTACAATCAGTACCACTCATTGCTATATTTCCAGCTATATCAGGTGTAGGTAAATCAACATCACCATTAGAACCTTTTGCTTCTTGTATTAAGAAATATCCCTTTGACTTTATAACTCCACTTAATATGGTATTATCTTTATCACTAAAACTTCCTGTTTTAGATGCATATTGTACTTTCCAACTAGATAAATCAATATCCACTTCTGTTGGATTATACAATTCTATAAAGTCATTTTTATATTTTGCACTAGTATTGCCTCCGCCTCCATAGACTTCACTTATTACAATATAAGTAGCTATTTCAGCTTTAACTTCTTTTACTGGAATAGTTATTAGTCCTAATGTCATAGTAAATGCTAAAAATAAACTTAACAATTTGCTTTTTAAAAGCTTTTTCATTTTCATCCCCCTTAAGATAAATAAAAAAATTTTAATTTTTAGAGTACTATCTATCTCCTCATGCATTCACCTCCTTTGTAGGTTATACTCATATTCTAGCAATAAAAAATTACTTTATATGTTATATTTAAGTTAATATATTGATTTTATGTTAAATAAAGGTTATGAAAAGGTAAAATTTATATCTAATTAAAATATAATTATTTATCAAGTTAATTCTAACATTCTCAAATAAAATATACTGTCAAAAAACATCGTTTACATTTATTAATTTTCCAAAAATTGTTTCATATTTATACATTAAATTACTTTATTTTTAATAAAAAGTATGTTTTACAAATTTTCTTACTCCTTATGTTACCTTTAAGCCATTTCAAATTTATATAGCACACTTAAAGCCTAATAAAAAAACTGCCGATAAAAATCAGCAGTTTTTTATTGATTTAATTTTCTATATTATTATTTTCCTTTGATTTTTTATTCTTTAAAAGTAACACACTTCCTATTCCAACAACTATCATGGCTAATATTAATATATAAGTTGGATTGTTAGCTCCTGTTTGTGGTAATATTTGTCCTTCTTCGTTTGTAGTTTTTTCAGCAATAATGAATTTACTAAAATGATTTGTTTTAAATGTTATCTCATTTCCATTTATAGTTGTTTCCATTATTTCAAAATCACCATTTACTTCATTATAATAGAATACGGCTAATTTGTCCTTATTTAATCCCTTTAGCTCTTCATCTGATAATTTTAACTTAATAGTAGCATATCCATCCTTGAAATTATGAATTGGTATAGACTCATTATCATTTTTTATAAATAAATTAAACTCAAATACTTTCTTTACGCCCTTAATTCCAGCTGTAATAATCTTATCAGGAGTAATTTTCATTTCAAATATTAATGTTGCTCCCTCTTTTAATAAATCTTTATCTATTAATGAAAACGGTAGTACTATATTGTTTTCTCCATTTCTAATTTCAATGTATCCATTACCATTTTTTATAGCTTCAATATCTTTAATTTCAACTTTAAGGTTATTAGATTCTTTATCTAAAATTATTAAATTTTGACCATTTATATTCTCTAATTTTTCAATTATAACTTCAAATTCATTGTCTGGATTTTCTCCAGGTTTTTCTCCCGGATTCTCTCCTGGATTTTCTCCTGGATTTTCTCCATTTCCACCATTTGAGTCCTTATCACTAACTATTACTTCACAATTAGCCACAAATTCTCCATCCTTAGTAGTAACTGTAATTATAGTTTTTCCCTCTGATAAAGCTTTTACCTTTCCATCATTGTCTACTATAGCTACTTTTTCATCGCTACTTGTCCAAGAAACTGCTTTATTAGTTGCATTCTCTGGTAAAATACTTGCCACTAATTTAAGTTCTTCATTTATTTTTAAATTTGCAGATGTTTTATTTAATGAAATCCCTGTAACCTTTATATCCTCAGAACTATCATCAGCTTTATAATTAATTTTCATTAATATATCTCTAGTAGCTTGAGAGGCTCTTCCATCATCAGTGTACCATGGTAAATTAATTGTTTCCTCTGTTGGCTCTATATGGATTTTATACTCATTTAATCCTGGATTTAATTTAATCCCTTCCATATATACATTACCATAGGCATCCATAGCATTTTCATATAGATTATTAATGTCTTCTCCGTTTATAGTAAACTCAACCCCATATGGTACCTTTGCCTTTAAAGTAAAATTCTCCTCAGTTGTTTCGTATTCAATATTTTCTCCATAGGATATTCTTGGCATTGTAATTATCATAGGCATATCTACCCATCCTAATACATAATCCTCAATTATCATTGAGTTTCCGCCTTGATTTTGTATAGTTAATTTCATATTAGTATCTGTTGAGCTATATGCCCAATTGCCATAATCTTCAGTATCATTAGCAATACGTTTATGGCTAGTATATGCCTCTGTATCCCATGAACCTCTTGTATATTTATATTGAATGCTCTTTCCAGCCATCATTTTGAATTTATACTCTACTACATCTCTAGAAGTAGCACCACTTGGTACATTTAATTTTCCACCTGATGCATTCCATCCATTAAAGTCTCCAGCTATATAAATGTCATTTGTAACTGGAGTATAACTTGGAATATGAAGTCTTAACGTTACATCCACCATAACTAAAGTTGGTGTTACATCCCTTTCATCTGAATAAGCTCTATTATAGAACTTATTATAAGCTGAAACCTTGTAAGTGTACTTTTTACCATTACTAACAGTAAAATCAATGTACTCTCTTGAAGATTTATCTAAAACAGCAACCTTTACATATTCTCCATTTTCTTCTTTACGATATACTTCATATCCTTCAACATTTTCTCCATTTGATGACCATTCCAACTTACTTCTATTAGATTCAACTAATATATCCTTTAAAATAGGTGCTTCTATAGCTAAGCTATCATCTTCATTTTTAAGTGCATTAAACTCACATTCTACTGATTCCACATAAGTATCTCCAAAATTTGTAGTTGCCTTTGCATAATATTTATAAATGCCTTCTTCTGTAGGCTCAAAATCTGCAAAGTAAACCTTCGTTCCATCTTCCTTTGAATCTTCTTTATATCTTAGCTTAGTACTATAAGCATTATCTTTTAAAGTT
Source organism: Clostridium nigeriense (assembly GCF_900086595.1). Lineage (GTDB taxonomy): Bacteria > Bacillota > Clostridia > Clostridiales > Clostridiaceae > Clostridium > Clostridium nigeriense. The sequence goes on from NZ_LT575472.1 coordinate 2,721,891, forward strand.
CCAGCCTTATAATACATTAACTTAGCTTCAAAATTTGGAACCTCTTTTCCAGTATATTCATTATTATTAGTTACACCTGGTATATTAACCTTTATAGTTATTTCCTCTGTTTTATTTCCAACTCCAATTATCATATCTTTAACTAAGCTTGGTTTTGAAACTTCTTTAATTGTATAAGAAGGTAGAGCTGTTACTGCTTCACTTAGTTCACTTTCTCCTCCATCTTTTAAGGCCGTTACATAATAATAATATCTAACTCCATTTTCTACATTAATATCTTCATAGCTTGCTTTATCTACAGTATCAATTAACTCTATATTTTGACCTTCTAAATTTGTTCTGTAGATCTTATATTCTTTAGCTTCAGAAACTTCTTTCCATGATAAATTTACTTTTCCTTCTTCTGCTTTTGCTTTTAACCCCTCAACCTTATTAACTTTTATTATATTATTAGTTGAAACCATCATTAAGCCTGTTTCTGCAGGTACAGTTATTATTATTTTTCCATCCTGAACTTTAGCTTTTATCTTTCCATATAACTGATCTTTTAGCTCTAATCCATCTGGTAAAAATCCCGCTACCTTTGCTTCTATAGTTTTTTCCACTGTCTCCTTATTAATAACTAATAATCCGCCTTTGCTTTCACTCTTTCTTGCATAAGCAATAGTATTTCCTTCAGCATAAGCAGTGTATATATCGCCTGTTGCAAAAACATCTAAATTTTCATTTCTTACTTTAGCTGCACTTTTATATACATTGAATAAACTTTCATACCTTCCAAGTGCACTATATTCTCCGTTATTTTCTTTAATTCTCTCCCAAGGGAAAGTTCTTCTTGAATCTGGATCCTTAGTTCCAGTAACTCCTACTTCATCTCCATAATAAATAGTTGGAGCACCTGAGTATCCTAATTGGAATATTGCAGTTAACTCTTGTAATTTTAAAGCCTTATCGCTAGCTTCTGGAGCAATTTTTGTATTTTCTTCCTCCCAAGTTGGATTGTCTATTTTGGTTATATTACGAACTGTATCATGGGAATCAACTAAGTTTAACATAGCTTGCCATGCCTCTTTAGGATAATTCTCCCTAATTACCTCTAAAGCATTATTAAAGGTTACTGCATCTCCATTTATAATATAATTTTGGAGGGCAGCTCTAAATTGATAATTCATAACTGAATCAAATTGATCTCCTAATAGATAGTTAGTTGCTACTCCCCATTCTTCTCCTAATATTACTGGGTCATCAATAATATTACCATTTGCATCAGTTCTTCCAGCAGTTGACTTTACAGCTTCTCTAAACTTTTGCCATGTTCCTGTAGATACATCTGGTGCTACATCTAATCTCCAACCTCTAGACCCCATCCATATCCATCTTTGTGATGCTGCAAATTCCATTTTTTCTTGTGCCTCTTTCTCACTTAAACCACTTAGATTGTATCCTATAACGTTTTCCCTATAGTCTACATTATTCCATTCATGATAACCATCTAAAGCTAATTCGTCACCTTCTTGTGGTTCTTTAGATTCCATAACAGGTAGTGAATCATATCCCCACCAGCCCTCATACTGATAATGTTGATCCTTTTTTTCTAAAGAATTTCCATCCTTATCCTTAACAACCCACTTATTTTCAACCTTAAACCAAGTTGTGAATTTAAAATCCTCTGGATAAGAATATCTTTTATTTGTTAAAGGATTAATTTTGCTTTCATACTCTTTTATTACTTCTTTTTCAGCTACTTCTTGTGATTTTCCATCATTAACTTTATCAAAAACTCTCTTCCAGTACTCATATGCACCTATTTCAGGATACTTTTCATATCTATCAAAATAAATAGAGTCATCTCCTACATGATTAAAAACTCCGTCAGCAATAAGCTTAATGTTAACCTTATTTGCTGCATCTGCAAAAGCTTGATAAATTCTATCTGATTTTGCCCTTGTTTTTTCGTAATTTAATCCCGAAGTTGGATCCCCAGCTTTATTATATACAGGACCACCAAACATTGGGTCCAAATGTTTATAATCAGTTGCATCATACTTATGATTTGATGATGCCCAAGCAACAGGGTTTAAATAAATTGCTGTAATTCCAATATCTTTTAAATAATTAAGTTTTTCTTGAATTCCTTGGATATCTCCACCATAAAATTCATTTGTCCAAATATTATCTGTTTTAGCATTTGGATAATATGGCTTATTTTCAGGCGTTGATTGCCTTGGGTTTTCAGGATAGTCCTCCCAACTTCCCCAAACTTTAGATGATGCTGGATCATTTTTTACTCCTCCATCATAGTATTGAAGATCGTATGGAACTAGTTTTCCATCTTCCATAACATATCCACGGTAGCCATCAATAAGCTTTGCTCTATTATTTTCTTTATTACTATCAAAAAACCTATCAGGGAATATTTGATATACCGTAGAGTTTTTCATCCAATCTGGAGTTTTATAGTTTTTATCATATACAGTTAAATTATATGGTAAAGCTCCTTCTTCAACTGCCACTCCAGTTCCTCCACTTAAGCTATCATCACCATACTCAATTTTAGTCTTTCCATCTACAAGTATAAATTTATACCCCCATACTCCTATACCAACAAACTCTTTTTTAAATATAGTTACCTCATAATAATCTTTATCTCCTATTGTAGTTGCTTTTCTCATATCATAACTCTTTGCTATTCCATTACCATCCGTAACTTCAACCTTAGCAACTTGAACATCATCTCTTGCTACACCTATTCTTAAGGTTAAGTCTTCTGTTTGCTCTTTAATAGCTCCAAAAGGCTTTTTATAGGTTATACTTCTTGAATCAAATACTATCTTTGATTTATCTATTAGCCCATCATAATTGCCTTCTTTTGGTTTATAATTATGTGTTAATTTCTTATCACCTTTATAATTTATAGTGAATACTACATCTGATGGATCTAAAGTATTAATTATTAAATTGCTACCATTATCATCTGATCCATAACTTTCATCCCAGTTTGCTCCAAATGCTACCTTAGCTTCAAATTTTCCAATAGGTATATTTCTTTGTAATTTATATACACTACCATCAAAATTATAATCTACAAACATTTGCTTAGATTTTCCTGGATCCCACTTTCCTTCGCCAAAAACTTCCTGAATATCTCCTACTAATCTTGGCCATTTATCATTACTCAATTCTGGAATATATTGAGATAAGCCATTAACACCAGCTACATTAATTCTTGCCTCATTTAACTTCTCATTAACATAAATGTTAACTTTAGTTTTTTCTTTCAAATTCAATTTAAAATTTCCACCATTATCAGAAAAGCCATCCCAAGTTCCATTTTTTACTATTTTGAATTCATGATCTCCTTTTGGTAATACAATTGAGTACTCAAAGAATCCATCAACTAAATGTTTCATTTTCAATTCATTGCTTGAATTGTTCCAATTACTAAGTAATCCAGGAATATACCATGTATTTTTTCCACCATTTTGATTTACTAATTCATCAGCTACAATATCGTCATTTATTATTTCAGGTTTTGAATAATAAGTTGTTTTATCGAATTCCTTATAATAAACTTCTAAATTACCATTACAATCTAAATATGCTAAATCTATGAACTTTTCTGTATCATCTTTTGTCCAATCTGATTTTCTAATTATAACTCCTATTTTTTTATTATTTTTAGATATATTATTAAAAATCAAATTTCCATATGAACCATAATCATTTGTTTCACTTAAATTAACTACAGTATCCTCTGAGCCCTCTTGCCCATCAACTATCCAATTCCATAATTGCCAACCATCATATTTCTTATCAGATCTATTATAATTAACTTTAACATTAATCTTATCAAAGTCTTTATATAAATCTGCATAATCTATTTTCGCCTTTGGATTATCTTTATCTATTTTTTCTGATGTAACTATAATTTCTCTAGGTCCCTCCGATAAATTATATTCAACATTACCAGTTGCCTTGGTCTCCCAACTACCTTTTTTTATAATAAAACCAAGCTTTGAATCCTTAGGTGCCTCAATAACTGCATAAACTCCTTGTTCATCTTGGTGAGTAAATTTCACCTCTTTTCCATCGTTACCTGTCCACCAAGTCCAAATACTCCAATTACTATAATCAGTATCTTCTTTTACAAACCTTATTTTTACCTTTTCCATAGTTTCAGCATTAGCTTTAGCTATACTATTAGGAATAGGTATAAGGGTTAATATAAACATTAATACTGTAAATAGAGCTAGTTTAGATTTGTGCTTTAAAAAATTATTTACCCTCATAATAATCCTCCTTTTATTAAATTATCAAAGAACCTTGGAAACGTTTCCATTTTTAAACTTAATAACCATTTATTAGAAACATTCTTGTTATAAGTATAATTTATTTATATTTTTTTCTCTATAATTTTAAATGCTTTTGTATTAAAATCCAAAAACATAAAGCAAATTTACAATTTTTAACTTATAATTATAAGCAAAAATCTGACAACTTATTTTAAAAAAGAGCTTGTCAATTGTAATGTTTTATATAATAATATTATTATGGTAATTTAAGGAATTTTATTATAAGGGGGATTTTTATGAAGAAAAATTTAAGTCTAACAAAAAAAATATTTATATCTATGTTTTTAGGAGCAATACTAGGAATCCTAATTCAATCTATAAGTTCTGACTTTATAAAAAACACAATAATCTTAAATGGATTTGTAAAGGTTTTATCTGATATTTTCTTATCTTCAATAAAAATGATGGTTGTTCCACTGGTATTTATTTCATTAACCTGCGGAGCTGCTTCCATAGAAAATATAAGAAAACTTGGAAGAGTTGGTATTAAGACCTTTTCTTTTTATATTTTAACTACTTGTATTGCTATTACCATTGGTGTAATTCTTGCATTAACCGTAAAGCCAGGGCTTGGATTAGATATGTCTCATTTATTAATTAGCCAGCCTACTATTAGCCAAGATAAATCTTTTATAGACATTATAGTTGGTATAGTTCCAACAAACCCTTTTGAATCATTAATCAAAGGTGATATGTTACAAATTATATTTTTCTCAATTTTATTAGGTATTTCAATTAGTCTAATAGGAAAAAAAGCAGAAATAGTAAAAAAAGCTTTTGAATCTTTAAATGAAGTTATAATGAAAATTGTTCAAATAGTTATGTATTTTGCTCCTATAGGAGTTTTTGCTTTGATGACAAATACTTTTGCAACTATTGGATTTAGTGCTATGTTACCTCTAATAAAATATATGCTTGTAATTCTTTTTGCTTTAGTTATACATTCACTTTTTATATATGGAGGTATGTTCAAGATATTTACCAGATTAAGTATAAGACCATTTTTCAAAAAATTTATAAAACCAGCATCAATAGTTTTTTCCACTGCTTCTAGTAATGCTGCATTACCTGTAACTTTGGAAACAATTAACGAAATGGGAGTTGATAATTCAATTTCCTCATTTACAATTCCCTTAGGCGCTACTATAAATATGGATGGTACTGCTATAATGCAAGGAGTTGCTGCCATATTTATCTCTCAAGTTTACAAAATTGAATTAGGCCTACCGGCCATATTAACAATAATTCTTACCGCTACATTAGCTTCAATTGGTACTGCTGGTGTTCCTGGAGTAGGTATGGTTATGCTTTCCATGGTATTACAATCTGTTGGTCTTCCTATTGAGGGAATAGGATTGATTCTTGGAATAGACAGAATCTTAGACATGTGTAGAAGTACAGTAAATACCATGGGCGACTGTATTTGCACCATAATAATAAGTAAATCAGAAGGCTCTTTTGATATAGATAAATACTATTCAAGAGATACTTCTAATGAAATCCTTGTTGATGATTTTATCGAAAATGCAGATTATTAATTTATAAAATTAAAATAGCCTATAGAATGCTATAGGCTATTTCTTATTCTTTTAATTTAAATATATTAATGGACTTCTTTAAGTTATTTGAACTCTCCATTGCAATTTTAGAATTATTTTTTGTAATCTCCGACTGATTACTTACATCTAAAATTTTATCATTTATATTTGTTATACCATTTGTACCTTCCATGGTAGCTCTTGAAACTCCTTCTGTAGCATCAGAAATTTCCTTCATATGAGCTAATAACTCACTAGAATTCTTACTAAATTCATTTATTATTTCATTTATCTCTTCTCCATCTTTTTCATATGTTTCAATAATATTTATCATATTATTAAGCTCGTTTTGTAAATCTTCATCCATGAATCTTATTAGACTATTTGATCCATTAACAAGTCCATTAACTGATTTGGATATTGCACTTCCTGTTTCCTTTATTTTTATAACTGACTCCTTTGATTCCTCAGCTAATTTCCTAATTTCTTCTGCAACTACTGAAAATCCTTTACCGGCTTCACCTGCTCTAGCAGCCTCAATTGATGCATTTAAAGCTAAAAGATTAGTTTGTTCAGTAATTCCTATTATTATTTCTGATAATTCATAAATTTTATTTATTACCTTTGTTTCATTTATTGCTTTCTTTAATGTATATTTAGATTCTTCTAGAATGATATTAGCATTATTTAAGTTAGAAACTATAAAATTCTTATTAGATAATGCTCTTTTACTACTTTCTTTAGAAATCTTTACTCCATCCTTAGCTTTTTTATTAATAGTTTCAATAATAAACTCAATATTATGTATAGAATTATTGATTTCTTCAGTTGATGCTGAAGTTTCCTGCATTACAGCAGTTATTTCTTCTGATGTAGTAGCCATAATTTCTAAATTAGAATTCAACTGATAAATATTTTTATCTATATGGTTTATCGCTTTCTCTGTATTATTAGATTCATTTTTCACATTATAAATTAATTTGCCTAAAGAATTTTGTATTGATTTTAGGTTATTTAATATAACTCCAAGCTCATCTTTTCTCTTTAATAGCTTTTTATCTAAATCCCTTGATAAATCTCCTTTAGAAATTATAGTCATTTCTTCAACAGTAACTTTTAATGGTCTTACTATATTTCTAATAATAGCAATAGCTACAATTATATCAATTAATAATGCAATTAGAACACTGGCAATTAGAGTTTTATTTGCTATTTCTATTGTTTTTTCATTGTCAACTTTAATGGTTTCAGCTAAAGAACTACTATAGGAAGAAATTCTATTTAAATCATATTTAAACCATTCACCAATATCGGACTCTATTTCTTCTAATTTTTTATATGCTTCTTTATCATTACCACTCATTGCTAAGTTAATTACCTCTTCTTGCTGGTTCCTATAGCTTTTTAAATTGCTATCTAAATTCTTTATGGCCTTTTTAGTATATTCATCATTTTCTATATTTTTAAACTTATTATAAATATCTTCAAAATTTTCTTTACTCTTAACTAAAGCTTCATACTCCTGTTTTTGATATTCCTTATTTTCCACATTTAATATTATTTTATAAATGCTTGCTTCAATTTTAGATTCCTCATTTAACGCATTTGATAAATTAAATACTGAAGAAAAATTTTCGTCATATAACTTTTCCATTCTTTTATCAGCATTATTCAGTTGAAATATCCCTATTAAACCAACTATAATAAGCATAATATTTAATATAACAGTTAAAATAAATATTTTAGTACGTACTTTTAGGTTATTAATCATATTTTATACCATCCCAATCAATTTAAAATATTACTCCATAATTATCCTTTATAATATAAATTTTGTCAAAAGAATTAAAAAATCGTCAAAAGGAAATTTAAGTCCTTTTGACGATTTTTATCTAGTTCTAAAAGATCTAATATTCTAATTCTATAACTTTATTATTTTCTTTACTTCTTATTATATCTATAACTCTTTGATTCCATGAACCTCTATATTTTAATGATATATTCCTCTTATCTAACTCAAATCTTCCATCTACTAGAACATCTACGTAAGATAAAATTTCACTCTTTTTTCTACAATTAATTATATCTTCATAAATGTAACCTGACCATAACCAGATGCTTTTATTAGTTTCTTCTTTTATTCTCTTTAATAAATTAGGTAAACATTTATCTTTAATTTGATCCATAGGTTCTCCACCTAAAATATTTACTCCTACTACATTAGGATTTTTAATTTGTTTAATAAATTCATCTTCAACTTCTTTAGTCCATTTATTACCATAATTAAAGTCTTGTAAATCTTTATTAAAGCATCCAGCACAATTATTAGTACATCCACTTACAAATAATGTTGCCCTAACTCCTGGCCCATTACTAACATCAAACTTTCTGATTTTTGCATAGTTCATATAAAACCATCCTTATAAATGTAATACTCTATCACCTATTTCAGCTGTTCTTCCTTTATTCCAGAAATTAGTTCCTATATATCCACAGGTTCTTCTCATTACTTGCATTTCTGATTCTTCTCTATTTCCACAAGAAGGACAATACCAAATTAAATTATCATCTAATTTTATTTCGCCAGTATATCCACACTTATAACATGTATCTGGCTTTGTATTAATTTCTGCATATTGTATGTTATGATATATAAAATTAATTATTTGTTCTACAGCATCTAAGTTTTTGCTCATATCTGGAACTTCTACGTAAGAAATACATCCACCTAAACTAATTCCATGGAATTGTGACTCAAATTTTAGCTTACTAAAAGCATCTATTTCTTCACATACATGAACATGATAAGAATTAGTATAGTATAATTTATCTGTTACATTGGGAATAATCCCAAACTTAGTTCTATCTAATTTGCAGAATCTGTAAATTAGATTTTCTGCTGGAGTTCCATATAAACTAAAGCCTAAGCCTGTTTCTTTTTTCCACTTTTGACACGCTTCATTCATATGATTCATTACATCTAATGCAAATTTTTCACCTTTTTCACTAGTGTGGCTCTCTCCAAGCATAGCTTGTACCATCTCATGTATTCCTACATAACCTAATGATAAAGTTGAATAACCATTTTTTAATAACTTATCTATATTTTCACCCTTATTTAATCTTGCTATTGCACCATGTTGCCAATGAATAGGTGAAACATCAGAACTTGTTCCAAGAAGCATGTTATGTCTAGTTAATAATGCCTCCTTACATAATTCTAATCTTTGATCTAGCATATCCCAGAATAATTCCATATCTCCTTCTGAAACTATAGCTATTTGAGGTAAGTTTAAACTTACAACACCTTGATTAAATCTACCATACCATTTATAATTGCCATTTTCATCTTTCCATGGAGATAAGTGAGATCTACATCCCATTGGTGGGAATGCATTTCCTTCATAATTTTGTCTCATTATCTTAGCTGATTGATAATCAGGAACTAATCTTCTAGCAGTACATTTAGCAGCAAGCTTAGTTATATAATCATACTTTCCACCTTCTAGGCAATTATGTTCCTCTAAAAGATATACAAGTTTCGGGAATGCTTCTCCTATTTCTTGTCCTTTATAGTTCTTCATTCCTTCTAATCTTTGCTTAATCATCTCTTCACAAATTAAAGCCATTTCCTCTTCATAAGGATGACCTTCTTCTATTTCTAAATAAATAGTTGAAAAAGGTGATTGCCCATTAGTTGTTTGTAAAGTAGATAGTTGATATCTTATTGTTTGAACACCATCTTTAAGTTCCTTCATTTTCATATCATAAGCAAGTCTTTTTGCTAATTCTTCATCATTTAATAACTCTAAATAATGCTTATAAGCCTTATCTTCTGTAACTTTCAAATATTTAGCTAAATGCTTAACTGTAATACTTTGACCACCATATTGATTACTTGAAACTTGCGCTATTATCTGAGTAGTGACAGTACAAGCTGTTCCAAAAGATTTTGGAGATTCTACTAGTTTATCATTAATAACAGTTCCATTTTCAAGCATATCTTCTAAATTAATTAAACAGCAATTAAATATTGGTGAAAGGGTATAATCCATATCATGCCAGTGAATTACGCCTTCATCATGTGCTTGAACTATATGCGCTGGTATAAGTCTTCTTCTAGATATATCCTTTGAAACTTCTCCTGCAATTAAATCTCTTTGAGTAGCAGCTATTACAGAGTTTTTATTTGAATTTTCCTTTATTACATCTTCATTAGTTTTATTTAAAAGACTTAAAATACTCTTATCTGTTGTATTTGTATTTCTTTTAAATTCTTGCACTGCTCTATAGCCCTCATAAGATTTTGCAGTTACACTTTGACCATAATGAACCAATCTATCATATACATAGGATTCAATTTTATGTATTGTTGGTGTTTCATTTTCATTACTAAAATACTTTTCAGCATCATTAGCTATTAGCTTTGCTATATCCCCTAAATAAATCCCACTACCATTTTTCATAGCTTTCGTTATAGCTTCTCTTATTTTGCTCTTATCGAAATTTACTACGCTTCCATCCCTTTTGATAACTTTCATTTAACCCATCTACTCCCCTTTAAGTTTTAAAAATTCAATACTTATAAAACTTTATATTATATTTTCTTAGACATTCATTTTTCAATTATACAATAAAATTTTTTGATTTGCATTTTTTCAACTTTTAAATTTCTTAAAGAATCCTTATGAAATTACACTTATCTAAGTTTACTTTTGTTTTATACCTATATTTAATTTTTAAATCACTTTAGTTTTTGTAATACTTTACAACTTATTATTTATAATCTTTATTATTTCTTCAGTTTGTTCATTAATAGGAACTCCTTCGTACCATTCTTTTTTATTAAGGTCTAATTTATCACCAAAAAATTTACTTTTTAAAATTATTTCAGGTCTATACTCAAAATGTAAAATATCAAAATGCTCCCATTTCCCTCCCCATACAAAACCATTATTCTCAAATACTCTTACTAATTCCTTAGGATATCCCTCTATTCTTTTGCTTCCCTTAGATTTATCGACCCATTTCCAATAATCTGAATCATTTCTAGTTAAATCAATAGCTATTCCATAAGCATGAGGACTAAGTCTTCCTGTATCCTGAATAACTCTATAATTATAACTACCACTTATTGGAAAAATATAATTATTAATCTTACTATCTTTTTCTGCTAGTTTCTTAGCTTCATCCAAAGATTTTTTTAAAGCTTCACCAGCTTTAGCATTTTTATTAAACATTATATTCCCACAAGATGTTGAAAAAAACGATAAATTTTTTTCTATTTCACTTTGATTTTCTCCATATATATTGCTAAGAAATATATATGCTCTTGCTCTTCCTGGATCTATTCCTTCTACTACAGAATTTATATCACCTAAAGGATATACTACTTCTAAGGTATCTTGGATATCTGCATTTGAAATTTTTTCATATTTATTCTTTTCTTTTTTATCATCATAAATTATTTTTTTATTGTTTAATATTAAATAAATAAACCCATCTTCTGATACTTCTATATCTTCTATTTCATCTGGATATGCCATCATTAAAGTTAAAATATCTCTCTTACAATTAATTATATATAAGTTATCTTCATTCTCTAGTGCCATAGGGTTTAAAGTTAATATATTAAATAAAAATAGAGTACTTATAATAAATAATTTATATTTCATATTATCACCTACATATAAATTTATATTTTATTATTCCTAAAAAAACTTATCCTACTCCAATTAATTTAATTTTTTATTTGAGATTTTTTTAAATTATTGCTAATATATAGTAAATACTTTTTTTAAGGGGGCTAAAAATTGAATATGATTGTAACAAAATTTGGGGGGAGTTCTTTAGCTGATGCTAATCAATTTAAAAAGGTTAAGGAAATTATTTTATCTAATAATAGTAGAAAAATAGTTGTTCCTTCTGCACCAGGTAAAAGAAATTCTAAAGACTTTAAAATCACTGATCTTTTATATCTTTGTCATGGGCATATTGAATCTAGTATTCCACTAGATGATGTCTTTAATCTAATATCTAATAGGTATAAGGCTATAGTTTTAGAACTTAATCTTCAATTAGATATTGACTACTATTTAAATAAAATAAAAAATGATATAGAAAATGGTGCATCTAAAGATTATGCTGCAAGTAGGGGCGAATATCTAAATGGTATTATTCTTGCAAATTATCTTGATTTTGAATTTATTGATGCTAAAGATGTTATTTTATTTAATAAGTATGGATGTATAGATACAGAGGCTACATATAAAGCCTTACAAAACATTATTAATGAAAATACAAGAGCAGTAATTCCAGGATTCTATGGAGCTGATTCACTAGGTAATATTGTTACATTTTCTAGAGGTGGTTCTGATGTTACTGGTGCTTTAGTATCCGCTAGTATAAATGCTGAATTATATGAAAATTGGACAGATGTTTCTGGATTTTTAATGGCTGATCCAAGAATTGTTAAAAATCCCATGCAAATCAGAAAAATTACTTATAGAGAATTAAGAGAACTTTCTTATATGGGAGCTTCTGTTTTACATGAAGAATCTGTGTTTCCAGTAAGAAATGCAGGTATTCCTATTAATATTAAAAATACTAATTCTCCAAGTGATCCTGGTACTTTAATAGTAAAGGATATGGAGCCAGACTTTAATAATCCAATAAAGGGTATTGCCGGCAAAAAAGATTTCACTGTAATTTCTATTGAAAAAGCAATGATGAACTCAGAACTTGGTTTTTGTAGAAAAGTTTTATCTATTTTAGAGCAAAACTGTATTTCATTTGAAAACATGCCTTCTGGTATAGATACAGTATGTGTAGTTATTTCAGATGCTCAATTAAAAAACAAAACTGAAATATTAGTTGATGAAATAAAAAGGACATGCAACCCTGATTCTATAGTAGTACATCCTAATATGGCACTAATTGCAACAGTTGGAAATGGTATGTCTTCAAATAAGGGTGTGGCTGCTAAAATATTCAATTCCTTAAGTGAATCTAATATTAATATTAGAATGATAGATCAAGGCTCTAGCGAAATCAACATTCTTATTGGAATAGAAACTGACGACTTCGAAAAAGCTATAAATTCAATTTACAAGGCTTTTGTTTAATTAGTAGAATTAATTTGTAAATATAAAAAGAGTATGTCAATAATTTTGTGTAAACTTTAGAAAAAATATTTTTTTATTGTAGGTTGGAAGTATACTTTATACATCCAACCTTATTTTTATATTTATAGAAAATATATGAAATGATATCTGTGATTTAATAAGAGTTCCCAATTTTAATTTAAAACAATTGGTCGTCTAAACGCCCTTCGAAGAAGATAGAAAGCTGTGCTAATATTTGAGCCCATCCTCGAATAGATTGAGTCCATTTTTTACTAATATCAATTGTAGCTAGATATAAGATTTTCATTAATGATTCATCATTTGGAAATATCGACTTAGTTTTAGTTACTTTTCTCAATTGGCGATTATAACTTTCCATCGCATTGGTAGTATAGATAATCTTTCTTATTTCAGGTGGATACTTAAAAAATGTAGCTAGCTCATCCCAATTATTTCTCCAGGATTTTATAGCAATCAAGTATTTTTCTCCCCATTTATCTTCTAACTTATCTAGCTGCGCTAACGCCTGTTCTTCAGTGCTGGCAGTATATACAAGTTTCAAGTCTGCATTAAATGCCTTTAAATCCTTATATGATAGATATCTACTTGAGTTTCTTATTTGATGGATTATACATTTTTGAATTTCAGTATTAGGATATACTGCTTTAATAGCTTCAGTAAATCCATTTAATCCATCTACAGATGTTATTAAAATATCTTTTACTCCTCGATTTTTTAATTCGTTAAGAACTAAAAGCCAATACTTTGATGACTCTGATGCACCTATCCAAATCCCAAGTACTTCTTTCTTACCTTGTATATTCACACCGATTGCTGCATAAGCAGCCTTAGAAACTACTGCATTATCTTTTCTAACCTTAAAGTGAATAGCATCCATAAATATAATAGGATATACTTCATCAAGAGGCCTATTTTGCCATTCCTTAATCATAGGAATTACTTTGTCAGTTATATTAGATATAAGTGTCGGTGAAACATCCATACCGTAAATCTCATTAACTTGTGCTGCAATATCTCTTGTGCTCATTCCTTTAGCATACATGCCTATTATAGAGTTTTCTAAGTGTGATACATCCGTTTGATGTTTCTTAACAATTTCAGGTTCAAATGAACCTTCTCGATCCCTTGGAACGTCTAAGTCAAAATAACCTAGATTAGATTTCATAGTCTTACTACTTTTTCCGTTACGACTGTTAGTAGTATTTTTGTTTTGATAATCATATTTAGAGTAACCAAGATGGTTATCCATCTCCGCTTCAAGCATTTGCTGAAGCAATTCTCCAAAGAGATCCTTTAAAACATTCTGAACATCATCAGCTGTTTTCATATTTGGATTTGCTGCTATAATCCTTTTAATTTCTTCTTTTGAAAATGACATAGTCTGTGTCCTCCTCGTATAGATAATTTATTATACATTATCTTCTGAAGTTTACACAGACTATTTTACACTCTCAATTTCAGCAAAATACAAAAATCATAAAGACTGAGTTTATCCTCAGTCTTTATGATTTTATATTTGAAGTATCTTCTAAAATATCTTTTTTACATTCATTATCAACTTCTCTTTCTAAGTCATCAGTATCATCTAACTCTGATTCTTCAATAGTATCATCGTTAATATCATCTAACTGTCTAAAGGACATTGACTTATTAGGTAAACATGTTTCTATCATGAAATCATCCTTAAACAAAAATATAATTAATTGATATATAAAAATATTTTTATAACTATCGAAGGATGAATTAGAGGAAGAAAATGAATCTTTCTTTTTTGAATAAGTAACATTTCGTCTAAATATCGGTGCTATTCCTAAACTAGAAGGTGTTGCTGTAGTAACCATTTTAAAGAAGTTTTCTTCTAACATATCAGAGGAATTAAAAGTTAATCCTCTATATCTTTCAGCATCATCTAACGTAGGAGCATCAGGCCAAGAAGTAATTATTCCTGAGTTAATAAAGTATTTTCTATATAATGAAGAAATTATATTCTTATATTCTTTTTCTCTATTATCTTCTTTGGAATACATAAATATAGCTAGGAAATAGAAAGCTATATCAAAACACGAGTATTTTAATTCTTTTTTACTAGATAGTTTAAGAAAAGCATCCTTTTCATTATCATATAAAGATATTAGTTTATTTAATATTTCTTTGGCTTTTTCATTGAAAGTAATCATTTGAGTATGTTTAAAAGATAGCATTAGATTTATTGCAAATAATGAAGCGAAGTCTAATTCATCAACATAATAGTCTTTTTCATCAAATTTATTAATTAAGAAATCTGTTAAATCTATAATTAGTATTTTGGCATCATTATTATTAGAATTGCTGTAAAATATATTTATTGCTAGGAGGATTTTGCATATTTCTTCAAAGGAGCAATCATATATTTTTTCTTTAAACTCAATTAGTGTATGAAGTATTTCAAGTGAAAACTTATTATAGTCTACTGAAATTTCATCTTCTGGATATAATATTGAATAAAGGTTATATGAAACCATCATAAAAGCTTGATCAGAAAATTTAAATTTATCATTTTTATCTACAAGATTAAATCCCTTGTAGTTATTTTCTGATAGGTTCTTTTTTTCAACAAAAATACCTTCATTATTTCTAAGATTTATTGAGTAAAATTCAAGTTGCTTTTTGGAAAGCTTCTTATAGGCTTTACTATAAGAATATAATTTTTCATCTACATCTTTAAATCTTGAATAATAAGTAGATAAATTAAGTATACTTGTAGTCAAAAGTGCATTAGTTGCTGGTGATATATCTTTTTTAAAAGATTCTTCATCAAATCCATTGTAATTCTTACTATGAATATAGTTAGGAGATGATTTTCTATATATACATAGTAGTGGAGAAAAATTGGTAGATGTGGTAATATCAATGGAGGACGATAATTTTTTATAATTTTTAATAGAATCAACTAATCCACATTTTGACTCTAGAACCAAGGTTCTTATGGCCTCTTTCGATAAGTGAAAAAGCTGGCCATTAATCTCTTTATGAGATAACTTATTCATTCTAAAATATGGTCCTATATATCGCAAATTCTTCACCTCTTCATTAATCCTCATATTAATAATATGAGATTAAATTTNTATAAAAAAGGACTGAGTTGTGTTAATTTCACATTTAACACAGCCCAGTCCCTTTTTATTTAGATTTTATTTACTTTCTCTTGTTAATTTAATTATTGTTTCTTTATGCTGAGGATAAAGATTTAATAAATATTCCCTATCAAATAATTCAAATTCGTCATATTCAAAAGCTGGTGAAACCATACATCCAACTAATGCATATCCATCATTGTTCATCGCTGATCCAAAAATATACCCCTTAGGTACTAAAACTTGAGGTCTTTCACCATTTTCAATGTTATTTCCTAACTGACTAGTTATAAGTTCTCCTTCTGGACTTATCATATAAATTGTTAAAGCTTCACCATCATGATAGTACCATAATTCATCTGATTGTAATCTGTGGAAGTTAGATACTTCCCCCGTTTCTAGAAGAAAATATATACTGCTCCATAATTTTTTATCACTTCTTACTTCGTCTACGGAAACAAAAGATTCTTTAAAATATCCACCCTCAATATGCTTTTCCATCTCTAAATTCTTTATATAATATTCTGCACTTTTCATATTTCTTCTCCTTTGATTATTATTTTTTTATATAATGATTTTGAACAATTCCGTCAAAAATTTTACTTTCTTTTAATTTCAATTTTATTTCATTATTATTTTCTTTAAATAAAGGTATTCCTTTTCCTAAAATAGTTGGTATAGTTGCTATAATAAATTCATCTATTAAATCTTCTTTTAAAAATAAATCTACTATATCCGCACCTCCAACTATCCAAATATCTTTCCCTTGCTTTCCTTTTAATTTTGAAATTAATTTATTTGGACTTTCATTTGTAAATTTTACATATTTATTATTTTTTACTTCTTTTCTTGTATAAACATAACTTTCACAGTTTTTATATGGATAATCTCCCCAATCCATTACTTGATCATATGTAGATTTTCCCATTATTACAACATCTATATTTTTATAAAAATCCTCATATCCATTATCCTCCTCAGGATTACTTCCATCCCCCATTAACCAATCTACTTCACCATTTTCTCTTGCTATATAATTATCTAAACTAACTGCAATATATAGTATAACTTTTCTATTCATTTTTCCTCCAATATTAATATCTTAAATGTATAATTTATATAAGCTAATTATATAACTTTGATTGTTATTTACAAGGTCTATTAATTTATTATAATACTTGTAGCTTTCATAAAATCCTTAGGTGCATAATTTGTATACTTCTTGAAAACAGTACAAAAATGTTTATAATCCCCAAAGCCTACCATATCTGCAATTTCATATGCTCTATACCTATCTTTTTCTTTCATCATTAATTCTACAGCTTTTTGCACTCTATATTTATTAAGCATATCTAAAAAAGTATAAGATGTTTCTTGTTTAAATTTTCTACTTAAATAGCTTGGACTAACTCCAACCTCTTCAGCTAAATTTTCTATACTAATTTTTTCACTATAATTTTCTTTTATCTTATTAATTACATATTTTACATAAATATTAATTTCCTTAGAATCTATATATATTTTTAAATTTGTAAACTCAATTTTTTCTTTATTTCCTGTGCAATTTTTTATATTTTCATATAATTTTCTTTCATCTATCTTATTTTTGATTTTTGTTACTATTTTAAATAATTCCTCTTCATTTATAGGCTTTAATATATAGTCACTAACTCCAATAGAAATTGCTTTTTTTGCATAATCAAATTCACTGTAACTAGTTAATATAATGCTTTCAAAATACCTTTTATTTTCAGCTAGAGATAACATTTGTAATCCATTCATAAATGGCATTTTAATATCTGTTATTACTAAATCTGGCTTTAATTCCTCTATAAGTTTAAGACCATCCTCTCCATTTTCTGCTTCTCCTACAACTATAAATCCCATAGATAGCCAATCTATAGTATGAACTAGACCTTTTCTTATTATTTCTTCATCCTCAACTATAATTAGCTTGTACAACTTTAAACCTCCTTTTTAATATATGGTAAAATTATTTTTACCGTAGTTCCTTCACCTTCACTACTATTAATATCAATTCCATATTCATCACCATAAATAAGTCTAAGTCTTCTTTGTACATTATATAATCCTATGGTATCTGTATCATTTTGCTTCTTATATATTAATTCTTTTATATACTTCATTCTTTCCTTATTAATTCCACAACCATTATCTTCTATAACTATATATATTTTTTCATCATTAATCATTGAAGTTATATTTAAATTAATAGTAGATTTTTTTTCAAAACCGTATTTTATTGAATTTTCTATAATTGGCTGTAATAGTAACTTAGGAACTATTGCATCTAATACTTCATCATCAATATTTATTTTAAATTGTAATTTATCTCCAAATCGATATTTTAAAATAGCTAAATAATTTTTAATATACTCAATATCATCACGTATTTTAACAGAATGAATTTCGTTATTTATACCATATCTTAATAGTGATGATAAATTAATGATAATATCACTTGCTACATTCTTATCTATTTTTATCATTATCCTAATAGTTTCTAAAGTGTTGAATAAAAAATGTGGATTAAATTGCGCTTCTAATTGCTTTATTTCGCTTTGCATTCTTAGTGATACTTCTTCCTTATTGCTTTCTATTAATCTTTTTATATCTACTAACATATTATTATATGCTTTTGCAATTATTCCAAATTCATCTTCTGATTCAATTTTAAGCTTGGCATCTAAGTTTCCTTCTTGAATACTCTCTATTGCCTTTACAATCTCGTTAATAGTCAAGGTTTTACTGTAGGCTACTTTTTTTGATATAAATAACATTATATAAAATATAATAAGAAATAATACAAATAGAAATATTCCTCCAATTAAAAAAGCTCTATTAAAGAAATCTAAATTTGTTATTGTATAAACAAAAAGATTAGTGTCTTTTAATGATGTTACTTTAACAAAATAATTTTTACCTTCTATTTTTAAATATCCATCTTTTTGTCTAAAATCATTTTTCAATCTATATAATTGATCACTATACTTGTTATTTGTAGCTGCTATAATGTTGTGTTTATCAGTTATAATAATATCACTTGTTGTATATCCCGTAATTAAATTAAATATATCTTCTTCCGAAAAATCAAAAACAATATATCCTATGATTTCATCATTATAATTAATTGCCTTTCCCAATGTTAAAGTTCCATAAGTATATTTATCTTGCTGTACTTTATTTACCATTGTAATTACTTCTTCTTTCCTTAGCCTCATCCTACTAAAGATTCCCCACATAAATAAGTTATCATCGCTAATATATTTCGGTTTTATATTTTTATTAGAGACAATCATATTCCCGTCTTTATCGAATACGTAAAAATTACTTTTAACACTTCTTTTATTTACGAATTTATACAATATTTCATAGATTTTTTGAGATTTCACCCCATCATTAATTATAGATATTATTCCTTCATCCTTTGATATATTTTCTATTAATAAACTATATTCACTTAAATTCTCTTCCATTAATTTAGATATTTTTTTATTACTATCAGTATTTTCCTTAACTATTAATTTATTTCCCCAAATAAACAAAATTAAATATGCCACTAAAGAAAGTACTATTATTGGAACTATACCATACCAAATAATTGTATTTCTAATTACTTCACTATATTTTTTGTATTTTTTACCCATAAATCTCTTCCTTATATTACAAAAAAGGCCAGCAAAGCTGACCTTATTTAATTAATTTTACTTATTTTAAAGATTAATCTCTTTGCTTCCAGAAACTTTAAAGAATATCAATAATGATATTACAGTGGTAATTGTTAATATTGTAGATAAAGCTGCTGCTGTTCCATAGCTTGCTCTAATAACTTCTGTATATATTGATACTGATAAGGTTTTCGTTCCGCCTGTATATAATATAACTGAAGCACTTAGTTCATTTATTACTGTAATCCAACTTAGTATTGCACCAGCAAATACTCCTGGTAACATCATTACAGCTGTAACTTTAAAAAATGTCTTTACTGGAGAATATCCCAAACTAATAGATGCTTCCTCCATACTTGGACTAATTTGATATAGTATTGCTGCACTTGACCTTAAAGTATATGGTAGTCTTCTAACAACATAAGCTATTATAATTATAACAAAAGTCCCACTTAATACCAATGGTTTTTTATTAAATGCAAGTAGTAAAGTTATACCAAGAACTGACCCCGGAATTATATATGGAAACATTGTTATAGTATCAATAACTGAAGTAAGTGGATTTTTCCTTCTAGTTGATATATATGCTATAAACATACCTAGAATTACAATTATTACAATAGCAATGACTCCATAAGTATAGGTGTTAGTTATAGCTGAACCAAGTTTATTAAATACTGTTTTAT
Source organism: Clostridium nigeriense (assembly GCF_900086595.1). Lineage (GTDB taxonomy): Bacteria > Bacillota > Clostridia > Clostridiales > Clostridiaceae > Clostridium > Clostridium nigeriense. Next base: position 2,742,414 of record NZ_LT575472.1, read on the forward strand.
AGCTTTTTAATGAAAACTCATTTACAAATCTTGATCCTTTTGTATTTAAAAATGAAGTATATATTACCGTTAATTGTGGAATTATTGCTAGTAATACTACCAAATAAACAAATAAATGTGCAAAAATATTCTTAGCTCCATTTAAATTTTTAGACACCATAGGCCTTAATGAACTCATTGTAAATGACTTTTTATTAACAACATATTTTTGTGCAATAAATACTATTGAAGTTATAATAACCATTATTGTTGCTAGAGCTGCTGCAAAATTAGCTTGTCCTCCAACCTCACTAATAAATTCTGAATATATTAATACCGGCATTACATTATAGCCTTCACCTATTAACATAGGAGTACCAAAATCAGCTAAAGCATTCATAAATACTAATAATCCACCTGCTAAAAGTGTAGGTAATATTAATGGTAATATTACTGTAACTATTTTTTTTATTGGTTTACAGCCTAAACTTTCTGCTGCTTCTAATAATGAAACATCTATTTTCTTTAAAGCTCCAGAAACGTATAGATATATAAATGGATATAGCTTAAGGGTGAATACTAAAAGAATTCCTGCAAATCCATATATAGGTGGAAGGCTTATTCCTAAATTATTTTCAAAAAATTTTGTAAGAACACCACTTCTTCCGCATAATAGTACCCATGAATAAGCTCCTATAAATGGTGGTGATAACATAGAAATAATTATTAATATTTCTATCAGCTTTTTACCTTTGATATTAAAAGCTGTTGTTAAATAAGCTAAAGGTGAACCAATTAAAATAGCTAATATAGTCACACAAATAGTAACCGTAAAGGAATTCATTAATGCATTATAATAATATTTTTTTTCAAAAAACTTAATAAAATTTGCAAATGTAAACTCACCTGTGGCTGCATCCTTAAAGCCACTAATAAACAACGAGAATAATGGATATATAAAAAATACTAGAAATATAAGTGCTATAACTAAGGTTACTCCTGTCCAAAAATCAAAATTCAATTTAATTTTTCTTTTTTCTTTGCTCATTAGTTTTCACTTCCTTTTATTAAATTTTCCTCTCCATTTTCAGTGAAAACATTAATTTTCTTTGGATTAACTTCTAAAAACAAACTATCACCTTCATCATATATACGCTCTGCGCTACCAATATCTTCTGATAATTCTATAGCTGCTTGTCCTTCTAATATTTCATCACTGTTGAATACAATCTCATAATTAGTATATCTTCCAAGAAAAGTAGCTGTTTTTATTTTTGTTTCTAAGCCCTTATTTGAAATTAAAAACTCTTCTGGTCTTACAGCAATAATAACTTTTTCTCCATCTTTTATATTATCTTTTAAATTTTCCATCTTTACAGCATAGCCTTTTTCAAACTTAACAAAGGTTTCTCTTTCCTTTATTTCTATAGTTCCTTTAAATAAATTAGAATGTCCTATAAATGTTGATACAAAAGTATTTTTAGGCCTTGTATATATCTCCTTTGGTGTTCCTACATGTTGAACTACTCCATCTTTCATGACTGCAATTCTATCTGAAATTGCTAAAGCTTCTTCTTGATCATGAGTAACATAAACAGTAGTTATTCCTACTTCCTTTTGAACTTCTCTAATAGCACCTCTCATTTCAACTCTTAACTTAGCATCTAAGTTTGAAAGAGGCTCATCCATAAGTAAAACACTTGGATGAATTACAATTGCTCTTGCTAAAGCTACCCTTTGTTGTTGTCCTCCTGATAATCTTTCTGGTAATCTATCCTTATAGTCATCTATTTTTACTACTTTCAGAATATCTGATACTTTATTTTCCATTTCTTTCTTAGAGAGATTTCTTAATTTTAATCCATACTCTACATTTTGTTTAACCGTTAAATGAGGAAATATAGCATAGTTTTGAAAAACCATCCCTATATTTCTTTTATGAGCTGGGATATCATTAATAACCTTATCTTCAAAGCTTATCTCCCCTCCTTCAATTGTATTAAAACCTGCAATCATTCTTAGAAATGTTGTTTTTCCACAACCAGAAGGTCCAAGTAAAGTAAAAAACTCCCCATTATTTATATCTAAATTCAAATTTGGTATTACAATATTATCACCATATTTTTTAATTATATCTCTTGCTTTAATTGATACACTCATTTCTACTTCCTCCTTATCTTTTATAAAATTAGTCTACAACCTATAGAGAAGTAGACTAATTTATTAGTTATATTTACTTGTTAGTGAATATTTCCTTAAATTTATCTATCCAAACTTGCTTATTTTCCTTTACAACTTCTGAGTCATCTTCAATAATATTTATATCACTCATAGCTTTTAATCCTTCAGCTGGATCTACATCTTTTCTTACCGATCTTCTACTTAATTCAGATGCTACCATTGTTTGCGTTTCCTTACTAGTTAAGAAATCTATAAATTTCTTAGCATTATCCATATTTTTAGCACCCTTGATTATTGCAACTCCATCTGGTTTAGAAATAACTCCCTCTTTCATATAGACTATTTTTACTGGAGCTCCATCTTTTACATACTTTGCTCCACCCTCTTCAAAGGTTAAACCTACTGTATATTCACCATCTGCTACTCCCTTATATACAGCAGATGAACCCGAAAGCAATTTACCATCTAAATTTCCTGCTAACTTATCTGCATAATCCCAACCTTTTTCAGGATCACCATTTCCCATTGCATATAACATATTTACTAAATGTTCAAAAGATGATGATGATTTTGATGGATCTGCATGAGCAATTTTACCCTTTAATTCTGGATTTAATAAATCCTCATAACCTTCAACTTTAATATCTCCTATTAAATTAGTGTTAATCATAAGTACACTTGGAATATTTGAAAATCTTGTTATTTTTCCATCTGTATTTTTACAATCATCTAAGATATCTCCTTCATTTGCTGAAGTATATTCCTCAAAATAATCTACCTTTGGTTGTAAGGTTCCAAGTGATCCTCCCCACATCACATCTCCTAGTGGGTTGTCTTTTTCAGATTCAATACGCTTTAATAGTTCTCCTGTTCCTGCAGCAACAACATCTACTTGTATCCCTGTTTCATCTTCAAACTCTGCAACTATTGGATCTATAAACTCTAGCGGATGAGGACAATATACTACTAAATTCTTAGAGCCAGTATCTTCTCCCCCTGAACTATTTGCTTCATTTTTACCACCGCAAGCAACCATACTTACCATCATTGAAGCACAAACTAATGTAGCTAAAACTTTTTTCATAATAATTTCCCCCTAAATTTTTAAATTTTAATACTTACTTGATTTATTTAAATAATATCAAATGTAAACGTATAAATAAATCCTATTATCTGCAAAAGTATCTCCTTTTCTGAACTACTTCCTACTTTTATATAAATAAAAACTAAGGGACTGTTAAAAGCAGTCCCTTAGTGTACAATTTAAAATTATTATATTAATTTCTTATTTATTGACTAAATATAATTTGCAACAAAAGCAATTAAGTATGCTGCTGGAATAAATATTAATAAAGCTGAAAAGGTTCCAATAACCTTACTTCCTACCATTCCAATAACACAACCTCTAAAATCTTCCTCACTACATTTCCCTTCTATTACATCATCAGTCATTATAGATAAATGTGGATCTATAAAAATTGAAGTTAATATAGTTGCTGTACCATTAATTATTGGAGAAAGTGATAGACAAGTTGACCTAAACTTTGGAACTATACTTCCTGCATATATAGGAGCAAATGCTCCTGCTGTAATTATTGCTACAGATATAAAATTATAAAATAAAATCCTTTTAGGAAGATTTTTAAAATTAATACTTGTTATACTTTCCTTTACAGGAACAGCTATACTTTCCTTCATATACTTAACTCCTGTTTTAGAAAAGCTATGAATTATTAGTTTAGGTATTGATCTTTCAATAGAAAAGTGATTCACCGCTTTACTAAACATCTTTTGAAAGGTTGGTATTAAAAAAGCTCCTACAATAGATGCTACTCCTGAAATTATTATTATTAAGTTAAATATTTTTATTAGCTCATTACTACTTGGGTTACTTTCTACAAATTTAGTTAATAAAGGGCTTTGAAATGTAACTGCGGTTCTTGATACTAACATAAGGACATTAAATACCGCAAAAGTAACAGCTATTTTACCTGTTCTAACTCCTACTAATCTAGTTGAATAAGCTAAGGTCCCTATTAATGAAATTACAAAATTTAAAACTAATACTATTATAATTTGAGTACTCATATACACTCCTTAAAATTTATATTTTCAAAGCTATAGTACTACTAATTATACCCAAATAAATAATTTACTTAAATATCCTTTTAAAATTGTAATATATTTGCAATAATTTATATTCTATTTAAAATTAATATCTGCATTATATCGTAACCATTTTCTTCACTTAAATAACGCTCTATTTCATCATAGGTCAAAGTATCATCATTAACAAAATAATATCTTACTGTATTATCTTTCTCAAAACTTTTTAAATATAGAACTTCATTTCAAAAATGTTGCATTTATTTCCTTATATATTAAATAATTAAATTTTATTTTCCTTTTAAACAACCAGTTCTCTTTACTTTAAACTTTTAATCTTTTCTATAGGAAATGCTCTAAAATTAGCTCGTCCTTCTACTTGTCCTATTTTAATAGTTCCAAAGTCTCTACTATCTTTACTTGCTTCTCTATTATCCCCTAGTACAAATAATTCATCTTCTCCAACAATTAATGGAAAACTTATATCCCTTCCATAAGTTTCTCCCTTTATATAAGATTCATTTAATTTCTCTCCATTTACATATACATTTCCGGATTCAATATTAATTTCATCTCCTGGTATTCCTATTACTCTTTTCACATATCTAATTCTACTATCAGAAATATTATTTAATGAAATAACTTCCTTTATGTATGTATAACTTTCCTCTATCAAATTTCCTTTTTCTTCGTCTTTTAAAAATATAACAATATCTCCTCTTTTAGGAGTTATAAAATTATAGCTTAGCTTATCTACTAAAAGCTTTTCTCCACTATGAAGTGTATTTTCCATAGATTTTTGTTGAACCTTTGCCATAGCAAAAACCTTTGTATTAATTAATGATAATAGTATTATACTTCCTGTGATTGTTATAGCAATATTCCTCAATTCCCTCATTACTCTTTTTATCATAATACCTACTCCTCAAATTCATAATATGAACATTGTGAAATTAATCATTTATAAATGATTCATCTCTTCTAACTCCCTCTTACTTAAAATCTCTTTCATTTAAAACTGATTTTACAGACTTTTTTATGCTAGCTTCTACATCTTCTAAGCTTTCTTTTATAGCATTTTTTACTGCAAACTTAATAATAAAGTACAATATAAAAATAGGTACTATAAAATATAATAAAATAAGAATTATCCCCATATCTTCTCCCCCTAATATTTATTCACTCTTAATATTCTCTAAATAATTAATAATACTTGTATCATCTGTAACTTTATATATTACAGTATTATGCCTTCCCTTTGTATCACTATAAACCTTAATATATTTATCATCAAAAATAACAAATCCTAAGTTTCCTGAAGAGTATTTTGAATACATTCTAACTTCAGTAACATTTCTTTTATCTTGTTTTATCCTATCTTCTTTTATTTTTATTCCTTTTATATTATCTAAGAAGTTTTTAATATCATATTTATTTTCATATCTATATTCTTTATCATTACTTTCTCTTATTGTAATGTTAGTAAAATCTATATTATCTATTTTATTTAATATCAAGGTTTCTATAGTTCCACGCCTTGGAAATACTGCATAAATATATGATCCTACTGATACTATAACTATAATTAATAAAAATATTTCAAATTTCTTTTTCATTAAATTCACCCCCATTAACTACCAATATTATATCATATTATTTTATTAAATATTATTTTGATATTTTTACTTTTACTGTAATTTTATGTTAAAATAATAATGTATATTATAAAATTTAGGAGGAGAATAATAATGGATGCTTTACTTGAAAAATTAATTGCTGCACTACCTATAATAATTATAGTAGTTGTAGTTCTAGTGCTTTTCCTTTCATTCTGGAGAAGAGTACCTGCAGATAAGGCAATGGTAATAACAGGACTAAGAAAAAGAGTTTTATTAGGTAGAGGGGGATTAATGATTCCTATACTAGAGACGGCTTCTACTATTTCCCTTGAAAATATTTCTATGACCACAGATGTAAGCGAAGCACCAGCAAAGCAAGGTATATTTGTAAATATAGTAGGTACTGCTGTTGTAAAAGTAAAAAATGATTCTGAAAATGTTTTAAAGGCCGTTGAACAATTTTGTAATGGTGGAGAAAAAAATACTGTTAATGTTATAAGAACAATTGTTGAACAAATTTTAGAAGGTAAGCTTAGAGGAATAGTATCAACTTTAACTGTAGAACAAATTAATGAAGATAGATCTTCTTTTGAGCAAAGAATTGAAGATGATATTAGAAATGAACTTGGTTCTATGGGATTAGTATTAATTTCTTATACAATATTAAAAATTAGTACTCAAGGTGGCTATTTAGAAAATAGAGCCAAGCCACAAATAGCAGCTGCAAAATCTGAAGCGGATATTGCTGAAGCTGAAAGAAGAAGAGATACTGAAATTAAAACTGCTATTGCTACAAGAGAAGGTCAAAAAGCAAAGCTTGAAGCAGAAACTGAAATAGCTCAAAGTGAAAGAGATAAAAAACTAAAATTAGAATCCTTTAGAGCAGAACAAGATAAAGCAAAGGCTAATGCCGACGTTGCTTATAAATTACAAGAAGTTGAAAATAATGCTTTACTTGCAGAGCAACAAGCTGAACTTGCTGAAAAAGAAGCTTTAGTTGTAGAAAAGAAATTAATTGCTGAAGTAAAAAAACCAGCAGATGCAAGAAAGTATGAAGTAGAAGTTGCTGCTGAGGCAAGCAAAATACAAGCAATAAAAAAAGCTGAAGCTGAAGCTGAAACCATTAAGGTTAAGGCAATTGCTGAAGCTGAAGCTAAGAAAATACAAGCGGAAGCTGATGCAGCTGCAATAAGAGCAAAAGGACTTGCTGAAGCTGAAGCTATTAAAGCAAGAGGTATTGCAGAAGCTGAAGCAAAAGATAGATTAGCAGAAGCTATGGCTAAGTATGGAGAAGCTGCTATAGTTGAAATGATAGTAAATAGATTACCTGATGTAATGAAAGAAATTGCAAGTCCATTAGATCAAATAGACAAGCTGACTGTTATAGACAACGGTGGAAACCAAGGTGCTTCTAAAGTTTCTAAAATAGTCACAGATGTAGCTGCTAATGGCTTTGAAGTATTAAAAGATTTAACAGGTGTTGACTTATCAAAAGTAATAAACGACTTTGTAAATAAAAGTTCAGCTTCAGATACACTAGTCCCTAAATCTGATATAATTGATGCTGAAAGCACCAACATAGAAGATTAATGCGTAATAAATAACTTTAATAAATTTATAAAAACTCCTTATTTAAGGAGTTTTTATATTTTAGTTTATCATAATTTTCTTCTCAGATTTAGTTGTCTTATGAGCCGCAATTACAAAAAATGCTACTGAAAATAAAAAAAGTATGAATAAATATTTGTAAGTTTCACTAAAATTATATCCTTGCTGTATATCTGATATAGTCTTCATTGCCCACCTTATTGGTGTGAAATATGATATTTTCTCTATTAAAGATGGCATTATCTCAAGTGGAACAAATGCTCCTCCAACCATAAGAAGCAACATGTTTGCAAAATTAAATGTATTTGATGCTTCTGTTCTATTTTTAGCAAAAGCACCACAACATAAAGCAAGACTTATTGAAACTAATCCTACTAAAGAAAGTATTATAAATAGTTCAATATTTTTTAATCCTATTTCAATACTAAGCATATTAATACTTATTATTCCTAATATAACTTGTATTAAAATAGATATATACCCACTTATTACATTCGCTAAATAATACTCTAATGTTCTAACTGGTGCCATAAATATTCTCATATATATATTTTCATCTTTTTCATCAAATATCCTATAGGCTGTCCTCATCCCCCTTATTAACATAAACATAATTAAAAAACCTATATATATTTGACTTGAAGAATAATCTGAATGCAAATCACTTAAACTTTCTTTCTTTATATTTACAGAAATATTTTTACTATAATTATCTATTGCCTTATAATATACCTCTTCATCTTTATTACTAGCTAATGAAATATCTTTAATATTCATCATATCCATATTAATAAATTCTTTAATTAAATTTCCAACTCCATCATCTTCAATTGAAGTAACCTTAACTTTATTAATATTTCCTTCAATTATTCCTTTTTCAAATTCGTCTTCAATTTCTATTACTACATTTATAGCTTTTTCTGAAAACAAGTTGTTAATATCTGTCTTATTAATTTCATTTACATTATATCCCTCTTTATTTTTTAAAGAGTTTATAATAATACTACTTGTTTTACTATTATCATTATCAATAATCCCAATATTTATATAGCCAGAGTTTGTATTCATTACTATAAGCATTATATAAAGAATTATTACAGGAGCAAGCAATCCAATTAAAAATTCAAAGGGATTTTTAACTATATCAACTCTTAAATTATTTTTTACTAATGTTAATATATTTTTCATTCATATTATCCTCCCTTCCTGTTATTAAATAAATCACTACTATTATTAAGCCTAAAGTTATTACTCCAAATATAATCCAATTTATTAATAAACTAGTATCATCAGAATATATATATCTGAACACACTACTATTAAACCATCTAAGTGGAGATATCTTAGTTATTAAATTAAATATTCCATCCATTTCTCCATATAAAGCGACATATCCTCCCCCTAAAAAGCATAAAACTGGGATTATTATATTTTGCAATATTATTGATGAGACCTTATTATCTTTAAATATTATAGGAATTATAGTCCCTATTCCATTTACAAGTATTAAAAATGGTACCATAGCTAATGGCATTACTAATAAATTATCCCCATAATTAATATTAAATAAAATACTACTTAATATATAAGTTATTAATGAAACCCCAAATGAAAAGAAAAAGAATCCTATAAATGATGATAAATAATATTTTGGAGTAGATAACCCAGATATTTTTATTCTGTCCTTAATATTACTTCTCTTATCATCCTTTAAAATAAATAATGGATAACTTACAAAATAAAATAACATAAGACCTATTTCTGCTACACCATAATAATCCATGGAACTTGGACTTTTTTTATAAGGAATAGTCTTCTCTTCTATATAATTATCTTTTTTTTGTTTTATTATTTCTTCAGCACTTTGTGGATTAATACTATAAATTTCTGCCACAGCATTATATCTATCAGATATACTTTTTAATATTTGATATATAATAGATGACCTTATATAAGAATTATCATTAGAATACATTTCAATATTATTATCTTTTAAATATAATAATATTGCTCTATTAACTCTTACTTCTCTTTTGCCTTCCTCAATATTACTTATTTCTTTTATCTCTACATTTTTAATGTCTTTACTTTCTTTAACAATACTAGTAAAGGTATTAAAAACTTCATTTATCTTATTGTCTCCTTCATCTATATAACAAATTAACAAATCCTCTATTGCTACATTATTATTCATTTTATCAAAATAAGAAGATAAGGTGCTTCCAATTAAGAAAACTAGAAATAAAGGGAAAAATATCATAAATATAAGATTTTTTCTATCCCTAACGCAATTTAATATTGTAGCTTTTATAACTGCAATCATATTCTTCCCCCTAATCTCTTAATTTTTTACCTGTTAAAGATAAAAATACAGTTTCTAATGTTATTTCTTTAAATCTTAAATCATTAATTATTAACTCTTCTTCTGAAATTTCTTTAATTATTTTACTTAAATTATTTACTTCCTTAGAAGATGTAATAATTATATTTCCTTCATCAATTGAAACATCAATAACTCCCTCTATATTTCTTAAAGTATCTATACTAACTTTATATACATTATCTACCCCAATATTAAGAATCTTTTTATCACTAACCATATCCTTTAATTCTTCCTTAGTACCCTCAACTATTATTTTCCCATTATCTATAATAGCAATTTTACTACATAAACTTTCTGCTTCTTCCATATAATGAGTTGTATAAATTATTGTTACACCCTTTTTATTTAATAATTTAACTGCCTGCATAATATTATTTCTGGATTGAGGATCTATTCCTACCGTTGGCTCATCCATAATCAATATTTTAGGATTATGGACTATAGCACATGCTATATTTAACCTTCGTAACATTCCACCTGAAAATTCTTCTGCCTTCTTCTTTTTAAATTCTAAAAGTCCTGTAAATTCTAAAGACTTATCTATTGCTTCACTAAGTTCTTTTCCCCTTAACCCATATAGCTCTCCAAAAAATTTAACATTTTCATAAGCAGTAAAATTTCTATAAAGTGCAATGTTTTGTGGAACTAATCCTATATTCTTTTTTATACTAATTGATTTTTTTCTTATATCTTCTCCTAAAATTTTTATTTCTCCTAATGTTGGATTTAATAAAGAACAAATTAAACTTATAGTAGTGCTTTTTCCTGCTCCATTTGGACCTAAAATTCCATATATCTCTCCTTCTTCTATACTTAAATTAATATTATCAACTGCTATTGTACTATCGTACTTCTTTACTAAATCTTTTATTTCTACTACCTTCATAAATACCCCTCCCTATATCTTAGTTTCATTATATAAAAAAGACCTTGCTAAATAATCTAGCAAAGGTCACCTTTTATCCATGACAAAAGTCATATATTTTTCTCTTTTAAATTTAAGCATACAACCATCTTGACTTTAAATAAATCCACATAATAAAAAATTTAACTCTCCAAGTTTTTTATATAGTAAATAGCTATTTGAGTTCTATGTGTTAAATTAGTTTTTTGTAGTATAGATGTTATATAATTTTTTACTGTTCCTTCAGATATAAAAAGTTTTTTTGATATTTCTTTATTATTTAACCCTTCTGAAATTGCTAACATAACTTCTAATTCCCTTTCAGTAAATAGGCTTGTATCTATTTGATTATTATTTTTTACTGAAATGATATTATTGCTAAGCTTAGTTAATACCTCTTCCTGTATAACTGCTATCCCCTTATTAACAAGCTTTATGGTTTCAATTATTTTCTCAGGTTTTGTATTTTTTAATAAATACCCCTTAGCACCATTTTTAATTCCTTCTCTTATATATTCATCTTCATCAAAGGTAGTTAAAATTATTACCTTAGTTTTAGTATTCTTAGATACTTCCAAGGTTGCTTTAACACCATTTACTAAAGGCATTCTTATATCAACTAATGCTACATCAACTTCATTATCAAGTAAAAAGTCAACTAAATCCTTACCATTTTCGAACACTTCTACAACTTCAATTTCCTTATCATAAGATAAAATTATCCTTAAACTATCTCTTATTAAAGCATCATCGTCTGCAATTACTAATCTTATACTCATATATCCCCCAAGTATGGAATTAAAATAATAACTCCAAATCCATCCTCATTATTTATTATTAATTTACCATTTATACCGCTTACCTTTTCCTCTATATTTCTTAGTCCTATACCCTTTTTTATATCTTTACACCCTATGCCATCATCTTTAACTTCTAGCTTTATAAACCTATTTAGTACTTCTATATTAACTATTATTAATTTTGCTTTAGAATACTTTGCAGAATTAGTTGTCAACTCCGTTATAGCTTGTATAAATATAATCCATAATTTAGAATCTATTTTTTCCAAGTCACCACTATATAAAACTTTTCCTCTTATACTTGTATTCTTTATTTTTTCATCTAATATCTTTTTAACTCTATTAATTCCTAGTTCTTCTTCTGCTGGTTTTATATTTCTAAGAGTCATTCTTATTTCTTCCATACCATTTCTTAAATTATTTATACAAGTGTCTAACATTAAAAATCCCTTTACTTTATCACTATCCAAAATTATTTTAATTGCTTCTAGTTGAAGTAAAGTACCTGAAATAGTATGTCCTATTTTATCATGTAATCTTGATGATATATTATTTCTTTCCTCTAATCTTGCAGTATGTAATATTTGCTCTTGAATATTTTTATCTTCTAATATCTTTTTTTGTAATCCATAAATTACTTTTCTTTGTTCCTCTTGAGTTAAATCTATATTTTTTATTTTGCTATTTTTATTTTCATTATTAATTATCAATATTAATATTAAACCTAGTATTATAAATATATTTTTCAAATTATTATTATTTAGAATAAACAATATTGGAACTATAGAAAAAGATAAAATAAAAATAGACTTTTTTTCTTTTATAAAATATTCTGCTACTAATACACTGAACATTAAAATTGCTGCTTGTATATATTTTGCACTAAATAATAATACTAAAATTCCCTCAATTAAAGAAAGAATTTTAAAATAAAATTTATTATTTTCTAATATCCCTTTAAGAAAAATAACTATAATATAAATTATCATAAAAGAAACTACTATTAAGCTCAACTTATTTTCTTCTATACTTGTCCAAGCTATATATATACTTAATATTAACTTAATTGAAATATATATATCATAACTATTAATTATAAACACCCCCAGCAGTAATTTAGAATTAAAAACTCCCCTAAGGGAGTTTTTATATAATTATTAAGTATTCATTTTAATTATTTATTATCTTTAGGCTTTTCCATAACGTTTTACTATATTAACAATAACTTCTACAGCTTTTTCCATAGACTCAACTGGTACATATTCATATTTTCCATGGAAGTTCTCTCCACCTGCAAATATATTAGGAGTTGGAAGTCCCATAAATGATAATCTTGCTCCATCAGTACCACCTCTTATAGGTCTTATGTTTGGAGTAACCTTAGCTTCTATCATAGCTTCCTTTGCATTTTCTACTATATGCATTACAGGTTCTATTTTTTCTTTCATATTATTATATTGATCTTTTATTTCAGCTACTACAGTTCCTTCTCCATACTTTTCATTTAATTCTTTTTCTAGTTTTCTTATTCTATTTTTTCTTTCTTCAAAGCTTTCATTAAAAAAATCTCTTATTATATAACTTAAAGTAGTATTTTCAACAGTAGCATTTATATCTGTAAGATGGTAAAAACCTTCATATTTTTCAGTTTTTTCAGGAACTTCATTTAAAGGAAGACTATTTATAAATTCATTAGCTACTATTATAGAATTTAACATCTTATTCTTTGCATATCCTGGATGAACATTTACTCCTTTGATTTTTACTTTTACTCCTGCAGCATTAAAGTTTTCGAATTCAAGTTCTCCAATTCTTCCACCATCCATAGTATAAGCAAAATCTGCACCAAATCCATCAACATCAAAATGATCTGCACCTTCACCTATTTCTTCATCTGGAGTAAATCCTATTTTTATGTCTCCATGCTCTATTTCAGGATGATTTATTAAATATTCTACTGCTGTCATTATCTCTGCAATGCCTGCTTTATCGTCAGCTCCTAAAAGAGTTGTACCATCAGTTGTTATTAATCTTTGTCCTATATACTCTTTTAATTCTGGTGAAAACTTTGGAGATAATACTACAGAATCATTTAATTTAATATCTTCTCCATTATACTTTTCTATAATCTTTGGATTAACATTTTCTCCACTATAATCTGGTGCAGTATCCATATGAGCTATAAATCCAATTTTCGGTATATCTCTATTGCAATTTTTTTCTAATGTAGCATATACATATCCATGCTCACTTATTCTTGCATCTTTTAATCCTAATTCCTTTAATTCATTACATAACTTTTCGGCAAGTACTAACTGTCCCTTAGTACTTGGTGTAACTCTAGTTGTTTCATCTGATTTTGTGTTTAACTTAACGTATTCTAAGAATCTTTCTTCTACTTTTTTCATTACGTCACTCTCCATTCTTCTATTGTTTTATTACTTATTTATATAAATTATACCTATAAGCATAAATATTAACTTTACATTATTTATCTTATACTCTATATTTTAACATATCAATATAATAAACTTCAAAAGCAAAAATTATTATATAAACAAATTTAGAATAAAATTGATAATCTATAAATTATATTTAATATAAAGATAATAAAAAACCCTGCTGTTTAAAAACAGAGGGTTTTTCTATAATAATTACATAGTTGCTTATATATATTAGCATCAACCTACATTGCAGTTAATCCACCATCTACAATAAATTCAGATCCTGTTGAATAACTTGATTCATCTGAAGCAAGATAAAGAACTAACTTTGAAACTTCTTCTGGTTTAGCCATTCTTCTCATTGGAATTTGTTTAGCAAACTGCTTAGTTGCTTCGTTTACGCCACCTTCAGTAACCATTGGTGTTTCTATTACCCCTGGATGTACTGAGTTAACTCTTATTCCAAATTGTGATAACTGAAGCGCTGCTGCCTTTGTCATTCCACGAACTGCAAATTTAGTATCCGTATAGCCAATTGCACCTCCTACTATTCCGTTCATAGATGAAATATTTATTATTGAAGCATTTCCTACTTTTTTCATAGAAGGAACTAATGCTTTAATTCCAAGAAAAATGGATACTTGATTTATATCTACAATTTTTCTATATTCTTCTTCAGTCATTTCTAAAATAGATTTATTTGTAGCTATGCCAGCATTATTCACTAAAATATTAACTGGTCCAAATATTTCTTCAGTTTGTTCTACAACTTTATCCCAGCCTTTAGCATCGGTAACATCGTGTTTAATAAATCTTACACTATTACCCATTTCTTGTTCTAACATTCTACCTTCCTCTTCATTTAAGTCTGTAAAGACAACTTTTGCACCTTCCCTTACAAATAGTCTTACATGAGCTGCACCCATTCCACGTGCTCCCCCTGTAATAATAGCTACTTTATTCTTTAAACGTTCCATTAATAAATCCTCCTTATATAAAATCTTATAAAACTATCACTCAATAATTATTATATAATAATTATTATCCATTTTATTGTATATAAAAGGTTGTCTCACTAAAGTATTAGTGCCACAACCTATTTTTTCATTTTAAATACTTATAATTTAATCCTATTATTAGACAAAGATATTAAACTCAATAAGTATCCTATATTTATCTAAAATTATATTTATTAACTATACTTTCTCTATTTGTAGTCACATCATTATAATATTCATAGAAAGATAATCCTAAGAAACTACCTGTTATATTATAAATATTCTTATATCCAAGATTTTGCAATGCTAAAGTTGCATTGTAACTTCTTTGACCTGTTCTACAATGTAAGTAAACTGGAATATCTTTCGGTATTTCATTTACTCTTTCTCTAAGTTCACTTAAAGGAATATTCTTAGCTCCTTTAATATGACCATTTTCAAATTCTCTAACTTCTCTTACATCTACAATATAAGCATTGCTTTCCACAAGTTCCCTAACCTTATCTACATTAACTTGTTTAAAGTCTCCACTTAATATATTTGATGCTATATATCCAGCATAGTTTACAACATCCTTTGCTGTGCTATATGGCGGTGCATAACAAAGTTCTAAATCCTTTAGGTCCTCTACAGTTCCACCTAGTTTAATTATAGTTGCAATTACATCAACTCTCTTAGCTACATCACCTAAACCAATAGCTTGAGCCCCTAATACCTTTCCTGTAGGAACTTCAAATATCAATTTAAAGTGAAGAGGTTTAGCATCAGGCATAATTCCTACTTTATCATTAGTAATTAACCTTACTATATCATAATTGATATTCATATCTAAAGCTTTAATTAATCCTTCATTTAAACCAGTAGAAGCAGCATTATAATCAAATACTTTAATGGCTGAAGATCCTATATAGCCTTTATTTATGCCTTTTTTTCCATTAATATGATCAGCTACCGATCTAGCTTGTTTTAATGCAGGGCCAGCTAATGATAATTTAGTCATAGAATGAGTTAAAGCATTATATACCTCAATAGCATCACCTACTGCATATATATCATCATCGCTTGTTTTATAATTACTATCAACTTTAATTGCTCCAGTCACACCAATCTCAAGCTCAGCTTCTTTTGCTAAAGTTATTTCAGGCGAAACTCCTATTGCCATAACTACAGCCTTTGCATTTACCTTTTTTCCAGAACTTAAAACTACTTTATTTTCTTCAAAGTTTTCAACTTTATCTCCTACAATTAAATTAATTCCCTTATCGTACATTTCTTTATGTAGAATTTGAACCATATCATAATCAAAAGGCTTTAATATCTGGTTCATAGCTTCTATTAAAGAAACATTATATCCTGCTTCTCTTAAATTTTCGGCAGCTTCAACACCTATAAATCCTCCACCTATTACAGCTATATCTTTAGCATTAAGTTCCTTAACAAATCTATTTAGTTTATCTATATCAACAACATTTCTAATTGTAAATACATTAACCTTATCTAAACCTTTTATATTAGGTACTATTGGCTTTGCTCCTGGAGATAAAATTAATTTATCATAGCTTTCCTTATATATTTCTCCGGTTAAATAATTTTTAACTTCTATTTCTTTATTTTTTCTATCTATTGAAACTACTTCACTATTTACTCTAGCCTCTATATTATATTGTGCTTTAAATTTCTCTGGACTCATAAGAACTAACTTATCTGCTTCATCAATTAATCCACTTAAATGGTAAGGTAGTGCACAATTTGAAAATGAAACATGAGGTCCCTTTTCAAACATTATTATATTATCTTCTTCGCTTAGTCTTCTCAGTCTTGTTGCTGCTGAAGCTCCACCTGCAACTCCACCAACTATTAATATCTTCTTCATAATAAAACCTCCTAGTGGCTGTCTTAGTCAGCCAAATTAATAATTAATAACATGCATTATACATTAGAAAATATTCTTATTTTCTTTTGCTTCCTACATAAGATCCAACCCCTCCAGAAACATTTACTACATTGAATCCTAATCCACTTAGCTTATTGCAAGCTCTAGAACTTCTAGCCCCTGATTGACAAACTATATGATATTCCTTATCTTTTTCCAAATATTTTTCTGGTTCATCTAAAAGATTTCCCATTGGAATATTTTTCGCACTCTTTATACTTCCACTTTTATATTCAAAGGGCTCTCTTATATCTATTAAATTAATCTTTCCTATTAAATTATCAATATCATTAACATTTATTACTTTGCTTGAATTTTTATTAAATAAACCAAACATAACATCATCTCCTCTTAACTTGTTATATTTATTCTACCTTAAATCTTATAATTTTTATGTAACTAAGTCACAATTGTTGAATTATTGAGATTATTGAAGTAAAATTTTATAATAAGTATATATAACATTTATATTTCTTGCAAATTATTACATAGCAAGAAATCTTAAGATAAACTTCAAAAAATTTAAAAAGGATGGAATTATGTTAAAAAAAGATAAACAAACAAGTGAATTCAAAGAAATAGTATTAAATAATATTCCATTAATTGATGTTAGAGCACCAATTGAATATGAAAAGGGGGCTTTTTTTAATTCTATTAATATTCCTATATTAAATAATGAAGAAAGACATATAATAGGTATTTGCTATAAAGAAAAAGGAAATGAAGAAGCTACAAAGCTTGGGTATAAATTAGTTTCAGGAAAAATTAAAGAAAATAGATTGAATTCTTGGATAAACTTTATAAAAGCTAATCCTAATTCTATACTTTACTGCTTTAGGGGGGGATCTCGTTCTAGAATAGCGCAAGAATGGATAGTTGAAACTTTAAAGGAAGATATTTTTAGATTAAGAGGTGGCTATAAAGCTTTTAGAAATTACTTAATAGAAAATTTATCTGTAGAAAACCAAAATTATACTCCTATTATTTTGACAGGATATACTGGTTCAGGTAAAACAAAAATTCTCAAAAAAATAAATAACTCAATAGATTTAGAGGGAATTGCTAATCATAGGGGATCTTCCTTCGGATCTCACGTTTCGCCACAACCTACTCAAATTAATTTTGAAAATAACTTAGCCTATGATTTAATAAAAAAACAAAATAAAAATTTTCAGCATTTAATTTTTGAAGATGAAGGAAGAAATATTGGTAAAAATTTTATTCCTCAAGACTTTTATAACTTTTTTCATAGTGGCAAAAAAATCTTAGTATCTTCTACAATTGAAGAACGTATAGAAAATACTTTAATTGAATATGTAGTTGATGCTCAAAAAGAATACATAAAAGTTTATGGTGTTGAAGATGGACTTACAGAATGGTTTAACTACATATATTCAAGTATGGAAAGACTTAAGAAAAAGCTAGGTGGCGATAGGTTTAAAAAAGTATTAGATGAATTAAATTTTGCTTATAAGACTCAATTATCTACTCAAAAAATAGATTATCACAAATATTGGATAGAATTATTTTTAAAAGAATATTATGATCCTATGTATAGTTATACCTTACAAAAAGACAAGGATAATAATAAAATAATTTTCGAAGGAAATTCTACAGATATTATAGAATATTTAAAATCATTAAAATAAAATAAAAAGTATGAAATCATATTGCATTTACCTTCTTTTATAAAGTAAATGCAATATAGTGTTTCATACTTTAAACTCTCATAATACTCCTTAAATTAATTTAGTTAAATAAAAATTCATCAATTAACTTTTCAGTATTTTTAACATCCCATTTTCTTTCTATTAAATTCCTACCAGTTTTAAGTACTGGATGTAATTTTTCGTAGCTATCTTTACTTTCTTCCTTGTAAATTATACCTATAGGTATGCCTTCATCCCCAAATTCTTCTACTTTCTTTAAAGCTTCAAATTTATTCCTTGGATCATACTTATCATCTAATTTATAAATTCTATCCTTATACCATTTAAAAGTATTAACCTTATTAAATACAACACAAGGTTGCATTATATCTAATAAAGCATATCCCTTATGATTTATAGCTGCCTTTATCATAGATTTTAAATGTTCCTTATCTGCTGAAAAACTTCTTGCTACAAAAGTAGCTCCAGCACTAATTGCAACTGCTAATGGATTCATCTGTTCCACATATACCCCTTCAAATTGCATAGAAGTTACATGTCCCTTTCCCGTAGTTGGTGAGCCTTGCCCCTTTGTTAATCCATAAATTTGATTATCATGAACTAGATGAACCATATCTACATTCCTTCTAATACAATGGATAAAGTGATTTCCTCCTTCTCCATAGGAATCTCCATCACCACTAGTTACTATCACATTTAAATTGTTATTTACCATCTTTATAGCTTGAGCTGGTGGAAGAGCTCTACCATGAAGTCCATTAAATCCATTTGCTTTAATATAATGTGGTGTTTTAGCAGCTTGACCTATTCCTGATACTAATACTACATCCTCTGGTTTTAAATTTAACTCTGCTAAAGCCTCTTTTAAGGATGCTAATATTCCAAAATTACCACAGCCAGGGCACCATGCATTATCATCATTGCTTTTGTAAATATTTAAATCTAACATTAAAACTCCTCCCTTCCTAGTTTTTCAATAATATATTCTCCAGTTATCTGCCTTCCATCATATTTTAATATGCTACCTGTCATTAATATTCCTGTTTCTTGAGTTATAAGTTTTCCTAGTTGACCATTAAAATTTTGTTCAACATTTATAATTTTTTTTGCCTTATTAGCATATTTTATTAGTAATTTTTCTGGTAATGGATAAATATCTCCAAAGCTTAAAGCTCCAATTTTTTTACCATTTTTATTTAATTCATTTATAGCATCCTTTATTGCTCCATAAGTTGAACCAAATCCTACTAAAAGAATATCTAAATCTTCATCCCCGATAAATTCAGGCTCTTCCATTTCTTCTTTTATTAATTCAAGCTTTTTCATCCTCTTTTTCATTTGAGAATTTCTTATATCTACTGATTCAGTTATATGTGACTCTTCATTGTGTTCATCACTATCAACTAAAACTACTTGTCCCTTAACATTCCCTGGTATCATTCTTGGAGATATTCCACTTTCAGTTATCTTATACCTCTTATAATCTTCTCCATTATCCAATTCTTCTCCATTAGATACATACTTTTCTATTCTAACACTACTTAAATCATACTTCGGAATAGTTATATTAGAATCCGCTAGATATTGGTCAGTTAATAATATTACCAATGTTTGATATTTATCTGCTAAATTTAAAGCTTTCACAGTTTTATAAAATGCATCCTCTGCATTTCTTACACTTATTACCGCTCTAGGAAACTCTCCTTGTGATGCTGTTACTAAAAAACTTAAGTCACTTTGCTCTGTTCTTGTTGGTAATCCTGTTGCTGGGCCTGGTCTTTGAGAATCTACAACTACTACTGGTGTTTCTGTAATTCCCGCAAGTCCAAAGGCTTCTACCATTAGTGAAACTCCCCCACCAGAACTTCCCGTCATAGCTCTTGCTCCTGCATAAGATGCTCCTATTGCAAAATTTATTGCCGCAATTTCATCTTCTGCTTGATCCACAACAATTCCAATTTCACTTTGCTTTTTAGACAAATAAGTCATTATACTTGTAGCTGGAGTCATAGGGTATGCAGAATAAAAATCTAACCCTCCAGCTATTGCACCTAATGCTATTGCATTATTTCCATTAATTAATATATGACCTGATAAATCTTTTCCTTTTAATTTAAATTTTGAATCAACTAAATCATATCCAAGCTTCACTGCTTCAATATTTTTAATTCTAATATCTTCTGACAATTTAGTGCTAAAAAATCTTTCTATTCCCTCTAAACTTAATGAAAAATATTTTAGCACTACTCCAGCCGCTACTGAAGTAAAGGCTTTTGATAGACTTAAACTTTTTGCTACGTCTATTAATGGCAACTTTAGTATTTTTTCATCATCTATTTTTAACCCTTTGTCCGCAATTATTACTCCATTTTCATTTAATTTATTTTTATGATTAAAAACTGTATTTTCATCTAAAGCAAGTATTAAATCTAACTGATCCTTGTGAGCAAATACTTTCTTTTCCCCAAACCTAATTTGTATAAAATTATGTCCTCCCCTAACTCTTGACATATAATCCTTATTAGAAAACAAATAAAATCCTGATTTTTTAATAACTCTTTCTAAAAAATCACTTACTGTATCAAGACCTTGTCCAGCACTTCCTCCGATTAAGATATTGTATTCCATTTAATTCCCTCCCTTTTATATAAAGATTATTTTATATACACATTATACTATTATTTCTAATTAATTTCAAAATTCTTTTGTTTAATATAGCTTATATTAGTAGTTTATTGTATATTTTCTTTGTTTATCCTCAAATTCTTTTGATTTCTTTATCTTATCATTATCAATAATCTTTTCATCTTTTATATCTAAACCACAAGATATACTTTTATAATTTATATTAAATTTAACTTCATTAACTTTTAAAATATCCTCTAGGAATAACCTAATTTTTCCATCCTCTTCATAAAAATATACTTCTCTACTTTTATTTCCTTCAATAAATTTTATTTTTCTTACATCTTCATTTTTAAAAATTTTATATACTAAAGGACTTGAAAAATCTTCTCCTTCATTTACAGAGTAGGAACCAAAAAGTTTATTTTTACTTATCCAAAAAGTCCATAAAACTTCCTTTGATTCAATTATTAAACATGAATCTATATTTTCATCATTAAAAATGATAGTTTCCCTTGTTAACTCTTCCTTCTCACATAAAGTTATATTTTTATAAACAATTAACTTTTCATTTTCTTCTTGAGTTACAATTAAAAAATGTATTTTATTATTAACTAAACAATAGGATTTATCTATATAATCTTTTCTTGATATATATATTATTTCATTATTGCTCCATATATTATCATCCTTATTAAAATTCTTAAAAATTAACTTATATATATTAAATGAAACACTATTTATTATTAAAGAAACATATTTATAATTCTCTAGAATATCATAGTCTATATCAATGTCGTTATTATCATTATAAATTGTACTTAAAGATTTATAATTATCGCTATAATATATATTTTTATAATCACTATCTAAATTAAATAAAATTTTAAGTTCTTTTTTATTGAAGAACCCTTTTGCCTTTATAGGTGTTATAAAATTATACTTCATATGGAAAAGTATTTTATACTTCCATTTACCCTCTATTAAAATACATAATATTATATTCCCTACTTCATCTTGACAAATCAAATTAATATTTCTATTAACATCTAATGTTACAAAAAAATATTTAAAACTATTTCTAAAAATAATTTTTCTTTTTATAATCTTACACTTATTTATAATTTCATAATATATTCCAAGCTCATCACTATAAGAAAATCTTAATAATTTCTCTTCTCCAACCTTTAATAAAATATCTGTATTTTTCTCTTTCAACCTTTATACCTCCCCTTTTTTAAAATAAATATCTATTTTAGAAGGCAAAAAAATAACTTCTTCTTTAGTAACATAAGTAGCAATTGTTGAAGTAACATCAAATAATAAAAAGTTTCCCTTTTTATAAGGCGTTGATGTAATTATGTTTTTTGCTTTTACTATAAAATTTAACTCACTTATATCTTCATTATCTGATATATATAAAATTGCCTTATGTTTTCCCTTTAAATTTCCCTTTAAAAGAAATTTTTCTTTTTTTGAGTTAATACAATTCATATAGTATGGAATATAAAATTCAAACTTAAATATTATATAATTATCCTTATCCCTAATAAATTCTTTGCTTTTTCTCTCTTCAATTATTAGGCATTTTTCAAAATTTATTTTGTTTATTTTCACTTCATGTTCTGAAATTATTTTAGTATGAACTTGTTTAAAAATTGTCTTTTCTTTATAAGTAGATATTATTTTTTTAGCCAAAATAAATGTATCTTGATCTTCTCCAAATTTCTTATATAAGTTACTGTATAAAAAATTTTTATCTTTATAAACCTCTTCGTTAATAATTGCTATATCATAAGGAATACAATTATTTTCTTTAAATTTAAAGGTATATTCAATTTTATTATTCTTTATATTAATTAAATCTAGAGCTCCTCTTCCTTTATCATCTATACTAGTTGCTAAAAGGAAGTTTTTATCTGGAGATATCTTCATTCTTTGCGGATAATCTAAGGTGGTTTTTATATTTCTAATTAGATTATTTTTTACAATATCTATAACCTCAATTCTCCCTAAATTCTCATTAATTGCATATAGATAATTTGAATTTCCTTCTAAGCATTTAATCAAGGAGCCTTTAGGGAATCCTATTTCTAATATACTGTCATTTATCAAATCTAATATTAAAATATTACTAATATATTCACCTTTATTTATATACTTATTTGCTATATATAGATACCTTTCATTTTCTCCTATAAAAATATAATTAGGACAGTAACAAATATTATTATATGCTTTTATCAACTTTAATGTTAAAGTATCATAAACTCTTATTTCATTTTGTACTATATCAAGAATAAAAAGTTTACTACCACTACTATTTAACCTAATACAATCAATAGCTCTAAATCCTTTTAACCTACCTATTAAATCACCATTATCTAAGTTATATATATTTAATTCTTCTGTATTCGATACATAAAATTTATTTGAATTAGGATCAATTTTAGTATACCCATTATTAGGTATATCCAGAATTTTATTAGTTTTATCTAAGTGATTAATGACAAAAATCTTATCATCTCTATCAGTAGCAACATATATATTTTTTTTATTATCCATAGTAATATCACAAGGTCTTAATCCAACTTGAACTTCTTTAATCAATTCCCATTTTTCTCCATCAATAATAGATACAGTATTCTTACCTAAGTTAGATATATAATAAGTATTTTTATTCATAGCCCCCCCTTTCCTCTTCTTAAAAGTCTTTCCATTACTGATTGTTTTTCTACTTCTAATTCAGTTTTTATTCTTTTATTTTCTTCCATTAAAGAAGATATTTTTTTATTTAATATATCTATTTCGTTTTGCAATAACTTTATTTCATTAATATATTCTTTTACTTCACTATTGTACTTTTCATTTTTATTCTCTTTAACCGTAAAATACTTTGGATAATATAAATACAAGTCTAATCCTGTAGTTCCATATAATTTACACTTATCAATAGTCCCTTTTTTAATATTACTTATATACGTGTTATACCTCTCTAGACAATCATTATTTTCATTTATAAACTTTAGAGGTTTATCCCATTTAATATTATTAAATTTTGAGTATTGTATTTTATTATCTTCTATCCAGCATACACAAATGTTGTTGCTTTCTTTAAATATAAATGGATCTTTAATATGAATATTACTATTATAAATATTGTAATATTTATATACTCCCAAATAATCTATCATTATATAATCTAGTGTGTATAATGAATTTTCCTTATATCTATTTAAAATATGTATCTTACTACCATCTATTTCAACATCAAAACAAATATACTCACCGTTAATTCCATAAAGTCTGCTAAAATCCCCCCACTTATTAATTTTATAAATTGAGTAGTTTAATGATATTTCATCCCCCATATCTGATAAATAGAATAAGTAAATTTCTTTATTATCCTTTATTTTAATTAGGTAATGCTCCTTTACTTCATCTTCCAAAATTATATCTTGTAGCTTATTAAAACTAATTTTATTATCATCCAATATACAATGCATTAATACACCATGTTGATTACCAATTTTACTAGCTAAAATAAAAAAAATATGCATTTCTCTCCCTAACATTTCTACTTTTATACTTTCTATGCCATAGCTTTCATCTTCTATCTTATATAAAACTTTTCCAAACCATTGTTTTTTCTTTAAAGTACAATATTTCAATTCGCCTTTAGTATTTGAATAAATTAAATGAATCCCTTCATTACCATCTATAAATAAATTAAAATCTATTATATTAACATCAATTAAATTGTCTTTTGTCCATTTTCCATTTGTGTACATTATTCCATAGCATAATTCATTATTTCTATTTAAAAAGAACCTCCATACCCATTGTTTATAGTCAATATATAAACACGGACATACCCCTCTCATATTAAATCGCTCCTTTTTATTTCTTTAATATATAAAGAAATTACAACATTACATAAACTACTTATAAATTTATATTTATAAGTAACTATTATTATGCAATTTTATACTAAGAAAACTTATTTATTACTTTTTATATCACATTTTACCTTAGTTCATATCATATATTGTTATTAGTAAAGTAATAATTTACTATTTTATAAAGGAGAATATATATGTCCATTAAATTTAAGAAGTTTATACCTAGACCTGGACTTGTAAATAAGCAGGGACGTCTTCCTGATCCTTCTGAATTAGTATGTATAGAGGTACCTAAAGTTTTTGATCAATGTTTAATTAAAAGATGTTTAACTTATGGTGCAGGGCCTGATACTGATACAACTGATTGTGAATTAAGAAGTAATCCCCTTATTAATCCTAAAAGATATATTTCAAGCAGAAATTTTAAAATAACATTAATAGATGTTGATAAAATTCCCATAGGTAATTCTCCAGGTTTTAAAAAGATAATTTTAAATTATTTAATTACTTTCTATGCTGATTTTATTGATTATGATGGGTTAACTCGTAGTGAATTCTTTGAAATTAATAGAACTGATATAATCGGGAAGTTCTACTGTCCAGATTCAGTTTCCCAGGCTACAACAAGTCTTGATGATGATTTATGTGATAACAACTTAATAAAACTTGAAATGGTAGCAGATGTGTTACGAGGTGATTTACTAACAGATAAGAACGGTGATGAGGTTCTAGACATAACTTTAGGCTATTATATTGTTGTTAAATGTGAACTTTTAGTTCAATTATTGATTCCAGCTTATGATTATTGTCCTAATATAAGAATTGCTTGTGAGGATGAGCCGGAAGAAGATCCTTGTGAAGTTTTTGAAAAAGCTCCAGTTCCTAAATTTTATCCTGATCAAAACCTAGAGCCATTATTTCCTGATTGTGATTCTTCAGATGACAATGATCTAAATTAATTATATCCCGGTATGAAAAATTCATATCCGGGACTAATTTAATTTTTAAATATTTATTATTTTATATTTACTAGTATTAAAGGTTTCTTCCACAGTTATCTTCACAAGTTTCTTTAGAAGTTGCAATTGCCGAAAGTTCTGCATTTACAACGTTAATAGTTCCCGCTGTCGCTGTTGTAACTGTTGCAACTACTGAATAATTACAACAATCTTTATTACAAGAATCCGTATCACAAACAAAGAATGAGAAAATTCTTGCATCAGTTGTTCCTGTTGTAACTGAAAAAGTCCATGCAGGTCCCACAGGTGTTTGATTAAATTGACCTCTACATTGTTTAAATACTCTTATGCTTAAGGCTCCTGTAAATCCTGTTAAAATTAAATTACTTACAAAGTCTAACCTCACAATTGGATTACATAAGCACGAAGTATCTAAATTAAGTGATTCAAGTGTAAAAGTAGTTCCTACTGCAGTTCCTGTTGGAATTAAAGCTGAACTAGGACATCCACATTTTATAATTGTATGATATTTCTTTTCTTCTTTTTTTCTATCCCTTTTATCATATTCATAATAAGAAATTGGACATGAATTCATAGATATATCCTCCATTTTAATAACTTATCCATATTAGTTTTTATTTATTTTTTTCTTTAGAAAACTTTACTATTTCATTTATTCTGTAAACTTACAAAAAATTAATTTTATTTACTTAACTATTTAAATATGCTCTTATAAAAATCTTAATTAACCTTAATGTTTATAATATATATTATGTAAAAGTATAAAATATGTGAAATAAAAAAACTGTACTAAATTTAATTATTTAGTACAGTTTCAATTAAAATTATTTATTTAGCGCTTCTAATAAATCTTCTAAATTTAATCCATGAACTTTTGCTGCATCTTCAATGCTTTCAGCTTGAGCTGAAGGACATCCAATACATCCCATTCCAAAGCTCATTAATATTTCTGGAGCATTTTCCTTCATTTTTACTACTTCACCTATTGTCATATCCTTAGTAATCATTTTATCACCTATCCTTATATTTATTTTAAATATATAATAATTTTAAATGTATCAGAAATTATATGCAATATTTTTCCTTTAATTCTGATAAAATTAATAAGTTTTCGTCTTTAATATTATTAAATTTAGCTTCAAACTCATTGCATTCATTATTAATTACAGAAATAGTATCTTCTTTTAATTCTCTTTGAGCAAATTTGTAAATCACATTATCTTCTTTATGAATATGTCTTTCTAAAAGATTAGTATATGAAATTGCATTTGCTATTATATCTAACTTAGCTTCATCATTTCCATTTTTGAAAGCCTCTAAAGCCTCATTTAAACTTGTAATGTATAATCTTCCAAGATCATGTTCTACTAACATTCCATATTTAACTACTTTTTCTGCTGTTTCTCCTATTTCATCTATCATTCTATTAAATAACATTATTTCTTCTTTTTTATGATGATGTGAATCAGCATAATTTTTAATAAAATAAATTATTTTATTAAAATCTTCATAATTAATTTCCTTACCCTCTAATATAGATAAACATACTTTTCTCACTATTTTTAGCATAACCTTTATATTTTTATGTTCTTCCATCATTAATTCAATAGCATTCATATAATCACCTATATTCTTTCTATAGAAAATTCATTATTTCCTAGGAAATTATATTTATAATTACTATTAACTTCTTTTACAAAGCTTTCAATCCATAAATCTCTTAATGCATAAAATAAATCTACATCACCATTAACTTCATCCCATATATCCTTATGAACACAAATTCTTCTCTTCCACAATACTTTATTTTCTTCTTGTGAAATCACTTCATTTACTCTATCACATGGCATTCCATCTAAAATATAGTCATTTATAGAATTAAATATATTAATTGCATTATTTAATTCTTTACCTTCTTTTATAGCTTCTTTTCCAGCTTTAGCACCTTGACTTTTATACAAAAGTTCAAGTTTTTCTTTACTTTTATCTTTTTCTAGTAAATTTACAGTCCAAGTTGCTAATCTATATTCTGCAGAATGAATTTTTTCTTGTAGCCAACCATGTATATTAGAAGTATCTATCATTTCTTCTAATGGAAGATTAGGTAATCTTTCTCCATATCTATTATTAATTTCTTTTGATAATTCCTTTACATCTAATCCTTCTTCTTTTGCTAGAACTTTTATTTCTTCCTCAAGATCCTCAAACCAAACTATCTTATTAAATAACCAATAATGAATTTTGCCTAAAAATAAACTCATATTCTTCCTCCAACAATTTAATTTTCTATAAATAGTCTAACATAAAAAATATTCTTATTCGGTAACATAAGTTACATTTTATAATTTCTCTATTAATTCTAAATTTAACTTTTTAGCAAATTCCTCTCCAATATATCTATTTCTTAAATCTTCTGGAAAATGTGCATCTACTCCTAAAATTCTTTTTACATTATATTCTTTAGATAAACTCCAAAACTCTTCTATAGGGTAAAAGTTTCTTTCTCCTAAGTTATATTTAACTTTCCCTCTTTTAAACCCATTTATGTTAACTTCTATTGGCATACTTAGCCTTTCAGCAGCTTCTAATATTCTTTTAGATGCTTTTATAGCATATTCATCCCAATCTCTATATCTAACACCAAACAAATCTGGATGAGCTAAACAATCAAAATATCCACTTTCCATAGACTTTATAACATAATCTATATATATTTCTAAAAGGTCTGGATTTAGCTTAACTGCTCCTACATATAACCACTCACCATTACAAGGGAAAAAATGAGCTCCAAGAATTAAGTAATCTACTTTATATTTTTCTTTAAATTCATCATATAACCAATGATAGTCTTCAAAATACTCACATTCTATAGCTTTTTTTATAGATATTTTATCTCCATACTTTTCTTTTGCTTCATCTATTTCCTTAAAATATACTTTTAAATCTTCATATGACATTCTGTTTTCATTGTCTATATCTTTACCTGGATGAGGCAAATGGTCAGATATACCTATTTCATCATATCCTTCTTTAATTGCTTCTTCTATATAATCATCTATAGTTCCAACAGCATGGTTGCATCTATAATTATGTGTATGATAATTAGTTTTCATATTTTCACCTATCCTTTGTTTAATTTTATAAAATATTTTACAATTATAATAACATATAAATAAATTATCTTCTATTAATGAACTACAAACCAAAAGCTATTATATAAAATCCATTCTAACACCTTGTACTTCTATTACTCTTTTACTTATCATTCCATGAACAACTACTACTTCATCTCTTTCTTGAATATAGCAATAGTTTCTAACCTTAAATGTAATCTCCTCTTCTGTTTCATAATTAGTTATAAAAATCTTGTATACTGGAACTCTAGATTTACTACTTGTAATGTCTATAATTCCAGTACATATTCCACTAGTTTTTGTATATAATCCAAATATAACTTCCAAAAAATATATTATATCTGGTATAAAAATTATTAAAAATATAAATATACCTACATCAAATCTACTTAAAATTAATAGAGTTAAAACAAATATATTATATTTTCTTATTCTATTAATTCTGTCTTCCCACTTAACATTAATACGAGGAAAAAACTTAATTTTCATTTTCCAAAAAACATTACTTTCTTTATCAAGACTACCTGGATAATCAAAATCTCTTTTCCATCTAAGTTGTTTGTCTGTTAATTGAATAGACTTTATTTTTCTTTCATTAATATAAAGCATAATTAAAATAGCTTCAATTAGTATCTCCAATCTTATTAAAAGTAAGTCTCTAAATATTATTGCTATTACTATAGTGTATATGGAAAAACATACACATAATATCTTGTAAAATAAGGTTTTTCTTTTAACATCTAATAAAATATCTTCACTTATATCTAATTTAATATTTCCAATAGAAAATATACCTATAATTAAGACTGAAAATGCCATTGTTATACTTAGCCCATTTAAGTCAATAGGCTTTAAAAACTCCATATTTATTCCTTTGTAGTTGCAAAAATATAATATATTTCCTATTAAGCCCATTACTAACCCAAAAGCAAAAAATATTCTTAACTGCTCTAAATTTCGTCTTTCAGATCCCATAGTTCCCATAATAACTACTCCTTATTTGCAAAAATTTTCTTAACTACCTACTTTTATTATATTATAATTAAATTAAAATGTATTAATAAACTATAAAAGGGGACGTAAAATATGAAATTTATCGATTTAAGAAGTGATACAGTTACTGAGCAACCTATATTTATGAAAGAAGCTATGTTTAATGCAGAAGTTGGTGATGATGTATACGGAGATGATCCAACAATTCTTAAGTTAGAATCTTTAGCTGCTAAAATTGTTGGAAAAGAATCTGCTTTATTTGTTCCAACGGGTACCTTTGGAAATCAACTAGCTTTATTTACTCATTGCACAAGAGGTAGTGAGGTTATAATTGCTGATTCTAATCATATTATCGCACATGAAGTAGGAGCAAGTTCTGTTATTGCTGGAGTACAATTAAGAGCAATAGATGCTCCTAATGGGGTTTTAAAAGCTAAAGAAATAGAAAAGAGAATAAGATTTGAAAATGAAGATATTCACTTTCCATCTACCTCTCTAATTTGTATTGAAAATGCTCATTCAAGTGGTAATGTTTTGACCCTTGAAGAAATGAATGAGGTATATGAAGTTGCAAAAAAATACAATTTACCTATTCATCTAGATGGTGCAAGATTATTTAATGCTTCCACAGCTTTAAATGTGGATGTTACCGAAATTACAAAATATTGTGATTCAGTTATGTTCTGCTTATCTAAGGGTCTCTGTGCTCCAGTTGGCTCTATCTTAGCTGGAAGTAAGGAATTTATTAGCAAGGCAAGAAAGAAACGAAAGTTAATGGGGGGAGGTTTAAGACAATCAGGATTTTTAGCTGCTGCTGGTATAGTTTCTTTGGAAGAAATGACCAAAAGATTAAGAGAGGATCATGATAATGCAAAACTACTTGCTGAAGAGTTAAATAAAATTCCTGAAATAGATGTGGATTTACATAACTTAAAAATAAACATGGTATTCTTTAAATTCAATGACAACTCCATAAATACTAAAGCATTAGTTAATTATTTCTTAGAAAATGATATTAAAATTAATGATGTAGAAAATGGACTTATGAGATTTGTTACCCATTATTGGATAAAGAAAGATGATATATTTAAAGTAGTTACTACCTTAAAAGAATTTTTATCTAAAAGATAACAGAAAAGTCTGTGTACATTTAGCTGATATGATAAAAATCATATTAATTAAAGTATCACAGACTTTTTTATATAATTATCTTTTGTTTTTTAGATTAATCATATCACCATATATCGGAGTTGCTAATCCAAAGCCACCAGATACATCTATAATTTGACCAGTTGTATATGATGATTCATCACTAGCCAAATAAACTACTGTTGCTGCAATTTCCTCTGGTTCTCCCATTCTTTTAATAGGTATATGTTTCAAGAAAAATTCTTTAAAGTCTTCAGTTAAACCATCCTTAACTGCATCAGTAGCTGTCATACCTGGTAATACTGCATTACAACGTATATTGTCTCTAGCACATTGGACAGCTATAAGTTTTGTTAAATAATTTATTGAAGCCTTACTTGTAGTATAAGCAATTTGTGAAATATCTGGTACTAGACCTCCAATTGAAGATATATTAATTATAGATCCACTACCATTTTTGCTCATATACTCTATAGCTTTTTGTGATGATATAAATACACTAGCTAAATTTGTATCAATTGTATTTATATACTCTTCATAACTTGTATTTTTAATATCTAAATCTAACTTCGGATTAGAAGTACCAAAATTATTAACAAGCACATCTATTCTACCTTCATTTTTAACGGCTTCTTCAATCATAGATACATAAGTTTCTTTTTTATATGCATCATTATATACTGTTTTTACTCTATAACCTTTATCATTTAATTCTTTAGCTACTTCTCCTGCCTTCTCTAAATTACGAGCAGCCATATATACTATAGCTCCTTCTTTAGCACAAGCTTTAACTATAGCTAACCCAATCCCTCTTGTAGAAGCTGTAACTAATACAACCTTATCTTTTAATCTCATATAAATCCGTCCTCTCTTATTAAAATTATTACTATTATATCCCTTTTTATAATCATAGTAAACACCTAGTTAATATATAATAATGTATATATTTATACGGATTTATTACAGATATTATAACCTTAAATACTACTCTGTTCTTAATGCTTCAACGGGATCTTTCTTGGATGCCATTTTAGCAGGAATAGAACCACCTATCATAGTTAAGCATACACTTATAACTACTAAGATAATAGCATGGATTGGGTTTAATACTGCTACTCCTTTTAAATCCGTAATTTTATACAAAATACTATTTGTTGGAAAAGTTAATAAATATGCAATAAATATTCCTAATAATCCCGAACAACTACCTACTATGAAAGTTTCTGCATTAAATACTCTGGTTATGTCCTTCTTTCTAGCACCTAAAGCTCTAAGTACACCTATTTCCTTTGTTCTTTCAAGAACTGAAATATAAGTTATTATTCCAACCATAATTAATGAAACTACTAGTGATATAGCTGCAAAAGCTATTAATACCATTGTTATAGCATCCATTATCCCACTTGATAAACTTACAAATGTACTTGCCATATCATTATAAATAATTACATCTTCCTTTTCTTTACCCTCATTCCAATTATCTAAATACTCTGTTACTTTCTCCTTAGTAGCAAAATCTTTAGGATATAATGTTATCATATATGGAGTTGAAGTAGCTCCTATTGATGCTAGGATATTTTCCTTAGTATTTGAATTATTAGAATCTGGCCTATTACTTTCCTTTTTAAAGCTCTCTCCAGTAAATATATTATAATTTACTTCTTTTTGAGCCTTAGCTACTTCAGAATTTTTAGCATCATCAATAAAATATTTACTTAATTCATCTGAATAAGCTAACCCTGGTTGTAAAACAGGAATCGTAACATCCTTTTTTATTCTTAAGATACCAGATATTTTTAAAGGTATAGCTCTTTCATTATTATATAATTCACTCATATCCTTAGGGTTTCCAGCTAAAGTAAAGTAATTTCCAATCTTAGTATAATAATCATTATTTAAAATTGCCTTTATTTCATAACCAATAATATCATCAAAATTTATTTCTTCTTTATTACTTTCTATTCCTAAAGCATCTAAAATTGCTGTATCAACTTTATTATACTCATCAACTACTAAAACTAAATCATTCATACTTTTAGGATAACTTCCAGATAATAAATCATATGATGCTTCTAAGTAACCTTCTGTGTCATTATCTATCTTTATTGGATAAGAAGATAGATTTAAGTCTGAAGCATTAATTGGAGTTGCTACATTTCCATCACTCTTCAAAAGATTCATATTTACTAAACGAGTAAAAGAAATTCCTGATAATAGCGAGCTATCTATGTCTTCAATATAATTGATATATTCATCATTAATTATGTTAGTATGCATAAAAGTATTCTCCTTACTATTGTAAGGATATATTACATTTGAATTTGGATACTTACTACTATCTTCTTTCTCTT
Organism: Clostridium nigeriense; assembly: GCF_900086595.1. Taxonomy (GTDB): domain Bacteria; phylum Bacillota; class Clostridia; order Clostridiales; family Clostridiaceae; genus Clostridium; species Clostridium nigeriense. The sequence continues at coordinate 2,776,173 of NZ_LT575472.1, forward strand.
CTCCAAGCATTTCTTTTCTCATTTCTTTACTATGTTCCATCATCTTATTAATATCTACTTCAGCAGCCTTTTGACTTATCATAATAGGAAATCCAGATAAAGTATCTGATTCAAATATATCAATTTGTTTGTCAAATCCATTAGATAAAGATAATATTAATGCTATTCCTATAATACCTATACTTGAAGCAAAGGCTGTTAAAAATGTTCTCCATTTTTTAGTTCTTATGTTCATTCCAGATAGCTTTAGTGCTGTAAGAAAACTCATGCTTGTTTTCTTAAGGCTATATGATATATTACTTTTTTCTTCTTCTAAAGGATTTGTATCTGATATAACATTTCCATCTCTAAATTCCACTATTCTATCGGCATATTTTTCAGCTAGTTCTGGGTTATGCGTTACCATTATTACTAATTTATCTTTAGCTATACCCTTTATAAGCTCCATTATTTGGATACTAGTTTTAGTATCTAAAGCTCCTGTTGGCTCATCAGCTAGAATTATATCAGGATCATTAGCAAGGGCCCTTGCAATAGCAACTCTTTGCATTTGTCCACCTGATAGTTGATTAGGCTTTTTATGCATATGTTCTTTTAAGCCCACTCTTTCTAATACTTCTTTTGCTTTTTTATGCTTTTCAGCAGCTGAAATTCCACTTAAAGTCATTCCCATTTCAACATTATCTAAAATATTTAAATGACTAATTAAATTGTAACTTTGAAATATAAATCCTATACTATTATTTCTATATGCGTCCCATTCTGAATCTTTAAATTCCTTTGTAGATTTTCCATTAATAATTAAATCTCCACTATCATATTTATCTAATCCACCTATTACATTAAGACAAGTAGTTTTACCAGATCCACTTGGTCCTAAAATAGCAACAAATTCATTTTCTCTAAAATTTAAACTTACTCCACCTAATGCAACTTGCTTAAAATCTCCTGTTACATATGACTTTTTTATATTTTTTAACGATAACATCCTTCTCCTCCTACTTCTATTTTTATGCATTATTCAGTTTTAACTATCTAATAGGTTCATATTCATAATTATAACCCAATTTATGCTAAAGAGTTATTAATATAGCAATTTTTTTATTCTTTAAGAAATTTATAGTAGAATATTATTGTTTAAAAATTTTAATAAATAAAAAGTGGACTATGTAAATCTACACACTCTCATTAAATGAGAGAAATGTAATTTTTACATATATCCACCTTGAATTAAAAAAAGTAACTTGAAACAAATTGCTTCTTTATATTATTAATTAATTTATCTATTGTAGCTACCTTCCCAAACAATTTCTCTGTACTTGTCTGGATCAGTATCTCCTTCAGTACTAAATAAAAGTACTCTAGAATTTTCATCTAATCCAATAGATTCTTTTAAATCTTTATATTCTGGATTTGTCATTAACTCATATACAAGACCTAAAGTAACTGCACCTGATTCTCCAGATATTACTTTGTCATCTCCTGTCATTGGGTTTCCAAGAACTCTCATTCCATTTGCAGCAACATAGTTTGGTGCTGAAACGAAAACTTTTGAGTAATTCTTTAATACTTCAAATCCAGTTATATTAACTTCTCCACAAGCAAGTCCAGCCATTATTGTTGGCATATCACCACCAACTGCTCTTGGCTTTCCATCATTAGCTATAGCTGATTCATAGTAGCATGCTGCTTCTTGAGCTTCTACTACAACAGTTGTTGGACAATCTTCTCCAAATACTGATGCAAAGAATCCTTGAATTCCACCAGCTAATGAACCAACTCCAGCTTGTAAGAAAATATGAGTTGGTCTATTTACTTTATAATCATTTCTTAATTGCTCTAAAGCTTCTAATCCCATAGTTCCATAACCTTGCATTATCCATGCTGGTATTTCTTCATAGCCTTCCCACGCTGTATCTTGAACTACTACACCATTATGCTCATCTGCATATTTAGCTGCTAATCTTACTGCATCATCATAGTTCATATCAGTAATAGATGCATCAGCACCTTCTTTTCTGATATTTTCAAGTCTAGTTAAAGAAGATCCCTTTGGCATATAAACTACTGATTTTTGTTTTAATCTATTTGCTGTCCAAGCAACTCCTCTACCATGATTTCCATCAGTTGCTGTAACAAAAGTAATATCTCCAAGCTTTTCTCTTATTTCATCTGAAATTAATTTTTCATATGGTAAATCATTGATATCCATATCTAATCTTTGAGCTAAATACTTAGCCATTGCAAAAGATCCACCAAGTACCTTAAACGCATTTAGTCCAAATCTATATGATTCATCCTTTAAATAAATTCCACCAACACCTATTCTTTTACTTAGATTTTCTAAATTAACTAATGGTGTTACACTATATTCTGGGAAGCTTTTGTGAAAATTTCTTACCTTATTGATTTCTTCGTTACTTAAGAAGTCTAAGCTTACTTCGCTTTTAGGCATTGTATTTTCCTTCCACATAATCTTTTCTGACATTTTATTTCCCCCTAAAACTATTTTATTATTCTTGTACCAGTCTTACCTAGTATCCCATCCTTAGCCTTTTCTAACAATGTTATTAAAGCTTGTCTTCCTTCTTTTGATTGAGCAAAATCTATACCCGCTTCAACCTTTGGCTTCATTGATCCTGGTGCGAAATGTCCTTCTTCAACATAAGTTTTCATTTCTTCTACAGAAACATTATCCAACCACTTTTCATTTTCCTTACCGTAATTTATAGCAGCTTTTTCTACAGCTGTTAATATTATTAAGAAATCTGCATCTAATTCTTTTGCTAATGTTGCACTAGCAAAATCCTTATCGATAACAGCACTTGCTCCTCTTAAATGGTTTCCTTCTTTAATTACTGGAATACCACCACCTCCACAAGCAATTACAACATTTCCTGAATCTACTAAACTTTTAATAGTTTCAATTTCTATAATGCTTTGTGGCTTTGGAGAAGCAACAACTCTTCTATATCCTCTACCTGCATCTTCAACAACATTAATTCCCTTTGCAATTAATGCATCTGCTTCTTCCTTTGTCATAAAGCTTCCTATAGGTTTTGTAGGATTTTCAAATGCTTTATCATTTTTATCAACTTCTACTTGAGTAACTATTGTAGCAACAGACTTATTGATATTTCTATTTACTAATTCTTCTCTTAACGCATTTTGTAAATCATATCCTACATATCCTTGGCTCATTGCTACGCAAACAGACATTGGGATTGTTGAGTACTTACTATCTGATTTTGTTAAAGCATCCATAGCAAGATTTATCATCCCAACTTGTGGACCATTTCCATGAGATATAACTACTTCATGTCCTTCTTCAATTAAGTCGACAATAGCTTTTGCAGTTGATTTAACTGCTGACATTTGTTCTTCTAAATTATTTCCTAAAGCATTTCCGCCTAATGCTATTACAATTTTCTTTTTCATAATTCTCTCCCTCGAATTCTTCGAATATATGATTTCTTGAATGTTTAGGGCCTTTACCCTTTTATTTTATTGGATAAAAGCCCCTATATTATATAGTGTTAAGATTATTTAACTTGACGATCTTTTTTAGCTTCTTCTAACTTAGCTAAAACTTCTTGTGGGTTCTTAACTTTGCTTAAGAAAATCATAGCTGCAATTACATATGGCTTGTAGCTAGCTTCTTTGTAAAGAGGCTTTCTGTATCTATCAAATACAGTAGCATCAACTTCACCAACTTCACAGCTAACACCAGTTATATCTGCTGGTAAGCAGTGTAAGTATAATGCTTTTCCATCTTTAGTTGTCTTCATTAATTCTTCAGTACATTGCCAATCTTTATGTTCAGCATTTTGTGCTAATAATTCTTTTTCTAATTCCTTGATTCCATCGAAATCGCCATTTCCATATAAGTCAGTTCTCTTTTCCATAGCAACAAATGGAGCCCAGCTCTTTGGATATACTATATCAGCATCTTTAAATGCTTCTTCCATAGAATTAGTCTTAGTGAATTTTCCACCTGAAAGTTCAGCATTTTTCTTAGCTATTTCTTCAACTTCTGGCATTACTTCATATCCTTCTGGATGAGCTAAAACAACGTCCATACCGAATCTTGTTAATAATCCAATTATTCCTTGAGGAACTGATAATGGTTTACCATATGATGGAGAGTAAGCCCAAGTCATAGCAACTTTCTTACCTTTTAAGTTTTCGATTCCGCCAAATTCATTGATTAAGTGTAAAGCATCAGCCATTGCTTGAGTTGGGTGATCGATATCACATTGTAAGTCAACTAAAGTAGGTATTTGCTCTAATGTTCCTTCTTCGTGTCCTTCTCTTACAGCCTTAGAAACTTCTCTCATGTAAGTATTTCCTTTTCCGATATACATATCATCTCTGATACCTATAACGTCAGCCATAAATGATACCATGTTAGCAGTTTCTCTAACTGTTTCTCCATGAGCTATTTGAGATTTTCCTTCATCTAAATCTTGAACTTCTAATCCTAAAAGGTTACAAGCTGATGCAAAGCTAAATCTTGTTCTTGTTGAGTTATCTCTGAATAAAGAAATTCCAAGTCCACTATCAAATATTTTAGTTGAAATGTTGTTCTTTCTTAAATCTCTTAAAGCTTCTGCAACTGTGAATACAGCTTTTAATTCGTCATCGCTCTTCTTCCAAGTTTCCATGAAATCATCATTATACATTTTTGAAAAATCTAATTTGTTAAGTTCGTTAATATGTTTGTCCATTAAAGTCATTTTAATATTCCTACCCTTCATTTATCTATTTTATTATTTATATGTTATTTAAATAAATTTCTATTTTGTCTTGTTACAATAAATTGTTGGTAATGCAGCATATACAGCAGCACACTTAACTAAGTCTTCTTTCCAAGTCTTTTCGTTTGGAGCATGTGCTTGAGCTTCTGCACCAGGACCAAATCCTATTACAGGGATTCCGTTACGTCCCATTATTGAAACTCCATTTGTTGAGAATGTCCATTTATCAGTAAGAGGACGAGCTTTTCTCATTTCATCAGTTTGAACTGATCCACTTCTTGTTGTTCCATAAAGTCCTTCATAAGCTTCTTCCATTGCTTTTGTTACAACATGATCTTCTGGAATAACCCAAGTTGGGAAATAACATTCGATTGGATAAATTAATCCAGTATAACTTGGTCTATCATAGTTATACATGCTTACTGTTGCATTGTATTTCTTAACAGCTGGAAGTTGTCTAATTTCTTCTAAACAGCTTTCCCAAGTTTCTCCTGCAGTCATACGACGGTCTAATGAAATTGAACATGAATCAGCAACTGCACAACGGCTTGGTGAAGTATAGAATATTTCAGAAGTTGTAACAGTACCTCTTCCTAAGAAATTAGCTTCTTTCCATTCTGGGTTATGCTTTTCATCTAACATTTTTACTAAGCCTTTGATTTCTTTATCATCAGCTGCATCATTTTCATTAAGATCACGGATGTTCATTAATATTTCAGCCATCTTATAGATTGCATTGTCTCCTCTTTCTGGTGCTGAACCATGACAAGAAACTCCTTGAACATCAACACGGATTTCCATACGTCCTCTTTGTCCTCTATATATACCACCATCTGTTGGTTCTGTAGAAACTACAAATTCAGGCTTAACTCCGTCTTCTTTAATTATATATTCCCAGCATAATCCATCGCAGTCTTCTTCTTGAACTGAACCAACAACTAATGCTGTATATTCTTCATTTAAAAGACCTAAGTCTTTCATTATTTTAGCTCCATAAACACCAGAAACTATTCCACCTAATTGATCAGAAGTTCCACGTCCACCAATTTCAGTTTCAGTTTCATATCCTTCATATGGATCGAATTCCCAGTTTGCTCTATTTCCTATACCAACTGTATCGATATGAGCATCAAATCCTATTAAAGTCTTACCTGTTCCCATATATCCAAGAACATTACCTTGTGGGTCTATTTCAACTTTATCAAAACCTACAGCTCTCATTTCTTCAGCTATACGTTCAACAACGCCTTTTTCTTCACAACTTTCACCTGGAATAGCTACTAAATCCCTTAAGAATTTAGTCATTTGTTTTTCATAACCTTCTGCACTTAATTTAATTTGCTTAAAATCCATGTTTTTTTCCCCCTTTTAGTTTTATATAAAATATTATTTTTTAAATCTTTTCACTAATACTTATAAGCAAAATCCGTGCCAACTTTTTTAAGACATTTTTTTCGTTTTTTATCAAATTTCAAGGTTATACATGTGCCTTTTCTATAAAAAAAATAAAGAATTATCATATTGATAACTCTTTATCACTTTGGTTATTTATAGTATTTTCTTAGCTTTAAGGCTATTTTTTGCCCTTTTTATCATTTTGATAAGACCGTTTTCATTCTTTAATCTATTTTCTTTAAAGCTACTGAATTTAGTATTCCCCACGGCTTATTAAAATGTGGTTGAAAGAAGAAATCTGTCATAGCAAGTTCTTCTATCGTCATATTATTTTGAATTACTACTGATAAAGTATTCATAAATTCAGTCATATCTACTTTGGAAGCTATTTGTCCTCCTATTATTCTCTTAGTATTTTTCTCAAACACTAATTTAACCATGACATCTTCATATGTAGGCATAAATTCCGGTCTATTATTTTCATGTATAGTAACAGTATCTACCTCTAACTTAGTTGTAGCTTTTGCACTTTCATATGTTAATCCTGTTGAAGCAATAGACACATCATAAATTTTAATTCCAGAAGTGCCCTGAGTGCCCATATATTTTAGTATTGGTTTTTCTATATTTCTTGCAATTAACATTCCCATTCTAACTGCATTAGTTGCAAGTGGTATATATCTATTATCTTTTGCTGGGTTATATCTTACCATACAACAATCACCAGCAGCAAAAACATCTTTTTTACTGGTCCTCATATAATCATCTATTATAATTGCTCCATTTTTTAAGGTTTCTAACTTACCTTCAATTATCTTAGTGTTTGGTCTAAAGCCTATACATAATATTACTAAATCCCCTTCATATTCTCCCTTATCTGTAATAACTTTTTCTACTTTACCTTTATTCCCTTCAAATTTTACTACTTTTTCACCTAATACTAATTTTATTCCTCTTTTTGTAAATTCTTCTTCTGCAATATCTGAAAATTCCTTATCTAAATATTTAGACATTATTCTTTCTTCAGCATCTATTAAAGTAACACATTTTCCTAATCTTTCAAAAGCTTCTGCAAGTTCTACACCAATATATCCAGCCCCAATAATAACCACATTTTTTGAATCTACTTTTTTCTCATCTATAATCTTAGCATGATTATAATTTTTACATAATAATATATTTTCCAAATCAATCCCTTCAAGGTTAGGCACAATTGGCCATGAACCTAAAGTTAGTATTAATTTATCATAAACATCATCATATTCTTCATTAGTTACTAAATCTTTAACTTTAACCTTTTTATTCTCAAAATCTATTTCTAAAACTTCATGCTTCATTTTAGTAACTATTCCATCTTTAGCTAAGTTTTCTGGAGAGTTATAAAATAATTTTTCCGGTTCTGTTACTATCTTTCCAACACTTAACGCAATACCACAAGATAAAAATGATATATTATCGTTTTTTTCATAAACAGTTACTTGAGCCTTTGGATGTAATAACTTTAAATTCACAACTGCCGATGTACCAGCATGTGTACAACCTACTACTATTACCTTCATAAATATTCTCCTTTTCAAATCTTTTATTTCATTAAATATAATTAGCTAAAGATAATTATAATATTCTATTATTAAATATTTTGAATTACAAATTTAAGCATCTTTGTTCCAACTTCTACTACCTCATTTATATCAAACTCCGAAAAATCATGACTTGCACCTTCTAAAGTAATAATAGTCGCCTTATTTTCTTTCTCTATTAATTTATTATAAAGTATTTCAGCATTATCATATGGAACTATGGAATCTTTTTTACTATGAATTATTAATGTATTTGGTTCTTTATTATCTATATAGTTAATTGGACTATATTTATTTAAGATTTCTTCTTTTTCATTTCCTACTGAATCTATTATTTGTTGTAAATCCCAATTAACATTATTCATATCTAATGTATTTAAATCTGTTGGACCAAAGAAATCAATCAAAAACTCTACATCAGATGGATAGTTCTTAAGCTCATCAGCATCAATAAATTCACTATCACCACTATATGCAGCCATTAATGATAAATGTGCTCCAGAGGAGGCACCTATTACTCCAATTTTATCAGTATTGAAATTATACTCCTCCTTATTTTTATATATCCATCTAATAGTATCCTTAACATCGCATATTTGTTTATTAAAATTTTCTTCCCCTCTCATTAATTCGTAACTTGTACTTATTATTACAAACCCCTCTTCCCTAAAGGCATCAAGAAGGGGTGATATAGCTTCTGGAATTTCTTTGTTTCCATAAACCCAACTTCCTCCATGAACATAAAGAAGAACAGGTGATCCTTTTTTCAAAACCTTCTTCGCCTCAAATATATCTAATGTCAAAGGAACTCCATTAGTATTTTTATATTCAACTTCCTTATAATCTTTATTGCTTTCTAAATCTATTGAATCAATATTTTCCTTAGATATATTATTTTCATCTATAAACTCTGAATATTTTTTTAATATATTTACTGTCAATGTTATTTTATCTTTAATGGAAAAGAGAAAAATTCCACCTATAAATATTGTTAGCAGTAAAATGATACTTAAAACTTTAAAAAATTTCTTCATAATCCTCTCCTTTATGTAAATAATATTTATTAATATATTTTACCATTATTTTATATTATATTTGTCAATAATATCAATATAAGTAAATAGAATATACTGAGTATGTAATAAGGAAGTGATTTAATGCGAAAAAAATTCTTTTTATTATTATTTTCCTTAATCTTTTCTTTTATATTAATTGGATGCAATAAAAATAATCCCCCTTCTAATTTACCTAATAAGCCAAATGAAAACATTAAAGAAGAAAATAATAATGAAAAAGAAAATCCAAATACTAATGAAGAAAAAAATAATAATTCTAGCAGTAATGAAGACTTCACTAAACGAAATGTTAGACTATTTTACTTTGATACAGTAAACTATGAATTATACTACGTTGATAAAGAAATTGAAGTTAATGATAAAGCAATAATTAAATCATTAACATCTGAACTTCAGACCTATTCTCCAAATAAAAACTTTTTAAATCTTACTGAAGATGTTGAAGTAACATCAGCTACAATAGATGAATCTACTGGTGTTTTAAAGGTTGTTTTTTCATCATCCTATGTGGATAAGATGCTTCTAGGTTCAGCTACTGAAAGTGGTCTTTTAACTTCTTTAATTTCAACCTATGGATATAACTTAAATGTAAAAAAAGTAGCTATATATTTTAAAGACGAATTATATACATCACTTCGAGGCGATTTACCTAAAGGCTATTTTGATGTTAATTATAGTGGTGCTATTGCTTATTCTAAAGAAAATTATAACAAGGATGTCTCAACATCCTCAACTATAAAGAATATGAATTGTAGAATTTATTATTATAGTGTTAATGATGATATGTACTATTATAAAGATAAATCAATTGAAGTTGTAGATAGTGCCTTAGTAACAGCTTTAACAAAAGAAATTAAAAATATCCCTAATAATAACTTATTAAAATTCGGTGATAATTTAGTTGTAAAATCTGCAAAATTAAATAATGATAATTTAACTGTTGACTTATCTAATTCTTATTACAATTTACTAAAAAATTTCGGTTCAGGTACTGAAGCAGCTGCTCTAAGAACTTTAGCATTAACTTACGGTTATAATTATAATGTTAACAAAGTTATAATTTTAATCGATGGAAAACCTTATGAAGGTAGCCATATTCTCTTTAATGATAATGAATATATAAATACAGATGTTAATAACATTAAAGATTTTAGTGCTTACTCACAATAAATAATAAATTAAATCCATAATTGTTAAAAGAGTTGCCTTTAAGGCAACTCTTTATATAAGGCTATCGTTTTTTAATAAATTTAATAGTGTTGGTTTAAAGTTAAATTCAGTAATTAACTTATTAATTTCATCTAAAGCTTTTTCTTTCTTTTCTAATGAAATATTAGACTTTGTTGCTCTAATTAAAATATTCTTAGGTGAATGAGCTATATCTATAAACTCTAAAAGTTGAGTTTTATATCCTGCTACCTCTAATAAATTACCTCTTACTGCATCTGTCATTAATGCAGAAACTCTTTCTTGAATTATTCCATATTTAGAAAGTATGGATAATGATTCTGGATTCATTTGAGAATTAAACTCATGCTGACAACAAGGAACTGAAAAAATCATTTTAGCATTCCACTTTATTGCATTATATAAGGCATAATCTGTTGCAGTATCACAAGCATGTAAAGTTATAACCATATCTACCTTATTTTCATACTTATAGCCATTTATATCTCCTAATTCAAAATGTAAATTATCATATTTATATCTCTTAGCAATTTCATTACATTTTTTTATAACATCAGCCTTAAGATCTAAACCAATCATCTTAACTTTAATATTTTTTATTTCTACAAAATAGTAATATAATACAAAGGTTAAGTAAGATTTTCCACAACCAAAATCTAAAATAGTAAGTTCTTTATAATTATTTTTCTTTATTTCATCATCAATAATTTCTATAAACCTATTAATTTGCTTATATTTATCATATTTTGAATTTACCACTTTACCTTCTTTAGTAAAAACACCTAAATCTATTAAAGGCTCTATTATCATGCCTTCTTTTAAGATATAATTTTTTTCTTTATTATGACTTTTGTTAACTAAGTTTTCATTATTAGCTTTTTTCTTTCCAAGAAAAATCTTGCCTTTTTTAGATATTTTTAAATCAAAAGTAAAATTACTTGACCAAGCTGACAATTGTTTATAATTATCATTTACTAAATTAAATATTGTCTTTTCTAAATCATTAACCTGGATATTTTCATGAAAAACTTGCTTATCTGTAAATTTTTCTATTTGATAATACCCTTTCCCTTTGTTATTTGTTTTCAAAGTTATATTAATTTTGTTATACTCTATATCTTTATTAGCCTTATTGCTAATAACAACCTTTATAACTTCTTCATTTAGTATATCTTTAATTGCCTTTATTAAATCATCCATGTAAAACTCTCCTTGAATAAAAATGCTAGCATTTTTATAATGTAAAATTAAAAGATTGCTTCGCAATCTTATTTAATATTATACAAGAAATTAATATCTGGCAAGAAAAAATCTACTCCTGGTATTTGCTTCTTAAAAGTTCTATTTCCTTAGCATATCCCTCTAATTCATTAGGTGTTTCAAGGAAAAATGGCAGGTGCTTAAGCTTTGGATGGTTTATTATATTAGTTATTGCTTCTAATCCTAAAAATCCTTCTCCAATTTTCTCATGTCTATCTTTATGACTTTTAAATGGATTTTTACTATCATTTAAATGAATTGCCTTTAATCTATCTAGACCAATAACTCTATCAAATTCTTCTAAAACTCCATCTAAATTATTTACAATATCATATCCAGCATCATAAATATGACAAGTATCTAAACATACTCCCATTTTATCCTTAAGCTTAACTCTAGATATTATTTCTGCTATTTCTTCAAAAGTTCTACCTACTTCTGAACCTTTTCCGGCCATAGTTTCTAATAAAACTGTAGTTGTTTGATCTTCTCTTAATACATTATTTAAAAGCTCTACTATGTAATTTATCCCTATTTCCACACCTTGCTTAACATGACTACCTGGGTGAAAATTATACAAATTATTTGGCATAAGCTCCATTCTCTTTAAATCATCTTCCATCATTTCTCTTGCAAACTCTCTAGTTCTTTCATCTGCTGAACATGCGTTTAATGTATAAGGAGCATGAGCTAGAATAGTAGCGAAATTATTATCCCTAGCAATTTTCAATAGACCTTCCATATCCCTCATATCTATATCCTTTGCTTTACCACCCCTAGGATTTCTAGTAAAGAATTGAAAAGTATTTGCTCCTATTTCTAAAGCTTCCTTCCCCATATTTTCAAAACCTTTAGTTGTTGATAAATGACATCCTATATTTAACATTGTATCCTCCATAATCTATATTAATAAAATTATATTTCTCCTTTAGTAACTAAATAATACTATAACCTATACTATTAAAGCAAGTATAATTAATAATTTCTATTAACTAATAACAATTTAAACCTTATCTTCAATTCTTATATATAAAAAATAAAAATGGGTTGTTTTAGACAACCCATTAATTATATCTTATTAAATTTTCCTTACATTATAAAAGTTACTGCTGAAGATATAACTCCTGCTACAAATAACGAGAATGTTCCTAAAGAAAATAATAAATTTATTTTATTCCTATAAGTTCTAAATCCTCCATTCAAAAAAAATGATATAGAATCTGCTGATATTGATGAAAAAATCCCTACAAAAATTAGTAACAATCCTTCTATAAATAATATATCTTGAAGACTCTTAAATTGAGTAATCCTCGTTATTACTATTCCTACTATTGTTGCTAATGCAAACCATACTAATGACCAAGTTATAGTTTTTCCAAGTAAATATATTCTATCATCTTTCATAAATATACTCCTTTTTGTATTTATTATTACTATAATCTAAATTATAAAAGTTAATGCAACAGATAGAATTCCACCAATAACTAAGGAAAAAGTACTTAGTGCAAATTTAATATCAGTTTTAATATGAACTTTTTCTTTTTCCATCCTTGCTACTTCTAAATTAGCATTATTTATATATTGAGCATTATTTTGTCCTAATCCTTGCATAGAAACTCCTCTAGGATCTCCAGAAATTGAAGCGAAAATCCCTGCAAAAATTAATACTAATCCCTCAATAAACAATATATCCTGAAAGCTTCTAGAAGTCATAAATTTAGTTAGTATAAAACCTACTATAGATGCTATAATAAGCCATATTAAACCCCAAACTAATGATTTTGTTAATGTTAATACTCTCTCATCTTTCATAAATATATCCCCCCTTTTTATCATTATAGCATAATTTACCAAAGAGGTATATAATACTTTATTGTTTTATTTATTCTTCATAACATATAACAGGGGTACCTGCATCAATATTCTCATAAATCTTTTTAGCTAAACTAATTGGAGCATTTACACACCCATGTGTTCCATTATTTTGATAAATGTTAGATCCAAAGGAGTATCTCCAGCTAGCATCATGAATTCCTATATTTCCATTAAAAGGCATCCAGTAAGTAACATTAGTTTCATAGCCTGGCCCCTTTAATATTGCATCTTTCTGCTTATAGTTAATCATATATGTTCCTAAAGCTGTTGAATATCCTTTTCTTGGATCGCCACTTACTATTGATCCCTCTGCTACTACTTTTCCTTCTTTATAGAACCAAATATATTGTCTTGTTATATTTATTTCTACATAGGTATTACCTATATCATCGCCGTCTCTATATAATGCTTTTTGAGTATATATAGGCTCTTTCTCCAAAACTGCTCCTAATTTAATATTTTCAAGAAGCATTTTTTCTTCAGCTATTGAGTTAATTTTCCAACCATAATAGCCACCTTTTACCTTTATAACCTTTCCTATAGAAGTTTTAAAATCTCTTTCTATACCAACAGTATTATATTTTTCACCTAAATTAGCTATGTATTCCTTTAAATACTTTTCATTGATTACTACGTTTAAATCTTCATCAACAGTTAACCAACTATATATTATATCTGCACTTAATTCCTCTTTATTTTCACCAAATAAATAAGTTATTTTAGTAGATATATATTGATTTATTAATTTCTTTGTTTCAATTGCTTTTTCGCAGTCCATAGTATATTCTGGATTTTCATAGCATGTCTCTATATCTAAATCAATTAATCTATTACCTTTTTTTACGCTATCAATTATAGTTTTTATTAGCTTATTTTTATTTATTTTATTTCCATAAACTTCTGGAACCATTTCATAAACTCCATTAGTATATTTAAAAGTTACATTTACTGGTTCTATAATATCTTTGTTAACAATATCCAAGCTATTTATTTCATCAACTAGCATTTCTTCATTAAATTCAACTAATCCATAGATATAATATTCTTTTTTATTAATTAAAGATGCTATCCACTTAAATAAATTTTGTTCTTTTTTTATTTCTTTTATAATATCTTTTTCTTTGAATAATAAGTCTATATAACTCCCTCTAATTTCCTCAATTCTATTATCTCTCCCTACAATTTTAATACTATATTCTTTTACCGATTCTTCTAAAATCTTATTGGCCTCTTTATAATTCTTTAAAGATAAATCAACTCCATTAACTTTAGTATTAAAGAAAAAATGATTAATAAAATACATTGAAGAAAGTAAGTATAATAAAATTATAGAAGATATTACTATAATAGCCTTACCTATAAGCTTATTTTTAATTATTCTATTTATAAATTCTTTAATCATACCCTCTACCTTTCTTATAATAAAATAATAACTAATCTATACTATGTTTATTTTCATTGTTTTAAAACTTCAATAGCCTAATATAGAAAAAAAGAAGTAGATTTTAACTCTATATAAAAGTTATAATCCACTTCTTACTTTGTAATATAATTATTTAATTTTCATTTATTCTATCTATATACTGCTTCATTAAATTCGCTGATGAAACAAACTTTTCTTTTTCTTCTTCAGAAAATTCAATATTCAATACTTTTTCTACTCCATTTTTACCTACTATTGTTGGAACACTTAAATAAGTTTCATTTACACCATAGTAATCATTTAATAAAGTTGATACTGATAATATAGTCTTTTCATCTTTTAAAAATGCCTCTACAATTCTTGTTAAAACAGCAGCAACAGAAAATGCAGTTGCTCCTTTTCTATTGATAACTTCATAAGCAGCATTTTTTACATCATCTGCTATAACTTTTTCTGTTTCCTTATCCCATTCAATTGATAACTGTTCCGAAAAGTTTTTAATTGGAATATTTCCTATAGTTAAAGATGACCATGGAACAAACTCACTATCTCCATGTTCTCCTAAAACATAACCTTGAACTATCCTTCCATCAACACCAAAATATTTTCCAAGTAAGCTTCTAAGTCTAGTTGTATCTAGTACTGTTCCTGATCCAATAACTCTTTCTCGTGGGAATCCTGAAAGTTTATAAGTCATATAGGATAGTATATCCACAGGATTTGAAACAACTAATAGTATTGCATTTGGACTAAGCTTAGCTAACGTTGGTACAAAACTCTTAAAAATTTTATAATTTTTATCAACTAAATCAAGTCTAGTTTCTCCTGGTTTTTGAGCAACTCCTGCAGTAATTATTATAATATCTGATCCCTTTGTATCTTCTAAAGATCCTAAAGTAACGTTACAAGGACTAGTTAAAGAGCTACCGTGCATTAAGTCAAGAACTTCACCTAATGCTTTTTCTTGATTAATATCATTTATAACTATTTCCCTTGCAACCTCTTTTTGTAATAAGGCAAAGGCAGTTGTAGCTCCAATTGATCCTGCTCCAATGATTGATATTTTACTCATAAATATACACCTTCATCCTTTTTTTAGAATTATTTATCTATTTATATTATATACTAATTAATAATAACTATCAATTATATAATCATTCTTTATTTTATGCAAATTTACAAAAAAAAGTCTAGTAACTTTTTCTAGTTACTAGACTATATAAATTATTTAGCTCTTATTACTTCTACTTTATATCCATCTGGATCAGTTACGAAATAATATGAAGGCTTAGTTCCTGGAAGCCCTTTTAAAGGTGTCACTTCATAACCTAAAGAAATATGTTTTTCTCTCATAGCCTCTAAATCTACTGCTTCTACTGCAATATGACTAAAACCATTTCCTAACTCATATGGCTTTTCCACATCATAGTTATAAGTAAGTTCTATTTCATATCCTCCTACTTCATTTGATAAGTAAACAAGGCTGAATTTATGCTCAGGAAAATCTTTTCTTCTAGTTTCAATTAATCCTAAAGCTTCTTTATAAAATTTTAATGACTTTTCTAAGTCCATTACTCTTATACAAGTATGCAACATTTTAACTGACATTATTTTATCCTCCTATTTAATCTTTTTATATCATCATTATATTTATTTATCATAAATTAATCAACTTTTATTAAATTTTCTTCTATTGTTTTACTTTACTTAGTTTTTATCATAAAATTAGTTTACATGGTATTTTTTGAATATATAACTCTAGGAGGATGTAATGAAAAAAAATCTATTGCTAATTTTATTTTTACTTTTATTTGCTTTAACTTTTATTAGTTGCTCATCTAGTAAACCAACTAATGAAGAAAACTTAAATACTAAAGAACCTGAAATAGTGGTTGAAGAACCTGAAAAGATAACTGAATTTAATGCTTTAGGAAAAACTTATACTTCTTCAAAGGATTTATCACAAATAGAAATAGGAACTAATATTTACGATGACCAACAATTAATTCATTACACTCAAGGTGAATATAAGGAACTAGACTTTACTAATGATTTATTATATTTATATCTAAATGAAGATCCTTCTATTTATGACTTTTTAGTATCTTATGATACCCTTAATGAAAAAGGATATATTCCAATAACTGAAGAAGATAAAGAAAAACTTATGAAGGATTTAAATTCTCTTAGAACTCAAATGGAGCTGACTCCTGGCTCAGAGATGGTAGTAAGATTAGATAAAGTTACTTATGAAGGTCCAAGTTCTAAAACTAATACAGGCTCAACCTTTAAAATAAGAGTTGCAATATCTAGAGTAGGTGCAACAGTAGTCCCTTGGAACTACTTTACAGTTACAGTTTTTGAAGAAGGCAATAAACTATTTGCACATTTATTCTAAGTGGCTGCTAAAAACAGCCACTTAGCTTTCTATTGTTAAACTAATATTAAATTAATATATTAAACTAAAATCACTTTTTATGTTTTCATTTATAATTTGCAAAAACTCTTCTTTTCCTGATTTATTCTTTAAAGCTCTTATTGGAACGTTAATATACGTAGCATTTACAAGTCTTATAAAGATATTTTTTTCTGATATATATACCTTCTCTACAGCATCCCATTTTACATGTGTTACTATTCCTTCAATTTCTTTTTTTATTCCCTCATGATTTAAAGTAATTCTAGTATCTTTATAAAAGTCTATTCCCTTTAATTTTTCATCCTTAAAAGTATATTTAAAAGCTTTGCCTAGCCTATAATTATAAATAGATTTGTTAAAAATCAACCAAATTATAGTTACAATTATCCAAGCCATAAAAGGTATAACAATAAAAGTATCTAAATCTTTTCCAATAATCATTAAAGCCAAAAAGAGAACTGCTGGAATTAATATAGCATTAGCTATTCTTCCAGTTTTAGCAATTCCTATTTCTTCATTATAAAACTTATTTAATTCAATATAATCATTATCAATATATCTAAACTTAATTTCCATTAATACCAGCCCCTTTAATTTAGCTATTTTTTACTATATAATTATTTTAACATATTTATTAATAACTTTACATATTAGGAGGTTTTATGGGTAACTACAGCAATAATATAGTTTTCATTAATAAAAAAGAAAAAAAGATTTCAGATAAATTTAAATTTAGATTTGCATTTTTTTTAATAATTATATTTGGACTATCTATCCCTTTCTCATTTATAATGAAAAGCTTATTATATATTCCAGAACTAACTAAGGAAAAAGCAATAAAAATTATGAATTACGATATTGATCTCCCTAATACTTTGAATAAAGCTACATCACAAAATGCAGGAATTAATAGAGAGTTATATTATTTTAATTTATTCAATACAAATGACTTAACTAGAATCAATAGAAAAACTTACACCTTAAATGTAGATTTAATAATAAACTATAAAACTGTAGAAATTGATACAAATTGTAATTTAATTTTTCAATTTAAAGATGAAAAGTGGATATTATCTGAAATAAAAGATATTGAAGAAAAAGATATAAGTCCAGGAGAATCTGCTGGAAGGTATATATTAAATAAAATAAATAATGACTTAACAACAAATGGTTACTTTGAATTTAATGGAGTGAAAAATAAATTAAACCAAGAAACCGTAAAAAACTTAGCTGTTCTAACTGAATCTGGAACTCCAGAAGAAACTACCGTTCATTTAGGAAAGCATTTTGAAAAGCCTTCTATTATAGCAACTCTTTCTTTTAATTACGACACCTCTCAATGGGAACTAAAAAGTTTTTCATTAAGATAAATTATTTTCAAAATATAAAATACCATATTGTGCTGACTTAAAAATTTATATGTCATAATCAATATGGTACTTTTTATATTTTTATTCTTTTATTTCACAATGAATATACTTTTCTACTTCATTCCATGGAACCACAAAACCTTGACCTTTAGAGCAAAAAATAGAACTAGATGAGTATTCTATATCTGCATTTTTATTGTATCCTATTTTTTCTATTACCTCTTCACTATTATGACATATATCATATCCATCAAAAATTAAATTTATACTTCCCTTCCCCTTTGTAAATGTAAGTATTTCAGCACTATAATCCATAAAAGTAGCTACAGACCCTCTCCCTGTTATGGTAACTTTATTAAGCTTTGCATCAGGAGTATTAAAGGTTCCATTTAATCTTTGGATATCTGATATAACTCTTCCCATATAGTCTAATTCCACATCTATTTTAAACTTATAATATGGCTCTAAAAGTATATTTTCTACTTTTTCCAATCCTTGTCTAATTGCTCTAAAAGTAGCTTCTCTAAAGTCTCCACCTTCTGTATGCTTATTATGAGCTCTACCTGTTAATAAAGTAATTTTTATATCTGTAATAGGTGATCCAGTTAAAATTCCATGATGATTTCTTTCAAATATATGCGTTTTAATTAAGTTTTGATTTCCTGTAGTTAAATCATCTGCATGACATCTATTTTCAAAGGTTATTCCTTCTCCTCTATTATTAGGTTCTAATTTCAAGTGCACTTCTGCATAATGCTTTAATGGTTCAAAGTGTCCATATCCATATGTAGCATTTTTAATAGTTTCTTTATACATAATTTCACAAGGACCAAACTCTATTTTTAAATTAAATCTTTCTTCTACAACTTCCTTTAAAACTTCTAATTGAATTTTTCCCATTATTGAAACTTGTATTTCTTGTAATACTTCATTCCAAATAACATTTAATGCAGGATCTTCATTTTCTAATATTCTAAAATATTTTAAAACATCCTTAACATTATAACTTTTATCAAAAATAACCTTAGACATTAAAGTTGGTACCATATTAAAATTTATATCTCCTTCTAAGTTACCAATAGCTTCTCCTGCTCCTAAGCCACTTAACCCAGTAACTGCAAAAACATCCCCTGCAGAAACTTTATCTACAGTTGTAAATTTATTTCCGTTATATAATCTTATACTACTTATTTTTTCAGTTATATCATTATTTTTTCCATAAGATATTTCATCTCTAACTTTAAGACTTCCACTTAAAGCTTTAATAAAGGTAAGTCTTGTCCCATTATCATCATGCCTAATCTTATATACTCTTCCAGAAAAACTTCTATTTTCATCATAGCTACTAACGGTTAACATATTAAATATTCTTAGAAAATTATCTATTCCTTCATCTTGAAGAGCACTACCAGAAAGACATGGAAAAATCTTATTTTCTTTAATAAGATTTTTTAAAGATAGTATCCATTCTTCTTCGTTGTAACCTCCATTTAAATATCTTTCTAAAAGCAAATCATCCCTTTCAGAAATAAGTTCAATTACTTCTTCATTTAAGTTTTCTAATTTATTTATGTAACATATGTCAGAAGTTAAATCTTCTTTTATTTCATTAATTACTTTTTCTAAACTAGCACCTGTTCTATCTATCTTATTTATAAAAAAGAATGTTGGTATATTATATTTTCTTAATAAATTCCATATAGTTTCTGTGTGTCCTTGAATTCCTTCAACGGCACTTATTATTAATATTGCATAATCTAAAATACTTAATGCTCTTTCCATTTCAGAACTAAAGTCTATATGCCCTGGTGTATCAATTAAATAATATTTTGATTCATCTATTTCAAAAATAGCTTGATCTGAAAATATTGTAATTCCTCTTTCTTTTTCTAATCTATTTATATCTAGAAAAGAATTTTTATGATCTACCCTTCCTCTATTTCTAATACTTTTTGTATGATAAAGCACTTGCTCAGAAAATGTTGTTTTACCAGCATCTACATGAGCAAGTATTCCTATTGTCTTTTTCATTTAGTCACCTTCTAAAAATTAAAATTTATTGTTTTTTTAAATATCTCTTTTTGTATTTAATACTTGCATATTTACTTATCTTGTTTATAAACTGATAATTTAAAGCTCCACCTACTACTCCAATAATAGGTAATCCTTGAATAAATTTAACAAGTAATAAAGTATTTGATAAAACTTTAGCTGTCTCCTTAATTTCACTATCTAAATTGTTTTCCAATTCTAAGCACAAACTTATTTTATTTTCTATTTCGTTTAGTTTTTCGCTATAAAATAGTTTTTCTTTTTCACTTGTTAATGCAACATTAATTAAGTTTAAAATATATATTTTTTCTGATTCACTTTCATAATTAAACCCATAACTTAAAGCAATTTCATAAACAGTTTTTAAGATAATTGAAATAAATATTGGTATATCTGGTATTCCAATTCCTAGAGCCCCTAGTCCTATTCCTTCAACTGTTGAAATGGTAGAATTAATCAATTTGCTTCTTTTTCCTTGAGAATCAATTAGCTTTAAACTTTTTCTTGTAGCCCTTTTATTAAGGGAATAATTGTTAATATCATGATCTAACTTTATCTTTTCTTTATTATATAATTTTTCTATATACTTACTTCCACCTTTAAAAACCACCTTAAAAGCATTATAAAAAGCACCTTCTAGTGTCGCTCTTAACTTATCTGGAATCTTTTCTTCTATTTTTTCTGATATTGGAATTAATTTATCTTTAATTATTTTATTTCTTTTCTTATTAATTATCTTATTTTCTTTTTTGTTTAATTTATTAATTTCCTTTTTAATAAATTTACTCATAACTCTTCCTTTCTTTTAAATTATTACATTAATTATATCATTAAGATATGCTTTCTAAAATTATTTAATATTTTAAGCTTATATAATTTATACTATCTAAAAATCAATATTTTATATATAATATATTTGAAGATATAATTTCTTTAAAATAAAACTGATTATAAGAAAGGAAAAGGTAATTTCAACAATGAGAATGTAATCTACTTTAATTGATTTTATTGCGTATAAAATTAAGTCTTTTGGCTTTTTTTGTTGTGCATTAATTTATGGAGAGTAGATTATTGACTATAGGTTTATTTGTGTTGCCTTTTTATATCGTCTATAACTCTCTCCTAAAACAAGGAGGGATTTTTTTATGCAATTAGCATTAATAAATAATTTAACAAAATATTATGGTGATAAATTAATATTAGATATAAAAAAACTTGAAATATTAAAGGGAGATAAAATAGGATTAGTAGGTGCAAATGGAGTTGGGAAAAGTACACTTTTGAAAATTTTAATAGGTACTGAAAAACCTGATACTGGTAGCATATATCTAACTAATAGTTTTTCTTATATCAGTCAAACGGAAGACTTAGATGAAAGCTGCTATACAAGCAAAATCAAAAGTTTATTAAATGCACCAGATAAATATAAAAAATACCTATCTGGTGGAGAAAAGGTTAAGCTTAAAATATCCAATGCACTAAGTGAAAATAAAGAACTTATAATAGCTGATGAGCCTACTTCCAATTTAGACTCAAATAGTATTGAAATTTTAGAAGAAATGCTTAAAAACCATAATGGTTCTTTAATTCTAGTTTCCCATGATAGAAATTTCTTAGATTCTTTATGTAATACAATATTTGAAATTGAAAATGGAAAAATAAATATCTATAAAGGGAATTACTCAAAATATTTAGAAGTAAAAGCTTTCGAAAAAAAGCGTAAAAATTATGAATATAATAAGTACCTTACAGAAAAATCAAGACTTGAAGAAGCAGTAACAATAAAAAAAACACTTAAAAATGATATTCGAAGGACACCAAAAAGAATGGGCAACTCTGAAGCAAGACTTCATAGAATGGGTGGACAAAAGGCAAAGAAAAGCTTAGATAACAATATAAAAGCTATTAAAAGTAGAATTGAACATTTAGAAGTTAAAGAAAAACCCAGAACTGAAAAATCACTAAAAATAAATGTACTAGATAGTTTAGAACTTACTTCTAAGAATCCCATTGAAGTAAAAAACTTAAATTTAACTATAGATGATAAAATACTATTATCTAAAGCTAACTTCAAAATAAAAAAGGGTAAAAAAATAGCCTTATTAGGGAATAATGGTTGTGGTAAAAGTACTCTATTAAAAGAAATAATTAAAAACCAAAATGATAGTATTAAAATAGCTAAGAATGTTGTTATCGGATTTCTTGATCAAGAAAAAAATATCTTAATTCCTGACAAAAGTATTCTAGAAAATATTCAAATAAACTCCTCATATTCAGAAAGTTTTATAAGAATAAATTTAGATGGATTTGGATTTAAAGGAAATGATGTTTATAAAAAAATTTCCAAATTGAGCGGTGGAGAGAAGGTTAAGGTTGCTATATGCAAGCTTTTACTTTCTGATAATAATATTATTATTCTTGATGAACCAACTAATTATTTAGATATTAAATGCATGGAAGCCCTTGAAAACGCATTGAAAAACACTGATAAAACCTTATTAATAGTATCTCACGATAGAAAATTTATTTCTAATGTTTGCAACAATGTATTAGAAATTAGTAATACTAATATCGCTCAATTTGATGGAAATTATGATGACTATATTAATTTTAAAAACAAATCTAAAATTAATAAGAATAATCGACTTCTAAAAGAAAATAAATTAATTCTAGAAAATAAACTTTCAGAACTTATATCATTATTATCTCTTGAAAGCGACTTTGAAAAAAAGAATTCACTAGAAAAAGATTACTTTGACATATTGAATAAACTTAAACATTTAAAATAATTATTAATAAAGGGGTTGTATTCAACGCCCCCTTTATGATTTCCTCATTAAAACTTAAAATTTACATGAAGATTTATATTAAATTAAATATGCTTCACAAAACACTTAAAGTTACTTATTGTTTATTCAAAAAAAGCTTTTGAATATTCCACTACACCACTAACTCCATTAAGAGCATTAGGTATTAATTCTAAAATCATATATGCTTCATCAGGAACTTCAAAAGGAGCTTTAACTCCATACATACTAGCTTTCTTAAATCCGAACTTTGGATAATAATTTTCATGACCTAACACAACTATAGATTTATATCCTAACTTCCTAGCTAACTCTATTGCTTTATTTGTCAAAGCTTTCCCTATCCCACAATTTTGATATCCTGGTAAAACAGATAGTGGGGCTAGAGCTAAAGTTTCAATAATTTTATTATTATCTCTAATAGATGCTTTTGTTAAAAGTATATGTCCAACTATTCTATTATTATCTTCTGCTACTAGAGATAGCTCTTTAATAAATTCATTACTTTTTCTAAGTCTTTTAACTAAATTATGTTCTTCATTATCTGTAAACTCTGCTGTTTTAAAACTCTTTTCTATTACTTCTTCCACTTCATTATAATCTTTTGTTAGTTCTTCTCTTATTATCATTAACTTAAACCTCCAATTTCATTACTAGTTCTCCATTTATATCTAGGTCACCAGTAAATTTAAATCCAAATTTTTTATATAAATCTATTGCCAAAATATTGTTATCATAAATACTCAAGTATATTTCATTACATTTATAATCATTGAAAATTTTATCTAAAACAATTTCTAATGATTTTTTTCCATACCCTTTACCTTGAAAATCTTTTCCTATCATAAATCTATCAAGCCATACTCTACCTGGAAAATCTTTTTCCTTCCATAACCCATACATAGCAAAACCTATTATTTTATCATTATCATATATAGCAACAGGCCTCCATAAAGATAACTCTCTTGCCTCTAATAATGATTCTTCTACTGTTTCAATAAAACTTACTTGATGGCTTTTTACTGTTAATTTTATAGCTTCCTTATAATTAATATTATTTATATCTTTTATTTTTAAATTCATTCTTCCCCTCTTTTCTTTAAATATATAATATTATAACAAAAAAATTTTTATTTTTTCCATTATAATAAAAAAGTATGCCTATATAATTTTCTAAATCATAATAAAAAGCCACAAGATAACTTGTGACTTTGAATAATTAGTCTTAATATAAAAATTATTTATATATTCTTAATAAGATAATTGATATCAAACAAATGATAGTACAGGTAAATAAACCACATTCTATGTAAAAATTCGAAGCTAAACCTATTATAGGATTAATACTGGCTGAAACAAGACTCCCTATCATAGAATATATAGATAATATAGTAGCTCTATTACTTGATAAAATTGATTTATTTTTAATATCCATAGAAATAGGTTCAAGAAAAGACATACTTGTAGTTATTATAGCAATTCCACTAATAGCTAATAATGGATTACTTGTAAATATTAAAACAACTGAACTTATCAATATACTTATAACTAAAAAAATTATTATTTTTTTCTGTCCGAACTTGTTTGTAATCTTATATGACTTTACAGATATTAGTCTTATTATTTGAATAATTGATAATATGATCCCAAAATACTTAATATCAATTTTACTTTTCATATAAATACCTTGATTTAAAAATACAGTAATGCTTTGAAAAACTTCAGTTATAAGTGCCATTGAAATAATAAAAATTAACATACTTCTTTTTTTTAATATACTTTTTATATTACCTTTTACTCCTACTTTTTTATTTTCTTCTAATCCTATTTCCTTTAAAAGAAAGGATAATAAAAAGGCTAAAGCATAAGGTATTATAGTATAAAAAGCCGCTAAATCTATGGATATATCAATTATAAATGTTGCTACTACTGACCCAGTTAAAAATCCTAAATTTGAAAAAAATCCATATGTTGCAAATATTTTTTCACTATTTTCATTTTCATTTAAAGACAGATACATCATTGCAGAATCGCATCCTGACAAACCTGATATAGAAAATGCTAATAATAATCTTTCTATAAAAAATAGAGTAAATGAATTTGCTTTAAAAAAAATAACTTTTGATACAAGAAAAATAAAATTAGATAATAGTAAAGTTTTTTTATATCCAAACTTATCTGCAAATATACCCCAAGGAATTTCTAATAATATAATAAAAACCATATAAATAGATTCAATTATAAAGATTTCAGATAATGATATTCCCCTATTCTCTCTATAAATAGTTGCAACAGGAGCATAAAATACTAAACCTTGCAAAAATACAATAAGATTTAATAAATAAATATTTAGTCTTTTATTCAATTTAACAATCCTCCTAAAGACACAAAAAATAAACCTTTATAAAAAGGCTATTAAAAATGTATTTAGATTTTGTTAAATTGGTCTAAACATGTTTTTACCCCCAAATAAAATATATCCTTATATAAGTAATTATATAATTAAATAGTATTTATATCAAACTCTTCAATTTACCTTTTTATATTCTTATAATATAATTATTTTAGGAATATTTTTCCAAGGAGGATGTTATGAGTAAGCATATTAAAAAAATAAAACTACAAAAGAAAAAAAATTTTTATAAAAATCTAAAAAGCCAAAATCTATCTTTAATTATAGGAGTTGTTTTTTTTAGTATTTTATTAATAATCCTTTCTAAATCAATTTTTAAAGGTGGATTTTTACCTGATAAATATAATAAAAATATGAGGTATTATAATGCTGTTGTTTCTGACGTAATAAGTGAAGATTTAAGTAAGGATCCATATTTAGAGGATGTAGAAATAGGATTTCAAAAAATCTTAGTTAAAATAAATTCATCTAATTTTACTGAAGACAGCTATTTAATAGAAAATCCAATAAGTAGACTATATAATATTAAAGTAAAGGAAGGTAGTAAGGTAATAATAGGTGTTCTTGAGAAAGATGGTAATATTCAAATGAATTTATATAGTTATGATAGAAGTAATATGATTTATTTGTTAATTGCTATTTTTATTACTTCTGTAGTTCTCATTGGAGGGTTTAAGGGAATTAAATCTTTAGTAGCATTATTTTTCACTCTAATATGCTGTGTTTATTTAATGGTTCCTCTTATGCTTAGAGGAATAAATCCTATATTTGCTGGAATTTTAATGAGTACTCTAAGTATAATAATAACTTTAATTTTAGTTTCAGGATTCAATAAGAAGACATTAACTGCTATTTTAGGTACAGTTTCCGGTGTAATTATTTCTGGATTAATTGCTTACACTTTTGGATATTTAACAAATCTTTCAGGTCTTAATATGAGCGAAGCTGAAAGTTTAACATATATTGCTGAAGATACTGGTTTAAAAATTAGAGGAATAATGTTTACAGGAATATTGGTTGCTTCTTTAGGAGCAGTAATGGATATAGCTATGTCTATTTCTTCTTCAATTTTTGAAATATACAAAGTAAATAATAAGATAAGTTTTTCTGAACTTTTTAAAAGTGCAATGAACATAGGAAAAGATACTATTGGTACAATGACCAACACTTTAATTTTAGCTTTTGCTGGTGGTTCCTTAAGTATTTTAATATTAATTTTCTCAGCAAATATGCCCTTTAATAAGATGATAAACTTAGATCTTTTAGGTATTGAAATTATCCAAGGATTATCTGGAAGTATTGGGATTGTACTAGCCGTTCCAATAACTGCTTTTATAGGGTGTTATTTATGTAAAAATAACATTTCCTTTTTAAAAAATAATAAAATAAAAACTAAAAATTTATCTTCATAGTTTTTTCCTCTCTAAATAATAAATTCTACTTTAAGATATATTTTAATAATATTATTTATTTATATTGTGGCACACTAATATAGACAACTTATACTTAGGAGGACTTTTGTATGGATAATAATAAGAACAGACGAAAAGATCGCCCTAAATCTAACGCAGAACTTAGAAAAATGTATTCTGAGTCTGGAGCTGAAATTGGAATTGAAAATGGTGTGAAAAAAGGTTCACATTCTAACGGAAAAAAATTCACTAAAAGATCAAAATTGTCTCACAACAAATAAAGAAAAAATAGAGTGTGTAAGTTTTCTTATAATTTTATTTAATCAAACTTACACACTCTATCATAAAATTCCACTATTTTTTTATTTTAAATTTTCTTTTTCTAATTTGATATCTTTATTATTTAAATAATGTTACCATCTACCTTATATAATAATGTTTTAGTAGTACATTCTTTATAATTTAAAAATATGTTTTTTATATTAATAAAAATATAATATAATTTTAAAATAACCACTGCAGCAAAAAATATATTTCACTGATGGATAGTCCATATTAATTAAAATATTTATAAGGAGTTAGTTAATAAAATTGAAATGTAAAATAAGTTATATAATAAGATTAAACACTATCGATGATTATATCTTAAAAAAATTACAATTCTATTTAATAGAATTAAAACTTTTATCGGAATATTGTGATTTGATTAAAAATAAATATGATCCTATCTTTTACAATGAAAATGTTAGTAATAATTTAATAAATCCTAATGATCCAACAACTAATTTCTTTGATTATAATTCAACTGAACATAAAAAACTGCTAAGTTTTTTCTATAACAATAAATTAATTATTAATTATAATATTATAAGCAATAATTATGCAGTTATTGATTATAATAAAAATGATTATACTAATTGTGACTATTTCAATTTATATCTTAATTTTTATCAAAGTTCAATTTCTAAAAAGTGTATATATGTTAATAATCAAAAATTTAAGTCTATTATTTTAACTGAAAATTTTATTATTTTCGATAACTGCGAAAATTTAATTTGTAATAAAGATATTGTAAATAAAGTCCAATTCCAAGAATATAATACTGGCTTTTGTACTATATATTTTATTAATAAATCTTTAGGTGATTTTCTTTTAAATAATAACTTTACGGGGTTTGAATTACTTCCAGTAATAAATATAAATACTAGTGAAGTAATTTTTTATCAATTAAAAGTAATAAATATTATCAAAGAATCTAAAATAAAAACTGAAATTTCTTCATTATTTGATTCTGCGGGAATTGTATATCCAAGTAAAAGATCACCACTTCATGATTATTATCTAAAAAGACAGGATGTTTGTATTTATAATCAAGAATATATAGCTAATAACTTTAAAGATTTTAATATATCTTACTTAGCCTTTGATGATTTTTATAAGAATTCTAATAATTTTATAACTAGACCACAATTAATAGTAAGTCGGAGAACTATGTTACTTTTAAAACAGCACAAAAGTAAATTTGCTATACAACCAATTTATTCAACAAAAAATGTAGATATTAATATATTTAATTTAAATAATGAAATAAAACAACTAATTAATAAATGTAAATAAAAAAGGAGCAATAATTAAAATTATATTCACTATTACTCCTTTCTTATTTATAATATTATTACTATATTTATATAGTTTTAACTACTTTTATAAACTTCTTTTTCCCAATTTTCAGTACATCTTTATCCTCGATGATTGTATTAAAATCTTTTATTTTTTCACCATTAAGTTGAATTCCACCTTGATCTAAAAGTCTATTAAATTCTTTTTTACTAGGAATTATTTTTTCCTTTACTAAATCTTCAGTTAGTTCCTTTAATATGTTTCCACTGAAATTTAATTCTGGTATATTATCTGGTATTTCTTTTTTCGAAAAAGCAGTATTATAAAACTCTCTTGCTTCTTTTAATTCTTCTTCTGAATGATATAATCTCGTTATTATTTCTGCTAATTCTAACTTAATATCTCTTGGATTCTCTCCATCTTTAAGTCTTTCCTTAACCTTATCTATATTATCTGGATGTTCATCAGTTGCTAATTCAAAGTATTTTATAATTAACTCATCTGGAACTTCCATAACTTTTTTAAACATTATATTGGCTGGTTCATTAACTCCAATGTAATTACCTAAACTTTTACTCATTTTTTCTTTTCCATCTAAACCTTCTAATATTGGCATAAACATTGCAATTTGTTGTTCTTGTCCTCTTGCCTTTTGAAGAGTTCTTCCCATTAAAATATTAAAAGTTTGATCTGTTCCCCCAAGTTCGATGTCTGCTTCTAGTGCTATAGAGTCATAAGCTTGCATTAATGGATAAAAGAATTCATGAATTCCTATTGGAACATTATTCTTATATCTTTTTTGAAAATCATCTCTTTCTAGCATTCTAGCTACAGTAGTTGTTGCTGCTAACTTTAATACATCATCGAAATTTAATTTTGATAACCAAGTACTATTAAATTTCACCTCTGTTTTATCTTTATCTAGAACTTTAAAAATTTGATTTTTGTAAGTTTCAGCATTTTTCAATACTTCTTCATCTGTTAATGCTTTTCTACCTTTTGCTTTTCCTGTAGGGTCCCCAATTTTACCTGTAAAGTCACCTATTACAATAACTGCCTTATGCCCTAAATCTTGCATTTGCTTAATCTTTCTTAAAACTACAGCATGACCTAAATGAATATCTGGTGCACTTGGATCAAGACCCAATTTAATAATTAGTGGCTTATTATTTTTTATAGATTTTTCAAGCTTCAATTTTAATTCTTCCTCATTAACTATTAAATCTGCACCTTTTTTAATGATCCTAAATTGTTCCTCTACTGTTTTCATAATTTTAAACACTCCTCTTATATTTTTAAATATAAGCAAGTTCTATAAGTATAATGTATTAAAGCTTTTTGATAATGTTGAACTTAATGAAAACAAAAAAACTCCCGTCCCTTATATCAAAAGGACGAGAGATAAATCTTCGTGTTACCACCTTAAGTTCATAGACAATTCACATTGCCTACCTTTTCAAGTACTCTAGATTATACTAGGTAATACTCTAGCACTATAACGTGTGCAAGGAATACGTCACAGCCTACTAGATGCTAAAAGCATCATTTGGTGTGAAGCTCAAAGATGTATTCATAATTAGCTTTTCTTGCACCTCTCATCAACCGGTAGCTTTCTGTAAGCCTTACTAATTACTACTTCTTCTTATCATAGCTTTTTATTATCTTATACTCCGAATTATATAAATAATTCTTAGTTATGCTTATTTATTAATATGGATTATAATGCTTATTTAGTTAGTTGTCAATATCTTTATAATATTCTACAGATTAATAATCAATTTTAACCTTTATAGTCCTATCTTTTTTTCTTATGTCCAAAGCTTTATTATTTGCTATAAAGAATTCTTTTCCTTCTCCTATATACAGTTGTCTTCTCATAAATTCATATTTTCTATAATCTTTGCCAAGATAATCCTTTGTATTACTTTTATGAGTTGAAGGCTCATAAGAAATTAATCCATCATATGGAATTATTTCGTAAGTTAAATATTTATCCCACCATATTTTTTTACACTTACTCCAATATGCAATATAAACAGTTTCTGTTTCTTCATTATATTCTAGTTCTTCTATAAATAAATTATCATTTATTTTTTTGTCTTTAACATTACTTTTAATATCTAAATTTAAAGCTTCAGTAAAATTTGCTCTTTCAATAACTATATTGGCTTTATTAAACTTATCTACAGCTAAATCTTTAACAACAAAATTTTCAATGAACCTAATTCCATTATCTAAGACTTCAACCTCATCATATGCACCGCTTACTCCCATTGGTTCAATATTTCGCCCCTCTATATTTGGCATAAAATATATACCTTCATTAAAGAAACTCCCCTTATTTATCTGAATTGCCTTAATTTTTTCATCATCCTCTGAAACAAGTGAATAATCTAAATCTAATGAAAGTGGACTAACTCTTAAATTATTTAATATAAATTTTACTCCATCTATTTCAATTTCATTTTCTTCTGGTTTTATATTTTCAATATGAATTTTCTTTGAAGTATCTATATTAATAGTTATTTCCTTACTCTCTTCTTTTTCAGTAATTATTAAATTAACTTTTTCTTTGTCCTCTCCAATTTTAAATCTTTCAACTCTTAAATAATCTCCAGTATCTTCTCTTTCAGGCCCTACACCTATAACACCTGTAGCTTCTCCACCTACTGCTTCAACCTTTGCTTTATTATATTCTTCTTGAACTTTCTCTTTCATAAATACAGCAATATATTTATTATCATAAACCATTGCTTCTATCGTAACTTCTTTTCCATTACTAAATACTATTTTTTCGTCAATGTCTTGAATTTTCCCTATTTCATTTAGCTTTTTAACATAACTATAATATGAAAAATATTCATTATATCCAATTAGCTTTTTTACCATTGCTGATACTGTACTTATATTTAAAATAAAAATAAATGATATAAATAATAGAGCTATTTTTAGATATTTATTATTAAATTTATTCTTTTTCTTATCTTCTCTATTAAACTTTTCCAAAGCTTCTCTCATTACAGCTTCAAACTCTTTAGGTGCTTTTACATTATCTTCTTTTAAACTTTTTAATTCCTTATCTAAATCCATCATTTATATCACCCCCTATATTTTTTCTAATTTTATTAATACCTTTATTTATCCTAGATTTAACTGTTCCTAATGGAATATCTAAAACCTTTGCAATTTCTTCATAGGAATAATCTAAGTAATATTTAAGCTTAATTGCCTCTTTTTGCTCTTCATTTAAACTTTCTATTAAAGTTTTTAAGTAAATCTTATTTTCTGTTTCCTTAAATCCCTTTTCTTCTAAAGAAATAGTTTCATTTATTTCTTCAAATTTATTTTTCTTAGTTAACTCCTTTTTACATAAATTAACTAATATTTTTTTACTCCATATATAAAAAGAATTTGCCTTTTTAAGCTTTGGTATTTCTTTATATAAAACTATCATCATTTCTTGAAGTATATCTAAAGCATCATGTTGATTTTTCATATAAAAATAGGCTAGCTTATAATAATTATCTTTTTCTTTCATTATTAATTTTAAAAGAGATTCTTTATCACCTTTTATAGCCTTTTTAACTTCTAGTTCCAATTATTTTCCCCCTAACTAACCACCTTTATATACCTAAGAGTAAAACTTTTACTAAAAAGTTCCCTAAATTAAAAATTATTTTAAAGAATTAATATAATCAATAGGTCTATAAATAACACTATCTTCACTTAAATATAAATTACTTTTCTTTACTCCTCCAATTGGATAAACATATTTGTTATAAGCATTAATAATTTCTCCTCTACCTATATATAAAACTACGTGCCCTGGAGTATATATTAAATCCCCTGGTTGTAAATCTTCTTTATTAATCTCATATCCTTGAAGGATATCTTCTTGATCAAAGGTTGAATATCCTATTTCTACTCCTGTCACTTCTTTATAAGTCCAATATGTTAATCCTGAGCAATCAAAGGCTTGATTGCCTATATATGTTTCTCTACTTAATGGATAATAACTATCTCCGTAATAGCTTATAAGTTCATCAAGTCTTTCTTCTGTCATTACCTCTCCTTTTCCACCCCAAACATATTGAAGTCCAATCTTTTCTTCTGCTAAGGCTATTACTTTATCTATAATTTCTTTTTCTTCCTCTGTCATAGTTATTCCTTCATTTTCATACTTGTCCTTTTTATAAAAATTTCTAAAAATAATTAGACCAATGGATAATAATAAAACTACTAATACTAATTTTATTATTTTATTTTTATTAAGTCTTCTATGTCTCATAAAAATCCTCCCTACCATATTTTTACTATACATATATAATTCTACCTTTAATTTATTGTTTTCCTATTACTTTTTCATTACAAAACTATTAAAATATATTAATTTTTTATATTAAAATAAGACTATGTTCTAATAAAACATAGTCTTATTTTAATATAATTATCTATCCGTGAAAGTATCCTGTTCTTGATGAAACTACAACATATGGAACTTCTTTTCCTTCTTTTATTACATATGCTTGGTATAAGTCCCCTCCTAATGGCTCCAACTTAATAACTACCTCTCCATATGAATTAAACAAATCTTTTTTAAATAATTCTTCCCAATTACTAAGAATAGGAGCGTT
This sequence comes from Clostridium nigeriense, assembly GCF_900086595.1. GTDB lineage: Bacteria > Bacillota > Clostridia > Clostridiales > Clostridiaceae > Clostridium > Clostridium nigeriense. The sequence goes on from NZ_LT575472.1 coordinate 2,809,454, forward strand.
TTCTGTAATATATAAAGCTAACTCTTCTATGTTATTTTTTTCTCCACCATTTTTTATATATTCTTGATATAAACTATCAATATTAACTTCATTTAAAAATATTTTGCTCCATTTTAACTTTTGAGCTTCTGATTTATCTTCTTGACCATTTATAATATAATCCCTAACTCTATCACTTATATTTTCTAATTCTACAACAATATCTTTTCCTTCATTAACTTTATTAGAACTTTCTTCAAAACTCTTATTTTGATCTTTTTCTTCTAAATTATCATCATTTTTTTGCTGATTAATTTCATTAGAGTTATTACTTATTTCTTTCCTTAACTCTTGCAATTTATTTGATGTACATGCGGTTAAAGATAATGTAGATATTAATAAAATTGTTAGTAACTTTTTCATAACAGCTTTACTCCTTTTTATTACAATACACTTATTTTACCATTATATAACTTATTTTATAATATCATACTTAATAGTTGTAATATGATTATTTAAAAGTATTCTCTACTTTTTCTCTGAATTCGATAATTTTTTCATTGGGTAAATTATCATTGTCATTTTTATTTTCTATTGTATAATCTTTTACTTAAACTGTATAATATTCAATATTTTCATTAATTAATATTGATAAGGACTCCCTATCCCCCTTACAAGCACTTTTTATTAATTTATTATAATCATTTCTATGATTATTCTTTTCTAATTTAATTATTGACTCCATTTTACCTCCCACTTAATCTTTAATTAATGCATTAATCTATTTACATTTATTAGACGTATTACTCTATTATTAAGTTTCACCTTTGGTAAATTTTATAATTAATAAAATACTATCCAATTTAAGATTTCTTTAAGGTTAGAATTATATAATTACCTCATAAAATATGATTTCTATAGGAGGTATCTTAATGGCAATAAAGTCTTTTCAAAGATATGAGAAAAAATTTATATTAACCGAAACTCAATATAATTTACTTCTTCCGATTTTATCCAAATATATGGATCCAGATAAATTTTGTAAATCAGGAAAGAACTATAGTATTTATAATATCTATTATGATACAAAAGATAACCATATAATTAGACATTCTATAAATAAGCCTTATTATAAAGAAAAGTTAAGATTAAGAAGCTATAATATACCAACTTGTCCTAAAGATATAGTCTTTCTTGAATTAAAAAAGAAAATTAACGGAATTGTAAATAAACGTAGAGCAACTTTAACTTTAGAAGAAGCTTATAACTTTTTAGAATATGGTACTCGTCCTAAAACTGATGATTATATAAATAATCAAGTTCTTAACGAAATAGAATATCATTTAGATAAAAATACAGTTTATCCAATGGTTTATATAAGTTATAGTAGAAAAGCATTTTTCGCTAAAGATGATAATGATTTTAGAATAACATTCGATTCTAATATTTTAACAAGACGCCATAATCTTAAACTTGAACTTGGTAACTTCGGTAATAACTTATTAGAAGATAAACATTATTTAATGGAAGTAAAAATATTAGGTGCTATACCTGTTTGGTTTACAAAAGTGTTATCAGATTTAGAAATTTATAACACTCACTTTTCTAAATATGGAAATGAATATATGAATTATTGTTTAAATAAAAATTATGACATAAGGAGGAAAAGCATATGTTAGAAACAATAATAACCTCTACAAATGGAGAATCCTTTACTTTATTTAATGCTTTATTAATTATTTCATCAGCCATTATTCTAGGCTTAATTATTAGCCTTGCATATATCAAAACTCATAAGAGAGAAGGTTATGCACCAAGTTTTACAATAACTCTTATTATGCTACCTGTTATAATATCAATTATTATCCTTTTAGTAGGTAACAATGTAGCTAGAGCCTTTAGCTTAGCTGGAGCTTTTTCAATTATACGTTTTAGAAGTGCTCCTGGAGATCCAAAGGATATAACTTATGTTTTCTTTACTTTAGCTGTTGGTTTAACTTGTGGTATGGGATATATAGGATATGCCTTTATTTTCACAATAGTTCTTTGTGCTTTAACATTAATATTAGATGCAACAAAATTTGCTATGCCAAAGACTAAAACTTCAAAACTTAAAATAACAATTCCTGAAGATTTAAACTATGATGGAATCTTCGATGGTATTTTAAATAAATATACAGATTCTTGGTATATTGAGACCATTAAGACTAGAGACTTTGGTTCACTTTTTGAAATTCATTATATTGTTCAAATGAAGCTTGATGCTAATCAAAAAAAATTCATAGATGAATTAAGATGTAAAAATGGTAATTTAAATATTTCATTAAATTTTGCTGGATTTGAAGAAAAGGTTTATAATTAAAGGGCAGTTTATACAACAGCCCTATTTTTTAAATACTTGAGTATGTCAATAATTTTGTGTAAACTTTAGAAAAAATATTTTTTTATTGTAGGTTGGAAGTATACTTTATACATCCAACCTTATTTTTATATTTATAGAAAATATATGAAATGATATCTGTGATTTAATAAGAGTTCCCAATTTTAATTTAAAACAATTGGTCGTCTAAACGCCCTTCGAAGAAGATAGAAAGCTGTGCTAATATTTGAGCCCATCCTCGAATAGATTGAGTCCATTTTTTACTAATATCAATTGTAGCTAGATATAAGATTTTCATTAATGATTCATCATTTGGAAATATCGACTTAGTTTTAGTTACTTTTCTCAATTGGCGATTATAACTTTCCATCGCATTGGTAGTATAGATAATCTTTCTTATTTCAGGTGGATACTTAAAAAATGTAGCTAGCTCATCCCAATTATTTCTCCAGGATTTTATAGCAATCAAGTATTTTTCTCCCCATTTATCTTCTAACTTATCTAGCTGCGCTAACGCCTGTTCTTCAGTGCTGGCAGTATATACAAGTTTCAAGTCTGCATTAAATGCCTTTAAATCCTTATATGATAGATATCTACTTGAGTTTCTTATTTGATGGATTATACATTTTTGAATTTCAGTATTAGGATATACTGCTTTAATAGCTTCAGTAAATCCATTTAATCCATCTACAGATGTTATTAAAATATCTTTTACTCCTCGATTTTTTAATTCGTTAAGAACTAAAAGCCAATACTTTGATGACTCTGATGCACCTATCCAAATCCCAAGTACTTCTTTCTTACCTTGTATATTCACACCGATTGCTGCATAAGCAGCCTTAGAAACTACTGCATTATCTTTTCTAACCTTAAAGTGAATAGCATCCATAAATATAATAGGATATACTTCATCAAGAGGCCTATTTTGCNCTACATATAAAGCCTTACAAAACATTATTAATGAAAATACAAGAGCAGTAATTCCAGGATTCTATGGAGCTGATTCACTAGGTAATATTGTTACATTTTCTAGAGGTGGTTCTGATGTTACTGGTGCTTTAGTATCCGCTAGTATAAATGCTGAATTATATGAAAATTGGACAGATGTTTCTGGATTTTTAATGGCTGATCCAAGAATTGTTAAAAATCCCATGCAAATCAGAAAAATTACTTATAGAGAATTAAGAGAACTTTCTTATATGGGAGCTTCTGTTTTACATGAAGAATCTGTGTTTCCAGTAAGAAATGCAGGTATTCCTATTAATATTAAAAATACTAATTCTCCAAGTGATCCTGGTACTTTAATAGTAAAGGATATGGAGCCAGACTTTAATAATCCAATAAAGGGTATTGCCGGCAAAAAAGATTTCACTGTAATTTCTATTGAAAAAGCAATGATGAACTCAGAACTTGGTTTTTGTAGAAAAGTTTTATCTATTTTAGAGCAAAACTGTATTTCATTTGAAAACATGCCTTCTGGTATAGATACAGTATGTGTAGTTATTTCAGATGCTCAATTAAAAAACAAAACTGAAATATTAGTTGATGAAATAAAAAGGACATGCAACCCTGATTCTATAGTAGTACATCCTAATATGGCACTAATTGCAACAGTTGGAAATGGTATGTCTTCAAATAAGGGTGTGGCTGCTAAAATATTCAATTCCTTAAGTGAATCTAATATTAATATTAGAATGATAGATCAAGGCTCTAGCGAAATCAACATTCTTATTGGAATAGAAACTGACGACTTCGAAAAAGCTATAAATTCAATTTACAAGGCTTTTGTTTAATTAGTAGAATTAATTTGTAAATATAAAAAGAGTATGTCAATAATTTTGTGTAAACTTTAGAAAAAATATTTTTTTATTGTAGGTTGGAAGTATACTTTATACATCCAACCTTATTTTTATATTTATAGAAAATATATGAAATGATATCTGTGATTTAATAAGAGTTCCCAATTTTAATTTAAAACAATTGGTCGTCTAAACGCCCTTCGAAGAAGATAGAAAGCTGTGCTAATATTTGAGCCCATCCTCGAATAGATTGAGTCCATTTTTTACTAATATCAATTGTAGCTAGATATAAGATTTTCATTAATGATTCATCATTTGGAAATATCGACTTAGTTTTAGTTACTTTTCTCAATTGGCGATTATAACTTTCCATCGCATTGGTAGTATAGATAATCTTTCTTATTTCAGGTGGATACTTAAAAAATGTAGCTAGCTCATCCCAATTATTTCTCCAGGATTTTATAGCAATCAAGTATTTTTCTCCCCATTTATCTTCTAACTTATCTAGCTGCGCTAACGCCTGTTCTTCAGTGCTGGCAGTATATACAAGTTTCAAGTCTGCATTAAATGCCTTTAAATCCTTATATGATAGATATCTACTTGAGTTTCTTATTTGATGGATTATACATTTTTGAATTTCAGTATTAGGATATACTGCTTTAATAGCTTCAGTAAATCCATTTAATCCATCTACAGATGTTATTAAAATATCTTTTACTCCTCGATTTTTTAATTCGTTAAGAACTAAAAGCCAATACTTTGATGACTCTGATGCACCTATCCAAATCCCAAGTACTTCTTTCTTACCTTGTATATTCACACCGATTGCTGCATAAGCAGCCTTAGAAACTACTGCATTATCTTTTCTAACCTTAAAGTGAATAGCATCCATAAATATAATAGGATATACTTCATCAAGAGGCCTATTTTGCATTCCTTAATCATAGGAATTACTTTGTCAGTTATATTAGATATAAGTGTCGGTGAAACATCCATACCGTAAATCTCATTAACTTGTGCTGCAATATCTCTTGTGCTCATTCCTTTAGCATACATGCCTATTATAGAGTTTTCTAAGTGTGATACATCCGTTTGATGTTTCTTAACAATTTCAGGTTCAAATGAACCTTCTCGATCCCTTGGAACGTCTAAGTCAAAATAACCTAGATTAGATTTCATAGTCTTACTACTTTTTCCGTTACGACTGTTAGTAGTATTTTTGTTTTGATAATCATATTTAGAGTAACCAAGATGGTTATCCATCTCCGCTTCAAGCATTTGCTGAAGCAATTCTCCAAAGAGATCCTTTAAAACATTCTGAACATCATCAGCTGTTTTCATATTTGGATTTGCTGCTATAATCCTTTTAATTTCTTCTTTTGAAAATGACATAGTCTGTGTCCTCCTCGTATAGATAATTTATTATACATTATCTTCTGAAGTTTACACAGACTATTTTACACTCTCAAATACTTTCTCATAAACAATATTAATCAATTCCTCTTCACTTACAGTGTCAGCTTCATATATCTCTATCATCTTATTTTCAGATACAATTATATACTTAAACCTCTCTTCATTTACATATACCTTTATATCTTTTTCTAAATTAGTTTCCTTTTCTTTATAACTGATTCCAAGCTCTTTAAAATAATTAATTCTTTTATTAAAATTATACTTAACTGGCCATTTATATTTACTTTCCAAAAGTTCATAGCTTAAATACATTTTATTACCTTCATTACTATAAAAAATATAATTAGCTATTGGAGACTTATCTACTCTAAACCATTCAGAGTCATCTTTATCAACATCATTAAAATCCTGAAGTTTTAAAGTAACTTCATCTATACTTATCTTTTTATTGTAGTAAAAATCTATACCAAAGTATAAAAAAGTTATAGCCATACTAATAATCATGAAATTATATATTAATTTCTTAAGTGAAAACATCCATTTAAAGTTATAATCAACTTTTATCCCATTATTTATTAATACTTTTCCCTTTATAAAAAATATTAATAATGTTATTAAGCTTAATATTTCATGAATAAATAAAATAGTAACAAATATAAGGCTACCTAAACTCAATGAATTTGCTAAAAAGTACCTATTACTACTTCCAATTGTTCCTATATATTGAGATAACAAAAGAAATATAACTGTTATTAACTTTAAAAAAATATATTTTACCGATGTTTTAGAAATAGTATTAAACTTTTCTCTTTCATTTTCATTAATATCTACCTTCATATTATATAATTCACTACAATAAATTTGCATCTTATCACTTTCACAAACCAAAGTCCATCCAACTTCTTTACAGTATTTCTTATATTCCGATGCCTTATCAATATCCTTCCCACCAAAAATTGAAGTATTATTTATTATATATACTAAATAATTTAAACTTTTAGATGAGCTTCTAACAAACTTTAAAGAAGATCCACTTATATCTTCTAGTATCCACCCTTTTTCCGCCATTTTTTCTAAATAATCTTCTAAACACTTATATTCATAAGGTAAAAAACTGAATGAAATCCACTTCTTTTTTCTAAATATCATTATTATTCCCCTTAAATATTATTTATATTTTCTTATTTATTCGCCTAAATAATGAATATTAATAAACTTAAATTTTTCTTTATCTACCGCTCTTTCAACTTTATTCATTTGTATTATTTTACCATACTTTTAAGTAATATAAAAAAAGAATATTACGAGATCCTAATATTCGTAATATTCTTTCTTATATTTAAATATTAAATTATTATCTTGTTGGTCTTTGACCTTGTTGAATTCCTGCTCCTTGTCCTGGTATACCTCCTTGATTTCCTCTTCCGCCACCAGGAACTCCCATTCCTCCAACACTTTGCCCTACAGTTGTAACTGAACTAGATACGGTAAAACTATCTCCTTCTGTTCCACCTGAATAACTTCCTCCTGAGTATAGTCCATCATCTGATGCTCCTGTTGATTCTCCACCAGTATATACCTTATAAGTTGTTCCTGTTTTTATATTTTGTGAAGATATTAAAACTGATTGAACGTTTTTACTTGGTGCAAAAGTTATTAACTCATTTCCACTTTCATCTTCAATGTGAAGTAATGTACTTGCTGAAACTGAAGTAAATACATTAACTGAATTTTGAGTTGAAGAATTACTTGGTGATTGAGCCATACCCGAACTTCCAGCTGCTATTAAAGTACCTCCTGAAATTTCAAAAGTTCCATCATAGTCTAAAGCTCCATTTCCATTATCTTCGGGGCCATTAACTATTACTATTCCATCCTTCATATAAATACTTCCATTAGCATCAATACCATCACCACTTGCATCTACAACTAATTTACCACCATTTAAATTAATAGTTCCCTTTCCTGAAGATGCAAAATTATTTTGTCCTGGTCTACCATTTATTGAGGAACCATCATTGCCTCCAGCAGCATTAATTCCATCATCACTAGCTACCACTTTAATGTCTCCATCATTTATATTTATTGTTTCTGCTTCTATTCCTTCATATGATTTACTTATATCTATAGTTCCACTATTTAAATCAATAACAGAATCTGCATGTATACCGTCATCTCCTGAAGAAATATTAAATATTCCACCATTTATTTCTATTGTATTATTGGAATGTATTGAATCATCTGCAGAATTTATATTAATATTACCAGAATCAATTTTTATTTTCTGTCCTGCTTTTATTCCTTTCATACTAGTAGACTCACTATCACTTGATGTTTCAGTTGCTAAATTTATTAACTCTATATTATTCGAATTAGCAGAAGTATTATTTGCTCCATTATCCATAGATTCACTAGCTCCACTTACTGCATCTTGACTTGGTTTCTCTCCTCCAAAATTCATTTTTTCATTATTAGAATTAGTTTTCACTACATTTTCACTTCCACCGCCTGAAGTTATATTAATTGTTCCATCCAATATATTTAAATTTGTTTCTGCTTGAATTCCATCTTCTCCTGAAGTAATATTTATATTTCCTGATTGTATTTCTATATAGCCTTTTTCAGTATCTTCCGTATTATTAGACTTCATTCCATCTCCAGTTGCATTTATATTAATATTCCCACTTACAATAGTTATAGAATCTTTTCCTCTAAATCCATCAGCAACAGAAGTTATTTCTATAGTAGCCTCACCTATTTCTAAATCATCCTTACTAGTTATTGCATTATTAAAATTAGAGTTTACTGTTAACTTTCCAGTTCCACTAATAAATAAATCAGATTTACTAAATATTGTTGCATTTGGCTCATCACTAGTAGCATCTTCATAAACATAATTTTCACCATCTGTAACTACATTTTCACTTCCATTCGCTAAAACTACATAAGCATTTTTAGCATTCATAACATAAATGGGTGCACTATTAGAACATGATATATTAGCCCCATTTAAAACTAATTTTACATTATCTTCATCTCCAGCATTTACTACAATCTGCCCATCATTTAATGTACCAGTTATTTCATATGTTCCTACAGAATTTATAATAACTTTGTCATTTTCAACTGATACTCCATCTCCTTCTACAGATATGGAATCACCTAATATAATTTTAGTATCTACATTTTCTATATTTTCACTTACAACAGTATTATTTAATGAAGTAGTTTTATTTGTACATCCTGTAGCAACTGCTAAAACAGATACTATAGATAATATTGCTATAACCTTTTTGCTCATAATACATCCTCCTAGAGTTTTATTGAATAAATAATATCATTTTTACCTTAAATTAATCTTAAAACTAGATGAAGGAAAGTATAAAAAAAGAACTAGAGATTACTATATTCTAGTTTCTCTAGCTCCTTAATTATTTTATTTATCTTTTTTTATTGTATCTTTCAGCTCTACATAAGAATTTATAGTTTTGGATGTATATTCACTACTTATAATATCTTCATTAGAAAAGTCATCATTTATCTTCAGCTTATCTAAATCTCTATTCATTCCTAGAACAGTATTTTGTTTAAAATTATTTTCAGATAAATTCTCACTTTTTTTAATTTCTAATTTATCTAATATATCCTTAATCATAATAATACCTCCATATTCTTTATAAGTATTATTTGTAGAATATAAATAATTATTAATTGTATTCTAAACTTTCACTATACAATGGTTTAATTCCAAGTATTACATATAATCTAATTATTACCCCATAAATTGCTGTTACAACGGCTAATGTATTTGACATAAATATAAAATTTATATTTGCTAAGACAATAAGTATTGAATATAAGTAAATATAATTTATTGTTTTATTATTATACTTATCTCCTAAATAAGTATTAAAGTTTTCTTTTAATACTTCTGAAGTTCCTTGCATAAATTTTAATATACTTAAAAGTTCTAAAATGTTCCCTATATTAAACCATATTATATTTAAAATCATATCATTTCCAAATATACTTTCTATCCCCATAATAGGTAATATAAAAGCTATAATTGCAATAATCATTTTTATATTAAATAATTTTAATGATGCATTTAGTAAATTGTTATCATAAACCTCTAATATTTCTTTAATACCTGAGCAAATAATTATTATTGCAATAAAATCCGGTAAAAGTTGTATTGGACCTAAATTAAAGTGAAAGGTATTAAATAACATTCCAAAGAAAACTTTTTTATATCCTTTAATCATTCTATATTTCCCCCATTTCCCTTAGATATTTATATATGTCATAAAATTTAAAGGTTGGATAATGCGTTATATTATATACCCTTTTTTCATATTCATTTCCATCTCTATCACTAAAATATATTTTAGGCTGTATATCATATCTATACATTTTCTTAATAGGATCATCAATAGAATGAAATTGTGTTACAAAATATAAATTTTCATTTTTATTATAAATTAAACTCCTATCTTCTATATCTCCTGTTTTATTTATATTAAAATCAAATAAATCTCTCGTATCCTCAAATAATAAAGAATATATATTATCTACTTGTATATAATCTTTAGTCCAAAATATACTTTTGCTATATCCATAATTAGAACCTTCTACGCCTGAATTCTCTAATGGAGTTTCAGATATATTATTTTTATTTAATACTATTTTACCCAAATCAATCTTCATACTAAGTCCATCATCAAAGAATATAGTTGCTTTACTTAATACTAATTTATCATCTATTTCTATTTTCTGTTCTGATGTGTCTACATTTAAAAACACAGTATGTATCCCATACCTTCCATTATTTTCTATATTATCATTACTATAATCATAAAATCTAGCAAATTCAAAATTAGTTTCACTAGCATTAAAATTTAATTCTGGTGCTTCATCAAAAATTATTCCTACTACCTTCCTTTTATCTTCTATATTAGAGATATATTTTAACTCTATATCAAAATTTAATAAATTGTATCTATTTTCTCCTTCTGCTATATCTGCTTCAATATAATTCTTTAAAAAAACAGGATTAGGTAGTTTTAAATAATTTACTGTTGTTATGCTTAATATAAATGATAATAAAATTATTATTCCGGAAATTCTTAAAGCAGTTCTTATATTTCTCATTTTCCTCTCCCTTAATGTTATAATTAATCCTATTATTTATAATATCACACTTGGAATAATTATCCTATAACAAAGTGTTAAAGTATCATATCCAGGTTCCGTCGCAGGTTCCAAATCACCTTGCTATGATATTTTAACACTTACAAACTGAAGGTTGGAAATTATAAAAATTTTATTTATAGGGTAACATTTTTATAATTTCCTAAAGAGCAAAAAAGAATGGAATTCTTTCAGATCCCATTCTTAATATTTTTATTTTTCTTCCTTTAATATTATATTTAACAGTAAAGCTGTAATTGTCCCAGTTGATATACCTGAAGTAAATATCATTTTTAATGCTTCTGGTAATTGTGAAATAAATTCTGGTCTGAATGTAACACCAAGACCTAAACCTATTGATGTAGCTATTATTAAAAGATTACGCTCATTTATTTTTACCTTACTTAACGTTTTAATCCCTGCAGCAGCTACTGTTCCAAACATAACTATTCCAACTCCTCCTAATACAGGTTGTGGAATACCATTAACTATAGCTGCAAGTTTTGGTAAAAATCCTAATATGACTAATATAATACCTGCCATAACTGCAACATAACGACTAGCAACCTTAGTTAAAGGAATTAACCCTACATTTTGGCTAAAAGTTGTATTTGGTAATGTTCCAAATACCCCACCTAACATACTTCCAATTCCATCTGATAGGACACCTGCACCTATACGCTTTTCATCCATTTGAACTTCTGAAACTTCTCCTACAGCCTTTAAACATCCTACTGTTTCAATTGCCGTAACAAAATATGCAGGTATAAATGCTAAAAGGGCCTTTAAATCAAACTTTACACCATATTCAAATATATTCGGGAATGAAATCCAGCTTGCTTCCTTAACAGCTGTAAAATCTACTAATCCTAGAGGAATGCAAACAATGTATCCAACTACCATTCCTATAAGTACAGAAGCACTACTAAGCATACCTTTTCCGTAACGATTTAATAGTAAAGTTCCCATTAAAACTAACATAGCAATTGATATATTCTTCAAACTCCCATAATCAGCTGCACCACTTCCACCTGCAGCCCAATCAATAGATACTGGTAGTAATGTTAATCCAATTAAACACACTACTGTTCCTGTAACTAGTGGTGGAAAAAGCTTCATTAATGGTTTTATAAAATAACTAAGAATAACTTCAAAAAGCGCCCCTAAAATTGTTGCTCCTATAATTCCTGGAAGACCTAAAACTGATCCAACGGAAATAGATGGAGAAATAAAAGTAAAATCAGTCCCCATTATACAAGCAACTTTAGCCCCTACCGGTCCAACACCTCTAGCTTGTATTATTGTTGCTATACCTGCAGCAAGTATAGATGCACTAATTAATGCAGTACTAGTTTTAGCATCAAATCCCAATGCACTTGATAAAACTAGAGGAACTACTATAATACCTCCAAAAGCAGCAAATATATGTTGTATTCCAAATAATATTTTTTCTGAAATTGATGGGTTATCATCAACACCATAAGTTAATTTAATTCCATCTGTTGTTTTTAAATTTTCCATTATTTCATCCTCCATTGTTTAAATGAAATTAAAAAGCACCTCTATACCGAGGTGCTTGTCCTAAAAATATAAGTAACTTTTCTATATCATAAAAATTTCACTTTAATCCTTAAGTCAAATACCTCGTAGTCTGCATATTTACGGTTAGCAGGTAGAAACTTTCGGCCCATATTACCGATTATATACGAGTTCTTTTCAATTTATATTGTATTATACACAAACATTAGGATAATTTCAATACAAAATTGTTTGCTATATTAAAGGAATTTTATGTTATATTTATTAAATCTATATTCGTCTATACTAAATATAAACTTTGATATTATCAATAATATTGAACAAAGCCATATTGACTTAACTCCAAAATTTAAAGTTAATACTCCTCCTAGGGATGCTCCAACTAAAAATGATAAAATAATAATAAAATATCTTATTGCTCTAGTTTCTGCTTCTTTATTCTTTTTCTTAATTGCTAAATAAGCTGATTGTGATGCTGTTCTCAAATTCCCTGTACACATAGTTGTACTATAAGGTGAATCTACAAGTCTTCTAAATGATGAAATTTGGATTGATGATATAAAGGCTATAATACTAGTTATAAAAATATTAGGTACATTATTAGGAATAAATCCTATTATAAATAACACTATTGCTTCTATTATTAATATTAATTTCTCCGCTCTTATTGAATCATTATATTTTTTAATAGAATGTTCTCTTATTTCCTCAGTTACTAAAACGCCCAAAATAAAAAATAATATTTGCACACCAGCCATTAAAGCACTTTTATAATTTTTATTTGTTAATCCAAGAGCTAGTAAAACTATGTTTCCTGTTTCAGCATTTGCAAAAACTCCGCCTCTGCAAATAAATGTATAAGCATCTAAAAAACCACCAACTACTGCTAAAATCACTCCAAGTCTTAAGGATTCAGATGTTCTATTATGGCTTGGAACTTTCTCTCTAAATCTTCTAATTATTCTATTTTTATATACTTCTTCTCCTTTGTTAGCTACTATTTTCATTTAAAGGCCCCCTTAGTACTTATATGCTTCTTTTAAACTCCAACTATATTCTTAAGCCATTTTTTCTGCTTATATCTTTTAAATCCTAAAACAAATTTATAAACTTCTTCAATAGTTATCATAGCATATACATAATAAATTGGTAATCCTAAGACTATTCCACCTAAAAACGCAAAAGGTATTCCAACGCACCAGACCCCAGTTATATCTAATAATAATGAAGCTTTAGTATCTCCACCGCTTCTTAAAACTCCAACTATATTTATTAAATTAAACATTCTAAAAGGTAAATAACATACAAAAACAGTTAAACATCTTGTAATATCGCTGGCAACATCTTTTTGGACTGAAAATAGATTTATAAGTGGATTTCTAATTAAAATACATACTATTCCCATAACTACAGTTAACATTAACTGTAGTACAAAGAAACTTTTAGCATGCTTCTCAGCATCTTTAAGTTTATTTGCTCCAAGTTCATTTCCCAATATAACAGCAGTTGCTGAGCTTAATCCTTGGAAAATAACAACGCAAATTTGTTCAACATTTTGAGTTATTGTTATTGCTGCAACGGCTCTATCTCCCATTCTTCCATAAACTAATGAATACATAGTTACTCCAAGTCCCCACATAAATTCATTAGCTATTACCGGTGAAACTGTAATGAAATATTTTTTTATAAACTCCTTATCAAAGGCAATAAGTTCTTTTATTTTTGCAGCTGCAGGTCCACCACTCATATAAACCACTGATAATATAGAAATACACTCAACTAATCTAGCAATTAATGTTGCTATAGCTGCACCTCGTACTCCAAGCCTTGGTGCTCCGAAATTACCAAATATAAAAGTATAATTTAAAACTACATTTACTAATATAGCCACTAAACTTATAAAAACTGGTGCTTTAACCTTATTAGTTGCTCTAAGCAATGATATATAACAGTTAGTTATAGCTGTTAATGGGTAGCTTAAGGCTACTATTGTTAAATAAGAAGCTCCTATTGATATAGTACCTTCACTAGGAGTAAAGATTCTCATTACTGCTTTAGGAATAAATAAACCTGCAATCGTAAATAATATCGCTCCTGAAAGTCCTATTATAAGAGACATTCCAAGAACTCTTCTAATATTTTTTATATCTCTTTTTCCAAAATATTGAGCTGTTAATATCGAAGATCCACTAACCACACCAAACAATAATAATGTAAATACGAAAAACACCTTGTTAGCTAATCCAACTGCTGCAATAGAGCTTTCACCTAAACTTCCTATCATCATATTATCAACAAGGTTTAAAGTTGTGTTTAACAAAGCTTGTATTGCAATGGGAATTCCAATTGCAATTGTTTTTCTTAAAAATTTCTTGTCTTCAAATACATTTTTTAAATATATACTCCCCATAAAGCCTCCTTATATCGTCATTATAAAAAGTGCATCAAAATGATACACTTTCATAACTAATTATTGATATATTTTTATTTTTTCTCTAAATTTCTTTTTAAATTATATCATAAAACTAATAAGCTTTTCTATTATTTACTCTTTAATCTCCCTTAGACTTTTTTTATTTTTACTTTTGTTTCGTTATAAGTTACTTGTCCACCAATATCTGATATACCTGAGTCAGTTAAATAGTTTGGATTTCCATGCTTTGTCCACCAACCTACATACATTAAAACAACATAGTCAGCTACACTTTCGTCAATATTAATTTTAACTTTAATCTCACCATTTTCATTTTTTAAAATAACAATATCATCATTATATATACATAATTCTTTAGCCATTTTTTTATTGATAAAAGCATTTGAAATTCCTTCAGCATCCATCATGTGTTGGCTAGATAAGCTATCCCTTGTATGATTTGTTAATAATATAAAATCATTATTACTCTTATACTCTTTATAAAGATTTTTATTAAAGAACATCTCAAATTTTCCTGATTTTGTTTTAAACTTTTTATCTTCCCAAGCTATTGGACTATGAATTGTAAAATGATTATTTTTTAAATATTCAATACTTACTTTGTTATTATATTTTTTTAATGGCTCTATCACTTTTGTTAAGTATTCATATTTATCCACATATGGATATTCTTCTATTTTAAGAAGCTTTGCAAGCTCTTTATAAAACTCATACTCATCCATTAACTTTTCCTTAGGCTCTACTAGCTTTTCATTATAAATTATATATGGATTAGTCATAGAACTATAAATTAAATCTTCACTTTCTAAAGTGCTAGTTGTTGGTATAAACAAATCACATTCCTTTGCTGTATCTGTCATAAACATGTCAAAGCATACTTTAAATTCTATTTTAGAAAAGGAATTCTTTAATTCATTTAAATTAGCAAGCTGATTTAAAAGGTTAGATTTAGTTACTATAGCCATTTTTATTGGACTTTCTACCGATTTATTAGCTTCTTTATTAAAATTATTGTTTATAAAAATATTGTCTTTATCATAATTATCGTATCCACCTAAGGAAGCAGTTATGAAGTCAGACATTTCACTAACATAAAAAAATCTATTTTCAGCTAACCTCTCGCTATTATAAGGATCGGAATTTATTATGTTAGGATAAACCTTATTAGCATAATTTATGCCTCCACCACTATATCCAATTTGACCAGTTAATGCACCTAATATATCTACTAAACTTATGGTATTACCACCATTTTTATACTTTTGCATTCCATAACCTAATAATATTGTTGAATATTTATTTGTATATAAATCTACTAATTCTTCTATTTTCTCTTTGCTTACACCTGATATTTCTATCAAATCTTCTAAATTAAGAGAATCAACATATTCCTTATAAGAGTTAAATCCATTAACAAAACTTTTTATGAAGTCTCCATCATACAATTTATTTTCTATAATTATTTTTCCCATGGCAAGAGCTAAAGCTCCATCTCCATTTGGCTTAACTCTAATATACAAATCCGCCATTTCAGCTGTTTTAGTATATATAGGGTCAATTACAACTATCTTGATTCCTTTTGATTTAGCTCTTTTTATAGATTGAATAGTATGTACTGAGGTAAAAGCAGGATTTTTTCCCCATACAAATATTGACTTACTATTAAGCATGTCTTCTAATGAATGACTTTTTACATCGCCAAAATTTAAAGTTTGTGCCTTTATACCAGCACTCCAGCAAGGACCTCCTTTCGACTTACTTACACCACCATAAAAGTTGAAAAATACATCTCCCATACTTTTTAATAAAGCACCATTTCCATATTGCTCATAATATAAAATAGATTTTGAAGAATATTCTTGCTTATAGTAAGATAATTTTTCTGCTACTAGTTTTAATGCTTCATCAAAGGTTATTTTAGTCCAATTTCCATTAATTTTTAACATCGGGCTATCTATCCTATTTTTATGGTTTAACCTATCTAAATGAGCTAATCCCTTCTTACAAATAAATCCTTTAGTAAAAGGATGACTTTTATCCCCTTCAATTTTTAATATTTTATTATCTTCAACATATACATTAAATTTACAACAATCAAAGCAATCTAAAGTACAACCGTGACTTAACTTCTCCATAGTTACCTCCTTATGAATATTTCTAAGATTCAAAAAGTTATTTTCATATTCGCTTAACTGATTCTATATTCCTTAGTTTAATATTAATTTACTACTATTATATATCTTTATTTATAATAATAATAGGCTACTCAAAATGAATTTGAATAGCCTATTTAAAATCTTATTAGTTCTTAAATTTATAATTTTTATTAATCTACTTTAACTTTATTAAAATGCTGTCCAACCTGCATCTGCAACTATTTCCGCACCATTAATTAAACTAGAATCATCACTTGCAAGGAATAAAGCTATTGTAGCTATTTCTTCTGGCAATCCTGTTCTTGGTACATTCCCTAATCCAAGTCTAATTCTTGAAAATCCAAATTCACTAGGGTGGCTTGTACCTACTCCAATTTCTGATTCTACTCCACCTGGGCAAATAATATTACATCTTATTCCTTTATCCGCATACATAAAACCAATATTTTTTGTTAGTCCTAATAATGCATATTTAGAAGCAGTATAAGAAACTCCTGCTCTACAGCCATTTAATCCTCCTATAGAACCAACATTAATTATGTTTCCTCCGCCTTGCTGAATCATTAAGTTTACAGCCCTTCTACAAGCATAAAATGGTCCATTTAAATTAACATTCATCACATTGCTCCATAGTTCATCTTCAACTTCACCTACAGGCATCATTTCATCCATTATTCCTGCATTATTAACTAAAATATCAATTTTCCCGAAGTTTTTAACAGCAAGATCAATCATTTTTTCATTATCTTCTTTTCTTGAAACATCCCCTTGCATTGCAATTATTTTGCCCTCATAATTCTTAGACATTTCAACTATTTCATCAAGTTTTTCTTTTCTTCTTGCAACTGCAATAACAGAAGCTCCTTCTTTTGCATAAAGAAGGGCTATGGATTTCCCCATACCTGAACTTGCACCTGTAACTACAGCAACTTTCCCTAAAAGTTTCATATAAAATACCTCCTAAATATAATCATTTATTTTAAATTAATTACTTATAACACAAATATAGTTTGTTAATTATCAAATTATATTTTCTTCTGTTATTTTATCTTTTTATAGGTATGTATATGAACTATTCTATTATTTATAATATGTATTAAATAAAATCATTTACACTAACTGTATTTATTTGGTATATATTACTTTTAGTGTATTCTATTGTGACATTTTTGTCAATCTTCCATATGAATATTTATTTTCATATCTTTTTAAAATAAATTTACATTTATTCCATCTAAATAAATGTTATAATATTACCATAAAATTGAAAGAATTTGAAAGGAGCTGAAAGCTTGGAAAGCATCTTAACACTTATTTTATCATTTGCTATCTTTAGTGTCTTATTAAAATATATAGTTAAATATTTAGTAAGCAAAAACAAAATATCTTTTAAATCTCCTAAAAACACTAAAGGTAAAATAATTTGGACCATTATTTGTTGTACTATTTACATAATTGGATATGTACTTATAGATTTTATAGGACTTGGTATTATTGGTTTTAATATAGCTAGAGGTTTTTTACTATCAATTTTCGTAACACTTTTATTACTAGATAATAACTAAAAATTAAGTATGAGATATTATATAAAGTTGCTTATAATTTTACCTAAATAATCACTATAATATTTCATACTTTTTATTTCTGTATGATATAATTATTAAAAATAAAAAATCTAGGAAGGATACAAAAGATGGAAAAATACTTTTCAAATGTTGAAACCCCAAAGATAAGCATAGCTCCAATGGTGGATAAAACTCATAGACACTTTAGATATTTTTCAAGAATTTTAACTAAAGATGCTCTTTTATATACAGAAATGATTACTGCTCAATCTATTATTCATGGAGATAGGGATAAAATACTATACTTTAAAGAAGAAGAGGGTCCTGTAGCTTTACAGATTGCAGCTTCTAATCCTGAAGATGCTTATAGAGCTGTGAAACTATCGGAAGACTATGGATATACTGAAATTAATTTAAATTGTGGTTGCCCTTCTGATAGAGTTTCAGGAAACTTAATGGGAGCTGCATTAATGTCATCAAAAGACTTAGTATATGAAATTTTATGTGCAATGAAAGAGGCTACTAATAAACCTATTACTATAAAGCATAGAATTGGTATTGATGGTACAGGAG
This sequence comes from Clostridium nigeriense, assembly GCF_900086595.1. Lineage (GTDB taxonomy): Bacteria > Bacillota > Clostridia > Clostridiales > Clostridiaceae > Clostridium > Clostridium nigeriense. The sequence continues at coordinate 2,828,485 of NZ_LT575472.1, forward strand.
TGTTAAATAATACTAATAATAAAATTATAATGGAAGGTTATAGCGATCTTTTAGAATTTTTAAATACTATATCTAAGGCTCAACCTGATAGATACACTATACATGCACGTTCTGCAATATTAAAAGGACTAAGTCCTAAGGATAATAGAGAAATTCCACCTTTGGATTATGACATGGTCTATAATCTAAAAAAAGAATTTAACTATTTAAATATAGAAATAAATGGTGGATTTAAAACTATGGAATCTATCCAAGATGCTTTAACCAAAGTTGATGGTGTTATGATAGGAAGAGCTGCTTATGAAGATTGTTATCTTTTAGCTAATTTCTATAAGCTTTATGATAATGCTGAAAATAATAAACCTATTTCAAGAGGTAATGCTATTAAAGCTTATATTCCTTATATAATTGAAGAACTCGAAAATGGAAATAGTGTTCACTCATTAGTTTCTCCTCTTCATAGTCTATTTCAAGGGCAAAAAGGAAGTAAAAAATATAAGCAATTATTATCTTCATCCAACGTTAAAAAAGATAGTATTTTAGATGTATTAAATACGGTTCTTGAAACTATGCCAGAGGATATCCTTTGGAATTAATATTACTTATTAATAATTAGGGTATATAATATTTTTAATATAAAAGGGGGACATATTATGAATAATTATAAAGAAATTAGTCCTAAGGAATTAAATGAAAGCGCTTTTAAATTAATAGGTTCCGATTGGATGCTTATTACTGCAGCTAAAGATGAAACTGTTAATACAATGACTGCTTCTTGGGGTGGACTTGGTGTTCTTTGGAATAAAAATGTTGTATATATTTTTATTAGACCTCAAAGATACACTAAAGAATTTGTAGATGCATCAGATAAATTCTCTTTAACATTCTTTAATGAAGCTTATAAAAAAGATTTAAGTTATTTAGGAACTGTATCTGGAAGAGATGAAAATAAAATTTCTAAAACAAAACTTAATCTAAGCTACATTGAAGAAACTCCAGTATTTGAAGAATCAATACTTACCATTATATGTAAAAAGCTTTATGCCCAAGACTTAGATCTTAAATGCTTTATAGATAAATCTCTAGATGATAAATGTTATCCTACTAAGGATTATCATACTCTCTACGTTGCTGAAGTGGAAAAGATATTAATTAAAGAATAATTTTTAAATAAAAAGAATCCTAAAATTTTTAGGATTCTTTTTTAGGGGTTAAATAAACACTTTAAGAAAATGATTGTATCTCATCGCCATTAATTGATAATAATTATCAATATCTTTATTTATATAATACAACCATTACATAATATTGTCAATATATATTTTTTTATTTTCTGAATACTTATTATTAAAGTTATAAAATAAAAAATAGAACTATATAAGATGCATTTTATTTGTACTAGAATTTTATTAAATTCAATCCTATTTCTTCACTGAACTGTCTTCCCATTTCTCCATTGATTCTATTTATTATTATTTCTGAAGTAGCACTTATTATAGCTTTATTTAAATGTCCACCTATACATTTCCCATCTATATCTGCGAAAGTACCATGTATATGTAAGTAGACTTCCCCATTCATTCTAGAAATATTTCCTGTTAAATTAGTTATTTCAAAGTCCTCTTCAAAGGTATTTGAATAATATTTCTTTTCACTTACCTTAAATAATCCAACAGTTACATGATTTGTAGCTCCAAGTCCTGAAATTGATCCTAAGCCTATATCTTCTTTTTCACATAGGTTTTTTATTGATTCAATAACTTCCTCACCTTTTTCTAATCTTAATACAATTGTTTCTCCAAAAACTTTATATTCCATTTCATCATCCTCCAAAACTTTATATATTATTAATTTTATCATAAAAAACCAAAAATCTTCCTAGATAAACTAGAAAGATTATATTTATATTAAAGTACTTTAGCCATTTTTATTACTCTTTCACCTAAAAGTACCCTATCAAAAATTTTATTGTAATTTAATTTTTCATAGAATTTAGTTACTTTTTCATTTTTTGCAATTAATGATATACCTTCAAACTCCTCTTCTCTTGCAACTTTTTCAGCATACATCATTAACCTTTTCCCTATTCCAAGTCCTCTTGCATTTTCATCTGTAGCTATATTAGAAATATATAAATTTCCTCTTCTACATTCTCTAAACAACATATATTTTAATGAATTAAATATATAATATATTTTTTCTGAAAATCCATCTATTTTATTAATTTGCTTCAAATCTGTTTCAATACTTAAAATATCTAATTTATCATAAGGAATTAGTATAATTGCCCCTGCTATTTTATTATCTACTTCAGCAACAGTTATATAATCTGTACTATATCTTGATTCTTTACTTTTAACTAATATTTTCAAGTTATCTAAAGTTTCTTCTTTAGATTCTCCCCCTCAAACATCTTCAGGATTTATCTCTGTGTAATAAATTAAATTTGCAATTTCATTTATATCTTCAATTTTTGCTTTTCTAATCATAATATTTTTCGAACTCATAATTCCAACCTCCCATACAGAATTTACTCTTCTGTATAGTTTAATTATATGAAATCAAGAAATATTTTTCATTGATATTTATACTCTGTTTAATGTATTATTGTGCTTTAAATACTATTTAGATATCTTTTTATATAATACAAAAATACTAAAAAAGAGCTATCTTTGTGACAGCCCCTTATATTCCCTTCCCAGAATCAGTAACTTCAACTAACTCTATAGGAAAACTTTCAAAAATCTTTTGCTCTAATAAGTATTCATTATTAAATCTTATTGCCCAAGACTTAATTATAGTAAGTGGTAAAGAGAATGGAACCTTCTTATTTTGGTATTTCTCTAATGTATCTAAGAAAAAGGATTTTTCTTCCTTACTTAAATCCTTTGAAAAATAACCAAATAAATGTAATAACATATTAATATTTCTCATAGGTCTTTGGCTTGTAGACAAAGCTTTTGCTAAGACTAATTTATATTCTCTAATTGAATCATCTAAGTTAGCCTTTGTAGCGGAACCAACAATCTTACCTAATTCCTTTTGTCTTGAAGGACTATATGCCATTAATAAATATTTGTATTGACTTTGAAATTTAACAAGTGCACTTACAGATTTGTTCTCTTCAACCTTATTGAAATTATAATTAGCATACATCCAAGTTAGAAACTTTTCTCTAATATTATAATTAGTTAATCTTCCTTCGTCTTCTATAGGTATAGTATCAAATTCTTCTATTAACCTTTGTGCAAAAATACCACTATTACTTCTATTTATAGTACTTGATTTCCCAATATTATTATAAAGTTTAACATCCTTAATTCCGCAAGATGGTGACCTTCCTTTTAAAATCAAACCTTGTATTTTAGATTTATCTAAGCTTTCTAAAAATCGATTAGAAAACTCTGTCATTCTATTAGTTAAATCTTCTCCTGTTTTTGAACAAACTAAACTAACTTCATTATTATTTTGTATTAACCTTAAGCTATCTCTTGGTGTAGACAGTCCTATCTGAGCTTCTGGACAAACTTCAATAACATTTACATAAGACTTTAATTTATTAACAAAGGAATCCTTTATCATAGAACCATCATATCTACATGCGTCTCCTTCTATACATTTGCTTATAAGTATGGTAGGCTTATCATTATTAAACATATATCCACCTCAATAAATAATTACTATACTAAATCTAATATTTATTATTTGTCCTTAAATAAATATTATTCTTTCTACCACTTAATTAATAATCTCTTCTTCAATGTCTTTACTTATAGTAAGTTTTTCTTCTTTAGCTAATTTCAAAATTAACCCTAATATAATTCCAAAGATAGCTGGAATAAACCATGCTAATCCTTCATTTGAAAGTGGAAGCAATGAAATTATTTTGGCAATAAAATCTATTTTTATTCCAACTTGTCCTAATGAGTCAATTATACTAACTATACCAGTAAACAATATAGTTAATCCATATATATATTTGCTTCCTTTAAAAATAAAATCAAATACTGATAACACAATAAGCATTATTGCAATTGGATAAATAGCATTTAATATAGGAACTGATATACTAAGTATTTTTGTTAATCCCATATTAGCTACTAATAAGCTAAAAACAGTTAAGATTACTACCCAATTTTTATATGATATCTTTTTTGTTAGCGTAGTAAAATACTGACTACATGAAGTTATTAATCCAACGCAAGTTGTTAAACATGCCAAAGTAAAAATTAAGGCTAATAATATAGCTCCTGGCTTACCAAATATATATGCAGTTATATTGGTTAATGTTTGAGCTCCATTTTCACTTAATCCAAACTTTCCACCACTTGTAGCTCCTAAATGAGCTAGCATAGCGTATATAACAGCAAGTAGTGCTCCAGCTATAATACCCGCTTTTATAGATAGGCTAACAACCTTTTTATCATCATTTATTCCCTTAGACTTAATTGCAAGTGCTATAACAATCCCAAAATTTAAAGCTGCAATAGTATCCATAGTTAAATATCCATCTAAAAATCCTTTAAAGAAGGATGATGATTGGTACCCATTTACAGGTGCTCCATAACTACCTAATGGTTTTACAAATGACCCTACAACCATAATTAAAATTAATGCCAATAATGCAGGTGTTAAAACTTTTCCCATACGATCAACTAATTTACTAGGGGATAATGATAGCCAATATGCTATAGCAAAAAATATAAGTGTATATAAAAATAATGATAATTTTAAAGAAATACTTTCAGGTAAATAAGGTGCAACTGCCATTTCAAAAGGTAAACTTCCTGCTCTTGGAATTCCTAATCCTGGTCCAATTGATAAATATATTAAGATCGTAAATATTGTTGCAAAAATTGGATTTACCCTCTTTGCTAAATTTGTTAATCCTCCTGATTTTGCCACAGCTATAACTCCTAATACAGGGAATCCAACTGCTGTAATAAAAAATCCTACTAGTACTATCCAAGTTTTATCTCCTGCGGCTTCCCCCATAAATGGTGGGAAAATTAAATTTCCCGCTCCAAAAAATAGCGAAAAAAGCATTAGTCCTATTAATAATAAATCTTTTTTTGTTAAGTTATTCATTTTATTACCCCCAATTTTTTAAATAAAAAAACCGTCCCTTAAAAACAAGGGACGGAAATATCCGCGTTACCACCCTAATTCTATAAATAATTTAAAATAAATATATTTATAGCACTTAGTTACGTATCTAACAATACGCTTATCTTTTAACGGTGAAAGACTCCGTCAACACTTACTATATTTTTCGGCGTTGCTTCTCAGAGATGATTTTCAATTATCTTTTGAACATTGGCTTTCAGCAGTTACCAACTCTCTGTTGAACAAAATAATAATTTACTTATTCTCTTCATAGAATTTTCAAATTTATTTACCTTAATATTACAACCATTTTATTTATATGTCAATATTATATTTTTTTTACAAATTCTGATTTTAATTTCATAGCTCCAAATCCATCTATTTTACAATCTATATTATGATCACCTTCAACCAACTTTATATTTTTAACCTTAGTACCTTGCTTTAATGGAGCTGAACTTCCTTTAACTTTTAGATCCTTAATTATACTAACTGAATCTCCGTCCTTTAATATATTTCCATTTGAATCTTTTACTATTAATTCATCATCATTACTCTCATCTTCTGAAGTTAAAGTCCATTCATATCCACATTCTGGACATATTAAAATGCTTCCATCCTCATATGTATATTCTGAATTACACTTTGGACAATTTGGTAAATTTATCATTAGTTATTCCTCCATTTTTATAATATGCTCACTATAGTTTAATACTTTTTTATACTATCATATACATAATATAATTACAAATTTTATACTAATTTATTCTAAATATGCATTATTACTAAACTTACAGCATTAGTAAAGGAACATATAGAATTAACTGGTAAAGTTCTTTAAAATAAAACAATTTCATGATAAGTTTAAATAATTTTACATAAAAAGGACTTCAACTTATTATTTGAAGTCCTTTTTGTCTAATCTTATTACATTTTTAACTATTTAAGTTTATATCAAAAAAATCTAAATTCTCAATTTCATCTATTTGCATTATCTCATCTAATATCCATCTATCTTCTCTTCTTATAAACTTCCAATACTCTTCAAATGGAATACTTCTATACTTATTACCTTCTATTAAATCTCCACTTTCTTCATTAATAATGTAATCTATCGCTTTTGCTTTTATATGAACCCAGATAAGATCTTCTATAATTCCTTCCTTATCCTTAATTGAAATTGGAGTTGCTTTAATCAATTTCATATTTTTAAGGATGTTTTTTTCTTTTCTTACCTTCATCCATTCTGTTTTAGATTTATGCCTAACATATAATTTTTCACTCATATATTCCTTTGCTAAATCTTGATTTCTCTCCATCCAAGCATTTTGAATTTTATAGAAAGCTTCTTCAATATCATTTTTCATTTTATCATAATCCCAAGTATAGTCATTTTCACTTAAAGTTTTTATAGCTGAAATGCTCTTTAACTTCTTTTTACTAAGCCTTATTTTAAAAACTATAACTCCAGCTGAAGAAATACAAAAAAACATTCCAATATTTATTATTGAAGCAATAGGGTTACTTCTACGGTTATAAGAGTTTGATGATCCTGAATGATGTGAGCTACCGCCACCACCACCGCCTCCGCCGCCCCCGCCGCCTCCGCCAGCTCTTGCAACAGCATCTGATGGTATATTAATTATTAACATAAATAATAAAATAGGTATTAAACATTTAAATATCTTTTTCAATCTGACAAAGTTCATAATTATCTTCCTTTTTATAAATTAAAAGGTATTTAAGGAAATTTCCTTAAATACCTTTAGTCTATGCAAAAACTTTATTTTTACTATATAATCTAAAGCCTATATCCTCAATTAAAGTAAACAAACTTGAAGTTATAAAATATATTCCTAATGCAATAGGAGCTTTTATATTAATAACTAAACCAAATATAATCATCGGCAAAATAGACTTTATGCTTATAGATTTTTCCTCATTACTAAAAATATTTAAGTACGAAATAATACTTGGAGCTATAGTAATAAGTGTATATAGTAAAGGAACAACAAATTTATCATCCGCACTTCCAATATTCATAGCCCAAGGTATTAAAATAGTCATAGCTTCAACTTGTAATCTATTTATTGTCATATATAACCCTGAAATTATTGGTAATTGTAATATTGGAATTAAGCAACCCAGTAATCCCTTAGGACTTTCTAAATAAAGCTTATTTAATTCTTCCTCTTGTTTCTTTTTATTATTGTTATATCTCTTCTTAACCTCTTCTATCTTTTTAGAAAAACTAATTTGCTTTTTCATAGCTATTCTTTGCTTTATTGAAAAAGGAAGCATAATAAGCTTTACAACTACAGTTAGTAATACAATTGCTATTCCAAAATCTCCAGTAAGTCCATAAAATAAATCTATCATAAATTTAAAACCATTAATAATGATGTTCATAAATCCTCCTTAATTTAAATAAATTTTCTAAACATCATTATTATTAAAATAAGGTACAATATCTCCAAATATCTATTTTTTCATAAGTATTAAATTTGTCTAAGGTTAAGTTTATAAAATAATTAAATATTTCTTTATTTAAATATTTTAAGATAACCTTATTAAAACTCTTTCTTTCCTTTGATAAACAACCTTTTAGATACACAAATAGAAATGTTGTAATACTCAATATAAATATTAAATTTACTAAATATATGATATCAAATTTCATAGGCACCTCCTAAAGGTTATTTTTTACTTTATTATATAAAACTTTTTATCTCATGTCAATATATGGCACTTATTCTAACTATCAACTATTTATTCTATTAGTAACATTTCCTTGTAATCCTTCAATAACATCTAATGTTTTTGAATGCAAGCTTTCATCAAAACTAGCACAAAGACTTGCATCAACAATTATTTCAGCATTTCTATATTGAGATTGAAACATTACAAAATTGCTAATAACACAAATATTAGTGACAACTCCAACTATCTCAATTACTTCTATATCTTCTCCAATATCCTGTGAAATTTTAACCATATCCTTAGGTGCTATACCAAACCCATATTTATAATAATGTAAGGTATTATCTGCACCTATAAAATCTTTTAATTTTCCATATAAATTATGTCCTTCACTTCCCTCAATACAATGAACGATAGGTAGATTTTTTCCTTCTCTACTTTCTAAATAGTTTTCTTTATGAGTATCATAGGTAAACAATACTTTATCTTCTTCTCTTAAATATTTATTTATCTTATTATAAATCCCATCCTCTAAAGCAGTAGCTTTTTCAAATCCTAATGCTCCATCAACAAAATCCTTTTGATAATCAATAACTACTAATAATTTTTTCATTGTATCCTCCTAATTTAACTTTTTTATACTATTGATGTTCCTCCATCAACTACAATATGTTGTCCTGTAACATAACTTGAAGCATCTGATGAAAAATATAAAATAGTTCCATTTAATTCACCCTTTTTAGCTGGTCTAGATGCAGGACAAAGTGAGTTGTAGCCATTTAAAAATTCATTAGATTTAAATAATGTATTCTCAGTCATTTCTGATTCAAATAATCCAGGACAAACTGAATTTACTGTTATTCCAAACCTAGCATATGAAGCTGCCATTCCTCTAGATAATCCTAATACAGCTGCCTTTGATGCATTATAAGAATGTCTAATAAAAATATCAGCTTTATCTGCTATTAATCCATTTATTGAGCTTACATTAACTATTTTACCATAATTTTGTTCTTTCATAACTGGAACAACATATTTACACATTAAGTAAATTCCCTTTACATTAGTATCCATACTTTTATCCCAATCCTCTTCAGTTAAAGTTTCTACTCCTCCACCTATAGCTATTCCAGCATTATTTAATAAAATATCTATTCTTCCAAATCTATTTATTATATCTTCTATTACGCTCTTAACTTCATCTTCGTTTGTTACATCACATTTAAGTGCAATAGCTTTTACTCCTAAGCTTTCCAATTCCTTAGCTAAACTTTCTATTTTCTCAATTCTTCTTGCTAATAAGCATACATTTGCGCCTTCTTTAGCATATGCTATTGCTGCATCCTTTCCTAGACCACTCGAAGCCCCAGTAACAACTGCTATTTTTCCATTTAAATTAAACATAATTTTACCTCCATACCCTTTATAAAATTTTTCTATATATCTAATTATATACTTATATTTTCTATTTTGTATAAGTTTTTCTAATTTAATTTTTTGCTTTTTGGAGAAAATGACACCAAAACATATCTATACTAAAAATAATTCATCCCCTCAGCAAAATATTTGATTTACAAACTATTTGATATTTGATAGTATATTTTACATAATTTATTATCAAACAAAAGGAGATTTATTATGAACAAAAGCAATAGTACAAGCTATATTATTTTAATTTTTACACTTTTTCTATTTGGGATTCTTGGACTTAATTCTCTCAATCCTTCAAAACCTAATTATGATGATTTTTCAAAATTTAATGTTAGTAACCAAATGGATCATATCAATGAAATTGCAAAGGAACCACATTCAATCTATGATGTAGAAGCTAAAGAAAAAGTTAGGGAATATTTGACTTCTGAATTAACTAAGTTAGGAGCACAACCAAAAATATATGAATATAGTCATGTTTATGTAAAAAGAAGTGATAGTTATGAAGACATTCAAAATATTTATGCAGAAATTAAAGGTAAATCTGATTCTTATATTATGTTAGTAACCCACTATGATAGTTCTAGAGCAAAACCTGAGCGTTATGCAGAAAAAGATGGCTCTCTTGGAGCAGCTGATGCTGGATATGGATTATCTACAATTCTTGAAACTTTAAGAGTTATAAAAGAAAGCAATATAGAACTTCAAAATGGTATAAAAATTTTATTTACTGATGGTGAAGAAGCTGGTCTTTTAGGTGCTAAAGAAGCTGTTAAGGAATATGAAATTTTCAATGGTGTAAATTATTTAATAAACCTTGAAGCTAGAGGCACAAAAGGTCCTGCAGTAATGTTCGAAACAAGTCCTAATAATTCAGCTGTAGTAGATTTATATAATTCGGCTGATAAGACTTTCTCATACTCTATAACCCCTGAAATATATAGACTTTTACCTAATGGAACTGATTTTACTGTATTTCTTGAAAACAATATTCCTGGTATAAATATAAGTGTCTTAAATGGTATTGAAAATTATCATACACCTAATGACAATCCTAATAATTTAAATTATAAATCTATGCAACATTACGGTGATCAAGTTTTACCTATAGTCCAAGAGTTTGTATCTAATAGTAAATATTCAAATCCATCTGAAATTACTAGTAAAAGTGATAGTATATTCTTTAGTCTTGGAAATTTATTTATTAAGTACTCAAAAGCTATTAACTACATACTTATACTTTTAATATTAATTTGTATAATATATTTATATATAAATCTAAAACATAAAAATTTAGTAAAAGTATTTAAATTCTCATTTATTAATTTACTTTATACAATAATTAGTATGGGAATAGCTTATATTGTTACTAGGATTTTAGCAATTATAAATGGTCGACCATTTAAAATAACTTATTTACCACTTATAAAATATGAATCTATTATTTTAATATTATTTATCTTAATTACTTTTATTGCTTATATATTTACAATAAAAAAATTCACTAATAATTTTAATGAAAAAAATGAATATTTAATAGGCTCTTTAACATTATTATTAGCTTTATCCATAATATTAACTTTATTATTACCTGGAGCTAGCTATATAACTGTTTTTCCAGGAATTTTAATTTCGATAACTTCTGTTATCACAAAAATTTTAGATCATAAATATAATATTTCCTATATAATGCTTATTCCTATTGCATTAGTTACTTTATTGTTTGTTCCAACAATATATTTGTTTAATTCAGCTTTAACACTAGGTGGCCTTTGCGCAAATATACTATTTGTTATGATTGCATTTATATCCATAACTTCAAGCAGTACTCTTATAAAAGGAATTACTAAATAATGAAGTATTAATAATAAATTTAGTAGCAAATTCCACCATATTTTAAACTTTCTATAATGGAACTATTTAATAGTTCCATTATTTTCATTTCAAAAGATAATTAAGTTACATATAGAATATTTACAATATCTTATATATAATATTCTTATGATAATTTTTAAGAGGTGATTAATTTCTATGAATAATACGCTTACCGAAGAAAATATAAAAAAGTTGCAAGAAGAATTAGAATATAGATTGACTGTGAAAAGAGCAGAAATAGCTAAAGAAAAAGCAATTGCTGCAGCTCATGGTGATAGATCCGAAAATGCAGAATATAAAGAAGCATGTGCTAACTATAGAGAAAATGATAATAGAATACAATATCTGATGACTATGATTTCTACTGCTACAGTTATATCAGAAGATGAAATAGATAAATCTTCACTTGATATTAATAGCAAAGCCAAAATAAGATTTATTGAAGATGATTTTGAAGATGTTATAACTTTAGTAACTGTTATGGACTCTGATCCTGAAAATATGTGCATAAGTATAGAATCTGATTTAGGATTAGCTTTAAAAGGAAAAAAAGTAGGAGATATAGTTGAGGTAGTTGCACCTGAGGATAAATATACAGTTGAAGTATTAGAAATATTATAATAAACTTCAAGTTTTATATTATAAAAAGCGAATTCATTAATTAAAATTCGCTTTTTAATATTAAAAACTTATTCTAAGTTTCTTATTCCTTCTTCTAATATTTTTAATTGTAATAAAGTTTCTTCATCTTTAATAATTTTATTCTTATTATTCATAATAACTCCATATAAATCATCATATACTCTTCCATAATCACCATCTACTGATTTAACTTTTTCTTCATGTATTGTTCCTTCTTCATCAATAAAAGTTAATGTTCCATAGTGATCAAAAGTATCTAAACCAAAATCTTTATTATTAGGCATATAAAACATTTTTAAATGTTCCTCTTGTCTATCTTTAGTTTCTTTTACAAAACACCCTTTTTTTCCATAAACAATAAAACTCGGTCTTGGTTTTATTCTAAAATAACTAGATTTAACAGATACCTTTAAGTTTCCATAATATAAATCTAAATCAAAATAATCATTCATCCTACCTTTACCTAACAATTGTCTTACATCATAATTAATCTTATCTGGTTCACCCAAATAGCTTATTACTTGATCCAAAGTATGACAAGCATGCCCATATAAAAAAGATTCATATGGTGAAAAGACCTCTGTTCCTTCTGAAACCTCTGGTCTAAAATAATCAAAGTGCATTTCCATCTCTAACAAGTCTCCAAGCTTTCCTTCTTCAACAACCTTTTGAACAGTTAAAAAATCACTATCATACCTTCTGTTTTGATAAGCTTGAATCACTAATCCTTTAGATTTTGCTAAATCAAATAGTTCTTTTGCTTCGGAATAAGTTTCAGTAAAAGGTTTTTCTACTAAACAATGTTTATTATTTTCTAAAACTAATTTTGCATATTTGTAATGGCTATCTTGTCTTGTACAAATTACTATTAATTTAATTTCATCATCTTTTAATATTTCATCTAAATTAGATGTATATTTAATTCCTTGAACCCTATCCCAAACTTCATTATTAGGATTTCTCTGATAAATAGTTTTTACTCTTATATTTTTTCTTTGTAAAACAAAAGGTAAATGATACCTATTTGTACTTTTCCCATTTCCTATATATCCAATTGTAAGCATACTTCCTCCTAAATTTTAAATATATAATATTATATCAAAAAAGATATAAAAAATTAAAAGAATCTACAACATTACACTGCAGATTCTTTTAATTTATTTATATTAATGTAAGTGTGATGTATTGACTATTTCATAGATTCAATAACACTATCAACAAGTGCATCCATATCTACAACATTATCTTCCTTCATAGAAGAAACTAAAGAAAGCTTATCATCTAAAATATTCATTCCCTTCATACTATCAAGGAATTCTCCCATTAATTGACCAGACTTAGTTGCCCATGATCCATTTTCAATAAGAGCAACTGTTCTATTCTGAACATTAAGAGCCTTCATATCCATTAAGTAATTATGCATTAATGGATATATTCCTAAATTATAAGTTACAGAAGCTAAAACAATATGGCTAACTCTAAATGTTTCAGAAATTAATGTGGATACATGAGTATTAGATACATCGTACATAACCACATTAGTTATTCCTTTTTCTACAAATTTAGTAGCCAATGCATTAGCTGCCGATTCAGTATTTCCATACATTGATGCATATACTATCATTACAGCTTTTTCTTCTGGCTCATATCTACTCCACTTATCATGTTTATCTATGAAATATCCTAAATCTGTACGCCAAACAGGCCCATGCAAAGGACAAATCATTTTAATATCAAGAGCACTTGCTTTTTTAAGAAGAGCTTGTACATGTGGTCCGTATTTACCAACTATATTTGTATAATATCTTCTAGCTTCGTCAATCCAATCACGTTCAAAATTAACTTCATCATTAAATAATTTTCCATCTAATGCTCCAAAAGATCCAAAGGCATCTGCTGAGAATAAAACGCCATTTGTAGTATCAAAACTAACCATAACTTCTGGCCAGTGTACCATTGGTGCAGTTATAAACTTTATCTCATGCTTACCAAAAGACTTAACATCACCATCTTTTACTTCTTCTATTCTATTATCAATATCAAAACCAAATTGCCTCATTAATAAGAATGATTTTTCAGTACTTATTATTTTAACATTTGGATAACGTAAAATTATTTCCTCTATTGAAGCTCCATGATCTGGCTCCATATGATTAATTACTAAATAATCTAATTTTCTACCATTTAAAACAGCTTCAATATTTTCTAAAAACTGTCTTGATATTGACCAATCTACAGTATCAAATAATACTGTTTTTTTATCCAATAATAAATATGAGTTATATGATACTCCTTTTGGAATTGGATGAATATTTTCAAATAGAGCAAGACGTCTATCATTGCCACCTACCCAATAAAGGTCTTCAGTTACTTTTCTAACACAAAACATAAATTAATCCTCCTTTTGACTATGAAAATTTAAACATTCGCTAAATATTAAGACTCTATAAAATTAGATTTTTCTTCACCACAATCTGGACATATCCATTCTTCTGGAAGATTTTCAAATAGAGTTTCTGGTACTATTTCATTTTCTTCATCACCTACTGCAGGATCATATTCATATCCACACCCAGTACACACATATGTCTTCCATGTAGTCGCAATCTTCTTAGGAACATGTCTCTTCATCTTCTTCATAGGAGGAGCTTCCTTCTTAAGTTCTCCGTTATCTAAAGCATCTGTTAATAATGGCATTATTTCAATTATATCTCCAACTATACCGTAATCGGCATTTTTAAATATAGGTGCATTAGGGTTATTATTAATTGCAACAATTGTAGTGGCATCTTTTATACCCTTCAGATGTTGTCCAGCACCTGATATTCCACATGCTATATAAAGATTTCCATTAAATTTTTGTCCAGACATTCCAACATAACGATTTAAAGGTAAGTATTTTAATGTTTCAGCTACAGGACGTGATGAACCAATAGCTGCACCAGCTTGAACAGCCAAAGCTCTTGCTAGTTCCATATTCTTTTCTTCCCCAATTCCTCTACCTACACTAACTACACGTTCTGCCTTAGATATTGGTGTATTTATATCTATTCCTACAGTAAAATCATATCCATCTGATTTTAAAGCTTCTACAAGCTTGTCTACTCTTTCTTTAGCTGTACCTTCCTTAAATATAACCTTCTTACGTGCCCCTGTCAATGCGTCAGCCTTCTTCTTTCCTTTAACGTTATTCTTTGGCATCTTGCCTATTATATGAGAAGCTATAACCACTCTTTGTATTTCATTTGTTCCTTCATAAATAGTACAAATCTTAGCGTCACGATAAGCTCTTTCAACTTCCATTCCCTTTAAGTATCCTGACCCACCGAATATTTGTAGCGCATCATTAACAACTTCTAAGCATATATCTGAAGCATATTGTTTAGCCATAGCTGCTTCCATTGAATATGGCTCATGATTTTCTTTAAGTTCAGCAGCACTATAAACTAACATCCTAGCACATCTTAATTTAGTTGCCATATCTGCTAATTTAAAAGAAATTATTTGTTGTTGGCATATAGGTTTTCCAAATTGAACTCTTTCCTTAGAATACTCTAAAGCGTTTTCATAAGCACCTTGAGCTATTCCTAAAGCTTGTGCCGCTATTCCTATACGCCCACCATCTAATGTTTGCATAGCTATTTTAAAGCCTTGTCCTTCTTCTCCTAATAAGTTTTCCTTAGGAACTTTAACATTGTTAAATATTAATTCTGCAGTTGAAGATGAACGAATCCCCATTTTATCGTAATGGTCTCCAAATGTAAATCCATCCCATTCCTTTTCAACTATAAAAGCACTAATTCCTCTAACACCTATATCCGGAGTAGTTACAGCAAATACAACATATGTATCTGCTTTATCTGCATTTGTTATAAATATTTTTCCACCATTTAATATATAATAATCTCCTTCTAATACTGCTGTTGTCTCTGTTCCTCCTGCATCACTACCTGCATTAGGCTCAGTTAATCCAAATGCTCCAATTTTTTCTCCCTTTGCTAATGGAACTAAATATTTTTGTTTTTGCTCTTCAGTACCAAAAGCAGCTATTGGATAGCTACCTAAAGAAACATGAGCAGATAATATAACTCCAGTTCCACCATCAACTCTGGAAAGTTCTTCTACAGCAATAGCATAGCTAATAACATCTCTTCCTAATCCACCATACTCTTTTGGATAAGGTGTACCCATAACACCCATTTCCCCTAGTTTTTTAACCACTTCTGTTGGAAAAATATTTTCCTTGTCCCACATAAAGGCTTGTGGTCTTATTTCAGCCTCTGCAAATTCTCTAATTTTAGCACGAAATTCTTCGTGTTGTTCTGTTGTTTTAAAAAACATAAAACTGCCTCCTTTTATTTAGTGTTTAGTTTAAAACACCCTTCCATAATAATAAAGCTAAAACTAATGCTGCAAATATTCCTACTAATTCACCTAAAACTTATTAATAATTTTTTCTATTTCTTAATAATTATTATTTTAAAACTAATAATATCTATTGTCAATTTATTCTGAAAATATTTACAATTTTATAGTTATTAAAGTTCCTTTTCTGATTATTAACATTTTTTCCTGCCATCAATCTCCAAAATGTTAAAATAATTCCTACTTATTTTGTAAATTAAGAATAAATATACTTTTAAATTTTCTCTTTGCAAATAATCATTTTATTTGTATATTTATTTATAAATTCCTAAATAATAATAAAAAGTCAGGTTTCGGCCTGACTTTAATAGTTCTTTTTATATATTACATATTCTTTTTATCTCTTCTATATCTTTACAATAAAAATCTGCCTCTGTTTCACTGCATACGTCATTAATATTATTAAAAGCCATACCTCCAACAACCACTATTGGAGCCTTTTCCTTGAATACCTCTCTTATAGCTTTTATAATATTTTTTGCAGATTCTATATTACTAGAAATAGTTACTGAAATAGCAACAACCCTAGGATTTTTATTTCTAATTGCATTAATAATACTCATTGTAGGTATATTTGATCCAAGATATGTTACATCATACCCCTCTACTTCTAATAAATCCGAAATCATCTTTATTCCTATATTATGCTGTTCAGCACCAGCTGTTAAGGAAATCAATGACAGTTTTTTATATTTTTTATTGTCTTGAATACTCTTAATCTCTCTCATAATATCTAAAATATTTTCAGATACATAATGTTCATTCCAAACATCTATTTTACCACTCTCCCAAAGCCTACCTACTTCTTTCAATATTTTCTCTAATATGTTGAAATAAATAAATTCAATTTCTACTCCTGAATTATATATATTCATAATTAAATTTCTAGCTTCATCTTTGTTACCCTTTAACAAAAAATCTAAAACAGTTCTATAATCTTCTTTATTTACTATATTATAATTATCTGTATTAATTATTACATTCTCAACTTCATTTCTACCTATTAAGTAATCTACAGAAACATTAAAAATATTTGCTATCTGATTTAATCTATCTACATCAGGAAATCTTAATCCCTTTTCATAATTCGATACTGTAGTCTGTTTAACTCCAATAATATCTGAAAAATCTTTTTGCGTATATCCTTTTAGTTTTCTAAGAGTCTTTAAACGATTGGAAAATTTTTCATTCATATAAAACTCCTTTCTAAATGTTTGTTATTCTATTATAACAAATATTTATATTTATTATAACGTAATATAACATATCGTAATATTTTTTCTATTTATTCAATTTTAATCTTGATTTATCACATTTTGTGATGTAATATAATATTAACCTAATTAATAATTATTTTCAAATAATATTTATTATTCTATATATTTACTAATAAAAGGAGGATTATTATGAGTTTACCATTTAAAATATCATTAAGATTTCTGAAATCTAGTAAGGGACAAACAATTCTAATTGCTATTGGAATTGCTATTGGGATTTCAGTACAAATTTTTATAGGTTCTTTAATAACAGGACTACAAAAAAGTCTTATAAATAAAACAATAGGAAATTCACCACAAATAAAAATAACATCTACTAGCAATGATAATTTAATTTCTAATTATAATGAGCTTACAGAAAATATTAATAATATAAACACAAATATTACTAATTTATCTACAGTAGCTGATGGAGCAGCTTTAACAAAAGCTAATGATAAAACTTATTCTGTCTTAATTAGAGGCATGAATATAGATGCTTCTGATAAAATCTATAATATAAAAGATAGAATATATGAAGGTAGAGAAGTGAGAAATGATTTTGAGACATTAATAGGAAAAGATCTTAAGGAGGAACTTAATCTAACTCTTGGAGATAATATTAATATTATTTCAAATTCAGGTGCTAATGAAACATTAAAAATAGTTGGCTTTTATGACTTAGGTGTTGCCTCTATAAATAAATCTTGGTTAATTACTACAATAAATACTTCTCAAAACATTTTTTCTTTTGGAGATAATGTTACCTCTATTGAAATGCAAACTAATGATTTATTCAATGCTGATGTGATAGCTTCTGATTTAGGTTCAAAATTAGATGATACTATTAAAATTAGCAATTGGAAGGATGATAATGCAGAGCTTTTAAGTGGATTAAATGGACAAAGTATTTCTAGTATAATGATCCAAATTTTTGTGTTAGTTTCTGTAGTATTAGGTATAGCTAGTGTTCTTGCAATAACTGTACTCCAAAAATCTAAACAAATCGCAATTTTAAAAGCTATGGGTATAAAGGATAAAGATGCAAGTCTAATCTTCCTTTTTGAAGGCTTTTTACTTGGAATAATAGGAGCATTCATTGGAGTAATATTAGGTCTTTTACTAAGCTACTTATTTAGTAAATTTGCACTAAATCCAGATGGTACTCCTATAGTAAAATTATATATTGATTATAAATTTATAGCTTTTTCAGCATTAATAGCTATATTATCTTCTACTATAGCATCACTAATACCAGCTATAAGATCATCTAAACTTAATTTATTGGAGGTAATAAAAAATGGATAAAATAATCACACTAAATAATATAAATAAATTTTATGGAAATACTTTCAAAACTCAAGTTTTACAGGATATTAATCTATCCTTTGAGAAAGGAAGTTTTAACTCAATAATAGGTGCATCAGCAAGTGGAAAAAGTACTTTACTAAATATTATGGGAACATTAGATAAACCAACTAGTGGAGAAATTTATATAGATTCAAAAAGAACTGATAATTTAAGTAAAAATGAATTAGCTCAGCTTAGAAATGAAACTATTGGATTTATATTTCAATTTCATTATCTTTTACCTGAATTTACAGCCCTTGAAAATGTCCTAATGCCTTATAAGATAAAATCTTCTAAAGTTTCAAAGGAAATTATTGAGAGAGCTGAAGCCCTACTAGATTTAGTTGGATTATCTAAAGTTAAAAATAATCTTGCAGTTAATATGTCTGGTGGACAACAACAAAGAACAGCTATTGCAAGAGCATTAATGAATAATCCTAAAATAATTTTAGCAGACGAGCCTACTGGAAATCTAGATTCTGAGTCAACAGAGACTATATATAATTTAATGCGAGATATAAATAAAAAATTTAATACAACTTTTGTTGTTATAACTCATGATAGAAGAATTGCAGAAAAAACTGATAGAATAATAGAAATAAAAGATGGGAAAGTTAATTTAGCAAGTTAATGTTATTTAAATATTCAGCAGTCTGAAAAAGTGTGATATAAAATATCACACTTTTTCTTTTAAAATTTAGGACTTATTTCTGTTGATTGAATTCTTTTTAAGTCCTTTTGTCTAAGCCTTGTTTCTTCCATTATTTTATCCCAAGACTCTCCAGCTATCATCATTTCTTTTGCTTTAGAATAAGCTTGATTTCTATTTTCTCTATTCATAATTCCTCCAAATTTATTAATCTATTTTTATATTTCTTCATTCACTTATAGTATTAGAATATTTAATAGTATTTATTACACTAACTTATTAAGTATATTCTATATAATCTTACATTTTAAATTTATATAATATAATTGATAGGTTATTAGTAAATCATTCGTTATATAAAGTGTGAGTACTTACAAGGAGGAGAATTTATTGAAGGATAAAATTATAATTAAATATATAAAATCCAAAAATGAAAAAGGCTTAGAGCTACTACTTGAAAATTATGGTGGCTTAATAAGAGGAGCAATTAGAAAACATCTATCTTCACTCCCTTATTATCAAGATGAATGTATTAATGATGTTTTAATATCAATTTGGAATAATATTGATTCATTTGATTGTAAAGGTTCTTTTCAGAGTTGGATTGTGATAATCTCTAAATTTAAAGCCATTGATTATAAACGTAAATACCTGAAACATAATAATTTTGAAGATATAGATAAAGTTTTACTAAGTGATAATAAAGATCTTTCAGAAAACTTATTATATGAAGAATTGCAAAATGAAATTAAATTACTTTTAGATAATTTAAAGCCGGAAGATAAAGTAATATTTACTAAGTACTATTTAGAAGATATTCCTACTGATACTATTTCTAAGGAATTAGGATTACCTAAGACACAAATATATAACAAATTATCAAGGGGTAGAAAGAAGCTCTTTTCAATTTTAAAAAATAGTCTTAATGAGGTGAATTATGAAAAATATTTATAAAGCTTTTAATAATATCGATGTTAATATTGATGAATACGATAATACTGAACTCACTACTTCTGAAATAGAAAAATATAAGAATATGATCTCTGAAAAAATATATATTAGAAAAAGACCTATTTACAGACAAATTGCAGCATTAATAATATTATCAATAATTTCTTTCTCAATTTTAAATACTAGCAATGTTAATGCAATTATTAATTCTTTTGGTAAAAATTTAAAAGACATATTTAAAATATCAGAAAATAAACATTATGATAATTATGCAAATATAATAAATAAAACAGTAACAGATAATAATATTTCAGTATCTATTGAGGAAATTTTAATTGAAGAAAATAAATTAATAGTTAGTTCTACTATAGACTATAATAACCTTCCTGAAAAATTAAAGAAGAGTATTATAGATAAAACCAAGGATATCCTTGTACTTCCTCTCCTTTATATTAATGATATTGAGTTAAAATCTAAATCTTCACAGTTCTTTAAAATATCAGATGATAAAATAAGATATATTAGCCTTTTTGATCTTGAAAATGCTTCTAAATCTAAACCTTTAAATTGTTCACTTTCTTATAAATTTTCTAGTGTTTCATTCAAGAAACCTAAAAATGGCTATATAGAAAAAGAAATTAATGGAACATGGGCTTTTGATTTTTCTTTAAATACTACTAATATAATTAATTCTCAAAAAGAGCTATACCTAAAAAATGATAATATGCTTACTTATAAAAATGGAGATGTACTAAAAATAAATAAAATAGAAAAATCTGATATAAGTATAAAGATTTATTATAATCTAGATACTAAAAGTGATCATTACTCTATTCCACCATTTTTCCTTATAGATAGTAATAATAATTATTTAAGTCCATATACTTGGAATAATGAATATTCAATTTTCTTTATTAAAGATAGTGATGCAACTAATATATTTACTGTTTCTGGATATGATCATGGTGCAAGTGAGAATATAATAGTTGACTTAGGTAAATAAAATTCTATTATATAAAAATAAGGTAAGTTATATCTTTTATAACTTACCTTACTGTTATTTCTTATCTACTATTAACAGTTTGCTACACTTTTTATACTAATCCTATATCATTTCTAAAATATTTTCCATTAAAATCTACTTTTTCTATAGCTTTATATACATTAATTCTCGCTTCTTCAATACTTTTACCATTACCAACAACTGATAATACTCTTCCACCATTAGTTCTTAATATCCCCTTTTCCAATTGAGCACCAGCTAGAAATACTTTATCTTTAACACTTCTATCTATTTTTATTTCGAAGCCTTTTTCAAAATAACCCGGATATCCATTAGAAGCTAATACTACATTTATACAACTTCCATTAAACCACTTAATATTAACTTCGCTTAATTTTTCATCTAAAGAGGCTTCAATTAATTCTAATAAATCACTTTCCATTAAATTCAATACTGATTGTGTTTCCGGATCTCCCATTCTTACATTATATTCTAATAAATATGTTCCTTTTTTAGTTATCATAATGCCAAAGAAAATAATTCCTTTAAAATCGAAATTCTCTTCTTTTATTCCAACTAAAGTCTTATTCATTATATTTTCTTTAAAATCACTAAATACTTCATTAGTCACATAAGGATTTGGTGCAATAACTCCCATTCCCCCTGTATTAGGACCTTTTCCACCATCAAATATTTGCTTATGATCCTTTGCAGAAATAAATGGTATTATAGTTTTTCCATCTGTAATTGATAGAATAGATGCCTCTATACCCTCTAAAAACTCTTCTATAACTATTTTTTCCCCAGCACCATTAAATATATCTTCTATCATAAAGGACTTAACCGAATTTATAGCCTCTTCTTTGCTTTCACAAATAGCAACTCCCTTGCCAGCAGCTAGTCCATCAGCCTTAACTACAATAGGATATGAACACGTTTCTAAATACCTTAAAGCCTTATCAGCTTCATAAAAAACTTCATACTCAGCTGTCTTAACCCCATACTTCTTCATAAATTCCTTAGAAAAACTCTTACTACCTTCAAGTCTTGCTGCAGCCATACTCGGTCCAAATATCTTTAAACCCTTAGCCTTAAATTTATCAACTATCCCTTTTGTTAGTGGATCCTCAGGTCCAACAATAGTTAATTCAATAGAATTATTTAAAGCAAACTCCAAAAGTTCATCTATATCAGTTATATTAACATTTTCACATTTATCTTCTATAGCCGTTCCACCATTCCCAGGTGCTACAAATATTTTTTCAACTCTAGAATTTTTAGCTAATTTCCATGCTAAAGCATGTTCTCTCCCACCAGAACCAATTAATAATATCTTCATGAAATACCCCCATATTAAATTAATAATTGATAATGAAAAATGAAGAATTATTGATGTAATTTGTTCCAAATTACTAAAAATTAATTTTTAAAACTCCACAGGAGTTTTTTCATTAATTCTACATTCTTAATTCTTCATTTTACATTTCTTTTAGTGCTTGAAGTGTCTAATTCCTGTAAAGACCATAGCTATTCCATGTTCATTACAAGCATCTATTGATTCCTGATCTCTTAATGAGCCACCTGGTTGAATTATTGCTTTTATTCCATTTTTAGCACACTCATCTACTACATCTCTAAATGGGAAGAATGCATCTGAAGCTAAAACATTAGCACCTTTTCCTCTTTGAAGAGCTTCTTCTGTTGCCCAAATTCTATTAACTTGTCCTCCTCCGATTCCAAGAGCTACACCATCTTTAATTGTAACTATTGCATTTGATTTAACATATTTAACTACCTTCATTCCAAATATTAAATCTTTCATTTCCTCTTCTGTTGGTGCTTTTTTAGTTACTACTTTTATGTCATCAATTAATTTATTATCTTCTTCTTGAACTAATATTCCGCCATCTACAGTTACCATATATCTCTTATCTTTAGGTACATTATTACATTTAATTACTCTTAAATTCTTTTTAGTTTTTAATACTTCTAAAGCTTCTTCATCATAATCTGGTGCTGCTACTACTTCTAAAAATGTTTTAATCATTTCTTCTGCTGTTTTTTTATCTACTTTTCTATTTATAGCAACTATTCCACCAAATATAGAAATTGGATCAGCATCATACGCCTTTTTATAAACTTCAAAAGTGCTTTCTCCAATAGCAACACCACATGGTGTATTATGCTTAAGACCACAACAAGCAACTTCTTCAAACTCACATGCAACCTTCCAAGCTATATCTAAATCTTTTATGTTGTTATATGATAATTCTTTTCCATTTAATATTTCAAAGCTATTCATTGCTCCATCAAACTCATTCGAGCTATAATAAGCTGCACTTTGATGTGGATTTTCTCCATATCTTAAACTTTGCTTTTTCTTATAGGATATTGAAAGATATTCTGGATACTCTTCATCTTCAAGTAAGAAATTAGATATCGCAGCATCATAAGCACTCATTAAATTAAATACTTTACCTGCTAATTTTTTTCTTAATGCTATAGAAACATCTCCACTTTCATTTATTTCTTTCATAACAGCCTTATAATCTTCCTTATCAGATATTACAATAACATCTTTAAAATTCTTTGCAGCTGCTCTTAACATTGTTGGGCCACCAATATCAATAAATTCAACTTTTTCATCAAAGCTTAAATCTTCTCTAACCTTTTGGAAGAAAGGATATAAATTAACTATAACCATATCTATAGTTTCTATATTTCTATCTTTAATAGTATTCATATGATCTTCGTTATTTCTTATAGCAAGAATACCTGCATGTATAATTGGATGAAGAGTCTTTACTCTTCCATCTAACATTTCAGGAAAATTAGTAACTTCATTTACTTCAATTACATTAACTCCATTTTCCTTAAGATGTTTATATGTTCCACCTGTAGATATTATTTCAACTCCTTTTTCTTGCAAAAAGTTAGAAAACTCTAAAATTCCATCCTTGTCAAAAACACTAACTAACGCTCTCTTTATCAACTAAAAAACTCCCCTCGTTCTTGTTTTTCCATTTATAATTTCAACTTCATTTTTACTTATTAAATCAATTGCTTTAGGCAATAAAATATGTTCTTTTTCTAAAACCCTCTTTTGTAATTCCTCTTTTGTATCTTCAAAATATACTGGAACTACTTCTTGAAATATTATTTCTCCTCCATCTACATCTTCATTAACGAAATGCACTGTGCAACCTGAAAATTTTACTCCTGAATTTATAACTGCTTCATGAACCTTTAGTCCATACATCTTTGGTCCACAAAAGCTTGGTATTAAAGATGGATGAATATTAATTATTTTATTTTTAAATTCCTTTAAAATATCTCCTTGTAAAATTGAAAGATAACCAGCAAGTACTATTAAATCTACCTTATCCTTTATTAATTCTAATATCTTATCTGAAACCTTAACTCCATATTCTTTTTTAGAAACTACATAGGTTGCTATTCCCTTATGTTTTGCTCTTTCTAAAGCATATATTCCTTCTTTACTTCCTATTACCATTTCTATTTTGCAATTTAAATATCCCTTATCAATAGAGTCTATTATAGATTGAAGATTACTTCCTCCCCCTGATGCAAGTACTGCTATTTTAAACAACAGCCTTCACCTCCAGATGTAACATATCCAATTTCATAAGCTTTTTCTCCTAATGCAATTAATTCTTTTATTATAGGATTTACATCTTTTTCATTAACACAAAGGACAAAGCCAATTCCCATATTAAAAGTATTATACATATGATCTTTATCTACACCTTTTTCAAGTATTTTCTCAAAAATTCTTGGCAATGGATAACTATCTTTTTCTATAACAGCAGTTAAATTTTCACCATTAAACATTCTTGGAACATTTTCTATAAAGCCTCCACCTGTAATATGAGCCATTCCCTTTATTTCAAACTTTTCAAGTAGCTTTAAAATAGGTTTCACATAAATTTTTGTTGGTATAATTAAGTTTTCCCAAACTTCTTTTCCATCTAACTCTTCATTTAAATTTGTAAATATTTTTCTAACTAATGAATACCCATTTGAATGTAACCCTGAAGATGCAATTCCTATAAGCTTATCTCCCTCTTTGATATTTCTTCCATTTATTATTTTATCTTTATCTACTATTCCAACTGCAAAACCTGCCATATCATATTCTCCATCCCTATAAAAGCCTGGCATCTCTGCTGTTTCTCCACCAATTAATGAACACTCTGATTGAATACATCCCTCTGAAACTCCCTTAACTAAATCTGCAGCAACCTCAGCTTCTAATTTCCCACAAGCTATATAATCTAAGAAAAATAAAGGCCTTGCACCATGACATAAAATATCATTAACACACATTGCCACACAATCAATTCCAACAGTATCATATTTTTTAGTTTTAAAAGCTATATCAAGCTTTGTTCCAACTCCATCTGTTCCTGAAACTAAAACTGGGTTCTTATATCCTTCTGGCAATTCAACCATTCCCGCAAAACTACCTAACCCATTTAATACATATTCACTCATAGTTTTACTAGCATATTCCTTTATAAGCTTAACTGATCTATACCCTTCTTCTATATTAACTCCAGCCTCTTTATAAGTTATCATTTTATAAAATCCCCCTGATATTTATTTTGCACCTTCTATTGGTGTTGATACTGGATAAATACCATTGAAACATCCAACGCAATATCCCGAATCTTTCTTAAAACATCTATACATACCATTCATACTTAAATAACCTAAGGTATCTGCTCCCATAGCTTCTCTAATTTCTTCGATAGATTTTTTTGCTCCAATTAATTCACTTCTATAAGGAGTATCTATACCAAAATAACAAGGAAACTTAACAATTGGAGATGCCACTAAAAAATGTACTTCCTTTGCTCCAGCTTTTCTTAATGACTCCACTAAATGCTTTGAAGTAGTTCCTCTTACAATTGAATCATCTATTAAAACAACTCTTTTTCCATTTACATTTACCTTCAATGGATTTAATTTAACGGAAACTGCCTTTTCTCTAATCTCTTGAGAAGGTGTTATAAAAGTTCTGCCAACATATCTATTTTTTATAAAACCAGTATCATAAGGTATTCCTGATACTTTTGAATATCCTATAGCTGCTGGTATTCCCGAATCTGGAACTGCTATTACTATATCAGCTTCTATTTTATATTCATTAAATAGCTCTTCACCTGCTCTAACTCTTGATTCATGTACATCTAAACCATCTATTGTTGAATCTGGTCTAGCAAAATATATATATTCAAAAGCACACGTTTGACACTGAGTATTTTCTGAATACTTATAGGACTTTATATCATTTTTATCTATAATAATAATTTCACCTGGTTCTATATCCCTTACTAGTTCCGCTCCTACTGCATCTAATGCACAACTTTCAGATGCTAAAATATAACCATTATCAAATTTACCAAGACATAAAGGTCTTATTCCATGAGGATCTCTAACACCTATAAGTTTGTCCTCTGTTAAAATTACCATTGCAAAGGATCCTCTTATTGCTTGAATAGCATCAAAAATTGCTCTTTCAATTCCCTTCTTAGCTCCTCTTGCAATAAGATTTGCTATTACTTCTGAATCTATTGATGTATGAAATACATGACCACCATCTTCTAATAATTCTCTTATTACATCAGCATTTACTAAAGTCCCATTATGAGCCATTGCTATTGAACCAAGCTTTGATTTACTAAGTAAAGGTTGAGCATTTTCAATTCTAGTATCACCACTTGTAGAATATCTAACATGTCCTATTCCAGCAAATCCCTTTAAAGCTTCTAAATTTTCCTTAGAAAAAGCTTCTGTTATAAGTCCCATTCCCTTATGAATATCAACTTTTTCTCCATTTGCAACAGCTATACCAGCACTCTCCTGCCCCCTATGCTGTAGTGCATATAACCCATAATATATTAAAGATGACACATCTATATCTTCATTAGCATAAACCCCAAATACTCCACATTCCTCTTTAAACTTATCATTACTTGGGTCTAAAACTAAATTAAAATTCACAAAAACACCCCCGTTTTGAATTAAGAATTAAAAATTAAGAATTAAGAATTGTTGTTGGAATTCAGCAAAGCTGAATTCCTCTAAAATTGATTTTATTAAAACTCCTAAAGGAGTTTTTTCCTTAATTTTTCATTTTTCATTCTTAACTTTTAATTTATTTAATGCATTATCCATTATGCATTATGCATTAAATTCTTTCTTCTCTTTTAATTCTATTAAATATCTCTACATATGCGTCTTTTACGTTTCCAAGGTCTCTTCTAAATCTATCTTTATCTAGTTTTTCTCCTGTTGTTGCATCCCAGAATCTGCATGTGTCTGGTGAAATTTCATCTGCTAATAGAATTTCTCCGTTGTATCTTCCAAATTCTAATTTAAAATCTATTAATCTTATATTTTGTTTTATAAAGAATTCTTTAAGTAAATCATTTATCTTTGCAGTCATTTCATATATTTTTTCTAATTCTTCAAAAGTTGTTGCTCCAATTCCTACTGCATGATAATCATTTATTAGTGGATCTCCAAGTGAATCATCTTTATATGATAATTCAAATACTGTAGTCTTAAGTTCAAAGCCTTCATTTAAGCCTAATCTTTTTGCCATAGATCCAGCTGCTACATTTCTAACAATAACTTCTAAAGGAACTATTTCAACCTTCTTACATAGCTGTTCTCTTTCATTTAACTTTTCTATAAAATGTGTTTTAATTCCATTTTCCTTTAACATTTCAAATATCATAGAAGTTATAGAATTATTTAAAGCTCCCTTATCTTCAATTTGACCTTTTTTTTCTCCATTAAACGCTGTAGCATCATCTTTGTAATAAACTATTACTTCATCTGCCTTATCTGTTGAATAAATCTTCTTAGCTTTTCCTTCATACATCATTTCTAATTTTTCCATTATAAATCCACTCCCTCACCATTTTCTTTTATAAAGTTATTTTTCATATCTATTCTAAACTTATTTATTTTCTCTCTTAATTCTGTATCTTTTATAGCTAACATTTGAACTGCAAGCATCCCCGCATTATAACTATTATTTATTCCAACAGTTGCAACTGGAATAGACTTTGGCATTTGAACTATTGAAAATAAAGCATCTAATCCTTCAACAGCTCCCTTAATTGGAACTCCTATAACAGGCATAGTAGTTTGAGATGCTATAACCCCAGGTAAGTGGGCTGCAAGACCAGCACCAGCAATAACAACTTCACACCCCTTCTCCTCTACTTCCTTTAAAGTCTCACTTAACTTTTCAGGAACCCTATGAGCAGATAATATATAAGCCTTAAAATCAACTCCAAACTCTTTTAAACAATTAGCAGCTCCCCTCATAACATCAGTATCAGACTTGCTACCAAAAAATATTGCTACCTTCATAAAAAACACCCCTCTTTAAATTAAAAATTAAGAATTAAAAATGAAAAATTTAGGTTTATTTTACTTCGTAAAATATTATTAAATAAATAATATCTTTATAAAACTTTAGATGTTTAAAAATTTTACATAACTCAGCTTGCCTGAGTTATTTCAACAATTCTTAATTCTTCATTTTTCATTTTTAATTACTTAAAGTACTTTACTCCTGATTTGAAGATTTTTTGATCGAAGTTTCCTGGAATATTTTTATAAAGATCATCTCCTATTCTTTCTGAATGACCCATTTTTCCAAGAACTCTTCCATCTGGACTTGTTATACCTTCTATTCCTAGCATTGAACCATTTGGATTGTAAGGCATGTCCATAGATACTTTTCCATTTAAATCAACATATTGTGTTGCAATTTGACCATTTTTAGCTAATTCTTTAAGTAAAGCTTCTGGTGCAACTAATCTTCCTTCTCCATGGGAAATTGCAACTGAATGTATATCTCCTACATTTACTTCATTAAACCATGGTGATTTATTAGAAGTTATTCTTGTATTTACTATTGAACTCATATGTCTATTAATTTCGTTGTAAGTTAAAGTTGCCATATTTTCTTCAATATCAACAATTTCTCCGTATGGAACTAATCCTAACTTTATAAGTGCTTGGAAGCCATTGCATATTCCAAGTATTAATCCATCTCTATTTTTAAGAAGATCCATCACTGCATCTTTTATTCTTTCATTTCTAAATATTGTTGAAATAAATTTACCTGATCCATCAGGCTCATCACCTGCTGAGAATCCTCCTGGTAACATTATTATTTGACTTTTTCTTATTCTTTTTTCCATATTTAATATTGATTCATTTAAAAGTTCTTTATTCATATTGTTGAAAATAAATTCTGAAACATCTGCACCTTCTTTTCTAAAAGCTCTAGCACTATCATATTCACAATTTGTTCCAGGAAATACAGGGATAAATACTTTAGGTTTAGCAATTTTAATTGTTGGTGTTTTTATTTCCTTGTATTCAAATAAATCTATATTAACAACTTCTTTTTTATCCTTTGTTTTTATTTTAAATACCTTGGATAATTTTTCTTCTAATATTTTCTCTAAAGTATCTAATTCAAAATTAATATCATATTCTCTTAAAATAATAGCCCTATCTTTTATTGTTTTACCTATCACCTTATAAGCGCAACCTTCGAATTCTTTGTCTACTTCTACATAATTTTTTACTTCTAATACTAAACTGCCATAATTAAAACCAAATAGTTCTTCCTTAGTTAAGTTTTCAACCTCTGCCCCTATTTTATTTCCTAAAGACATCTTAGTAATTATCTCTGATACCCCACCAAATTTTATTGATGATGCTGAAATAACTTTCTTTTCTTTTATTAATTTATAAAGTATTTCTAAATTATTTTTAAATCCTTCAACCTTTAATGTCATATCCTCATTTTTTTCTGCCATTAAAAGTACTAACTTAGAATTATTATTCTTAAATTCTGGAGAAATAATATTTTCCGCCTTTTCTACAGCTACTGCAAAAGCCACTAAGGATGGTGGTACATCTATTTCCCCAAAAGTTCCAGACATTGAATCCTTACCACCTATTGCAGGTATTTCTAAATCCATTTGTGCTTGATATGCCCCAAGTAAAGCTGCAAATGGTTTTCCCCATTTTGTACTATCTTTTCCTAATCTCTCAAAATACTCTTGTAATGTAAGCCTTACCTTTTTATAATTTCCACCCATAGCTGAAAGCTTAGTTACTGCTTCAATAACTGAATAATATGCCATATGATACGGACTCCAAATTCCCATTTCTGGATTAAATCCAAATGTCATTAAGCTTGCATCTTTACTTTCTCCATTTAAAACTGGTATTTTTGCAGCCATTCCTTCTGCAGGAGTTTTTTGAAATTTACCTCCAAATGGCATAAGTACTGTTCCAGCTCCTATGCTTGAATCAAATCTTTCAACTAACCCTTTTTGTGATGCTACATTTAAACTTTTTAATGTATTTATCCATTCTTTTTTTACATTTAAATTTTCATCAATTTTAAATGGATATTTCTTAGGAGTTTCTACTTTTACATTAGTTGTTTGTCTTGCTCCATTTGTATCTAAAAACTCTCTCTTTAAATCAACTATATTTTTCCCTCTCCAAAACATCTTAAGTCTTTCAGAGTCTGTAACTGTAGCAACCTTTACTGCTTCTAAATTTTCTTTTCTAGCTAATTCTATAAACTTTTCTTCATTTTCTTTATCTATTACAACTGCCATTCTTTCTTGTGATTCTGAAATTGCAATTTCCGTTCCATCTAGTCCATCATATTTCTTTGGAACCTTATCTAAATCTATATCTAGCCCTCTAGTTAATTCTCCTATTGCTACTGATACCCCTCCAGCACCAAAGTCATTACATCTTTTTATCATTTTAGAAACTTCAGAATTTCTAAATAATCTTTGTATTTTTCTTTCTATCGGAGGATTTCCTTTTTGAACTTCTGCACCACACTCATTAATAGAATCCTCTGTATGTTCTTTAGAAGACCCTGTTGCTCCACCTAAACCATCTCTTCCAGTTCTTCCACCTAAAAGAATTACTATATCTGAAGCCTTAGGTTCCTCTCTTACTACATTTTCTTTAGGTCCTGCTGCTATTACTGCACCTATTTCCATTCTTTTCGCAACATAATTTGGATGATAAATTTCTGAAACCTGACCCGTAGCTAGTCCTATTTGATTTCCATAGGAACTATAACCATGAGCTGCTCCTAGTGTTATAGTTCTTTGAGGAAGCTTTCCTTTTAAAGTTTTTTCTATCTCTACTGTTGGATCAGCTGATCCAGTCACTCTCATAGCTTGATATACATAAGTTCTACCTGATAATGGATCTCTTATAGCTCCTCCAAGGCAAGTAGCTGCACCACCAAAAGGTTCTATTTCTGTTGGATGGTTGTGAGTTTCATTTTTAAACATTAATAAATAATCTTCTTGTCCATTATCGGTTTCAACTTTTACATTTATCGAACAAGCATTTATTTCGTCTGAAATATCTAAGTCATCTAATAGACCCCTTTTTCTCATTTCCTTCATGGTTATAACAGCAATATCCATAAGAGTTTTATCTCTGTCTGTTTCACCATAAACAAAGTTTCTTGAATTTAAATATGAATTATAAGATTTGATTATTGGATTTGTATAACATCCATCTTCAATATCAACATTTTTTATAGATGTTGAAAAAGTAGTATGTCTACAATGATCTGACCAGTAAGTATCTATAACTTTTATCTCTGTAATAGTTGGATTTCTATTTTCATCTTTAAAATAGTCTTGTATAAGCTTAATATCTTCTAAACTCATAGCTAATCCCATATTATTATGTAATTCTTCTATTTCTTCATTTGTTTTATTTATAAAATCATTTATAATATCTACATCTTTTGGTTCTAAAGAATTTGATGATAATTCTAAGTTATTAATATCTACTTCTATTGAATCAACTGGATTTATATAATATTTTTTTATTTTTTCAATTTCTTTAGTAGATAAAATTCCCTTTAATACAATTATTTTCGTCCACTTAATTTTTATTTTTTCTCCAGAAGTTAATATTTGATAACATTCTGAAGCAGAATCAGCTCTTTGATCATATTGACCTGGTAAATATTCAACTCCAAAGGCAAATTCATTTTCTTCTAATGGAAATTCATTTTCGTAAAGATTATCTACAGTTTTCTCAGAAAATATAGTGTAAAGTGATTTTATATATTCTTCTTTATTTACTTCTTCTAAAGTGTATTTGTTAACTAGTCTAACATTTTCTAAAGAATTTAATCCTAGGTTATTTTTAAAATCTTCTAATAAACTTTTTCCTTCAATATCATAACCACTTTTCTTCTCAACAAATATACATCTCATCTTCAACCTTCATACCTCCAAAGTAATCAGTTATAAAACCGAACATTTATTTATTTATTTCAAAAATATTTCGTATTTATATTTAAAGATTATCATTTTAAGAATATATTGTCAACTTTATTTTATTAAACACAAAAATAATTCGTTATATAACGAATTATACTCTTATTTATTTTAATATAATTTGTATTTTCTTTCTTTTTCCTATTTTGTCTTTAAAAAATAATATATTTATGTTATTTAATATTTTTTTTAAGACAAACTAATAGAGAATAATTAAAGGTGGTGTTATTTATGAAAAGAAATGCAAAGGAAAACTTAAAATTAACCTTAGAAGAGCTTTGCTCTTGTGAAAATCATTTAAATACTGCCTATTTACATGCAGAAGATTCTTATAATAGAACTGAAATTCATGCAGCTCTAAAAGCAATAGGTAGTGCAGTAGAAACTACACAAAATGCTATAAGAAATTATAAAGATTAAAGGAGTGTATGTATATGGGACATAAACCTAATGCTAAAGATGAATTGAAAAGTGCTTTAACTAATGTTGTTCATGCTCAAGAATTACTTCATGATGCAATTAAAACGGTAGAAAAAGAGGATAATAAACAAATCTTGCAAGATACCTTAGCTAATGTTAATAAAGCTTTAAATATTACTAGAACTTCTACTTATGGATTTAAAGATTAAAACAAAAAAGACTGTAGTTTCCTACAGTCTAATTTACTATCTTCTGTTGTTGTTCTTTCTTGCTCTTCTGCAATCAGCACATCTAACTGGATCGTTATCGAATCCTTTTTCTTTGTAGAATTCTTGTTCTCCAACTGTGAACACGAACTCATTTCCGCAATCTTTACAAACTATTTTCTTATCTTCCATTATTAAAACCTCCATTTTAAAGACTATATAGTAATATTAATCTCTACCATGGAGAATATCATTATCTATCAAAATCTTTAAACTAATTATTTTTTATAGCTTTTAGCTACGTTATTATATTATCATAATTCAAAAAAAAAATCCACACTTTTTTTAATATTATACAACAAAAATTTTTCCAACTTTACCTTTATAAATTTTCTTTATCTGTCTTATATTCATTAGATTATTTAATAACTTAAAACATGAAGTATGGAAATTATAAAAAATACCGGTAGCGTAT
This sequence comes from Clostridium nigeriense, assembly GCF_900086595.1. Lineage (GTDB taxonomy): Bacteria > Bacillota > Clostridia > Clostridiales > Clostridiaceae > Clostridium > Clostridium nigeriense. Next base: position 2,862,373 of record NZ_LT575472.1, read on the forward strand.
ACTACCGGCAAAGAAACCTACGTAACCCCTTAGGGTCATTATTATTTTTATCATTTTTACTATTTTATATTCTTTATTTATAATTTTATTTTATAAATCACTTCTATCCAGTAAATATTCTAAAAGTTCTTTTGAGGATTTTGCTCTAGAATATCTTTCATATTCTACATTCTTTAATTTATTTTCCATATTATAAATAAACTCTTCTGTATCCTTACTTTTATAACTAGCATTGTCAAATCTAGTATCTTCTATGCTAATTTTTATCATATCCATAGCTTCTTGTAACTCCTCATTATAATCCTCTTCTGTTAAAACAGTCATCCCTCTAGATTCTTTTATATTATTTATATCATTTTTTATATTATAAATTAAGAGATTATAATCATCTGGCTTACCTAATAAATAGTATTTTAAATTACCGTTCTTATAGAAATTCTCTATTGAATTTGAATGTTGGGAAAAATAAATAGTTTTTTTCTCTAGTAAATCTGTTATTGCTTGGGAATGAAAAGCTATATTATTTGGCCTCGAATACTGAACAATATCCCCAACATATATACTATTGTAAATTTCATCCCAATTACCTAAAGCATCCTCAATTTTATACTCTCTATAACTATAAACTCGCTTATATTCCTTTCCAAAATGTAAATTAAAAGCCTTAGCTGATGTCCAAGTTGCACTTCTATTAGGTAAATTAGAAGAATAATAAAACCAAGATTTAATATCAGTTGAACTTTTCTTAGATCCTATAAATTCCATGCCACCAGCACGCAATACTTGCGATACAAAGTTAGTACAATCTCCACCATCATTTATATAATTATAATATTCCTTATTAGAAGTTATTGCCCATTTAATAGCATAATCTCTAGCTTTTTCCCTATCATAATAGCTATTATCAGCATAATTTTCTAAATTATCATTTATATTTCCTGCTAATGAAACCTTCCTATTCACTCCTAATTCACACAACATAAAGAATAAAACCAATACCATTATTAGCTTTAATTTAATGTCTATTTTTAATATTTTCTTCATATTTTATTTCTCCAGATCCTTTCAGTTTATATTATATCTTTTGAAATAAAACTAAATTTATTACATAAAAAAAGGACTTTTGCATAAAGACCTATTATAAAATCTTAATATTTATATAATATCCTTAATGCAATCGTCCTAAGTTTTTTTATAAGTTAAGTTTGCCTAACTCTTAACTTTCCTTGCTTCCCTTTAACATTTCTCCAATAGCTGCTATACTTCCAAGAGAAGATAATGTTTCATTTGGTAATATAAGCTTATTAGCTGGATTATTAGCCATTTCTTTAAGAGCTTCAACTTGCTTTAATGCTATAACTGTTTCATTTGTTCCTGATTCAATAATAGCTTGGTTAACCTTTCTAATAGCTTCTGCTTCTGCAATTGAAATTTCCTCAATTGCCTTAGCTTTACCTTCTGCTTCAAGTAATTGAGATTCCTTTAAACCTTCTGCTCTTCTTATATTAGCTTCCTTTTCAGCTTCTGCTGCAAGTATTTTAGATCTCTTTTCTCCTTCAGCTTTTTCAATTTGTGATTGTCTTTGTCCTTCTGCTTCAAGAATCATAGCTCTTTTATTTCTCTCTGCCTTCATTTGCTTTTCCATAGCTTCTTGAATTTCTGTTGGAGGTATTATATTTTTAATTTCAACTGAGAGAATCTTTATACCATATGCATCAGTAACTTCGTCAATTATACTTAAAAGATCTTGATTTATCTTATCTCTACCTGATAATATTTCATCTAAAGTCATATTACCTAATATATTTCTCATATTAGTTGTTGCTGAATAAACTATACCAGATCTATAATCTTCAATGTTATAAACAGCATCTTTAGCATTTAAAAGTTTATAGAAAATTACATTATCAACTGAAATCTTAACATTATCCTTAGTGATAACTGATTGTGGTGGTACATCTAAAATTTGTTGCTTTGTTGAAACCTTTTTTCTAACAAAGTCTACAAAAGGAATCATAAAATGCCATCCAGGTTCTAATGTCTTATGATATTGCCCAAACCTTTCTACTACGTATAAATATCCTGTATTTACTATCTTTATTGATGATAAAATTGTAATTAAAACAAAAAGTATTATTACTCCTATAATAACAAGTCCTATTACATTTTCCATTACCTACACCTCTTTTTTTATATTTAATTTTATACCTTCAATTCCTATAATCTTAAAGTTTTCCCCTTTTTTAATTTCTTCTCCTGTATTTTGCATAGTCCAATAGATTCCATCTACTTTAACTCTAGCTCTATCCACTATATCTTCTTCTGCCCTCATAATTCTACCTATATAGGTTTCCTCCATTAGAGGTGTTCTTTTAACTGATTTTTTAAATTTCTTCTTTGCCCAAGGATAACCTATGGCAATAGTAATTAAGTTTACAATTAAGAAAATTATAACCTGAATGCCAAAAGATACACCTATAAAGTCTGCTACCATTGCTGTAACTGCTCCTACTATAAACCAAGCAAATAAGAAATTACTAGTAGCTATATCTATAGCAATTGAAATCGCAGCAATAATAATCCAAAAAATTATAGCACTCATTATTCCCCCTCCTTCTTTTAATAATATTATAGCATTCTTAGCAAAAATTTAAAAATTATTTAATTGATGGTTTTATTATATTATACTCTTTATCATTTTACAATAGTTTTTATATCCTTTTATATGGTATATTATAACCTTTTATTCTATTTTCACTTACTTTTCTCCTATTATCATTGATTTTCTATAGTTTTCCTTTTATTATTTAAATAGTTAGTTTTGAATTTAATATTTAAAAAGAGTTAAAATATAAATATAGTTTATAGATAGGAGAGATTTTATGGATTTTATAAAAGTTGCTTCTGCATGTCCCGTAACACGAGTTGCAGATATAGAGTATAACTTAGATAATATATTTAAATGTTTAGATGAAGCAAATAAAAATGATACAAAAGCAATAGTATTCCCCGAACTATGTATTACATCCTACAGCTGTGGTGATTTATTTATGCAATATAGCCTCATAGAGAAATCAAATATGGCTATAAAAAAAATAGTTGAAAAAAGCTTAGATTTAGATATGTTAATTGCAGTTGGTGCTCCTTTAAATTTTAAAAATGCATTATTTAACTGTGCTTATATAATATTTAATGGAAAACTACTTGGCATTGTTCCAAAATCCTATATACCAAATTATAGTGAGTTTTATGAAAAGCGTTGGTTCAGCGAAGGGCTAGGAATAGTTAATGAAAAAATTGATTTTGACTTTCAAAAAGATGTTCCCTTCGGTACTAATCTAATTTTCAAATCCGATAATTATACCTTTGGATTTGAAGTTTGTGAAGATCTTTGGGTTACTATTCCTCCTAGTTCTTATCTTTCACTTTTAGGAGCAAATATCATCGGAAACCTTTCTGCTTCAAACGAACTTGTAAGTAAAAAGGATTATAGAAAAGACTTAATTTCAAATCAAAGTGCTAGATGTATGTCAGCATATATTTATTCATCTGCAGGAGTTCACGAATCAACTACAGATTTATTATTTAGTGGTCATCTTCTTATATCCGAAAATGGTACAATACTAAAAGAAAATAATAGGTTCCAAAGGGATAACGAAGTTATTTATTCTTATATAGATGTATTTAAGCTTAATAGCGAAAGACTTAAAAATATAAGCTATAGAGATGCTTCTAGAATTGTTCCTTTTGATGCTAAAATAATAAATTTCAACTATAAAGAAAATAAAATTATTAATTTTGATAGATACATAGATAAACATCCTTTTGTTCCATCAAATATACAATTAAGAGAAGAAAGATGTAAAGAAATATTTAGTATTCAAGCTTCTGCTTTAGCTAAAAGAATGGAGCATACCAATTTGAAAAAAGCTGTTATAGGTATATCTGGAGGCCTTGATTCTACTTTAGCATTACTAGTTGTAGCAAAAACCTTTAAACTTTTAGGTATAGATAATAAAAATATAGTTACTATCACTATGCCTGGCTTTGGTACTACAGATAGAACTTATAATAATGCTTTAACACTATGTAAAGAACTTGGTTGTGATTTAAGAGAAATAAATATAGTAAAAGCAGCTTTACAACACTTTGAAGATATAGGTCATGATAAAAATATCCATGATGTTACTTATGAAAATGTTCAGGCAAGAGAAAGAACTCAAATACTTATGGATATTGCTAATAAGGAAGGTGGCTTATTAATAGGAACTGGAGATCTTTCAGAACTTGCTCTTGGATGGTGTACTTATAACGGTGACCACATGAGTATGTATTCAGTAAATCCATCTATTCCAAAAACTTTAGTTAGATACTTAGTTAAATATGTAGCTGAAAAGGAATCTACTAAAGAAGTTGCTGAAACATTATTAGACATATTAGACACTCCAGTTAGCCCTGAATTATTACCTAAAGGAGATAAGGGTGAAATTACACAAAAAACAGAAGATATTGTTGGTCCATATGAATTACATGACTTTTTCTTATATCACTTTATAAAAAATGGTTCTTCAAAAGAAAGAATTAGAACTCTTGCAGAATATGCTTTTAAAGATGATTACAGTAAAGAAGAAATAACAAAATGGCTTGATAAATTTATCTATAGATTCTTTACTCAGCAATTTAAGAGAAGTGCTTTACCTGATGGCCCTAAAGTTGGTAGTATATCCTTAAGTCCACGCGGAGATTGGAGAATGCCTTCTGATGCTTCTTTTAATTCCTTTAAATAAAAAAGAAGCAAATATGCTATATTAGTTGCTCAGTCGCAATCTCTAAGTAATTTCAAAGTTAATAGGAATACTTCAAAACTAAATTAAGGAATTTATAAAAAACTATTTAAAGGATAAGTTTTTTATAAATTCCCCAACAATAAGCTGTCTCTAAAGACAGCTTGTTTATTTAAATTAAATAGTTTCTACATCAATTTCACATTTTTCCTCTTCATCAAGATTAATTTGAAGTAATGATTTTTTAAATAACAGCATTGCTCCTATCATTATTCCTGAAGAAATTAAAAATATACTTGAAACACTAATCTTATCAAAAAGATATCCATATACCATACTACTTAATGGTGAAGCTATCATACATCCAGTTGAAACAACAGTTGATACTCTTCCTAAAAAATCTAAAGGAACTATTGACTGTAGTCCTGCACTTACAAATGTATTGGCAATACCAATGAATATACACATAAATAGTGTAACTATTAACATTAATGAATATAAATAAAAAATAGAATTTTCAATGGCTACTAATGGCTTTAAAGCTACAATAGCATATCCTGCTAGAAGCACTGATGCTATCATTAAGCTTCCATATAAATTTTTTCCTAAGGAGTACTTCTTTGAAAGCCAACCTACAATAAATGTTGCTAAAATCATTCCTGCCACTGCAAAAGTATCAACTATACCATATTGCATATCTGACACCTTTAAAGTAATTTTACTAATATATGCTGAACCAATAGTAAAAGAACCTAGAGCAAAATTTAATATTACAGCTAAACTTACAACGTTTATAATATCTCTTTTCTTTAATATGAAACTAATACCATCCTTAAATTCCGAAGCAAATTTATTAAAAGATAATTTTCCTTTTGATTTTATATTTCTAGGAATAACTAGAAAAACTTCTGAAATAGCAGAAACATAAAATGAAATAGCATTTACTATAAAAACACCCTCTAATCCAAAACTGCCATATACTAATGCTGCAATAGCTGGTGAAATTACATTACCAATAGCCATTAGAAGTGAATTTAATGCATTAGCTTCAACTAAATCTTCTTTTTTAGTTATGGTTGGAATTATAGTTTGAAGAGTTGGATTATCTAAAGTTGAAATTAAAGAAAGTGCTATAACTAAAATATAAATATTAATTAAAGACATTTCTCCTGTAATGAAATAAATAATAGCAAAAATACTTACTACTACCCCACTGGCTAAATCTAAAAAAATTAATATATTCTTTCTATAAAACCAGTCTACAACTACTCCTGAAAAAGGTGATATTATTAATCCTGGAATTAGTGAAACCGCAAGGATAGATGCAAACTTTGTAGCAGAACCTGTAGTGCTTAACACAAATAAAGATAATGCAAAGCTCTGCATATAAGATCCAATAAGTGATGTAATTTTCCCAAACATTAAAAGTGAAAAGTTTTTTTCTTTTAGAAGCTTAAATTTCATATTTCCCCCTTTTTATACCATTTACAAATTATATTTTACTTTTACTATTACATTATATATAACATTGTTACATATAAGACCCCTTTAAAATAGATAGTAATTATAATATAATATTATTATATTATAACATTGTTACACTTGTAAACAACTTTAAATTGATTTTAGAAATAAATGTAAATATAATTCTTCAAATATTTTTAAGTCGATAATAATAGTTTATCTAGAAATTTAAGAGGCTGTCTTAGACAACCTCTTCTCTATTATTCATTATCCATTATTAATTATTTAATACATCTTGTTTTCTTATAACTCTTAATAAAGTTAATATTGCTCCTATTAAACAAACACTTGCAATACCTATAAATACAAATCTCATAGCAAATATAAATATATCTGCCCTACCTTCAATATATCCAGATACTTTATATCCTATTTTTCCACTCATTATAGAATATAAAATACTTGTAGATACTGCTATTCCTGTTGTTATTCCTAAATTTCTTATTAAGCCATTAATACTTCCTGCAATTCCAAGCTTACTTTTATCTACTGTTGACATTATTAAAGAATTATTAGGTGATTGGAACATTCCACTCCCTAAAGACACTGAACCTATAAGAATTGCAACTAAAAATAAAGGTGTACTTTCCTTAAAAATAGCTAGTGAAAATAATCCTAAAGTCATAATACTTAAACCTAAAGCTGATATCTTTTCACTTCCAATCTTATCAGATAAATAACCACTTACAGGTGCTACTACAGCTAAAACTATAGGTGAAACAGTCATCATAAGTCCCGCTAAACTTGGGCTAAGCTTCAATACATCTTGAAGGTAAAAAGGTAAAATTATATTCATAGCTCCTATAGCAATGAAAGAAGTAAATCCACAAAATATACTTAAAGAAAATAATTTATTCTTAAATATATCAATGTCTAACATAGGGTTTTTAATTTTCCCTTCCACTTTAACAAATATAAATAATAATATAATTGATATAATAAAAGTTCCTATTATAATAGGATTAGCAAATCCCATACTTTGTCCAAAGTTTATTGAACAGAAAAGTAATATTATTGAAACAATAAATAAACTAGTTCCTTTAGAATCAAAAGGTATTTTATTTTCAACCTTTTTAAAGTTCAATGTCTTTAATACAAAAATATAAACTATTATACCTATTGGTATATTTATTAGAAATATATATTTCCATGGTGCAACAGATACAATTAATCCTCCTAAAGTAGGTCCAACCATAGTTCCTAGTGCAACTGCTGTACCTGTCATACCTAAAGCTCTTCCTCTTTCTGAAGGTGGAAAAGTTTCAGTAATTATTCCTTGATTAGTAGCCATAGCTGCTGCTGCACCTACTGCTTGAATTACTCTTGATATAATTAGCATTATAAGTGAATTTGATAATCCGCAAAGTAAAGATCCTATTGTAAATATAGCTATTCCAAACCTAAACACTCTACTTTTTCCAATTATATCTCCAAATCTACCAAATAGTAAAATTAATGCACAAATTGTTATAAGATAACTGGTTACTATCCACTCTATTCCAGCCATGGTTGTTCCAAGTTCTCTAGCCATAGTTGGTAAGGCAACATTTACTATACTACTGTCTAAGGTGGTCATAAATGTCATAGGTAAAACTACCAATAATATTGCCCATTCTTTTTTCATACTTTCATCTCCTTGTAAAAAAATTCGTTAATTTATATATAATACTCCTATTTTCTTTAATTGAAAATCTATGAAAAAAAACATAAAATTAAGTTTTAGTTAATTTTGTTAAATTATCTTTAATATATTCATAATTTCTTAAAATATCTAATTATCTATATTTAATATCCTTTAGAGTATATTAATAATTTATTTCTATGATATTCTATAACTTTTATTATTTGTAAAAATATAATAAAAACTCTATAATAACTATATATTTTGATTTTTATATTATGGGGGAGATAAAATGAAAGTATCAATTATATACTTTAGTAAAACCGGCAACACCAAAGAAATGGCTAATGTAATTGCAGAAGGGATTAAAAAAGTTTCTGATTTTGAAGTAGGGATATTTGATCTTGATAATATCGATGACGATTTCTTGCTAGATAGTAAAGCTGTAATATTTGGAACACCTACATATATGGCTAATACCTGTTGGCAACTAAAAAGATGGTTTGATGAAGGAAATAAGTATAATTTAGAAGGAAAAATCGGCGCTGTGTTTTCAACAGCTCACTATGCACAAGGCGGAGGAGATATTGCTCTATTAACTCTTATTAATCACTTAATGGTTAAAGGTATGTTAGTATATTCAGGAGGATCGGCACTTGGTAAACCATTTATTCATCTTGGTCCTGTTGCAATAGATGAAAATTTTGAAAAAAGCAAAGAAATGTTTGAAATATTTGGAGAGCGTATAGCTTTAAAAGCAAAAGAATTATTTTCACATAAGAATAACTAATCTAAAAAAAACTCCTTATGGAGTTTTTTTCATTAAATAACCTATAAAAATGCTAATTAAAATATCTATTATAATTATTGTAATAAAACTATTACCTAAATACACTCCTTGCATAGGCCCAATAAATAGTACTACCCAAAGAATAAGAACAGCAATATAAATTTCAAACTTTAATAAGATCATCACTAAAAAATATATTAATAAATTCAATATCCAAAATCCTAAAAATAGCTTCAATAGCTTTTTACTTTTTAAATATCTTGCTAGTAAAATACTTAAAACCCAAACTAATAAAAATCCACATAAAAAATTTCCCTTATACTTTAATCTAATATTGACTTACCTTCCCTATTTACTAAATCAACTTTACCATCTTTATAATTTAAATAATATAAACCTTCATCGTATATTTTTACACTTTCAACCTTATCATCAAAGGATATTATCTCATGTCCATCCTTACTTATAACAGCCCATCCATCCCCCTTCGTAGTTACAAATGAATCGTACCCTTCTGAATATCCAAAAGAAACTACTCCATAAAGATTGTTATTTAAGATTTCACCTTTGCTATTAATTATATACCCTTCGTTACCTTCTTTTTCATTTACTATCATTAAATCATATGGTACTATCCCCATAACTGCAAGATTTTTGGATAGAATATTATCATCTTTATCAATTATCATATTTCCTACCCCTGCAAATCCTGACTCTGTTATTCTTGTAACTGTACCTATGATGTAATCATTATAAAATTGTATATTATCATAAGAAGAGGTTGCTCTTTTCCCCTCTAAGTTAACTAAATATGTTCTGTCATTTTCTATTACCGCCACTCTTTCATCTATTACATACTTATATATGCTTCCTTTCTCATTATCTAAAGTTTCCGTTTTATCAATTATGCCATCATATTTTATATCTATTACTGCATTATTATCTTTATCTATAATTCCATATTTTCCTCCATTACTTACAACTGTATATCCATCTGAAAATGGTAATGCAGATTCATATATACATGGAATTTCTTCTTCACCTTTTTCATTAATAAATCCACTTTTCCCATCCTTGACTACACCTATCAATCCATCACTTTCAAATCCTATATAATCGTATTCATCTTCTGTTATCTTTTCCCCCTTAATAGTATATAAATTATATTTACCATTACTATCTTCATTTACTATAGTATTATCAGTTATTACTCTTATCCCTTTGTTATCATCAATTCGTAGAATTTCTTTTCCTTTTAAATTAGCTACTATGGAAGTATTATCTTCATTCCATATAATATATTTATTTTGAATATGAAGACGACTTTCATTACTTTTAAAAGGTACTACTACTTTTCCTTTATCATTAAAAATAGCTTTTTCTGTATCTTTCAATACTACAATTAATCCATTTTCATCTACAAAGAAACTGTCATACTCATCCTCTAATATTTTTTCTCCATTCTCATTATAAATTGAGTATTTAAATTCTTTTGTACTAGTTATTATAAAATCATCTTCCATTGTAATATTTATAAATTCTTTATCCTCTGGTAAAATATAATTGCCCTTTGAATTAATTATATTCTCACTTCTATCCTTATTTATATAAACTTTTGCATAATCACCACTAAAAGTTTCAGCATCATAAAATTTAGGCTCTATTTTATAATCACCATTTATATCTACATACCCATATAAGCCACTTTTCTCTTCTAATACTGGGTATAACTTAACATTATTGTCCTTATCTGCTTTATCTTTATTATCCTTTGAACACCCTAAAAACACAAATACGCTCATTATTATCAATAATATTATCTTAATATATCTTTTCATTTCTACCTCCGTATCTTTCTATATATTATTCTTTTATCCTTTTTATATTTTAACATAAATTTTCCTTATATAACTATTACTTCTTGTATTGTTGCTACTTATTCAACCTCATGCAAAAGCTGCTATAAAGGCTGATGATCCAAATGTAATTATTATAGCTGTAACTATAATTATTTCTACATTCTTATTAACAAATAGAAAAGTAGGTCAACTCATTTAATTTGACCTACTTTTTTTTAATCTAATATTAAGCTTTTTTTTCAACTTTTCTAACTTCCTTAAGCTTTTCTTCAACTAATTCTATAAGCTTATACTTATCAGCTTCATTATTTACAACATCCATTTTATCCATATCTATTATTAAAACTTCAGAAGCATTATAGCAATTTTCCACCCAGGCATCGTAGTCCTTCCATAAGAAATTATAATACTCTCTTAAACTATCATCTATTTCAAACTCTCTACCTCTTAAAGCTATTCTATTTAAAACAGTTTCGAAAGAACCTTTTAAATAAACCATTATATCGGGTGCTTTTTTAGGAAGCTCTTCTAATTCCTCTAGCATATTGTGTAAAAGATCTTCATATATCTTCATTTCTAACTCATTAATTCTTCCAAGCTCCATATTTTTCTTAGCAAAATACCAATCTTCATAAATGGATCTATCTAATACATTATTATTATGAACAAGTGCTTCCTTTATACTTTTAAATCTAGTATTTAAAAAATAAAGTTGCAATAAAAAAGGATATCTCTTCTTTTGGATTTCCTCTTCGCTTTCACTATAGAATAATGGCAATATAGGATTATCATCTACACTCTCATAAAATACATCAGAATTGAAATGTTTTCCTAAAATTTCAGCAACAGAACTTTTACCAAGTCCAATCATACCTCCAACAACTATCAACATGCTTCACCTATCCTTTTACTTTTTATCTTTCTCTATATTACATAATAAAAAAATCACTTTCAAGTCTTGACTTTTATTATTTATACTACATATTGTATTTATAGAAAAACTAATACTATATATTGTATAATTATCGCAATATTTCAAATGCATTTAAAATATTAAATTAAACTAATTTTATAATAAAAAAGCTTTAACATTGATTATTTTTAATCAACTGTTAAAGCTTTTTACTTCGATAAATTACATAAGACTTAATATTTCTTTCTTAATTTCAATAAACTCTTTACTAGTAACTACATTTCCATTTCTATCATTAGATAAGTTAACTTTAATTTCTCCTTTTATAATAGCAGGCTTTTCAGAAATAATATATATTCTATCTGATAATAATATTGCTTCTTCTATATCATGTGTTATAAATAATATAGTAGATTTCATTTCTTTAGTTAACTCTAATAACCAATTTTGCATTTTTCTTCTCGTCATAGAATCCAAAGCTCCAAAAGGTTCATCTAAAAGCATTATATCGTCAGATGTTAAATAGGTTTTTAAAAAGTTAGCTCTTTGCTTCATTCCACCTGATAACTGTGATGGATATTTATATTCAAATCCACTAAGGCCAAATTCATCTATATGTTTTCTAACTTCCTCTCTAGCTTCACCTTTATTTTTACCTTTAAATATTAATGGAATTCCTATATTATCTATTACCTTTTTCCATGGAACCATCATATCCTTTTGATACATATAACTTAAATTTCCATTAATTTTTACTTCTCCATTATCGCTGTTTATTATATTAGTTAAAATATTAAAAATAGTACTTTTCCCACTGCCTGAAGGACCAAGAATTGAAACTAGCTCCCCTTCATTTACTTCTATATTTATATCTCTTAATATTTCCATATCATCAAAGGATTTAGATATATTTTTTAATAAAATCTTATTTTGATAAGAACTCATTTGTATAAGCCTCGCTTGATTTCATTTCCTTATTAATTAATTTATTATCATATAAGAATTTAGTATAGTTATCCCATACACTATCCTTCATTTCACCAAACACCTTTGTATCCTCCATATATTTATCAGCAAGATACTTTTGGCTTTCTATTGCAAGTTCTTCACTAATTTCAGGGACTTTACTTACTAAAAGTTTTGCACTTTCCTCTGGATTAGCTATTGCTTCTTCATATCCCTTTGTTGTAGCTTCCATAAACTTTTTAGCTAAATCTTTTTTATTATTAACTGTATCTTCAGTAGTTGCAATTATTGGAGTATAGTAATCTAATGCTGGATCCAAATCTCTAACTGGTATATAGTTTATATCAAAACCTCTAAGTCTTGCTTCAATATTTGTCCATGCTTCAAAAGTCCATTCAAAATCTAAGTTATTTTTAGTTGCTATAAAAAAGTCTTCTGTTCCTGCATCTACCATTTTTAATTTACTAAAATCTGCTCCATTTTTCTCCATAACAGCTTTTAATATAGCTTGTTCTGATGGACTTCCCCATCCACCATAAACCTTATTTTCAAAATCTTTTACAGTTTCAATTCCCTTTTCCTTAGGTGAAGCAAAACCTGATGTGTTATGTTGTATAATAGCTGCTATAGCCATAACAGGTAATGGACTATCTGATGTTCTTGCATAAGTTAAATCTTCTTGATAGCTTACTGCAAAATCTCCTTTTCCTGCTGCTAAAAGCTGTAGTGACGAACCTTCAGATGGTTGTATTATTTCAACCTCTAATCCTAAATCTTTATAGTAACCTTTTTCCTGTGCTACATAAAAACCTGTATGATTCGTATTAGGTGTCCAATCTAAAATTAATGTTACCTTTTGAAGTCCTTCATTATTTTTTGCTTCTTCTTTTTTACTACATCCAGCAAATAAAGTTAGTGCTGTTAATGATGCTAATACTACTGATACTAATTTCTTTTTTAACATTATTTCACCTCTAAATTAATTATTTTCCCTTTTATTATCTTTATTATTCCATGGAGTAAATATCTTCTCCATTACAGAAACCAAACCAAATATAGCCATACTTATAATTACTATTATTACTATAGCAGCAAACATTTTATCTAAAGCATATGCACTTCTTGCTCTAGTCATATATACACCAAGACCTTTATCTCCTCCAAGCCATTCTCCAATTACAGCTCCCATAATACTATAAGTTGCTGCAATTCTCATTCCTGAAAAGAAATTTATCATTCCATAGGGTAATTTTAAGTGCATAAATATATTTAGCTTTGAAGCTCCCATTAATTTAAAATGGTTTATTAAATCCTTATCCACACCTTCAAGACCATCTACTATACTTATTACTATTGGGAAAAAACATACAATGACAACAACAATTATTTTGGGCAAAGCACCAAAGCCAAACCAAATAATAAAAAGTGGTGCTAATGCAATAGTTGGTATAGTTTGTGATATAACTAATACTGGATAAAGAGCCTTTTTTATTAGTGGTACCATATCCATAATCACTGCTAGTACTATAGATAATCCAATTGCAATTATAAATCCTACAAAACCTTCATATAGTGTAGCTAATATGTGAGGCATCATAACTTTAAAATCACTAAATAAAACTTTAATTACATCTGATGGAGTTGGCATTATATATTTTTCTATTCCACCTGCTCTAACTACTATTTCCCATAAACTTAATAAAATTAATATAAACACTATAGGTGCAAGCTTATTTCCTATACTTTTCGATTTTTTCATCCATAGTCACGCCTTCTTTTTTATAGTCTATTTTAACCATAGAACATACTCTTGATGCACCTTCTTCTGTGCATATTTCTTGAGCTTTTTTTACTATTTCTAATAAAACATCTAACTCACCTTCCATAGTTGTTTCCATTGCTCCAACTTCATACTTTACTCCAGTAGAAGCTATGTATTCTATAACCTTGTCCACTACAGGATAAATTCTATCTTCACTTACTGTTGGTATTACTTGAAGACTTACATTACAAAGTGCCATAATTATTCCTCCTTAAAATACTTTTAAATTTTTAAATATTAATAAAAAAAATACAGTATCTCTGATTAGAGATACTGTAATATAGTTCAATTTGTATATTAATATTCAACAACAAAAAATCTCCCTACGTTGGCATTATCCAAATCAGGTTCATGGGTCAAAATAGTATCAACTTTATCTCAGACAGTTCGCTGCCCCCCCAGACAAATATTAAGTTTATGATTCCATTCTATTCCTTTTAAACATAAATGTCAAGTCAGTTAATAATCCTTATCATTTGCACATGTTCTTTATTAATTTTAATTAAAAAGCTATATCAATTCTACTTAATAATTAGCTTGTTAAAATTTTTTTCAACTTGCTTTAATAAAAAATCTATATTAACTTTTTTAAATTCAGCCACATTTTTATATACCCTTTTTATTTCACTTGGATAACCATACTCACCATTAACCCATTCTAAAGCAGTAGGTCCATCAGTTTCTAATAGCAGTTTATCTATTGGTATTTTACTTAATACTTCATTAGTTTTCTCTGAATAAACCATATCTACGCTTATAGTAAAATAACACCCAAGTTCTATATATTTCTCTAAAGTTTCTATATCCCCACTATACCAATGAATTATTGCTTTACTGTAATTAAACTTTTTAAGGGCTTCATATATTTCCTCTTCTGCATCTTTGGTATGAAGATTCACTACCTTATTTCTTTTTACACTTTCTTTTAGTATAAAATTAAACACTTTTCTTTGAGGTTCAAAAGTATTTTTATCTTCTACCCAAAGATAATCCAACCCTATTTCTCCTATAATTTCACTTTCTTCAATATAAGGAATTAGCTTTTCTAAGTTTTCTTTATACTCAGCTGCTTTCCATGGATGTATCCCAAAACAAGGTTTAATAAATTTGCTTTTTTTACTATATTCTTTATTTTTAATGTAACTTTCAATATCCATACTATTTGCTAATGTTAATATTTCATTTTCATTTATATCACTAATTGCTTTATCTATATTTTCTTCAAAAAAATCTAAATGGGTATGACAATCTATATACATACATCCTCCAAGTACAATAACTTTCTTATTTCATATAATTAAAAATTATTAAGTGATTTAACTCTTATTGTTTAGACTCCAAGGTTACTGATATAATTTCTGGTCTATTAAATACTCTTAATGGAAACAAGCTATTTCCAAGGCCTCTACTAACAAACATTGTAGTTTTATTACTATTATAACTCCCACTAGTATATTTAGGGAAAAAGCCTTGGTTAGGTGCAATAATTCCTCCTAAAAAAGGAATTCTAACTTGTCCACCATGAGCATGTCCTGAAAAAACTAAATCTATATCATTTTTAGAATATAAGTCTAACAGTTCTGGTCTATGAGAAAGTAAAATCTTAAATCCTTCAATTTTTGAGTAGCTATTTAAACACTCCTCCATATTGCTTGTATTAGTTTCATCAATATAGCTAGATGTAATAAAGGCTGGATCAGATAAACCTAGTATATTAATACTACTATTATCTTTATTAATCTTTACTGTTTCATCATCAAGAACATAAACTCCAGTATCTATTAACCTTTTCTTAATCTCAGAATATTTTTCTGACCAAGCCTCATGATTTCCTGAAACATAATAAACAGGTGCTATTTTAATGGCCTCTTCTATAAAATACATAGCATTTTCTAAATTATATCTACGTCTATCTATCATATCACCAGTTACTACAATAATATCAGGTGATAAATCTTTAACCTTTTCTAATAACTTAGATTGTTCTTTTCCAAAAACTTTATTATGTAAATCAGAAATTTGAACAATATTAAAATCATTAAATTCAAAAGGAATATCTGAATTTTTATATTCATATTTAGAAATAACAATACTATTATTTTGCCAAGTAAAAAATATAATGCATATTACTATAAATAAAAATATACTTATTAATGTATTCATTCTTATTTTACGCTCCTTCATATTACTACTCCTTAATATCTTTAAATGGTAATAATTATTATACTTAGTATATCATTTTTACTTCCTACTTGACATGGTGCATTTCAATTGAAAGCCATATAATATTATTATAAATGTTTTCAGTTTACATTTATTTGATCTTAATTGTTCTTTTTAACTAATTCTATTATATATTCGCCAGATAGAATCATTCTCTCATTTCCTATATTCACCTCAAATGAATCTGTAGTTCCATCTCCTAAATCTATTTCTATCTCATTATCATTAATTTTATAATTACCACTTAATAATCCTATATTTAAATTATTATTTTCTTTAAATGTAACAAATGCTCCTTCACTATATAACATGGAGTTTCTCATTAGCATTAATCCCTGAAATATCCCCCCATTAGATATCATGTTTTCCATATCTTCTTCAGTGTACTTATCAGAGTTATACCCGCTACTTTCTATAACCCAAGTACCAAGTAATTTATTACTTAAACTATCTTTCTTAATATAAATACTTATGCCTCCTATAATGCATAAAGCTATTAATACAATTAAACAAATTTTAGCAATTTTTTTCATTATTATCTCCCTTAATTTAGTTTCTATATATCTTTATTTTAAATAAGCATAATACTTTAAAATCCATTATTCATATTAGACATCATAGTATCAGATAAATTAAATCCTGGACCTTGAACAAAGCCTCCATCATCAAAGGAAGTAACACTTTTATTTGAAAAATCAATAAACTCTCTATCAAATTGTTCTTGCATTTGTCTATTTATTTCATCTTGTTGCTGATTAACCATCTGTCTATTAAATTCATTTTGTTGCTCCATAAATTCCATATTTAACCCTTGATGTTGCATTTTTAAAACTTCATCTAAATTATTATTCCCAATAAAATTTCTATTGATTTTATAATTCCTCTTAATATTTAAATCTCCACTAATTGCACTACTTAGAGCATTTACTTGTCTATCATACTTCTTATAGAATTTAAATGCCAATATCATTGGAATAATAAATCCTATAGAAACTGTAGCCATAAATATTGCACTCAGTACACCAATACCTATTGTTATTTTAATTTTATTATGTATACTTTTTAATTCACTTTCAATCCTACTCATATTAATTTTAATCATATTTATTCCCCCTAAACACTTTATATATTATAGATACATAAGATTTAGATTTGGTTTTATTTTAATATAATAAAATAACTATTGTTTTAATCTATTATATATATCATCTATTTCTTCACTTGAAATAATACTTTCCCCTTTTACGCCTTCAATATACTTGCATAGAGCATCTGCTTTAATAACAGGAACTTCTAAGTTTTCTGCACCCTCTATAATTGTTTTAGGATTTGAAATTACTATTATTCCTTTTACATAGTATTCCTTTTCACTATAAAATCTTTTTAAATTCTCTTGAAGAACTATCTCATGTCGTCTTAATTGAAACTCAGGACTATCAATACCAATCTCTTTCCCATTCTTTTCTCTAACCCAATTTCCAAAGTTATCTATTTTTATCTTACATCCATGATCTCCACCATAATTCTTAGTTTCAATATGAAATATTCCATTTGGCCCTATTACAATATTATCAAATTCTTGACTTTCTATTTCTGATTTTAATCTAACATTATTTAAAACCTTATATTCCTTTGATAACCATTTTAACTTATACGCTACATTTTTCTCTCCTTCTTCTCCACTCTTTCTAATTTTTTCTTCATCCGTCATATTATATGGACTTATACTACCAAGATTACATCCCTTTTTCACCAATTCAATATATAGCCTTTCCTTTAATTCTTTAGAAATATTCTCTGAGTTATATACTCTAAAAAATATAGATCTAAGTCCCCCCCATACTGAAGGTTTATTTTCAATTAAAGTAAATTTTAATATATTTATATAGTTGTCAACTAACTCATCTGTAGGAGATACAAGTATTTTGTTTCCAGTAAATTTTAACCTTAATTTATTAACAATGCTTATAACAATAATTGACAAAATAATAATAACTATAATCTTCATAACTACAATCCTTTCCTACTGAAAATTTTAAAGTCTTACTTCTAAATTTATTTTTTTATCTGATCCAAAGTATCCAAATTTAAAGAACTCTCCACCAATAGTGAAGTTGTTACCTTCAAGTTTTAAATTATTAAATATCATTTGGAAATTTGTTTTTCCACCTGAAGGTGCATTAATGTTGAAACTAGGATTATCAAAAAAATCTAGATTTGTAATAACTTCATTTGAATCTTTAAAATAGAAGTTTGATACATGTCCTACAATTGATTCATTAGAATTGTTATCAACTTGTCCATCAATTGTTAATGTATTATTTTTATATTCCACCTTAACCAATGAAACATTAACTTCTCCTTCAAAAATGCTTTGTGTTGAATTTGTCAAATCAAAGTTAATTTCTTTAACATCTTCCTTATTACCTGTATTACTAGGGTTATTCTGCGTATTACTACTATTATCACTAGTACCAGGATTAATTTCACCTGTAATTTCATTTGATTTACTTGAACTATCCAAATCAGACTTATTCGTAAGAGCTAAAACTACGCCTCCCACTACTACCACGATAACTCCTATAATTATCAATTCTTTTACTATTCCTTTTTTCATTTAATTCTCTCCTTATTTTTATATTTTTAATTAATCTTATATATAGATACATGGTATTTATATTTGGTTTTATCTATTTTAAATTTTTATTTAATTTATACTTATAATTATTCCTTAGAGATTATAGCATATTTTTCAATATTTTATCAATTCTTGTATAATATTATATTTATGTTATATATTAAACGCAAAAAACTACATAATATTTACTTATAATTCTCTTTTATTAATCTTATAAAAAAATTAATCCCAGTAATTTTCTTACTGGGATATCTTAATATACAATTTATTTTTTATAATTATGCATTATGACTCATCATAATATTTTTTACTTTTTCAATGCTTTCTGGTTTTACTAACTCTAACATTCTAGGAATGAAAGTCATCATATACTCTTTATTGAATGTTCCATCATCTTGCTTTCCGAAGCTTTCAGCTAATAATTCCTTAGCCTTTTCTTGATTTTCTTCCTCTACGTTTTGCATTATAAAATTAAAAAACATTTCTTGTCCTTTATTCATAGTTAATCTCCTCATTAAGTATTTTTTTAAAGTATATAATTAACCATGAAAAATATCAATAGTATTTAATTAGAAATCACTACTTATTATTTATTAATTGCTTTTATCATTCAACTGATAAATACCTTTCTATTATCAATTGATAGGTTTCTATAAATTTTAAATATTTACATATAGACATACGTTCATTTACTTATAATACGCTTCTCATTAGCTACAACGGAGATAATAGAAAAATGAAGTCAACCTATTCGTAGTTGAAGCTTTATTTCTTCCTAATGTATCAACATAATATCTTCCACACCAGAAATGCCTATTTCAGATTTATACTTTCCATATAGTATTTGTATTCTATATTTATGTGCAAATAATATATTATATTGATACCTCCATTTTTAATATGATAATATTTATATGTTGTTACCCATACGACACCTCCTATGATTTATTTTTTTTACGATTATAAGTCATTACCATTATATCAAGTATTTTTTTCTCAGAGTTTAAGCCATTTTATTAAAAAAACTATTACTGGAAATCAAAATTTCCAGTAATAGTTAAATAATAAAGATGATAATTACACAAGATTATCTATTCTATCACGCATCTATTAAACTTGTGGTCATTTTTATTTAAAAGTAGTACAACTAGAAATAAATATTTTATTACTATACATCTACTAAAGTACTTTTTCCATTTACAGCGTCCACTGATACCTTTAATATATTTCTACTCGTATTCCCTCTATAATATATCCAATTTCCTACCACTTGTGGCTTTTCCCAAGCAATAGCATAAAAAGTTTCCTTTTTAAACAATCCAGCCTTCCTTTCCCCAATAATACCACATCCTGTACTTTCCAGTATAACTTTGATTTCACCTGTTTCAATATCATATTTATTTATCGAAAAGTCACTATCTAAGATTACATAATAAATTACACCATATCCTATAAAGGTATAAATATCACTGTAACTACTAAAAGGAATTTTAGAACATTTTATAGCTTTTGGATTATCTAATGCTATATATGCATACTCCTTATCATATCTTGATATACTATATAAATAATTATTTTTCATATTAGTTTGGCTCCACTCAAGAACACATCTTTCTAAAAAGTAATTAGATTCAAATGGTATTTCACATAATCTTTCTATAGTGTTTTCTAAAATTTTATATAAATATAAAGTATTCTCCATTAATCTATTCTTTTCTGAAATTAAATCACTATAACTTGGAGTAAAATAAATAATATTTTCATTTACAAAAAATTTTTCAAAAGTTAGTATATTTTCATTATCTACTATTACCTCTAAAATCTTGCTTGTATCATTTTTAAAATTATATATATACATTCTTTCTATATTATCTACTTCTATTGTATAGAATAGATTTTCTTCATTACAATCACACTTACTAATCCTACCTACTATACTAATTTCAGTTTTCTTCAACGATTCAATATCTATTATACTAATATTGTTTTTACCCCAACTCTCTCCTTGTGATTTTATGCAAAGATACTTACCTTTTCCAAAAATATCTTCTGTTTTGTATTTCTCAATACAAACACCAATTTTTTCTTTACATCCATCACTTTTCTTAACTTTAAAAAATTCACCTTCATCACTTTGATAAACTAAATAATTATCTAATGTAACATACTGATTTATATTAACTTGATCTGCACACTCTTCTGAAATATCACTGCCATCATACGTTATAAAGGTTTTCTCTACCTCATTACTAATACTTGAATCCACTATTTCTTCTTCAACTACATAACCATATTTTTCAGCAATACCTTCAAATCCAGTTGCATTATAAATTACTTTAATACACTCTATAATTTCTTTAATACCTCTTTTATTTATATTAAAGTATTCAAATAAATTTTTCTCGTATTCTTCATTTTGCAAGAATTCAAAATCTCCATACTCTAAAAATAAATATTCTGTTATTACTTGAAAAATTGCTTTTTGGGAATTTAAATTTTCAATATTCTCAATACTACTTAAATCTATACTTACTTGAGGATTCTTAACTCCAATATATGAGTTTACACTTCTTATAAATTTTTGTTGATAAGAATTATTTGTTGCCCACAGATTAGAAATATTAATCAATAATGCTGATAATAATTCTTTTTCTTCATTGTCTAAACATTCATTAATATCTAACTTTGTATTTAAATCATATATTTCTTTCTTTTTCATAGATGTTAAATCGTCTATTATAACATCAACTACTTCATCTAATGAATCTATCTTTGTATTTATTTCTTTCCCAATTTTTTTAGTTACTTCACTTACCTCATTGAATTTTTCATAAAATGGTTTAGCTCCAGCTT
Organism: Clostridium nigeriense; assembly: GCF_900086595.1. Taxonomy (GTDB): domain Bacteria; phylum Bacillota; class Clostridia; order Clostridiales; family Clostridiaceae; genus Clostridium; species Clostridium nigeriense. The sequence continues at coordinate 2,884,366 of NZ_LT575472.1, forward strand.
CCATTCCTCTTTTAAAATCTTTAGTACTCATTATTCTCCTCCCATATTAAACCTATATCATTTCCCATAACTTTATTATAAAATTCTTTTTCTAAAAATTCCTTTTTCACCTCATTAATAAATTTTGTATCACTTACAATTCTATATAAAGTAACCAATATTCCTCCTACATCTAATTTAGTAAGATCCTCTGAAATAGCTGTATAAATAATATTACTTGAAGATGCAATTATATTAGAATACATTAAAATTTTCCTAGTTCTTACTTTATATAAATCAGTTGAAATATCCCTAACTTCATCATAGAAAAGTGTATGTATACACTCTATAATACTATTAATAAATATAGACATAGTAGCTCCTCGCATTACACTATAAGTATCAATACGGTAATTCTTACTAAGCATTTTTCTAGCCATATCTTCATTTGCTATTGATAATACAGGTATTGGCAATCCCTGTTTAGTAAAATAATCTGCCCCAAAATGAATAGCTTGTTTGATAATCGCAGCTGGTATATTCCAAGGATCATTTGTACCTTGTTCATGGGCAACTTTTATTGCTCCTGCTATATCACCTTCAAAAACTCCATCTAACTTCATATTTTTTACTGTATATGTAGTAAAATCATTTTTAGTCAAAGAATCTGAAAGAATATTAATAGGTCCAATAATCCATCCTAAAATAGGATCATGACCCAAGGCTCTATATCTGTGTGTTGATCCAGAAATCCCAGACTTCAGATCTAATTTTTTGAAATTTTCTGTTTGCCTAGTAGCATCATAAGGTACACTCCCAAATAATGTATCATGCCATTCTTTAGGCGTAACTTTTTTTAGAGGATCCTTTATTAATTTATCTCCATCTGATGCTTTATCTAATCTAAACTTATCGTTAGCAAATATGTATTGCCTTGCACATTGTAATGAAATTGCCAACATTAAAAATGAAATGTCTATTTTATTAAGCTTTGTAACTTGTTTAAAGTTTTTTTCAATATCATTTATAATTATCGAAACATCTCTTGCTACATTCGCAACTCTCTCTGATTCTTCTGATATCTTTTCCAAATTATAAGTGCCTTGTTTAATTCCACTCACCGCACTATTTTTTTTCTTTTTTAATTCATCATATTTTCTCAACCTAATCCACCTTATATTAAAATTTATCACCGTATTTTTTATTATTAACAATATAAATTATATATGTTTCTTGCTATTTCCTTCATCTCCTCCCGTAAGCTATTTGGACGAATAACTTCAATATATTCTCGTTGACTTAACAGCCACATGATAATTCCTTTACTATAAACTTCCGCGTTAATAACATATTTATCTTCGTCCCTGCCAATTACCCTAGCCGTTGGTATTCTATCTAAAACAGCTTCAAGAGAATCTCCTCCAAATTTAAATTGTATATTCATCAGTTCTCCCTGATACATAAAATGAATCCTTTTTCTATATTCTCCTTCTTCAAATCTGTCTTTATAATCTACCTTAAACTTCTCTTCTGTAATAATATATTCTTGAAATCTGTCAACTCTAAAAACTGCTTGATAGTATTTATCTTTTCTCACTATTTCTGCTAATAAATAGAAGTAATACTCATTAAAAACTAACCCTAATGGCTTTAACTTATGTTGCTTAATAACTTTATCTTGTCTCATATATGATACATTCACTATATTTTTTTCTAATATACTTTGGCTTATTTTCCAAAGAAAATCTACAATATTTCTATTATGACTGGGTGACACATAATGAAATAACTCATTTGAAATGAGTTTTTTTATTATACTTCCATCATTATAATTTTGTACTAATGCATTTATAATCCTATTAATCTCCTCATTTGAAAAAGCCCTTGAATCTAATAAAATCTTTGAAACCGCAAAAATATCACTCTCTATAAGATTACTTTTTCTATTAAGTAATTCATGTCCATTTTTCTTTCTAGAATAATGTATTCTTCTCGGAGATAATCCATCAACCTTTATATAATAATTGTTTAAAACTTTAATATCTCTTTGAATAGTCCTTTTCTCTACACCAAATACCCTTGAAATATATTCTTTTTCAATTACTTCTCCTTTATTAAATCTATCATTTAATTCAAGAATACGTAATTTTTGTTCTTCACCTTTATCTTTCTTCATAGATTATACTTCCTCTTACATACTAAATATTACATATTTACACTCATTTTTACATTATATTATAATATTATACATTACTTCAATATAAATCATTAAATAACAAAGGTATGTAAATAGTTTACACACCTCTATTTAAATATTTACTTTATATAAGTTTATTTCCGTTTGAATCTGTTAGTTTATCTGTAAATATCATTATTGCATCAACCAACGCCCATACTACTGCTACTAGCGAAGCTAAATCTAAAAGTAATATACCCGCAATAAATATCCCTAATTGGATATAACCAATCTGTTTATATCCCAAATAAAACCTATGTATTCCTAATGAACCTAAAAAAAAAAAGCTAATAGCCCTGCTGTCATTTTAGAATTATTTCCACTTCCTAAATTTTCTTTTATTCCCGATAGTCTATATTTAACTTTGACACCACAATTTAAGCAAATCTCTGCATTCTTATTCTCTATCATACTACTGCATTCTGGACAATATTTATCTCCTTGTCCCCTTTTTGTACCACACTTAATACAAATAACTGATTTCTCATTATTAAATTTTTCTCTACATTCTCTACAGTACATACTATAACTCTTCCTAAAATTTATTTTTACAACATAATGAAAGTATAATATATAAATATAGACATCTTGTGTCTCTTTATTAAAATTAATCTAAAATAAATAACCCTAGACAACAAATTTTCTTTATTGTTTAGGGTTAATGGTGGAAATAAGACATTTCCTGCATTTTTGTAATATCTTTTACCCACTTAACATATTTACTTTAAATTATTTTTTTCAATTTTTGCTTCTTTCAAATCTATTCTTGCTTCATATCTATGCTTTTGTAGCATATGTAATAAATTTGATCTATTTAATAATGTAAGTGGCTTATCCTTCGCAAACTCATAAGAATCAGCCCCATAATCAGAAGTTGTTACCAAAATTCCTTTTGATGCTCCTTCATTTAAAATTGGATTTATATTTTCTACACCTAAAAGTTGAAAATCTAGTATATTAACCGCAATTGTTTTTAACAAAATCAATTCTTCATGTATAATACCTCGAAAAAATTTTATAGGTATCTTTTACCTATCTAACATCTTAAAGGTCAAAACTCTCGCAGCTCCTATTCTTTTTTCAAACATTAAATCCCAAATACGTAGACACTCATTCATTTCTTCGTTTTTTTCTTCTGATGTTTCATCATATAACCCTATTATAAGTTTAGATATTTCTTCATTTAGTCCATAAATATAACCTTCTGAATCAATATTATTCTCAATTATATTATAACTCATCGCAAAAATGACATCTTTATATGCAATAATAGGTTGATTACTCTTTTCTAAATAACGTACAAAAGTACTTACTATTTTCTTGCTGCTTTTAAAAGATACCAGATTTTTTAAAAATTCTTCATCTCGCTCTATATCTATTAAATTATCATAAAAAATTCTGCTTATTGGAAACTCTAAATCCAAATCTAGTTTTATATACTTCATAATCAACTTCTTAGCTAATTCATTGTATTCTTCCTTATTAAAATAAATTATAACCATTTCAAGTATATACTTAATTTGTTCTTGATTTAAACTTTCAACATTTTCTACTACCTCTGTAAATCTATTTTTTACAATATACATTTCAGCTAAAATATATGCACCCATTTTCATTAAATCCTTATCTTCTTCATAGAAACATTTTAGTATGATATTTTCTATCTCATCTTGCTTATCATTATGAGTTAAAAAAAACATTTGCTTCATACCTCTATATCCCGCAAGCCTATAGTCACTTTCTAGTATGTTTATTATTTTTTCTATCGCCCATCCTCTATTAATATTATATATAGGAAATAAAATATCTAATGTTGCTAACCTTACTGCAGGATTCGCATCTTGGCATAGCTGTATAATACTATCCTCAAAATACTCAAATAATGTTTTATTATCCCATAAAAGCTTTCCTATAGCTGATGCCGCACTTCCCCTAACACAATTTAACGCATTGCTACTTAACATATTAAATGATTTTATTTCCTTATCATATGGTGATGTCACATTAGCTTCATCAATTTTAGGGTTAATATGATTTAGAGCAATATCCTTAAGTATATCTAGTATCTCGTACGACCATTCTCCATTATCCTTCTTACGTACCATATCACAAATATATCTTGCCCTATATCCCTCATAATCATATTTATATGTCAATATAAATCTTTCTAATATTTTATTGTTAACCTCTTCCAAATTTTCACTATAGGTGATTCCACTAAAAAGCGAATCTAAGTACACATCATCTATATTTAAGCTGTTATCCAATAGCAAATTTATAAACCTTTTCGGTTCTTTACTTGCAGCATCTCTTAATTCACTTGCAAACTTTTCTATTGAACTTTCAACAAATCCTCCTTTCACTTCTACCCATCTAGATCTTCTATCTCTAGTTTTTATTTTAGTATTAGTTAAAATTTGTATCCATTGCTTATTACTCAACCTTTTCCCAGCTATAGGAGAATAGATACTTCCTGAATGCCCACTGCTTTTATTATATATATTGCTTTCTACAAAACTAATATTACGTCGTTTAAGAACATCTAATAATTTTTTTACCTTTAATGATATTCGCTTTTTAGGTAATGCAGTAAGAAGTATTATTTGTAAATCTCCCCAGAAACTCCAGTATACCTTTGTATTATTGCTTTTATTTCTATTAAACTCAATTCGGCTCTTATACCGCTCCTTTGCTCTTGGGTCTATATAGTATATAATTTTTTCTTCCAGTTTTAAATATGTTGGATTATCACACCATCTTGAATGTATCTCTATAACATCCTTTACCTTATCTAGCTTATTTTTTGTAGAACTACTTTTATCAAAAATTATATTATCAAAATTATCATATAAACAATTGATTACTAAATTACTTAATTCTGTAGGGAATCTCTTTAAACCATCTAATATAATTTCATTGTATACATTATATCCTTTATTAAAATATTGCTTATATCTATTAATGAATTCTTCGGGATTTCGTTTTATTAAAATCATATTTGTCTTTTTTATTATTTGAACACAAATTCTTTCCATTCCTTGGTTATAAGACTCTCTGGCATTCCATTTAGAACACCATGCTTCTGTCTCCTGTGGAATATATTTTAATAATGTATCTAGTATAAACTCTACATTCTCTATTGCTATCTCATTATCATTATCTAAAAAATTTTCTTCATCTTGATATATTCTATGACCTTTTAACTCATTTTTTAATACTAATTCAAAAACCCTCACTGCTCTTACTTCGCATCTAATAAATAATTCTTTAAAATCGATATACCTATCAATAAATTTGGGATACTTCTCATAGAATACCAACCTTAACTCAAACATTTCATCTATATCTTCATAAATATTAAAATAGAAGCATCTACTAAATTTTTCGTCATTATCCTTTGATTTAAATAAATGTCTTTTTATAAACTCTATATCCTCATTTCTATATTTAGGGCTTATACTTTGAACTAACTTTATAGCTATATCTTTTTTATCATCTAAAGACATCCATTTATCCAAAATGCCATTATCAATTAATAGCTGTGCAAATATTGCGTGTCCTACAATTATTCCATCAATAATATGATTTCCATACTCATTATCATCATAGTATTGTAAAATAAATTTTCTAGTAGCATCACTTATATTAGTAGATTGTCCAAGAACTTCAAAAAATACATATTTAACATAAAACCTAATCTCATTTGATTTCATCATTTGTATTCCAAACTGAATAAACTCTTCTTCATCTTCCGTCTGTATATCCTGTAATAACATTTGAATTTGATACCTTTTTTGGGGAGTCTGTTTGTGCTTATCCCCTATTATACTTATAATATCTTCTCCTTCAAAATATCTCTTCAACATTTCCTGTGCCAAAAAGTAATCTGAAATACTCTGATGTGCAAATGAAACGCTATTACTATTCTTGATTATAAAACCATTTGAGCTTAAATACGTTAAACTTCTTTCTGTTACTTTTAATGCATTTAAAAGTTTAACACTTATATGTAATTTCCCTAAAGTATTAATCTTATCTATAAGTGCAGATTTAGTATGCTCAATCTCTACTTCATCAATTAGATTCTCTGTGCAATTTTGTTTTATTTGTTCCCACCATTTCTGAATTAATTGATTAGCAGTTGAATAATCATCATACATACTCTCTTGCTCTAAATGTTCCCATATATAAAGATTGCTAGCAATACTAAGTACTTTTTTCATTTTGTACGATAATTTATCATACCTAAATCCAACAATCTCTCTAACAACATCTTCTGACAACTCTCCAACTATAATTTCTTTCCATTCTATGCCTGTTTTTTCTTTGTTTTGTTGATTATCGTTGCTATTAAATAGAGACTTAATATTAGGATCATTCTCATAATCATAAGTTCTACATACAAAAATAATAGATATCTTATTATCTCTATTTAAATTAATTTCCTCTACTCTCTTTATTACTTCTGTACATGTAATTAAGGCTTGCCTTGAATGCACATTTGTCCACCGTAATGCATCTAATTGATCTAATATAATAACTCCTCTTTTATCTTCGCAAAGCATATTCAAAGCTCTAGGAATTGATGTTGTTAACCCTAACTCTTCTCCCCACTTATCTGCATTTAGTTCTGGCATTCTATCATCTAATTTAATTGCAACATACGGAATATCTTCTTTTTCACAGTACTCTATTACCCCTTGAGTACACCCACTCTTTCCTTGCCCGGCCTTACCATGTATAATAAGTGATTTATCAATCTTAATATCTTCAATACATGCATCTATTTCTGGTCTATTTATAAAAGTTCTTTTTATTCCTCTAAAAGTATTCTTGTACTGTTCATTTAACTCACTTACTCTAGGTATAATTTTCTTATTTATCCTATCTATAATACTTTCTTCTAATGTAAAAAAATGCTTTGCTATTTCTTTATTTCCTTCGACTACAAATGGTGATTCAAAAAAGCTAGCTGTATACCATATTAAATCAATTCCTAATTCTTTAGATTTTTCTTCGACTTCTTTCTTAGCTTTGGTATCATTCTCTTTTGGTGCCTTCTTATCATGACATTGCCCCCACTCTTGATTAGTATAAAAGATTAACTTATTTATGCCTTTATAATTCCTTTTTGCCGATTCCAATGTTTCTATTAACTTACTCTTATTATTTGATAAAGTAGTATCATAAAATTTTGCTTGCCATCCTATAATTTCATCCCCTACTGATATGGTATTTGTTTCAATAGCAGACTGATTTTTATATCTAAATATTCCCTTTTCTTGCTTATATTCTTTGCAGAAAAGTATATAACAAAACCACTCAAAGTTGTTCTGTGGATTTTCACTAAACTTTGCTCTAAAGATATCCCAATTTGGTTTAATAATTAAATCCATACTCATCCCTCCTAAAACCTTAGCTTCTTATATTTCCCAATATATTACTGAAATAATTATATCACAATCCACGGATGCTTTTTGTATGATTGATTTAATTTACCTCACTTAAATTGATAAAAATTTTATTTTTACTTATTATCCTAAAAATTTGTATATAAAAAGTTAAAAACATATTTTTTCTATATATAATAAAACAACTGAAATAAATTCAGCTGCTCTTTTAAAACTTAATATATTAAATTTTCAATTATTTTTTCTAACAATTTTGGTTCTCCACAGATACGCTTCACCATATCGTAAGTAAAAAAGTTTAAATTTCTACGCATACAATATAATTAGTAATATTTAAAATTCAAGTTTTGATTATATAAAATAGCTAGCAAAACTCTTTTTATTTTACTAGCTACTTTTGTAGTATATTATTTGCCCAATTAGGTATTTTTTTTAATCCATATTATTTTGCCATTTCTTATACCTATATGGTATCCTCAACAGGTATTCCATGACCACCCTTGCTCACTCTAATTCTAACTCTAACTCTCTCCTTCGCAACTTTTAGGTTCTTTATACATACATAATTCATAACTATATAAAAACCATTTTCTTTTGAAAACTTTGTATTCTTTATTATAATCTTTCCATGATCCAATTCTAGATACCATTTCATCAGTATTTATTCTTTTCTCATCTTTATTTTTATTATAGTATATAGACTTATATATAGAAGTTTTTTCCCGCGCCATTAACCCCAGCAAAATTTATATAAGTTCACATATTAATGACCAATTACCTTCGCTTGTTCTTTCTGTAACACTAAATTCGATAATCTATTTATCAATCATTATATACCAAACCTATCAAATAATAAACTTAATATCTTTTTATTTTGGTTGTCCATAGATATGCTTCTCCGTAACTAATCCTAAACTTCCAAATTCATTTGATTAACAATTCCAATTTATTTTTGCTGGATTAGGTTCACCTACTATAGCAATTTCACGTAAAACTTCTTCCATTTTATTGCATTCCCTTGCAGCTATTTGAACTTCCTTGATAATTTTCTTTGCTTCTACTAGCTTAATTTTTCCTTTAAGCCATTCATTTAGTGCATTTCTTAAACGAAAATCATTAGAATAATCTTTTTCATAAATAGGTAAAATATCTTCCATTGCATGTTCATTACACTATTTTACATTTCACTTCTATTTTTTAATATCTATTTTATAAATCTACCTATATAAATTTGAATTTAACTATAGGTTGACTTAATATATAATACATTTTTTATAATTAAATTTGATTTCCACCAATTCTTACTAATATTCCATTGTTCAGGATAATTTTTCCATGTCCATGTAATCCCCCATGTGCCATTGGATTCTTGAGTATTTAAAATAAATTCACATTCATAATCACATATTTCTTTATTATCCATATAGAAATCACTTGTTTTATTGTCTATGAATAAAGATGGTTTACATATATAATCAACTTCCCACTTTGATGTGTCATATGTTATAACATGTTGAATTTGTTTTTGTAGTAAATATCTAAATTCATCCATATCCAAAATATCATTTATTGAGCTTTCTTTTATATACTCATACAATCTAACAAAACAAGAAACAGTGTGCATAGATTCCATAGGAAAATTTATCTTAAAATAATTGTATGCTTCTTTAGCAAGAACACAGGCAAGTTCAAAAAGTTTACTATTTTCATCTGCAAACTTCAATATAAAACCAATAAAGCATGCTGTAGGATTATATGATATTTCATTGGAATCTTGAAAATTCCACCATGGTGCATGAGGATAATTATTATTAGTAGCTATTTTATTTGACCATGTATGTCCATCAAAATCCTTTCCAGAGGCTAAGTAATTCAATATTCCTTGTATAATTGGATGATCTTTGTCCTTAAGATTTATCTCTTTAATAATTTCCGTGGCAACCCAAGTTTGAACTGGAGATGAATTAGGATTCCAAAAATCTGGCTCAAGTGCATTCCCAAATCCTCCATCTTCATTTTGATATACCCTCAATGCTGTCAGAACATCTTCCTTGCTTCCATTTTCAAATAAATACTTCCATCTTGCTATATCAAGTGGCCTAGCATTCTTATAAATAAAATTTCTAGCTTTTTCATAGTACATAATTAAACCTCCATTTAGTTTATTTATAAAGAAACATCACTACTTACATTTGTACGTAGGAGTAAGTTCTGCTAACTAAATCAAAGATTTAAAGCATCCCTTAAATTCTCATATATCCCTCTTTCATATTCCAAAAACTTACAAAACAATTATAACATAATTTAAATACTTTTTACTCTAATTGCCTTTATTTTATATTTCATAATTTTTTGATTGTAATTAATTTATTATATTTAAAAAGCTGTCTCAGTAATTTAATAAATTTCTTGAGACAGCTTTTTGTTTTATTTTACTTTATTTGTTTTCTTAGCTATATAAGGTAATATTAATCCTAATGCAATTAATATAAATGGAGTTACAATATTTAATACTAATTGGAATATGTCCTTCGAGTACATTCCTCCTATACATGCAAATGCTGTAAATGCAAAGCACCAAGCTCCTAAAATTATTCCTAAAGTTTTATTCTTAACAAAATAATATTCTCTTTGGAACTTGTCACCTACTTTCTTTAATGCTATATAGGCAACAAATACCCATAAATATCTTAATGGCATACATACTGCATTTAGCTTTACAAGCCATTTAACTAAATCATCAACACTTCCTATTCCAAATGCAGGAACTATTATTAATATAGAAACTATAACAAAAATTAATTTGTGTCCATTTACATATGCACCATTTTTATTTGTGACAAATAATTTTTCTGGAATAAATCTTCTATCTCCACTATCAAGTAGCATACGTAATGGAGCATCAATAGAAATTATCAGTACAGCAAATTGTCCAATCATATTAGTAATTGCATAAGCTATAACAAATAAATTTCCTAGGTTATAGTATTCACCTAACTTTTGGAATGCATAATATGCTCCATTTGTCATTAAATCTTTTGGAATATTATTTGAGTCAAACATCATTCCTAATGAAATTGTTCCAAGTATTGCTGTAACTGCAACCATAACAGCTAAAGCAATCATCCCCTTAGAAAAACCTTTAGCTGGATCTTTCATTTGATTTACATATGGAGATATTTTCTCACAACCTCCAACTGCAAAAACTAATATAGATATACTGGTAAAAAATGCAGCATCAAACTTTGGTATAAATGTACTTAATGACCAATCAATTTCATTTAATTGAACATTAGTAATTGCTGGGGCTGCCATCATTAATAGTATAAATAGCATAGACATTACAAACATAGATGTTCCTGCTAAAGAAGATAACTTCTTTAATGGATTTAATCCTTTTGATGCAATATACATAGCAATTATAAATACAATTAAACAACTTACTTGTAGTAATTTTGTATCCATACTACTGATTCTTTTATCTTGAAAAATAGCCCAACTTGTTGCAATCATAAAATTATTAGGCTTTTGTGAAAGGTATGGCATATGTACAATCCAATATGTCCATCCTGCATAATATGCTAGCTTAGGTCCTATAGTTTCTCCAACCCAAGAACTAACACCGCCCCCATGACTTTTAAATGCTGATCCTAATTCCCCAACCATCAACGCATATGGTACAAAATAAATTGCAAAAATAATTAACCAAGCAACAATTGCTTGTAATCCATTGTATTCAGAAAATCCGTTGATTACATTACCAAATCCCCAAACTCCTGAAAAGGCCATTAATGCAAGACTATACCACATAATCTTTTTGCTTTTGTTTTCCGGCATTTTTAAAACCTCACTTTAATTAAAATAATAAAGGCTATAATATAGTTTCATATATTATAGCCTTCACTATTTTAACATCTTTTTTATATAATTTTCAAATAATAAAGTGAATTTTATTATTTAACTTCATATATTTCATAATAAATATCATCTATTGTTATAGCTCCATCTATTGTTTTGGAATTAATATATTGAACATAAAATTTATTTTCTTTATTGCTCCATCCTTTAATAGACATATATTCCTTATAATTATCATCAACTACCATTGAATTTGTGAAATCTTGAAAATTAGATATTTCTAAATTATCATTTATTCTGGCTATACCTATACTTTTCTCATCCTGTGGTCCTGAATTTTCTATTAATACTAAGTCTTTTTCTTTATTTAACTTAAAAAATGAATACAAATAATCTAATTCAATTTCTTTTGTTAACTCTTTGCTATCTATATCGTATCTCCATACACCATATTTTTCTTCCACAAACCCAGAAAACAATATCTTATTGTTACTATATATAATTCCACCTCTAACCCAAAAATCTATTCCACTTTTATCATCAAGTATAACATTGAACTTATTATCTTCGATATATCCTATAGTTGTAGAAGAACCATTTTCTAACAATATATATATTTTTTCTCCATCTATCATTAAGACACTTTTAAAATTATTTTTTATAATATCTATAATCGATCCGGTTAGTTCATAATATTTGTCCTTAACTGTATCTATTATTGATATTTTTTCAATTCCACTTCCCTCATCAAAGAAATAAATGTCTAATTTTCCATCATCACTTATTTGAAATCTGTTTAAATTTCCTTTTGTATCTTCTATTAATTTTTTATATGCAGTTAATTCCTTTAGACTACAATCTTCATCTAAAATATATACTTTATTATCTTTTAAAATTCTGAAATTTTCTGATGCGCCCATATAATCTACAAGTAATTGTCCACTTATCTCTTTATTATCCCAATTAATTATGTTTCTATCATTATCTAATACATCCGTTATATTTCCTATATATAAACTATCAATGTATATCTTGGGGAACTGACTAGAATAAATAGCTTCCTCCTCCCCCTCCCTTTCACTATGATAATTTATTTCTATTAACCTATCATCATTTCTTATTAATGCTCCATTTTTATTTCCACTAAGATTTTCAGTTTTTAAAACCTTAGTAACCTTAAGTATATTATTTGAATTAGCAGTTTCATTTGCATCATCATCAATTATTATGCTATCTATAACCTTATCTTCTTTGAATATGCTATTAGAACATCCTATGGCTGTACTTAAAGTAATAATTATTAATCCTATAAATATTTTTTTTATTATCATTTTATCTCTCCCCTTCCTAAATTTATTTTAATAAATTCTTATTTTCAAAATAATACCAAGTTATTTCTAAGATGTTAATTTTTAGGGAGATTTACTATAAATTTTGTTTCATCATTATTTAATGTTACTTCTATACTTCCCTTATGTCCTAAAACTATATTTTTGCATATATAAAGCCCAAGTCCATTAGAATCTTTACTAGAAAACCCTTTTTCTTCTATTTTTATAAAAGGATCAAATATCTTATCTTTAAATTCAATAGGTATCTTCTTTCCTTTAGTTAATATTGAAAACTGAAAAGTCTCATTTTCTTCTTTTGTTTCTATAGTTATACTAGTGTTTTCATAGGAATATTTAATTCCATTGTCTATTAAATTGCTAAATAACATAGTTAGATACTGTTTATTTCCTCTTATAATTTCTTTGTTAATGTTGTTAATTATTTCTAGTTCCTTTTCAATAATCTTTGGATATTTTTCAATTAATAAATCCTCTATAATATTTTTTATGTTAACTTCTTCAAAAGAATATTCTTTTAAATCACTACTTTGCTTTGATATATTAAGTAATGATATTACCATTTCATGCATTCTATTACTTTCAGAAATTATTCTATCTAAAGCACTTCTTTTAAATTCATCATCATTAAAATCATCACTTCTTAAAATTTGTGCATAGCCAGAAATATTAGTTAAAGGGGTTTTTAACTCATGAGTAATATTTCTAAATATGTTTTTTTCTTGCTCTTCTTTATTTTTTAGCCTCTCACTCATATTGTTAAAGCTATCTATAAGAACTCCAATTTCTTCATTAGATTTATTTTCTATTTTCTCTGGATAACTTCCTATTGATATTTCTGAAAGCTTCTCTTTTAAAAGCACAATTGGTTTTATAATCTTTGATAATATAAAATAAATAGAAATAAAAATAGCTAAAAATAGTAATAGAACTATACTATTAACTAGCTTTTTTATTGTTATATTTCTTATATAGTCCTCACTATAGTCCTTAATTAAAACTAATGTACATATTTGATCATTATAACTTTTGTAAATAGGTACACTTAATTTACCTAATATGCTTCCATTCTTGCTTTCTATATCAAGCATTGTTTTATTATTCTTCGCCTCATCAAAGGATGGTGGTAAATCTTTCAAAATACTTAAATTTACAACTTTTTCATTAGTTATACCTGTTGAAATAACATTTCCATTTATATCATAAAATATTCCTTGAGTATTTACCCTTTCAACCACAAATCTTATCATCTTATTATCAAAATAATTTATATTTATATTACTTTTTTCTATGCTATTTAATGCTATATAATCCTCTAAATTTTTTGATGAAATATAGTAAATATCTTGCATATCATTTTTAATAAAATCTTCAAATTCTTTATCAAAGAACTTGTCCATAACTAAATTAAAGGATATTGTTGATAATAAAAATATTAATAATAATACTATTCCATACTTTTTTCTAATGGTTAACATCCTTCACCTTTAAGATATAGCCAACTCCAAAAACAGTTTCTATATTTAATTCCTTTCCTAATTTCTGCCTTAATCTAGTTATATGAACATCAACAGTTCTAGTATCTCCTAAATAATCATATCCCCAAACTAAATCTAACAATTGATTTCTAGAATAAACTTTATTTCGATTCTTAGATAAAAATAATAGTAGTTCAAATTCCCTTGGCTTTAATTGAATCTCCTTATCTAAAACAGTTACTATTCTACACTCTTCACTAATTTTTATATTATCTATAATAATGTCCTTTTCTTCTATTTTTTCATTTGATTTTTTAATTTCTTCTCTAAGCCTAAGGGCTACCCTTATTCTAGTAATTACTTCTCTAATATCAAAAGGCTTTGTAATATAATCATCTGCCCCAAGTTCTAAACCTAATATTTTATCCATAATATCTATTCTAGCAGTAAGCATAATTATAGGAATTTTGTACTTTGAAATTTTTCTACAAACACTAAAACCATCTGTATCATTTAACATTATATCTAGTAATATTAAATCTGGATTAAAGCTTATTATTTCATTTTCAGCTTCTAATCCATTTGGATTTACTTTCACCTTATATCCTTCCTTCATTAAGGAAAATCTTAATATTTCACTTATGTCCCTATCATCTTCTATAATTAATATATTTTCTCTCATTTTTTCTCCTACCCATCATATATTTATTTACATTATAATCTATAAATATTAATATCCTTTAACAACTTGTTTCCAAGTTGTTAACAAACTTATTTAAATATACACTTATATATTATACATTTTATTCCTTTTTATATAAATAAAAAGTGTTAAAGTATCATATCCAGGTTCCGTCGCAAGCTCCAAGTCACCTTTCTATGATATTTTAACACTTCAAAACTGAATGATAGAAATTATAAAAAATGGAAGCTAGTGCTCCCATATCTAAATTAAATATCATTTACATCAAAAGATATTCCTATATTCTTATTTTTTGGTTCTAGTTTAGTCATTTTAACTCCAGCAGCACTAAACATCCTTTTAGAAGCTTTAACTATATCTGTATCTGCATATTTATCTGATAAATATACTACTTCCTTAATACCAGATTGTATTATTGCCTTAGCACATTCATTGCATGGAAATAAAGCAACATATACTTTTGAACCTACTAAACTAGTTCCTCTACTATTTAATATTGCATTTAATTCTGCATGAACTACATAGGGATATTTAGTTTCAAGCATATCACCTTCTCTATCCCATGGAAATTCATCATCAGAACATCCTCTCGGTAATCCATTATATCCTTGACTTAAAATCTTATTATCATTATCAACTATACATGCTCCAACCTGAGTGCTTGGATCCTTACTTCTCATTCCAGCTAAAATAGCAACTCCCATAAAGTACTCATCCCAAGATATGTAATCACTTCTTTTCAAATAAATCCCCCCATTAGATAATTAATAATTAAAAATGAAGAATGAAAAACATTGCTTATTTTTTCATTCTACCCTTTATTTATCTTTAGTAAGTTTGATATTAACTTGATTATACTTCTTTATTATAACATCAAATTCAAAATATTCTATATTAATTAAGCTTTTATAAATTCCAAAGTATGAGGAATTTACTACTTTAGTATGTAAAAGGGAGAAATCATTTTGCGATGACTTGGAGTTTACGACTGAACAAGCAAAATAATTTCTCCCTTTTTTTACTTAAATTTTCTAAACCTTTGATATCTTTCTTCTAATAGAACTTTTTTTGGTTTTCTTAATAAAATTCTAAATTCACTAATTAATTCATCTTTTATTGAAGTTGCAACTAAATCTAAATTTTTATGTGCTCCACCCTTAGGCTCTTTTATAATTTTTTCAATTATTCCTCTTTCTAAAAGCTCATAGGATGTTATTCCCATAATTTCTGCTACATCTTTTGATTTAGATGGGTCCTTTAATAATATTGATGCAAAACCTTCAGGTGATAAAATTGAATAAACCGAGTTTTCAAGCATCCATACTCTATCTCCACAAGCTAATGCAATAGCACCACCACTACCACCTTCACCAATTATTATTGATATTATAGGTACATTAATTTGTGATATTTCAATTAAATTTCTAGCAATAGCTTCTCCTTGCCCTCTTTCTTCTGCACCAATACCGCAATATGCTCCTGATGTATTTATAAAACAAACTATTGGTCTATTAAACTTTTCTGCTTGCTTCATTAATCTTAAGGCCTTTCTATATCCTTCAGGATGTGGAGATCCAAAATTTCTCTCCATATTTTCCTTTAAGTCCTTACCTTTTTGAATTCCTATTATTGTAACTGGCATGTTATTCAATAATCCTATTCCACCTACAATAGATTTATCATCTTTAAATAACCTATCTCCATGTAATTCAAAAAAATTCGTGAATATTTTATCTATATAATCTAGTGTAGTTGGTCTTTCTATCATTCTAGCAATTTGTAATCTATCATAAGCTTTAATATTCTTCACAACTACACCTCCTTACTTTTATGAAAACTTAAAAGAGTTGAAAGAGCCATTTTTAAATTTTGTCTTTTAATAATATTATCTATAAATCCGTGTTCTAATAAAAATTCTGCACTTTGAAAATCTTCAGGCAATTTTTCTTTTATAGTTCCTTCAATTACTCTTCTTCCTGCAAAGCCTACTAATGCTTTTGGTTCTGCTAATATTATATCTCCAAGCATTGCAAAACTTGCTGTTACTCCACCAGTAGTTGGATCTGTTAATACCGTTATATAAAGCAGTCCTGCTTCACTATGTCTTGCTAAAGCGCTACTTATTTTAGCCATTTGCATAAGGGATAATATTCCTTCTTGCATTCTAGCCCCACCTGATGCTGTAAATATGACTATAGGTAATTTTCTTTTAGTAGCTTCTTCCACTGCTAAAGTAAGCTTCTCTCCTACTACAGTTCCCATGCTTCCCATTAAGAAGTTAGAATCCATTACTGCAATAAAAGCTTTATTACCACCAATTTCACATTCCCCTGTAACTACAGCTTCATTTGTTCCACTTTTTTCTTCATTATTTTTTAGTTTTTCTTCATAGTTTGGAAAGTCCATTGGATTTTTTGATTTCATATGTTTATTAAATTCTTTAAAAGAACCTTTATCACAAATTTGGCTTATTCTTTCATAACTACCAAGCCTAAAATGATAATTACAATTAGTACATATATTATAATTTTCTTCTAAAGATTTTTTATATAAAATCTTGCCACAATTACTGCATTTTATCCAAGTTCCATCTGGAACTACTGGTATATCTTTTTCTTCTATTTGACTTATGTTTATAACACCATACTGTCTTTTCTTAAAAATCCCCATATTTTTTCACCAACTATAAATTATATTCTTTGCTTATAAAACTAGTATCATAGTCTCCTAAGCGAAATTTTTCATTATTTAAAATATCTATTTGAAACTCAATATTATTGTCAATTCCTTCAATTACAAATTCTTCTAAGGCCCTTAACATTTTATTAATAGCTTCTTCTCTATTTTTCCCATAGGCTATTAATTTTGCTATCATTGAATCATAAGTAGGTGGTATCGTATATCCTGTAAACACAGCAGTATCAACTCTTATTCCATTTCCCCCTGGTAAATTTAAAAATTCTATTTTACCTGGCGAAGGAATAAATCCCTTACTTGGATTTTCTGCATTTATCCTACATTCAATGGCATGACCTGTTATTTCAATATTTTCTTGAGAAAAATTTAAATTTTCTCCATTAGCAATTTTAATTTGCTCTTTTACTATATCTATAGATGTAATCATCTCTGTTATTGGATGTTCAACCTGTATTCTTGTGTTCATTTCCATAAAATAAAAATGTCCATATTTATCTACTAAAAACTCTATAGTTCCTGCATTTACATAATTTACTGCTTTTGCAGCATTTATAGCCGCCTTACCCATTTCTATTCTAAGTTCATCACTTAAAATAGTAGATGGCGCTTCTTCTAATACTTTTTGATTTCTTCTTTGTACAGTACAATCTCTTTCTCCTAAATGTACTATATTACCATGTTCATCTCCTAAAATTTGAAACTCTATATGTCTTGGATTTTCAATAAATTTTTCCATATAGATAGTATCGTCACCAAAATTAACCTTTGCTTCAGTTTTTGCTGTAAAATAAGCATTTTCTAGTTCATCTTTGCTTTGAACTATTCTTATGCCTTTACCACCTCCACCTAGAGCTGCTTTTATCATTACTGGATACCCTATTCTTTCTGCTTCTACAAATGCATCCTCTACAGTTTCTATAATACCATCACTTCCAGGTATGATAGGAACATCTGCATTTTTCATAATCTCTCTTGCTCTAGATTTATCTCCCATTATACTTATGGTTTTGCTACTAGGACCAATAAACTTTATGTTGCACTCTTCACAGATTGCTGCAAATTCAGCATTTTCTGATAAAAAACCAAATCCTGGATGAATTGCATTGCACTTAGTAATTACTGCAGCACTTATTATATTACTTTCATTTAAGTAAGAGTCCTTTGATTTAGGCTTACCCACACAAATAGCTTCATCTGCAAGCTGAGTATGCATAGCATCTTTATCAGCTTCCGAGTAAATAGCTACTGTTTTTATGCCAAGTTCTTTGCAAGCCCTTATTATTCTAACTGCTATTTCTCCTCTATTAGCTATCAAAACCTTTCTAATCATAAAAACACCTCTTCATTATCCAACCATAAAGGTTAGCTCTGCTTCACAAACCTTCTTACCTTCAACATAAGCAATTCCCTTGCCTATTCCTGCTGAACCTCTAATTTTAGTTAGCTCAACTTCTAACCTCAAAGTATCTCCTGGTACTACTTTCTTTCTAAATTTTGCATTATTAATTCCACCAAAATAAGCAATTTTACCTTTAAACTCTTCCCTTTTTAATAATGCTACAGCTCCAGTTTGAGCTAAGGCTTCAATAATTAAAACTCCTGGCATTACTGGCTCCACTGGAAAATGTCCTTGAAAGAAATACTCATTCATTGTTACATTTTTTATAGCTACTATTTTATTTCCTTCTAAAGATTCAACTCTATCTATTAATAAAAAAGGATATCTATGTGGTATTAACTCCATAATTTCTTTTATATCCAAAATATTCACCTACTTTATTTTAAATAATTCCATTCCATATTCAACTATATCTTCGTCACTTCTTAATACTTCTATAACTTCACCTTCATATTCAGAAGTTATTTCATTCATTATCTTCATTGCTTCTACTATGCAAAGAACATCTCCTTTTTTAACCTTATCTCCTTTTTTCACATATGGGTTTCCTCCTGGGGTTCCAGATGAGTAATATGTTCCTACTAAAGGAGATTTAACTATATTACAATCTTCATCATTACTTTGAGTTTTATTTTCTTCATTATTTATTTCATTTTTATTATTTATTATTGTAGTATTATTTTCTGATGAAGAATTTAATAAATTTCCTCTATTTAAAGAAGTATCTTCTTTTATAACCTCTTTTGGAGCCTCTTCATTTTTACTTAGTTTTAATTTAAAACCTTGGTCCTCTAACTCAAAAACTCTAAGAGAAGATGAATCTATTGATTTTATTAATTCCATAATTTGTTCATAATTTAACATATTATTTTCCTCTCCACTTTTTAAATATTACAGTTCCATTATGTCCTCCAAATCCTAGTGAATTAGACATAGCGTAATCTATTTCTTTATTTTTGCCTTCATTCTTTACTAAATTCAAATCGCATTCCTCATCTGGATTTAAGTAATTAATATTTGCTGGAATAAATCCATCTTCTAAAGCCTTAATAGATATTATTGCTTCTACAGCTCCTGCTGCTCCTAATAAATGTCCTGTCATTGACTTAGTAGAACTTACATATACATCCTTTGCAGCTTCGCCTAAAGCATTTTTAATTGCTAAGGTTTCTACTTTGTCATTAATATCTGTTGAAGTTCCATGAGCATTTATATATCCTATTTCATTTGGATTTATATTAGCATCCTTGATTGCATCTCTCATAGCTCTATATGCTCCATCTCCATCTACTCTTGGTGATGTGATATGATAAGCATCGGAAGTTGTTCCATATCCAACTACTTCTCCATAAATCTTAGCACCCCTATTTAATGCACTTTCTAGATCTTCTAATATTAATGCTCCTGCTCCCTCTCCCATAACAAAACCACTTCTATCTTTATCAAATGGGATGGATGCTCTGTTAATATCTTCACTTTTACTAAGAGCAGTTAAAGATTGAAAACCTGCAATTCCAAATCTACAAATTGATGCCTCTGTCCCTCCAACTATAGCTCTATCTAAATATCCATCTTTTATACTTCTATAAGCTTCTCCAATAGAATGAGTTGAGGAAGCACAAGCTGTTGTAACACTTAAGCAAGTTCCAAGTATACCAAACTCAATAGAAATTGCACCAGCTGCCATATTAGATATTATAGCTGGAATTGCCATTGGTGATACCCTACTAGGTCCTCTATTTATTAAGTTTGTCATTTGATTTTCAATAGTAATAAGCCCTCCAATTCCCGAGCTAAATATTACTCCAAATCTTTCTCTATCTATAGATTCTAAATCTATATTACTATCTTTGATACACTCCTTAGCTGCTACTAAAGCAAACTGTGTAAATTTATCTAATCTTTTTGCATCTTTCTTTCCTAAAAGTTCTTCTGCATTAAAATCTTTAACTTCAGCTGCTACCTTTACCTTAAAGTCAGTTGTATCAAAATAAGTAATTTTATCTATTCCATTTTTTCCAATCTTTACAGAGTTCCAAAAGCTTTCTATAGAATTACCAATAGGTGTTATTGCTCCTAATCCTGTAACTACTACTCTTCTCTTCATATTAACTCTCTCCTTTTAATGCATAACCATTCCACCATCTACATTTATTACTTGCCCTGTAATATAGTTTGACAAATCAGATGATAGGAATAAAGCTAAATTAGCTATTTCTTTTGGTTCACCAATTTTTTTCATAGGAATAGTCTTTAAAACTTCTTCCCTTACTCTATCTGGAAGAACCTTAGTCATGTCTGTATTAATATATCCTGGAGCTATTACATTAACATTTATATTTCTTGATGCAAGCTCCCTTGCTATTGATTTTGAAAATCCTATAACTCCTGCTTTAGAGGCTGCATAATTACATTGTCCTGCATTACCCGCTACCCCTACTACTGATGAAATATTAATTATTTTTCCAGACCTTTGTCTAACCATTATTGATGATACTGCTTTAGTCATATTAAATGTACCCTTTAAATTAACATCAATAACATCATTAAAGTCCTTTTCACTCATTCTTAATAATAAACCATCTTTAGTTATTCCCGCATTATTTACTAATATATCTATGTTTCCAAAAGTATTCTTAACTTCATTAATAAATGCTTCTACTTCTTCTTCATTACTAACGTCACATTTAAAAGTTAAGACTTTTACTCCAAGCTCATTTAACTCTTCAACAAATGCTTTAATTTCCTCATTGTAATTTCTATAATTAATTGCAATATTAGCTCCATTTTCTGCTAGAGTTCTTGCTATTGCTTTTCCTATACCCCTAGCTCCTCCTGTAACTATTGCACTTTTATTTTTTATCATTTAAACCTCCAATCCCTTCTAATGTTTTATCCAAAGATTTTAGATCTTCAACATTAAAAATATTAACCTTTAACTTTCTATCTCTGCTAATTTCTTTTACAAATCCACTTAATACTCTTCC
The DNA here is from genome assembly GCF_900086595.1 of Clostridium nigeriense. GTDB lineage: Bacteria > Bacillota > Clostridia > Clostridiales > Clostridiaceae > Clostridium > Clostridium nigeriense. Next base: position 2,906,463 of record NZ_LT575472.1, read on the forward strand.
AGGTCCAAGTTCAACAAAAGTGTCTATGCCCATATCTAACATTTTGTTTATACTCTCATTCCACCTAACTGAAGATTTAACCTGTTTGTAAAGTATTCCACTTATTTCTTCTTCATCTTCAATAAAATCAGCTGTAACATTAGATATTATTTTTACTTCTGGCTTTTTAAACTCCACTTTTTCTAGTTCTGCTTTAAGTTTAACTGAAGCTCTTTCTAATAATGATGTATGAAAAGGTCCAGAAACCTTAAGCTCAATAACTCTTCTTGCACCAAATTCTATACATAAATCTTTTACCTTTTCTACAGCTTCTCTTTCTCCACCAACAACAATTTGATTATTAGTATTGTAATTAGCAATTTCTACTATTCCTATTGATTTTGCTTTATCTAATGCAATTTTTATTTTTTCTAAATCTAATCCTATAATAGCAATCATAGAACCTACACCTATTGGTACAGCTTCTTGCATAAATTTTCCCCTTTTTCTTATTAGGGGAATTGCTTCATAAAAAGATAAAGCCTTTGCTGAAACTAAGGCTGAATATTCTCCAAGACTTAATCCAGCAACTACCTCAGGCCTAATTCCTTTTTCCTCTAATGCCTTCATTGCCATAATAGAAGTAGCTAATATTGCAGGTTGAGTATTTTCAGTTATATCTAACTCTTCTTTTTCGCCGTTAAACATTAACTCTTTTATATCAAAATCCAATAAATTTCTTGCTTTATCAAAGGTTTCTCTACAAATTAAAATATTATCATATAATTCCTTACCCATTCCTATATATTGAGAACCTTGACCTGCAAAAATAAATGCTATCTTCATATTTTTTCTCCTTTAAAGGCTATTCTTTATATTATCAAATTCATTAAACATTTCTTCAATTATTTCTTTTGCGCTTTGTCTTTTATTTATAAGCCCTGAAATTTGTCCTGCCATAAGTGAGCCATTTTCAATATCTCCATCCTTTACAGCTTTTCTTAAAGCACCTCTTCCTAGCTCCTCTATCTTTTCCATTGGAGCATTTTCCTTTTCAAGATTCATGTATTCTCTTGCTAATTTGTTTTTTATTACTTGAACAGGGTGTCCTGTTGGTCTTCCTGTTACAACAGTATCTATATCCTTAGCTTTTAGAACTGCTTCTTTGTAATTATCGTGTATTGTACATTCATCTGCTACAAGAAACCTTGTTCCTACTTGAACGCCTTTAGCCCCTAGCATAAAAACTGCTGCAATTCCTCTTCCGTCACCAATTCCTCCAGCTGCTATAACTGGAATATTTACTGAATCAACAACTTGTGGAAGTAAAACCATAGTTGTTAATTTCCCTATGTGCCCACCAGCTTCGCAACCCTCTGCAATAATTGCATCTGCTCCTGCTCTTTCCATTCTCTTTGCTAAAGCAACAGAAGCTACTACTGGTATAACTTTTATTCCAGCCTTCTTCCACTTATCCATATACTTTCCTGGATTTCCTGCTCCAGTTGTAACTACCTTAACACCTTCTTCAATTACTATTTCAGATAATTCATCTGCATTATCTGAAAGTAGCATTATATTTACACCAAATGGCTTATCAGTTAACTCTTTAGCTTTTCTTATTTCTTCTCTTACAAAACTTGCAGGAGCATTTGCTCCTGCAATTATGCCAAGTCCACCTGCATTTGAAACTGCAGCGGCTAAAGAACTATCTGAAACCCATGCCATCCCCCCTTGAAATATAGGGTATTTAATATTTAACAAATTGCAAATATTATTATTCATGAGCCTTCCTCCAATTTATTTTTTATATAACGCTTTCTATATACTTTACAGCATCTCCTACAGTTTTAATATTCTCAACATTTTCAACTTTTACATTAAAAGCATCTTCTAAATCCATAACTACTTGGAATAAATCTAATGAATCTGCTCCTAAATCTTCAATAAAACTAGTTTCTAATTTTACGTCCTCTCCATTAACTCCTAATTGATCAACAACGATTTCCTTAATTTTTTCAAATACCATTTTATTTTCCTCCTAAAATTTAATTAATGCTCCAGCCCAGGTTAAACCTCCACCAAAGGCCGCTAAAATTATTTTATCTCCTTTATTAATGAGACCTTTTTCTAAAAGCTCACTTAATGCTATTGGAATACTTGCTGCTGAAGTATTTCCGTATTTATCAACATTAACATAAAACTTTTCCTTATTAACCTTTAATCTTCTTGCTGCTTCATCTATTATTCTTAAATTAGCTTGATGAGGAACAATATATTTAATATTATCTATATCCTCATTTCCTTTATCTAATAGTTCTCTAACTATCTCTGGTAAAACAGAAACAGCAAATTTAAATACTTCTCCACCTTTCATTTCTATATATCTTTTTTCATCTGAATTATCAGTAATAAAAGGCGTATTTATTTTAAGTTCTGCTGCAACTAATGATTTTTCACCTAAGTTTCCATCTGCTGCAAAGCAAGTGCTAATGATAGAATCTTCACTTTCACAAATCTCTAATATAGCTGCACCAGCTCCATCTCCAAAAAGTACGCAAGTACCTCTATCAGACCAATCTACTATTTTGGATAATACTTCTGAGCCTATTACTAAAGCTTTCTTTTTACCTGTAGTCTTTATTAAACTAGATGCAACTATTAAGGAATATACAAATCCTGAACAAGCTGCTGAAATATCAAAGGCCGCTGCATTTTTACAATCTAAAAGGCCTTGAATGCTACAAGCTGTAGATGGCATCAATTTATCTGGTGAAGTAGTTGCTACGATAATTAAATCTATATCATCTTTACTACAGTTACTATTCTTTAAGGCATTTAAAGCTGCTTTATATGCTAAGTCAACAGTTCCTTCTCCAGTTGATATCCTTCTTTCTTTTATACCGGTTCTCTTTATAATCCATTCATCAGTAGTCTCAACTATCTTTTCTAAATCAGTATTTGAGACTATATTTTCAGGACAATAATGACCAAACCCTAGTACTTTTACTCCCTTCATTATTCGCCTCTTTCTAAAAAATAAAATTTCGTTTTTATTTTTTATTCAAATATTTTTACTATCAAACTATTTATTTATATTAAGCTACTCTATTTTATTTTGTATTTCCTATCTTAAAACTTTAACTAAAATTTATAAAAAACCAATAAGTGTAACTTTGTAAACATTGATTTTTATTAAGTATAATATTAAATAAGTCCAATTATTTGTTTATAATTAAAGTTTACCTATAGGGCTTCCCCCTAAAAAAGCTTAAACTTTAATGTATTAAAGTTTTTAAAAATAGTCATTGATACTTCATTTATTATCGAAAGCTTAACCTTAACACCTCCTCAAATATTTTGATTATCAAAGTAATATCATCATAATACCATTTTTTTTATTTGTCAATATTCGTAATATTTTTTTAATATTATTGTCTTTTTAAAAATACTGGATTATACTATTAATAATATTTTGATTATCAAACTATTATTTTGATTTATAAAGGAGTAGATTTATGAATATTAAACCATTAAATATAGGAAATTTAATTGCTAAAATACCAATAATTCAAGGGGGAATGGGAGTAGGAGTATCACTATCTGGCCTTGCTGGAGCTGTTGCAAAAGAAGGTGCAATAGGAATTATTTCCGCTGCACATCCTGGATACTTAGAAGAAGATTTTGAAACTAACACCTTGGCTGCTAACTTAAGAGGACTAGCTAAACATATTAAAAAAGCTAAAGAAATAAGTTCTAATGGAATCATAGGTGTTAATGTTATGGTTGCTATGAATAATTATGTAGACCATGTTAAGGCTGCAATTGATGCTGGTGCAGATTTAATAATTTCAGGTGCTGGCTTACCTCTAAATTTACCAGAATTAACAAGGAATAGTTCTATTAAGATAGCTCCTATAGTTTCATCTTCTAAGGCCGTTAGAGTTATACTTAATTATTGGAAAAAGCATTTCAATAGAACTGCAGATGCTATAGTGGTAGAAGGGCCACTGGCAGGAGGTCATCTTGGATTTAAGAAAAATAATTTAGAAGAAGAAATAATTAACTTTGATAATAATATCTTAAATGTAATTAATGAAGTTAAAAACTTTGAAAAAGAGTTTAATAAAACTATTCCAGTAGTTGTTGCTGGTGGTGTATTTACCCATGAAGATTTTATGAAATATTTAAATCTTGGTGCAAGTGGAGTACAAGTTGCAACTCAATTTGTGGCTACACACGAATGTGATGCTCACGTTAACTTCAAAAATGCTTATGTAAATGCTAAAAAAGAAGACATAGAACTTACTATAAGTCCTGTTGGAATGCCTGGTAGAGCTATAAAAAATAACTTAACTGAAAAATTAAAGAATGGAAAAATAAAGGTTACTAAATGTTACAATTGTTTAATTCCTTGTAATCCAGCTGATACACCTTATTGTATAAGTTCTGCTTTAATAAAAGCAGTAAAAGGAGATGTAGAAAATGGACTTGTCTTCTGTGGTGCTAATGCTTATAAAATAGATAAAATCGTATCAGTAAAAGATATAATTAGTAAATTAATTATAGGTTAAAAAGCTTTCCGTAAGTTAAGCTTTTTATAGGTCCTTGCATTAAAAATCCCCCTTAAATAATATTAGTTGTAGATTATTTGTAAATATTATACAATTGTTATATATGTATTTAAGGGGGATACTTCTATGTCTTATGTTGAGAAAAAACCAATAACAAGAAGCAAACTTAGGCTATTTCTAGGTGAAAACTACTATAAAACAAAAAAATATTTTTATTGGTTTTTTTCTAATAATACCTATAGTAAAAATATTAATAATAATACTTTGAACCATTTAATTTTTACTCATAAAACACCACTCTATAGAAAGCTAAAAGATGTTGATATGTATTTACAAGAAAATAAGGTTCAGAATTTAAAATTAGCCTTAAAAAAAATTAATGGAATCATCATTAGCCCTGGTGAATACTTTTCTTATTGGAAGCTTATAGGGAAACCAAGCTATAAAAAAGGCTATAAAGATGGAGTTATTCTCTGTCCAGATGGAAGCTTTAAACCTGGAGTTGGAGGTGGACTTTGTCAATTATCTAATTTAATATACTGGATGACTCTACATACTCCACTAACTGTTACAGAAAGGTATAGACATAGTCATGATGTATTTCCAGATGTCAAAAGAACTCAACCCTTTGGCTCAGGTGCCACTTGCTATTATAATTATTTAGACTTAGAAATTAAAAACACCACTAAGACAACCTATCAACTTATTTTATATCTCACAGATAGTCACTTAATTGGAGAGTGGAGAGCTGTAGAACCTTGTAATTATACTTACGAAGTATACGAAAAGGAACATTCAATGACACCAGGATTCTTTGGAAGATATATAAGAAATAATATTATTTATAGAAAAGTATTTAACTTAAATAAGGAATTAATAAATGATGAATTTATTTGTGAAAATCATGCATTTATGATGTACCAACCCTATTTAAATTAAAAATGTAAAATGTAGAATTTAGAATTATTGATGTAATTTGTACCAAATTACTAAAATTAAATTATTTTTTAAAACTCCTATAGGAGTTTTTTCCTCAATTTTTCATTCTTAATTCTTAATTTTTAATTAGAAAAGCTGCCTTTTGTGGCAGCTTTTTTTAGCTATATGACTTCTTTAATGCTTTCATCATAACTTTTGGATCTTTTTTATATGGTGTTACTGGTGCTATTTCTTTATGTTTAACATTTAATAATGTGTAAACTGCTATTCTTGCTGCACGAACTGAATACTCTTCTGTAAATACCATATCTTCAGGTATTTCAACAAATTGACTTATCATAGCAAAGTTAGTTGATCCTTCTGGAACTACTTTAGGTCTATCTGTCATTTTTCTAGGTTGGAATTGTGAATCTATATATGGCATCATACATGGTATTACATTAACTACAGTTTCCATAATTTCATCAATCTTATCTTCAAAATGAAGATGATGTAATAATTCAATTAACAACTCTTCACCTGTACATTCTCTCATAGGTTTCTTTACATAATCTCCTACTTTATCTGTGTAAAGTCCATATCCCCAGAAAATAGTTGTATCCATTGGTTGATTTTTAAAGTGAGGTTGTGCTGCTACAACTATACTCATCAACCAGCTTGAATCTTTAAATGTCATTAAAGCTCCACTTCCTGGTATATTTCCTGAGAATTGTTCTATAAGCTTTAGTAATTTATTTCCTCTACAAGTAACAGTAAAACTTTCCCAATTTGTTTGATCTGGGTTTCCAAAGAAAGGCGTTGGATTTCCTAATCCCATTTTCTTTTTTGCAACCTTTTCCCAAAGTTCTCCTGACATTGGCTTTTCAGGCTTATATTCTGGTGCTGTATTTAAATCTCCTAATGTAGCATTATCTGTCATACATCCATTAGTCATAATACATAAGTCATCTTCTTTTAATTCTATTACCTTTTCGCCTTCTTCATCGGTAATATGAATTGCTGTAGCTGTTATTCCTTCTCCTGGTTTAAAGTCTATATCTGTAACAGCTGCATTTATACTAAAATCTACGTTATGCTTACTTAAATATTCTTTAATAGGTAAAATAACTGATTCATATTGATTATATGGAGTACGAGTAACTCCTTCTAATGTCTCAATACGTGAAAATTCAAATATCATACGTTCCATATAACGCTTGAATTCAAATAAACTTGACCATTTTTGGAAAGCAAAAGTTGTTTGCCACATATACCAGAAGTTAGTAGTAAAGAAGTGAGGTGTATGTCTAAACCAATCTTCTATAGTTAAATCATCTAATTTTTCCTCTGGCATCATCATTAATTTACCCAATGCTAAACGATCTGCATTATTAAATCCCATACTTTCTACTTCTAATTTATTTCCAAACTTATCTACTAAACGAGCTTGAGCATGAGTTGGATGTAAATGATCAAAATTTAATATTTCTTCTGTAACACTCATACCAGGCATATCGATTGATGGTATAGTTCTAAATAGCTCCCAGAAGTTTTCATATGTTTCTTCATTAAGCATTCTACCTCCTCTGCATACAAAACCATTTGCTGTATCTCCAGCTCCATCATTACTTCCACCTAAAATGTGCATACCTTCTATAATGTGAATATTTTCACCTTTAAAATTACAATCTCTTATTAAATATGCAGCTCCAGCTAAAGAAGCTAATCCTCCTCCTACAAAATAAGCTTGCCTTTCATCATTTTCAGAAAAGTTCTCACTAAATCTTATAAAGGATTCCTTTTTTTCTTTATTATCTTTCATTTTCTTTGCTGCTGCCGCTACAGCTGCTGCTCCTGCTATAGCTCCAACTACTAACAAAGGATTTACTTTACTATTATTTTTCTTAGCCATAAATTATATCTCACCTTTCCTACATATTCTTATCTTTAATAATATTATAGTTTATCCACTTTAAAAAGTATTTAGACAATTTTAATTTTTTGTATAAAAAATTAGGTATTTCTATTTTTCCTTTAATTAAATAAAGTATATTAATACTTCAATCTTAATTTATGGAAAATAAAAAATACGATATCCTCAATATAGAATATCGTATTTTTACATATATTATTTTCTAGATAATTCATCTAAATATTTAACTGCACTAAGAGATGCAATATTCCCTTCACCAGCTGACTTAATGTATTGATAAGGCTTACCAACACAATCACCAGCTGCAAAACATCCTTTTATGTTAGTTTTCATTAGTCTATCAACTGCAATATGATCATCTTCAATTTTCAAACCTGGAACTAACTGTCCTGGAGAAATTGAATCCTTTAATATAAATACAGCATTAGTTTCTATTTCTGAATTTTTTAATAGCAATTTTTTAACCTTTAAATCTCCTATAACCTCTTCTGGTTTATCTTCAATTAAAGTTATACTATCACTTAAATTATAAGTTCCCTTATACATAGGAACATAATATACTTTTCCTGCAATTTCAGAAACATAATTACTTTCAGCTTCCGCTTCCTTGTTGTGCCCTATTATAACTACAGTTTTACCTTTATATAATGGTGCATCACAGGTAGCACAATATCCTACACCCTTACCTAAAAATTCTTCTTCGCCCTTTATTGGCTTTGTATACTCTATACCAGTAGCTAATATAACAGTTTTTGCTTCAAAGGCTTTATCATTTGCCATTAAAGCAAAATATTCTCCCATTGCATATATACTATTTATTCTCTCTTCAGTAATTTCTATATCCATAGCCTTTAAATGCTCTTGAAATCTTTCCTTTAATCCTTCCCCACTAGTTCCAGGGAAGCCTAAGTAATTATTAATTTTAGGTGCTTTAACTATTTTAGTTGTTAAATTTTTATTTCCAAAAATAACAAATTCCTTATTTCTTATTTTTGCATTCAATGCTGCTGATAATCCTGCTGGACCGCTTCCTACTATTGCAATATCATATCTTTTACTCAAAATTATGCCTCATATTATAGATGCTTAACAATTGCAGCTTTTAAAGAATCCTTTGGCATAAATCCTACTAAAGTATCAACAGGAGTACCGTTTTTAAATATCATTAAAGTTGGAATACTTGAAATTTGATATTTATTTGCTAAATTTTCATTTTCATCAACATCTACTTTTACAAATCTAGCATTACTAACTTCATTAGAAACTTCTTCCACTACTGGTGCTATCATCTTACATGGACCACACCAAGTTGCCCAGAAATCAACTAAAACAACACCTTCATACTTTAAAACTACTTCATTAAAATCTACTTCAGATACATGTTGAACCATATAAATTTACCTCCTACTATACCCCTTAGGGGTATTTTATAAAATTATTTTACATACTTTTTATTGAATAGTCAATATACTCCTAGATATTTTCTCCAATATCTAAAATTTTATTTCTTTAAATTTAAAAATTGTGATTCATATAATTCCTTATATAATCCTCCATTATTTAGAAGCTCTTCATGACTTCCTTTTTCTTCAATACCTTTATCAGTTAATACTAATATTTCATCTGCATTTTTTATTGTAGATAATCTATGAGCAACAACAATAGTAGTTCTTCCCTTACATAATTCTTCTAAAGATTTTTGAATCATATATTCTGTTGTATTATCAAGGGCTGATGTAGCTTCATCTAATATTAAAATAGGAGGGTTTTTTAAGAAAACTCTAGCAATTGAAATTCTTTGCTTTTGTCCACCAGAAAGCTTTACTCCTCTTTCTCCTATATATGTGTCATATCCATTAGGTAAACTCATAATAAACTCATGTATATTAGCTCTTTTTGCAGCTTCAATAACAGCTTCATCACTAGCACTATGATTACCATATAAAATATTTTCCTTTATCGTTCCAGTAAACAAAAATACATCCTGTTGAACTATACCAATATTTCTTCTTAATGATTCTAATGTAACATCATAAATACTTTTATTATCTATAGTTATATTACCTTCACTGACATCATAAAATCTAGGAATTAAATTACAAAAAGTAGTTTTTCCTCCACCTGAAGGTCCAACTAGAGCAAGCATCTTTCCTGCTTCTATATTTAAATTTATTCCATTTAAAATATTATTATCTTCATAGCTAAAATGAACGTCTTCAAACTTTATATCTCCTACAACATTATTTAACTCTATGTTACCATCTGATTCTATTTTTTCATCTACTATAGCAACAAATCTTTTAAATCCTGTCATACCATTTTGATATTGTTCCATAAAGTTTACAAGCTTTTTGATTGGTTGTGTAAATAGCTTAATATATAATAAATAAGCAAAGAAATCACCTAAATTAATAATATTTAAATAAGTAAAAATACCACCTGCTATTAAAGAAATATAATCTAATATATCTATTCCAAATCCTACACCTGCAAAATACTCAGCCATAACCTTATATGCTCTAGACCTAGCATTTTTAAATCTATTGTTTCCCATTTCAAATTTATTAATTTCATGATTATGTGATACAAAAGCTTTTGTAATTCTTATTCCAGAAAGGGAATTTTCTAAATTCGAGTTTACTGCTGAAGTTTCTACTCTTGTTTCCATAAAAGCAGTCATCATTTTGTTTTTTTGCTTCCATGTAAATATAACTATAAAAGGAATAAATGCAAATATTATTAATGTTAAAGGAATATTAATTGTGCATAATACTATGAAAGAACCTACCAACATAACAATTGAAATAAATAAATCTTCTGGACCATGATGAGCAAGTTCGGAAACTTCCATAAGGTCATTAATCATTCTACTCATTAAATCCCCAGTTTTATTATTATCAAAATATGTGTTAGGTAGCTTTTGTAAGCGCAAGAACATATCCTTTCTCATATCACCTTGCATATGAACTCCCATAACATGTCCATAATATTGCATAAAATATCCACAAGCAGCCTTAATTAAATATATAATTATTAAGGTCACAGCAAATATAACTAACATTCTAATATTCTTATTAGGAATACTATCATTTACTAAAGTTCTAGTCATCATTGGATAAACCAAATCACAAGCTGCTACTATAAAAGCTGCCAGCATATCTAAGAAAAATAACTTCTTATAGGGTTTATAATAACTAATAAATCTTTTTACCATATCTAACCTCCTTATATTAGTACAAATTATTATTATTTAATAATATCTTTATTGAGAGTAATTTTCAAGTCACTTTTGTATTTATCTATATATATCAACAATTAAACCTTGTATTTCATCTATTGAGGCAGCAATATTTAAATTATCCATTTCTCCCCTTATTAAAGAATCCGTTAATTCTTCTAATTTTTTATCTATAGTATCTACCGTAATAAAATATTGAGTTTGCCAAAAGCTAATATCTTTTTTAGTATCATACATAAATTTTAATATTGATTCTAAATATTCTTTAATTAATTTTTTATATGCTATTACATCTCCATAAGTTTTAGATATCACTAATCTATTCCCTTTTTTATGAATATCCTCTATCATTTTTTTTAATTGTTCTTCTGATTTTCTTTCTCTAGCTTGATTAAAATTTTGAGAAAAATCTCTTTTTTCTGAAACAATTTTTCTATCTTGATTCACTATACTTTTTCTATTTATTCTTCCTATTTCCACTTTTTTCACCCTTTCATAAGTTATTATATCACTAAAAATTATTTTACTCACTTTTTTTCCATGTATTAATATTATTAAAAGTTAATACAATATACTTATATAGAGTTTTGATATATAGTTATATAAAGATTTAAATTATAGTTTGGAGGTTTATAAATGTGGTTTAATAAAGAGTCAGATAAAATTATAAGTGAATTATCTTCCAATTTAATTAACGGTCTATCTTCTTCTGAAGCTAAATCTCGCTTAGAAAAAAATGGACTAAACAAATTGCAAGGTAAGAAGAAAAAAACTATACTTCAACTTTTCTTTGCTCAAATAAATGATGTAATGATTTATATTTTGCTTATTGCAGCAATTATTTCTTTTGCAGTTGGAGAAGTTAGTGATTCTATAATAATTTTAATTGTTATATTTGTGAATGCAATAATTGGAGTTATTCAAGAATCAAAAGCTGAAAAAGCTTTAGAAGCCTTAAAAAATATGTCTACCCCTAAAGCCTTAGTAAGAAGAGATGGAAATACTATAGAAATTCCATCTGAAGAAGTTGTTGTAGGCGATATTGTAATAATCGATGCTGGTAGATATATTCCTGCTGATTTAAGAATTATTGAATCTGCAAATTTAAAAATTGAAGAATCAGCATTTACAGGAGAATCCGTACCTTCTGAAAAAACTTCTGACATTATAAATGAGGACAAGGAAGTTCCAATAGGGGATCAGCATAATATGGCATTTATGTCCACTTTAGTTACTTACGGTAGAGGAGTTGGGGTTGCTGTAAACACAGGAATGGAAACACAAATAGGCAAAATAGCCAAAATGCTTGATGAGGAAGAGGATAATACTACCCCTTTACAAAAAAAATTAGCCCAGTTAGGCAAAACACTAGGCTTTGCTGCTGTAGGAATATCTATAATTATGTTTATAGTATCAATATTTCAAGGAAGAGACTTTTTAGAAATGTTTATGACTTCTATAAGCCTAGCAGTAGCTGCAATTCCTGAAGGATTACCTGCAATAGTTGCAATAGTTCTTGCTCTTGGAGTTCAAAGAATGATAAAAGAAAATGCAATTATAAGAAAATTGCCTTCTGTTGAAACCTTAGGTTCTGTAAATATTATTTGTTCTGATAAAACAGGTACTCTTACTATTAATAAAATGACAGTTAAAAAATTTTATGTTAATGGAGAAATTAAGAATTTAGAAACCATAGATATTAAAAATAATGAAACTAATCTTTTAGTAAATGGAATGGTATTATGTAATGATGCTACTTCAAATGATGGAGTTCAAACTGGGGATCCTACAGAAATTGCTTTAATTGATGTTGGTAATAAAGTAAATATTACTAAAGAGGATTTAAACAAAGAACATAAAAGAGTTAATGAAATTCCTTTTGATTCTGATAGAAAACTTATGACTACTGTTAATAAATATGATAGTAAATTTAATGTGTTTACTAAAGGAGCTATTGATAGTATTCTTAAAATTTCAAATAAGATTTTAATTAATGATAAAGTCGAAGATTTTACTAAAGAGAAAAAAGATGAAGTTTTAAAAGCTTCTAATCTAATGTCTGATGATGCTTTAAGAGTATTGGCACTAGCTTACAAGTCAATAGATAGCGAGCATGTTGCTATTGACGACTTAGAAAAAGATTTAATTTTTGTTGGACTTATGGGAATGATAGATCCTCCAAGAGAAGAGGTTAAAGGATCTATAGAATTGAGTAAAAAAGCTGGAATAAGAACTATAATGATAACTGGTGACCATAAAAACACTGCTGTAGCTATAGCTAAAGAATTAGGAATCGCAAATGATATATCCGAAGCTATGGCAGGAAGTGAAATTGACACTTATTCGGATGAAGAATTTACTAAAATAGTTAATAACTATAGAGTATTTGCTAGAGTTTCTCCGGAACACAAGGTAAAAATAGTTAAGGCCTTTAAGTCATATGGCAATATAGTTTCCATGACTGGTGATGGAGTTAACGATGCGCCTTCTTTAAAAACTGCTGATATAGGAGTTGCAATGGGTATAACAGGTACTGATGTTGCTAAAGGAGCTGCAGATATGGTTTTAACAGATGATAATTTTACCACAATAGTAAAAGCTGTTGAAGAAGGTAGAAATATATTCAATAATATAAAGAAATCTATAATTTTCCTTCTAAGTTGTAACCTAGGAGAAGTTGTAGCATTATTTGTAGCTATTTTATTAAACTGGCCAGCTCCACTTTTACCTATTCATATATTATGGGTAAATTTAATAACCGATAGTTTCCCTGCTCTTTCACTTGGTGTAGATCCTGGTGATAAAGGTGTAATGGAGCTTCAACCTAGAAGTCCAAATGAAAGCCTGTTTTCAGGTAGAATGGGAATCTTATTAATTTTAAATGGAATATTAATAGGAGCAACTACATTATTTGCCTTTGTATTAGGGGAATATTTATATCCTGATTCATTAAAACATGCTCAAACTATGGCATTTGTTGTTCTTAGTGTTTCTCAGCTTTTCTATTCTTTATCTATGAGAAACGAAACTAAATCCTTATTCCAAGTGGGAGTATTTAAAAATAAATGGTTAATTGGATCTTTATTATTCGGAATACTTTTACAACTTGCTATAATAAGTATTCCATTTACAGCTAATATCTTTAAAGTATACTCGTTAGATTTTAAGGATTGGGGATTAGTAATTTTAATTTCATTAATACCTTTTGTAATTAATGAAATAGTTAAAATATTCTTTAGAGCAAATGATAAAAATAAAGCTATGTAATTTGGCTTATTGCTTCATTAATAAATATGCTTTAAAAATCAAGGGACTGTATCAGACAGTCCCTTTATGCATTTAGAATTTTTAATGGTTGATTATTTTTAAATAAATTATAAAAATTGCCATTAGATAAAACTCCATTATTCATAGAATAAATTTTATCAGAAACTTTCTCTGCAAAATCCATATCATGAGTTATAATAAGCATACTCATGCCTTTCTTTGCTAAAGATTTTATGAGTTCCGCAACTTCCCCTGTTAATCCCGGATCTAAAGCTGATGTAGGCTCATCAAAACACATTAATTTAGGATTTAATGCAAGAGCCCTTCCTATAGCTACTCTTTGTTTTTGTCCTCCTGATAACTCACATGGATAGCTATTTATTTTATCTTCTAACCCTAAAAAGTTTAAAATTTCTTTTGCATTTTTTATAGCTTCTTCTTCTGTTTCTTTTAAAACCCTCTTTGGTGCTTCAATTAAGTTTTCTAACACACTCATATGAGGAAATAAATTAAAATTTTGAAATACTAATCCTATCTCTCTTCTTGTCTCTGAAAAAGTCTTTTTATCTTTATAAATTCCATTTTCGCATAGAAATTTATCATTAATTTTTATTGTGCCATTATCACAATGCTCTAATCCATTAATACATCTTAATAAAGTAGTTTTTCCACCACCAGAAGGGCCTACTATAACTACTATTTCTCCTACATTAACTCTTAAGTCTATTCCTTTTAAAACTTCTGAACTTCCGAAACTTTTTTTTAATCCTTCTACTTTAAGCATAGTATCCCTCCTACTGATAATAATTAAATTTATTTTCTATAAACTCTAATATTTTAGTAATTAAACCATTAAAAATTAAATAGACAATTGCAACCACTACAAATGGCATTATGGATGAGAGTCTATTAGCTGCAATTTTAGCAATCTTCAATAATTCATCTAGTCCTACAACATATATTAAAGCTGTATCTTTAACTAATGTAACTACTTCATTTGCTACAGGTGGAAATATTCTCTTTAATGCTTGTGGCATTATAATTCTAAAAAATGTATCTTTCTTGCTTAAACCTAAAACTTCTGCTCCTTCAAATTGTCCTTTATCTATTGATAATATACCAGCTCTAAATATTTCTCCAAAATATGCTCCATAATTTAATACCATAGCCATAATGGCAGCCGGAAATCTTGGTATATTTATATTAATCAAGGGTAATCCAAAAAATATAAATAATATTTGAAGTAATAAAGGTGTTCCTCTTAAAACTAACACATACATTCCAGTTAATGATTTTACCACCTTTATTTTAGATACCCTTCCAAGAGCAATTACTATACCTAATGGAATAGATAATACTAAAGTTATTAAAAATATTTCAATAGTCATTTTTAACCCTTCTAATACTTGTGGTAAAAATTCTATTATTTCATTTATTAGTTCCAAATTAAACACCTCACTATCTTTTATTATTTAGCTATTATATCTTCCCCAAACCACTTTTTAGATATTTCTCCAGCTTTCCCTTCATCAACAACTTCCTTAAAAGCTTTATTAAAAGCATCTACTAGCTCTTTATCATCTTTTCTCATTCCTACTGCATAAGCTTCTGACCCAAAGTCTTCTTTTAAAACCTTGTACTTATCTGCTCCTCTTTGATTAGTATAGTATTTAGCTAATATTTCATCTGCAACAACTGCATCTAACCTTCCTGCTTCTAAATCCATTAAAGCTTCATTATTAGTGTCAAAAGTTACTACCTTCCCATCTTTAAAAGTTGATATTATATCACCATCTGCTTCTATAGCATCAACAGCACTTGATTGATTTTGTGCACCTACAACAGCACCTGCTAAATCTGCTTTAGTATTGATTTTAGAATTTGCTAAAGTTATAATAACTTGTCTATTATTTAAATATGGAGTTGAAAATTCAACCTTTCCCTTTCTTTCTTCTGTTATACTATAACCATTCCAAATAAAATCTATATTTTTATTATTAAGCTCTGTTTCTTTCATACTCCAATCTATTGGTTGGAACGAAATTTTCTTTCCCAGTTTGTCCCCAATTTCTTTTGCAAGTTCTATATCAAAACCTGTATATTCTCCATTTTCATTTTTAAATCCCATAGGTACAAAAGTATCATCAAAGCCAAGAATTAATTCTTCCTTATCTAAAGTTCTGTCTGATTTTTTTTCACTACAAGATATTAATGTAAATGACAATACAAATAATAAAGCTAATGTTAGAACCTTTCTTTTAATTTTTAAATTCATATTTAAATCCCCCTTTTAATTTTGCTTTTCTTATTTACTACTTTATCATGTTAAAGTGATGAAGTCAACAAAAAAAATACGATAATAAAATTATCGTATTTTTTGTTAAACATTATTTAATTTTGCTTTTCTTATTTTTATTATAAAACATAACAATAGATAAAATAAGAAATATTAATATTAATCCCAATATTCCTATAACAATCTTTGAATTATTTTCTAAATTTTTAGCCTTTTCGTATATTGGAGCTTCTACATCCTCTTTGAATTTAAAAGTTCTAATCTCACCATACTTATCAACAATAGCACAGTCCCCTGTTAATTTAATTAGTTCCTCATTATTACCTAAATAACTTAAAGAATTTATTAAAATATCCTCATTAGGTGAAGTTATTGATAGTATAGCTCTCTGATTATTATATGGTGATATATCAAATTGAAAAATAGATATGTTTGAGTTAAAATCATCTGTTAAAAACAATTTCTCATTCCCAATAAATTTACTATAATCATTATTATATTTAAACCAAAAATTTTTATTTAAATCCTTAACTAGATTATTACTTTCAGGTGTTCCATAAATAATTAAATTTTTATCCTTTTCTCGTCCATTTAAATTACTATATCTAGATACCTCTAAACTTCCAGTATTATTTGTAACTTCCATTCCTATGATTTCAAAAATATCTCCCAATGCAGTTAGCTCTTTAGAAGACATATTATCTGGTACTGATAATAGTAGCTCATTAAACCTATTATCCATTACAAAAGGTGCTGGATATTTATCAAAAAAATATCCACTTACATTTTGAGTTTGGTAGTTAATATATGAGTCACCACTTATAACAGCCCATGGCATTTCCTCTTCTCTTCTTTCACAATATGTATTAGGTAGCTGTAAATCAAAAGCAATCTTAACTTCAATATAATTGCTAGTAATAGAATTACTCGGTATTACTAACTCTAATTCATCATTTAATGCATTTTCTTTCTCTAGCTTTTTACTTCCTATTGGAGAATTATTAATATATATACTTAACAAGGATTTATCAAAATCTAAATTTTCTGAGTATCTAAAATTTAACTTTATCTTCCCACCGCTTGCTATAATTCTATTTTTAGGAATAAAATAAGAAAATCCACTTTCACTTCTAAATAGTCCTTTAAATTGTAGTTCATTTATCCCCATATCTTTAAGGGTAATTGTATTTTTCACTTCTTCTACTTGTATCTGTTCATTTATTTCATTATTAACTATAAATTTATCACTATCTATTTGAGTAATTAATTTATCATTTATTAATAAATTAATAGCTTTTAAATTATAATTTTCATTATCTGAAGTTATAACCATAAGCTTTGAAGGTGAATTATTATTTGAATAAGGTGAGTTTCCTAATCTGATAACAGCTGAATTACTTAAATCTAAAGCCTTTAAATCACTAAATATATCATTTATTTCTCTCGGTATAGATGATTTATTTCCTAAATAAATAATATTACTATTATTATCCTTCTTTTTTAAGTCGCTATATTTAATTATTTCTAATTTATAATCTGAAGTATTATTTCTTCCTAAATAACTAGATAATAAAAATGCTTTTTGCAAATCATTGTCTGAGTAATCATCAGGTATAACTATTTTTGAATCATCACTAACATTATTTGATTTTATAAATGGATATGGAAAATACATTATCTTATTATCCGATAATTTTTCTTTAAAATTAATATCTATACTAGAATTCTTTTTTATAACTAACCAATTTGCAGTATTTACATCATCTGCACAAGGTTCATCAGATATTCTACAATATCCTTCAACCTTAAATTCATTATATCCTTCTTTGATATTATCTAAAGGAATATTAACCTTAATGTTTTGAACTTTCTTAGATTCATCATAAACTATTGGAGTAGAATAAAATGGAACTCCATTTAGACTCAAAGTAATATATGATTCTCTAGCCTTACTAATTAATTGATTAACATCAAGATTAATGTTTGTAGTTATTTTTTCTACATTAATCCACTTATCAACCTTAAATTGAAAACTATAACTTGAAAAAATCCCCTTAAAAACAACGTCATTATTTATTATTTCAGATTTAGAGTAAGTTTTATTTCCTAGGGAATAATCCTTTGGCTCTGCCCAAGATATATCATTAAAAGATAAAACTAATATAAAAGATAAAATTAATACATTTACATATTTCACTAATTTAGAACTTTTCACTTTTTTTCCCTCCTTAAAACCTCTCTGTTTTATACCACTTAACTTCTCTTTTTAAAACTGAGTCTTTTATATAGTCATAAAAACCAATAGCTGCTACTATCCCCCATAACTTACAATATGTAAAATACATAGCCAGTACTACTAAAAAATTTTTGAATGATAACTCTCCTTTTTCAGTAGATATTGCAACTAATATTGAAAGTATAAATACTGAATATGCTAATATCCAAAGTATTATGTTATATCCAAGTATATTCATAGTAATTACTTCTGCTGCTCCAAATATAAATAAAATATCTGAAATTATAGTTGCAGATAAAAAGAAACCATAAATTAATATATAATATAAAATATCAAATCTCGTTGCTCCAGCTGATCTATCAAATAGATATTTAAAATTTTTAAGTACTACGTAAATATTTCCTTTTGCCCACCTAGATCTTTGTTTAAACCATACCTTTAAAGTTTGTGGCTCTTGCTCCCAAGTTACTGCTAAAGGCATAAACTTTATTTTATATCCCATTCTATATATTCTAAAACTTAATTCAGTATCTTCAGTTATAGCCTTAGTATCCCATCCATTAATTTCTTCTAATATACTTCTTCTAATAACAAAATTTGTTCCAGGTATAGTACACAAATTAAATAATTTCCATCTACCTGCTTGCGCCATCCACTGAAATGTTAGGGTTTCTATATTTATAAATTTTGTAAGTAAGTTTACCTCTTTATTTCTACATCTAAACTTTCCTATTACTGCACCTAAACTATTATCTTTTACTAGAGTACTTACTAAATACTTTAATGCATTTTTCTCTGGAGTATTATCAGCATCGTAAACTGCAATTATTTCTCCTTTACTTCTTTCAAAACCTATATTTAATGCATTAGATTTTCCTTTTCCGCCATTTGTTTTGTCTGTATTTATAACTATAAAATTTCTATCTTTAAACTCATTACTAATATCACTTAATATCTCTGCAGAATTATCACTTGAATTATCATTAATAATTATAATTTCATATTTATCTTTTGGATAATCAAAGGCTAATAGAGATTTTGCTGTTTTTTCTATTACCTTACCTTCATTATGAGCTGGTACTAGTACAGATACAAAGGGATATTCCTCTAATACCTCATTATCCTCTACTTTCATTGTGTCTAAATAATAAAAGTATCCTCCAATAACTAAAACCACATTAATTAATATTATTATCCAAATTATAATAAGTGAATATAAAATTACATAATCAAAAATACTCATAATTTACACCTACTTAAAAAATTTATTCCTATCTATTCTTCTGTTTCTAATTGCAATAATTATAAAAATAATACTTGCTAATGACGTTATTATAATTAACCACTTATTAAAATTAGATAAATCTATAGTATTCTCTTCTTCTATTTTTTCATCTTTATTAATACTAGATTTGAATTCTTCTCTAGAAATAAATCTTTGAACATTTATATTTTTATTATTAAGATACAAATTAGCTTCCTTTGATTCTATTTGATTTTCTCCTATATTAAGATAAGTATCTAAATAAGAAAAATCATTAAAGTATATTTCTCTTTTATTTAAAGATTGTAATATATTCTTAAACTTATCAAAATCAATATTTGAAGTAATTGATATTCCTAAATTATTCTTATATTCTAATTCATTATAAAAATCATCATAGGATATTTTTTCTATAATATTATTCATAGGTTTTAAATTTATATTATCTTTGCTTAAACTTATTTTATTAGAATCTAAAAATAAAGTATCAGTTAATTTTAAATAATCATTTATCCTATCATGATATAAAAATTCCTCTGGAATATCTATTGCTCTTGGATATACCTGATAATTAATAAAAGATTTATATGATGTTGTCATTTTATTTATTAAGTTATCAATATTGATATTAACAACACCTTCTTTATTAACATCAGGAAAGTGTAATACTATACTCCCTCCTTTTGCCTGAGCATATCTTAAAACTTCATAGTACCTTTCAACTGCCTCTATATCTGTATTATTAAAAATAGGCATTGCCGAAACTATAAATGGAATTCCTAAATTATATAAGTAATTAAATTTTACTATTACATCATTTAAATCATCAATTGGATACATTTCATCCAATATTAAATATGTGTTATTTGTTAACATTTCATGGTTCAAATTATTATATATAAACTCTTTTACCGCTTTTGCTTTTAAATTTTCATCTAATTCACTTAACTTAATAAATTTATTTGTGTCACCTTTAATACCAATAACCCTTTCTTCTTCAATAGAATTATCTAGTACTAATATCTTATCTTTATAGTCCTTAATTTTATTTATCATACTATCTGAAAAATCTATATGATCATTTTTTAAAATAATTATAGAATCATACTCATTAAAATTAACATCATTAAAATTATTAAAAGTAACAGATTTAATTTCATATTTCATAGATAAGGTTGTTTTTATTATTTCTTGCAAAATATTAGTTTTTTCTCCATAGTTCTTATACCCATCATTTAATATTAGAAGTTTTTTCTCCATTGCATTTAAATTTTGAAAAGGTATAAAAAAATTAATAAATAGTACACAAATTAATATCCTTAAAAATTTTCTATACATCATATTCTAATTCTTTCTCAGCAGCTTTTAATAACTCTAAAGGTTTATCTAACTTTCCATTATAAGTATAAAGTCCAATTTGCACTTCTAAATGTATATTCTTTTTAAATTTATTATTCTTCATATCCATATTTTTTATTTTTTCTTTTAATCTTTTTTCTACTACTTTTGCTCCTTCTTTATCAGAAAGTAAAATATATACAAAGGTATCATCATTTAAAATATAATTTCTATCCTCAACCCTTAAAGAGTCACTTAGCAATTGTGAAACAATAATTAATATATTATTGTAGTAGTCCTGCCCTACAATATTTTTTAATCTATCTCCATACTTAAACTTTACCATCATTATTGTTATAGGTATGTTATATCTTTTATTCATACTCAAATATATTGGAATTTCATTATTAAAAGACTTCATATTTCTATCGCCAGTTAATGGATTTATCATTATTAACTCTTCATTTTCAGCTTCAAGCTTTTTTAATTTTTCTTGAAGTAATAATATATTTTTTGATACTAAAGAAGTTATAATTGCTGTTATAGGAATTAATATAAACCATAGATATAATTTATAATCTAATGATTTTCCTAAGAAAATATTTTGATACAAACTATAAGTTCCATAAATAAAATCAATAATAAGAGTAGCTACTAAAGATATTGTTATATTAAAATAATAGCTTATTATTCCAACAATCATAAGAATAGTTAACATTATATAATTTTCAAAACTACTTTTAAAATCTAATAAAGATATTATCATAGTTAAAATCAAAAAATATGCTATTAACAAATTCATATAGAAATCTACTTTTTTTCTTTGACTATCATCCATAATTAATTCTCACTTCCTTCTTTATTATGACTTTTTAAACAATCTCCAATTATAATTAATAAAATTAAGTCAAAACTTAAATTATACATAAATAAATGTTTTGCTAAGTCTGCATCCCCTGATCCTATAATTGAAATTACAATCTGTGATAATCCAATTAACAATGAATATACTAATGTATCTTGAAAAATCAAATTGTTTTTATTTTTAGCTTTAATAGCGTTGACATATTTTTTTATTATGTATAATAAAAACAGAAAAATATATATTAAGGAAATACCCAGACTATTTGGTATAACTCCTTTTTTAAATGAACTCCAAAAAGCAAAAAAGTAAGATTTTTCACCATATGGCTTGCCTACACTTTTCTCATAATTGCCAATTAATTCTGGTCTAATAGAGTAAGCATTTTTAAAAGCTAAATTAGCCATTTTACTTAATGCTTTTGGATTTTTTATATAAAATTCTAGTATATCTATAAAAGAATACTTATTATAAAAGTTTTCTAGCAACCGCTCATTATATGGATTTATCATAGGTATATCTTCAAAAAATATTTCATTTTTTAATATTGAATATTGATTATATATTCTAAACTCTTCTAATATATCATCAGTACTTTCTTCATTCAATAAAGCTCCTCTGGTCATTGAATGATATCTATTTATATAATCAAAATCTCCTTTTATAGATTTGTAAAAATAAATTGAGCTAAATATAAATAAAATAGCTAATATTGATGAAATTATTTTTATTCGTATATCCTTATTTAAAAATATTATTCTTATCATCAATAAAGATACTATTATTCCTATTGGTGATAGTTGTTGTTTAGATCCTATTAATAAAAAAGTAAATATACCAAACAACATTATATTATGAATATTAAACTTATTATACTTACACATATATAACATAATTCCTATACTAAATAGAAAGCAACTCATGCCAACTGCTTCACCATAAAAAGAATTATAGTATGCTAGATAGGCAGTATCAGCAAAAATAAAATTAAGCAATAAAACTATTAAAAGCTTATATTTTTCGTTATTAACATCCTTTATAAGTACTTTAGTAAAAAAATACATTGCAAACGCTTGTATTACTATATAAAGACATGCTAATACCCTAATATCAAAGATATAGTCTTTTGTTATAACTTTATCTATAAACACTGCAATTTTTATAATAATCGACTGTGTTGATATTAAGGTTTTGCTCACTTCATTATTATATTTAAATATACCGTAATCTTTATTAAAATATCCAAAGTAAATATCCTCATCATTACTAGATAAATGATATAAATCATTTTGACTAATTATTCTATAATAATCTCCATTATCAGCCATACCTACAATTGGATATGCAAATAATGTTGTTATACTTATTAATAAAAACAAAATTACTGATAATGTATTGAAGTTAATCTTCTTTAAAAATCTTCTCATAACCTTCCTCAAAACAACGTTTTTTATTACTTATTTTAAGCAAATTATACTACATATATGCATTTTTCTTAAATATAAGTCATAAATCACATATTTTTTAACAAATAAATTTTAGTTATATTTAATATTGTAGAATAAAGTAATAAAAAAAGGAAGTTTAAACTTCCTTTTTTTATTATTTTATTCTAGTTCCTTCTTTTTCTTGAACTATTTTCCCTTCTTTCATTAATCCACCTAAAGCCATTTTAAAATAATTTTTACTTGTATTAAATGTTGCTTTAATATCTTCAGGATTAGATTTATCATTAAAAGGCATAAAGCCTCCATTTTTCTTTAGGTATTTTAAGATATCCTCTTGAATTTTTTCTCTTTCATTTAGCCTAGTCTTCCTAGGAGTCAATCCTACAATACCATCTTCATATAATCTTTTTACTCTAAGCTTCATTTCAGTTCCAGGATATATATCCATATAATATTCATTAGGTAAAATTAATCCCTTATATTTCCCTTCTATTGCAACATGAACAGTGCCACCTTCAGTTTTTCCATAAACTTGTGCTACTACTTCATCTCCAACCTTATATTCCTTACCTTCTTCTAGTGCATTTAATATATAGTTTTCCACTTCTGTAGTTGCCGCTAATCTATCTGTCTTATCTAAATAAACATAAAATAAATATTTACTGCCTGTATGCAATTTAAATCTTTGTTCTTTCATAGGTACAAATATATCTCTATCTAAACCAAAATCAACAAAAGCACCAAAATCTGTTTGAAAAACTACTTTTAAATATCCTACTTCACCTACTTTTACTAAAGGTTTTTTAAAGGTTGCAATAGGTCTATCCTTTGAGTCTCTATAAACAAAGACTTCTAATTTATCACCTACATTTATTTTCTTCCCTTCAGTCATTGATTTTGGAAGCAAAACATCTACTTTGCCTTCATTTCCTAAATAATATCCAAAATCCTTTTCTCTTTTTACTTCTAATAAGTTATAATCACCTATATTAATCATTATTCCTCCTGATTTTACAAGTATTTTTTGCTAATTTCCACATAATTTTTTGAAGATTGCTCTATACTCTTAATTTCTTCTTCCGTAAGTTTTCTTACAACTTTAGCTGGACTACCCATAATAAGGACGCCTTCTTCAAACACCTTATTTTGAGTTACTAATGATCCTGCACCTACAATACTATTTTTACCAATTTTAGCTCCATTTAATATTATTGAACCCATACCAATTAAAACATTATCAGCAATTTCACACCCATGTATAATTGCTCTGTGTCCTATAGTTACATTTTTTCCGATATTAGTTTCAAAATCAAAATCCACATGAACAACAGAGTTTTCTTGAATATTAGTATTTTCTCCAATATGAACCTTACTCATATCCCCTCTTATAGTTGTTCCAAACCAAATATTAGCGTTTTTTTCAATAACAACGTCTCCTATTATATCAACACTTTCTGAAATATAGCAAGTTTTATGTATATTTGGCTTAATTCCATCAAACTCTAAAATCAATTTAATAACCTCCCAAATAAATTTATATTTAAAGTTATTTTATCACTCATTAATATTATTGTCATTATTTATGCTTGTTAAATACTATATATAGATATGGAATAATTTATAAAGGAGCTTATTTTGGGAAGAAAAAAAAATAAAGATATAACTAAATTTGATAAATCTAACTTAAAATTTTATTATGGAATTTCTCATTATCCTACTGATTTTTCCACAGGAAAAGTTTCTCCCATGGAAGCTTATGAATATGCTTATAAAGCTGGATTAAATTTCATATTTCTTACAGATTATAATTATTATTTATCAGAAGAAGTTTATATTAAAGAAAATCTCTATTCTAAGTTTCAAGGATTACGAATTTATGCATCTAGAATTAGAAAAAAATATACTGACTTTTTACCTATAGTAGGTTTCAAATGCAAAACAAGCTTTTATGGAGATTTCAATATTATAAATACAAATACATTCTTTAATAGCGAAGTTAGGGACTTAAAGGTTCTATCATTATGGATGCTTAATAATCCAGATGCCCTTATATCAATTGCTCATCCTCATAAAAATAAAAGAATTATACCTTATAATGAAATTTTAAATAAATTAATTACATCAATTGAAGTAGGTGGTTACTCTTTAGATACACAAAATACAAATTATGATAAATATTATTATAATTTACTTGATGAAGGTTGGCTACTAGGTGCAATTAATGGAGAAAATGCTGATAGATTAAATATTTCTACTTCCGAAAATCTTACTGTCTGTATATGTAATAATCTTTCAAGTGATAATATAATTTCTTCATTTAGAGAGAGACATACTTATTCTACAGAATCCAGGTATCTTAAATTTTACTTTACAATAAACGACGAATTTATGGGAGAAAAAATATATTCTACTTCAGATAAACTTAGATTTATGATTTTTGCAGAGGATATAAAATATAAAATAAAAGAAATTCAAATAATAAGCAATAAAGGTAAATTAATTAGAGCCATTGAAAACATAAACTTAAATAGTATTAAATATCTTTATGAACACAAAAAGGAAGATAAAGAAACCTGGTATATTATAAAATTAATTCAAGATGATAATAAAACTGCCTTTAGTTCTCCTATTTTTATAGATCCATCTTAATAAATAAAC
This sequence comes from Clostridium nigeriense, assembly GCF_900086595.1. Classification (GTDB taxonomy): domain Bacteria; phylum Bacillota; class Clostridia; order Clostridiales; family Clostridiaceae; genus Clostridium; species Clostridium nigeriense. The sequence goes on from NZ_LT575472.1 coordinate 2,932,474, forward strand.
AGGGTATTCAAATTTGAATACCCTGTTTATTTAAAAGCTATTATTTTTTTTCATTTTGTATATGCTTTGCTCTGTTAGGTTTAGCCTTAGGCCTAATTTCAATTTTCTTTTCCTTTTTCTTAGGTCCACCTGTACTTTGAATATCAATAAACCACATAAAGAACCATACAGTAGATATTGTAAAGCCCATAGTTACCCATATGTTATTACTTCTTACAATAACTTGTAGTATAAATAAAACAATTGCTATTGCTAATGGTATCCATTTGTTAATTCTTACTTTAGAAAATATATATTTTCTACCCAATGTAAATGATAAAAACATTAATGCTATTATAATTACAAAATATAGAATAACAGATAATATGTTGCCCATAGTATAAATCCTCCTTTAAAAGCTTCTATAATATATATTAAAAGAAATAGTATGTATTTTCAAGATATATAAATTTAATTATTTGTAACTTCCTCTTTAAACTTATAATACATAATATAATAGTGCAAAAATTTAAAAAATATTAATAATTTATAGTATATTTATTAATTTTATTATATTTCCCTTCTATTTTAATTAATTATTTGATAGAATATAGAAAGAAATTATAAAATGTTAAAACGAGGTGGTCTTATGAGTTTGAATTTAAGCTATCAATTAGACGAATTAGATTTGCAAATATTAGAATTATTAATAAAAGATTGTAGAACTCCTTATTTAGAAATAGCTAGAATATGTCATGTTAGTGGTGGTACTATCCATGTAAGAATGAAGAAAATGGAAGAACTTGGTATAATTAAAGGAACAAGAATTCTTTTAAATTTACCTAAGCTAGGTTATGACGTGTGCTGTTTTGTTGGAATATACGTAGACAAGACTTCTTCTTATGATTCAGTATTTGAAGAATTATCTAAAATTAAAGAAGTTGTAGAGCTTCATTTAACTACTGGTAATTATTCTATTTTCGCCAAGGTTGTATGTAAAAACATTTCAGATCTTCAACATATATTATTAAATAAAATTAATGTTATTAGTGGAATTCAACGAACTGATACTATTATTTCTTTAGATCAACGTGTAGATAGAAACATATCTATCTAATGAATAATTTTCTTCCCTTAGGTTAAACTATTTTTAGAATCTATTAAAAGGGAGGACAAATTATGAAAGTATTAGATTCAATTGTTCTTATTTTAGTTATAGTTGGAGCTGTTAATTGGGGATTAATTGGATTTTTCCAATACAATCTAGTTAATGGTTTATTTGGTTCTATGCCTGCTTTAGAAAGAGTTATTTATGCTTTAGTTGGTATAGCTGGACTATATTCAATTTCATTTTTTGCTAAAAGCAAATATACAAGTTATAATGAATAATTATAATTAAAGAAAAGGGAGTATTTCTACTCCCTTATTCTTATATAAAATTAATATTTGAAAATCTATATCCTAATTTTCTAGCTAACTTCACTATTTTTTTCAAAATAGAATCATCTTTATATTTATATTCTATATTCCCATTATTAATGGTTATATTTATGCTCTTAATTTCCATACTTAAATGATAAAATAAACTAAACTCTTGATTTTCATCACAATTTATCATTCTTTCTATAATAGAATCTCCATTATCATCATCCACATATCCTAAAGGTGTTGGTATATATTTAGTAACCTCATTATTTTCACTTGTAATAATTTTTTTATTATAAAGTCCTATAGATGGTTCATATATTATGCTGAAATATTCCTCAAATATTTTTTGTTCTTCAGCTGTAGTCTTATAATGAGGAGTTTCCCAATAACTAATTGGAATATTAAGTTTCTTTGCAATCCCCAAAGCATCTTCAACTCTTTTTCTAACTTCATCTAAATTATTACACCCTTCATCTCCAAACTCTACTCCAGAAACGCTATTACTATTTTTATATTGATGGGTATAACCATGAAGTCCAATATTTCCTCCATTATTAACTATGTAATCTAATGTAAAAACAAAATTAGAATTCTCCATTGATTTTTCTTTAGAAATATCATTATCTATTTTTTTATCATTATTTATATACCTAGGAATCCATGAAATACTAAAGCTTTCGTTATTTCTCTTCATATAATCTGTAACTAATCTTACTTTTTCTAATGCACCTTTGCAAAGGTATATATCTCCTGCCGTAAAATCCTCAAACCTTATATATCCATTTTTTCCATTAAGGCTTTCACTATCATTTACATTTGTAGTTGTTTTTTTAGAAATATAAATTTTATTATTTTCATAATCCCAATAAGTATTTAACTCTAATATTTCACACAAATCAAATAAAGAAATATAATACTCTCCACTCTTCTCTATAATATCTCCTCTTAAAGAAATTTCTTCATCTTCTTTACAGATAATTTTATCTTGTATTTTTATATCTGCAAAATCACCTATATTTATATCATCACCATTTATTTCTTCAGTTAATCCAAAATATTTTATAAATTCTCCTATTGGAATATATAACCTATTGTTTTTATATAAAATATCTTTTTTAAAATTCATTTTATTATTTTTCAGAATTAAAGCAATTGAATAGGGTACTTTTTCCACATAATTATTCTCTTTTAATGAATTTAACCCCCTTATAAATTCTTGTCCTTGAGTATTATAATAACTATGAGTTATTCCATAACTCTTATAGGCCGGAAAGTTAAATAAAGAAATGGCTACCGCTAGTATTAATATGAATGAGTAAACGCTTTTATTTTTTTTCACTTTAATTCATCTCCTAATATATAACCTAATAGAATAATTTTATAACATAAAAAGCCTACTTTTAAAGTAGACTTTATTAAATATTTATTTCATTTTTTTTATTATATCAAATAATTCTATTGCTGCATTTCTAGGCCCCTCTTTTTCTTGGCCTTCTAAAGCTAGACAAGTCTTTATTTGCCCAACTTTTACAGTTCCCTTAAACATAGCATCAAAATACTTTTCTATTAAAGCATTAGTTTCCTCTTGCTTTTGAGCAGGTCCAAAAGGATTTGCAAAGAAGCTTTCAACTAACCCTTTTTCTGAAGTTGTTCCTTTAGCCATTCTAGCCCCTGATTTAAATACCTTTATTGCATCTTTAGGAGTTTTAAAGTACTCAATTGAGTTTTCTCCTTCTTTCACTTCAGTATAGTTATTAGCATATAGGAATAAATCAACTTCATACCCCTTAACTATCTCTTTATATGGAGCTACAGGCATAACTAATCTTGCATTAATTTTATCTGGGTTCATAAATATACTTCTATCTATTTCTTTAAATGCATATCCTTGATCTAAGTCATCTAATCTAACGAAAGCACCTATTTCAGTCCCATATCCATAGATTTTTCCATCCACTTCCTTAAATGTTCCCATATCATCAAAAATTATTGTCATATTGCTTATATAATCTTCGCTTAAGGTTCTAAAGGCCTCTAAACTTTCTGACTTTCCTGCTCCGCTATCCCCCATAATAACAACATTTGCAGTTTTTCCATCTTTAAGTTCTATATTTACCATGGCACCATGAATCGGTAAGTATCCTCTTTTTATCATTACTAAATTATGAAGAGTTAATGTCATTTTCTTCATATATCCAAAATAATCAATTTCCTCTGAATGATTAACATATCCAACCATTATATCATTTTCTTTGTCATCGTAGAATACAGTCTTTTTATCTCCTTCAGAATCTTTTGCCCCAAATACATAAACTAAATCTGGCTTTTTGCCTCTATACTCTTCTAATCTTGCCATTTCAAATAAGTTACATAATGTTATTCCATGTTGCATAAAATCTCTATGGAAATAAATAAATGCAATTAATTCTCCAACCTTTGCTGGATAGCAAAACCAGTGATCTTTGTTTAAAGAAGCATGAGCTATTGGATTATTAGTTACTTCAGTAAACATTCCACTTCTTGTATTCTTTTTAGGATAAGTTATAAATGGAGTTTCTAATAATATACTATCTATAAACTCTATATCTTCTAATGCTTCATATCCCTTTGGTAATGGCCATAAAACTTTATTAATTATTATAGATGCATTTCCTCCAACAGGTATTTGTCTAAATACATTAGGTTTGTAACCTAAAACATTCTTTTCAACTTTTCTATATAATTTTAATATTAAATTAGATAAAGATGAGTTTACTTGTGTAAAACTAACTGCCGATAATCCATCTTGAAGCTTGTTGCTATGAATAATAGTGTATCTTTCTAGTCTTCTCCAGAATAAATATAAGTCTTCTATAAAGGCAATGAACTTATCTTTGTCTGAAAATAAATCCTTATATGCAGGATTAGCTTCTACTATCTCATCAATATTCATAACTGTACAATATTTAAATATCTTTGCTAAAGTAGCTGATATTTCATATATATCTTCTGTTTTTAATTCATTTTTTAAGTATCTCCAACTTAATGTTACTTTTCTTTTTGATTTTCTTAAATAAGTTTGTAAAACTCTTATAAACCCTTCACTTTCAACTAAAGCCTCAAAGGTACTACAATATTTAGCTGTAAAATTTATTAATACTTTATCATTACTTATGGAAAATTCTTTTCTCATAGATTTGCCCCCTTTTTGAAATATATAAAATTGAAAAATTTCATTTTCTCGTATTTTTTTTATATTATAACACATATTATGCAAGTTTTTAAAGAATGATTTTTCATTTTTTATATTTTTTACGAGTTTTTAATATTTTATACAAAGTAAACGTAACCATAACATTTAAAATAATATATTTTTATAGATTTAATAAAAATACGAACTTTTAACAGTATTGCTATAATATTATTTATATATAGTCGAACTTTCCTCTTAATAATGTGATTATTGTTATATATAAAAAGTGTTGTAAAATTAAGAAACTATTTTTACAACACTCTAAACTTAAAACAAATTTTCTTATTGATGAAGATTTTTAGCTACTACCGCTCTAACTTTTTCCATAAGCTGCTTTTCTTCTTCCCTAGTTAAACTATCCGTATAAATAGGTTCTCCAAAAGTAACAGTTATATCTATTGGTTTAAATTTACCATCTATTTCATAGGCTCTATATGCTCCATCTATTGACACAGGTACTACCGGTGCCTTTGCCATAGTTGCAAGTTTTAAACTTCCTTTTTTAAACTCTCTAAGTACACCATCTTTGCTTCTAGTACCTTCTGGGAAAATAGCCATACTATATCCTTTTTTTATATTCTCAGCTCCTTCTCTTATAACCTTTATAGCTTCTCTTGCATTCTCTCTATCTAAAGGAACGCAGTTGTATTTTTTCATCCAATAACCTAAAATAGGAGCCTTAACCATTTCCTTTTTAGCTACAAATCCCATACATTTTCCTACAGAGTCTATTAATAAAGGTATGTCTAATATACTTGTATGATTACCAATATAACAACAAGGAACATCAGGAATATTCTCTTTTCCCTTTACTGTAACATTCATTTCTATAGCTTTATGTACTGTATATTTTGCCCAATCTTCGCCTACCTTGCCACTATAATCTACAGCAGCCTTTTCCCCTCTAGTTTTTTCTATATACCAACGCTTTATTGCTTTAAATTGCATAAATAACATATATAATCCGTAATGTATTACTTTATAAATTTTCATTTTTACACCGCCTATCTCTTATTTTCTTTTACTTTATTATAAAGGCTAATATTTTTTTCTTCAATTATATTTTAAATATGTTATGTCTATAATACATATATACTATATACATTTCAAAATATACTTTTATTTTATAGGAGCTTTAATGATAAAAAAATATAAATTATTAAAAAAAATTCAAAATATATCTATAATCGTATTAATAATATTTAGCCTTTTTTTATTAAAATCACTATTAAATTTTAATAAAATTAATATTAATCCCAAAGAAATGAAAGTCCACTTCATTGATGTTGGGCAGGGAGATTCTATTTTAGTACAAGTTAATTATAAGAGTTTACTTATAGATTCAGGCCCTAAGGATGAAAAAGATAAACTTACTAAATATTTAAACCTCTTAAATATTTCTCAATTTGACTATGTAATAGCAACTCACCCCCATGAAGATCATATAGGTAATATGAGCTATATTATTAATAACTATAAAGTAATTAACTTTTATTCACCTAAAATTATAAATACTACTTCTTCTTTTGAGAATATGGCTGAAGCTCTTTCACGAAAAAACTTAAAAATAAAAATCTTAAAAGCCAATACTACATCTATAGATTTAGGATATAATACCTTAGTAGAAGTTTTTTCTCCTACTTTAGATGACTATGAAAATTTAAATAATTATTCTCCAATCATTAAAATTTCACACGGAAATAATACTTTCTTATTTACTGGAGATGCCGAAGAAGATATAGAAAAAGAAGTATTAATAAATAATTTTAATCTCAATAGCGATGTATTAAAAGTAGGACATCACGGCTCTTCAACTTCATCTAGCTTAGAATTTCTAGAGAAAGTAAATCCTAAAATTTCAATAATATCTGTAGGAAAAAATAATTCTTATGGACATCCAACTTTAAAAACCTTAGATAATCTAAAAAGAACATCTTTATTTAGAACTGATAAAGATGGATCTATAGTTATTACCTCTGATGGAAACTATTTAAAATATTCTTTTAAATGATAGATGCTCCTAAAATTTTAGGAGCATCTATCATTTAAGAATATAATTCTTAAACTAATATATAAAACTACTCTAATTCTTCTAAATCATTATCCTTAGAATCTAGAATTTCTTCTTTATTTAACTCTACATCTTCACTACTTTTATCATCTAAAGGTTCTTCTTTCAAATCATTTTCTTTAATTTCATCTTCAATTTTATTAATTTTACCATTTTCATCTTTTACATATGCCTGCCAAAGCATATAAATATTATATAAATTAGTTACATCTTGTTCATTATATAATAGTATAGTTTCAATTTTTTCTTTAGGCATTCTTAATATATAATCTTTATCTTTTAATACCTTATTAAAGGTTTTAGCAAGATTGGATCCACTAATAACTTCACCTTCTCTATGGATTTCAAAATCCTTTTCTAGATTTTTAAGTCCTATGGAATGTTTCATTTTCTTTTCATATTCTCTTTGAATATCAATATCTTGAAATTCTTTAGAGAAATTGAAATCTATTCCATATTTTTTAAACAAATAATTGATTACTGTATAATCGTTATTTCCTGAAAAGGTGACAATAGCTTTTTTTCCTTTTTTCTTCATTGTTAAAAAATATTTTTTAGCTAGTTCTAGTATCTGTATTGATTCATATTTATTCTCTATCATATATTGAGTTACAATTAGTTTATTGTTTTCAAAAATACAAGCTCCAAAAACTCCTATACATTTTGGCTTCTTATATACATAATGCTCTAAGTCAAAAAATATAAGTTCTTCTGGTGGCCTGTTTATATCATCTGTTTTTAGCATAAATTCCCTATTAGTGGAATCTATCTCTATTATATTTTCTCTAATAATCACATTACCACTCTTTCTTCCTTATCATTATCACCTTTAAATTCCTAAATTTATCTTATAATATTATATCATCTTTTATAACAATATAGAAACAAATAAAAATATAATTATATATACTTATATAGTATTATGTAATGATATTTATGTTTAATATTTTAAAAATTTTAAATAATTGAAATTAATTATCAATTGGTTATAATTATATTGACTACTTTTTAACATTCTGATATTATTAAAATATGATAATGATTTTCAATACGAGGTGGATGAAATGAGTCTATGTGATTTAAATTTAGGAGAAAAAGCAATAATCAAAGAAATTGGTGGAGATGAAAAACTCGCCAAAAGATTACTTGCACTTGGATGTATTGAAGGAACTGAAATTGAACTTAAAAGAGTAGCTCCTCTAGGTGATCCAATGATAATTAATCTAAGAGGTTTTGACTTAGCAATTAGGAAAAAAGATGCTAAAAATATATTTTTAGCTGTTTAGGAGGAATTACAATGAAAACAGTAGCATTGCTTGGTAACCCAAATGTAGGTAAAACAACTTTATTTAACTCATTAACTGGGTCTAATCAAAGAATAGGTAATTGGGCTGGAGTTACAGTTGATAAAAAAGAAGGATTTTTCAATGATATTAAGATAGTTGACTTACCTGGAATATATGCAATGGATACTTTTTCTAACGAAGAAAAAATATCAAAGAACTTTTTAGAAAAAGATGATGTAGATATTATTCTAAATATAATAGATGCTTCTAATATAGATAGAAATTTATACTTAACAACTCAATTAAAACAATTTAATAAACCTATAGTTTTAGCTATCAATATGATAGACGTTGCAGAGAAAAAAGGAATAAATTTAGATTTTGAAAAGCTATCAAAACTTCTAAATGTAACTGTTATTCCAATTGTAGCATCAAAGGGTAAAGGAATAGATGAAATTAAAAAAGTTTTAGAAGATAAGAGCACTCTTGAAAATATAGATACTAATACTTATGATTTTAAAAATGAAAAAGATACTTATGAATATATAGAGGATCTATTAAATAAATGTAATAAAACTAAGGATGCTAACAAAAATACTATTAAGGATAAAATAGATAATATTCTTTTAAATCCTTGGTTAGCTTATCCTGTATTTATACTAATTATGGCATTAATGTTTCAAATAACATTTTCTTGGATAGGACAACCTGTTTCTGATTGGTTAGATTCTTTATTAAACGATAGTTTATTACCGTTTTTATCTAATCTTTTATCTAATACCTCACCTTGGTTTCAATCACTTATAGTTGATGGTATTGTAGCAGGTGTTGGTGGAATTTTAGTACTACTTCCAATAATATTAGTTTTATTTGCTTGTATATCCATTCTCGAAGATAGTGGTTATATGGCAAGAGTAGCTTTTATTATGGATAAGCTAATGAGAAAGATGGGACTTTCAGGGAAAGCATTTATTCCAATGATAGTTGGATTTGGTTGCACAGTTCCTGCTATTATGTCTGCAAGAACATTAGAAAGTGAAAAAGATAGAAAACTTACAGCTTTGTTAGTTCCACTAATGAGTTGTAATGCAAGATTACCTGTTTACGCAATTTTCGCAGCAGTTTTCTTCCCTAATTATACTGGTTTAGTTGTTGCATTACTTTATTTACTTGGTGTAATATTAGCATTTATATTAGGAATAATATTTAAGAATACATTGTTTAAAAAAGATGAAGAGCCATTTATTATTGAACTTCCTGAATATAAACTTCCTTCACCTAAAAATGTTTTAAAACAAATTTTAGAAAAGGCTAAAAGCTTCTTAATTAAAGCTGGAACAATTATATTTGCAATGAGCGTAGTTATTTGGTTCTTATCAAACTTTAGTTTTTCAGGAATGGTTGACGTAAATGACAGTATATTAGCTACAATAGGTAACTTTATAGCACCTATTTTTAAACCATTAGGATTTGGTAATTGGCAAAGTTCTGTTTCACTATTAACAGGCCTTTTAGCTAAAGAAACTGTTGTAGCATCTATGGGTGTTATATTTGCTGGTGACTTAAGTGCTACTCTTCCACTTTATTTTACAGCAGCATCAGCTATATCATTTTTAGTATTTGTACTTTTATACACTCCATGTATATCAGTTATTGGTGCAATGAAAAAAGAATATGGAACTAAGTTCACTTTATTTTCAAGCACTTATCAATTAGTTTTAGCTTGGGTGGTTTCATTTATTATTTATCACATTGCTAATTTAATATTATAAAGAAGGTGTTGTAATGGAAATATTAATTACACTAGTTATAGTTGCTTTTGCAGCATATATAATTTTTAAGACTCTTCGAAAATCATCTAAGGGTGGCTGTAGTTGCGGAAGTTGTTCAAATCATTGCCCTATGTATGAAGAAAAAGAAAAAAGCCTTAAAATAGAAAAAAAATAAGTATTTCCTATTGAAATACTTACATAAGTTAAAATTAAGAGGTTGTTTAAAACAACCTCTTAATTTTTCTCTGCATTCTTTATAATATTACAATTTTTATTCATTAACCTTTCATAATATATCTTTATAGTTGCTGCTGTAGGTGAAGCTAACAACATTCCAACAGGTCCAAAGAACCCTCCACCAATTATTACAGCTACTATTATTACTAAGGCTCTAACTCCAACCTTATCCCCTATAAGCTTAGGATCTAAATACCAACCATCAAATAATTGAAGTGCCAATAGAACTAAAAAAACAATTAATCCTTTGGTTGGAGAAACAAATACATTAAATAAGAAACCTACTATTTCACCAATAAAAGGTCCAAAATATGGAATCATATTTGTTACACCAACTATTATAGCAAGTAAAAAGGCATATTCTGATTTTACAATAGTTAGTAATACTAATGCCATTGCTGCTATAATTGCTGAATCTATAGCCTTAATTCCTATATAAGCTCCAATCATGCTATGATAAATTCTTATAGCTTCAATTAATTTTTTTGCTTTCTCTTCTTTAAGAATTAAATAGGTTATTTTTTTACTTTCTCTTATAATTCTATCTTTATCAATTAATACATAAATTGATATTAGTAATCCCAAGAATATTTTTACTAATTGACTTGAAAAAGCAAAAATATATACTACTGTCCCCTCTAATATAGTAACGGCCATAGTTCCAACCTGTGCTATTAGTTCATTAACATTCTTCATAGTTCCTGTATTTACTATGATTTCATGAATAGCCTTATTATTTAGAATACTATCTATCCATCCTTGAGCTTCTTTTATATAAAATGGAACCTTTGATGTAATATCTATTGCACTATTAATCATATTAGGTAATAAAAAGATAGAAGCAACTATTATTAAGGCAATTAGTAACAAATAAGAAGATAAGATTGCTACTCCTTCTTTTACCTTGAATCTTTTTCTAATAAATTTTACTAATGGATTTAATATATATGCAATTACAAATCCATAAACTACAGGTAATAGCAATGACCATAACTTCTTAATAATATTAAAAAAATAATTATAATTTTCTATTAACTTATATCCAACAATTCCTACTAGAATAGCAAATACAATACTTATTACTATATCTTTATTTTTTATATTCTTAAAAATAATATCTACTCTCCCTTACCTTTATTATAAATAATATAACACAATTCCTTATTAATATCATATATTATTTGTTAAATTTGAGTAAAAATAAGCTCACAGCTAATACATCTATTAACTGTAAGCTTATTATATATTTTACATTTTTTCTACTACTTCTATTCCTATTAAAGCTAAAGAATTTTTAATAACTTGGCATGTAGCCTTTACTAAATTAATTCTAGCTTCTTTTAAGCCTTCATCTTCTAAGTTTAATACAGAATGAGCATTATAGAATTTATTAAATAGTTTAGCAACTTCTATAGCATATCTTGTGATAATAGATGGCTCCAATTTTTCTGTAGCTTGATGTATTTGCTTTCCGAATCCTTCTAAAGCTTTAATTAATTCAAATTCTTCTTTAGAATCTAATTTAGAATAATCCGCTACACCTTTTAATTCGCCTGCTCTATTTAAAATACTATTAGCTCTAGCATATGAGTATTGAACATACGGTCCTGTTTCTCCTTCAAAAGAAAGCATTTCCTTCCAATCAAAGACTATATCTTTTTCTCTTGAATTCTTTAAGTAAGTAAATACAATTGCACCTACACCTATTTTCTTAGCAACTTCTTCTTTATTTTCTAATTCAGGATTCTTTTCATTAATTATTTCTAATGTTTTATCCACAGATTCTTTTATTAAATCATCTAATAAGATAACTTCTCCCTTTCTTGTTGAAAGCTTTCTGTCTGCAAATTTAACTAATCCAAAACCTACGTGTACACAGTCTTTAGCCCATTCATGTCCTGCAAGTTCTAATACTTTAAATACTTGTTTAAAGTGTAATGCTTGAGGTGTTCCAACAACATAGATACTCTTATAGAAGTCATAAGTTTTCTTTCTATACATAGCTGCCGCTAAATCTCTTGTAGCATATATTGATGCCCCATCACCCTTTAAAACTATACAAGGTGGCATATTATACTCATCTAGCATAACAACTTGTGCACCGTTACTTTCTACTAAAAGGCTCTTCTCCTTTAATTCATTAACTACTACATCCATTTTATCATTATAGAAGGCTTCCCCAGCATATGAGTCAAATTTAACATCAAACACTTCATATATTCTTTCGAACTCTTTTAAGCTTAAATCCCTAAATCTCTTCCATAAAGCTTCAACATCCTTATCCCCATCTTCTAAAGCTTTAAAGTATGCTCTTCCTTCATCTTCTAATGCAGGATCTTTTTCTGCTTCATCGTGGAATTTAACGTATATTCTTAAAAGTTCGTTAATAGCATTTTCTTCTAATGCTTCTTCATTTCCCCATCTTTTGTAAGCAGATATAAGCTTACCAAATTGAGTTCCCCAATCACCTAAATGATTGATTCCCTCTACGTTATATCCTTCTTTTTTAAATAATTTATATAAAGAATTACCTATTGCAGTAGTAAATAAATGACCTACATGGAAAGGTTTTGCAATATTAGGGGATGAATATTCTACACATACTGTTTTTCCTTCTCCTATATTGCTTGAACCATAATTTGCCCCATCTACTAATACTTTTTCAATAGTGTTTTTAGTAAATTCATTTTTATCAACAAAGAAGTTGACATATGGCCCAACATTTATTATTTTTTCAAATCCTTCTGAGCTTATTTTTTCTTTTAATTCTTCTGATATCATATTAGGAGCCTTTCTAAAGGCTTTTGCTAATTGAAAGCAAGGAAATGCATAGTCACCCATTTCACTTTTAGGTGGAATTTCAATTAACTTTTCTATACTTTCAATATCCATATCAACATGTTGTTTTATAGCTTCAGCAACTTTTTTCTTATAATCCATTATTATCCTCCTTATTTATACTTTCTGCATTTTTCTTTTTACTAAATGCAAAATATATAATTATTTATAGAAATAAAAAATCGCCTCTTAAATATAAGAGACGAATAAATCCGCGGTACCACTCTGATTGCAATAATGCCACTCAATGCTTTAACGCAGCAAACGAACTATCCTACTTAATTTCAGTAGTTATCTCCAAGGCTCTTTTCCTATATTTTATCTTATAAGGCTCACACCATCCCTTACTCGCTAAAAGCATCAAATATAGTACTCTTCTTTTCATAGATATTACTATTATTCTATTACAATATCAACATTATACATAAATAAAAGATTTATTGTCAACCTTAAATCTTTTAGTATCACCTATACTTTATAAATTTAAATGATATAATGTTAATAACAAATATTTTTCACAAATTTTTTTAAGGAGTTATTATGGATAGGGTTGGTATCATTGATATAGGTCCAAGTTCCCTCAGACTTATGTTAACTGAGGTTGATGAAAATGGATATTTTAAAATAATTGATGAATTAAAGACATCAATTAGATTATGCCATGATTTAGTTAATGATTATGGTATTTGCGAGATAAATTTTAAAACTATACTTACTTCCTTAAGGGCTTATAAGTCCTTATGTACTGTTTCAGGGGCAAGCAAAATATTTGCTGTAGCAACGGAATCATTAAGAGAAGCTAAAAATAAAGATATACTTCTTCCTCTTATAAAAAAAGAACTTAATATAGATATAAGAGTTTTAAGTTGTGAAGAAGAAATACATTATAATTTCTTAGGCATAAGAAGAAGTATGTATGTAGAAAACTCATTAATGGTAGAAGTTGCTGGAACTGATACTCATTTAGCTTGGGTTCAAGGAGATAAAATAATTAAAAGCATAACCTTGCCTTTAGGTAGTGTAAATTTTACATATAATTTTAATTTGCATGATAGAATATTACCTCAAGATTTAACTAATGCTTTCGATTCCTTATCGGTTCTTTTAGAAGATATAGAATGGCTTAAAGAAACTAAATTTGACTCTATAATAGGTATAGCTTCTATTATTAGAAATATAGGTAAAATCGATAGAGCAAGGAAAAGATATCCTTTTGAAATACCACATAATTACGAATTGACAGACATAGACGTACAAGAAATATTTAATTTATTAAAATGTAAGAACTTCAAACAAAGACAAAAACTTGAAGGAATGGAACCTGAGGTCTCTGACATAATAGTTGGAGGAACAGCTATATTTAAAAAAATAGCTAATATGGTTCAGTGCAGTAAAATAATTATTTCTGCAAGAGGGTTAAGAGAAGGATTAATATATGAATATCTAAAAGAAAATCATTCTATCCCAGAAGATATATTAGACTATAATATCGAAGGAATATTAAATACTTTAAATTCTGATAAAAGTCATGCTAAAAATGTATTTAATATAACCTATAATTTATTCAATGCTTTGAAGCCACTTCATCACTTAGGCAATGAGTTTTATAATATTATTAAAACATCTTCAATGCTTCACGATTGTGGTATAAGTATAAATTATTATAATCATCATAAACATTCATTTTATGTAATATTAAATTCAAATATAAATGGCTTAACTCATAAAGAGTTATTAATGAGTGCTTCTATTGCTGCATCTCATAGATTTAATAGCTATCAAACTCCAATATCACCTTTCTCTGCTATAATAAATCAACTAGATTTAAAAATAATTAAGTATATTGGTGTACTTTTAAAAATAGCTGAAGGCTTAGATAGAAGCTTAGTTGGAGCTGTTAAAGATCTTAAAGTTATCTTTGATGATGAAACTGTAACAATAACTGTTTATTCTGATATAGATGTAGACTTTGAGATTCGTCAAGCTTTAAGAGCTAGTGAAAGATTTAAAGAGATTTATGGTAAAGAATTAATTATTAAAGCAAACTAAAATAAAAGGCTAAGGGAACAAGTATAAAAAGTTACTATTTATATCAACTTTTTATATTTTCCTGAATCTTAAAAAAATGGTATTATAAAAAACTTATTGTTTTTTATAATACCATTTTTATAATCTTTTTTGATATTAGAAGAATATCCCTAAAATTAATCCTGCTATTTTTGAAAATAAATTAACTATTAAAGATACTGGAAATCTTAAAATATAGCTTCCTAAAAGTACTATTCCTAAAAGTATTACTATTTGATAGTCATATAACTTCATTCCGTACTTATAAAAATTCTTAGGACTAAGTTCCCTAAATAAATCAAAACCAGCAAGGCCTGGAATTGGTAATAAATTAAATACAAATAAATTTACATTTATTAAGCAAATTGCAGATATCATTTGTCCTATAATTCTATATGTTGAATAAGGTAAAATGTTGTAAGCAACCTCTACCCATATATAAAATAGAAAGATCGCAACAAATCCAACTAATAAATTTGCTAATGGACCTGCTAAAGTAACTTTTATTTCATCCTTATATCCCCTTTTAAAAGCACTTGGATTAGTCTCAACAGGTTTAGTCCATCCAAAATTAGTTATTATTATCATTACAAATCCAACTAAATCTATATGGGCTAATGGATTTAAACTTAATCTTCCTTGGAATCTTGGTGTTTTATCTCCTAATTTATCTGCAACTTTAGCTCTTGCATAGCCTTGTGCAACAAAGGCTATTAATATTGCAGGTATAATAATAATTTTTTCATATAAAGCGCCTGACATTTAAGCCCTCCTCTTTTCTTTTTTATGATTATATCATATTTTTTCTATAAATTACCTTGTTAACATTTATTTAAGAAAATAGGTGGAATGTATATAAACATCCCACCTTAATATTATATTAAATTATTAACTTTATTGATTTGTAGTTCCATTGCTAGCTGGTGGTTTTTCTTGAGAAGTATTCCCTCCGGTACCTTGGTTTCCACTTCCTTCGGTACCTTGGTTTCCACTTCCTCCGGTACCTTGGTTTCCACTTCCTCCGGTACCTTGGTTTCCACTTCCTCCAGTACCTTGGTTTCCACTTCCTTCGGTACCTTGGTTTCCACTTCCTCCGGTACCTTGGTTTTCACTTCCTCCGGTACCTTGGTTTCCACTTCCTCCAGTACCTTGGTTTCCACTTCCTCCCGTACCTTGGTTTCCACTTCCTTCTGTGCCTTGGCTTCCACTTCCTCCAGTGCTTGGTTTTTCTTCCTTCGGAGGTGTTGGCGGTTTAATTTCTTCCTGATTTTTATCATCGTAATCTTCTGGCTTTATATTATAAAGTGCATTATATCTTGCTTCCTCTGCATCATACCTTGCAGAAGCATTTGCCACTGAAATTAAATCAAACTCCTCTGGATTAGGAATCTTATTATTAAATATAAAATCATGCATAATTTTAGAATTTTGTTCTAAATCTATAAGAAGACACCAACCTCTATCCTTATAATAATAATCTCTTGCTATAAGTTCTGTTTGAGGTATTTGTAATTGTTCAAAATCTAAGGAAGGTAATTTATATATAGTATACGCTAAGTTTAAAGCTTCTGGTATATCAATGTTAGTTTTTACCTGTTTAGCTAAAGTATTTGCTATACTTACATACTTTAAAGGATTAACTTCTTTTAGTTTTGTAGCTATTTGTAATAATACTTTATTTTGTCTTTCTCCTCTTTCAAATCCACCATTTCCAACGTACCTAATTCTTGCATAAGAAAGAGCTTGTTGACCATTTAAGGTTTGAAGTCCAGTTTCAGTTATTGGAGGAGAGTTTACTCCTGTAGATTCACCAATATATTTATTAACTTCATCTATTTCATAATCCTTAATATCTGCTTCTATTCCACCAATTTCATCTATTATAGCTTCAAATCCCCAGAAATTAACTATAATATATTTATCTAAATGCAGATCAAAATTTTCCTCAATAGTTTGCATAAGTAATGCAGCTCCACCTTCAGCTCCCTTTAATTTTCCTTTATCATCTAATTCTGAAGCTCCATAATAAAATGCTGCATTAATTTTATTTTCACCATATTCAGGAATATCAACCACTGTATCTCTCATTATTGATGTTAACTTAACTTTTTTATTGTTATTATCTAAGGTCGCTATAATTATGGAATCAGATCTTGCTGGTTCATCATTGGTTCTACCATCGGTTCCTATTAATAGCACATTAGTAATTCCATCAACTTCTTTATAACTTACTTCATTTTTAGGAGTTGGCTTATACTCAACATAAATTTGATTTCTGATGTGGAAGTAATATCCAACGCCCAAAGCTATTAATATGGCTAGTACCCCTAAAACAGATAATAATATTATTTTATTTTTATTTTTTTTCTTTCTTTTCTTAGCAGTTCTTCTTTTTACTGGTTCATTTTCATTCATATTTATACTCCTCCATATCTTCCTATATAAGTATATAACTATTTTCCTTATATCCAAAACAATACCTATTTAATTATACATAATTAATTTGTCTTTTTCATTACAAAATTATAACAATTCATTATAATTCTTAACTTTTTTATAAAAATTTAACCCAAATCACATTTTTCATTAGAATTTGTTTATTTTTTTAAATTATTGGCAATAATCATAGCAAGGAGTGATATATATGGATAATTTTAGAAATGATGAAGAATCAAAGAAAAAATTAATAAAAAAACAAAGAGCTGCTTTTTTAGTATCCTTAATTACATTATTATCAATTTCTTTTTGTGCAAGCTATTTTATTACTGATTATATTACTAATCCAAATAGAAAAAACGCCAACATTGATGAGGAAAATGAAAATGTATATGCAGACAATAAATATTTAAGCGATAATATTTTTATCACCTTAAAAACACAGGATAATGTAGATACTATCGATAAGTTAGCTAATATAATAAAAAAATTCAACTTAAAAGAAAAGATTACAGAAGAAGAACTATCAAATGAGCTTTCTAAGAAAGGTTATGCCCTTTCAGAGAAAAATGAGCAAAAATTAACATATATTAGAGAAAAGGAAGTTAATAGTAGTAAGTTTGAGGCTAATAAATATTACTTAGGAGAAGAAGATGGCTATATTTCAATATTTAAAACTGATGCTGATGGAAATATTATAGAATCAGAAAAAAAAGTATATAAAGATTCTAAGCCAATAACTAATCTACCTGAAACAGACCAAAACTATATAAAAGAAAATAAATTTTCTTTTGACTCAAAAGATGATGCCTTACAAAAATTAAGTGAAATGATATCATAATAAAAAAATAGCTGGTTAATTGCTTACCAGCTATTTTTTATTATTTCTATATTTCCTCTAACATTTTAACTGTGTATTTAATAGCTTCATTAACTTGTTCTGATGGACTTATACTTGCATTATTATCCCCTTCTTGAGGTCCATAATTTCCAAACTGTGCATGATTTCCACCTTCAATCTCAAAATAACTACTTTTATCTGATAATTGAGCACTTTTTACCTTTTCTAAATCAGCTACACCATCATTACTTCCATATATACTTATAACCTCTATGTTTTTACCCTTTAATTCATCTCCACTTGGATAAGATGCATATAATGCTAATCCTTTTATTTTATCATTTTCACTTGCAAACTTGCTAGCCATTACCCCTCCTAAAGAATGTCCACCAATTGCCCAAGTATCTATATAACTATATTTTTCAATAACTTCACTAGCTTTATTAGGTGATAATACAGCAAGATCTAAAGGCATTGGTACTATAACAACCAAATAACCCTTCTCTGCTATTCCCTGTGCTAAGACAGAATAAGCTTCTGGATCAACCTTTCCTCCTGGATAAAAAATAAATCCTTTATTAGCTTTAGAATCTTTTGGAGTAAAAGTAATAAATTCGTCTATAGTAACTTCAACAATATCTTGATTATTAAAAACTGACTTAGCTTCTTCTGCAGGCTTATATGAATCTTTTGCCCAAATAATAAATGCAACTATTGCTACAGCTACTATAATAAAGATAGAAATTATAATATTTTTCAAAATTTTCTTATTTCTTTTTTCTTTCATTAGACACCTCTTCTATATGCTTAATTAATTAAAATTATTATATTACTTTAATAATAAATAGTACATAACCAGAATAACAAAAATTTTTAAGGGTATAAATAAACTATATATTTATTTATAAAGAAGTGTTTTGAAAATTATTACAAATTATTCATTAAACAACAATAATTTTCACATTTTTAGACAATATTTATATATTTATATAGGGTTATCTTTTAATTTTATTAAATAAAAATTAAATTATAAATTTTCAAATAAAAATTTTATATTTTTTATTTACATATTTACTTTAACCTATTAATATATATTTATTGCCCTAATAATTAAATTAAATTTGGAGGTTTGTTTTATGAATATTAGTATTATAGATATGCCTCTATTCTATGGATGTGATAATCCTGGAGTAGAAAAAGGCCCAAAAATTTTAAGAGAGAACAACCTTCTAGATATCTTTAATAAAAGCCATGAAGTCTGTGATATGGGCGAAGTTCATGTAAAAAATGTTTCTTCAAATGATAAATACGCAGCAAACGCAAAAATGAAGTATTTAGATGAAGTTGTGAGATCAAATATTGGACTAGCTGATAAAGTTTATGAGTCCTTAAAAAATTCCTCTCTACCACTAATAATAGGTGGAGATCATGCTTTAGCAATAGGAAGTATTGCAGGAAGCAGTAAATTTTTTGAGCAAGATCTTGCAGTTGTTTGGGTGGATGCTCATGGTGATATAAATACACTAGAGACTTCCCCATCAGGAAACATTCACGGAATGCCTTTAGCTAGTTCTATGGGAATTGGCCATGAAACTTTAACTAGTTTTTATTTTCCTAGCC
Organism: Clostridium nigeriense; assembly: GCF_900086595.1. Taxonomy (GTDB): domain Bacteria; phylum Bacillota; class Clostridia; order Clostridiales; family Clostridiaceae; genus Clostridium; species Clostridium nigeriense. The sequence goes on from NZ_LT575472.1 coordinate 2,952,281, forward strand.
AAAAGGTTAAACCTGAAAATGTATTTTTATTAGGTTGCAGAGACTTAGATTTAGGTGAACTTGAATTAATTAAGGAATATAATCTAAACGTGTGGACCATGAAAGATATTAAGACAAAGGGCATAAAAACTGTATTATCAGAATTATTACAAGCTATTAACAAAGCTAATATTAAAAATATTCACTTTAGCTTTGACATAGATAGCTTAGATCCATCATACGTACCAGGTACGGGAACCCCTGTTGAAGATGGATTATCTTTCTCTGAGGGAAAGGAAGTTATTGAAACTATAATTAATACTTCTTTAGTTAGAGCAATGGATTTTGTAGAGTTTAATCCTACTTTAGATAATAATCAAAGAACTTTAGAAACTTGTCTTGAGTTATTAAAAATTATTTCTAAATCCTTTGAAGGTAAATAAGATGTAATTAGGACTTATAAGATTCTTTTTAAAAGATTTTGTAAGTCCTTTTATTATCAATTTGAAAATCCTTTTCGATTTATTTAAATTTTATGTTATTATATATTATATATTAATTTTAGGAGGATATAATGAAGCTATTATTTTTTGATACAGAAACTACTAGTATAAAACCAGGAAGTATATGTCAATTAAGTTATATAGTAATAGATGCTTCAACTAAACCACAAAAAACTACTGGGAAAAATTTTTTCTTTACAGTAGATAGTATGGACGAAGGCGCAGAAGCTATTCACGGTTTTTCTTTAGAAAAACTATATGAGCTTTCTGACGGAAAAGAGTTTTTAGAATTTGTTCATGAATTTATGCCAGATTTTTTTGATGCAGATTTTATTATTGGTCATAACGTACAATTTGATATAAAATTTTTAAAGCATGAGCTACAACAATTATGGGAAGCTGGTCTTATAGATACTACTTGGGAGCCTAAACATACTTTTTGTACAATGGCATACTATAAACCAGTATGTAATATATTAAATCCATCTGGAACTGTTAAAAACCCAAAACTTGCAGAGGTAATAGATTATTTAGGAATCACTGAAGAGCAAATTGCTAATAAAGCTAATGAGCTTTTTGAAGGTAGTGGAAATTATCATGATGCAAGATTTGATACTGCAGCAACATATCTAACAGTTATCCAAGGTATGAAAAAAGGATTAATTCCAGCAGGATATTTTTCAAAGTTACTTAATAAATAAAGTATTAAAATATCATATCAGTGTTCCATCGCAAGCTCCAAGTCATCACAAAATTAATAGGTGCACTTCAAAGCAGAAGCAAGGAAATTAAAAGAGCATAGTTAATCTACTTACTTAAAATATAAGTATCTATACTATGCTCTTTATTATTCTTAAATTTTTAATATTTACTAAAATACTTATCCTTAAGTTCCTTACATACCTCTTTATCCATAGCTGGAACTCCATCTAGCCTATATTTTAAATTCATATTTTCATATTTACTAACACCTAATAAATGATATGGTAGTAATTCTACTTTTTCAACATTCTCTAAAGTATCTACGAACTCTTTTAAATCTTCCATATAATCTTCGCTATCCGTTTTACCAGGTAATACCACTTGTCTAATCCACAATTTAGTACCAACTCTTTTTACAGCTTCTAAGAACTTATTAGTTTCATCTATTTTAAAACCAGTCATATCCAAATAACCTTTTTCTGTAAGATGTTTAACATCATATAAGACTAAATCTGTATATTTAAGAATTTCATCATAATCTCCAAACCCAACCCCTGAAGTATCTAAACAAGTGTGTATTCCTTCTTTTTTACAAGCTTTCAATACTTCTAATAAAAATTCTGGTTGTCTAAGAGGATCTCCTCCTGAAAAAGTAACTCCTCCCCCAGATGTAGAAAAATAACTTTTAAATCTCTTTATTTTATTTACTAACTCATCTACAGTATATTCTATTCCGGTACTTTCATTCCAAGTGTCTGGATTATGACAATAAGCACATCTTAATTTACAACCTTGAAAGAAAACTACCACTCTAATTCCAGGTCCGTCTACTAGTCCCATAGTTTCAATTGAATGAATTCTACCTTTTATCATATTATATTCACCTCTATTTAATACAATTACCTTACCTAAAGTTGTCTTACTCATTATAAGTTCTATCTTATAAATTGTCCAATTTGAAATTATAAATACTAATTTAAATAACCAAGAGCTTTAGCCAACTTAATACTAACATCATCTCCAATGGTTTTTTTAACTATACTTATACATAATTCAATGTGACTAATTAAATTGCTAGAAATCATTATTTTACCATTATCTACAAAATTCCTATTAATTTTAATAGTTCCCTCTATTTCATAACTAGAATTTGGTATAGAAATACCTCTAACACTGTTTAATCCTTCTAAAAAATATAATCCATTTGAAAAAGTAGCTATATAATTACAAGTACTATATATTTTATCAATATATTTCAATAAAATACTATCTTTTATAGCTTCATTAATCCCCATACCACCAGGAATAATTAAAATATCTGGACAAATTTTTTCATCAATTTCATTTGATATAGAAAATACTTCAAAATAATCTTCCTTTAAAATTTCATTAACCTTATTAAAAATATAAAATACAATTGAATGCTCAGTTAAGTTAACATTATCATAAGATAAAACTCCAACTGATTTTTTATTATTAATTTTGCAATTCAAAAATTTTTTCTTAGTTAATTTATATGTTCCTTGATTTCTAAAGTTATTTAACTCTTCAAATCCAATCTTTTTTAATAAAGACTTTCCAGAATTAGTTTTCACCGAGTCTATAATAGCCTCTCCTCCAAATTCTAAGAAATAATATTCTAATAGTAATCTTAACGCTTCTTCACCGTATCCATTTTTTCTTTTATCATACTGGATTTTTATATTTATTCTAGCCACTTTAGTCGCAGAATTGTACCCATGAAAACTAACCTCGCCTATTGGATTATCTTCTAGATCATAAACTAAACAATAAAAATTTTTTCCATCTGTTGGATTAACCATTTTTTTATAAAACATGTCCCACTTTTCTTTTGGAAAGGAATATACTTCTCCAAAGTCATCCATATTTTTCTTATCTGCCCATAATTCTTTAACAAAAGATAACTCACTAAATTCTGGAGTTCTTATATAAACTTTTGTACCATTTCTTCTATATAAATTAATTTTCTTACTCATTATACCACCTACAAATATTTACTTTTTCTTAAAGTCAATATATAAATAACTATCTCATAAATCCAAATTTTTATCAACAAATATAAGCTATATATGGTAATTATTAAATTTAAATTTAATAATTTATTAATTATACTAATAACTCATAAAAAACTAATAATTTCATAAAATAAGATTTTCTCTACTTTTATAAGAATTCTTAGTTTTCAATAAATTTCACTCTCGCTTTTAAAAAAATTAGTATTACTAAACTTCAAGTGTTGTTTTATTAAACTATTTTTCTTAAGATATCACCTTAACTTAATAATATCAATGATTTGAACAGAAAAAATTTTTTCTGTTTTTTTCAAAAAAATGTTGATTTATTTATGATATATATATATAATAACTATTGTTTGTTTAGTAATTTTAAACAAAAGGTTTAGTATTAGAAAATATTTAAAGTGGAAGGTGTAGTTGTGGAAATCGGTGAAAAGATACGTAGACTTCGTATCGAAAAACAATTAACTCAAGAAGAATTAGCTAATAGGTGTGAACTATCTAAAGGCTTTATATCACAAGTGGAAAATGATTTAACTTCTCCTTCAATAGCAACTTTAATAGATATATTAGAGATTCTTGGAACTAATTTAACAGAGTTCTTTAGCGATGCTACTGAAGAAAAAGTTAATTTTACATATGAAGATATGTTTGAAACAGAAAATGAAGACTTAAAATATAAATTAATGTGGCTTATACCTAATGCTCAAAAAAATGAAATGGAACCTATTATGATAACTTTAGAACCTGAAGGGCAATATATAGAAGAAGAACCTCATCAAGGTGAGGAATTTGGTTACGTGTTATCAGGGACAATAATATTACATTTAGGTAATAAGAAATTTAAAGTAAAAAAGGGCGAAAGCTTTTATTTTAAGCCTAAATCTAATCACTATATTTCAAATGCTGGAAAAACTCAAGCTAAGGTAATTTGGGTAAGTACTCCACCATCATTTTAAATCTATAGAAAGAGGTGTTTATTTTGGAACAAAACATTATAGAAATAAAGGGTGTTTCTAAAACTTTTGAAGATAACTGTGTTTTAGACAACCTTTCATTAAACATTAAAAAGAATGAATTTTTAACATTACTTGGACCTAGCGGATGTGGAAAGACTACAACACTAAAAATCATTGCTGGTTTTGAAGAAGCTGATACAGGTGAAGTCTTATTTAACGGAACTGACATATCTGCTTTACCTCCCTATAAGAGGCAAGTAAACACCGTATTCCAAAAATATGCTTTATTTCCTCATATGAATGTTTATGAAAATATAGCCTTTGGATTAAAAATAAAGAAAACTTCTAAAGATAAAATAGATTCAAAAGTTAAAGAAATGCTAAAGCTAGTTTCTCTTGAAGGCTTTGAAAAGAGAAAAATTGAATCTTTAAGTGGTGGTCAACAACAAAGAGTAGCCATTGCCAGAGCACTTATTAATGAACCTGAAGTTCTTCTTCTTGATGAACCTCTTGGAGCATTAGATTTAAAACTTAGAAAAGAAATGCAAATAGAGCTTAAAAGAATCCAACAAAGACTAGGAATAACATTTATATTCGTAACCCATGATCAAGAAGAGGCATTAACTATGTCTGATACAATCATAGTTATGAATAAAGGAAAAATTCAGCAAATGGGCTCTCCTGAAGATATATATAATGAACCCGCTAATGCTTTTGTAGCTGACTTTATAGGTGAGAGTAATATATTTGATGGAAAAATGCTTGAAGATTACAAAGTTGAATTTTCTAATAGAACTTTTGATTGCGTAGATAAAGGATTTAATAAAGAGGAATTAATTGATGTAGTAATTAGGCCTGAAGATATAAAAATAGTACCTGAAGATAAAGGAATGCTAAAAGGAATTGTAAAATCAATAATCTTTAAAGGAGTTCATTACGAAATAGAAGTAGAAGAAGGAAATAATAAATGGATATTACACAACACTAAATTTGCAGAAGTTAATTCAATAATTGGATTAGATATCTATCCAGAGGATATTCATATTATGAGAAAGGTATCTAATAATGAGTAAATCAAAGGTATCTAAAAAGAACCTTGCCTCATATCCATTTATATTTTGGAGTGCCCTATTTATTATAATTCCTTTATTAATAGTTTTATTCTTTGGTTTTACAGTATCTACTCCTGATGGTTATGCTTTTTCAGTTGAAAACTTTAAAAGATTAGTTCAACCTCAATATATAAAAGTTTTTGAAAGAAGCTTATGGCTTGCATTTTTATCCACATTTTGGTGCTTAATACTTGGTTACCCCGTAGCCTATATTATCTCTAAAATGAAGCCATCAAAGGGTAATATTTTAATTATGTTATTTATAGTTCCAATGTGGATGAACTTCTTACTTAGAACCTATGCATGGTTACCTATTCTAGGTAAAAACGGATTTATAAATAATATTCTTGGTTATATTGGTCTTGGACCTTTTAACTTCTTATATAATGATGGTGCCGTTATTTTAGGTATGATATATAACTTCTTACCATTTATGGTATTACCTATTTATACAGTTCTAACTAAAATAGATAAAGATTTATTAAATGCAGCTGCTGATTTAGGAGCTAATAGAGGTGAAATTTTCAGAAAAATAGTTCTACCTTTAAGTATGCCTGGTGTAATTTCAGGTGTTACTATGGTATTTATGCCTGCTGTTTCTACTTTCGTAATTTCTAGGTTATTAGGTGGTGGACAATACACACTTTTAGGTAACTTAATAGAACAGCAATTCACAACTATGGGTGATTGGAACTTCGGTTCATCAATATCAATATTTATGATGGCAATTATTTTAATTTGTATGGCTATAATGAGTTTATTTGATAGCTCTGAAGCTAAAGAAGGAGGCGGACAATTATGGTAAAAGGATTTGAAAACTTTATTAAAAAGTTTTATTTAGTAATAATTTTCATATTTTTATATATGCCTATTGCTGCCTTAATAATATTCTCATTTAATGATTCTAAAACTATGGGAAAATGGTCCGGCTTCACTTTTAAGTGGTATGTTGAATTATTTAACAATGATACTATATTAAAAGCTTTATTTTATACTATTGTTATTGCAGTAATTTCTTCATTAGTTGCAACAGTAATTGGAACTTTAGCTGCAATTGGAATTAATAAGATGAAAGGTCCTAAAAAAGCCTTATTATTAAATATAAATTATTTACCTGTATTAAATCCTGATATAGTAACTGGTATTGCATTAATGAGTTTATTTATTTTTATAAGACCTATTACTAAATTAGATTTTGGATTTACTACAATGCTACTTGCCCATATTACATTTAATATTCCATATGTAATATTAGCAGTTTTACCCAAACTTAGACAGTTACCAGAAAATATAGAAGAGGCTGCCTTAGACTTAGGTGCTACTCCATCTTATACTTTAAGAAAAATAATATTACCTCAAATTAAACCTGGTATTTTTGCTGGTATGCTTATGGCATTTACAATGTCTGTAGATGACTTTGTTATAAGTTTCTTTACAACAGGACCAGGAGTTACAAACCTATCAATAGAAATATTTGCAATGGCTAGAAGAGGGATTAAACCAGAAATAAATGCCCTTTCTACTCTAATGTTTGTAACAGTATTAACACTTCTATTAATAGCTAATAGAAAGGAATTTACAAGAGGTGATAAAGTTGAAAAAGCTTAAAAAATTTGTTGCTTTACTATCATCATTAATTTTAATATCATCATCTTTTGTTGGATGTAAAAATAATGAAGATAACGGAAAAAGAACTTTAAATGTATTTAATTATGGTGACTATATAAATGAAGATTTAATAGATAAGTTTGAAGAAGAAACAGGTATAGATGTTGTTTATGATACTTATGAATCAAATGAAATAATGTATCAAAAAGTAAAAAACAGCCCTGGTACTTATGATTTAATTTTTCCTTCTGACTATATGGTTGAAAAAATGTTAAAAGAAGATATGTTAGAGAAAATAGATTTTACTAATATCCCTAACTATTCAAATATAGGAGAAGACTTCAAAAACTTACCTTACGATCCTAATAATGAATACTCTGTTCCATATATGTGGGGTACTATAGGAATAATATATGATGCTGATAAAGTTACTGAAGAAGTAGATAGCTGGGATATATTATGGGATTCTAAATACAAGGGTGAAATTTTTATGTTTGACTCAATAAGAGATACTTTAGCTATTTCCTTAGCAAGATTAGGCTACTCAATAAATTCTATAGATAAAGAAGAGTTAGATGAAGCAGCTAATGAACTTATTAAACAAAAACCTTTAATTCAATCTTATGTAATGGATGAAGTTAAGGATAAAATGATAAATGGAGAAGCTATCTTCGCTACTGTTTACTCTGGTGATGCAATCTTCATTCAAGAAGAAGCTTCCGATTTAAATCTACAATATGTAGTACCTAAAGAAGGTTCTAATAAGTGGTTTGATGTTATGGTTATTCCAAAAGGAGCAAAACATAAGACTGAAGCAGAAGAATTTATAAATTTCTTATGTGACCCTGAAAATGCAAAGGAAAATGTTGAATATATAGGTTATGCAACACCTAATACTGCTGCATATGAACTTTTAGATATAGAAACTCAAGAAGATGAAACAGTTTATCCTCCAGAAGAAGTTTTAGATAAATGTGAAATCTTTAAGGATTTAGGAAATAATATAAAATTATATGATGATGCATGGTTAAAAGTAAAAATCAATTAAAAAATGGAGCTGTTTCAGCTCCATATTTATTTATATAATTATAAATACTCTTTACCAAACCATAAAGAAATTTCTCGTTTAGCACTTTCCGTGCTATCTGATGCATGAACACAATTCTCTCTGTTACTATCTGCATATAAGTTTCTTATAGTCCCAATCATTGCTTCTTTAGGATCTGTACTTCCATTTATATCTCTAACTTTTTTAATTGCATTTTCACCTTCTAAAATTAATGCACATAAAGGTCCACTAGTTATAAAATCAATCAAAGGTTTATAAAAAACTTTTCCAATATGCTCTTCATAATGTTTACTTGCTAACTCTTCAGTAATTTTCTCCATTTTTAAAGCAATAACCTTTAAATCGTTTTCTTCATACATACCAATAATTTTTCCTATTATATTCTTTCTAACTGCATCTGGCTTTATAAGTACCAATGACTTTTCCATAATTAACCCTCCCATTATAAAACTTTCCTTTAAATTATACCATTGATTTGAACCTTTTAATAACTATATTTAGAATATTCTTTATTTTCATACTCTGTGGTATAATTTTATATATTTATATATCTTAGGAGGATAACATGGTTAGGTATTATATTGTTGTTGATGGTAGAGTTCAAGGAGTTGGCTTTAGATATTTCTGTCAAATGAATGCTTTAAATATGAATTTAACTGGTTGGGTACATAATATGTCAAATGGAATGGTGGAAATGGAAGTCCAAGGAAATGAACATGTTATTTTAAAATTCATTAGCATAATAAGCAAAGGTAATTTCTTTATTAAAGTTACTTCACTTTCTAAAAAAGAAATATCTATGATTGAGAACGAAAAAAAATTCATAATAAAATAAAATCATTATAGATATTTATAATGATTTTATCTTAATTTATTATAAAGACTATGCTTAAACGGTTCATAGTCTTTATAAATTTAATTAAACACTGATATATTTGCTACTTTTGCTCTACAAGATTATCATAAAGCATTAAATTATTTTCTTGAATTACTCTTATCAACTTATCTGCATATATTAAATTTCCTTCTTCATCCTTTGCTGTACTATAACCTGCATTTTCAAGAGCCTGAGCTTGCTCTTTATATGTTTTGCATTCAAAAAGTCCATTTTTTGCATATCTTTCATTTTCATATAAGAATTTACCATGATCTCTAATTGATGACTTAAAGCTATCATAAGCTCTAAATGCGCCAACTATAACATCATCATAATTCTCTTTTGTTTCTAGTTCTGCTGTTTTTCCACTCCATCTACTGTCAGCTTTTATTCCAAAAAGGTTATTATACTCTTCTGACAAAGTAGATTCTCCCCATCCAGACTCTAAGATAGCTTGAGAAATAGTAATAGAAGGCAATATCCCATAATTTTTATAGTTATCAAATGCAATTTCAGATACACTTTCTATAAATTCTAATTTTTCTTCATCCTTAGGTAATTTATCATTAATATAATTATTTTTTAAAGCTTTTAAATTCTTATTTGCTAACTCCATCTGTTCTGAATTAAAGTTTAATCTTTTAATTGAATCTTTAAAATTATTAATACCAACTACATTTCCATCTTTATCTTTATTTAAGAATACATCCTCTATTTTAGTTATATTATTTTCATTAATTTCAAAGCTTTCATTATTTAAAACAAAATTAACACTAGCAATTTCTTGCCAATTTATTTGATATCCATCTTTACTTAATTCATCCGCTATATTTATATAATTTTGAATTTCTTCTTTTGATAAATAAATTTCATCCTTTGATACACCTATTAATTTAAAAGTTGCTATGAAAGTTGTTATTACAAGAACTAATATAAATATTAGTGATAAAATCATCTTATTTGTTTTGCTATCCAAATATGATTTTGTTATATCATTTAACCCTTTATAAGTACCTTTATATTGCAAAGCTTCACCTCCTGCTTTACTTAATAATCTTATCATATAATAATATTCACACATTATAAATCTTATTAATAAATCTTAAGTAATATTTAATAAAAAAGAAATAAACATTATATTCATTGCTCCGTCGCATGCGCTCCAGGTCAACCTCATACAATGTTTATCTCTTTGCAAACTGAAGGAAGGAAATTATAAAAAATAATTTTCAGTTTCTTCTATAACTACTTTTCGTAATCCTATTAAGGCTACTAAGTTTGGAAGAGCCATTAATCCATTTACTATATCTGCTATAATAAAAATCATTTCTAGTGGCAAGAATGGTCCAATTCCTACTAATATTATAAATATAAATTTATATGGTTTTATTCCTTTAACTCCGTATAGATATTCTATACATCTTTCACCATAGTAATTCCAACCTAATATAGTGGTAAATGCAAAGAATATAAGTCCTATATTTACAATATACTTTCCAAAATCAGGTATAGGAAGTCCAGCTTCAAAAGCTGCTGTTGTTAATGCTGCGCCTTCTAAGCTTCCACTAAAGCTTCCTGTTATAACTATTACTATCCCAGTCATAGAGCAAATAATTATAGTGTCTATAAATGTTCCTGTCATTGATATTAAACCTTGTCTTACTGGTGAATTGGTTTTAGCTGCTGCCGCTGCAATTGGAGCACTTCCAAGACCTGCTTCATTTGAGAATACACCTCTACCAATTCCTCTTTGCATTGCTATTGATATAGTTATTCCAACAGTACCTCCTAAAGCTGCTTTAGGATTAAAAGCACTTTCAATAATAAGTGCAATTGCTGAAGGTATCTTATTAAAATTAAATATTAAAACAAATATAACTCCTACTATATATAAAACCGCCATAAATGGCACTACTTTTTCAGAAACCTTTGATATTCTTTGTATTCCACCTAAAGTTACTAAGGCTACCAATACTGTAACAACTACCGCCGTAATTATTACAGGTACATTAAACCCTATTTGTGCAGCATCTGCAATTGATTTAACTTGTCCAAAAGTCCCTATTCCAAGTAAAGCAACCCCAACTCCAAATATAGCAAATAATTTAGCTAGCCAATTTAATCCTAAACCATTCTTTATATAATACATTGGTCCACCAGACATTTGACCATTTTCATCAACTTCTCTATATTTTATTGCAAGTACACCTTCTGCGTATTTTGTAGCCATACCAAAAAACGCTGCAATCCACATCCAAAATAATGCTCCCGGTCCTCCTGCCTTTATTGCTGTAGCTACTCCTACTATATTTCCTGTACCTATAGTTGCAGATAAAGCAGTACATAATGCTCCATAACTAGATACATCCCCTTTAGTACTTTCATCTTCATCTTCCTTAGAAAAAATATACTTAAAAGCTAATGGCAGTCGAAAAACTTGAAGTAACTTAAGTTTTAAGGTTAAATAAATACCTGTTCCTACTAATAATATTAATAATGGTGGTCCCCATATTATGCTGTCTACAGCATTTAATAATAATTGAATTTTGTTTAACATAAAAAAATCCCCCTTAAAAATATTTACGGAGGAGAATGGATAACAAGAATAGGCTATATACTTATAACCCAAACTTTTACCCTATCCCCTGTCCTTTTACCTGAGAGTTTCAATAGCTAAATTCTTAACTACCTTGCTCCTTCGGTGCTCTTTACGAGTCTCTCCAGAGGTTCGTCCAATAGCGGTCCTAATACCTGAAAGATTTACTTCTTCGGTGGATTTATAAAAAATCACTCTCCCACTACCTTCAACCGAACGTTATTAAATTATAAATTTATTATATACGTCTATACGAATTAGTTCAAGAATTATTTTAATAAAAGATTATATCTATTATTATTAATTTATTAATATAAGCCCTATTTGAATTATATATTTTTCCACTTTCATATTTTTTGAAGCAATTATTTCATTAATTATATTTCTTGCAAGAAATCATTGATTTTTTTATTTCTCAATATATACTATTAGTAGATAATTAAACATGCAAAAGGAGAACCATAATGAATGTTACATTAAATAAGGACTATTTAAAAAAACTTTATGGTAGAATAAGTCCTTTCGAATTTAAAGATAATTTAATAAAATTAGCTAACCTTAACAAAGAAAAATTTAATGGTACTGTCTTAGATGCAGGAAGAGGAAACCCTAATTGGATATCAGCCAATCCTAGACAAGCCTTTTTTACTTTAGGACAATTTGCAGTTTTAGAGTGTAAGAAAACTTTAAGTATAGGAAACTTAGCTGGAATGATTCAAAAGGATGGAATTTATGATAGATTTATAAACTACTATAATGAAAATCTAGAGCAACCTGGTATAGAACTTTTAAAAAGTATAATAGATTATTGTATTTTAGAATTTAAATTTGACAAAGATGAATTTTTATTTGAATTATCCGATGGAATTATAGGAGATAATTATCCTTTTCCGGATAGAATGCTTTTACATATAGAAAAAATAGTAAACAGGTATTTAATTAAAGAATTATGTGGAAATAATAAATATGATAATAGCTTTGATGTTTTTTCTGTAGAAGGTGGAACAGCTGCAATGTGTTATATTTTTGAATCTTTAGTTGCAAACAATTTATTGCACAAAGGCGATACTATTGCACTAATGACTCCAATATTCACTCCATATTTAGAAATTCCTCATTTGCCTAACTATAATTTTAATGTAGTTAGAATCCATGCAAATGAAGTAGATATTAATAATAAACCAACTTATCAATATCCTATAGAAGAATTAGAAAAGCTTAAGGATAAAAATATAAAAGCTTTATTTATAGTTAACCCAAATAATCCAGCTTCTATTGCTCTTAATGATAAATGTATTAATAACTTGGTAGATGTTGTTAAAAATTCTAATCCTAATTTAATGATCATAACTGATGATGTTTATTGTACCTTCATTAAAGATTTTAAATCTGTTATATCATATTTACCTTATAACACTATAGGAGTTTACTCATTATCTAAATACTTCGGTGTTACAGGCTGGAGGCTAGGAACTATCTTACTAAGCAAAAATAATATATTTAATGATTTAATTAAAAATCTTTCTGAAGAAGAAAAAATAAATATAAATAATAGATACAAGCATATGAGCTTAAACCCAGAAACTGTTTCTTTTATTGATAGGTTAGTTGCAGATAGTAGACAAGTTGCCCTAAACCATACAGCAGGCCTTTCTACACCTCAACAAGTTCAAATGGCTTTATTCTGTGCTTCAGCACTTGTAGACATAGATAATAACTATAAGAATTTAACTATAGAAATATGTAAAAGACGTAAATCTCTTTTATTTCAAGGATTAGAAGTAGAACTTATTGAAAACCCTATGGATGCTTCCTATTATACTGAGGTTAATATCATTGAATGGGCAAAAAATAAATATAATGAAGATTTTTCTAACTTTATTTCTCAAAACTACACTCCATTTGATATATTATATGATTTAGCTAAAAATTATTCTGTAGTTCTATTAAACGGTGATGGTTTTGCTTCATCAGAATGGTCCTTTAGAGTTTCATTAGCTAACCTAAAGGATAATTGCTATTATATTATAGGAAAAGTACTAAACAAAGTACTAATAGACTTACTTAAAGAATACGAAAAAAATAAATTAGCTCAAATAAATACCACAAAAAAAGCACAATAAAAAAGTGTTAAAGTATCATATCTAGGTTCCGTCGCAAGCTATAAGTCACCTTGCTATGATATTTTAACACTTGAAAACTAAAAGTTGAAAATTATAAAAGAGCTGTCATAAGACAGCTCTTTAAATGTAAAATGTAAAATTAATGTTGTATTTCTTCCCGAAATACTTTTTGTTTTCCAAAACTCCTTTAGGAGTTTTTTCATAAATTATGCATTATCCATTATCAATTATCAATTATCTGTACAGTCTGTTTATCGCACTAAAGACTGCTTTTATTGAAGCTATTGTAATATTACTATCTACACCTACACCAAATGTAGACTTTTGTGTATCTAATCTTTTCATTTCAACATAAGCAGCGGCTCTAGCTTCAGATCCCTCTCCTAAGGAGTGTTCTACATAGTCCATAATACTAGTTTCTACTAATTTACTTTTTACTAAAGCCTTCTTTAATGAGTCAATAGGTCCATTTCCATTTGCTTCAACTATCTTTTCTTCACCACTATATGCAATAGTAATTTTAATTTTAGTATTTTCACCATTTGAATCTATATTATCATTATCTTCTACTTTGAATTTTATCAATTTAAATGGTCCAGTTACATCTAAATACTCTTCAGTAAACTTGTCTAAAATTACATTTGGTGAAATTTCTCCAAACTTTTCAGTTACTCCTTGTATAATTTCTCCAAATTCTTTATGCATTCTTTTTGGCATTTTGTAACCATAGTGATTTTCCAATACAAAGGCTATTCCACCTTTGCCAGACTGACTATTTATTCTAACTAAAGCCTCATATTCTCTTCCTAAATCTCTAGGATCTATAGGTAAATACGGTACCTCCCAATGCTCACTACCTCTTTCCATATACTTTTTCATTCCTTTATTAATTGCATCCTGATGAGATCCTGAGAAGGCTGTAAACACTAATTCTCCTGCATATGGATGTCTTATATGAACCGGTATCTTACAACACTTTTCGTATACATCTATCACTTTATTTATATCATCTAATTCAAGCTTTGGATCTACCCCATGAGAAAACATATTATAAGCTAAATTTATAATATCTACATTTCCTGTTCTCTCACCATTGCCAAATAAAGTTCCTTCAATTCTATCAGCTCCTGCTAACATAGAAAGTTCAGCAGTTGCAACTCCCGTTCCCCTATCATTATGAGGATGAACACTTAAAATAACTCTATTTCTATTTGAAAAATTTCTACTCATCCATTCTATTTGATCTGCAAATACATTAGGAGTATCCATTTCTACTGTTGAAGGTAAATTAATAATTACTTTTTCTTCTTCTGTTGCACCCCAAGTATCTAAAACTGCTTCACATATTTCTAAAGCATAGTCAACCTCTGTTCCTGTAAAGCTTTCTGGAGAATACTCTAAATATATTTTTCCATTAAACTCCTTAGTATGCTCCTTAACTAATTTAGTACCCTCTACTGCAATAGATTTAATTTCTTCTCTGCTCATATTAAATACTACATCCCTTTGTAATATCGATGTTGAATTATATATATGAAGAACAGCTTCCTTAACACCTTCTAAAGCCTCAAAAGTTCTTTTTATTAAATGTGGTCTTGCTTGAGTTAACACTTGTACCTTAACTCCATTAGGAATTAAATTATCATCAACTAATTTTCTTAAAAAATCAAATTCTATTTGCGAAGCTGAGGGAAAGCCAACTTCAATTTCTTTAAAACCCAATTCCACTAAAAGATTAAACATTTTTATTTTTTCATCTACTGTCATAGGATTAATTAAAGCTTGATTTCCATCTCTTAAATCCACACTACACCATATAGGTGCCTTATTAATTTCATTATCTGGCCATTTTCTATCCTTTAATCTTATAGTTTGAAATTTTTTATACTTTTTATAATTCATTTAAATGCCCCCTTTTATTATTGAATAAAAAACCGCGCAAATCCTCCTAATTTTGGAGCGATTTACGCGGTACCATCCAAGTTTTAAACTTAATTTATTTAACGGTATAAACATACCGACAAGACCTACTTCCCCATTCAGTCCTGTAGCTCCTGAGCGAGTTCAAAAGGGATTATATGCGAGCTCTCACCAAACCTCTACTCTCTTTAATAAATCTTGCTTTTTACTACTCTCATTCTACGCTTTTCTTTATTGATTTAATTAGTAATATACTATATACTTCACAATTTGTCAAACATTTCTAGGAGTTTTTTATTAATTTTATAATTCAACTCTTCCTCTTATTTCACCATTATAAAAGGCTCTTATGTTATTTAGTACTTCTTTAAATAATCTATTTCTTGCTTCTACACTTGCCCAAGCAATATGTGGAGTTAGAACTAACCTCTCTTTATTCTTAGTTGAAACTAACGGATTATCTAAAGCTATTGGCTCTACTTCAAAAACATCTAAAGCAGCTCCAGCAATAAGTTCTTCATCTATCGCCTTTGCAAGATCTCCTTCTACCACTATAGGCCCTCTTCCCATATTTACTAATATAGAGTTTTTCTTCATTTTCTTAAGAGCATCATAATTAATTAATCCTTGTGTATTATTATTTAATGGTGCATGAATAGAAATTATATCTGAGTTTTCTAATAGCTCATTAAATTCCACTCTTTTATAATCACTATTTGAATTTTTTCCTGATGTAGAATAATAAATTACATTTACCCCAAAAGCCTCTGCAATTTTAGCAACTCTTCTTCCAATAGCTCCAAGTCCAATTATTCCCCAAGTCTTACCTTCAAGTTCATAAAATGGATTAGTGACATTTGTAAATAGGCCACTTGTTGCATATTCTCCTGACTTTACGAAATTATCATAATATGATAGCTTATCATATAAAGATAAAACTGTAGCAAAAGTATGTTGTGCCACTGTGTTAGTAGAGTATCCTGCAACATTAGTTACTGCAATATTATTATTTTTTGCATATACTATATCTATATTATTAAAGCCTGTTGCTGTCTCACATATAAGTTCTAAATTCTTAGCTTCTTTTAAGTTATCTTCATTCAATACTACCTTATTAGTTAATATTATATGAGCATCTTTAATCCTTTCTACTACTTCTTCTGGCTTTGTAGTATCATAATTAACTACATTACCAAATTCCTTTAATGCATCAAAATCTAAATTTCCTAGAGTTTGTCCATCTAAAATAACTATATTTTTCATATTTTTCCCTCCAAATTGCTATATTAAATTTAATATATCTTCCGGTTTATCTATTAAATAATCTGGCTCTGAAGATTTTAAAGTATCTAAGCCAATAAATGTATAATTTACTCCACAAGTTTTACATCCTGCTGACTTTCCACAGTATATATCATAAATACTATCTCCAACCATCATTGCTTCATTAGACTCTATTCCTAAGTCGCTACAAGCTTTCAAACATGGATCTGGATTAGGTTTGTGTAATTCTGTAGACTCTGGCGTAATAATTATATCCATATAATCATATATTCCTGCTACTTTCATCCCTCTAATTGCAAGCTCTGCTCTTTTTGAAGTAACTATTCCTATCTTTATATTTCTTTCTTTTAAACCATCTAAAAGCTCTTTAACACCATCAAAGGCAAAACACATCGTATCATGTATAGCTTCATTATATTCTCTATAATAAGCAACTAAATCATCAACATTATCTCTTTTTGAATATTTTTTAAATGGTTCTCCTAATGGTCTACCAAAAAAATCTACTATTTCTTCTCTTGTTAGTTCCATTTCTAATTTATCTTTAAAGGTCTTTACAAAAGAATTATATATTAATTCGTTTGTATCTATTAATGTTCCATCTAAATCAAATAATACTGCTTTTATCATATTCCCTCCAATTTATCTTATGCACCTTTGTAAATTCTTTATTTTAATAATAACATATTAAAATACACTTATGCAAAACTCTACACTCTTTAAGAAAATATAAAGGATGGCTTAACCATCCTTTATATATCAAACAAACTTATTTGCTCATTAAAATATCCTTTTTTATAATCTTCTACTATATCTTTCATTTTATAAAGAATATCTAGCTTTTTACACTCATCGCTTAATATCTTATATAAATAATTTGCATTAGGGCTTAAACATAAGTATTCGTAGCCAAAAACATTTAAATATTCTTCTTTAACACCATAAAAATTTTTATCTAAAGCTTTAAAGAAATAATCTCTTTGATTGTTTCTTAAGGTTACTCCAAAAAGAGGATACACAAATTTTGCTCCACACTTTTTAGCCATTCTTACAATAGAAATTATATTTTCCTCACTATCATTAATAAATGGTAATATAGGCATTAATAATACTCCAGTATAAATTCCTTCTGAGGATAATTTTTCTATGGCTTTAAACCTCTTAGAAGTTACTGCAACATTAGGCTCAATTTTTTTACATAACTCATCATCCATAGTTGTTATTGTAAGTTTACAAATTACAGGAGAATGCTCTTTGATTCTCTTTAATATTTCAACATCCCTAGTAATTAAGTCACTTTTAGTTGCTATCTCTATCCCAAATCCATTTTCATTAATAATTTCTAAAGCTCTTCCTGTTAAATTATATTTCTTTTCAAAAGGATTATATGGATCACTCATAGAACCAGTACTAACTACTCCTTTTTTTCTTTTTGATTTTAACTCTTTTCTTATAATATCTAAGGAGTTTTCCTTTGCCCTAACATTATCAAAATTTTCTATTGCATAGCAATCACTTCTACTATCACAATATATACAACCATGACAACAGCCCTTATAAATATTCATAGTATAATTGGCTCCAAACCAATTATTATCTTCTTTATAATTGGAAACAATACTTTTAGCAATAATATAATCCATATTATCTCCTTACAGGATGTCTAATAACAGTTTTCATTTTATCTATACTAGCTCTCCTTGGATCTGATAAGTATATTTCATGATGTCTTTTTATTTTTCCATCTTCATTAACTCCGCATATATCATCTATTAAATTATTTTCTTTAAGGTACTTATCAATTTTAGCAGTAGTTTTATATTCCTCATCAAAAGGACCTATATGCATACATTGAACACATAATCCTTCATTAAAAGCTTCAAATCTTGCTTTACTAATATCTAGATTAGGCTTTTTCTTTTTAACTTCATTACAAGCAAATTCAAAAATTTCCTTAGTAACAAACTCTGGCTGACGTATCATAGATGTCCAAATATACTTATGCTTTTTACTAAAATCCATATCATCATCCTCTAACCACCATAACCCTTCTAGTGGTGGGACAACATAATCAAAATATCCTTTTAATTGGTTTCTAATTTCCTTATTCATTTTTATTGTATACGATAAGGCATACAGCAATTCAATAGCTTTTGGGTACTCTCCTTCTTTATCATTAGGATTTCCCTTTCCATCTACCATTATAAAATTCATTTTAGGTACTAATATTTCCATAGGACTTGTTTTAGGTAAATATAAATCCTTATATTTCTTTTTATAATCTATTTTTTCCATGATATCTCTCCTGACATTATCTTTATAATTAAATTATAACCATATTAATATGACACCTATCTGTCATATTAATAATTATTTAAGGCCTTAATTAATCGTTTCTTTACCTCTTCTTTTATTTCCTGTGGCTCTAGTACTTTTATGCTATCTCCAAATGTCATTAAATATCCATATATCCACTCACCTAAAGGCAACTTTATTTCTACTATGTAATCCCCATCTTTATCTATAATATAATCTTGAAATTCATCGTACACTCTGAAAGCCATACTTTTATCTATTTTTAATTTTATATTTACTATATCATTATTTTCATAAACATTCTCTAACAAAACTTTATTAGGAATAGGTCTACTAAAAGTATCAGCAAGAACGTCAATACTTCTTAACCTATTTAATTTAAAAAATCTAAAATCTCTTTTATTTTTACAATAAGCATACAAGTACCAGCCTTGACCTTTAAATACTAACTTTAAGGGCTCTACAGTCCTATTTGAATATTCTCCATTAGAATTATAATAAGCAATTTCTATTATTTTTTTATTTATTATCGATCTTTTTATTGCTTCAAACTTCTCACCTAGGCTATTATCTTTATTCCAACTTGAAAAATCTATTTCAATCCAACTTTGACTATTTCCACCTAAAAACATACTTAATTTAGATAATTTGTCTTCAAAAGCACCTTCATTAATAGCACTAAACCCTTGAATAGCCGCTAATGCTTCTTTTTTTTCTTCTTCAGATAAAAGTGTTTTATTTAATATAAAATCTTGCAAAAGAGTTATTCCTCCCCCCTTTCCTTTAGCCATATAAATAGGAATTCCAGCTTCAGAAAGTTTTTCTATATCTCTATAAATTGTTCTTTGAGATACTTCAAAATGATCAGATAATTCTTTTGCTGTAACTTTTTCTTTTTCTAATAAAATATATATAATTTCAAATAACCTCTTCATTTAAACTTCCTCCTAAACCATCAAAAAATATATCTAACCTCTATAAGTATTAAGGGTCAGAATAACATATACTCTGACCCTTATTTTTGTTAACTATTAATTTTTTATTTTTAATACAAAATTTATAAATTGGTGCAGATGGCGGGACTTGAACCCGCACGAGGATTCCCCCGTCACCCCCTCAAGATGATGCGTCTGCCATTCCGCCACATCTGCATAATATAATTTTAATTTATTATAATATATTTTTCAATATATTATAACTATCTTATGATATAATCTTTAAGAAAGTCTAAAAAATTTAATATATGTAAATTTATTTATTACATTGCTTCATAGGCAATGTAAAATTATATAATACTATTGGATAACCACGAAAGGAGGAGCTATTATGAAATGTATATCAATTTCTGGTGGCGCAGGACATGGAAAAGATACCCTTGCAAAAAAATTGAAATATATTCTTGAGGGTAAAGGGAAAAAGGTATTTATAATTCATTATGCTGATTACTTAAAAATGGTAGCAACTCAAGTATATAATTGGAAGGGTTTAAAAGATAAAACCGGTAGAGATATTCTACAGAGATTGGGAGATAAAATGAGAGCACAAGATGAAATGTTCTTGATTGATGAATTACTTAAAATATTAAATTTAGTTAAAAATGACTTTGATATAGCAATAATCCCTGATGCAAGATTTCCTAAAGAAATAGAGTGTTTAAAAACCATAGGGAAAACTATTTCTATACATATAACTCGAGTTGATTATAAGAGTAATTTAACAGTTACTCAAAACAATCATAAAACAGAAAGAGCCCTTGATAACTATTCTTATGATTATAAGCTTATGACTTACACAGACAAAAAAATCCCAGAAATAAACTCAATTATAGAAAATATTTTAAAATAAAAATTTAACTTAATTATTTAAATTTAAGGAATTCAGCCAAAGCTGAATTCCAACCTCAATTTTTCATTGTTCATTATTTAATTTATAAGATTGCTGTGCAATCTTATCCTAGTGTCCTATAAGCCCACTTTTATTTAACTTTTCTATAAACTTTTTACTTGCTTTATTAATTGGTCCTTTTAAAAATAATCCTATTATTATAAATATTGCTCCATAACTTAAAAGCATAAGTAAGTCTCTAGTTAAATTTTCTTTAACAACACCAGCTACAGCTTCCCTCATAGCTGAAATTGCATAAGTAAAAGGTAATAAAGGATTTACCTTTTTAAAGAAACTTGGCATTACTTCTACTGGAAAAGTACCACCTGCTCCTGCAACTTGTATAACTAATAAAATCACAGCTAATGCCTTACCTACATTTCCAAATATAGATACTAATGTATAAACTATGGTAATAAATATTATACTACTTAATATACTTACTCCTATAAACAACCATTTATTTAATACATAACATTTTAATAAATATAAATCTCCTAGGGTAAGAATTATTGTTTGGCATATTCCTATAGCTCCAAAGGTCAGAAGTTTTCCAAAATACTTTTCATAAGGTTTAAACTTAATTTTTTCCTTAAATCCATGTGGTTCAGTAGTTAATAAAGAAACTAATATTAATGACCCTACCCATAGAGCTAGGGTAGAATAAAATGGCGACATTGCAGATCCGTAATTAGGAATATAAAACAATATTTCTTCTTTTATTTCTACTGGGCTTCCTAAAAATTTACTTACAGCTTCCCAATCATTTTTTAAAATAGATAATAGTTTATCTATTTCCCCTTCATTATTTATTACTGATAATTTCTTTGATATTTCTCCTAAGCTAGATTTTATAGTTGGCATTTCGCTTCTTAATTTATCTATATCTTCCATCCCTAAGTTTAGTGCTTTATCTAAAGTATCAAGCAAACTATTTATATCTGGAATAGCTGATTTAGCTTCGTCTATAAGCTTAAGAGAGTTGTCAGCAATTGAAGTTAATTCATCTATGGCCTTATTTATAGCCGGAATATATTTAGAATCATAATTATTTAAAATGCTATTTATAATATTTTTATTATTTTGTATTAATACTTTAATTTCTTGAAGCTTACTTTTATCTATAGGCTTTGCATTATTAATTTCATTTTGTATTTTTCCAATAACGTCTATAGCAGAATTTATCTTAGAACTTGCTAAATTTAAATCATTAACTATTTCTTTTATACTTTCATTAAACTTAGCTAAGGGCTCTAAAGCTTTCAAAATACCATTAATCTTATTATTTATTTCTCCAAACTTACTACTAATATTGTCAAGTCCAGTTATAATTGAATTTTTATCTATATTTATATTAATAATTGAATTAATAATTCCTTCTAAGGCATTAAGTTCTCTACTTATTAATTCTAAATCCGATTTTACTACTGGTGCTATCTCTCCTAAAGCTCCTTTAGATTTTTCCAAAGCATTTTTAGTATCAATTAATAAACTATCACTTGAGGATAAGGTATCATCTAATAAAGGAAGATTCTCTTTGGCTCTCTTTACTAACGCTTCTGCCTTTTGGCTACCCTCTGTAGCTTCATTTATTATATTTTCAATTTCAGGAATCTTATTATTTAAACTAATAATTCCATTCATTAATTTTAATATCTTATCTTTAGCTCCCTCAATACTAACTCCAGCTTCATTTAGTATTTTAAATATTACACCATCTACAGTTTCTATTATGTTACTATCAACTTGAGACTTTATTGTAGTAACTCCTTTATCAGTTATTTTAGGAGCAATTGCATTGCTCTTCTCGTTAACTTTGTATATTAATGTTGGCCTTTTAATGGGCTTGTTTACTATAGATAAGGTTTCTTCTGTAAACTCTTCTGGTATTATTATAGTTGCATAATATTTTCCCTTCTCAACCCCACTATTCCCCTCTTCTTCTGAAACAAACTGCCATCCTAAATTAGTATTATCTTTAAGCTTTTCTACTAGCTGATCTCCAATGTTTATATTTTTTTCTTGAAGTTTTCCCCCAATATCCTTATTAACAATTGCAACCTTTATTCCACCAGTATTTCCATAAGGATCCCAACTAGCTCTTATATTAAACCAAGCATATAAAGAAGGTAATACAATAAGTCCAATTATAATAATAAGTGCCACCCAATTATTAAGAATACTTTTTAAATCTCTATTAAATATTTTAAATATATTTCTCATGTTTTCCTCCATATAAGCCTTATCCTATGTAATAACTTTATTGTTCACTTAATTCAATAAAATTATTACCTTTTTAATATAGCTTATATAGAGAATCTAATTTTTAAAACCTCTTCTAAAAGCAAGTAATGCATTTAGATTATCATATGAATATACTTCATTAGCAGCTTCATATCCAAAAGCACCATAAATATCACTATCTATATTTAACACTTGAAAATTTTTCATTTTATTCACTGCTAAATCATACAGTTCTTTATCATTTATTACCTTTGCTATTAAAACTAAGTTAGCATAAATAGATGTTGATTCTACTTTACTTTCTTCCATTGTTTTTATATCATATGTGGTTGAAATATATCCATATTCCCTTAACCTATTCTTTAGCCAATGTACACTTTCACTTACATCTTCATTTACTTCTGCTTTATTTAAAATAACCAGAACAGATAATAATGTATCTACCTTTTCTTCATTATCATAGCTTTCCTTATCACCATCATAAAACTTTCTATATAATGGAAGTTCACTACTTATAAATCCATTGTTGATAACTTCAAGAGATTTATTATATATGTTACTCCACTCCTCATCAAACAAAGATAATACATCCATTGCATATAAATCTAAGTAACATAAAGTAGTTATATTACTTTTTCCATATCCATCATTAAAATCTACAAGTCTATCATCTGTAACTAAATTTTTCTTAATTCCTTTAGCAACCTTTAATCCATAATATCTATATTTAAAATTATCAAAATCCTCTCCTGCTAAAATAAATGATCTTGCTATTCTTAAATCATCTATAGTTGCAGAAACATTTGAAGGCTGATTTTCTTCAATCCTCCAGCTTATTAAGCCATCCTTTAACATCATATTATCTTTAATGTATTTAAAGATATTTTCATATTCTACTTTATTATTGTTATACAAATAATAATTTAAAATCATTCCTTGAGATTCAGATAATATATCATGACCCTTAGTTAAATCTCCATCAGTTTTATTATTACTATAATTAGTATATATTCCTCCTTCATCATCCATTAATTCATTATTAATGAAACTCAATAATAATCCTTCTTCTCTTGAAACTTCTTCATTAGATATAAATGAAGGTAATTGAACCTTCTTTACATATTTATATAAGTTTACATACCCTATGTATGACGTAATTAATATTACACTTAAAATAATAACTATAGCTTTCATCTTATTTTTCATAACAAATTCCATTCTATCCTTTCTTCTTTTCTCTTAAAACCCTTAAAGTTTTGTATATATTATCTAATTCTTCATCAGAAATATTATCTAAATTATCTATTTTAAACTTAATAAATTCGATAGTTTCATCTCTAAAAGTTCTTTTTTCCCTCTTTCTTATATCCTTATTAATTATATAAGCTGCAATAGTACTTGTAGTTACCCCTATAAATCCTATTCCAAAAATCATAAGAAGTATAGCAACTACTCTTCCTAATCTAGTTGTTAATAATATATCACCATATCCTACAGTAGTAAATGTGACAAAGCTCCACCAAATTGCATCTCCAAAGGTCATATCCTCAAGCAATGCAATTATAACTGCACCTAATACTATTATAATGGTTGTTACAATTAGTAAGTAATTAAATTTATTAACTTTAACTGTTTCTTTAATTTTATTCTTAAACTTAATAATTAAAATAAATAAAAATATTACTTTAACTATCTTTAGTTGAGTATTAATATCTACAAATATCCTTAAGTTTAAATTAATAATTATTTTTCCAATTAAGATAAAGGGAAAAATAGATAGAAAATCTACAATATTATTAACTATAAATTTTATCTTTCTCTTAGATATAGCAAGATTTAATACGTAATCTAGTAAAAATATAAAACTACCAATATAATTAATATAATAAAAACTCTCTACTACCATTAAAGGAAGCTTATACATTAAATCTAATATTATCATAATAGAAAGCATTAATGCTAATAACCCTATAAACAATTCATATAAAGTTTTTCTTTTCATATAAACTCCTCTCAATTAATTATCTACTTATATTTTATATAGTAACTTAAATAAAAATGATAATATAAAAACTTTCACTGAAATATTTTTCATTTTCCTAGTAATGTTAAAAGAATAAAAATATATCAAATTACTGAAAAAGGTGGTGAACTATTAACACTTGATTTGACAGGAGGTTTTATATGGCTTCTGTTCTCTGTATGCATCCCTTTTTATCTTTATTTTATATATAAATCAAAACTAGAGTTTAACAAAAAATATAAACCTCAGGAATATCCTGAGGTTTATATTAAAACATCTACTTTATTATTGAAAACTTATATATAGTTTCTTTATTATATTCTTCTCCCTTTTTCAGAAGTGAATATTTTACAAATACATTATCTCTACCTATTGGTGGGCTTTGAGTTTCTATTGCTATTGCATCTCTTCTATTTGGCTTCTTATTCCACTCTAAAAGTTCTTCATCAGGGAAATTAAGAGTATATAGTACAACACTATTTTGGTTAGTATAGACATCCATTTGCCTTCCTGATTCTTTATGATAAAGCCTTATCTTAACATCATTTCCGCCATTTAATACCCAACAGTGATCATAACCTTGTCCAATATTTAATTGGTAATCTTCTTCCTCAATGTCCCTACCGATAGTCTTGGGATTTGTAAAATCAAAAGGAGTCCCTCCAATTTCTATAATATCTCCAGTAGGTACTGAATTTTCATTAACTTCAATTATGAAATCGCTATCAATATATAGGTGATGATTTAGAATGTCTTCCTTACAATTACCACTTAAATTAAAATAACTATGATTTGTTAGATTTACTAATGTATCTTCATCACTATTTGCTCTATAAGATAACTTTAGTTCATCTTCTTCTGTAATAGTATATCTAACTTTAAGGTTTAAATTTCCTGGATAGCCTTCTTCTCCTGATGGACTTAAATAATCAAACTCAATATATGCTTCATCTTCATTTGCACTAGTTATAACATTTAAAAACTTTTTACTAAAACCTATATTTCCACCATGCCCTTGGTTAATTCCATAATTTTTATTAAACTCCAAAAGGTTATCATTTATAATAACTTTACCATCAGCTATTCTTCCTGAAGTTCTTCCAATTAAAGCTCCATAATATGAAGGATTTTCTTTATAAACATTAATATCCTTATACTTCATAACAACGTTTTCTATAAGTCCATTTTTATCTGGTACTAATACATCAGTTATTATTCCACCATAATTTAGTACATTTATTCCAAAACCTTTTGAATTTCTTAAACTATAACTTTCAACTTCTTTATTATCAAATTCTCCAATTAAACTCTTCAATATCTCCATAGTTCCACTCCTAAATTTATTCATTTAATAATATTATACATAATATTATAACTATATTCCTAATATATACTTTCAAACTAAAAGAGTCAATTATTAAAAGATATTTTATCCATTTTTTTCTATAATATATTTAAAAATATTACCTATAAAAAAGGAGACATTTTATGTCCCCTTATTTTAATTTACTAATTCAAATCTATATTTTTGTTCTATATCTGGATATTTATTTTTATCTACTTGGCTTAAAAACATATTTATTGGCCTAGCATATATTCCCTTATCGTCATATAGAGCCTTATATAGAACCAAGCTATCTTTTAAATTCTCATCGTGATAATATAAATCTTCTATCTTATAGATATTTATAAATTTATTTAATTCTGTATGATAAGCTTGCAATTTATTATCTTCATTAATTATGCTTTTATCCTCAATAGGTTTACTTACAGTCATTACAGCATAATAATTATTTTTAAAATGTTTATAAATAGCAGGATACTTTATACTTCTCATTACTATCACCTATTCCTCTTGTATACTTCTAGTAAACCCTCTACCATATTGTTTTGGTATCTGAGTTTTTCTATTTAATTTAATTGCTGCTTCAAAAGCCCAGTAAGGATTTCTGAACATAGCCCTTCCTATAGCTACTAAATCCGCTTCTTCATTGCCTATAACAGCATTTGCTAACTCTGGTTCATCTAGCTTCCCTACTGCTATTACATCTACTCCTAAAGTTTCCTTTATTGCTCTTGCAAATGGAACTTGGTATGCTGCATGAGTTCCTGGCTTTCCTGCTGCTGCAATTGGACCTTCTCCTCCTGCACTAATATGGAATATATCTGCTCCAGCTTCTTTATATGCCTTTGCAAGCTCTATTCCTCTTTCTATTCCATATCCACCTTCTACATATTCAACAGCAGAAACTCTCATAATTAATGGCATATCTTCAGGCATTTCACTTTTTGCAGCTCTTATAATATCGCATCCAAACTTAGTTAAATCCCTTCCATATTCATCATTTCTCTTATTGGTTAATTCTGAATGGAATTGATGAATTAAATATCCATGAGCTCCATGTATTTCTATAGCATCAAAACCTGCTTTAATAGCACGTCTAACTGCCATTTTAAATTTATTTACCATTTCTTTTACTTCTAATGTAGTTAACTCTCTTGGTGTTTTACAATTTTCATCAAAGGCTATTGCTGAAGGTGCAACTGGTAATTCTGCGTCTTCCGCCTTCCTACCAGCATGGGCAATTTGTATCGCTACCTTTGCACCATATTTATGGCATTCATCTACTATTCTTTTTAATGGTTCTATTTGTTCATCACACCATAACCCTAAATCATAATCACTAATGCGTCCATCTGGTTCAACATCTGTCATCTCAATAATAATTAAACCTGTTCCACCTACTGCTCTACTTACATAATGAACAAAATGCCAGTCTGTAGCTATTCCATCCTTCTTATCTACTGAGTATTGACACATTGGTGGTAAAACTATTCTATTTTTTAATTTAAGACCTTTAATCTCATAAGGAGTAAATAAATCCTTCATAATAAAAACCACCTTCCTTATATTTCTTCTTTATATTTAAGTATAAGGATTCTGATTTTATAAATCAAGTAGTAGGAATTTTTAATTAACATTAACTATCAATACTATTAAAATTACCAAAATATTTATTTGACATAAAACTTGTCTTTACCTTATCATATATTTAGTAGTTAATTATTTTGCTGGGTAGATTTTATACATACTGCTTTTCTGCCTAGCATATCTTTAAAAATTAAGATATTTCTCTAAATTACTATTTCTTAAATTTTCTTTATAATCACCATAATTATCAAAAGTCATACATTTAGTTCCTTCTATATTTTCACTCTTAAAATATTCTCCATTTTTAAAAACCTTAACTTCTCTTGATTTAATATTTTAAAAGGAAGATCTTATTTCTATATCTATGGCTTGTATTTCATTATTAAAATCATATAATATAACTTTTTATTATCTTCTATACCTATTATTCTAACTTTGATATTACTAAAAATTAGAATATTACTTGAAAGAACTACTAGTATCACAATAAAAATACTCAAAATAATCTTCTTAAATTTAATACACTACTCTTTTACAAATATATCCATAACAAGTATATCAATTATATATTTTATTTGTATCTATCTTCACATTGTAGTGTGTACTTTTTGTTTTATATTCTTATAATTAAAGCTATAAATTTTAATACATCTCATGTTAATGTTAATCGTTCACTAAATATTTTAATTTACGAACATTAACCAAATTTAAATACATCTCATGTTAATGTTAATCCTTACTTTATGGAAATTATATAAATGTTAATGTGCTATTTAAATACATCTCATGTTAATGTTAATCGGACTTAAGAACTCTTATGTAATAGTAAAAGAAAAATTTAAATACATCTCATGTTAATGTTAATCCATTGATTTTAAGCCACTCTTATTTTATTAAAATCTCTAAACATCTTATATTACTATGTTTTATAGATATTTTACCAAGTAATTTTAATTTTTTCAATTTTTTAATTTAAATCTATGCAAATGCCTTTACTTACATACTTTAATAAAATAATATTATAATTTTGCTTGGTAAAAACATATTGCTTTTAATATCAATTACTTTTAGCTTGTCCTAATTTTACTATTAAATCATGGACAAAATTAGATCCTCTAGATATTAAGATAGCTGTTAATATTATTCCTACAAAGGGCCATGTTGTATTAATATTTAATAAACTTAAAATATCTAGTTTAACATCTATACAAATAATTAAAGATACAACTAAGGCTCCTATCCTATCTACAGATATTTTCCCCTGTTGCCAGGTCATCTTTAATGTTTCCCAAACACTTTCAGATATTAAAGCTAAAATAAATATGATAAATAATTTTTCCACAATATCCTCTCCCATTTTCTTAAAATTCCTTTATTACATCATATTTATTTTAGTATCCAGTTATACATTATTATCTTCTATTATTTATCTTCTTCATTCCCTAATAATCTCATTCTAATTTCCATATCTTTTTCTTTTCTAGTTGCTCCCTTAAAGAATATCAATATTAAAATAATGCTTATTAGCCATATTGTTGCAATAAAAAATAGCATTTATTTCACCTCTTCTATAAATGCTATTAGTATTCCTCATTAATAAAAAAAAATTCTTATTTTTTTAAAAAGCTCTCTAGTAATTACTTATTCTATTAAATAATATACTTGTCTTTAAATAAATTAAAGTGCTGATGAAAAATTGTATTTTTACTCTCTCTCAATGCTATTTTGCATAATTCTTTCCAATCTACTATTTTTACTTGATTTTCTAATGATATATTTTTCCTTACTATATTTTTAACTTCATTTAATAAATCTTCACTATCAAAAGGTAAAATAAATATCACATAGTCATTCTTATCCTTTATATATGATATATTCCTATTAATTTGATAATCTCTAAAAAATTCTTCCTTCCCTTTTATATCCATTAATGAATCTTGTATGCATTTCTCATAGTAATCATTATATTTATTCTCATATTTTTCTTTTAATATTCCATTGTCATAACAATTGCCACCAAAATCTTGTTCTGTATATTTAATCTCTAAATAAATTTTTTCTCCAGTTGAAATTTCTATATATAAGTCAAAATTAGTACTATCCCTTTTGGAAAATGATTTTTCAAAGGCTATCTCCTTTATTTCTGAATCGCTACTAAAATTTAAATTAGTAACTTGTTTTAATAATTTTAATAAAATCTTATCTTTTGTTATTGGTAAGAAGAAATTTATACACATTAATTGAGATGAATTTAAATGATGTGCATATTCATGATATTTAATTTCCTTTAATATTTCATCTTTAATATCTATAGATGGCAATAAATTGTATATAGGTATTCCATTTTCCTCTTTAGTTTTTGGTAAAATATGACCATAATCTTTAGGTGAATTTTTATAAATTCCTCTTTTAGTAATACCTAAGAAGTTCTTCTTATAACTTTCCATATGCTGTATTACTATTTCTCGATAATCCTTTGTCCTCATAATACCCTCCTAAAAAATATTAAAACAATCATTAACCATATTATTATAATGAAAAGAATCTTCTTTATAAGGTTCTTATTTCACTTTATATCTTATGTTATCTATATCTTTATTTACAATATTATACTTTTTGGTAAATAAAGTAAAGATATATTGTTTTTAGTAGATGCTTTTCTACATATCATAAAAAAGTGCATCTATATAATTTCCTAAAGAGTAAAAAAAGAAAAACACTAGACGTTAGCCTAGTGTTTTTCATGTACGAGATAAGCCGTAAGCGGAGTTCTGTATTTTCACAGTCTCTCCTACTGTATTTATCTCATTCTAACTATACAAGTCTTCCTTTAGGAAGTAGTCTTTTTCATATCTTTTCTACGATTATACTACTATCTTCCCCCTATTGTCAACTATCCCTCGTACATATTTGCTATATACTCTACTTTCTGTATAGTCACTTTTAATACATACATATAAACGTCCTCTCTGGTATTTTTTAGTTTCTAATCCCCTCTCTAACAGCTTTTAAAATTTGAACGTAGACCAAAGCTAATATAAGTTAGACTTTAAAGAAGTTGAAGTCTTAGGAAGCAACACAGGGCAACTAATAGGAACAGTTTAAGGCTGAGACAGTACAAAAATAATATGTAAATTTTTTAGGCACTAACTGCGGGGCTGAAATAGGGGGTACTTGGGGAGGTGAGGGGGTGACATTATGGGCACTAGCAGGAGACAGCCAACAGATCAACTAGAGGATCAACAGGAGCAGAGAGAACAGCAAGAGAGAACAAGAGAAGAGAACAACAAAACAACAACAGATAATAGAACAGCAAGAGCAGAAGGAGCAGGAGGAACCACAGAGGGAACTAACCACAGAACTACTACAACACTACTACACAGTTTATTAGCCCAGATAATAGAAGTTATAGAGGAATAAAAGACAGGAGCCACAAGAGCCCACATAGCCACTATATAACGTTATATAAAGTTGTTATGGCGTTCCTGCTGTTATGGATCATAAATTACAGGTACATTAAAACATAGCGCCCAGAACTTGAATAATAGTCCCCTACTGTTAAAGAGCCCCCAGTTCAAAAATAGCCCCCCTTATAAAAAAGTGGCTCATAACTTAAAAGTTTTGAACTATCTATTGACAAAAGAACAGCGTTACCATATAATCAGTATCAAGAATAGATCAAAACTTAGGATCAAAAATAAATCGAAAGAAGAGGTAATAAAATGGCAATATACGGATATGCAAGAGTAAGTACAGCAGGACAAAAAGACGGGAACAGCTTAGAGGTTCAAGAGAGAGCGTTAAAAGAGGCAGGAGCCACAGAAATATATAGCGAAAGCTACACAGGAACAAAGAAAGATAGACCAATACTAAATGAACTATTAGAAAAGTTACAAGCTGGAGACACATTGGCAGTAACTAAATTAGATCGTATGGCTAGAAGTGCTATAGCTGGGGCAGAATTAGTGCAGGAACTATTAGACAGGGGTATTAAAGTTTATATACTTAATATGGGTATGCTTGACAATACCCCAGCTAGTAAGTTAGTAAGACAAATATTTTTTGCGTTTGCTGAATTTGAAAGAGATATGATCGTTGAGAGAACACAAGAGGGAAAAGCTATAGCTAAGACAAAAGAAGGTTTTAGAGAAGGTAGACCACAGAAATATAGTAAGGTACAACTAGATCACGCTATGGAGTTAAGAAAGACGCATAGCATTAAGCAGGTGGCACAAATGACAGGAATATCAGAGGCAACTATCAAAAGAGAACAAGCAAAAAGAAAAAGTATGAATAATATAGAAGGATAATCAGAAGAGGAACAAAGCCTCTTCTTTTTTTTGTTTATGCTACAGTTGGAAACAAAATAACTACATAACTACTACACTCCTGCTACACATATACACGCCCACGCCTGCTACATAAAGAAACCCCCTAACCCCCTATTTTCGGCACTTCTACCGTTTATATAACGTGCAGGCAGGTATACAAGCTACTACTATGCTACTGTTGAAACAACCCCACGGAAAAGGAAAAGAAATGTACTACAGTAGCTAACACTACTACTAACAGCTATTAGAAGAGGCTATAGAAAAAAACTTTAAAACATTACGCTTATTACTTAAAAAACTTAACAACAGTTATATAGGTATATGGAAAGGTGGTTCCTGCCACCCCTTCCAAATGAGTTTAAAGCTGAAACAACAGCAATTATAGAGGACACCGTAGTACATTACTATACTATTCCCAGCCAACACCCAGTGCTGGGACTTCTTTTTAACTAAAATACAGGGGGTATAAAATGATATATTCAGATAATACATATATTTTATTACTGAGGGTTCTACAAAGGTATACAGGTCATACAGTTGGAGAACTAGCAGAACAATTGGGAGTTAGTGGGGCTTACGTTTCAATGATGATACACGGTACCAGAGGGATAACAACTCCATTTAAAAACAAATTAGTAGAGTTATCAGAGCACTACTTGGGTAAGGGATCAACTGAGATAATACTTTTATCCTTGAACGTTATAGACACCCACTTAAAAACAAAGGGGGCACCAGATGAAAACTAGATTAGAACTTATAGAACAAAGAGAGAAATTAGCCCAACAGCTAGACAGCGACACTATTAAAATGCTGGACGCCTATGTTATGAAAGACGTTCTAGGACTTAATAACGACGAGGTAGCTAATATAGCTGGAAAGTCAAGGGCAACGTTACATAGGCTATTAAAGGAGCCAGTAGCTAGTGAATACGTTGAAGTATTACAACAGATTAGAGAATTAGACAAGGAGAACTTAGGGTCTGAGGCTGAGGAGATAAACGCACTACAGGCATTCAATAGTATTAAGAAAGTTCTTTTTACTAAGGCATTAGCAGGAGAGGCTAAGGCAATAGACCTATTGTTAAAACACCATAACGTATTAAGTACTATAGAAGAACAGCAGGTAAAGGAACTACAGGCTTGGGAGGCTACACAGGAGAACGTTCAAAAGCTAATCAATGAACTGGATCAAGCTAGACAGTATGATCTAAGAACACAGGGCTATATATTCAGTGCACCCGACGACACAGCCGACTATATAACAGCGTTTATAGACTTCTTAGGGCTTTTATATACTATGATACTAGAAACACCTACAGACGCCTTAAACACCGATAAGAGGCAGGAAGTAAAAAGGTTCTACTATGAACTTACAAGCACAGTAAAAACGCTATTAGAAGGCTATGGCGTTAGTGCTAACAGGATAACAACAATATAAAAAGAAAGAGGAGATCAGATAATATGGAAAATATAAAAGAGATTAAAGCAAATAGAAAGAGTATATTAGACGCCTTAGAGGTTATCAGTAATAAGGTGGCTGATTATGACACAAAACAAATAGAGGTTATAGCGTTAATAGATCAGCACAGCACTAAGGTAGCAGAGTTAGAAAGAGAATATAAAGTTACAGGGGCTATAGGTAATATAGATCGAAACTTAGAAGTAGCTGAGGAACTAGAAAAGGTTAAAGCAGATTTAAACAGATTAGAAAAAGCCTTAGAACAAGTAAGGACAGGACGTATAGCTTATATTAAAAGCAACCTAGAAACACTATACCCAGTTATTAAAGAGTACCACGCTGTTATTAATACAGAACTAGAGGAACTACACATTAAAGGTAAGGAAGAACTAGAAAAGCTACATAAAAAGCTAGAGGCTGAAAGAGTTAGAAAGGTATCAGAATTAGAAGAGGTTAAGGCTGTATGGAATGTATTAGGTGGAATTATCCCAGCCCCAGAGGTTAATAAACATAATGAGAGGATCAACCACCAAACAGTATTTAACTTATATTACATAAACCCACAAGACGGGACTATTAATAAGCTATTGAACCAACTTAAAGGGTTATCTTAGAAACATTAGAGTTTAGAGGTGGACTTAACAGTCTGCCTCTTTTTCTATTTGAAACAATAGTAGTGATGTACTCCAGCCACTCCATATGTGGTTTACCTATCTATCATACTATATATTTTGTTTTATAAGATAGTAACTACTTCTATGTCGTTTATATCATTGTTCCGAAGGAACTATATTCTCTTTATTACTTTTCTATGTAGTACTAAGCTATCTATTTTGGAGGGCTTTTTTGGGTCTTGGAGCAGGGCTTTTTTGGGTGCTCGAGCAGGGCTTTTTTGTCCACTATGTAATCATTTTTAACATACCCTACCAACCACAACAAAAAAGAGAGCCTTTTATGGCTCCCGTCTTATATGTACATATCTGCAACAACAAACTCTTTTTCTTGTCTACTTACTTCTTCTGTTTCTTCTGCTGTCATAATATCTGGCTGTGGCACCTGCTCTGTTATGTAACCATTAGCAACGTCCTCAACTAGTTGTAAATACTCGGGGTGAATACTGATCATATTAACAGTTTTAGGGGTTGCCTTTAATGTCTCAGTGTTGTAATGGGTGCTTTCTACTTGTCTAACCTGTATTAGCCTCATATCTTGCAACAACCCCAATATTGCACACATTGCTTTAGTGCTTGTTTGGCTCATTCCTACTTTGTTTAGTAAGTAGTTATATGTTACCTGTCTTTCTATATACTTGCCCGTATTCTTGTCCTTTAGAGTATACAGCAGAGTTATAAATGTCTTAATAACATCTCTCCTAGTGGTTACTAACATCTTATAGAGTACGTTAGACGGTATTAATACATAGTATCTACTGCTAATCTTGCTCATTAACTGTATGTATAGTTCTCCATTCTCTGTAGCAAATGAATTAACTATATTTATCTCCGTACCCTTAAATACGTTCTGCAACTTCTTAATGTTTATTATATACCTGCTTAGTGTCTTAGTAGATATATTATATTTACTTGCTATTGTTTTGGTGTCTTGCTTGAAGTCGTTCAAGTTTATATATCTATGTTGCTCCTTATCTCCACGTCTACTCTCTAACAGTGCCAGTGCATATGCTCTAGCGTCATACTCTTTATTCTTAATAAGTTCTGGGTGTGATGGTACTGGTACGTTATATACCTTCTCTGTATTTTCTCTTACCTCACTTATTTCTCTATTCATAATTAGTCCTCCTATTGTTTATAATATAAGAAGAGGAACCAGCTTTAATACTAGTCCCTACCGTTCAGACATATACTCCAGCAACATCACTGGTTTACACTACTAATACGTAAATCGTTAGAGAATTTGTGACACCCATATAAAAATAGACCAGCATTACTGCTGATCCTCTAATATAATCTTTTATTTTTTAGTAGTCCTACTGTTGTCCATTGATATTTACAACTCTTGCATTTATTTTTATACTCTTTTCCCGTGAATAGTCCAGCTATCATCATTCCTAGACCTATAAAGATCATAGGTACTCCGATAACTGCTCCTATTATTGTTATTGAGAATATAGCACCCGTTCCTGCTAGTCTAGCACCATTATGACTTAACTTATGTTCTGATACTGTAGCCATACTACTACAGTTTGGACACTTAATACCTTTAGTTGTTAGTTTCTTCATTGTTTCATCACTCCTATATCAAGTTAATTTTATGTTGACTATTATAATTGTAAAGTTAGTATTGACTTTACTTTACAGTAGCGTAGCGTTATAATACCGAGGCACGTGGACACGTTCTGAGCGAATATAATAAGCCCTAAGAAATTACTCTTAGGACATTGTTAATACCGAGTATACGCATTGTATCCCTCACTCAACACCTTAGTTATAGTTAAGCCTTTACCACTTTATAAACTGTTGCCCTATAAAGTGTAACTGTGACTTAACTCCCGTACTTTCGTACCAGTTCCCTAAAACAACCCATATAATTTGTTAATCGGTCATATGTACCCGACTAAGGATATAGCTTTATAACTAAGGTAATTAAACTATACCCCATAGATTTTCTGCGTTGGCTCTATGTAACCACTAGAATTATTTATAGTCAGTCCAGTGCATAGCTGACTTATATAACCCCTTTACAACAGCATTGCCTTGCTGTAGAATAAAGATAGTTATTACATATTCAGTTTTAGTCGGTTGGGTATGTTAACTGCGAGGGCTAGGTTTGCCGACCTACCCTCTTTTTCTTTATCTATCTTATCCTTGTTTTTAATCTTGTTCCCTTTACTTGCTTAATACTATTAGCAAACTCCTCAACATCTGCTGTTAAGTC
This sequence comes from Clostridium nigeriense, assembly GCF_900086595.1. Classification (GTDB taxonomy): domain Bacteria; phylum Bacillota; class Clostridia; order Clostridiales; family Clostridiaceae; genus Clostridium; species Clostridium nigeriense. The sequence goes on from NZ_LT575472.1 coordinate 2,989,132, forward strand.
TCTTGGGTACATCTTTGAATAATGTGCTATTAGGTTAGGTGTACTATGCTGTACTAAATGCATTATCTTAGGTATTGGCACACCTTGTAACACTAATGACTTTATATAAAAACGTCTAAATGAGTGCATACCTGTTCTAGTAACTCCTCTACTGTTGTTGTATTCTCTAAAATACTTGTCCAACTTCTTAACCGTTAATTGCTCCCCATAAGCATTACATAAAAGTGGCAACTCATTTACATCAATGTCCTGTTCCTCATTCTGTAATCTTATCTTTATATACTTTTTTACTATAGGTAGTAAATGAGTTGGTAGTGGTACTACGTGAGGCTTACCGTTCTTTGTATGCCTAAAAAATAAAAGCTGATTTTCTAGGTCTACATCACCTATCCTAATGTCTATAATTGTTCTTGCCCTACAACCAGTAAAAACAAATATATTAGTAGCTACCCAAGTCATATACATACTGAAACGTATTTCTGATATAATTGGTTCTTTTAGTAATGCTGTTATTTCCTCTTGGGTATACATATCTAGTGGAACAGCCTCAGACTTTGGTAACTTAATCTTGTAACTGTTCATATAGTTATTTGACATAGCCCAGTAAAAAAACGATCTTATACCTTTCATATTGCTATATACTGTTCTAGGTTTATTACCTCTGATATCTTTACAAAAAGTTTGATACTCTTGTAAGGTATCAAGAGTTATTTCAGCTATTAGTGTTTTATGTGGAATGAATTTATAAAAAGACACCATACAGTAATGATATTGCCTTAACGTTTCTGGTCTTAGCCCTCTAGCCTCACAGTCCTTAATATACAAATCATAAACTTCATCTAGTGTGTAACCCAACCGTATAATGTCTTTTGTAGAAGTGCTATATTCCTTAGTAGAAATGATGCGTTTTTTCTTTGAATTCACTGCTTATCCCTCCTTAAATTTGGAGAAAAAGACAACAAAAAAAGAGGAAGTACACTTTAACATTTCTGTTATAGTCTACTTCCCCTTTTCGGGAATGTTCCCTCGCTGAAAACCTAGTGTTTTCAACGATTAAACAAGTATTAACTTGTATTTTTACGCGAGATAAGCCGTAAGCGGAGTTCTGTATTAAGCAATCATCTATCTAGGCTTATTGTTGCCAATAAGCTCAAGCGGTACACCCGGAAACGGGGCGGGCAACCCCAAAATGTTTCCCTATTCGACCTTGCTCCAGGTGGGGTTTACATAGCCATCATGTCACCATGATGCTGGTGAGCTCTTACCTCGCCTTTCCACCCTTACCTAAGCAATATATTTTAATAAATTAAAATATATAATTACACATCTAAATCATACCTTTAGAATGTCTTTTAACTTAGGCGGTATCTCTCTGTTGCACTTTCCTTCAAGTCGCCTTGACTGGACGTTATCCAGCACCCTGCCCTATGGAGCTCCGACTTTCCTCTCCTAGATCTAAGTCTAGCAGCGATTGCATGTCTTACTCGCAAAAATTATATTATCATAACTTTATAAATAATACAAATGAAATTTTTTACATTTTAAACAAATTGAAGTATTAAAATTAGCATAAGCAATATAACCCAAGAATAAAATCCTATGCCAGAAAGTAAAAGAGTAAGTATTATAAGAACAAAAATTACTAATCTTGCAGCAGGATTAAGACAATTTCTAAAAAATATTGGTCCTCCTGAACTAATATTTTTTCCTATTCCATCAAATATATCCTTAACTCCTTCTTGAAATACCTTTGCCCACGAGCCTTTCTTTTTTTTATAATAAGACTTTCCCATACAATCTCTCCTAAATTGCTATCTTATTACTATTTTATGCACAAAGGTATAAAAATGCTTACATTTTGTAATTAAAAATTAAAAATTTAAAATGTAGAATTAAGGAAAAATTCTCCGGATTTTAAACAAATGGTGCTTCGCACAAATACATTTCAAGTTTTGCCACGCAAAACAATCTTAATTTTATATTCTTCATTCTACATTATACATTCAAAGATTGCTTTGCAATCTTAAGCAAAAGTGTATGGGTCTTTACTATATTCTGAAACTATTATTTCTGTATCTTGAAGTTTATCTTTAAGCTTATTAATAACTTCTAAAAATACTATCCATTCAGATAAAAAATGTCCTGTATCAATTATTGATACTCCCATTTCTTTATAATCACTTGCAAAGTGATAAGTTGTATCTCCTGTTATTATGCAATCAGCTCCTTTTCTATATGCTATATCAAAAAAGTCACTTCCACTGCCATTAATAACAGCAATATTTTTAACTTCATCAGAAGCTTTTACTACTTTTAAGCTATCTATATTAAGCTTCTCTTTCACTTCATTTACTAAAGTTTCTAATTTAATCCCTTTATCTAATCTAATAACTCTTCCTATACCTTCATTAGAATTTCTAGCATTTTTACTTACTTCCATAAGTTCTTTTGAATCATACCCTAAAATATTTACTATTGTTTCATTTAATCCACCACTAGCTGAATCTAAGTTAGTATGGCTAGAATAAAGATTTATATCATTTTTTATAAGTTCTATTACTTTTTTACCAACTAATGTATCTGTTGTTATACTTTTAGGTTTTATAAAAAGCAATGGATGATGAGTAATTATTAAATTAGCACCTTTTTCTTTTGCTTCTTCAATTACTTCTAAGGTGCAATCTAAAGATAGTAAAATTTTCTTTACTTCTTTATCTTTATCTCCAACCATTAACCCAACATTGTCAAAGTCCTCTTTTAAATTTAATGGAGCAAAGTCCTCCATTATTTTAATAATATCTTTAACTTTTTTCATAACTATACTTCCCTATAAAAAATTAATCATATTTGAAATTACATTTATTTTCTCTTCAATTGCTAATCTTCTTTCTTTAGCATTTACTGTACTTTCTGTTATAAAACTAAGTATTCTTTTATAATTTTCTACTTTTGAATTTAAGAATTCCTTCATTAAAGGGTGCTTTTGCATTAACAATTTAGGACTAACCTCGTAATAAATAGAATCTAGCTTTATTGATTCTCCAGCCTTTTTTCTTACCTTAAATAATTCATAATATATGCCTTCTTCTTCACAAAGGTCTTCACATATTATTTCATAATCATTATTATAAAGATATTCTCTTAAAACCTCTGGATTTTGTGCAGGTACGAGTACTAAATATCCTATTGAGCTTACCTTTTCTAAATCTTCTTCTAATATATTTCTTATTAAATTTCCTCCCATACCAGCAATAATTGCAACTTCAACTTCATCTTTTTCTAAAGGCTTAAAACCACTTCCTAATCTGAACTCTAATTCTTCTCCAGCCCCTTCTAAAATAGCATTAAGCTTTGCCTTATCTAAAGGATCCTTATTTATATCAATTGCTATAGCTTTACTACATAGTCCATTTTGAACTGCATACAAAGGAATATATCCATGATCTGTTCCTATATCAGCTAAAACTGATGTATTATCAATATTGTCAATTATAAAATTTAATCTTTTGCTTAGTTCCATAAATTTCTTCTCCTTGCTAAATTAAAATTAGCACCAGTAGGTGCTAATCTAAATAATCCTTTAATTTTTTACTTCTTGAAGGGTGTCTTAACTTTCTAAGTGCCTTTGCTTCAATTTGTCTTATTCTTTCTCTTGTTACATTAAACTCTTTTCCTACTTCTTCAAGAGTTCTTGCTCTACCATCATCTAATCCAAATCTTAATCTTAACACTTTTTCTTCCCTTGGAGTTAAAGTATCTAAAACATTTATTAATTGTTCCTTAAGCATTGTAAATGCAGCAGCTTCTGCTGGAGCTAGAGCATCATCATCTGGTATAAAATCTCCTAAATGTGAATCTTCTTCTTCACCTATAGGTGTTTCTAATGACACTGGTTCTTGAGCAATTTTTTGGATTTCTCTAACCTTATCTACTGGTAAGTCCATTACCTTTGAAATTTCTTCTGGAAATGGATCTCTACCTAGCTCTTGTAATAATTGTCTTTGAACTCTTATTAATTTATTTATAGTTTCAACCATATGAACTGGTATTCTTATAGTTCTTGCTTGGTCAGCAATAGCTCTTGTAATCGCCTGTCTTATCCACCATGTAGCATAAGTTGAGAACTTAAAGCCTTTTCTATAATCAAATTTTTCAACTGCCTTAATAAGTCCTAAGTTTCCTTCTTGAATAAGGTCTAGGAATAACATACCTCTACCAACGTATCTTTTAGCAATACTTACAACAAGTCTTAAATTTGCTTCAGCTAATTTCTTTTTAGCTTTTTGGTCACCTTGTTCTATTCTATTTGCTAACTCTATTTCTTCTTCTGATGATAATAGAGGAACTTTTCCTATTTCTTTTAAGTACATTCTAACTGGGTCATCAATAGCAATACCTTCTGGAATAGTTAAATCTAATTCTTCTTCTACTTCTTCTTCACCACTTGGTTCACCTATAACTTCTATTCCCATAGACTCTAACACTTCGTAAATTTTTTCTATTTGTTCTGGACTTAAGTCAATATGTTCAACTTCATCCATTATATCCTTATATGTTAAAGTACCATTTTTCTTTCCTTTATCAAGCAGACTTTTAACAATATTCATTTTACTACTTCTATCATCATTTTCCTTTTTAACCTGCTTAGCTTTTGTTTTTTCATCTAACATATTTTTACCTCCTTCCGTTATTGCCAACTGCACTTACACCTCTCTTTAGCTACCCATCAATTTCTTTAATTCAATTGCAATTTGTATAGATTCTTCAATCTTACCTTGTGCTTCCAACATCTTTTGTTTTTGCTTTAAATCTTTGAGCTTTTTATTTAACTTGTAATTATCTATTTGCTTTATTAAATCTTGAATTAATCTCTTATTATCTTTTCCTATTAAGACTTGTTGATCTTTTATTTTTACAACTTCCTCAATAGTTTTTAAATCGGTACACTTTGCTTCTAAAAAGGTGCCTATATTATTTATATTTCCCTTTTTAGCTTCTTTAATGATAGAAAATATCTCTTTATGTTCTGGAAGAATTAACTCATCTTGGCTTATTAAATTAGAAATATAATCAAAATATTCTTCTTCTAAACATAATTTTAATAAAGATCTTTCTGCTTTAACAAAAGCAGGCTCTTTATATAATTTTGTTCCATTTTCTTCCTTTTTATTCATATTTTCTTGATTTTGTATATTTTTTGTCATTTCTCTTGATAATAAATCATATAGCGCTTGTTCTCTTATACCTGTGTTTTCAGATATTTTTTTTATATAAATATCTTTTTCAATAGGATTTACCTTTGCCAGAATTTCAGTAACCTTTTTTCCATACTTTATTAAATCATTACTATCTTTAAAATTTATATTTTCTCCTGCTTTTTTAATCCTATATTCAACTAAACCTTCTGCTTGATTTATTAATTTTATAAATGCATCTTTCCCATTGACTCTTACATACTCATCAGGATCTTTTCCTTGTGGAATACTTAAGACTCTTACATCAAACCCTGCATCCTTTAATATTTCTAATCCTCTCATAGTAGCTGTTTGACCTGCTACATCTGCATCATAAGATATTATTACTTTATCAGCATATCTTTTTAAAAGCCTCGCTTGATTTACAGTTAAGGCAGTACCTAAAGATGCTACTACATTTGTAATCCCATATTGATGCAAAGTAATTAAATCCATATATCCTTCAACCATAATGAAGTATCTTTCCTTCATATTACTTTTTATTGCAAAGTTTAAACCATATAAATTAGTTCCCTTTTGGAATACTAGTGTTTCAGGAGAGTTTAAGTACTTTGGTTTAGAATCATCTAAAACTCTACCACCAAAACCTATTACCTTACCCCTATAATCAAAAACTGGAAACATTACTCTATTTCTAAATCTATCATACTTATTCCCTGTTTTTTCTGAGGTTAAAACTAATCCTGCCTCTAATAACAAGTTATCACTAAAGCCTAATTTTCTAAGATGAAACAATAAACTGTTCCAACTATCCTTTGCATATCCTAAACCAAACCTATTTATAGTTTCCTGTCTTATTCCTCTATTTAAAAAATAGTCTATGGCTGTCTTGTTAGCTCTTAAATTTGAGTAAAAAAACCTACCTGCTTCTACATTTACTTTATAAAGCAATTCCTTCTTTTTCGTAGTTGGATTTACTCTTTTTTCATCTTCTAAAATAATGTTAGCTCGATCCGCCAAATACTTAACAGCATCTATAAAGGTCATGTTTTTGTTTTTCATAACAAAAGTAATTACATTTCCTGATTCTCCACAACCAAAACATTTATATATTTGTTTTTCTTGAGAAACTGAAAATGAAGGAGATTTTTCATTATGAAATGGACATAATCCTGAAAAGCTTCTTCCAGACTTTTTAAGTCTAACTGACTCAGATATTATATCTACTATGTCATTTTCTTCTTTAATTTTTTCTAGAATCTCTTCAGAAATCTGCAAGGAGATTCACCTCCTTACTAAAAATTTTCGTCAACTTATATTGATTTCGACATTTTTTATAAAAATCCTTCTTTAAATAAAAAATTTTATAATCTTTTATTAAAGCTTCTTTATTTATATTCTTTATCAAATTAAAAAATCCTTCATCATTTTATATTTTATTTTATCCAAAAATCTAATATATTACCATCTTCGGAACAAATAAGGAATTAAACATATTTAAGCAATAATCATCGCTCATTCCTGATATATAGTCCGCTACAGCTCTTTTTAGTCCTTCTTCCTTAGCTACTTCTTTATATATTCCAGGAAGCTCATTTTCATGAGTATAATAATAATTTATTAAATTCTCTAAGACAAATTTTGCCTTATTTCTCTCTACCTTTAAAATATCTCCTAGATATACATTTTTAAACATAAATCTTCTAAGTTCCGTCATAGCCTCCCAAACTTCATCACTAAAAGCTATATCAAATTCATTATTATTTAAAGCTTCTGTAGTATTGATGATCACATCCTTAACTAAAGTATCTATTCTTTCAGAATGGGTTTTTCCTAGCACCTTTATTATTTCTTTTGGTAATATGTCTTCACTTAAAAGCCCAGCTCTTATAGAGTCATCTATATCATGATTTAAATAAGCGATTTTATCGCTAACTTTCACTACTCTACCTTCTAAGGTTTTTGCTTTATTATTACTATTTTTACTTAGACCACTGTGATTTAAAATTCCATCTATAACTTCTTCAGATAAATTTAATCCTCTACCATTTCTTTCAAGCTTTTCAACTACTCTAACGCTTTGCTCATTATGTCTAAATCCTTCTTCAAGGAATGAACTTAATACTTCTTCACCATTATGTGCAAAGGCTGCGTGACCTAAATCATGACCTAAGGCTATTGCTTCAATTAATTGTTCGTTTAATCCAATTCCTAATCCAATGGTTCTTGCAATTTGAGATACTTCTAATGTATGAGTTAATCTTGTTCTATAATGATCTCCAAAAGTTTTTATATAAACTTGAGTTTTATGCTTTAGCCTTCTAAAGGATTTGCAATGAATTATTCTATCCCTATCCACCATAAAACAAGTTCTCATAGAATCATTTTCTTCTTTACGCTTTCTTCCTAAGGTTTCGCTACTAAATGTTGCTTGTTTAATTAATGTCAACCTTTCAAAACCTTCCATTTTTTCTCTTACATTCATATATCTCACCTCTTTATAACATATTCTATATTTTTCTCTATTTTCCTCTATTTAAACATATTTTATAATTATATATTTAATACCTAGTATATTTTCTTTTTTTTACTAATATCTTAATAATAAGTAATTATAAAGGAGAGAATAATGGAAAACTTATTGTCTAATTTAAAAGATGAACTTCTTCCTATAGATGAAATTAAAACAGAAATTCTACCATATTATAATTTAGAAAAAGCTTCTATAGTTAATATAAAATTTAAGGATACTGAAAAACAAAGAGCTGTATATAGAATAGACCTTTATGATAAAAGTTTTTGTTTAAAAAAAGTCTATTATAATGAAGAAAACCTTTTATATGTCTATTCTGCAATGGAATGGTGTTTTATTAATGGAATAGATGTACCAAAGCTCTTACCAACTATAACTGGTAGTAGATATGTTATATATAAAAATATGTTATTTATTTTAACTCCTTGGCTTGATGGAGAAAAATGTGACTTTGATAATTTAAATCATGTCTTATTATCTTCTAGAACTCTTGGAAGATTACATAAAACCTCTAAAAATTTTAAACCAATACAAGGAAGTTGCCAAAGAGAAGGCTTTGAAGATTATAGTGAATCTATATCCAAACATTTTAATCAACTGCTAATAAGTATAAATAATGCTCACAAGTATAACGATAGGTTTTCAAGGCTGTTTTTAAATAACATAGATGAAAATTTAGAACTTGCCAAAATTTCTTTTGAGGTTTCTTCCTCCATAGATAATAATGACTTATCACGCTCTCTTTGTCATGGTGATTATGTGAATAAAAATATATTAATTCATGATAACAAAGTATCATTAATAGATTTTGATAAATGTAAAATGGATTATTGTTCAAGAGATATTTCTTACTTTCTAAGAAGACTTTTGAAGAGAGAAAATACTAATTGGCAAATTAATTTAACTTTAAATATATTAGATGCTTATAAAGAAGAAAATAATCTAACTGATTCAGATTTAAAATATATTTTAGCTTATATAGCATTTCCCCAAAAATTTTGGAAGCTATCTAGAGACTATTATAAGAATATAAGGAGATGTAATAAAAATTCTTTTATTTCCCTTATGGAAAAAGGTCTTAATAAAAGTAAAAATCAATTAGAATTTACTTATGAACTTATTAATACCTTTAGAAGACACTACAATATAAAAATTTAGAATATAGAACAAATTACATCAATAATTTTACATTTTTCATTCTTAATTTTACATTAAAATAAGGCTGCTTTTGGCAGCCTTATTTGTTGTTATCTTTTATTTCTAACTTGAGCTTGTGCAGCTGCTAATCTAGCAAGTGGCACTCTAAATGGTGAACATGAAACATAGTCTAACCCAATGTTATGGCAGAATTCTACAGATGATGGATCTCCACCGTGCTCTCCACATATTCCAACCTTAAGGTCACTCTTAACAGATCTACCTTTTTCAGTTGCTATTTTAACTAAAGCACCAACACCTGTTTGGTCAAGCTTAGCAAATGGATCTTGCTCATAGATCTTCTTATCATAGTAGCTAGTTAAGAACTTAGCAGCATCATCTCTTGAGAATCCAAATGTCATTTGAGTTAAGTCATTTGTACCAAATGAGAAGAAATCTGCTTCCTTAGCAATTTCATCAGCAGTTAATGCAGCTCTTGGGATTTCTATCATAGTACCTACTTTGTAGTCTATTTTAACTCCCTTTTCTTCCATTACAGCTTCTGCAGTCTTAACAACTACATCCTTAACATATTTTAATTCCTTAATTTCTCCAACAAGCGGAATCATTATTTCAGGAACTATGTCATAACCTTTTCTATTTTTAACATCTATAGCAGCTTCTATAACTGCTCTAGTTTGCATTTCAGCTATTTCTGGATAAGATACAGCTAATCTACATCCTCTATGACCCATCATTGGGTTAAATTCATGTAATTCATCAACTGTAGCTTTTAAATCTTCAAAAGTTATATCTAAGTCATTAGCTAACTCTTGAATATCTTCATCATTGTGTGGTAAGAACTCATGTAGTGGTGGATCTAAGAATCTTATAGTTGCTGGCATGCCTTCTAATGCTTCATAGATTCCAATAAAGTCTTCTCTTTGCATTGGAAGTAATTTATCAAGAGCCTTTCTTCTTTGCTCTTCATTTTTAGCAACTATCATTTCTCTAACTGCCATAATTCTATCTTCAGCAAAGAACATATGCTCTGTTCTACATAACCCAATACCTTCTGCTCCAAATTCTACTGCTTGCTTAGTATCTCTTGGAGAATCAGCATTAGTTCTAACCTTTAACTTTCTTATTTCATCTGCCCATGCCATAAATATAGCAAAATGTCCTGATATTTCTGGTGTTACTGTATTAACAGCTTCCCCGTACACATTACCTGTTGCTCCATCTATAGAAATATAATCATCCGCAGTATAAACTTTTCCATTAACTTCTAAAGTTTTAGCTTCTTCATTAACCTTTAAAGTTCCACATCCTGCTACACAGCAAGTTCCCATACCTCTAGCAACAACTGCTGCGTGAGAAGTCATTCCTCCTCTTACAGTTAAGATACCCTTAGCAGCTATCATACCCTCAATATCTTCTGGTGAAGTTTCTAGTCTTACTAAAACTACACTTTCACCCTTTTCATTTCTTTCCTTAGCTTCTTCAGCGGTAAATGCTATTTTACCACAAGCAGCTCCTGGTGATGCTGGAAGTCCCTTTGCTATTGGAGTAGCCTTCTTTAAATCACCTGTATGGAAAGTTGGATGAAGTAATGAATCAAGTTGAGTTGGCTCAACTTTTAATATTGCTTCTTCCTTAGTTAGCATTCCTTCTTCAACTAAGTCAACAGCTATCTTTAATGCTGCTTGAGCTGTTCTCTTACCATTTCTAGTTTGTAGGAAGTATAATTTTCCTTCCTCAATAGTTATTTCCATATCTTGCATATCTCTGTAGTGATTCTCTAATGTATGAACTATATCAGTAAATTGCTTATATATTTCAGGATTTTGTTCTTCTAATTTTGAAATTGGAAGTGGTGTTCTAATACCAGCAACAACGTCTTCCCCTTGAGCATTCATTAAATATTCACCATATATTTTATTTTCTCCAGTTGCAGGGTCTCTTGAGAATACAACTCCTGTTCCTGAAGTTTCACCCTTATTACCAAATACCATTTCTTGAACGTTTACTGCTGTACCCCATTCTCCAGGAATATCATTTAATCTTCTATAAACAATAGCTCTTGGATTATTCCATGATCTAAATACAGCTGTTATGGATTCAATTAATTGAGTCTTAGGATCTTGTGGGAAGTTTTCTCCTCTTTCCTTTTTATAAAGATCCTTAAATCTTTCTACTAATACTTTTAAGTCATCCGCAGTTAAGTCAGTATCAACTTCAACACCTTTTTCTTCTTTCATTTCATCTATTAGATTTTCAAATAATCTCTTTTCAATATCCATAACAACATCAGAGAACATTTGAATAAATCTTCTATATGAATCATATGCAAATCTTGGATTATTTGTTAAGTTTGCTATAGCAACTACTGATTCATCGTTTAAGCCAAGATTTAAAACTGTATCCATCATACCTGGCATTGAAGCTCTAGCACCTGATCTTACAGATACTAAAAGTGGATTAGTTAAGCTACCAAACTCTTTACCTGTAAGCTTTTCTAACTCAGCTATCTTTTGATGAATTTCTTCAATAATTTCTGGTGCAATTACTTTATTATCCTCGTAATATTTATTACAAGCTTCTGTAGTAACTGTAAACCCTTGTGGTACAGGAATTCCTAGTAGAATCATTTCTGATAAATTTGCTCCTTTACCTCCTAGAAGGTTTTTCATTGACCCATTTCCTTCATTAAAAAGGTAAACATACTTCTTTTTCTCCATCTCAATACTCCTCCGTTCAATCGAATTGTAATATATACTAACAGTACTCTCATACTGCAGTTACCCTTTAAAAATTACCAATTTTTTAATTTCCCTCTCCCAATTTAACGAATAGTTTAGTTATGTTAGTCTTAGAAATTTTTCCAATTATTCTATATAACACTTTATCTTTTGGAGAACTTTCTATTTTTTCAACTATAGGAATACTATCTATTTCATGCTCAATTATTTTTTTTGCTAAATTATAAGCACTATCTTCTGCACTACCACAAACTATGTTAGGCATTCTTGTCATAATAACACCAACTGGCACCTTATGAATATCAGTTCCACCTATAGCATTTTTTAAAAAATCTTTTCTTGAAACAGCACCTACTAAAACTCCTTCACTTTCTATAAATAATGTCCCCACATCATTTAAAAACAAGAATACGATTGCATCATATACTGTTGTTTCTTCGTTTACTGTTACTGGCTTTGACATTATTTCGCCAGCTAATACCTTTGATATATTCTCTAATACTCTAGTATTTTGAGCTTCTCCTAAATATACATAACCAACCTTAGGTCTAGCATCTAATATGCCTATCATAGTTAAAATAGCTAAATCTGCTCTTAACGCTGCTCTAGTTACACCAAGCCTTTCAGCTATAGATTCACTTGTGACAGGCTGTCCTTTTTTAACTATCCTTACTATTTCTTCTTGCCTTTCTGATAACTTCAAATATATCCCTCTTTCTAGCTTTAATGGAAATATTCAGATAATTTTGATTAGTTTGATATTTACATACTAATTATAACATTTTATAAAAGTTTGACTATACTTAATTTTCTGAAAAATCAGTCATATTATCTGAATATCCCTATTCCTTTTATTTTATTCCTCTTTATCTCCTGTTTCTCTCTCTTTTACTCTTATTTACTCTTCATCATCGAATTTCACAGTGTATGTGAAAGAGTTTTCATCTATTTCTTCATCCTGAGATTTCTTTTTATAAGATTTATTATCATCACTACTAAACTTATCTTTTTTAACTTCATCAACTTTATTTTTAATCTTACTAGCTACATCTGTTGCTGTATCTTTTATATCTTCAACAGTTTTGCTTATATATTTATTAACTACTTCCACACTACCATCAGCTTTAGTTATTTCTACAGTTATTTGAGTTACTACAGCTGCAATAAGAGCAAAAGCTAAAATTGGAGGAATAATAACTGCAATTACTCCTGCTGCTATACCAGCATTAACAGGAACATCAACTATTTCCTTACCATCCTTACTTATTCTTATTCTAGTAACATTACCTTTATTTATTAAGTCTTTAAGCCATTTCTTAAAATCATCTATAGTTTCTGATTTAATTTTACTGTTAGCTTCTGCATCTGCTTCCTTTATGCCTTCAATATAGATAATTGCCTCTAATACGTCTCCATTAGTAATTTCAAGTGCACTTTTTGCTTCAGCGTATGTAACCCCTGTTCTTTCTCTTACTTGATCAACCTTTTCTAAAGTTATTTCCATTTATAATCACTCCTTTATATAATTTAACATTTCTAAGCTTTTAGGTTTTTTAGAATAATTTGAAGATATAATAAAGGTTGTAATCTTTCTTATATCTCTTTTCACCTCATCATTTATATTTAATTTATATATCTTATCCATAGGTGTCTTCATTAAAAACTTTATAGAATTATATGCTGGTTTAGAAATATAAATACCATGCTCTTTTGGACACTCATCACAAACTCCACCATAATGAGAAAGTGATATATAGTTTGATACAGCTATCTTTTTCTTGCAAATAGCACAATTATCTAAGCTTAAACCATATCCAGTTTCTTTTAATAGTTTTATTTCAAAGGATCTTATTAACATTTCATAATCTAAAACATCAGTATTTAGTAAATACATACAAGTTAGAAAACTCTTAAATAAATTTTCATTTACTTCTCCTTCTTCAACACATATATCTATAAGTTCACAAATATAAGATGAATAAGTTAACTTATCTAAATTATTTAATAACCCTTGAAATGAATTTATAATCTTACCTTCTTGAAGGTTATATAAATTTTTACCTTTAAATAAAACATACTCACCATAGCATAAAGGTAAAGTAAGAGATAAAAACTTACTCTTACTTTTTCTAGCTCCCTTTGCTATAGCAGTTATCTTCCCAAATTTATCTGTATATAACCATACTAATTTATCATTTTCCTTAAATTCCATAGTTTTTATAACTACGGCATTTACCTTATGTAGTGACAGAAAAACCAACCCCCTATTTATTTACCTTCTTATATCCTAACTCCTTTAATAGGTTTTGATTGTCTCTCCACTCTTTTCTAACCTTTACCCATATTTTTAGATTTACTTTTGAATGTAAAAATCTTTCTATTTCATATCTAGCAGTTTCCCCTATTTTCTTTAGACATTGCCCATTTTTACCTATAATAATTCCTTTATGTGAATCTTTTTCACAAAGCATATCTACTTCAATGTGCCATGTACCACTTGGACTTTGCTTCATTTGAATTATATCTACTGCTATACCGTGAGGAATTTCTTCTCTTAATGTTCTTAAAGCTTTTTCTCTTATTATTTCTGATACTACAAATCTTTCTTGAACATCAGTTATCATATCATCTGGATAATACTTAGGACCTTCCGGCATAGCATCTATCATCAATTCAACTAATCTATCTACATTTTTTCCCTTTAATGCTGATATTGGAATTATTTCTTTGAAATCTAACTCTTGAGAATACATTTGAAGAGTTTTTGCTACTCTATCTTGAGTAAATTCATCTATTTTATTTACTACTAAGAATATAGGAGCTTTTTGATTCTTTAAAGTTTCTATAATGAATTTATCTCCTCTTCCTATTTCTTCTTCAGGGTTTATTAAAAATAATACAAGATCAACTTCTTTTATAGAATCTTTGGCTGAATTAACCATATATTCTCCTAATTTATGCTTAGGCTTATGAATTCCTGGAGTATCAACGAATACAATTTGATGATTCTCACCTGTTAAAATTGTTTGTATATTATTTCTTGTTGTTTGAGGTTTATTTGATACTATGGAAAGTTTTTCTCCCATTATTTCATTTAATAAAGTTGACTTACCAACGTTTGGTCTTCCAACTATTGTTACAAATCCTGATTTAAACATTTTTCCTCCTAATTTTAACCCCCAATTTAATAATATCTTATTGGGATTTATTTAAAATAATTCTTTTTTCTATAACATTGCTTTTTTAAATTATAGCATTCTTAAACACTTTTAGCATCTTTTTAAGAAAATTAAATTTTAAATATAGTAAATATAAATAAAGTTAATAAAGTCCCAAAAAATGCCCCTACAATAACTTCAAAAATAGAATGAACATTTGAGTCAACTCTACTTTGAGCTGTTATAAGAGCCATTAAATAACTTAGCATTATACATATTGGCTCTTCTGTAATTAATGATAATGCAGTTGCTATTGAAAATGAAAGGGCACTATGTCCACTTGGCATTCCTCCTCTTAGTGGAGTACCTTCTCCATATATAGATTTTACTATTAAAGTTGCAATGGTCACTACTACTAAAGCTATTAAAACCATATATGGTTCTGATTCCTTCATCTTATGAATTACATCGTAAGAAATTAATGAAATCTTATCCCAAAATATAATATATCCTACTACTAAAGCATTTATTGCAGTAATTAATACTGCTCCTGCTGCTGCATTTTTTGCAATTTTAGCTAATGGATGATAATGATTGGTAGACATATCTATAGTAGCTTCTATAGCTGTATTTATAACTTCTGCTGCGAGAACCATTGTAATTGTTATAGCCAAAATAAGAAATTCAGCCTTTGATATATCTATTACAAAACAAGCTAAAAGAACACATAAAGATGCAAATAAATGAATTTTCATATTTCTTTGTGTTCTAACAGTTTGTATAATCCCTGTTATTGCATAATTAAAGCTTTCTACAAGCTTTTTTATCTTCATAAACTCCCCCCAAATATAGTATTATCTTCTAATATCTAATTTATTTAATATTTCTTCTTCCCTTTTTCTCATTATTATTTTCTCTTCATCAACCATATGATCATAGCCTAATAAATGTAAAATTGAATGAACAACTAAATAACTTACTTCTCTTTCATAAGAATGACCATATTCTTCACTTTGCTCTAAAGCTTTTTCTAATGATAAAACCATATCACCTAATATTAACTCTTCTCCATCCTTAAAAGTTTCGTCAAAATCATAGTTTATATACATATCCTTATAAACTTTTCCCTCTTCAAAATCAAGCATAGGGAAGGATAATACATCTGTTTCTCTATCAATATTTCTTGTTTCATTATTTATTTCTTGTATTTCTTCATTATCAACAAATAACAAGGATATTTGATATTCAATATCTACGCCTTCTTCCTTTAATGCAAAATCACATACCTCTGTTATTTTATTTATAAACTCATCTGTTACTTCTATTTTATTTTGTCTATTTTCTGTATATAACATATCTTACTCCTTTATAATATAAATTTAAAAATATTAAAGGGAAAGGTATGATACCCTCCCCTATCAAATCCCTTATAAAATTTAATTTTTTATCTTCTTCTCGGTTGGATATTCTACTCTATGATGATAAATTCCTTCTAAAGTCTTTAAAAAACTTTTTCTTATCACTTCTATATCTTTCAATGTCAAATCACAATCTATTAGTTGCTTATTATTTAATTTATCATTTATTATATTATTGACCATTTCTTCAATTTTCCCTTTAGTTGGTTCTGGTATTGATCTTACAGAAGCTTCTACACTATCTGCTAACATCAATATTCCAGACTCTTTTGTATTTGGAATAGGACCTGAATATCTGAAATCCTCTTCTTTCACCTCTTCTGGATTTTCCGAAGAGTTTTTTAACTTATAATAAAAGTATTTAACTAAGGTTGTTCCATGATGTTGGACTATTATATCTTGAATAACCTGTGGTATCTTATGTTCTTTTGCTAATTCTATTCCATCCTTAGTATGGGATAAAATTATTAAGGCACTTAAATTTGGAGTTATCTTATCGTGGGGATTTTCCCTTCCTATTTGATTTTCTCCAAAGAAATAAGGTCTTTTAGTTTTTCCTATATCATGATAATAAGCTCCCACCCTAGCAATTACAGGATTTCCTCCTACGGATTCTGTTGCTGCTTCTGCTAAATTAGCTACCATCATACTATGATGATAAGTTCCTGGCGCCTCCATTAGAAGCTTTTTCATAAGTGGCTGATTGGGATTAGATAATTCTAATAACTTAATATTAGTTACAACATCAAATATTGACTCAAAGAATGGTAATAAGCCAACTGCCAGTATTCCTGAAAGCAATACCCCAATAATAGTATAACCAGTTTGTATTAAATTTTCCTTTAAATTATTGGATGAAATCATACCTACAGTTAAAGTAACTACTGATAAAATCACTGTCATATAAAGTGTTGAATATATAATATCATTCCTTTGTTGTACCTTTTTTAAAGCTGTAGAACCCAATACTATACTAAGAATAGATATTACTATAATAGATGGATTAAAACCTACTATTATAGCCACAAATATTAGGTTTAATAAATTTACAACTAAAGAGACCCTATAATCTATTAATATGGTCATAAGCATAGCACCACAGGCTATAGGAATTAAGTATGGAGAAATTATATTAAGCCCCATAGAAAGTATTATAGTAATTATATTTATGCTACTTATTAATATTATTAATTTAGTATCTTTAAATACATTTGGTTTTTCCTTAGCTATATAACTGTATTGTATAAATAATATTAATGCAACTAATATTGCTAAAGAAATAAAGGAAGCTACATAACTTTTTGTTAAACCATTATTTAATAAACCTAGCTCCTTTAATATTTCTATTTGTCTTTCAGTTACAGGTTCCCCTTCTTTAACTATAATTTGATTTTTCTTTATTATTTCCTTTTGAACATTTTTTTGTGCTTCTTTTATATTTTCTTCGATTTTTTCAGTATCAATAAATAAATTAGGCTTTATTTGTGAATAAACTATATTTCTCAGTGTATCTTCTAGATTTCTTTGAAGGTTAGAATTTACAAGCTCTTCATCAGCATAATCCTTCGCCTTTTGTAAAGCCTCATAGTCGTTCTCACCTATATCATTTTTATAAGCTTTTTCTATAGCTTCTAAGGTTATATTTTGTATTTCTGAAATTTTTGATGTTCCTATATCTAATAATACACTATACTCATCGTCAGTCAGCCTAAAAACATCTACTTTTTTAATTTCTACTATTTTTTCTTTTTCATCCTTGCTGGATGACATCTCAGTAGATAATTTGTTAAATAATTTATTTATATTGTCCACTGCTTGTGTCTTAACTTCACTTTTAACAGTGTACTTTTTGTCTTCCTTAGCTTTTGTTATAGCTTCTTCTATTTTTTCTTGTGTTGCAATTTCATCAATAGTATCTATAGGTGCCTTTATATCAACAGTTGCAATATCTCCAACAGATAAATTATGCTTCTTAGGTGCAATAGTAGTTAATAGGAGCACATAGGTCATAATGAATACTATTAAATATACTAAAGCCCTTTTATATCCTTTGTTCTCTTTTATCTTATCTTTTTTTAAAAACAAGTTCATCCCCCTTTACTAGATAGTTTTAATAATCTATCGGTTCATTATTTACTATATTTTGCTCTACAATAAAGACTACATTAACTATAATCTCATTATTTGAATTTTCCTTGGTACTAATTATTCTATCTACAATTTTTGCTTCCCTTGTTAAATTATTATAGAGAGACTCCTCTAACGCTTTAACAGAATTGCTAATTATTTCTTCCTCAGATAATTCTACTGGAAATTCTTTCTTTTCATAATAATTTATTTTAGTAAAGATTTTTCCACTTTCCTCTATTTTATCATACTCTTTAAAATCTTTTATAGCTTTTTTAATATAAATTTTCTTTCCAAGAATAGTTACATAAATATCACTATCTTTTTCTCCACTTCTTTTTAATTCTGTACCACTTACTTTTGCAACCATACTTTTTTCATAAAAAGTATTTGCCATTACTACTCCATCAGGTATAACTTCATAAGGTTCTTCTTCTTTACCATTTATACCTTCTATTATAACATCTCCTACATGGACATACTCTCCCTCATGAACTACTGATCTTCCCGAGAAAGTATAAACCCTACTTACTTCCCCGTCCATCTTAGCAACTAAATTTCCATATTTACCTTTTTTAATCTCAGGCGGATTTACTTTTTCTTCAATAACTATCTTTAAGGTTGATCCTTCAACCCTTGCTCTTAGCCATAAAATATCAGAATTCATATCTTCAAGTTTTTTTTCTATATCTTTATACTCTATTTTTCTCTTGCTAATTCCTGGTTTTATCCCTAATGAATATAATTGTTGCCTTATTTCATATGGAGATACATTTTTTTTAGTAATAATTTCTATACTCCATACAAAAGTAGATAAATATAACAACAATATAACAAAAATTCCAGCACCTAGACTTAAAAAAATCTTACTTTTTAACCTTCCAATAAGAAAAAGAATTCCTCTACTTCCTATCACCTTACTTTTACCATTTAATTTCTTTATTATATTTGTAACATCTTCATAATCATTAAAATCTATTGTTATTCTAATAGTAGCTGCATCTATTCTTTTTACATTGATGATGTGAATATTTTCATTCCATAATATGTTCAAAAGTCTCTCTGGTTTTAATATGTTAATTTCTACTACAACCTTTCCACTATCAAAAACTCCTACACTCATATTACACCTCGTAAGAAATTAACTTAAATTTTCCACTTATAGTTATAGTGGAATCACCAATGTATAAAATCTCAAAGTTATCTCCCTGAATATTTATAACCTTAACTTTAGTATTTATTTTAATAACATTTCTTTCGAAAAGTATTATACCCTTATGATTTTCTATAGTAATCTCACTATTTCCTATTATAGTAATCTTAGGAAGATTTAAAATTACATCTTTTGGTAAGTCCAGTTTTTCTGATATTATCTCTCTACTTTTTTCTATTTTATCTTTCATATTTTCTCTCCTTATATTTTTTCTCATAGTACTTTATGATAAAAATATATAGAAAATTACTTATAGAAAGCAAAAAGCAAAAGGATTAAATCCTTTTGCTTTTATTTATCAGTTAATAATACTCTTATAAAATTGTCTTTTCATATAACTTTAAAGTTACAAATGTTATTAACACCAATGGTGTAGCCGTTTCTTTAATAATTTTATTTTTCTTTTATTAACTGCTGAGGAAGGTAATATAACAAGATTTGAAATTTCAAATCTCATCTATTCCCTTTATTCAAGTATAATTATTTTACACTTTTGACAAATACATAAACTATAGCCCTCAACCTTAATGTATTAAAAATACACTTAGACTTATTGGATAATTATAGCCTCCAATAATAGCTTACTTAATTAATTAAGTTACATTGAAAATAAATCAAAATAGTTCTACTTGAATTTTCTCTTTCTAGCAGCTTCTGATTTCTTCTTTCTCTTCACGCTTGGCTTTTCATAGTGTTCTCTCTTTCTAACTTCTGAAAGAACTCCCGCTCTAGCACATTTTCTCTTGAATCTTCTTAATGCACTTTCAAGTGTTTCGTTTTCTCCAACTTTTATTTCTGACATCTATTATCCCTCCCTCCGCTAGCTCAAATTAATTAATTTAACTCAGCTACGGGCTTAATAACACACGCTATATTATACAATAGGCATACTCTAAAGTCAACTATTTCATATAAAGTATTTAGCCTGGTGGCCATTTTAAATCCCTTTGACCTAGCACGTGGAAGTGCATATGATCTACGGTTTGCCCTCCATCTTTTCCACAGTTATTTACTATTCTATAACCTGTTTCAGCTATATTAAGCTCTCTTACTATTTTATTAATAACTAAGAAAATATGTGAGATAATATGTGCATTTTTCTCATTTAAATCATTAGCACTTTTTATATGCTCCTTAGGTATTACTAAAAAATGAATAGGAGCTTCAGGACTAATATCATGAAAAGCTAATACTTTATCGTCTTCATATATTTTATTACTTGGGATTTCTCCATTTACTATTTTACAAAATATACAACTCATAAATTAACACCCCCTTTGCAAATTTAAAATGTAGAATGTAAAATGTAAAATTAAGGCTATAATTCAGCATAGCTGAATTAAGAAAATTTTAATTCAGAAACTCAGCTTGCTGAGTTTCAACAATAATTCTTCATTTTTCATTCTTAATTTTACATTCTAAAGTAGCTTCGCTATTCCATATTCATTTTCTGCTTCTGTTATTTCTATATCTACTATTTTACCAGTTACATCGGCACAAGTGCAAGGAACATGTACTTTTATATAATTTCTTGTGTATCCTTCATATACACCCTCTTGACCTTTAACTTCTGTTTCTATAAGAACATCCATTTCTTTACCGATAAACTTTTCTGTAAATTCTTTTTCATTTTTATTGCTTAATTCTATTAGTAACTTACTTCTTTTCTCTTTAATACTACCATCTATTTGATCCCCCATCTCAGCAGCTCTAGTACCTTTTCTTGGACTATATTTAAACACATGAGTTTTTGTAAGTTTTATTTTTTTCAAGAACTCATATGTTTCATTAAATTCTTCTTCTGTTTCCCCTGGGAATCCTACTATTACATCAGTTGTAATAGATACATCTGGCAATGTTTTTCTTAAAAGCTCAACTGAAGCTGCATACTCTTCAGCAGTATATCTTCTATTCATTCTCTTAAGAGTAGCATCACAACCACTTTGTAATGATAGATGGAAGTGAGGGCACAGCTTTTTAAACCCTTTAATCTTCTCTATTACTTCAGGAGTAAAGAAAGCAGGTTCTATAGATCCTATTCTTATTCTCTCTATACCTTCAACCTTTTCTATTTCTTCAATAATATCTATAAGGTTAACACTTCCTTCTAAATCTAATCCATAGGAAGCAGTGTGAATACCTGAAAGTATAATTTCCTTAAATCCATGATCTGCTAACTTATTTACTTCCTCTAACACCTTCTTTGGATCTTTTGAGCAAACTGATCCTCTTGAATAAGGTATTATACAATATGTACAAAATCTATTACATCCATCTTGTATCTTTAAGAAAGCTCTAGTCTTATCTTGGTATTCTTCAATATTTAATTCTTCAAATTTTTTATTTTTAAGCACACCTTCAACATGAACTTGTGACTTTCCTTCTTCTCTTGCTTTGTTTACATAGTAAACTACATCCCCCTTGTTTCTTGTTCCTAAAACTACATCAACTCCAGGAATTTCAGAAACTTCCTTTGGGGCAATTTGTGAGTAACAACCTACAACTGCAATTACAGAATTTTCATTAAGTCTTCTTGCTCTACTTATAATCTGTCTAGATTTTTTATCTCCCATATTAGTAACAGTACATGTATTTATTACATATACATCTGCTACTTCATTAGCTTCTACAACCTCATAGCCTTCTCTTATAAATTTTTCAGCCATAGCCTCTGATTCATATACGTTAACTCTACATCCAAGAGTAGAAAATGCAACTTTCATTATTTACTTCCTCCTAAATCTCCAAGCTCATATTGAACTAATGAAGTAGCAACAAAACCTGCCGTTTCTGTTCTAAGGATTCTACTTCCTAAGGTTACAATATAAGCACCATTTTCTTTTAGTTTGTTTATTTCACTTAATTCAAATCCACCTTCTGGACCAACTAATATTCCAACAGTTTTTATTTTAGATGTATCAATATTCTCATCATTAAACAATGTTTTTATACCAAAATTTTCCGCATTTTCATAAGGAACTATAGCTAAGTCTAATGCTTTTAATCTATATAAGGCATCCTCAAAGGAAATAGGCTCTGTAACCTTAGGTATAACAGTTCTTTTACTTTGTTTTGCCGCCTCTAAAGCAATTCTATTTAGTCTATCTAATTTTTTAAAGTCGCCTTTTAACTTTATATCTACTCTTTCCGTTAATGTAGGTATAAATTCAGTTATTCCTAATTCTGTTCCCTTTTGAACTATTAAATCCATCTTTTGAGCCTTTGGCAACCCTTGAAATAAATATATTTTAACTTCACTTTCATTATTTATTTCAAGTTTTTCCTCTATATCAACAATAACTTCTTGCTTACTAATAGTTCTTATGTTAGCTAAAAATTCTTCTCCATCACAATTATTTAAGACTATTTTATCCCCTTCATTTAGCCTTAATACTTTATATAAGTGTTTTACATCATCACCTAAAATTTTTGCTGTTTTTTCTATAAAATTTTCTTTAGGAGTAAAAAATTTATGCATCCCTCAATCTCCTTAAAACTATTTTAATTTTGCAACTATACAGTTCCATTCCCCATCTTTATTTATTTCAACTACTTCAAAACCTGTTTCTTCAAGTTTTTTAGTAACCATATCTACCCTATCATGAATTATTCCCGATGTTATAAAATAACCATCCTCTTTTAAAACTCTCTTAACATCTTCTGTTAATATACAAATTACCTCTGCAATAATATTAGCAACTACAATGTCTGCTTTTCCATCTATTACTTCAACTAAATTGCCATATAATATTTCTATATTATTCAAATTGTTAAAGCCTACATTTTCCCTTGCAGATTCAACGGCAACTGGATCTAAGTCTACTCCAACAGCTCTTTTAGCACCTAATTTTGCTGCGGCAATAGCAAGTATTCCTGATCCACATCCAACATCAAAAACAGTACTTTCTGCTTTAACGTATTTATCTAAAGCTTGAATACACATTCTTGTTGTTTCATGTGTTCCAGTTCCAAAAGCCATACCTGGGTCTAATTCTAAAACCAACTCATCTTCTTTTGCTTCATATTCTTCCCAAATTGGTTTTACTACTATTCTTTCTCCAACCTTAGTAGGTTTATAATATTTCTTCCAGTTATTAGCCCAATCTTCTTCATACATTTTTTCACTTTCAACTTCGTAATCTCCAGTGTCTATTCCAAGTTCTTTAATTTCTTCCATCTTCTCATTAACATATTTTAGAACTTCATCTATGTTATCTTCTTCTGAAAAATAGGCTTTAACAACAGCTACCTTTCCTTTATGTTCTAATACATTTATATCTGCAAAATCCCAAGTTAATGGTCCTTGCTCTCTCTCTAATATGTCATTTGGATCTTCAATTGCAACCCCTTTGCAATCTAATCCATAGAAAATTCCTGAAACTGGTTCTAGAGCTTCACTTTTTGTTATAACTCTAACTTCAATCCATGTTCCTTCCATTAAAATCAGTCCTTTCAAAGATATTTGACTAATTTATTATTTTACACTTATGTTAACTTTCTGTCTAGGTTTAAAGTCAAAAAGTTTCATATAGCCTTCTAATTTTCAAAAAATAAAGCACCGAAAAATCGGTGCTTTATGTAAATTATAATTATTTCACTGCTTTTGCTGCTTCTAATATCTTATCATAACTTGGTTCACTTGTTATTTCATCTAAATATTCAACATAAGTAACATTATCATTTGAATCTACTACAAATGATGCTCTTGTTAATAATCCAAGTTCCTTAGCATAAGTTCCTGTAGCTTGTGCAAAGCTTCTATCCTTATAATCTGAAAGTGTCTTAACTTTTTCCACACCTTCTAAAGCACACCATCTACTTTGAGCAAAAGGTAAATCCATTGATACAGTATAACAAGTTACTCCATCTAATTTATCAATTTGTTCATTAAACTTTTTAACTTCCATATTACACACTGGTGTATCAATTGATGGTACTGTTAAAAATACTCTAACTCCCTTTGTATCCTTTTCTGTAAATTCCCCTAAATCATTAGTTGTAACCTTAAAGCTAGGTAATTTATCTCCAACTGAAATTATATTTCCTTCTAAAGTAATTGGTGAACCTTGAAATTTTACTGTTTTCATTATATATTCCTCCTAAATTGAAATTCTATTTTATCTTTTCCAAAATAATCATTTTTTATATATTCTCATTATACATCTAATAATTATTATTTGTAAATATTTATTATTTTAAAAATCCATCATTTCAACTTAGTTAGACTAATGTAATTGTTTATACTTCGTATTTATTAACTAATCCTTTAAATTCATCTTCTTTACTTATTATATACTCATTAAAGCTTAAATTACTACTTTCAATTGTCTTTGATAATTCAAGTAAAAATTCAGGTATTTTAGCTGCCGGAAGATCTCCATAAACTACTCCTAGCTTAGTTTCACCTATTCCATATGCTCCTCCTATAAATAGACTAAAGCATTCATCTACCTTATCTCCAACTCTTTTCTTCTTTCCAGTAAATCCAATTGAGCCTATTTGATGAACTCCACAAGAGTTTTGACATCCTGAAAAATGAACTGTTGGTAATACATGCATATTTCCATTATTAGCTTTAAAATAGTCCATAACTGCATTTAGAGTTCCTTGGCTATTACATAATCCTATTTGACAAATTGGAACACCTATACAAGATACACTTTGCTCGAATTTAGTCTTTGCACTCATATTTTCAGTTAGTTGTAATAATTTTTTAGCTTCTTCTCCATTTAAGTTTCTAAAATAAATCCCCTCAGACATAGCTAATCTTATATCAATGTCTTTGAAATTACTTATTAAATCTAAAATTTCTTTTAAATCTTTTATTAATAGCTGTCCTCCAATAGGATGTAAATAAACACTATATAGTCCATTTTGTTTTTGATTAAATAATCTTGAATCTTCTAATTCAATTTCTATTCCTTTTTTATCATAAGACTTAGCCTTAACGTCTATTTCTAAATTTTCTTTTTCTATAACTTCATTTACATGTTTTTTATAACAAGCTAAGAAGTCTTTTTCACCCATTCTATCTAATATATATCTTACACGTGCTCTATTTCTATTTTCATAGTCTCCTTCTGCCATGAACATTTTAACCATAGCTTCCACATAATATAACACATCTTTTGGATCAATTAATTCATTGTATTTTGCAGCTATCTTAGGATTTTGACCTAATCCTCCACCTAAATAAACTTCAAAATATTCTTTTCCATCTTTATTTACTGCAACAAATCCTAAATCTTGAACTGTACAATGTGCAGCATCATCACTTCCACCTGAAACAGAAACTTTAAGCTTTCTTGGCAACTTATAAGTATATATTCTTTCTAAAAAATAGTTTCCTATTGCCAATCCATATGGAGTTACATCAAAAGCTTCATTGGGATCTACTCCAGCTAAAGGAGACATAGCTACATTTCTTGGATAGTTTCCACCAGCACCTCTTGTGTATATATCATTATCTAAAGCTTCCTTCATTAAATCACAAATTTCATCTATGTTTAATCCGTGTAATTGTATAGCTTGACGTGTTGTAAAATGAATTTTATCTAAGCCATATTTCTTTGCAAAATCATATACTTTCTTCATTTCAGCAACATTAGTTATACCTGAAGGGATTCTAAGTCGTATCATAAATTCCTTTCCACCCTTATGTGCATATACACCAAATCCCCCTGATGCATGCTTAAATTGCATTAGGTTTAACTCACCATTAACAAATTTGTGTCCAGTTTTTCTAAACTCTTCTATTTCTCCATATAAAACTTTTTTTAATTCTTCCATTTTTGCCACCTCTTTTAAACTTTAATGCCAATGTAAATTATAACATTAAAAACATTATTTACTTATTAGATATTCTTATTATAATAATAAGATTTACTTATTACTATGCTTTAGTTAATATATACTTTAGTTTGCACATATTTTATTTTTTTATAAAAAAATAAGTTTTCATATATAATTTCCTATATATAATAAAAAAGAATTAGCAAAAGCTAATTCTTCTTATTTAAATAAATCCTTTAAACCTTTTTTATGCGGAGTTCCTTCTCCAACATTTTCTCCACAAGCTTCCATAAATGCCCTTAATGCATCCTTTTGCTTCTCATTTAAATTCTTAGGAATATCTACTATTACCTTAACATATTGATCTCCTCTTCCTGATGAATTTACTCTTGGAACACCTTTTCCTTTTAACCTAAATAGTGTTCCTGATTGAGTTCCAGCAGGAATAGTATATTTAACATCTCCATCTACTGTTGCAACTGTTATTTCTGTTCCCAAAGCAGCCTTTCCCATAGAAATATTAGTGTCTATATAGATATCATTTCCTTTTCTTACGAACTTCTTAGAAGGAGCTACATTAATTCTTACATATAAATCTCCTGGTGGTCCATCATTAGTTCCATGATTTCCTTGACCTCTTAAAGGCATTACATTTCCAGTATCTACACCTGCTGGAATGTTAACCTTGATCTTTCTAGTTTTTCTTACATGCCCTCTTCCATGACAAGAAGTACATGGTTCTTCAATAACACTTCCAGTTCCACCACAATTATTACATGTTGAAGTACTTACAAAACTTCCTAAAGGAGTTTGTCTTTGTACTCTTACTT
Organism: Clostridium nigeriense; assembly: GCF_900086595.1. GTDB lineage: Bacteria > Bacillota > Clostridia > Clostridiales > Clostridiaceae > Clostridium > Clostridium nigeriense. The sequence continues at coordinate 3,016,297 of NZ_LT575472.1, forward strand.
GACCTTGCCCATTACATGTTGGACATGTCTTTTTAGAAGTACCTTCTTTTGCTCCACTTCCTTTACAAGTTTCGCAATTTTCACTTCTATCTATGGATATTTCTTTTTCAATCCCAAAAACAGCCTCTTCAAATGTTAAATTAATAGTATATTCTAAATCTGAACCTCTTTGAGGACCATTTTTTCTTCTTCCGCCGCCACCGCCGCCAAAGAAGCTTTCAAATATATCTCCAAATCCACCCATATCTGAAAAATCAAAGCCACCAAATCCACCTGATCCAAATCCACTGCCATCAAAGTCAACTGTTCCATACCTATCATAAGTAGCTTTTTTCTCTGGATCTGAAAGCACTTGATAAGCTTCATTTATTTCTTTAAATTTATTTTCAGCTTCCTTATTACCTTGATTTTTATCAGGATGATACTTTATAGCTAGCTTTCTAAAGGCCTTTTTAATTTCTTCATCTGAAGCACCTTTTTCAAGTCCAAGGGTTGCATAATAGTCCTTATTTGCCATCTATTTTCACCACCATTTTTAAACTTTATAAAAGGGAAGACGACATTTGCCTTCCCTCCAATATTATATATACAAAACTAATAGGTTACAACTATTTATCGTCTTTAACTTCAAAATCTGCATCTACTACATTATCGTCTTGAGCTGTGTTTGCTCCACCCATATTGTTTGGATCAAAGCCTGCTCCACCCATGTTATTTGGGTCAAAACCTTCTGCACCACCAGCTGCTTGATACATTTTTGAAGATAATGCATAGAATTCTTTATTTAATTCTTCCATTGCATTTTTTATAGCTTCTATATCTTCGCCATCTTTTACTTTATTTAATTCATCTAATTTAGCTTGAACTGTAGCTTTTTCTTCTGCTGATACCTTATCACCTAATTCTTCTAAAGCCTTAGCTGTTTGATAAGAAACTTGGTCTGCATTATTTTTAACTTCTATTTTTTCTTTTCTCTTTTTATCTTCTTCAGCAAACTTTTCTGCTTCTTTTACTGCTCTTTCAACTTCATCATCACTTAAGTTAGTTGAAGCTGTAATTGTAATATTTGCTTCCTTATTTGTTGCCTTATCTAAAGCTGATACCTTAACTAGTCCATTAGCATCTATATCAAATGTAACTTCAATTTGAGGAATTCCTCTTGGTGCTGGAGCTATTCCAGATAGAGTAAATCTTCCTAATGTTTTGTTGTCAGCTGCCATTTGTCTTTCACCTTGAACTACGTGAATTTCAACTGATGTTTGACCATCTGCTGCCGTTGAGAAAGTTTGGCTCTTCTTAGTAGGAATTGTAGTGTTTCTTTCGATAAGTGGTGTAGCAACTCCACCTAATGTTTCAATTCCTAATGTTAATGGTGTAACGTCTAATAATAATACATCCTTAACTTCTCCAGTTAATACACCTGCTTGAATTGCTGCTCCAACTGCAACACATTCATCTGGGTTAACTCCCTTTGAAGGTTCTTTTCCTGTAAAGTTCTTAACAGCATCTACTACTGCTGGAATTCTTGTAGATCCTCCAACTAATATTACCTTATCTATATCGCTTAATGAAAGACCTGCATCTGATAATGCTTTCTTCATTGGCTCTATTGATCTTTGAACTAAATCATGAGTAATTTCATTAAATTTAGCTCTAGTTAAGTTCATATCTATGTGTTTTGGACCTGTTGCATCTGCTGTTATAAATGGTAAGTTTATATTTGTTTGCATTGATGAAGATAATTCAATCTTAGCTTTTTCAGCAGCTTCTTTTAATCTTTGAAGTGCCATTTTATCATTTCTTAAATCTATTCCATTTTCAGCTTTAAATGTTTCTGCGATAAAGTCCATAATTCTTTGGTCGAAGTCATCTCCACCAAGCTTAGTATCTCCGTTTGTTGATAAAACTTCAAACACACCATCGCCAAGTTCTAGTATAGATACGTCAAATGTACCACCACCTAAGTCATAAACAAATATCTTTTGGTTAGTATCCATTTTATCTAATCCATATGCTAAAGCAGCTGCTGTTGGTTCATTTATGATTCTTAAAACTTCTAATCCAGCTATTTTACCAGCATCTTTAGTTGCTTGTCTTTCTGAGTCATTAAAATATGCAGGTACTGTAATAACAGCTTGAGTTACAGTTTCTCCTAAATAAGCTTCTGCGTCAGCTTTAATTTTTTGAAGTACCATTGCTGATATTTCTTGTGGTGAATGGTCTTTTCCATCTATATTAACTTTGTAATTTGTTCCCATATGTCTCTTAATAGAGATTACAGTTTTATCTGGGTTAGTAATCGCTTGTCTTTTAGCGATTTGTCCTACTAATCTTTCTCCATTTGCTTGGAATGAAACTACTGATGGAGTTGTTCTTGCTCCTTCTGAGTTACTGATAACAACTGGTTCTCCACCTTCCATTACAGCTACACATGAGTTAGTTGTTCCTAAATCGATTCCTATAATTTTTCCCATAATCTATTTCCTCCTAAAAACTATCTTCTATATTGAAATTTAGTTAATATGTCTTAATCTTAATTAGCTACCTTTACTACAGTGTATCTAATTATTTTTTCTCCTCTTTTGTATCCCTTTTGGAATACTTCTGCTATTGAATTTGTTCCAAAATTCTCATCTTCAATATGCATTACTGCTTGATGATAGTTTGGATCAAACTCTCCTGTTGCATCTATTTCTTCAACCCCTAATTTTTCAAAGGAATTTTTAAAACCTTTTATAGTCATTTCTATTCCAGTTTTAATATCTTCTGCACTTCCATCTACAGCTACTGCTCTTTCTAAATTATCAAGAACAGGAATCATTTCTTTTAGTACGTCTGTACATGCGTCAGTGTATATTCCTTCCTTTTCTTTAGCAGTTCTTTTTCTATAATTCTCATATTCTGCTGTTAATCTAACTAATCTTTCTTTTAATGCTTCTACTTCATTAGTTAACTTCTTATTTTCATCCTTTAACTTACGCATACTATTTAATTCATTTTCCTTATCATTATTTTCAAAAGCTATATCTTCTGAAGAGTCATCTGCTACATCACTTGAAGGTTCAGGTATTTCTGATTCAACGTTTATATCTTCGTTGTTATCAGCCTCTAATTCATTATCAACCTCAGCATTATTTTCTAATTCTTCTTGGTTTTCTAATCTTTCCTTCATATCCTCCACAAAAACACCTCATTTCTTTATTCTATAATTTGATTTCTCAAACTTTTATTAAGCTCTTTCATAACTTGATTCATAATTGCAACAACCTTAGAATAATTAATTCTTTTTGGTCCGATTAATCCAATCTTTCCTATCGGTCTACCATCTAAAGAATATTCTGCAGAAATAATAGAACAATCTTTTGCCTCTGGGAAGAAATTTTCTTCTCCAATTCTAATAGTTATATCACTTCCTGGTTCAATTAAATCTAATAAATTATCCTTATCATTAATTAAAGCTAAAATTTCTTTTGCCTTTTCAATATTGTTATATTCAGGATAATTAAAAATATTGGTTGCTCCTTCTACAAATACTTCTGTATTGTTTGATTCCTTTAAGGTTTCATATAATGCAGGAAGCAATCCATTAAAGACTTCTTCAAAACCAGCTAATTCATGTTTAAGGTTATTTATTACTTCCAAGTTAATTTCTTCAATTGTTAAGTTTCTCAGTCTTAAATTTAAGACCTTATTTATCATTTGAATAGTTTCAGGCCTTGGCATATTATTAACTATTATTCTATGATTTTTAATAACTCCACTGTCTGCTACTATTACTGAAACCAAATTATGACTATCTATAGGAAGTAATTGTATGGACTTAATATAACTACTTCTTACAGATGGAGTCTGTACTACAGTAGTTAAATTAGTAAGCTCTGATAATAAAGAACAAGCTTGCTTTACTATTTTATCAACTTCATACATTGCTGAATTAATTAGGTATTCTTTAATTTTTAACTCCTCATCCTTGGTAAGACTTCCTGTATCCATTAGCTTATCTACGTATAATCTATATCCCTTATTGGACGGTACCCTTCCCGCAGAAGTATGAGGTTGCTCTAAATAACCCATTTCTTCTAAATCAGCCATTTCATTTCTAATAGTAGCTGATCCAACCCCTAAGTCATATCTTTTAGCTATTGTTCTTGAGCCTACTGGCTCTCCTGTTAAGATATAGTCATTAATGATAGCCTGAAGTATTTTTATTTTTCTTTCATCAATAGCCATTAATATCACCTCTATCTGTTAGCACTCAGTATCATCGAGTGCTAATGACTACAATATCAATATATTCCTTATTGACTTTTTTGTCAATTCCATTAATTAATAAAATAAATAATCTCATTTAATTTTATTAATTTATCCTTCTTTTTCTTTAATTTTCTATTATTTTCTCTATTTTTCTATAACGCTTAATTTAATATAAAATCACTCATAACTGAATTAGATAGTTCTATTCCTTTTTCTGTTAGGCTTAATTTATCGTTTTTTAAAACAAGAAGATTTTTATTAATATTTATATCAATTACATTTTTATATATACTTTCTATAGTAACACCAAATCGTTCTTTAAATTCATTAATATTTATTCCTTCAATCATTCTTAATCCCATAAAAACAAATTCTTCCATACTATCTTCTATAGTATTTATGGTAATATCTTCAATAACATCTTCATTATTTCTTATTTTATCTATATAATCTTTTACATTTTCTATGTTTTTTATCCTCTTATTATCTATAAAAGATGTGGAAGCAGAGCCAATTCCTAAATATTCATCATTTCTCCAATAAACCTTGTTGTGATAACATTCATATCCTTCTCTAGCAAAATTAGATATTTCATACTGATGGTAGCCATATTTTTTTAATATACTCTTAGTTATAGAATACATCTCTCTTTCTTCATCTTCAGAGGGTAAAATTAATTTATTTTTTTCCCAAAGTTTATAAAAGGCAGTTCCTTCTTCAATAATTAGGCTATAAGCAGAAATATGCTCAGGGTTTAATTTTGCAATAACTTCTAAAGACTCTATCCACTCATATACTTTTTGATTAGGGAGTCCAAACATTAAATCTACATTTATATTTTTAAATCCAACTTTCCTTGCTAAATTAAAATTTTCTTCAAATTGATTAAAAGTATGAATTCTTCCAATATCCTTTAGAAATGAATTTTGAACGGCTTGAAGCCCCATACTTATTCTATTTACTCCGCCATCAATCATTGCCTTAAGCTTTTCTTCTTCTAAAGCTCCTGGGTTACACTCCATAGTGAACTCCATATTTTCAGTTAAGTTAAGCCTATTTATAGATTCTAATACTTTAATTATTTCTTTTGTATCTAAATAAGATGGAGTTCCACCACCTATAAATATGCTCTTTATTTTATAATTAATAGCTTTACCTTCTATTTCCTTGCATAAAGCTTCTACATAATCTTCTCTTAAATAGTCAATAGAAGCATATGAAGGGAAATCACAATAAAAACATTTTTGTTTACAAAAAGGTATATGTATATAAAGTGATAATTCTTTTTTGTTTTCCATTTCATCAACTCTTTCCTTAATTAATTCTTCTTATCCTTATTATACAAAAAGAAAATAAAAAGTATATTAGCTCTAAAAAAATGATAAATTAAAAATCAAAGAAAAAAACTCCAGAAGGAGTTTTTAACTTACTTTTCTAATAAATCGATATTTATTATATTATGGAATAAGGTATCTCTTTGAACCCTATCTATCTTTGTATTTAATACCTCACCTTGAAACTTTATTTCTAAATTTAAGTTTAACCCACTTCTAGCTACTAAAGTATCAATGTTATTGCCAAATGTTTCTATAGAAAATACTCTCCCATCCTTTCTTTTTAATGTTCCTGTTATTATTCCATTATTTCTTAAAGTCTTCCCCTTTTTCTTTACATCTCTAATATTTACTTCTATCATAAATCCACCTCACTAAATTCACTTTACACTTTAAATATATTTTCATGCTTTTAATTTAATTACATCTATCTTTATATCAATAAAATTTTTTTTGAATATTATATATTAATAATTATTCATAATTTTAGGAGGTTTATTTTGAAGAAATTTAAAATTCTCGCCTTTGATGGTGGTGGAATTAAAGGAGCTTTAAGCATTGAAATTTTAAATAGAATAATTCTTAAACACCCAAATTTCTTAAATGAGATTGATCTTTTTGCTGGTACATCTACAGGTGCTATAATTGCGTCCTTTTTAGCTAAAGGAGTTCCTTTAGAAGATTTAAGTAAGTTATATAGTAAACCTATAGCAAAATCTATATTTTCCTCTTCTAAACTTAATTTAATAAAACCTAAATTTAGTAATAAAACTTTAAAAAATATTCTTTCTAATTATTTTGATGATAACTTTAAAATTTCAGACTTTCAAAGATACATTTTTATTCCAGCCTTCTATTTAGGTGATAATAGCCAAAATTCATGGGAACCAGTATTTTTTAATAATTTATCTAATAACTCAACAAGCAATTTTCTAGCTAAAGATGCTATATTAGCTAGTTCCGCTGCTCCTACATACTTTCCATCTTATAAAAACTATATTGATGGAGGTGTTATAGCAAACTCTCCTACAGCAATTTCTTTAATGGCAACATTATCTTCTATACCTAAATATAATATTCAAGATATTGTTCTATTATCAATTGGCACAGGAAATAGTCCTGAAAAAATCATGGGAAAAACCGAAAAATGGGGGATAGCACAATGGTCTTTTCATCCTTTTTCTAAAATGAAATCACCATTACTAGCATTATTAATGGACGGAATGTCTGATTTAGAAGATATGTATTGTAAAACCTTTTTAAAGAAAAATTATTTTAGAATAAGTCCAATAGTTCCTAAATTTATTGAATTAGATGATTATAAGTTTATTCCTTACCTAAAACTAATAGGAAGCACTTGCGATTTATCTAGTTTATTTAATTTTTTAGACTCTATTTATTTAAAATAATACATTTAAGTAACACTTTTTATTTTCTAATATATAATAAAGTATATTAACATTTCTTGTTAATGAATAATATTACCACCTTACTCTTATAGTTATCTATCAAAAAGGGGCTGTATAAAACAGCCCCTTTTGATAATATCTTTTATTTAGTATATTTTTTTATTTATCTACTTTTAAAACTGCCATAAATGCTTCTTGTGGAATTTCAACTGAGCCTACTTGTCTCATTCTCTTCTTTCCTTCTTTTTGCTTTTCTAATAGCTTCTTCTTTCTTGAAATATCTCCACCATAACATTTTGCAAGAACGTCTTTTCTCATAGCTTTAACAGTTTCTCTTGCTATTATTTTAGATCCTACAGCAGCTTGAATTGGCACTTCAAACATTTGTCTAGGAATTATTTCTTTAAGTTTTTCAGCTATTCCTCTTCCCTTTTCGTAAGCTTTTTCTCTAGGAACTATCATAGATAAAGCATCTACAACATCTCCATTTAACATAATATCAAGTTTAACTAATTCAGTTTGAGTATATCCTTTAAATTCATAATCTAAGGATGCATATCCTCTTGTTCTAGATTTTAAAGTATCAAAGAAATCATAAACTATTTCATTTAATGGAATATCATAATTTATTGAAACTCTAGTTTCTTCTAAATATTGCATGTCAATAAATGTTCCTCTTCTCTCTTGACATAATTCCATTACCGCTCCTACATAATCAGAAGGAGCTATTATACTTGCCTTTACTACCGGCTCTTCCATATACTCTATTTCTGTGGCTTCTGGAAGATTTGTTGGGTTAGTTAATTCAATAACCTCTCCATTAGTTTTTATAACCTTATAAATAACTGATGGTGCAGTTGTTATAATATCTAAGTTAAATTCTCTTTCTATTCTTTCTTGAATTATTTCCATATGTAATAATCCTAAGAATCCACATCTAAATCCAAACCCTAAGGCTACTGAAGTTTCTGGTTCAAAACTCAATGCAGCATCGTTGATTTGAAGCTTTTCTAAAGCATCCTTTAGCTCTTGATATTTTGCTCCATCTACTGGATAAATACCTGAGTAAACCATAGGCACTGCAGGCTTATATCCTGGTAATGCTTCTGCTACTGGTCTATCTGCTTCAGTTATAGTATCTCCAACTCTTGCATCTCTAACATTTTTTATAGATGCAGCAATATAACCAACATCTCCAGCTCTTAGTTCTCCAATAGGTAAAATCTTTGGAGTAAATACTCCAACTTCAGTTACTTCATATACTTTATTAGTAGCCATAAGCTTAATTTTAGTTCCTGGTTTTATAGTACCATCAAAGATCCTTACATAAGAAACAACACCCTTGTAGCTATCATAATAGGAATCAAAGATTAATGCCTTAAGCGGTGCATCTTCATCTCCATTTGGTGCTGGTATCTTTTCAACTACAGTTTCTAATACATCTTGAATATTTAATCCAGTTTTAGCAGAAATCATTGGAGCATCTTCTGCTTCTATACCAATAATATCTTCTATTTCTTGTTTAACTTCCTCTGGTCTTGCAGATTGCAAATCAACCTTATTAATAACTGGTGCAATTTCCAAGTCATTGTTTAAAGCTAAATAGCAGTTTGCTAAAGTTTGTGCTTGAACTCCTTGAGTTGCATCTACTACTAATACAGCTCCTTCACATGCAGCTAAGCTTCTTGAAACTTCATATGTAAAATCTACGTGTCCTGGAGTATCAATTAGATTTAATATATATTCTTCTCCATCAGGTCTTCTATAAATAAGTCTTGCCGCTTGAGACTTTATAGTTATTCCTCTTTCTCTTTCTATTTCCATATTATCAAGAATCTGTTCTTCCATTTCCCTTTGAGTAAGAGTTCCTGTGGCTTCTAATAATCTATCAGCTAGGGTTGACTTCCCATGATCTATATGGGCTACTATAGAAAAATTTCTAATATGTTGTTGTCTATTACTACTCATATATAAAACTATCAACTAATTAAGCTAATAGTCACTTCACCCCCATTTTAAATTTCAAGGTAAATTATATCATAAAGTCTAGGTTGTGTGTCAATACAAATGTGAAGTTGTTAATATGTTCTAACCTCTAGTTATCATTCTTTTCTAAAAAATCATCGATTATCTTATCTAAATCTTCACTTTTGCTATCTTTCTCAGTGTTATTTTTAACTTTTCCACTTACCTTATTTATTATACTATCTAAACCATTATATAAAAATCCGCCCATTTTATAAAAATTTTCAGTTATCTTATTATTCATATTTATTATATATTCTTTATTTGTTACTCTAATGGTTGTGTTTTCATTATTCTCGTTAGGAGTATATATTTTAACTTCTGCATCATCTTTTATAAATTCTTCAAAGTCTTTTCCAAACTCCTCCTTAACCAATTCATAGTTGTCTTCACCATTACCTACTGGAGATAAGGCCTTCGTATTAATAATGTTAATTTGAATAAATCCCAATAAGGTTATTATAAAGAAAATAACTGTTCCAATTATAACTTTTTTATTAATCAAAAAAGCACCCCCTAGTTTTTTTAATATCTAAAGGATGCTCATAAAGAATATATTTTATTCATTTTTTATCTATTTAGATACTCAGCTATTATTCTTGCAATATATTTACTTGTTAGCTTTGCTTCTTGAGCAGTATTTACATTCGATCCATCTTCTATAAGTATAAAATTATCACTTAAGCTATAGTTAATAGCTGTCGCAGCTGGATTAATTTCATGAATATCTCTTATTAAACCTGGAAATAACTTGTTTCCAATATTATATAAATTCTCTACAAAAGCTTTATTTGCTTCATATCTACCACTATTCGGAGCTGTAACAAACATCATTTTAGCTAAATTTTGCTCATTTAAATTTATAGTATAAACACTTTTTAATTGTTCAGCCTTAGCCCCATCAACGCCATCCCTATGAAGATCAATTATTACCTTAAAATCCCCATATTCATCTAAATATTTTTTCAAAGTTTCATTTGACCTTGAATAAGCTTCACTATAAGATACACTATGATTAGTTTTATCATGAATTACAGATATTCCATATCCTTCTTCTAATTCATTAGCTAAGATTTCTCCAACCCCAACTACATTAAAATCATTGTCAGTAGTTAAATTTTCTCTTTCAGAATAGTTTTCTGTTGTATGAGTAGAGAATATTAATACTTCTGGTTTTGAATTATCCAAGTTTTTCTTCAAGCTTGGATCATAAGCTGCACTTACTTTATTAAGTTCAGCAATTTCTTCAGCTGTCATCTTTGCAATACTTTCATTTTTTAATGAAAATGGTGTTAATTTTTTAAATGAAGATACTATATCTGAACCACCAAGTATATTACTAAATAATCCAATCTCTTTTCCAACTATATTATAAGCATTTATACCTCTAATCCCTAAAGCTTCTAGTACTACATTTTTTAAAGAAAGATTATTATCTGCATATACCCCTTCATCATATACTGCTGTTTTTACAACTGGCATTGAAAAGTTTAACATTTGAACATAAGCATATCCTCCTGGTTCTTTATAGCTTTTAATAACTGTTATTCCTCTTATTAAAAATATAATAAAAGCTATTATAATAATTAAATATCCTAAACTAAATTTATTACCATTTACCCCTAAATTTCCACCTTTTTTTAGTCTTTTCTTACTTTGCAATCCTTGCCCTAAAGAATACATGCAACTCCCCCTTTCTCTAATAAGTATATTGAGAGAGTTACATAATTATTAATAAATTTATAAAAAAATTTTTTAATTCATAAATTTATTTATATCCTCCATATCCAGGTTAGGTTGAACTGCCATATTAATTCCATTAGCAATTATCTTTGCTAATGACTCAATTACAGCATCTACATCCTTCGGAGTAACCATTAAATCTCCTACGAATGGATCTAAAACCTCTTTAATTAATTGGCTTTTTTCAACCTTATCTAGTGACTTTAACATATTATAAAATTCTTTACCTTTTTGAGCCTTACTTATAAGTTCATCTAAAACAAGATCTATAGTATCATTTGCTATAGTAGCTGCATGAACCACTGTTGGAACACCTATTGCAATTACCTTAACGCCTAAAGATTCTTCATTTATTTTCATTCTATGGTTTCCAACTCCAGCTCCTGGTGATATACCTGTATCGCTTATTTGAATAGTTCTATTTACTCTTTCAAGCTTTCTTGAACCTAAAGCATCTATACAAATTACTAAATCTGGTTTTATTTTATCTACTAATGATTTTATAATTTCACCAGTTTCAATCCCTGTAATTCCAAGTACTCCTGGTGATATACAGCAAACCGGTCTTACTGAATCATCTATTGCCTCCGGCATAACTTGTTTTAAATGTCTTGTTACCATTATTTTTTCTGTAACCTTCGGTCCTAAAGAGTCAGGAGTAACATTCCAGTTTCCAAGCCCTACAACTAATGCTGTTTTTTCTTCTGGTAAATTTACTAATCTACTTAAAACATTATCAACAACCTTTGAAACATTATCCATAGATTCTCCATCATAGTGTGTAAATTCAGGAAAATCTATTGTAATATAATTCCCCTTTGGTTTTCCAAGTTCCCTACCTGCCTCATCACTTTCAATAGTTACTGTAGTTATTTTTATATCGCCTTCTTTTTCTTCATCAACAATAACTCCATCAAGTTCCCTCTTATTTTCTTTAGTATACATATCACGTGCTTCAATGGCCAAATCCGTTCTAACATTAATCATAAAAAAACCTCCAAAAAATCTATTATCCCTTTTATTTTTCCTTAATGTTTCAATTTAATACTTGAACTTATAAAGTTTCAATGATATAATCTAGTATGTTAAAAACGAACTCGAACGCAGATTTCCCCAAAACTGCAAAAGAGACCCTATAAAATTATTAAGGGGGTGAATTTAGAATGGCAAACATTAAATCAGCAAAAAAGAGAATAAAGGTTACTGAAGCTAAAACTGCTCAAAACAGAATGATCAAATCAGCTTTAAAGACTGCTATAAAGAAGTTTGAAGTAGCTGTTGCTGCAAACAACGTAGAAGAAGCTAAGGTTCTTTTCCCTAAAGCTGTTAAAGCTTTAGACATGGCTGCTCAAAAAGGAGTATGTCACAAGAACATGGTAGCTAGAAAGAAATCAAGATTAGCTGCAAAGTTAAACGCTATGGCGTAATCAAATAAGAAGCCGATCCAAATTGGATCGGCTATTATTTTGTCATAAATATGTTAAATATCATAAGTTCCATTTCCATATTCTTATCTACACCAGTAGTTTTAATTTTATTTTCAGTTTCTAAACAAATTTCCATAATTTTTTGAAGTTGTTTTAATGAAAATTTATTACATTGGCCTATTAATTTTTCAACTACAAAGGTTGGAAGCTTAAATTTACTAGCAATTCCATCTATTCTTTCTCCATGTTGAAGAAGTATTTTTATCTCATAAAGTCTTTTAAAATTGTTTTCTATATTAGAAATAATAAGCATATGTTGATCACTTTTTGATAATAATTCATAAAGTAAATCTAAAGTTTGTTCTACCTTCTTTTGAGATATAAAATCAATTAAATCAAAAATATCATCCTCACTAGAATTTGCTATTAGCTTATCTATATCATCTTTAGTTATGGATCTGTCCTTTGTATAAGCTATAACTTTATCCACTTCTCTTCTTATTATATTAAAATTATTTTGTACCTTTTCTGCAAAATATCTTAATTCAACTTTCCCTATTTCTTTTCCTTTTTCCTTAAATACCTCTTCAACCTTTTTATAATATCTATCCTTCTTTAATTTATCAAAATGCACTACTTTTGAAACTTTATCTAAGGCTTTAACCTTACTACTTTTTTTAGGTGTATCTCTTTTATCATTAAATAAATAATACATTATTAAGATTGTATAAGGAGGTAAATCCTTTAAATACTTTAACATCTCATTATATAATTTAGTTCCTGCTGAATCTGTCTTATCCTTTAAAAAACTTGATCTATAAACTATAACAACTTTTTTGTCCCCCATAAATGGCATAGTTTCACAAGCATTCATAATATCATCAAAGGTTGTAGTTAATCCATCTAATCTTATACAATTTAAATCTAACAAAGAATCATCAATGTTATTTTTCACTATTAAATTTATACCTTCCTTAATAAGTTCTTCATCTAGCCCACAAAATATATAAGAATTTTCAATCTTACCTTTCTTAACTTCGCCTTCTAGTACATCAAAATCTATCAAAATAATCTACCTTTCCTAATTAAAAACTAAAATCCTATTTTTCAAAAAAATAATTTTAAAATAATTACTATGTTTGCAGTCTATTATATCATAATTATAGTGATTTTTCTTCTTACTTAACTGTATTAAATATTTCTTATCCCTGTTTTTTATTAATATATCTTTATTTAGTTTTTCTATTTCTAGATAATCTTTAATCCTAATCCTTTTAAAATTTTCATATTCTTTTTTAGAAAATGTTATTGATTTATATTTATCTAATTTTACTCCTTCTTTTAGTGCTATTACATTTCTTTCTCCCTTAAAACTAATTGACATTATTCCATCTTTATAATATTCAATTTTAGGAAATGGACTATAAAATATAAAATATAAATATATAATTATAGTCAAATTAAAATAAATAGCATTTTTATACCCCTTTTTATAAAAATAAATAGTAATTAGTAAAATAATATAACTGATAGCTATTATTTCATTTAAATACAAGGTATTTGGTAAAATGGTAATTAATTTTTCTGAAAGTATATCTAATACCAAAGTAAAATAATAACATAAAAAAGCTAAATAATTAAATAAAACTTTGAATTTAAATGTTACAGCTAAAATATTTCCTAAAATCACAATAATATTAATTAAAGGTATTAAAAGTAAGTTTCCTACAAGAAATCCCAAAGAAAACTCTTTAAAGTATAAAATTAAAAATGGAAATGTAAATACCTGTGATGATAAACTTATTGAAGTCCCTTCTCTTATAATTTTAGGAAGCCTATAAAAATATTTATTCATTTTTTTATTAAATAATATAATACCTATTGTAGATAAAAAACTTAATTGAAACCCTACCTCAAAAAGGCTATAGGGCTTATATAAAATAAGTATTATTCCTGCTAATGATAAACCTGCTAAAGGATTATAGCTTCTTCTAAATGGTACTGCTAAGCTTAGACATAAAAGCATTATATATGCCCTAATGGTTGAAGTAGCACATCCAGTAAAAATAACATAAATTATTGCTATTATTGGAGCCATCTTCTCACCAAATATCTTTCTTAATAAAGAATAAACTAAAACCATATGGAGACCAGATACTGAAACAGCATGTAGAATCCCTAAATTTTTCATATTATTTGTATCTTCTCTATCTAAAAATTCAGTATATCCAAAAGCCATAGATGTAATTAATGCTGATCTCCTGCTTCCTAGCTTTTCTCTTAAGGTGTTAAAAATTTCTTCTCTAACACTATATATTTTAGACTTAATATCTATCTCTAATTTCTCATAACTATCTATACTTACCTCTCCAATTATTCCTTTCTCAATATTAATATCTTTAGTTTCATTTATATTTGCTAAAATCTTATCCCCTAATCTAAGATTTTTAACTTCACCAGATAAATAAAATTTTCTCCCCTTTATTTCACCTATACCACCATAATTATTTAAGGATATTATTCTTATTTCTTCTAAATTACTTAAATTTAAATTATAGTAAAAAATATTATTTACTATAGGTACTAAAAAAAATATAGTTAGTATAATTAATAAATCTATTTTTCTGATTAAAACAAGGAAAATAAAAAAACAGCTAACAAGTATTATTGCTAGCCATTTATCTTTATAAAACAGTAAAAATATAGAACTTGATAGTATAAAAACTATAAATATATAAAGTAATATATTCATATTTTCTTTATATTTCAAACGGCAACACCTCAATTTAAAGTCTTACCATTTTTTTATAATTAAATCTGCTAAAAGGAAAATAAATAAAAGCCATCCTTCAATTACTACTTCTATTATATTAAACTTAAAATTATTTAATATAACTAAAACTCCTATTGATACCGCATATATAAAAATAGAAATTAGAAATAGATTTAGTGCTTTTATATTTTTTTTACTAAACATCTTACAATTTATTAATGTATCTAAAATACTAATCCCACCTATAGATACAAGTCCAATCACATCATAATTCTCTTTTGAAAATGAATTTGCTATTATTGGTATTAGAATAAATAAAGCTCCCCTTAATATAACCTTTTTATTCATACAACTATATTTACCATAAATTGAGTGTAGTAATAATATAGGGAAAAGAATAAATAAATTCAACATTAAAATAAAATATTCTTTAGATAATATTCCTTTTCCAAATAAATACTGAAAATTTAAGAATATTATCTCTGATAGCATTATTATAGTATATATATTTAAACCTCTTTTGGTACTTTCATATATATCTTTAGATCTATCTTTAAGATCAAAAAATGCTTTTATACTACTTTTTTCAATGAAAACATCACCTATTTTTCTTAAAAGCATTGAAATTTTTCCCTTTACTATACCAAGATTAGCTAAACTTATTATAGATAAGTCTGCTAAAGTTTCACCCTCGGCAATAAATCCATAACCATCCCTATTATATAGCGAAACAATTTTATTTTTTGTTTCAGGATTAACTTTACAATAAATTCTAGCTTTAGATACTGCTTTTAATAAATCTTCATCATTTAAATATTCAAGTTCAGCTCCGGAGATTACTTGTTCTCCTTCAGATACTAAACCTAATTTTCTACCGAAGAACTCAGCTGATAATTTATTTTCATCAGTAAAAATAATAGGTAGAACTCCCTCTCCAAGGATGTTATTAATATCATCAATAGCATCATCTATTAATGGGTTTTCTAAAGCAATAATTCCAACAAAAACTAAGTTACTCTCTATATTTTCATATTTAGATGGTTCATAATAAAAGCTTCTATATGCGAAAGCTTCTGTTAGTAATCCTTCCTTTGAGAAATTCAAGTCTGCAAGTTTAATTTTTATAATATCTTCTGAGGTTATTTCTCTTTCTATACCATTTATTAAAATATGTGTGCAACATTCTAGAATACTTTCTAACTTTCCTCTTGAATTAGCTCTATAACCTTTTTTATTTTTATTTAAAGTTGTAATAATTTCACCATTAAACGAATTAGTAATTTGAAATTTTCTTCTATTTGAACTTTCTAGTGTTCCCTTGTACACAGAGTTATCAATCCCAAATTTTACATAAGCTACTTCATAAATATCTCCCTTTATGAAATTATTATCACCATTATATTTAGCATTGTTGCAAAGAACAGAAATATCTATAAGTCTCTTAATATTTATATCTATAGAATCAATTTTATTAGATAAATAAATTTGCTCATTAGTATATAGTTTTTCTACATACAATTCTTTCTTCGATATATTTCCTAGCTTATCCATAAAAAATATCTTTACATCTTTTATTAACGCTAATATTGAAAAATTATTTAATTCTATTTTATTATCTTCTAATAAAGATTTTTTATAATACTTTCCATAATTTAATACTATCAATGGAAATAGAATAGAACCAATAGCAAATACCCCTTGAGCAAAAAGTTCAGTTTTATCTAATAATTTCCCTGGAAATATTAATATTAAGATAGCATGTACCAAAATTAAACATAATGTTATTTTAAAAAGATTTATTTCTAAACTCTTTATAAGAATATCTTTTTTATTATTTGTATTACTTATAATATTTACTAATTTCCCAAGCTGCGTATTTTTCCCGACCTCTACTACTATTCCTTTTCCAGATCCTTCTTTAATTATAGAACCTCTAAAAATCATATTTGATATTTCACCAATGGATGAAACTTTATCTTCTATTTTAATAGCGTCTTTTTCCTTTATAAGATTATCTCCAGTAACTCCTCTTTCATCTACTTTAAGATTATCACTATCTATTATTCTAATATCAGCTGCTATTATAGAATTTTTTCTAAAATAAACTATATCACCCTTTACTAAGTTCTCTGCTTCTACTAATTTTTCTATACCCTCTCTTAATACTAAAACTTGAGAAGTATTTAAATTTTGTAAAATTTCAATTTCTTTTTCTTTATGTATTTCATTATATAGCTTAAAAAATATATTTATAATTAATAAAAAACTTAAAACTATTCCCATTAAATAAAATTTATTCAGAAAAAAGAAAGTAATAAATAACAAGTAAACATATAAGTATCTTTGCCTTAAAACTCCTAAAAGAAGCTTAAAAAATCCCTTTGAGTATGGCAATTCGATTCTATTATTTTCTATATTTCTTCTTAAATTACAATCATCTTCATAAAGGCCTTTATGAATATCACTGTCTAAATCCTCTATTACCTTAACCCAAGAGTTTCCATAATATTTTTCCATTTAACCCCGCCTTCCTTAAATACTATAATTAAAATGTTATATTTAAGCAAAAACAACCTAACAATTATAGTATAATTTGTTAAGTTGCTTTTTAAAAGTATTATTTCTAATATTTTCTACATATCTAAGATTTTGTTTTTGGATTAAAAATTAATGCCATTAAATATCCAAAGAAAATTGCTGCTGTTATTCCAGCAGCAGTTCCTGTTATTCCTCCAGTAAAGGCACCTATTAATCCTTTTTCTTCAACTGCCTTTATAGCTCCCTTAGCCAAGGAGTTTCCAAATCCAGGCAGAGGAATACTAGCTCCAGCCCCTCCTATTTCAACTATTTTATCATAAAGTCCAAAAGCTCCTAAAATAGCCCCTATTGTCACAAACATTACTAATATCCTAGCTGGAGTTAACTTAGTTGTATCCATTAAGATTTGTCCTATTACACAAATAATACCTCCCACAATAAATGCACTTACATATACCATACTAAATCCTCCTTTCTAATTATTAAATTCAATTGCAACTGCATGAGCAATTCCTGGAATACTTTCTCCTTGTAATGATGAAGTGGTACTCATTAATGCTCCTGTAGATACTAATAGGATGCTTTTAATTTCTTTTCTAAGCATTTTCTTATAAAAATATCCTGTTGATACAACTGCTGAACATCCACAGCCACTTCCTCCTGAATCTGTATTTTGGACTGTGTCATCAAATATCATATCTCCACAATCGTAATAATTAGATCTAATATCATATCCATATTCTAATAACAATTTACTAATTATCTCTTTTCCTACCTTACCTAAATCTCCTGTTACTATTGCATCATAATAATCAGGATTCCTACCTGTATCTTTAAAGTGCATTGAAATAGTATTAACTGCCGCTGGTGCCATTGCTGCTCCCATGTTATTAGGATCCTTTATCCCATAATCCTTTACAACCCCAGTTGTAATATATGTAACTTCAGGAAAATTTCCTTCTTTAGCTAGTACCATTGCTCCTGCACCTGTTACTGTCCATTGAGCTAATGGACTTCTTTGTGCTCCATATTCTAAAGGAAATCTAAATTGTCTTTCTGCCGAACTAAAGTGAGAAGATGTAGCTGCAACCACATAGCTTCCAAAGCCACCATCTAACATCATAGAAGCAACACTTAATGATTCTGACATAGTTGAACATGCTCCATATAATCCAAAGAAAGGTATATTCAACTTTCTAGCAGCAAAAGATGAAGATGTTAATTGGTTTAAAAGATCTCCTGCAAATAAATAATCTATATCATCTTCCTTTAAATTTGCCCTATTTATAGCAGCTGTTATTGCTGTATAAAGCATCTCACTTTCAGCCTTTTCAAAGCTTTCTTTCCCGAATAAATCATCGTTTAATATTTCATCAAAATAACTTCCTAAAGGTCCTTCACCTTCCTTTGGTCCTACTATTGAGTAAGCTGCTATAATCTTAGGTGGATTCTTAAGCTTTACCGTTTGTTTACCAATCTTTTTTAGTGATGTTTCTTTATTCATCCTGAACCATCCTTTCTAAAATAGTAGTTGTATGAAATAATAAATTATTCCTATTATTACAGAACTTCCAATTCCATAAACCAAAACAGGGCCAGCTATGGTAAACATCTTCGCCGCTACTCCAAATACAAATCCCTCCTGTTTAAATTCAATGGCTGGTGCAACTATTGCATTTGAGAATCCTGTTATTGGAACTACAGTTCCTGCACCTCCATAGGAAGCAATTTTATCATATATACCAACTCCAGTTAATAATGCTCCTAAAAACACCATAATTATAGGTAGTAACATTTTTACCTCATCTTCTGGAAATCCATACTTTGTTAATAACTCTTGAAGCACTTGACCTATTGTACAAATTGCTCCCCCCACAATAAATGCTCTTGCACAATTTCTTGCAATTTTAGGTTTGGGATTTGTAGCATCAGTAATAGTTTGAAATTTTTTAAATATTTGCTGTTCACTTGGTCTTTTCTTTTTAGGCATACTATTACTCCTTTCTGTGATTTTATAAGTTTATTATTCCACTTCTTGAAAATTTAACACAGGTAGTTTTTGTATAAAAATTAGAACATTCTCATACTTATGTTTATTTAAAAACAAAAAACTCCCTAAGGAGTTTTTTTTAATAAATCAACAACATTTACATATTTTAATTATGTTTTCTTGCTACCCTATTAAAATAGGTTTATTCCTGAAGTTTTTCTTTCATTAATCCTAATACTTTCTTTTCTATTCTAGATACCTGAACTTGGCTAATTCCAAGCATCTTTGCAACTTGCACTTGAGTTTTGTCTTTAAAGTATCTAAGGACTATAATTTGCCTTGATTTACTATCTAAACTTCTCAATGCTTCTTTAAGAGCAAGTCTATTAATCATTTCGCTGTCATCTTCT
The DNA here is from genome assembly GCF_900086595.1 of Clostridium nigeriense. Classification (GTDB taxonomy): domain Bacteria; phylum Bacillota; class Clostridia; order Clostridiales; family Clostridiaceae; genus Clostridium; species Clostridium nigeriense. The sequence continues at coordinate 3,036,200 of NZ_LT575472.1, forward strand.
CCTTTTTCACTTAACTTATCAATAAGTAAAACAGGAGCTCCATCATCTTGGTGAATAGTATCATAGAGATATTGCATATTTACAGAAGATTCTATGGCAAACAGTATTTCTTCTTTTTCAACACCTGAAAATTCGGATAGTTCTTCAATAGTTGGTTCTCTATCTAATTGCTTAGTTAAGTTTTCTTTGTCAAAATGAAGCTTTCTAGCTAAACTTTTCACATTTCTACTAACTTTAATTATTCCATCATCTCTAATAAATCTTTTTATTTCTCCTATTATCATAGGAACTGCATAAGTAGAGAACTTAACATTAAATTTATCATCAAAGTTATTTATAGCCTTTACTAGACCAATCGATCCTATTTGGAATATATCTTCATAGTCATAACCTCTATTTAGAAATTTTTTACTAATGGATGATACAAGAGGTAAATTCATTTCAATAACCTTATTCATAGCATCTTGATTACCTGCTTTGGCTAGAGGTATTAATTGTGAATTTTCTTCGTAATTATACACCTCTTTTCTAATACTTCCATTTTCCATCTACTTCACCTAACTTACTGTATTAAATTTCTTCTTCATAACAACTTTTGTACCCTTCCCATATTCACTAATTACTTCTAAATTGTCCATAAATGTTTCCATAACTGTAAAACCCATTCCAGACCTCTCCAACTCTGGTTTAGAAGTATATAATGGTTCCATCGCTTGTTCAATATTCTTAATTCCTTTACCATAATCTTCAATACTAATAGTTATTTCATCTCCACTAATACTTGCCTCTATTTTGATTATGCCCTCTTTTTTGTTTTCGTAACCATGTATTATAGAATTTGTTACAGCTTCAGAAACTGCTGTTTTCACATCTGTTAATTCTTCAACCGTTGGGTCTAATTGAGATACAAAAGCAGCAACTGCCACTCTTGCAAAAGCTTCATTTTGCGATTTACTCATTAATTCAATACTAATTTTATTATCAACCATTTTAAACCCTCCATTAAATATTCACTATGGCTTCATCAATATTTCTATAAACATCTATTATCTTATACATACCAGAAATTTCAAAGACCTTGTTTACAGTTCTATTTATATCTGTAACACATAATTTCCCGCCTCTATTTTGCATTTTTTTATATCTGCCTATTACTACTCCAATTCCTGAACTATCCATAAATGTTACTCCACTAAAGTTTAAAACAACTTTTTTTATGTTATCTCTATCTATTCTGTCATCTATCTTAACTCTAACTTCTTCAGCACTATGATGATCTAGTTCTCCCATTAAACCTACAATTAGCTTGTCATCTTTTTTATCAAATTTTAGATACATACAAACTACTCTAAAGCAATAACATTAGCTTTAGAGATCCACCTCCTCCATAGAATATTTAATTTCCTTCTTTTTCCATAATTTTAACATATTAGTTTATTCATAGTCAAATACAAATATTACTTTTCAAAGAAAATTTCAAAAAATAAAAAGAATTAATATGATGTACATACTAATTCTTTAATAAAGGCTTATTTAATTTCTTTTTTATTTTTATATTTTTTTATTTCTTCCTTTAAAGATAAATAAAATTCATCTAAGGTTTCATCTTCTTTTAATATCAAAGTTTCTATAGCATCTTCTAACGTATTCATTACATATATATGGAAATCTCCATCCTCAATTGCTTTTTCTACTTCAGGCATTAAAATTAACTCATCTTTATTTGACGCAGGTATTAATACTCCTTTGTTTTTATAGCTATCTAAAAATTCACAAACTCTAAAATATCCTTCGATTTTTTCATTTACTCCACCTATTGCTTGTACTTCACCTAGTTGATTAATTGAACCTGTAACAGCAATATTTTGTTTAACTGGTTTCTTAGATAGAGATGATAACATACAAATAGCTTCCGCAACAGAAGCACTATCACCATCAATTATTCCATAAGATTGTTCAAAATTCAAATAGAAATCTACTGGTATATCTTCATAAGAATCTAAAATATTGCTCATTAAACCTCTAAGAATATTTATAGATTTTTCATGAATTTTCCCACTTAACCTACTTTCCTTATGAATATCTATTATTTTTCCATTACCTTTATGAGTTATACAAGTAATTCTTACAGGCTTTCCAAAAGAGTGGTATCCAGTATCTAATACAGATAACCCATTGATTACGCCTATCTTCTCACCAGTTACTGAAAGCAATATTTTATTTTCTTCATAAAGCTTATCATATTCTTCCTCTATTCGTTCTTTAGAATAAGCTATTTTTCTTATATCATTACCTTCAATCAGTAATGATTTTCTTTTTTTTGCATTATCATTAGCTAAAATTACTATTTTATCAATCTCTATAGTATCTATATTTATCTTAGTTTTTCTATTTGCACTTCTTGATAAATATTTTATTATTTCATTTCTTCCTTCATCTGTTATTGGCATTAACTTATTTTCTTTTATCTTCTTATCAATGGATTTATTAATATATGCTGTAACATTACTATTAGCTTCTACTATTGGATAAAACTCAGCTCTTAAAGGGAAAAGCTTTCCGAAATCTTCATCTAGATTATACAATGTATCGTAGGTTTCCATATCACCAATTAAAATAACCTTAAGACTTATAGGTATTGGTTGTGGCTTTAAAGTATTAATAGATATTAAATCTAAATATGATTTGGATGCATCGTAAGTTATTTTATTTGTAATTAAAGCCTTTTTTAAATAATAATATGCATAACCATTGCTTGCTAAAGAACTCATTCGTAAAATTAAACATCCTCCATTAGCCTTTAGCAATGATCCAGAATTTATTAAAGATATATCCGTAGTATATACTCCATTGTGATTCTCATGCTCCAAAAATCCCATTAAATTATTTACATTTGGATCTTCCTCATATATTATAGGGGGATGATAAATAGAGCTATTATCCACTAGAACATGAATATTATATTTATTAATAATATCATATAGTTTCTCCTCATCTTCCTCTATATCCATTGTATAACATCCTATAATATCTTTTTCTATTAAAAGAAAAAGCTTTTCTAAATACTCATAAGCATTATCGTCTTCTATAAATTCAAATAATATTTCATCCCTATAATCTTCCATTTCCTTTGATAAAAAATCACTATAGATTTCTTTTAATTTTGTTATAGACTTCACTTCGATTTCCTTAATTTTTCCTAAAACTACCTCTGCTTTTTTCTTTAAAATAGTTGCCTTAGTTACTATTACTTCTTTCTTATCTCTCTCTAAATTATCATATTCTCTCTCACTAATTGCTTTTCCATTTATTAATGGTATAAAAGCAAAGCCTTTATTGGTTACTTTTACTTCAAAGTTTTCTTTTTTTGCCATTTCCATTAATTCGCTTATATAAGAATTTCTCTTGTTTTGTATTTCTTCTATTAATTCATCCTTTTCTTCTTCTGTAGAAGAATTGTAGAACTCTTCTACCAGCTCTATATAATTATTTCTAATTTCCTCTACTGCCTCTTTTAATTTATTGCCATTACCATTAGAAACAAATAAATACTCTGGTTTTTTATAATCTTCTAATACTACATAGCAAATATCCTTTGGAGGTTCTAAATTTTTATACTGCTCCCTTATATAAGCTTGAAGTTTTATTAATTTTTCCTTTGAAAAGGAATCTATCAAATAAATATTATAGCCCTCTTTATTTATATTAAGTGCTCTTCCTATCTTTTCATACTCTCCATCTATTTCAGGTATCATAGTTACGTTACCTTTTTGTTCCCTTGCCTTAAAATTAAAGTTAAATTTTACTTCCTGTGAAGTTAACTCTTTTCTCATACCTTTCCTACCTTCAAATCGCTTTTGCAATTTTTTTAGAAGCAGTTCCCCCCCTTTTTTAATTATTTATTATATAGATATTCTAATAATACCGGTTTAGGGAATAAAATTTGAAAATTAATTTAATTAATAGAAATATACTCTATTATATGAATCTACTCTTTCAGTAATGTCATAATAAAAAAGTGTACTATATAATTTTGCTTATGACCTTGCCTTCGCCTCAAGTCACCTCACCATTATATAGCACACTTAAAACTAAGTTAATAAAAATATAAATAGGGGCTGTTACAAACAACCCCTTAATATATAATTCTATTAATTTATTACATTAATTCTAAGAATTTATTAACTGCTTCCTCAGCAATTTTATAATCTTCTTCTGATGGCACAAAACAGAAGGATAATCCTGGCTCTACAACCTTTAGTTTTAAATCTTTAAGTCTTGATGTAAGCATTTTTACCCCTTCTCCACTCCATCCAAAAGAACCAAAAGCTAATGCTGCTTTTCCTCTATTAATAATAGGATTAACCATTGATAATAAATCCCATGAAGGTTTAACTGCATCTTGATTTATTGTTGGAGACCCAACCATAAATCCCTTAGATTTTTCAATTTTAGCTATACATTCCTCTACTGAAACAGAAGTTATTTCTGTTATATCAGCTTTAAAACCTTTTTCTTCTACCTTATTTTTCAAAAATTTTGCCATTGCTTCAGTATTTCCATAAGCTGAAATATAAAATATTTCTACTTTTTTGTCATCTAGTTTTTCTTCTGTTGCCCATTCTCTATAAAGATTTAAAATTTTATCGATATTAGAAACATGAACAGGTCCATGACTTGTAGCAATACATTCTATTTCTAAATTTTTAATTTTATCAAGTCCCATTAAAACAAATCTCTTAAATGGCCCCATTATACAATCAAAATAATACTTCATTTCAACAAAATAATCATCATTTAAACTTGATGTTATTCCACCTTCTGGACAATAATGTGATCCAGTAAAATCACACGTAAATAATAAATTTCTTTCTTTTACATAAGTGAACATTGTATCTGGCCAATGTAAGTTTGGAGCTGTAATAAACTTAAGCGTTATTTCTCCAAGATTAATCTCTTCTCTAGCTTCAATATAATTAAAATCTCTATTTAAAATATTTTTTAAATAAGTAATAGCTGCTTTTGTCCCTACTATCTTAACATTAGGATAATCCTCTATTAACTTAATTAAAGAACCACTGTGATCTAATTCTGTATGTTGTACTATAACGTAATCAACATTTTTTTCACCAATGACTGATACTAAATTCTGTTTGAATTCATCATAAAATCCAGTTTTCACAGTGTCAATTACTGCAACTTTTTCATCATTAATTACATATGAATTATAGGTTGTTCCTTTTTTAGTTTCCATAATAATATCAAAAACCTTTAAATCTGGATCCTTTACTCCAACCCAATAAATTTTATCTTTTAATTTTTCTTGTACCATATCCCTGCCTCCAACTTCAATCTAGTAGTTCATTTTCAGTAATATTTTACCATGAACTTATTCTACAAACAATTATAAAATTCTACTATTTATATAGTTTTACGCTCTTATCATCTTAGTTAGGTTATTTATTTCTATAATATATTCATAATGTAAAGCTCTTGTTAAAGAAACATATAAAAGTCTTTGGTCTAATATATTATCTTTATAATTTAATTCACTTGGATTATATATTATAGTGGCATCAAATTCTAATCCTTTTGTTAAATAAGATGGAATTATTATTATATCTTCATTATTTTCTTTTTCATTACCTTTTAGTAAGGAAATTTTTAGATTAGTTTCCTTTTTAATAATTTTTTCTATTGCTTTTCCTTCTTCTACTGTTTTAGTAATAATAGCTATACTACTTTTTCCTTTTTCGAAGATTTCGTTAATTATATCTTTTATTTTTAACGCAGCTTCTTTTTCACTATTACATTTAACTATTTTAGGTTTTTCACCGTGTCTTAAAACTGGCTTAGCATTTTTTAAATTTAAATTTTGTGCTTTTAAAGAACACTCTGCAAAATCAATTATTTCAACTGTAGATCTATAACTCTGTGTCAATTGAATATATGTAGCCTTACCTTCAAAAACTTTATCTACTATATCCTGCCAGCTTTTAATTCCCTTATAATAATAAATTCCTTGTGCAATATCACCAACTAATGTTAAAGAATTTCCCTTTGTTAATCTATTCACTAAATATATCTGAAAAGGGTTATAATCTTGGGCCTCATCTACTACTATATGGGAGTATTTGTTTTTTTCTTCAACACCTTCTAAAAGCATATTTATATATAAAAGTGGTGCTAAATCATCTTCATCAATTACTCCATTACTATTATTTTCTTCTAGTTCTTCTCTCATAAAATCCAAAAGATCTTTAGGTATATTTCCTAATGTAGCAAACTCAAAAAATTCTTCATTTTTAAATAAATCAAAATATATATCCTTTGAAGTTATGCCTCTCCAATTTTTAAAATATTCATTCATAACTTTCTTAGAATTACTCTTTATACTTTCTTTTATTTTATCTCTTTCAGAATATACTTTAATAAGTCTAGCTCTTCTTTCATTAGAATCATTAAGTTCTCTTTTTATTTCTTTAATATTCTTATCCCAATCTAAATCTACTTGAAGACAAAGTATCTCTATTTTCTCTTTTATTTTTAAATTTAAATATCTCTTTATCTCATCTTTTCTTTTATTAATTGGATAGCTTTTTAAATCTTTTAAATATAATCTCATTATTTCTCTTTTGTTAAATAAAACATACCCTTCTATAGTAATATCTGTTATTTCTACAGAAGCACTTTCTAACAAAGATATGTATCTATCTATAATGTCTTTAAACATTAATGTACCTTTTATTTTAGATGAATTTATTGTAAATCTACATTTTTCCAAATCATTAGCTTCTATAATGTACTTTAATTTTTCATCTTTACCTTTGATTTTAAATTTGCTTTTTAAATGCTTTAAAACTAACTCTTGAAATGTAGTTTGATTAACTTCATTTACACCTAAATTGGGAAGTATATCTGAAATATAATCTAGAAATAATTTATTCGGTGCCAATACTAATATATCTTTACCTTTTATACTTTCTGAATACCTATAGATTAAATAAGCTAACCTATGTAATGCAACTGTTGTTTTACCTGAACCAGCTGATCCTTGTACTATTATAGGTAAGTTTTTTGGCCACCTAATAATTTCATTTTGTTCCTTTTGAATTGTTGCTACTACTTCTTTTAGCTTTTTCCCTCTACTTTCTTCTAAATTTATTTTTAAAAACTCATCTACTAAGTCACTTTCTTCTAAACCACTTTTTATAATTATCTCATTTATTCCTTCATCAAATATATCCTGTAGGGAATCTTCTTTAAATAAAAATTTTCTTTTCAAAGATAAGCTACCTTCTATTATACCATTAGGAGACTTATAATAAGCATCTCCCCCTGTTCCACTATAATAAAGATCTGCAACTGGAGTTCTCCAATCTACTACTATTTCTTCACCATCTAGACTTGAATTTACGGATTGTTTTCCAATATATATACTTTCTTTTTGTCCCTTTAGTTCTCTAAAATCCACTCTTCCAAAATAAGGAGTCTTAATTGCTTCTTCATAATTATTAATATCTTTTTTTAATACTGAATAAATTTTTTCAGTTGTTTCTTTTTCTTCACTATAACTTCCCTTAGACTCTCTTGTTAAAAGCTTAAGCTTTTTATTAATAACCTCAAAATTCCTTATTTTTTCTGAAAGTTCTCCTTTTATTTTCCCTCTTTTTTCTTTTAAAATCTTTTTTTCTAATATTAAACCTTCTTTCTCCATACAAATACCTCTAATTCAAACTATTAAGTTAATTATAGAATAAGTAAAATTTAAATTCAATTAAATAACATCTTTAGGACATAACATATGTTTATATATTTCAAGTAAATATTTCTATAATATGATTATCTACTTTAGAAGTAATAATTATTCCCTTTTTTTATATTATTTTCTTTTGTTAATATATAGATTCATAAGTATTTTACTTTCTAGTTTTGTATGTTAGAATTTGAATGTAAAGGAGTGGATCATTTTGTCTAAACAAACTAAAACACCTAATTATATCAAAATAGCTGTTGATATAGCTCATAGAATAGTAAATAATCAATTCATTGAAGGAGAAAAAATAACTGGTAGAACTACTTTAGTTAGTATCTATAATGTATCTCCAGAAACAATTAGAAGGTCACTTGCCTTACTTAAAGATATGAATGTTGTTACTATTAACGAAAAAAGTGGAATAATAATCAATGACAAAACCTCTGCAAAAGAGTTTTTAAATAAATTTAAAACTAAATCTGACTTTACATACTTAAATAGTGAAACCTTTGATTTAATAAAGAAAAGAAAAGAAATAGATGATAAATTAGAAAAAAATATTAATTCTATAATTGAATTTGCTACACAACTTAGAAATGTTGGATCAATAATTCCCTTTGAAAGTATTGTTGAAAAAGATAGTTTTGCTGTGGGAAAAAGTATAGGAGAATTAGATTTTTGGCACAATACAAAAGCAACAATTATTGCTGTTAAAAGGAATGGAGATATGTTCTTATCACCTGGACCATATTTTATAATAAATGAAGATGATATTGTAGTTTATGTTGGGGATGATTCTGTTTTAGAAACAGTTAAAAATTATATTTCCCTGCATTAAAAGTACGCTTATATATCTTTTCTTATTTAGTAAATTTTATTAAAGTATTACAATATTATATAAATAAGAGGGGTTGCTACAAACACCCCCTCTTATTTATATTTCAAAATATATTATACTAGCATCATCTCTTTTTTTTAGTCTTGGAAAGTTATTGCATTTACTGTCTTCTTCTTGTTTAGTATATAATTTATTATATACTTCTTCTATGTTTGTATCTTTTACTATATTTATAAAATCTTCATATCCTTTAGTTAAATTAAAGGTATCATAGTATTGAGAAAATCCATCTGAAGTTAAAGAAATACTAGTAGAATTAATTATTTTTATTTTCCCATATAAACAATGATCTACAGCTTCTTTATTTAGTTCTAAAATCCAATATCCATTATTAGTATTTTTTAATTTTCTAACATCAAGAACTTCCTTATTACAATAGTTCCTAGCCTCTAAAATAGAAATGTTTTTTTCAAAAGCAGTTTTAGACATTGATTTTAGAATTTTTTCTTCTAGCTCTATTAATTTATTATCCACAATTTCTATTGCTTTTTCTCCATTTTCTTTAATAATAATTGTGCAATCCCCAAGTACAAAATACTCAAGATAATTATCATTAAATCTGACTAAAGCTATGGCTGCACAAGGATAATCTATTTCTTTTAAATCTTTAAACCCCTTAAATTTAATGTATTTATCCTTTGTTTCTTTAATTGCATCTTTAACTATATCTTTAATACTTTTAGAAGTATTTATATTTTCTTTTAAATAATTATTTATTGATTCTACATACCAAACAGCATCTGTTTCACTATTCGTAATTTTCTTACCTGTAATACCTGTTGCTCCATCTAAAACCCAGGCAGTATTCTCTAAAACTGTTATTCTATCTTCACAGGGCTTAGTGTTAGAACCTTGCTTTGATAAATATTTTAAATTATTCATATTAATTTTTAAATGAGTGGATTGGAGCAGGTATCCTTCCACCTCTTTGTATAAATAGTGAAGATGAATACTTATTTACAGGCATAACTGGAGCTGTTCCTAACAGCCCTCCAAACTCAACTAAATCACCTACTTTGCACCCTGGTGCTGGTATAACTCTTACAGCTGTTGTTTTGTTATTAATCATTCCAATTGCAGATTCGTCCGCTATCATAGCTGCAATTGTTTCTGCAGGTGTATCTCCTGGTACAGCAATCATATCTAATCCAACAGAACAAATTGCAGTCATAGCTTCTAACTTCTCTAAGTTTAAAGATCCATTTAACACAGCATCTATCATTCCCGCATCTTCAGAAACAGGTATAAATGCTCCACTTAATCCACCAACATGGCTACATGCCATAACTCCACCTTTTTTAACAGCATCATTTAATAAAGCTAAGGCAGCTGTTGTTCCATGGGTTCCTACAACTTCAAGACCCATTTCTTCTAAAATATGAGCAACTGAATCTCCTACTGCTGGCGTTGGAGCTAATGATAAATCTACTATACCAAAAGGTACCCCTAATCTTTCTGATGCTTCCTTTGCTACTAGCTGTCCCATTCTTGTTATTTTAAATGCAGTCTTCTTTATAGTTTCCGCTACTACATCAAAAGACTCACCTTTAACTTTTTCTAAAGCTCTTTGTACAACTCCCGGTCCACTTACACCAACACTTATTACCTTGTCAGCTTCTCCAACTCCATGGAAAGCTCCTGCCATAAAAGGATTATCCTCAACAGCATTACAGAACACTACAAGTTTGGCACAGCCAAAGCCCTTTGTATCTTTAGTATAATCAGCAGTCTTTTTAATTATTTCTCCCATTTCCCTAATTGCATCCATATTTATTCCACATCTTGATGATCCTACATTTACCGATGAACAAACCTTACTAGTTTTAGCTAAAGCTTCTGGAATTGAATTAATAAGAATTTTATCTCCCTTTGTATATCCTTTTTGAACTAATGCAGAAAATCCACCTATAAAGTCTATCCCTAAGGTTTCAGCTGCTTTATCTAAAGTTTCAGCAAACTTAACATAATTTTCTTCGTCTGTAGCTCCTGCAATTATAGATATTGGAGTTACTGAAACTCTTTTATTCACTATAGGTATCCCAAATTCATTTTCTATTTCTTTCCCAACCTTAACTAAGTCCTTAGCACTACTTACTATCTTATTGTATATTTTTTCTCTTGCCTTATCTCCATCCGAATCTATACAATCTAGTAAAGATATTCCCATAGTTATAGTTCTTATATCTAGCTTTTCTTCTTCTATCATTTTTATGGTCTCTAAAATATTATTGCTATTCATATCTCACCCTCCATATCCTTCTTTTTATAAAGTATGCATAGAGTTAAATATTTCTTCTCTTTGAATCTTTACTTCAACTCCTAATTCTTCACCCTTAGCCAATAATGAATTTTTAATAATATCAAAACTTGAATTAGATTCTTTTAAATCTAACATCATTATCATAGTAAAGTACTTGTCCATTATAGTTTGATTTACATCTAAAATATTAATGTTTAATCTTAATAATTCATTACTTACTCCTGCAACAATGCCAACCTTATCTTTTCCTATTACTGTTAAAATCGCCTTCATAATCTTCAACTCCTACTTTCTGTTAAATCTATATCCAAAAAAAGTTAATATAATTTTATCCTTACTAACGCTCTTTGTCAATTTTCATACAAATATAAAATATAGTATTATTAGTAAGTAACATTAAGCTATTTACTTTAAAAATAAAGCGGACAAATTAAATTTGTCCACTTCTATTATCAATACCTATTCTCTTTATATTAGACTATTTCAAGTTTTTTACATCTCTACAACTTATAACATCAATTCCTGTTCCTAATATATTAGAAATTACTACATCTCCAATTTTAATAGGGGCTATAAGTTCTATCTTTTTTAATTCTTCCATGCACTTAAACAATAAATCTTTAGGTATTTCTCCCTTAGTCTTAACAGGTATTAAAGGAAGTTCACCATTTTTCACTTTAACTGTAGTAGTTAATATTCTAACTGGATTTTTCACTTCCTTAATGCCGTAATCCAAGCCTCTTTTACATCCATTACCTGCTACTTTATTTTCTTCTATATTAACTTTTAAATGACATCCTATCGGGCAACATATACAAATCAATTCTCTTTCCATTTTACTCCACCTACCTATCTTCTATAGATATTGTAATATCATCATTTAAGTCCTTTAATATCTCTTTCTTTATTATTACTCTTTCCATCTCTGCTGGCGCTAAATGTTTTTTATTTAGGCTTTGAATTACATTATCTAAAGATTTAACTTTTATACACCTATTTTTATAAACATTATCAACTCTCATAAAAATAGTTAAATTATCTTCTATATCATTAATAGATATTCTTTGTGGAACTGTATAAGTTATTCCCTTACCATTTTTTATTTCTATATATTTACTTTTTTCTAATTTATTATTTAAATATCTTGCTACTGACCTTCCTGTATGTTTAGCTTCTTCTGTTACAAAATCCACTAAATCATGAACATGAACTACATTTCCACACGCAAATATTCCATCAATATTAGTTTCCATGCTTTCAGTAACAACCAACCCGTTATTTCTATTATCTAAAGTAATACCTACCCTTTTAGATAATTCATTTTCCGGAATTAAACCTACTGATAATAATAAAGTGTCGCAGGTTAGTTCTCTTTCTGTTCCTTTAATTGGCTTTCTATTTTCATCAACCTTATTTATAATTACTTTTTCTAATCTTTTATTTCCAACTACATCAGTTATAGTATGTGATAAGTAAAGGGGTATATTATAATCATTCAGGCATTGTACAATATTTCTATTTAAACCATTTGAATATGGCATAAGTTCTACTACTGCTTTAACTTTAGCCCCTTCTAAGGTCATTCTTCTTGCCATAATTAGTCCAATATCACCAGATCCTAAAATAACAATTTCTTTTCCTGGCATATATCCCTCTATATTTACATATCTTTGAGCAGCACCTGCTGTAAAAACACCAGATGGTCTATCTCCTACTATACCTATTGCTCCTCTAGTTCTTTCCCTACATCCCATTGCAAGTATAATAGACTTAGTTTCAAGTATCATATATCCATCATATTCATTAATAACATGAACTTTTTTATCCTTTTCAATTTCTAAAACCATAGTATCTAATTTTACCTCTATACCAGTAGTTTTAATAAATTTTATAAATCTATCAGCATATTCTGGTCCTGTAAGCTCCTCTTTAAATGTATGGAGACCGAACCCATTATGAATACATTGATTTAATATTCCTCCAAGTTCCTTATCTCTCTCAATAATTAAAATATTTTTTACACCATTATTATAAGCTTCGTAAGCAGCTCCAAGTCCAGCCGGTCCTCCCCCAATAACAATTAAATCATATATCATAATACCCCTCCTATCTTGACCTTCCAGTTAGAATATAAGATCCCTCTTTTTCTAAAACAACACTTTCAAGAGGAATATTTAATTCCCTAGCAATTATTTCTTGAACTCTAGGTCCACAAAAACCCCCTTGACATCTTCCCATTCCTGGCCTACATCTTCTTTTGATTCCATCTAAAGAAACACTTCCAAAAGATCTTTTAATAGCATCTACAATCTCACCTTCTGTTATTTCTTCACATCTGCATATAATCTTCCCATAACTTTTATCTTTACTAATAATTTCTTTCTTTTCTTCTATAGATAACTCCATAAATCTTATTTGTTTTCTATAAGGATTAAAATTCATATTTTTTATTAAACTAAGTCCAGATTCCTCTAATAATTTAACTACTTCTAAAGCTATGGCAGGTGCTGCTGTAAGTCCTGGTGATTTTATTCCTGAAACATCTATAAATCCTTTAACTTTATTATTTTCCTCAATTATAAAATCTCCCTTATCAGCATGTGCTCTTAATCCTGCAAAATTTCTAATAGAATTTCTAAAATTAACCTTATCTGTTGTCCTTTTAGCAGTCTCTTTTATATATTCTAAAGCCTCTGTGGTATTTCTTACAGAATCCCTATCTTCTATGGATTCCGCATTAGGCCCAACAATTAAGTTTCCATGAACAGTTGGAGTTACAACAACTCCTTTTCCAAGCTTTGATGGACATTGAAATATTGTATGCTTAAAATTACTTCCCTGATCCTTATCTAAAACGTAATATTCACCTCTAATTGGATATATTTCAAAGCTTTCTTCACAAATCATATTATGAATTTTATCTGAATATATCCCTGTAGCATTTATTAAATATCTAGATTTAATATCTCTATTATTTTTTAATTTAATGTTAAAAAAAGTATCTTTATTTATTGAAACAACTTCTGAATTCAACATAACTTCTCCACCATTTTTTATAGCATTCTCAACTAAAGCAATGGTATATTCAAAAGGTCCTACTGTTCCTCCCGTTGGTGCATATAAAGCCCCAACAACGTTACCTGTTATATTAGGCTCAAGCTTTATAACTTCTTCTTTATTTATTAATTTTAAATCTTTCACATTATTTTTTACTCCATTTTCATATAACCTTTTAATTGTTTTCATATCTTCATCATCAAAAGCAATTACTAAGGATCCATTTCTCTTAAAAGGTACTGAAAGCTCCTTGCATAATCCTTCAAACATTTCATTGCCTAAAACATTAAGTCTCGCCATTAATGTTCCATTTTCAGGATCATATCCAGCATGAACTATTGCTGAGTTTGCTTTTGTTGTTCCCATTGCTACATCATTTTCTTTTTCTAATATAACAACCTTTAAATTAAATTTAGTGAGCTCTCTAAATATAGAAGCACCTATAACCCCTGCTCCTATTATTGCTACATCATACATATAATTACCTCCTAAATTATATTTATATTACCCTTATTCCCTGCTTTTAACACAACAAAAAAAGCACAAAAATAAGAGCAACTCTTATTCTTATGCTTATCTCTAAATCTCTTAGCACATTAAATAAATTATAGTATAATTCTACCATAAATTTAATAATAAGTATATAGCTTTTATCTTCATACCTATAAATTATTGCTTATTTACCTATTCTACAAATTTTATTAATTATTTTTGGTAAATATTCTAAATTTAAAAAATTCTATTTATTTTATTAACTTTCTATATTATAATTAAAATATAGAAATATAGTTATCCCTTTACAATTTATATATACCAAAAAATGATTAGGCAGACTTCTAATTTTAGAGTCTGCCTAATTTATTAAATTAATAATGAAGATTTAAAAATAAAAATTAATTATGTTTTCACAACAAAACTTAATTCCACTTGTTGCTAAGTACTTTAATTCTTTTTACATAAAAAATTCGTCTTCTAACCCTTCTAAATCCGTAATCTTTATTTCTTTTAAGTTAAAGTCAATAATCCCCATATCTCTCATATTAATAAGTTCCCTAGAAAGTGATGGTCTAGGTATCCCTAGTTCCTCTGCAAGTTCTTTTTTAGACTTTATTTTATAAACATAACTGTCATTTCTTTTATAATTATCTAGTAATATCTTACATATTTTTCTTCTTATAGAATCTAACTCTATTAAGTTTATTTTTCTATTTAATATTACTATCTTTTGAGAAAGTAATTCTAAAAGATTCTCTGCAAATTTAGTATTTTTTTGCATTATTCCTAAAACGCTATTTTTAGGAAAAGACAGTACTTTACAATCTTCTACTGCCATAACTGTAGCAGGATATTCCCTATCTTTCGAAAATAATAGAGCTTCTGCAAATACATCACTAACATTAAAATTAGATAATGTTAGAACCTTTCCATTTTCATATATTGTTTGTATAACAGCTTTTCCTTGAAGAATTACTGATAAACTATTGCATTTCTCTCCCTGATTGGCTATTACTTCATTCTTCTTATAATCCCTTACTAAGTAAAGCTCACTTTTTAAAATATTATCTATTTCTCTTTCTGGAATTCCTTTAAAAAAGCAAGTATTCTTTAATACCTCTATCATCTCTATACCTCTCTTAGTTTAATGAATTTTCTATTTCTATATTAAATATTCATACTTTTAACTTTAACAAATCATAGAAAAAAAATCTATTGTAAAAAAGAGATAAACATTATATTCCTTGCTCCGTCGCATGCGCTCCAAGTCAACCTCATACAATGTTTATCTCTTTACAAACTAAAGGAAGGAAAAAACTCCCGCAGGAGTTTTTTCATTAATTTTAAATTTTACATTCTTAATTTTTCATTGGATGACAGTCCCTTTAAGTTTATATTAAGCTAAAAACATTTTTAAATCATCTTCTACATTAGTTATTCCACCAATTCCAAAGTTTTCAACTAATACTTTTGCAACATTTGGTGAAAGGAATGCAGGTAATGTTGGTCCTAAATGAATATTTTTAACTCCTAAATATAGTAATGATAATAATACTATAACAGCTTTTTGTTCATACCAAGCTATATTAAATGCTATTGGTAATTCATTTATATCTTGTAATTCAAATACTTCTTTAAGCTTTAAAGCAATTAATGCTAATGAATATGAGTCATTACATTGACCAGCATCTAAGACTCTTGGAATTCCACCAATATCGCCTAAATCTAATTTATTATATTTATATTTTGCACAACCTGCTGTTAATATTACAGTATCCTTAGGTAAAGCCTTTGCAAAATCAGTATAATAATTTCTTGATTTAGCTCTTCCATCACATCCTGCCATTACAAAGAATTTCTTAATAGCTCCTGATTTTACTGCATCTACAACCTTATCTGCAAGCTGCATTACTTGATTATGTGCAAATCCTCCAATGATTTCTCCATTTTCTATTTCTGTTGGAGCTTTGCAAGTTTTTGCAAGTTCAATTATTTCTGAGAAATCTTTAGCTTGTCCATCTACACCATCTATATGCTTACATCCTGGGAATCCAGCTGCTCCAGTTGTAAATACTCTTTCCTTATAGCTATCCTTTGGTGGTACTATACAATTTGTAGTCATTAAAATCGGTCCATTAAAGCTTTCAAATTCTTCTTTTTGTTTCCACCAAGCATTTCCATAGTTTCCTACAAAGTGATCATACTTCTTAAATGCAGGATAATAATGAGCTGGTAACATTTCTGAGTGAGTATAAACATCTACTCCTGTACCCTTTGTTTGTTCTAATAACTGCTCTAAATCCTTTAAGTCATGTCCTGAAACTAATATTCCTGGATTATTTCTAACACCTATATTAACTTTAGTCATTTCTGGATGTCCATAAGTTCCAGTATTAGCACTATCAAGTAGAGCCATACCATCTACCCCAACTTTACCTGTTTCTAAAGTTAATGCAACTAATTCATCAACAGTTAAATTATCATTTAATAATTTAGCTAAAGTTTCTTGCATAAATGCACTTACTTCTTCATTATCGTAGCTTAATTCATTGGCATGCTTCATATATGCTGATAATCCTTTTAATCCGTAAGTTATAAGCTCTCTTAAACTTCTTATATCTTCATCCTTAGTAGCTAATACACCAACTTCTTTTGACTTCGCATCGTATTCTTCTCTTGTGACAGCTGTCCATAATGCTGCTTCTGATAAACCATCTTTATTTGTTAATTTATTTAATAATTCTTTCTTTATTTCTAAAACTCTTTGAACTCTTTCGTAGAATATTTCATCATCAAAGTTAGCATTAGTTATTGTTGTAAATAGGTTTAATGTGATAAAGTGATTAATTTCAGTTGATATTTCTTTTCCTTCTTTTCTAAGTCTAGTTGTAACCTCTGATAATCCTTTTGTTGTATATACTAATAGATCTTGCATTCTTGCTAAATCTGGTGACTTACCACAAACTCCAAATTGAGTACATCCAGTACATCCTGCTGTTTCTTGACATTGGAAACAAAACATTTTATTTTCCATTGAAAAATCCTCCTTGATAATTTAATTCATTAATTTCTTTCTGATTTCATTATATGAGGATTTTAGATTCACTTCGGTAACATCAGTTACATTTGAATAAAAATTTTAAATTTTATTTATCTATAGTAAAAGCACTGCCTCTTGAAAAAAAGTAAGCTAAACTAATATCAATATAATGAAATCTTTTTATTTTTGTATTATACTGTTATTAAAATTAAATTACTCATTAAAAATTGATTATATATATAACTATTTTGCTATTTAAATATATGAAGGAGTATTAATTTAGTATGGATAATTTAAGTTATTTAAATCTTAAAGAACAAGTTAATCATGGAAATATTCAATTACCTATGGAAATTTATCCAGTAGAGTATAGAAGTTCTTCCGATTTCTACTCTCATTGGCATGATGAAATGGAATTTATATATGTTCTTAATGGCTCTTCAGAAATTTGTATTGATTTTAAGATTTTTAAAATATCTACTGGAGACTTTATAATTATACCTAAGGGAGCAATTCATTATATGGTGGATAATACTAACATTAGAATATCTTATATTGCCTTAGTTTTTAATTTATCTCTTATTGAAGGTAATTCATTGGATTTCTCCCAAATTAATTTTATAAATCCAATTTTACAAAATAAATTATTTTTTAATAATATAATTACATGTAAGGATTCTAGTTATGACAATATTGTAAATGCATTTAAATCATTGGTTGATTGCTATAAATATAAGGGCTATGGATATCAATTAGCAATTAAATCTTATCTTTTTACTATATTTCACTTGTTTTTTAAAGAAGGCTATATTGATGCAAATATAGAAAAAGAAAATTATAATAATTTAATTAAGATTGAAAAACTAAAGGAAGTTATAAAATATATTCAAACTAACTATAAATCTCATATATCTATTAAAGACTTGTCAAATATAGCTAAATATAGTGAATATCATTTTTTAAGATTTTTTAAAAATGAAACTGGTAAAACTTGTACTCAGTATATTAATAATTTTAGAATTGAAAAAGCAAGTCTATTACTTGCTAATACAGATTTATCAATTACAGATATAGCCTATGAAGTAGGATTTGGTGATGTTTCTTACTTTATAAAAACCTTTAAAAAACAGATGTCTATTTCACCAACTAAATATAGGAAAGAACTGTTTAAAAATGAAGAATGTATAATTAAGTAAAAAATAGGCTCTGTTTAACAGAGCCTAAGTTTAAAATCAATAATATATAATTATTAAATATCTAAGATTTAAATTCAGCCTTACTACCTTTATTAGTAGATTTAACTTCTAGTTTTACATCTATTCTATCTTTTAATTCTTGAACGTGAGAGATTACCCCTACTATCCTTCCATTATCCTGAAGGTCAATTAGACAATCTATAGCTATATCTAAAGATTCAGGGTCTAACGTTCCAAAGCCTTCATCTATAAATATTGTATCTAACTGAATTCCACCTGAATATCTTTGCACTACATCTGCAAGTCCTAGAGCCATTGCTAAAGAAGCTTTAAAGGATTCTCCACCAGATAAAGTTTTAACGTCCCTAGATTTTCCTGTATAATTATCAAAAACTTCTAAATCTAATCCTTGACCTTTTCTCTTATCTCCAAGCTCTTCTTTTCTTAAAAGCTCAAATCTACTATTTGTCATTTTAGAGAATCTTATGTTAGCTGCACTTATAATATCTTCAAAATAAGCTGCTAAAACATATCTTTCAAAACTTATTTTTCTTGGATTGTCCCCATTTATAATTTTAGATAATCTACCTATAGTTTTATATTTTTCTTCCTCTTGTACTATCTTTTTATTAAATTCTAAGCAAGTTTCTAAAGTTTTGCTATTTTGATCTATTCTAGAGTAAACTTCCTTAATAAGATTATTTATATCTTCACTTTCTTTATTAACTTCCTTAATTGAAGATTCTATTAAACTTATATCTATAATCTTTAAATCTTTGCATTCCCCTAATGATAAACTATATAATTTATTGGCATTAGATAAATTTAGGTTATATTTTTTAATTTCTTCTTCTATTAATTCAATTTCATTTTCTTTTTTTCTTTTGCTCACATAATCTTTATAATCTTTAAAGCCTAAAGATAAAACTTTTTCCTTAAATTCTTCTAAAGCAACCTTTAATTCTATATCCGCTTCTTTTTCCATATTTTCTAAGGTTTCTTTGTTTCCATTTTCCTTATCAAAAATACTTTGTACATTTTTAAAATATACTTCTGCTTTCTCATAAGCTTCCTTTAAAATTATAAGATTATTATTAATATCCTTTTCTTCTAAGTTTAATGCTTCAATAGTTTTTATATTACCCTTAAAGTCATTTACTATATTATTTAAATTAGCTTCTTGAGTTTTAACTTCCCCTTCTCTAAGTAAAAGTTCTTCACTCTTATTATCTAATTCTTTTCTTAAGGCATCATTTAAATTCTCTAAATTAAGCTTTTTATTTTTTAATTCCTCTTCCTTTAATATTCTGCTTTCTATTTCTTTTTTCTTTAAAGTAATACTATTTAAAGTTTTAACTGTGGAATTTAAAGTTTCACATACTTTTTCTAAACTTAATGATATATCTCCTAATTTCTCATTAAATATTTCCTTAAACAACTTATTAATATTATCATTTTTCAAGGAATCTATTTCAGCTTTAATTTTAGTAAGGCTTGTTAATGAAGCTTCCATATTTACTCTTGATTTTTCTTCTTCTAATTTAGCTTTTTTAACTTCCTCTTCGCTTATATCCTTATTTTCTAGCATTGCAACCTTAGGGTGACTTGTCGATCCACAAACAGGACATTCTTTTCCCTCTTCTAAATCCTTAGCTAAAATCCCTGCTAGGTTTCTTCTAAAACTTTCATCTAAAGCTTCATAAAGACTTCTTTTATCTTTATAAATATTATTTAATACTTCGTAATCATTTTTTAATTTTTCTTCTTTTATTAATTCATTTGTTAATTTATTTAAACTAATCTTTAGGGAATTTAACTTTTCTTCTTTATTTTTATAATTTAATTCTTCTATATTTAATTTTGAAGCTTCTTCTTTTAAATTTTGTATTATAGCAATTTCATCATTTATTTTTACTACTAATTTAGAATTTTCTTCTATATCTTTTTTAATCTTTTCTATTCTTTCTTTAATTTTTCCATAAGCTACTTTTAATAAACTTAATTTTTCATTATTTTCTTTATAAATTAAAGTTTTTTCTTTTAAAATCTTTATTTCATCTAGTTTTTTTGTTAATTCATTTTTTAAAGGCTCTTTTTCTACTTCTTTTTTAAAGTTTTCTTCAGCCTTTTCTAAATCAATTTTAAGTTTATTTATTTTTTCTATGCTTGAAGTCAAATTGTTTTTTATTCTAGCTAAAGCTTTTCTTTTCTCTTCGTACTTTTCTTCATAATTTAATGCTGTAACAGCTTTCTTAGCATATTTTAATTCATCTTCCTTAAGCTTAAATTCTTCCTTTAAAGCATTTAATTCTTCAAATTCTTTTTTATACTTTTCTAAGGTTTCTAACTTTTTATTAACTTCTTTACCTAATACTAATTCTTTAGATAAAGTCTCAAGCTTAAGCTTTATATTATCATGCTTTTCTTTTAAAGCTTTTTCTTCTTCCTTATCAAGATCTATAGATTTATTAAATTCTTCTAATATTAATTCAACATTTAAATCCTTATTTAAAATAAGACTACCTAGCAAATCATCATCTTTTCTTAATTTAAAAGATCTTATTCTATTTTCTCTATCTCTTAAAACTTCCTCTATAGATTTCTTTAAATTATTAGCTTCATTTTTTATATTTTGCTGAATATCTGAAAAAATCTTAGTTCCAAATATTTTTCTAAATATTTCTTCTTTCTTATCACTATCAGAATTAAGAAGTTTTTTAAACTCTCCTTGTGGAATCATAACAAGCTGTTTAAATTGATCTGATGTTATTCCTAGAATCTCCTCTACTTGTCTTGTAACTTCCTTTGATCCAGTAATAGTTTTATCATCATATATAAGTTCTGCTTCTGCTTTACTTTCAGTATAGCCTTCACCTTTTTGCTTAGGTCTAAAATACTGTGGAGATCTCTTTATATAGTATTCCTTTCCCTTTAAAGAAAACCAAAGCTTAACTTCAGTCTTAGTTGAAGGCTCTGCAAAATCACTTCTTAATGATTTTCCATCTCTTTCACTACCACTTGCTTCACCATATAAAACAAAATTTATAGCATCAAATATAGTTGTTTTTCCAGCTCCTGTATTACCAGTAATAACAAACATATTCTTATCACTTAAGAAACTTTCAAAATCCAATTCTTGCTCAGTTGCATAAGGTCCAAAAGCAGATACTGTAAGTTTTTTAATTATCATTACTCTTCTCCCCTTTCAGCCTTACTTATTATTTTCTCCATAATCTCTATTTCTTCACTTGTTACTTCTTCCCCTATTATTTCACTATAAAAATTCTTGAATAAATCAACCTTTGACTTTTTCTTAATATCATTAGTCAAAACTTCATTATTAGATCTTTTTGAAAGCTTTTCTTCTCTTATAAGTTCCATAACATTTGGATAAACTGCTCTAAGCTTAGCCATAGGGTCTAATATCTCACCCTTATCTTCTAATATTACCTTTATATAATCTTCATTATTTTCATTTTTATAATCTTTTAATAATTCCTCTAGAGTTCCTTTTTTAACTCTAAAATCTCTTCTTTGCTTTAAATCATAGATTTCAATGTTAACTTCACCATTTTTATCTATATCAACTACTGTTATTCCCTTTCTTTGAGTAACTTCCGAAAAAGAATACTTCATAAGTGAACCTGAATATCTTATTTTTTCACATCCTACCTTTTGAGGTCCATGTAAATGTCCAAGAGCAGTATAATTAAATTTTTCAAAGTGATTATAGTTTATAAAGTCCGTTCCACCTATTGATAAAGGCTTTTCTGATTCACTTTCCTCTAATTTTTCTACTCCTTCTTCATTTACTTTTGTAATATATCCATGAGCAATTGCTATATTTCTCTCATTAACATTAAAATCTTTATCTATCTCTTCCATTATCTTAGCCATAGCTAAGTCATAATTTTTTATATTATCATCCTTAAATAACTCTCTTACAACTGGAACATCTGCATATGGTATTGGATAGAAATTAACTTTTCCATGCTCATCTTCTAAAGTTATTTTTTCTATATTCTTTTTTAAATTTCCATATATATATAAACCACTATCACATAAAAGAGAACTAGCGAACTCTATTCTTTCATTACTATCATGATTTCCTGCTATAGCTATTATTTTTGTATTTAAATCTTTAACTATTTTTCTTAAATATCTATTTAAGAGCTCAACAGCTTGAACAGGTGGTACAGATCTATCATATAAATCTCCTGCAATTAAAAGTACATCTGGATTTTTTTCCTCTATAGCCTTACATAACTCTTCTAATATATATTCTTGATCTTCTGTCATATAAAATCCATTTACAAGCTTACCTATATGCCAATCCCCCATATGGAATATTCTCATTTAACTCCCCATCTCCTTTCAATTAACAATTATTACAATAGTTACTTTATAATTATTTTAATATATGTATTTAAATAATTCATATTTATTTAACTTTCCAAGAATTTTTTCAACTTCTCCGAAATAACTTTTGCATCCTCATATCCCCTATTATATATTGCTTCAAGCTTATTTTTATCTTTTTCAAATCTACTTACTTTAAGAGGAACAGTTGGTCTTATAATGAAACATTTTCCTTCACTTTCTAATTTATCTAACATATCTAATGTATCATTATATATTTTATATCTATTTTCCATAGCCTGTATAAGCCCTGAATGATCTTTATACTTTTTCTTTATTATAGGCATTATCTTTGTTTTGCTTTTTCTATATCCCTTATGCTGAGTTAATATAACTACATGCTTTTCTATTCCATCATCTATAGCTTTTTGAATTGGTATTGGCGCTGCAATACCACCATCTAAAAGTTTTTTATTGTCATAATCAATAATCTTCGCAACTAAAGGCAAAGAAATAGATGCCTTTAAAGTATCATAGCCATCTTCATTAAAATCCTTTATATTATAAAATTCAGGTAATCCTGTTTCACAATTAGTAGCACCTACAAAAAACTTTGTTCCTGAATTTATAAATGCTTCATGATCAAAAATCTCTAATTCATTTGGTATTATATCAAATAGCATTTCCATACCAAAAGCCGATCCAGTTTTAACCAAATTCCTAAAACTTAAATATCTCTTATCATTAATATAATTTATGTTAACTCTATAATTTCTCTTCTTTTGTCTTGAAATATAAGAAACACAGTTACACGCACCTGCCGATACCCCTACGCAATATTTTATATGAATATTTTCATCTAACAATAAATCTAGTACCCCAGCTGAGTAAACTCCTCTCATTCCTCCACCTTCTAATATAAGTGATGTGTTATCCATATTTCCGCCTCCAAACATTTTGATATTATAACTATTTCCATTAATTTAAAATTATATCACTTTGAGATAAAAATGCGAACATTTTTATACTGAAAAATTAAGTGACACTATAAATCTTTGATTTAGTTAGTGGAATTTACTCATATAGTCCAATTAGTAAGTTTTAGAATCAAAATGTAGAATTGGGATTCTCACTTAATATTACGGTATTGAGAAAATATTTTATAATAAACTCGCAATTGTATCAATTTGTAGTTTATAATAAATGAAAACAATAGAAATTGGCAATGAAAATCTAGAATATTTTTTATAAGAATTCACTAGTACATAATTAAAAGGGAACTGCTATTATAATTAATAACAGTTCCCTTTTTTCTACATTGCTTCACTAGTAAATACATCATAGAGTTTTTTTCCTCTTGCCTTAGCTAAAGCATTAGCTAAAGCATAAGAAATTGCTCCATCTACAAAATGATGTATCATAGTTCCTACTGCAACAACCACTATGAATTGATAAACTGAAAATCCAAATGGAATAACTATTAATCCTTCTAAAACTCCATGAATAGGAGCTGTTATTGCAATTGCTTTCTTAAAGTTCTTATCTTTATTAATAATTAATGCCCCAACATAGCCTACCACTATATGCATTGCTGCTCTAGCTGCTATCACTAATGGACTCGTTATAAAGAATCCAAGTGCAGAACCTATTCCTACTACTATTGCAACTTCTGGCGATATTAACATAGCTAAAAACATTGGTACATGAGATGCTAGTGTTGCACTAAATGGTGGAATATTAATTTTCAAAAATCCGAATTGAGTTGGAATAATAATTGAAATTGCTATCAAAACAGCCGCAAACATCATTTTTCTAATTTTATCTCTACTATCCATAAAAAATCCCCCTAACTGTATATACACTAGTATAGTACTTAGTTAATCACTTGTAAATATATTTTTATATCTATTATTAAAAATTTTTATCTAAAAAAATAAAAGTAGCTGAAATAAATTCAACTACTTTCTAAACTTTCTATATTTTTTATATGAATTTTTCCCAGTATCAATACTTATATTTACCGGATAAAAAATTCCATCATACACTTTATTTACTCTTTTTCTAGATAATATATACATTATCAAAAATGGACTTATAAGTATTAATACATTTCTTAATATACTTATATTCCATTTAGGGATGAAAAAATATACTAACATAACTAAATAAATATGAAAAACATATATATTCATAGTAGCTCTTCCCAAATTAGAATATGCTTGCTTTTTATTCGGCACTAATGATATTACACAAATACTAAATATAATAGAAGATAAATAAAGTATCCCTCTTAATATAATTCCTTTTAATAAAGAAATTTCTAAATCCTTAAATGAATAAGAATAATATAAGAATTTATAATCAAATAAGTTTGTTCTTACTATATAAATAGCTAAAAATAAAAATACTACTATTCCTAGCATAGATAAAACTTTATTAAAGTTACTTACTCTAAATAAATCTTCTTCTTTAGTGTAATAACCTAAAAGAAAGAATGGTAAAAACACTATGGTCCTTGATATAGATAAAACATTTCCTACATTAGGTACTATCCCAACAATTGCACCAACTATAAAACTTATAATTAATATATGTTTAAATTTCACAAGATATTTTAACGAAATTCTCCAAAAAAACAAACTTAATAAATACCAAAGAGTCCACCCTGGAGAAATCAACGAAAACATTACTCTATTTGTACCAATATAAACTGCTGTGTACCAAATCATATTAAATATTATATAGGGTATTAATAAATTTCTCACGGCCTTTCTTTTCATCTTATAGAAGTTCTTAGATAAATATCCTGATATATAAATAAAAAGTGGCATATGAAAAATATATATAAAAATATATATAGTTCTTAGTATGTAATTGTCCTTTATATAAAATTCAATTACATGTCCGAAAACTACAAAGAAAATTAATATTACTTTTATATTATCTAATAAATAGTTTCTTTTTTTTATTTCACTCATACTTTTTCTATAAAATCTAAAATCTCTCTAGATTCCTTTTCTCCCTTATTTAGAAATAAAGAAATTATATCAGAATGATGTTTCCCATTAATTATTTTTAATTTAGCATCTCCATTTAACTTTTTAATTTTCTCTACAAAGCTAATAGAATTATCTATATCTATTAATGGATCTTTATTTCCATGAATACAAAGTACCTTTAAGTTAATGTCATTAATTACAAGATTGATTGGATTAATATCCTCTGACCTATTTTCATTCCCTAAATAGTTTTCTATTAGTCTTTGTGAATGCTTTGATTTACATTTAGTAAAATCTAATACTCCAGATAATGTAATTAATCCTTTAAAAATATCTTTGTTTATTTCATACTCTTTTTGTTTTTCCCTATTGAAAACTAAATTAGTTGAAAGCTCTGCACCAGCAGAAAAACCCATTACTATAATTTTTTCAACTTTTTCTTTAGTTAAATAATCCTTTAATGCAGTAAACACATCATTTATTTGCGTTGGGTATTTATAAAGTGGAACTAGTCTGTATGCTGGAATAACTACCGTATAACCTAAATCATTAAAATACTTTCCTATACAACTTGATGTCTTAGGACTTCCATGCCACCACCCACCACCATGTATAAATAAAATAATAGGCTTATTTTTATCGCCAGAAAATACTCTATAATATTGTTTTATATTTTCCCCATATTTATAAGTTATAAAATTATTTTTTTTACTTTTCAAATTTATTAGAAAAGCCTTGCTAACTAAAGGAATCATTATTAACTTTTCTTCTATTCTATTTTTTAGCATATCCACTCTCCTATTTATCACTTAACACTATTATATATTATAAAATTTATGTTATTTTGCATAGTATTTTTTAATTTTAATATATTTATTAATATACTTTAAACTTTAAAAGGAGAACTACTATGATAACTAATCAATCATTAATCCCTCTAATATTATCCTTAATAGCTGGACTTTCAACTGTTATAGGTGCCTTTATACTGTTTTTTTCCAAAGTTGAAAACAAAAAATTAATTACCTTTGCTTTATCGTATTCTGCTGGAGTAATGATTACTGTATCATTTACAGATCTTTTTATATCTGCTGAAAAAACATTAAGTTCATATAATGGAAATATCAAAGGAGTCTTATATTCATTATTATTTTTGCTAATAGGTGCTTTAATGGCATTACTTATAGATAAATTTATTCCAGAGGCACCAAAAAGTTATAATGATAATACAAATGAAAAGCTATATAGAGTTGGCTTTGTATCAATGGTAGCCTTAATGATACATAATTTTCCTGAAGGTATAGCTACATTTATATCAGGCTATGAAAATACCACTTTAGGAATATCAATTGCACTTGCTATTGCACTTCATAACATTCCTGAAGGTATATCAATAGCTATACCAATTTATTATTCCACTAGAAGTAGATTAAAGGCTTTTAAATATACTCTATATTCTGGCCTTGCTGAACCCCTTGGTGCCTTTCTAGCCTTTATATTTTTACGACCTTATATAAATGAAATTATTTTAGCTATAACATTTGCTTTAGTTGCAGGTATAATGCTTTATATTTCCTTTGCAGAACTTATTCCAACAGCTAGAAAATATAAGTATCATAAAATATATTTAATATCTATTTTCTTAGGAATCTTTACAATTATATTAAGCCATATTTATTCTCATTAGAAAATTATACTTACTTATGTAACATTAATTTATAAATATTTAGAGGCTGTAAAAGCAGCCTCTAAAAAATTAAAATTCAGTAATTTGGAACAAATTACATCCTTAATTACGCATTATAATTATCAACTACTATGCTCCATCTTCTAATAATAAATATCCTAAAGTAGGAGTTTTATTTAATAATCCTATTATATATATAGTATAAAATTTTCCGTTTTTTAGAGTACTATTATTAATATATTTATATAATCCTGAGGAACCAGAAAAACTAACTTTAAAATCATAAATAGCAGGAGATAAAGGATAGTATCCTGTAGTCTCTAAATATTCAACATTTCCAAAAAGATTTATGTCGTTTGGTAAGGATAATGATAATAAAGGTGCATTAGGTGATAAATGTATAAATCTTAGAAAGCAACTTGTTATTTCTCCTTTAATATTAGCATCATTTAATACAAATATATCTATTGCTTCACTTAAGGTTATTATATTAACAGTTGAAGTAGTATTAGGGAGAATATCTATATCTTTGCTTATTAATGGCTTATCATAAATCCCTGCTGGATATAATTGAAGTTCATATTTTCCTGGTGATATACTTTCATAACATGTTATATCAGAAAATTTCAAATTTTTCCCTAGCACATCTCCACTTAAATATATATCTACTGCTGGAGCTGTTGGTATTGCATGAAGAAATCTTATTTTACTTTGTAAATTAGGCATATTTTGACGAAATAACAAGCTTAATCACCCCACTTATATTTTGAATTTTCTAAAGTTAATTTAATTATCTTCTTAATTATCAAATCGTAAATTGGTTTTGGAAGATTATAAGCTTTCAATGTATCAACTATTGATTTATCATCTTTTATTATATTAAAAATCCTGTCTATATCTTTAATTTTACTTTCTTCATCTCCCCTGTATTCTGTATCTAAGTAACTTTCAAAGTCTAAATTTCTTAAAAGCTTCATATGGATTGGTTCAGCCAAATCACCACTACTATTTTTCATATTCATATCTTGTATTTTCGTTCCCTGATTATTTATATTGTCCATCTCCTGGGTTTTAGGATTGTTTATTCCCTGTGCTTCAAGGTTATTAATACCTTGCATTTCAGAATTATTCATTCCCTGATTCATTCCCTGAACTTGAGGATTTTTGCTAATATTACTTATATTATTTTTATTAGTGCTCTCTTCAGAATCATTAATTTTTTTGCACTTATCTTCTTTATTATAGGAAGGAAGCTCTTCTCCTAAAGTTTCTGATGGATAATATAAATTAAAATCTTCCTCAAACTGTTTCTTCTCGATAGGATTTTCAGTATCTTTAACATTTAAATTATTACTTTGTACATAGTCTAATGTTTTTAATGGAGTTCCTACTAAATTTGAATTATCTGTTTGTGCTGTAAATCCTAAAACAAAACCTTGTGGTATATTACTAAAACTAGGCAAATTTAAATCTATAACAGGAAACCAACTTGAATCTTTATCTATAAATGGTTCTCTTACATTTAATGGTATAAATTTCAAATCATCATCCTCTGATTTTACATTACGGTTATTATAAGACATATATTTCCTCCAAAAAATATTTCATTATAAGTATACGCTATACATTTATATATGTTCTATTTAATTGTATTAGAACACTCTTCATTTATATTACTATCACCTTAACGTAATTCTCTGAATATTATATTAAGGGAGGTTTTGCTATGAATGATTTAACGAATAATTCTTTTAGACATTTATTTATAGGCCTTGATAAAAAAGTGCCAATTTACGATAGCAATAATATAATACCAATAAATTTTGATAACGCAGCTACTACTCCAGTTTTTAAAAGTGTTCTAGATAGAATAACAAAGGCTTGTGAACTATATGGAGCAATAGGAAGGGGCCTCGGACAAAAGTCTGAGTATTCAACCAAAGTTTATTCAGAATCTCGGGATTATATCTTAGATTTTTTTAAAGCTTCAAAAAATAAGTATACTGTTATCTTCGTTAATAATACTACCGAAGGAATAAATAGACTATCTAATATGTTAATTGAAGATAAAAATCATATTGTAATAACTACTAGAATGGAGCATCATTCTAATGACTTACCATGGAGAGGAAAGTGTATTTTAAAATATATTGAGGTAGATGAAAATGGTAGGCTAAAACTAGATGAACTAGAATACTTACTTGAAAAATATCATGGCTTAGTTAAATACGTTACAATTACTGCTGCTTCAAATGTTACAGGTTATGTAAATAATTTATCTTATATCTCAAAACTTGTTCATAAATATAATGCTAAACTAATAGTAGATGGTGCTCAAATAGTAGCTCATAAAAAACTAGATTTTACGGAAACTTTAATTGATTATTTAGTATTTTCTGCCCATAAGATGTATGCTCCCTTTGGTAGTGGTGCAATAATTGGGCTAAAAGAAGAATTTGAAAGATTAAATTCTGATCTTAAAGGTGGTGGAACAGTTGATGCTGTTTTAGATTATTCAGAGGTATTACTTCCCCCTCCTGAAAAAGATGAAGCAGGTAGCCCCAACTTTTTTGGTGCTATTGCTTTAGTAGAAGCAATGAAAGAACTAAATAATATAGGTTATGAAACAATTGAAAACAATGAAAAAATACTGTTAAATTATGCTCTAAAAGGTCTTAATTCAATAAAAGATGTAATAACTTATGGTGACAATTATAAAATAGATGATAGACTTGGAATAGTTGTATTTAATATTAAAAATATATATCATGCAGAAAACGCAAAATTATTAGCAAGTCTTCGAGCTATTGCAGTTAGGCAGGGAGCATTTTGTGCCCATCCTTATGTAAAAAGATTATTAAAAATAAATGATATAGAATCTAGTAGATATTTAGTTGATTCTAGTTGTAAAATGCCTGGTATGGTAAGAGCAAGTTTTGGAATTTATAATTCTATACGAGAAATAGATATATTTTTAAATACAATTGAATTGATAATTAGGTTAAAAAAATAAATAATTTATTATTTTTTTGTTTTATATCTAATATAATTTTAGGTCATTGAAACTATTTATAAGCTACAATGACCTTCTTGTTATATTCTTTTTGCTATTAAAAATTTTATTTTTATTCCTTGCTCACTAAACATATTTTCATGTTCAGTTCTTACATTACCTTTAAAATCACTATTATGTAAATCATATGTAATATAATCTATATTAAAACCATTCTCTTTAAAATACTCTAATGATTCTTCAAACAATTCATCATCATCTGTTTTAAAGTATATTTCCCCATCTTCTTTTAAGAATTTCTTATAGTTTTTTAATTGATTAGTATGTGTAAGTCTTCTCTTTTTATGTTTTTTCTTTGGCCAAGGATTACAAAAATTAATATATATCCTATCTATTAAATCTCCTTCTCCTAAAATATCATTAATTAATAATATTTCTTGAGCCATTAACTTTATATTATCAGTTACTGTTTCTTTTTCATTGTATGACTTTTCTATATTTCTTTTTGCTAGAACTAAAACTTCATCCTTAATATCTATAGCTATATAATTCTTATCTTTATTCTCTGCCCCATGAACTGCTATAAAAGTTCCTTTTCCACAGCCTAATTCTAAATATATTGGATTATCGTTATTAAAAAACTCTCTCCATTTACCTTTATAATCTCTTGGATTAGTTATAAAAAAATTACATGCTTCTAGTTCTGGTCTAGCCCAGGGCTTTTTTCTTAATCTCATGTTGTTCACTCCATTTTTTATAATTCATAACTATTATACATATTTATGATAATTGTATCAAACTTTATTTTTCTTTATGATATTATAAAAGGAGCTGTATGAAACAACCCCTTTTACTTATTAACCTTTATCTTAAACATATTTACTTCTGAATAATTTCCTACTTCATCCTTATATGAATCTAAATTAATAGGAGATTTTTCTGTATCATCTTCCTTATATTTTACTAATCCAGCTAATACAGCCTCTTCATCAAAATTTGTACCAATCTGAGTTAATGATGATTTTGAATCAAAATTTAAAACTTCCCCATAATACTTAGTTAATTTATAATTAGGATTCTTACTATCCTTAGTATTTTCTTTATCTATTTCTGCAATTGAGTATATTGATTTATCTGCTTCTCCATCACCTAATTTAGCTGTATTTAATATAACATGAATAATAGAATCCTTCTCTATTGTCTCAGTAGAGTAATTAGCTATTTCCTTTGTTTCTTTTAATTCACCATTTATATATTTTTCAGTAAATAAACTTATATTATATTTTGAATCCTTCGGTAATACTAAAGATGCTACAGTACTCTTATCTTTGCCATAATTAGTTGATTGTAATAATAATTCTATTACTCCTTGTACTTCTTGATTTACTATCTTAACATCACCCTCTGGTAATTTCACTCCGCTAGTACATCCTGCTAAACCTATTGTTAATGCTACTATTGTAATAATTGTTGCTACCTTTTTCATCTTCATATGTAATTCTTGCCTCCTACAAATAATATATTAATTATATCATATGTAAAATTCTTAAATATATAAATTCTGTAAACTATATATTAATAATTTATCTATATATATCTGCTGATAATTCTTCAAGTTTATGATAATCTAAAATAATATAGTAATCCTCTTCTTTATAAAGTATTCCTTTCTCACATAATTTATTTAAGGTTCTTAATAAATGTCTATAGCTTGCACCTAAAAGCTCGGAAATAATCATTAAGGTTTCATCAAATTTAAAAGATTTACTTTCTTTATTAATTCCTATAGAAATTATATAACTAGCTACCCTATTTTCTAATGGATAAAGTAAGTTAATAGTTGAGTTTTTAGAAGATCTTTTTAGTTTTTTAGCTAAAGCACTAGATAAAAAATTCATTAAATTTATATCCTTCTCATAATTATTTTTTAAAAATTTTATAGGTATTCCTATACAAATACAAGGTTCAATGGTTTCTACATTACAAGTAGCAACATCATTAGTTACTAACTCTAGATCACCCATGGTATCTAGCTCCTTATAAAAATCTAATAAAAGTACTCTTCCATTTCTAAGAGTCATATAAATCTTAGCTTTTCCTTCTACAAAGAACATAAGGTGAGTAATCTCTTCCCCCTCTTTTACTATTAACTCCTTTTCATCGTAAAAAAGCACCTCTAAATTTTCTCTAATATAGCCACTAAATATATTCTCTAAATTATGAATAGAAATATACCTATCTAATAAATCTAAATCCTTTACTTTATACATATTAACTCCTATAATAACTTAATATTTTTCACTTTACTTATCTATTATGACATATGTCATAATAGAATTTAATTACTTTATGATAAATTAATATTAAAAGATTATGGAGGAAAGAAATGTATAATTTTTTATCTTTATTAACTGGTATTTTAATAACTATAATGATAAGTTTCAATGGTATTTTATCTAACTATATTGGAAATTACTCTTCTACATTTGTAATTCATCTTGTTGGTATCATAATTTTATCTTTTATATTTCTTATAAAGAAATATAAAATTAAAGTTTCACCCAACATATCACTAATATTTTATAGTGCAGGCATTATAGGTGTATTTACAGTTTTACTTAATAACTTAAGTTTTACTAACTTAGGTGCATCATTAACAATCTCCCTTGGATTATTAGGGCAGACTATTTCATCTCTTATTATAGATTCCTTTGGTTTAATTAAAATGAGAAGAATAAAATTTGAAAAGAGGAAGCTTTTAGGAATTTCAATGATAATGGTTGGAATTACAATTATGGCATTGTTTTAAAAAGGAGGATTTATGTTTTATTTTTATATTTTATTAGCTGTACTCGCTGGAGTTTCAGTAGTTATTTCAAGAATTTTCAACTCTATAATAGCAGAAGAAATTGGTACACTACAAGGAACTTTCATTAATTACTTTACTGGCCTTGTTACTTCTTTCGTACTTTTATTAATTACTAAAGACTATGTAAATATAGATTTAAATAACTATTATACTATCCCTATTTATTCATATTTTGGCGGTATAATAGGAATATTAGTTGTTGTACTTTCAAACTATACTATACCTAGGGTTTCTTCTTTTTCCTTATCCTTATTAGTTTTTATCGGACAGCTTTCTATAGGCATTTTTATAGACTATTTTTCTAATAACGGCGTTTCTAAGAGTAAAATAATAGGGGGAGTATTTATACTTATAGGTCTATCTTATAATATGCTTTTAGATAAAAATAATTATTTAAAATCTATATCAGAAAACTAAAAGGGGTATAGTACAATCTGTACTATACCCCTATATATAAATACTAGTTTTGTCCAAAGTATCTATCTAATAATCCCTTGAAAGCTTGTCCATGTCTAGCTTCATCTTTACACATTTCATGAACTGTGTCATGGATTGCATCTAAGTTTAATTGCTTAGCTAATGTAGCTAAATCTTTCTTACCTTGGCAAGCGCCGTGTTCTGCATCAACTCTAGCTTGTAAGTTAGCTTTTGTATCAGCTACAACTACTTCTCCGATAAGTTCAGCAAATTTTGCAGCATGTTCTGCTTCTTCAAATGCTATTCTCTTATATGCTTCTGCAACTTCTGGGAATCCTTCTCTATCAGCTTGTCTTGACATTGCTAAGTACATTCCTACTTCTGTACATTCTCCTACGAAGTTAGCTTGTAATCCTTCCATAATTCTTGGATCTACATCNTATAACATGAATAATAGAATCCTTCTCTATTGTCTCAGTAGAGTAATTAGCTATTTCCTTTGTTTCTTTTAATTCACCATTTATATATTTTTCAGTAAATAAACTTATATTATATTTTGAATCCTTCGGTAATACTAAAGATGCTACAGTACTCTTATCTTTGCCATAATTAGTTGATTGTAATAATAATTCTATTACTCCTTGTACTTCTTGATTTACTATCTTAACATCACCCTCTGGTAATTTCACTCCGCTAGTACATCCTGCTAAACCTATTGTTAATGCTACTATTGTAATAATTGTTGCTACCTTTTTCATCTTCATATGTAATTCTTGCCTCCTACAAATAATATATTAATTATATCATATGTAAAATTCTTAAATATATAAATTCTGTAAACTATATATTAATAATTTATCTATATATATCTGCTGATAATTCTTCAAGTTTATGATAATCTAAAATAATATAGTAATCCTCTTCTTTATAAAGTATTCCTTTCTCACATAATTTATTTAAGGTTCTTAATAAATGTCTATAGCTTGCACCTAAAAGCTCGGAAATAATCATTAAGGTTTCATCAAATTTAAAAGATTTACTTTCTTTATTAATTCCTATAGAAATTATATAACTAGCTACCCTATTTTCTAATGGATAAAGTAAGTTAATAGTTGAGTTTTTAGAAGATCTTTTTAGTTTTTTAGCTAAAGCACTAGATAAAAAATTCATTAAATTTATATCCTTCTCATAATTATTTTTTAAAAATTTTATAGGTATTCCTATACAAATACAAGGTTCAATGGTTTCTACATTACAAGTAGCAACATCATTAGTTACTAACTCTAGATCACCCATGGTATCTAGCTCCTTATAAAAATCTAATAA
Organism: Clostridium nigeriense; assembly: GCF_900086595.1. Classification (GTDB taxonomy): domain Bacteria; phylum Bacillota; class Clostridia; order Clostridiales; family Clostridiaceae; genus Clostridium; species Clostridium nigeriense. Next base: position 3,071,572 of record NZ_LT575472.1, read on the forward strand.
AAGTACTCTTCCATTTCTAAGAGTCATATAAATCTTAGCTTTTCCTTCTACAAAGAACATAAGGTGAGTAATCTCTTCCCCCTCTTTTACTATTAACTCCTTTTCATCGTAAAAAAGCACCTCTAAATTTTCTCTAATATAGCCACTAAATATATTCTCTAAATTATGAATAGAAATATACCTATCTAATAAATCTAAATCCTTTACTTTATACATATTAACTCCTATAATAACTTAATATTTTTCACTTTACTTATCTATTATGACATATGTCATAATAGAATTTAATTACTTTATGATAAATTAATATTAAAAGATTATGGAGGAAAGAAATGTATAATTTTTTATCTTTATTAACTGGTATTTTAATAACTATAATGATAAGTTTCAATGGTATTTTATCTAACTATATTGGAAATTACTCTTCTACATTTGTAATTCATCTTGTTGGTATCATAATTTTATCTTTTATATTTCTTATAAAGAAATATAAAATTAAAGTTTCACCCAACATATCACTAATATTTTATAGTGCAGGCATTATAGGTGTATTTACAGTTTTACTTAATAACTTAAGTTTTACTAACTTAGGTGCATCATTAACAATCTCCCTTGGATTATTAGGGCAGACTATTTCATCTCTTATTATAGATTCCTTTGGTTTAATTAAAATGAGAAGAATAAAATTTGAAAAGAGGAAGCTTTTAGGAATTTCAATGATAATGGTTGGAATTACAATTATGGCATTGTTTTAAAAAGGAGGATTTATGTTTTATTTTTATATTTTATTAGCTGTACTCGCTGGAGTTTCAGTAGTTATTTCAAGAATTTTCAACTCTATAATAGCAGAAGAAATTGGTACACTACAAGGAACTTTCATTAATTACTTTACTGGCCTTGTTACTTCTTTCGTACTTTTATTAATTACTAAAGACTATGTAAATATAGATTTAAATAACTATTATACTATCCCTATTTATTCATATTTTGGCGGTATAATAGGAATATTAGTTGTTGTACTTTCAAACTATACTATACCTAGGGTTTCTTCTTTTTCCTTATCCTTATTAGTTTTTATCGGACAGCTTTCTATAGGCATTTTTATAGACTATTTTTCTAATAACGGCGTTTCTAAGAGTAAAATAATAGGGGGAGTATTTATACTTATAGGTCTATCTTATAATATGCTTTTAGATAAAAATAATTATTTAAAATCTATATCAGAAAACTAAAAGGGGTATAGTACAATCTGTACTATACCCCTATATATAAATACTAGTTTTGTCCAAAGTATCTATCTAATAATCCCTTGAAAGCTTGTCCATGTCTAGCTTCATCTTTACACATTTCATGAACTGTGTCATGGATTGCATCTAAGTTTAATTGCTTAGCTAATGTAGCTAAATCTTTCTTACCTTGGCAAGCGCCGTGTTCTGCATCAACTCTAGCTTGTAAGTTAGCTTTTGTATCAGCTACAACTACTTCTCCGATAAGTTCAGCAAATTTTGCAGCATGTTCTGCTTCTTCAAATGCTATTCTCTTATATGCTTCTGCAACTTCTGGGAATCCTTCTCTATCAGCTTGTCTTGACATTGCTAAGTACATTCCTACTTCTGTACATTCTCCTACGAAGTTAGCTTGTAATCCTTCCATAATTCTTGGATCTACATCTTTAGCTACTCCTACTCTATGTTCATCAGCCCACTTTAAATCTCCAGTTTGTTCTACGAACTTATCAGCTCCAACTTTACATACTGGACATACTTCTGGTGCGCTATCTCCTTCATGAACGTATCCACATACTGTACAAACAAATTTCTTCATAATTAAATCCTCCTAATTTCCACATCAATTTATATTTTTATTTCATTCGATGTATTTATTATATAATAATTATTATTAGTTGTAAATAGTTTTTCTCAAATTTCTAAAAAAATTTATAATCCAATATTAAATATAAAAGATAAGAGTAATACTATTTGCTCTTATCTTCACTTTATTTATAATTTCTAATTTATTGGAATATCACTATTATTTCTTACCCTATCAAAAATCTTATATGGTATCTTCAATATACTTTCTATATATTTATCCTCTATTTTCTTTGATACTAATATTACTACCTCTGCTAATATTATTGCTACAACTCCATCTAAGATAAAATGTTGCTTTATGAATAATGTAGATAAAATTATTAAAATCCCTGTAATACTTGTATAGTAAAACCATTTATTATTATCTTTAAATTTAGTAAACCTCATAATTATATATGTGTTTAAAACATGTATAGAAGGAAAACAATTAAAAGGTCTATCATTTTCATATATAATATTAACTAATTTATTTGATATTGTTGTATTTGCTACTACTGGTCTTGATATTTCTACAGGATATAAATAGTAAAATAAATAACAAATGCACATTCCTATATATATAGCTAAAAGTGCTCTTAAATACCTTTTTCTACTCTTAGATAAAATAAAAACTAATCCTAATAAAATAAAAATATACCAATATATATAAGGAAAAATAAACATTGATATAAAAGGAATTTCTTTATCTAATGTTAATGAAATATTTTTACCACTTTCAGCTAAAGAACCTGCTATAATATAGTTAAGATTAATTATTGGCAATATTATTAACCAAGTTAAATCTACCCATTTTACTTCATTTAAGCCATGCTTAAAAATAAAATTCTTAAAAACACTTCCCATATAAACTTCCCCCTATAAATAAAAACTATATATATATTTTACAATATAAAAATTATATTGTGCCTTAAATGGTTCATTATTAAGAATTTTATAAGATTCCTTGTTATTTCTTAAGAATTTCTTCTACCTTTTTCATATCTATATTTTCTTCTAACAGTCTAGCTAACTTATCTAGTTCATTTAATTTATACTCTTTATAAGATATTATTTTACTGTTAGTTTTATACATATGATTGTTATTTAATAAATAATTTATAAAACAAGTTAGAAAATCATTCTCATCAAATATTCCATGCAAATATGTACCTAGAACATTTCCCTTATTATTTATAGCTCCTGCCACTTCATTATTATTTAATCTTATAAATATATTTTCTTCATTACTTATAAAAGTTTTTCCATTATGTATTTCATAACCTGATACTTCTATATTAAAAAACTCTTTTATTTTTTTAGATACAACTTCTCCTCTAGACTGCTTAGTAACCTTTTCCTTATTAAAAACTGTTTTTATAGGTAAAAATCCAAATCCTTTTTCAGATCTTACATCCCCCTCAATTCCTAGTTCATCTTCAATACTTTCTCCAAGAATTTGATATCCACCACAAATCCCTAAAATAACTGTATTAATCTTTTCTAGTTCAACAATCTTAGAATATATCCCCCTCTTCTTTAAAAACTTTAAATCTTCTATGGTATTTTTACTACCAGGTATTATAAGCAAATTAGGATTTCCTATTTCTTTTTCATTATCAACATACCTTAAGTTTATTTCATCTAATCTACTTAACGAATTAAAATCTGTAAAATTTGACATATAGGGTAATCTAATTACCACAACATCTAGTCCATTTTTTTCTTTATTCTTATTATTAATTATTTCTGTTACACTATCTTCATCTTCTATGTCTAAATCATAATAAGGCATTGTACCTAAAACAGGGATATTAATAATTTCTTCTAATTGCTTCATTGCAGGCTTAAAAGATTCAATACTTCCTCTAAATTTATTTATAATTATTCCCTTTACTCTTTCTCTTTCTTCACTATCTAAAAGAGCTATGGTTCCTACTACTGATGCAAATACTCCACCTCTATCAATATCTGCAACTAAAATAACAGGAGAATTTGAAGCCTTAGCCATATACATGTTAGCTATATCGCTTTCCTTTAAGTTTATCTCTGCGCAGCTTCCTGATCCTTCTAAAACTACTAAATTATAATCTTTTGAAATTTCATCATATGTTTCCTTAACTACTTCTTTTAACTCCTTATTTAACTCTTTATATTTATATGAATCAATATTACACTTTACTTTTCCATTTACAATAACTTGAGTTTTCATATTTCCACTTGGCTTCAAAAGAACTGGATTCATCCAAGCTCTAGGTTTTATTTCACAAGCCTCTGCTTGAACGACCTGAGCTCTTCCCATTTCAAGACCATCCTCTGTTACGAAGGAGTTTAAAGAAATATTTAGAGCTTTAAAAGGAGCAACTTTCATCCCTTTATTTTTAAAGTATCTACAAAAAGCCGTTGCAATAGTACTTTTCCCAACAGATGAAGCTGTTCCTAAAACCATAATGCTTTTACTCATTAATAACACCTACAATATCCAAAAATCCATGTGTATCATTAGTAATAATTCCATTTTCTTTAAATTTAATTGGATATTTAAATAATGGTCCATCAAAAACAAAAGTATGATATTCTCCATTTTCTCCACATGCATCTGAACCAGCTTTCACTATATCTTCTACTACTGGCTTTGTTAATTGCTTGCCTAAAAAGTCTGTAGATAGCACATCTAATCTTACATTTTTAATTACTGTCTTAAAACCAGTATCTATAAATTCAAAAGTTAATTTTTCTCTTCCTTCTAGCCATAATGGGAAAATTGCCTCCATATTAGCTTCATCACATCTTTCTGTACACCATACTCTATGAGCTTCTAAATCAATATCTCCAAATACACAAGCTTCAGCACCCAGCTCTTTTTTCGCCTTATTTAAAGCCTTACTAAATGCATTTTTGTATTCTTCACCTTCGCATTTAACTAATAATAATGGTATATTCAATGATTTTGAAACTTCTTGTAGTAACTCTTCAGGAACTCCATGAAACCAAGTTCTTAATACTTTCTTATCTACTGTAATAAGTAATGCAACAGGTTTATGTCCTGATTCTATCATTCTATATAAAGCTAATGTACTATCTTTTCCACAACTATATGACATTACAAATTTTTTACTCATAACTTTCCTCCTAACTCCACTTTCTTAATGTTTTTACCATAAATGCCTTAATATCAATTCCATAAACCTTCTCTAAATCTTCTCCATTTAGTACTTCCTTAGTATCCCCATTATTTATTATAGAACCATCCTTCAGCATTAATACTTTATCAGCAAAGTTTTGAACTAAATTTAAATCATGTAAAACTGCAACTATTATCTTATTATTTTCTTTTGCCCAAACTTTAAGATAATCTAATATTTCTATTTGACATCTTAAATCTAGATGGTTAGTAGGTTCATCTAACAAAATCACATCTGGATCTTGAGCAAATGATCTTGCTAAGAAAACTCTTTGAAGTTGGCCTCCTGATAACTCACTTATAAGTTTATCTTTAATATCTAAAAGACCAACTTTATCTAAACTTTTATTTATTATATCTTCATCCCTTTTACTTAGCTTTGAGAATAAACCATTTAAATGAGCATATCTTCCTAATGCAACTGTCTCAAATATGGTGTATGGGAATAATATATTTGAATTTTGAGTCATTAAAGAAACCTTAGTTGCTAATTCTTTTCTTTTTAAAGTTTTTATATTTTTTCCATCTAACAATACATTTCCTTCAAAAGAAATTAAATTGGATATAGATTTTAATAAAGTACTTTTGCCACATCCATTTGGGCCAACTATACAAATATTTTCTCCTCTATCTACTTTAAAGCTAACATCTTTTACAACATTTTCTCCATTATAACCACAATATATATTTTTAATCTCTAACATTTAATCACCTACTTTGACTTTTTAAAGTATAGATATGCAAAGAATGGAGCTCCTATTATAGCTGTTACAGCTCCTACTGGAAGTTCTGAAGGTACTATAATAGTTCTAGAAATTAAATCTGTAATCACCATAAGGCATCCTCCAAAAACAACAGACATAGGAATAACATAAGAGTGTTTTGATCCAAAAACTTTTCTTACAAGGTGAGGAGCAATTAAATCTACAAAACCTATGGTTCCACTTATAGCAACAGCAGCTCCAGTTAATATTGCCACAAATAAGAAAAGATATTTTTTAACTTTTTCTGCTTCTACTCCTATTGCTTTTGCTTGTTCTTCTCCAAAAGTTAGTACATCCATTTCTTTAACAAAAGCCATAATTCCTATTGATCCAACTAAGAAAAAAGGAATTCCTGCTTTAAGATAGCTCCACCCTCTCATAGAAAATGACCCCATTTGCCATAAGGTTATAGCTTCCATTTTCTTTGTGAAAAGAGCTGTCAGTGTAGTTAATGCAGCATTAAAAAATAAGGAAAAAACCATTCCTGTCAAAATTATTGTTGTATTGGATAATTCCTTATCAACTTTATTAGCAAATAATAAAACTATAATCATGGTAAGCAAACTACATAAAAATCCAACTAGGGGTAATGAAAAGTTTCCAAGGAAGGGGATAGTCACTCCTGAAACAACTAAAAGCCCTACTCCTAGTGATGCTCCTGATGATACTCCTAATGTATACGGGGACGCTAATGGATTTTTTAATATCGATTGAACAACAGCTCCACTGGCTGCTAAAGCTCCCCCAACACAAAAAGCTAACAAAACTCTAGGTAATCTTATGTTCCATATTATTGAAACATCCTTTGCTTCTATTCCTTCTAATAAACCAGTATTAAATAATTTATGTGAAATTATAGAAATAATATCTATAATGCTAATATTGGAACTTCCTATGGAAGTTCCAATACAAATTATTAAAAATACTAATCCTAGCGATAGTATCATCAATGCTTTATTTTTTTTATCTCTATTTATACTCATTTGGATAAACAGCCTTAGCCATTTCCTTTAATGCTTTTATAACATTTTGTGAAGGTCTTGCTGAAGCATTTTTATCAACGCTATAAATTTGTCCTTCTTTAACTGCCGTTACACTATCCCAACCTTCACGATTCTTTATTTCATCAACAGCCTTAACTCCATTAATATCTGGCACATTTGTTAATATTACATCTGGATTTGCAGAAATTACTGCTTCTGGAGTAGGTGATATCCATGAATCTTCATTTGCAAATATATTTTCTGCACCTATTATTTGAATCATTTCATTCAAGAAAGTATCTTTACCACAGCTAAATAAAGATGGAGTTGAACCAATTTCGAAATATACTTTTTTCTTATTAGTTATCTTTTCTCCTACAGCTCTTATTTCTTCAACTTCCTTTTTCATATTTTCAACTATTTCTTTTCCTTGCTTTTCTGTTTTTGTTATTTCAGCGATAAAATTGATATCTCCGTATATTCCATCTATGCTATAGCTACTTGGAATATATACAACTGGAATTCCAGCATCCTTAACTAATTGGAATGGATCTTCTTCTCCAGCTTTATTATGTCCTGATGCAATAATTAAATCTGGTTCTAAAGAAATTAAAGTTTCTGCATCTGGATTTCTAAAATCAATTTGTGGTAAATCAGTATTAACACCTTCTACATCTGCTGAATACTTGTCTATTGCAACTAACTTATCAGAAAGTCCTAAAGCAACTAGCACCTCTGTGTTAGACGGTGCAGTTGATATGATTTTTTCAACTTTCTTAGGTAAAGTAAATTCATTACCTTCTCTGTCTGTCATTGTTTTTGTAGTACTACTACATCCTGCAAATAATGCTAAGGAAAACATCATAGCAAATACTACTGATAGAATTTTACTTCTTTTTTTCATTATTAATCCTCCTAATTATAATTAGGGCTATTTTGTAAATTAATATTTTTTACAAAACAAAAAAGACATACTAAGAGTATGCCCAAATACTTTTCAAATAATTTCAAGTTATAAAATACAACTCAAAACTATACTAGTATTCCCATTATCCCACCCTCAGAAGATAATAGTTTTCCCATACAAGGCAGGTCTCCCGGCTTTACTTCATCCTACTCTCTAACCTTCCCGCATTAAGCAGTGGTATTAACAGATTTCGTCCATTTCACGGTTACTGGGGTAGCTCAGGAATATACCTGATTCCCTATTAAGCTTAAAATAAGCACCTAATATAGTTATATAGCTTAAATTTTCAATACAAATTATATTTCAATTGATATAATTTGTCAATTTAAATATGCTAACTTATGACTTTTTTCAAAGTATTTATAAATATTTCATTTTCTTCTCTAGTTCTAACTGCAATCCTATAATAGTTTTTATCTAATCCATTATAGTTGCTACAACTCCTTATAATAATATTTCTTTTCATTAATTCATACTTTAAATCTATATCTTTTTTTAATTTAAACATTATAAAATTAACAGATGGTTTAAATATCTTAACATCATTAAACTTACATAACTCTTTAAATAAATATTTTTTTTCTTCTTCAATATATGCTGTAGATTTTGAAATATACTCTTTATCATTTAAAGAATTTATAGCTGCTACTTCTGCTAAAATATTTATATTCCAAGGTACAGAAATAGATTGTATTTTATTTATAATATCCATATTATTAGATATTCCATATCCTATTCTAATGCCTGGTATTGCAAACAACTTAGTTAAAGATTTAATAATAAAAATATTATCATAATCCTTTAATAAACTAACTAAAGAATACTTATCTGAACTTTTTATAAAATCTAAAAATGATTCATCTATTGCCACAATAGTTTTAGTTTCCTTTGCTTTTTCTATAATACTTAAAAGTATATCCTTTTTTGTAATAACTCCTGTTGGATTATTAGGATTACAAATAAAAACTATATCTATATCTTCATTAATAAAGCTTAAAATATCCTTATCAATTGACCAATCATTCTCTTCTTTTAAATAATAATATTCAATATTACTATTTACACTTAAGCTAGCTTCTTCATATTCACTAAAGGTAGGTGCTGGAATTAACACCTTTTTAGGATTTACAGCTCTTACTAAATTAAATATTATTTCAGCAGCACCATTTCCTAGAACTAAATTACTATAATCAATATCTTCAAAGTTACCAATAGCAGATTTTAAATTATAATAAGTAATATCAGGATATTTTTCTACTTTATCTAAAGCATCAATAATAGCTTTTTTCACTTTTTCATTTACACCTAATGGATTTATATTAGCTGAAAAATCTATTAACTTTTCTTTATCTAAATTAAATTTTCTTGATAATTCTTCTAGATTTCCACCATGAACAGCTTTACTCATATTAAAATCTCCTATAATAAAGTTAAAAGCATAGAAATTAAATAACTAAAAAAGGCTACTAAATATAAAATTTTATTAGTATTATATACATCATTTATTTCTATTTTCTTTAATTCATCACCAATAGTTGGCTTTTCTACTAACTTACCAAAGTAATAATTTGCCCCACCTAATCTTAAACCTAAGGCTCCTGCAACTGCTGCCTCTGGGTGTGCACTATTTGGACTACTATGATTATTTTTATCTCTCTTATAAATCCTATAAGAATTTTTATATTCCATCTTTAATATAAAGGATGCTAGTACTATTAAATATCCTGTAAGCCTCGCTGGTATAAAATTAAATACATCATCTAACTTTGCTGGGAAAAATCCAAATTCCTTATATTTATCATTTTTATATCCAAACATAGAATCCATTGTATTTACAGCCTTATAAACAAAAGCAAAAGGAACTCCAAAAAGACCTACATAAAATATTGGAGCAACTACTCCATCTGACATATTTTCTGCAATAGTTTCTACTACTGCCCTTAAAATCCCCTCTTTATCTAAGGATTTTGTATCTCTTCCAACTATATATGAAAGCTGCTTCCTTGCACCTTCTATATCTTCCTTTAATAAAAATTTTATTACCTTTAATCCCTCTACCTTTAAAGCCTTTGTTGATATAGTGAAGTAAAACATTATGCCGCTAATTATTATTCCAAGAATAAAATTAGTTCTAAAACTAATCTTTAATATAAATTCACTTACTAAAAAAACTATTAAAACTACAGAAATCCAAGTTAATAATCCAGCTAACTTTAATGACTCCTTTAATATTCTTCTAAATAAAGATTCTAACTTACTACATAAACTTCCTATTAATCTAATAGGATGAATTGGATTTTGAGGATCACCAATTATTAAATCTAATAAAAAACCTATAGTTAATTCTTTCATTTACTTCTTCCTAACTTCTATTTTTTTAATTCCTTAACTTCTTTAATTTTAAAGTTATCTTCTAAAATTTCTACTACAATTTTATAGCCTTCACCACACTTTGGTTGCCAGCTATAAAAATTCTTACTATTATCATAAAATTCTTCTAATATGGTTCCTATAGTTCCTCCATGAGAAACAACTAAAACATCTTTTAAATTTTCTTTTTTAATAGTACTTATAAAAGATTCAAATTCTTCTTTTATTCTTTTTTTATATGTATTTTTACTTTCACCATTTGGACAAGATACTATGCCTTCGTTATCCATTATCCAATTTATATAATCTTTATTTTCTTTTAAATCTTCATAAGACTTCATTTCAAAGTCACCAAAATCATATTCAAAAAATCCTTTTAACTCTATATATTTTTCATTTTCATATAAAATATTAAAAGTTTCATTAGCTCTTTTTGCTCCACTAGTAAAATATTTTTCACAGTTTGGATAATCAATTTTGCTTTTTAATTTCTCAATTTCCTTAATTCCTATATCACTTAAAGGTAAATCCGTTTTACCACAGTATAACTTTCTTTCATTTGCTAAGGTTTTTCCATGACGAATTAAATATATAATAATATTACTCACTTTTAATCACCATTGGTATTCCACAAAAAACTCTAAAAACTTCACTAGAGTTTTTACTTATATATTGAAGACATTTTCCATTACTTTCTCTCCATGTTCTATCCTCTTTTTTTAAAGGAACAATACCTTCTGATATATCATCGCTAATAATTATTTTATCTTTAAATAACTCTTTATTTTCAATAATAAATTGCAATAAATTCTTATTTTCTAAAGAAAATTTATATGTAAGCTTATGAAATTTATTAATTACCTTCTTTGAATAATCTATATTCAAATCTTTTAAATCATCGTTAACATTAAAAATATCATCATTCGAAATATTAAATTTTTCTTTTACAAAGTCTAACTTTCCATTATAGGCTCCCCCAAATACTAATATCATATATTTCACTCCAAACTATATAATAGATAAACATAATATACCAACAACTTCTGCTATTACAAGTCCATATCCTGCACTATCCCCTGACATTCCTCCAAGTTCCTTTGTACTTTTATTTACCGATAGTATTGCAGAAATTATCATAAATATAGGTACTAAACTAGCTTTTACATTAAGTAAAATAATCATTGAAATTGAAGCTGCTATTAAAAACACATAAAGTATATAAATATCTAATTTCCCGGTACCCTTTTTAAAATAAGAGCCTAAAGAGCTTTCCTTCATGGTCTCTTTTTTAAGTAGCATAATTGCCATAAGACTTCTTGATATAATAGGAACTAAAATAATCCCAATAATATTAGTTTTACTATCAATTAATGTATATGTTGCTGCAAAATCTATAAGAAATAAAATTCCTAAAGATATAACAGCAAAAGCACCTGTATTTGGATCTTTAAGTATTCTTATTTTTTCCTTTTGATCTCTTCTAGATAATAAGGCATCACAAACATCCATATATCCATCTAAGTGTAACATTCCAGTTATAATAAATGGAGTTATCATTGTAAAAGTAGCAATTAAAATAGTAGATAAATTAAAATAATCTACTATGCTATATACAAGGTAATTAATTAATCCAACAACTAAACCAACTATTGGATATAGCTTCATCATATGCTTAACAGCTTCATCTCTCCAAGCTTTATAAGGCATTGGTATTATAGTAAACATACTTATCGCCATTAAAAAGCCACTAAATAAATTTTTCATTTAAATCCCTCACATAATTTTCACCTTTATGAATTATTTCATTATTAAAGGAATACTCAATAACTACATCTGCTATTTTAGCTAAAGCTATATTAAGCTTTCCAATTTCTCTTCTAAAGGTCTCTGTATAGTCATCATAAATAATCCCATCACTAAATAAATAATCTGTAACTATGACTACATTATTTATTTTCTTTGTTAATACTTCTATTTCCGAATATATTTTATCGTTAACCTTCGGTATAAAACTATTATCTTTAAACATTTCATTAGTTACTAGAGAGGTTATACTATCAATTAATATAGTATCATTTTTATTAATAGAATTTTCTAGTTCACTTATATTTACTTCCTTTTCAATAGTTATAAACCCCCAACCTCTCCTATCTTCTATATGGTTTTCTATTCTTTTTAAATCTTCATTATCATAAGGCTTCATAGTTGCAATATAATATAAGTTCCCATTATCATTATATAAGCTTTTTGCATATCTTTGCCCAGCCATGGATTTTCCACTTTTTGATCCACCAACTAATAAAATTATCATAATTTCTAACCTCTTTTACTTTGTATCCACTATATAATTTTCCTTGCCTCTAACTTCTTCTAAATAACTTGGATCTATTTCTGCTTCACTAAAGGTAGCCATATTATTCATCATAGCACAGGCATAACTAACTACAGAAAAGGCAATTGGGCATCCACTTCCCTCTCCTAATCTCATATCTAAATTAAGCATAGGCTCTAAATCAATTTCATTCATAGCAATAATATATCCTAACTCCTTAGAAAGGTGGGAAGAAATCAAATATTCTCTAACATATGGACATAGTCTTGTTGCAACTAAAGCTGCTACTGCTGATATAAAACCATCTATAACTACTGGCACTTTATAATAAGCACAGCCTAGAAAAACCCCAACCATTCCAGCTAAATCAAAGCCTCCAACTTTAGCTACTATATCAATTGGATCATCTATTTTAGGTGAATTTATTTCTATAGCTCTTTTTACAATATCTTTTTTCTTTTCAAAAGCTTCCTTTGTAAGACCTCCGCCTTTACCTACAACATCATTAATATTACAATTTAATAATGAAGCTAAAACAGCACTACTGGTAGTTGTGTTTCCTATGCCCATTTCCCCAACACCAACTATATCATAACCTTTTTCTTTAACTTCCCTAACCATATCAATTCCAATATATATGGCCTTTAAAGCTTCCTCATAACTCATAGCTGGACCTTTTGCAATATTATAAGTTCCTTTTCTTATTTTTTTATTTATAGCTCCAGGAATTTCTCCATCACAATTAACTCCAATATCAACGACAAATAAATCAGCATTATTTTCCTTTGCTAAAACTGCAACTCCAGTAAGCCCCTTAGAAAAATTAATTGTTTGAGCTAAAGTGACATATTGGGGTGCTGATGAAACTCCCTCTTCTACTACTCCATTATCAGAAGATAAAATAATAATACATTTTTTATTTATATTATTTTTTATTTTTCCTGTTATTCCAGCTAACTTAACGGATATATCCTCTAATTTTCCAAGACTACCCAAAGGTTTAGCTAAAGAATCAACTCTGTTTTTAGCTTCTAATATTGCTAATTCATTTACTTTTTCTATATTGTTTATTAAATTAAAAACTTCTCTTTTATATATCATTTAATCACCTAATTAATTTCTTCTTTTTTTGTTATAATATATTAATTTCTAACTAAAAGTCAATAAATCCATCTTTTCCACAAAATAAAAAACCCATAGCTAAATTAATTAAACTATGAGCTCTAAAAGTTTTCATATATATCTTTTATTATTTTTATTTCTTGAGTTTTGGGAAATATATTATTTCTACATTTAATTTTTAATTTTATAACTTTGAATTTATTATTTAATAATATATCTAAATTTTTAATATCCTTATGTACATCAATAGGAAGAATTTTCACTTCTTTATTCTCTGATAAATCTATAATTTCACAACTAACAATATCATTTCCATCTAATGGATATACTATATTCTTAATTGAAACATAATCTTTAAATTTATAAATAAATTCCCTTGAATATAAATCATTATGTTTTTTTAAATATATGCTTTCTTCATTATCTATATAAAAAGTATTATCTCTATCTGTATATTTATTCGCTATTTTTTTTAATTTATCAATACTATCACTAGAAATTTTAAAGAACTCACTATAATTAAAAAAATCTTCATATACTACTGTAGTTGATAGAATATCATCTATTTCAATACAATCCATATTAAGCCTCCTTTAATTTTACATTAAGCCTAAAATTTACCCTAATTATAACAATTTATCTTATACTTATATTTTCGTATGAATATTAGTAATTTAAAAGTCCTATCTTCCCATATAAAGGTCATAAAATAACAGGACAAAAGTCCTATATTGCATATTTATTGATTAATATAAAAATTATTAGCATTTTTGTATTGATATCCAAAAATATTATTATACTTACCTTTACAATTGTTATCCTTTTTAATGTATGTTAAATTCAACTTATAATGGTCTTAAAGGGGTGCAGTTTATGAAAAAGAAGAAAATAATTTATCCATTAATTTCAATAATACTAATAGCTTTTATAGCAATATTAACTAAATATCTATATAAAAATAGTAACGGTTTTGAAGACAAACCATTTTCTTGGGACAACCTATCTCTTTATTTTGTTATGACTGATAGATTTTATGATGGTGATAAATCCAATAATAACTCTTATGGTCGTCTATCTATTGATACTAAGGGTTCTACAAATGGTACTTTTCATGGTGGTGATCTTAAAGGATTAACAAAAAAATTAAAGGATGGGTATTTTAATGACTTGGGGATAAATGCTATTTGGATAACTTCACCTGTGGAACAAATTCACGGTTTTATATCTGGTGATAATTCCGGCTCATTTGCTCATTATGGCTATCATGGCTACTATACTTTAGATTGGACATCCATAGATAAAAATATGGGAACTGTAGAAGATATGAGAGAATTTGTTGATACTGCACATTCTAAAGGTATTAGGGTTGTTTTAGATGTAGTTATAAATCATACTGGTTATTCAACCTTACAAGATATGGCTGATTATGATTTTAAGCCATTAAAAAATTCATCAATTGATATTTCCAATTGGCAACCTAGTAATAGTGAAACCTATGATACTTACAATAAAACTATTGTAGATTATAATGGGCATGAAGAAGAATGGGCAAAATGGTGGGGAAAGGATTGGATTAGAGCTGGGCTTCCAGGGTACACTTCCGGAGGAAGTAATGATATAAATATGAATCTTTCTGGACTTCCCGATATTAAAACAGAGTCTAAGGAAGCAGTTGATATTCCTCCAATTTTAAAAACTAAATGGGAAAAAGATAATACTGAAAATAATGAAGATTGGATAGTTCCTTCTGCTTTAAAATACAGAACAAACTTAAATGTTGATCCGTCAACCTATATAATAAAATGGTTGTCTTCATGGGTTGAAGAATTTGGTATAGATGGATTTAGATGTGATACTGCAAAGCATATAGATATATATAGATGGAAAGAGTTAAAAGATGAATGCAATAAAGCCTTATCAACTTGGAGAGAAAACAATCCAAATAAAGCTGGTGCTAATTGGAGTGATGATTTTTGGATGACAGGTGAGGTTTTTGGACAAGGTTTAGAAAAAAATGAATACTATAACAACGGCTTCGATTCTATTATTAATTTTACGTTTCCTAAAAGTGATAACTTAGATTATATTGAAGAAATCTATTCCGAATATGCTAAAAAAATAAATAGTGATGATAAATTTAATGTTTTAAGTTATATTTCTTCTCATGACACAGGATTAACTAGAGGAAATACGATAAATCTTGGTACAAAACTCTTGTTATCTCCTGGTGGAATAGAAATATATTATGGAGATGAATCAAATAGAAAAGCATCAACTAACACTATAACAACAGCAAAGGACCAACCTTCTAGATCAGATATGAATTGGGATAGTTTAGATAAGGATACTTTATCTCATTGGCAAAAAATCGGACAATTTAGAGCTAAACATATTTCAATAGGTGCTGGAGAACATAAAATAATACAAACTTCTCCTTATACCTTTTGTAGAACTTATGATAAAAATACTATAAATGATAAGGTAGTTATAGCTACTGAAGTAACTAATGAATGTGAAATAGATGTTTCTTCTCTTTGGGAAGACAATACAAAAATTAAAGATTTCTATACTAATAAGAAATATACTGTAAAAAACGGAAAAATAACAGTAAAACCTGATAAAAATGGGGTAGTATTATTAGAAGAAGTAAAATAAGTGCTGTGGCACATTTTTAGGGACAGGAGTTGTTTTTGTATTTATATAAAACTAACTTCTGTCCCTATATTTTAAACTTTAATTTACTATGTCATATATAGCAAATTAAAGTTTAATAACTTCCTTTATAGCTTCTACTACTCCATTTTCATTGTTGCTTTTAGCAATAAAATTAGATACTTTTTTTAAATCTTCATGTGCATTTTCCATAGCATAACTATAATAAGCTTTACCCATCATTTCTAAATCATTTAAATAGTCTCCAAATACCATAGTTTCTTTTGGAGTTATATCAAATAAATCTTGAACCTTTTCAATAGCTACACCTTTATTAACTCCCTTTGCAGTAATATCTAACCATAGTTCTCCTGAAACTGTTACTTGTAGCTTGTCCCAATATTCTTTATAATAATTGTTACTATTAAATTCTGATCCTGAAAAATCACAAATAGTTACTTTTAAGATATCATCCTCTACTTTAGTTAAATCATCTACTATTTCATATCTTTCATAATATTTTTTAGTTTCTTTAACTAATCTTTCATCTCTACTTTCTATGTAAGCTGACGTTTTCCCACAAACAATTACATAGGAATTATCTATATTTCTCCCTATTTTTATAAGTTCCCTTGCAACATCTCTATCTAAAGAATTAACTAATATTTCTTTTCCTTTGTATACTACAAAAGTTCCATTTTCAGCTATAAACATAATATCATCGTTTATTTTTTCAAATCTATTTAATAAATTATAATATTGTCTTCCACTTGCTGCTGCAAATATTATATTTTTTTCTTTTAACTTATTAAATACTTCAAAAAATTCTTCATTTATTTCATTATTACTATTTAATAAAGTTCCATCCATATCACTTGCTATTAATTTTATCATAACTAATTCCTTTCTTATTATAATTAATATAATACTTTAACTTTAGTTTGACTTAAACTTTTTAAAATTTCTTCATTAGGTTTCGTATCCGTTATAATATATTGAATGTCATCTAATTTTGAAAATCTATACGATCCATCCTTATAAAACTTTTCATTGTCTCCTAATAAATAAGTAATCTTGCTAGATTTTATAATCGCTTTTTTTGTTTCAGCTTCATCTAAGTTGAAATTACTTATGAAATCATCTTCTATATTTATTCCTCCAACCCCTATAAAGGCCTTATCTATTTTAAATTTCTTTATCTCTTCAATAGAAAAAGCCCCCACTGTTCCCCCAAGTTTTTTATTATAATTTCCACCTATTTGAATTATATCTATATTATCATTGTAATCAAAATCCATAGCTATTCTGCACATATTAGTTATTAAGGTTATCTTCTTATCAAAATTTCCCATCATATTTGAAACCATATAATTAGTGCTAGAAATATCTAAAAATATAACATCATTTTCTTCTATTTGATCAATTACTATTTTTGCTATACTTTGCTTTTCATCTAAGTTTTTTATAACCCTAGATGAAGTTCCTTCATCATGAACTATTTTTCTTTCTAAAATGGCTCCCCCATACGTCCTCTTGATATTAGCATACTTTTCAAGTTTACTTAAATCCTTACGTATCATTCCTTCAGATACATTAAATCTTTTACTTAACTCTTTTACTTTAACCTTACCATCTCTTTTGAGTAAATATAATATATCCTCTAGTCTTTCTTCCATGAACAACACTAACACCTCCTAACAGTCATTTATTATCGTTTGTTATTATTTATTATTATTTTATACTTATTTTTATAATTAATCAAGACAGAAGATTAAGAACTAATCTTTCATTTAAAAATTAAAAATACCGTATATTATATTTGATATAATACGGTATTTTTATTATTTATATTTAATTCTATCTTTGTAATACTTTGAAATTGTTTCTATATCTAAATTAATCTTAATACACTTATTTTTGTTTTTTACAAACTACTATATATCTATGTTCAAAACTTTCTATATATCCTTTAATATTTATATCTTCATTTAATTTACATAGTTTATTAAAACAATTTTCAACAGAAAAATCAGGGAATTCCCACTCAATAACTTTAGCAAAATAAACAATTGCTCCAACATCTTTAAATCGTAGATAAGGAAAATATTCGTTAGCATATAAAACTTCAAATAAACTATTCTCTAAGTTTTTTAAGGTATTATCTAAAGTATTCTCTGCATATAATGGATTAAAATTATCTATTAACGCTTTAGATAATATCTCATTATTCTTTCCTCCTACTTGTTGAGTAATAAAAATTCCTTCAGGCTTTAGTATTCTCTCTACTTCTTTAATATCAAAAGACTCATGTCTATTAATAATTATATCAAAAGTATTATCTTCAAAAGGTAATTCAGAATCATTAAATACCTGTTTCACTTCAATTCCAAGTGGTTCTAATTTTTGTTTGCATAATTCAACATTAGGTATCCACATTTCTGTAACAGATGTATTACTATAAGGATGATTAAGTGATAATAAAAATTCTCCACCGCCAGTTCCCATGTCTAATATTTTATAATCTGGTTTTAAATATTTCTTTAATATGACCTCATAATTCCAAGGTAATTCTTCATCATCCCATCTATTTTCTAAGTAAGAGAAATCCCACCCCTTAAATGTAGCCTGTTCTTCTTTTTTCCATAACTCTTTTAATTTACTATAATTCATAACTGTCCCTCTTTTCATATATTTTTATCAATAGAAAATTGGTGCAGTTTGCTGATAGTATATATATATATATATATTTATTCTTGGTACAATCTACTATCAGTTATTATAACTGCACCAAGTAGTTAATTCGTTCTTTTCTCATATAGAGATTTCACCCACTTCCAACTTAATACTTCGCTAATTTAATAAACAACTAACTAGTTTAATGAGTATATTCTTATTAAATAATACGGTATTTTAGCAATTTAATATTTAATTTTATTTTCGTAATATTTCTTAATCCATTATTAATCCAATTCTATTAGTTTAAATTATTAAAATTCTCGAAATCTATTATTTCTTCTTCATTATTTGAATTATTATTCTTTACTAGTAATAAGAATGATAATATTCCTATAACTCCAATTACTATAAATACAACGTAGACTAATATGTTCAAGAAATAATCTCCAATCAAATAAGATACTATCGTAGCTACTAAATTATTTACTATATGCATTGTAATAGCTGGCCATAATGATTTTGTCTTGTAGGTAACATACCCAAAAATTAACCCTAAAAATGTTGCGTATAAACCTTGTACTAAATTTCCATGAAAAACACCAAATAAAATAGCTTGAATGATAATTGTCCACTTAATTGATATTTTTTTATTTAAGGTATTGTAAATAACACCTCTAAATAAAAACTCTTCAGCTATTGGTGCTATTACTCCTACAGTAATTATTGAAAGTATTATACTTCCTTGACTAAGTGGGGCTAGTATTTCATTCATATACTCAAATTGACTCGAAAAAAGACCTACCTCTTCAACTATGCTTAATAATCCTGAATTAAATAACCAACATGAAACTCCTAAAATAATTGCAAATATAATATTTAAGTTACTTGTTTTTCTAAGTTTCAACTCCTCTTTGTATTCTCTTTTTTTAATTTTATAAATTAAAATTAAAACTAATATAGTTGCTATTGATGAAATTAAAAGAAATACGTTAGTTAGACCTGCTGCGAAATTAATTAAGTTATCAAAATTTCCATCTAAGGCATTTACCCCATTATTAGATTGATTAAACTCTGTTACCACATAATAAACTCCAACAACTATTCCCCCTATTATAGAGATTACTAGTTGAATTCCTACTGTTAAAAGTAAATAACCTATTGCAGCAAAAAATACTTTTACTTTTTCCTTCATATAACTCTCCTTTTTACTAATAAATTCTCATATTAATTATATATCATTTTTACTTTTTATGCCATTATTTATAATTGATTTCCAAATTTTATATACCTCTTATTAATATTTCTAGTTAATTTCTTATATAAACTCATTATTCCTATATGTTTTTTAATAAATAATCATAAAATACATCTTTTACCTTAGTTATGGCTTTATTTTTTCTTAACCTTAGTTTAAAATTATATATATTATTTAATATTTGATTTAAAAGTAAATAAATAGTATATAACTATATATAACAATAACGATAATTTGTATAGGAGAGGTTTGCATATGTCAAATGAAAACATGTCATCTAATTTTATTAGAAATATAATTATTGAAGATTTAGAAAACAAAAAGCATGATGAAATAATAACTCGTTTTCCACCTGAACCAAATGGATACTTACATATTGGTCATGCTAAATCCATAGTTTTAAACTCTGGTCTTGCAGAAGAATTTAAAGGTAAATTTAATTTAAGATTCGACGATACTAATCCAACTAAAGAAGATACTGAATATGTTGAATCAATTAAAGAAGATGTTAAATGGCTAGGCGGAAACTGGGATAACATATATTTCGCTTCTAACTATTTCGACATAATGTATGATAAAGCAAAGCTTTTAATAAAAAAGGGATTAGCTTATGTTTGTGAGTTAACTCCAGAGGAAATAAGAGAGTATAGAGGTACTTTAACTGAACCTGGAAAAGAAAGCCCTTATAGAAATAGATCAGTTGAAGAAAATCTAGATTTATTAGAAAGAATGAAAAATGGTGAGTTTGAAGATGGTTCTAAGGTACTAAGAGCTAAAATTGATATGACTTCTCCTAACATAAATATGAGAGATCCTATTATATATAGAATTGCACATGCTACTCATCACAATACAGGAGATAAGTGGTGCATTTATCCTATGTATGATTTTGCTCATCCACTTGAAGATGCCATAGAGGGAATAACTCATTCAATTTGTACTTTAGAATTTGAAGATCATAGACCTCTTTATGATTGGTTTGTAAGAGAATGTGAAATGGAAAGCACTCCAAGACAAATTGAATTTGCTAGACTTAATATGACTAATACTGTTATGAGTAAGAGAAAACTAAAACAATTAGTTGATGAAAATGTAGTTGATGGATGGGATGATCCAAGAATGCCTACAGTATCTGGATTAAGAAGAAGAGGATACACCCCTGAAGCTATTAGAAATTTCTGTAGTGCAATTGGAGTATCAAAGGCTAATTCACTAGTAGACTCCCAAATGCTTGAGTATTTCATAAGAGAAGATTTACAACTTAAAGCAAATGCAGCTATGGCTGTTATTAGACCTTTAAAAGTTGTAATTACTAACTATCCAGAAGGTCAAACTGAAATGCTATCAGTTCCAAACAATGCAAAGAACGAATCTGCTGGTACAAGAGAAGTTCCTTNAATAAACAACTAACTAGTTTAATGAGTATATTCTTATTAAATAATACGGTATTTTAGCAATTTAATATTTAATTTTATTTTCGTAATATTTCTTAATCCATTATTAATCCAATTCTATTAGTTTAAATTATTAAAATTCTCGAAATCTATTATTTCTTCTTCATTATTTGAATTATTATTCTTTACTAGTAATAAGAATGATAATATTCCTATAACTCCAATTACTATAAATACAACGTAGACTAATATGTTCAAGAAATAATCTCCAATCAAATAAGATACTATCGTAGCTACTAAATTATTTACTATATGCATTGTAATAGCTGGCCATAATGATTTTGTCTTGTAGGTAACATACCCAAAAATTAACCCTAAAAATGTTGCGTATAAACCTTGTACTAAATTTCCATGAAAAACACCAAATAAAATAGCTTGAATGATAATTGTCCACTTAATTGATATTTTTTTATTTAAGGTATTGTAAATAACACCTCTAAATAAAAACTCTTCAGCTATTGGTGCTATTACTCCTACAGTAATTATTGAAAGTATTATACTTCCTTGACTAAGTGGGGCTAGTATTTCATTCATATACTCAAATTGACTCGAAAAAAGACCTACCTCTTCAACTATGCTTAATAATCCTGAATTAAATAACCAACATGAAACTCCTAAAATAATTGCAAATATAATATTTAAGTTACTTGTTTTTCTAAGTTTCAACTCCTCTTTGTATTCTCTTTTTTTAATTTTATAAATTAAAATTAAAACTAATATAGTTGCTATTGATGAAATTAAAAGAAATACGTTAGTTAGACCTGCTGCGAAATTAATTAAGTTATCAAAATTTCCATCTAAGGCATTTACCCCATTATTAGATTGATTAAACTCTGTTACCACATAATAAACTCCAACAACTATTCCCCCTATTATAGAGATTACTAGTTGAATTCCTACTGTTAAAAGTAAATAACCTATTGCAGCAAAAAATACTTTTACTTTTTCCTTCATATAACTCTCCTTTTTACTAATAAATTCTCATATTAATTATATATCATTTTTACTTTTTATGCCATTATTTATAATTGATTTCCAAATTTTATATACCTCTTATTAATATTTCTAGTTAATTTCTTATATAAACTCATTATTCCTATATGTTTTTTAATAAATAATCATAAAATACATCTTTTACCTTAGTTATGGCTTTATTTTTTCTTAACCTTAGTTTAAAATTATATATATTATTTAATATTTGATTTAAAAGTAAATAAATAGTATATAACTATATATAACAATAACGATAATTTGTATAGGAGAGGTTTGCATATGTCAAATGAAAACATGTCATCTAATTTTATTAGAAATATAATTATTGAAGATTTAGAAAACAAAAAGCATGATGAAATAATAACTCGTTTTCCACCTGAACCAAATGGATACTTACATATTGGTCATGCTAAATCCATAGTTTTAAACTCTGGTCTTGCAGAAGAATTTAAAGGTAAATTTAATTTAAGATTCGACGATACTAATCCAACTAAAGAAGATACTGAATATGTTGAATCAATTAAAGAAGATGTTAAATGGCTAGGCGGAAACTGGGATAACATATATTTCGCTTCTAACTATTTCGACATAATGTATGATAAAGCAAAGCTTTTAATAAAAAAGGGATTAGCTTATGTTTGTGAGTTAACTCCAGAGGAAATAAGAGAGTATAGAGGTACTTTAACTGAACCTGGAAAAGAAAGCCCTTATAGAAATAGATCAGTTGAAGAAAATCTAGATTTATTAGAAAGAATGAAAAATGGTGAGTTTGAAGATGGTTCTAAGGTACTAAGAGCTAAAATTGATATGACTTCTCCTAACATAAATATGAGAGATCCTATTATATATAGAATTGCACATGCTACTCATCACAATACAGGAGATAAGTGGTGCATTTATCCTATGTATGATTTTGCTCATCCACTTGAAGATGCCATAGAGGGAATAACTCATTCAATTTGTACTTTAGAATTTGAAGATCATAGACCTCTTTATGATTGGTTTGTAAGAGAATGTGAAATGGAAAGCACTCCAAGACAAATTGAATTTGCTAGACTTAATATGACTAATACTGTTATGAGTAAGAGAAAACTAAAACAATTAGTTGATGAAAATGTAGTTGATGGATGGGATGATCCAAGAATGCCTACAGTATCTGGATTAAGAAGAAGAGGATACACCCCTGAAGCTATTAGAAATTTCTGTAGTGCAATTGGAGTATCAAAGGCTAATTCACTAGTAGACTCCCAAATGCTTGAGTATTTCATAAGAGAAGATTTACAACTTAAAGCAAATGCAGCTATGGCTGTTATTAGACCTTTAAAAGTTGTAATTACTAACTATCCAGAAGGTCAAACTGAAATGCTATCAGTTCCAAACAATGCAAAGAACGAATCTGCTGGTACAAGAGAAGTTCCTTTCTCAAGAGAAATTTATATAGAGCAAGATGACTTTATGGAAGTTCCTGTTAAGAAATACTTTAGACTATTCCCAGGAAATGAAGTAAGATTAATAGGTGCTTACTTTATTAAATGTAATGATGTTATTAAAGATGAAAATGGCAACGTAGTTGAATTACACTGTACTTATGATCCTGAAACTAAGAGTGGTTCTGGATTTACTGGAAGAAAGGTTAAAGGAACTATTCACTGGGTAGATGCTAAAACTGCAAAACCTGCTGAATTTAGACTTTATGAACCTTTAATATTAGATGATGCTCCTGAAAATGAAGGTAAGCATTTCTTAGAGCAAATAAATCCTAACTCATTAGAAGTTTTAGAAGGATATATCGAAGATACTACTGCTAAAGTAGCAAAACCACAAGACAAATTCCAACTTGTAAGAAATGGTTTCTTTAATGTTGATCCTAAATATACTACTGACGATAAATTAGTATTTAATAGAATAGTATCATTAAAGAGCTCGTTTAAGATTAATAATTAAGAATTAAAAATGAAAAATTATGGATGTAATTTGTTCCAAATTACTATAAATAATTTTATAGAAGGATGTTTTTTCAACATCCTTCTATTTTTTATACTAACCAGTCAAATTTATATTGAAATATCTTTTATAAAGTTATAAAATGTTTATGTATTTTAACATTTTACATAATAGGAGGCATTTATGAATAATTTTATAACTATTTTAATATTAACAGTTGTTGGTGGTCTTATAGGATGGATAACTAATATACTTGCTATAAAGCTTTTATTTAGACCAATTACCCCAATTAAAATCCCTATTTTAAACATAGAAATTCTAGGCTTAATTCCTAAGAGAAAAAATGAAATAGCCGCTAATATAGGTGAAGTTATTTCTAATGAACTACTTTCAATAGATGATATATTAGATCAAGCATTAACCAATTCAAATGGAGAAAACTTCAATTCTTATATAATAGAAAAAATTAAAAATATAATAAATGAAAAACTAAATATTATTCCAATGCCATTTAGAATGATGGCTGCTCCTTATATTGATGACATTTTAAATAAAGAAGTTCCGAGTGCAATTGATGAAATTAGTGATGATTTATTAGTTAAGGCTAAAGAAAATGTTGATATTCAAAAAATTATTGAAGAAAAAATTAATGAATTAGACTTAGAAAAGTTAGAAGATATAATAATTAAAGTTGCTAAAAAAGAACTAAAGCATATTGAAATTTTAGGTCTTGTGCTAGGAGCTATAATAGGAGTTCTTCAGGGTATTTTAGTTATTTTCCTTAATTAAAATATTAAATGCATTCTTATCTCCATCTATAGCTAATTCAACATTATTTTTCTTAAGACTTTCTTCTTTAAATTTATTAAATACCCCTATAGGAATAATATTAGATATCCCCATTCTATTTATCCTTCCACATTCACATCGCTATGTTATTTTCCCCTCAATTAATTAGACGTATAACTTCCTTTAAAGGTTCAATTAATTATGTAAATTGTAAAAATATTTATATATATTAAAAAGAGTTGCTTATGCAACTCTTAATTTATTACTTTACTTTTTACTTTTTATTGTATTTTTGATTCTTTGCTTTTCTTGTTGTCTAGCCTTTAATAAATTATATTCTTCTTCTCTTTTAAGCTTCCTATATCTTTCTAGTTTTTCTACATCCAAACTTCCATTTTCTATAGCTTCTCTAATTGCACATTTAGGTTCATTTTTATGAGTACAATCTGAAAATTTGCATTGCTTTTCTAGCTCTTCAATATTACTAAAAGATTTATCTACATCAGCATCAATTAATCCAAGCTCTCTCATTCCTGGAGTATCTATAATTACTCCACCGTCTTCTAATAAGATTAATTCCCTATGAGTAGTTGTGTGCCTTCCTTTATCATTTTCATCAACTGAATTAGTTTTTAATATTTCTTTATTTAATAATTTATTTACAAGAGTAGATTTCCCTACTCCTGATGAACCTATAAATGCTATTGTTGTTCCACTTTTTATATATTCTTTAACTTTATTATATCCGTATCCATTTAAGCTTGAAGTTATTAATATTTCTATACCTATAGCAACTTCTTGGACCTGTTCTAGCTTTTCTTCTATATTTTCACATAGATCAGACTTAGTTAATACTATAACCGGTATTGCCATACTATCCCACGCTACAGCTACATATCTCTCAAGCCTACTTATATTAAAATCATTATTTAATGCCATACAAATAAATATATAATCAATATTTGCTGCAACAATTTGCCTATCAAATCTACTTCCTGCAATCTTTCTTGAAAAATAGCTTTTTCTAGATAATACTTTATGAATTATAGCATCACCATTTTTATTATCTAACCTATCTATCAATACCCAATCTCCAACTACAGGGTAATCTAAAGTACTATTTGAAGAATATGATAATTTACCAGATACCCTTGCAAGCACTTCCCCTTCTTCAGTAAATACTCTATAAATCTCTCTATATTGTACTGAAATTCTTCCTAAATAAAAGTCTTTATTATAAATACTTGCTTCCTTAATGTATCCTTCATTTAACCCTAATTCTAGTAAGTTTTTATTATTCATTTTTCCTCCCGAAATATATCTTATTAGGAAGGATTCTTAATTTATTGCTATACTGTAGTCACCTTCCCATTAACAACAATATAGTTTTTATTTACTCTTACTAAACTCATCATAAAACATCACATCCTTTTAGATAATTAATGGTTAATTTTGTATATAACCACTATATTTATAATATAACAATACTGTTCTTTTTCATACATTTATTTTTATTTTAAATTCTAATCCTAATAAGTTTAATTATTTTTTACTTTTTTATCCAGGTTATACTTATAATCATATATAATATAAATATAACTTGGATATGGGGTGATTAAGTGTTATTAACTACTTTAGTTGAAAATTCAACAATATCAAAAAACTATAAAAATAAACATGGATTATGTATTCATTTAAAAACAGAAAAACATAATATTCTATTCGATTTAGGTCCAGATGATACCTTTATCAAAAATGCAAATAAGTTAAATATTGATATAAAAGCTGTTGATATTGTAATTATATCTCACGGACATAAGGATCATGGTGGAGGATTAGAAACATTTTTAAATTATAATGATAAGGCTAAAATTTATATTAGTAGATATGCATTTGATAATTATTATGCTTCGCTTTTTAAATTTGCAAAAGTATATGTAGGCTTAAATAAAGAACTTAAATTTAATAAAAGAATAGTATTAACCGATGAGTTATATTCAATAGATGATAAGCTTTCATTAGTATCAAATATTACAGGAACTGTATTACTTCCAAAAGGTAATAATAATTTATTATTGAAGGAGAGAGATAATTTTATTCTTGATAAGTTTAAACATGAACAACATTTAATAATACGTAATTCAACTCAAAATATTTTAATTTGTGGTTGTTCTCATTCTGGAATATTGAATATTTTAAAAGAAACTGAAGAAAAATTTGATTTAAAAATTGACCTTGTAATAGGGGGATTGCATTTATTTAACCCTATAAATCGTAGAACTGAAAGTCTAAATTTTATAACCGAATTAGCCTCTGAGCTCTCTAATAGAAACATTAAATTTTTAACATGTCATTGCACTGGATTAAAAGCATATGGAATATTAAAATCAATTTTAGGCACAAACATTCAAACTATAAAAACTGGACAAATTATAAACTTATAGATTAAATGTGCTCTTACTTATCTATATATTTTAAATATATACTCTCATTAAAATATAAGAGCTTCCAAAATAAATTCATTACTTTAACTTTAAAGTTTGTTACTAATAATGAATTTATATTTTGGAAGCTTATTTTAATGTTAATCTCTTTTTATTTGCCAGTAGCATCTTTTTGGTGAATAGATTTTTTCTTCCTTTTTAAGTTTATCCATTACCTTAGATACTTCTTTCTTATCTATACCTGTTTTTTCTGCAACTGCAGTAGCATTCATTGGCTCATCATTTTTTTCAAAACATTCTAATACAACATTATAATTTTCCATGACTTCATCTCCTTTATATATTATTATATTTATTTTACATAATAATCCTAATTAATTTCAACTATTAAATAAAAATTTTTATTCTTTAGTTGTACTATATTTTTTAAATCTCTATATTTGATATTATTATATTCATTAATTTAACCAAGTAATTTCAATAGCGAAAACTAAAACTTTATTTTACTTGTGATATGGTTCACCGTGACTTCGTTCAACCAAAAGTGGAGACAATTTAAAGACTACATCTACGTAGTCTTCAAAAACCATGACCTTCTCTACATATAGAGAAACGAACTTCTTTATTAGTTGCTTATCTCTTTGTTCTAATATATCTTTATGTTCCTTAAATATCTTCTTTAAATAAGAAGCTGTAATTGGTTCTGTTTCTGGATAACTTAATTTAGTCTCTTCAATCTCAATAACTAAACTTTCTTTTTTTTCTTCTAATTTAGATAGCCTGTCCATTAAGCTAGCATGTCTATTTCCTTCTGCAACTGCTAACAAAATATTTTCTATATCCTTTTCTATTTTAGATAATTTATTTTTAGTAAATTTCAATTCATCCTGCATTTGCTTTCCTTTAGCATTTGAAAACTTACTTAACTCTTTTACTAAATAATTTATGGCTCTATCACTGAAAATGACTCTTTCCATCTCTGTTAAAATATATTCTTCTATTATATCTCTTTTTATGCTTTTAGTATGTTCCTTACTTTCCCCTGCTTTTGCAGTACAACGATACATTATATACCTTAACTTTTCTCCATCACTTTTGTAATAAGATATATTACCATTCATTTTTGAGCCGCACTCACCACATTGAATTAGTCCAGATAGTAAATAAGTTTCCTTAGCGTTATAAGTGTTATGAATCCTTTTATTCCTTTCCATAATTCTTTTAACTTCTTCAAAATCTTTTTTATCAATAATAGCTGGCATTCCACCCTCTATTTTAATTATTTGATCTTCATTTTTAGATTTATGAGAGTTTCTTTTTCCATCCACATTCTTTGCTTCTGCTTTATTGTAAGTATAAGTTCCAATGTATTTTTCATTTTTTAATATATCTTTAACTGTAGATACAGTGAACTTGTTTCCCTTTGCAGTCTTTACACCTTTTTTGTTTAATTCATTTACAATATCATTATACCCACTTCCATTGATATAAGATTCATATATAAATCTTATAATTTGCGCCGTTTCATTATTAATTAAATATAATTGTGTTCTAGGGTCAACAGTATATCCTAATGGTGGTAATCCTCCATTATGTCTAGCAGTTCTCGCATTTTCTAAAGAACCCTTCATCACCTCTCTAGCCAGATTTTTTGATTCATACTCAGCCATCCCAACTAATAGAGATTCCATTATCCCACTTTCTGGGCTATCATCTAACTTTTCTAATACACTTAATAGTTTAACATTATTCCTTTGCAATTTATGTTTATATTTAGCTGAATCATACTTATTCCTGCTAAATCTATTTAATTTATGAACAATAACTGCCTCAAATATCTTTTTTCTACTATCCATAATCATTTGCATGAACTCTGGTCTATTATCTTTTGTACCAGACATTGCTCTATCTACATAAGTCTTTACGATTAACATATTATTACTTTTTGCATATTCCCTTATTGCCCTTAACTGAGCATCTATACTTTCCTCCCTTTGATTATCACTACTATACCTTGCATATGCCACAACTCTCATTTTCATTTCATCAACTTCCTTTCTTCTACTGTAACTTTCCTTCCTTTTGTAAAAGGTTATAAAATACCTCTAATATTGGCTCAAACATTTGCTCCATGTAATCTTCATCTATATAAACTTCTTCTAATACCTCTATGCTATTAGATATATAACATCCATTCTCTAAATTATCTCTTGTCACCCTTGTCTTTATTCTATTAAAAGTAAATGTGTCATACATATACTACATCACCTCCAAAACTTAATTTTTAGACAATATACGGATATAAAATCTAAAATCAAATTTTCAGGTGATATTTTTTATATTTTTTTAGCCATTAGCTTTAAATGCTAATGGCTATACTTTTAGTTGTATCTTTTACAGGCAATAATGTGCTTACAAGTTTCTCTATTGTAGTAAAAATACTTGCATGAACAGATATTATTTTCTATGTTTACCCTAAATTTATTTCCTTTTGCTGTTGTTACAATAAATTCTTCATCCTTAATATTTTCAATACTTAATCCTTTAATATCCTCTTCCCATTTTCGTAACAACTTAAATCTGTTA
Organism: Clostridium nigeriense; assembly: GCF_900086595.1. Taxonomy (GTDB): domain Bacteria; phylum Bacillota; class Clostridia; order Clostridiales; family Clostridiaceae; genus Clostridium; species Clostridium nigeriense. Next base: position 3,101,937 of record NZ_LT575472.1, read on the forward strand.
TATACTTTGCACGCTTTTCTGTAATTTTCTAGAGTATTATGAGCCTTGTTTTCTTTGCTACTAATATACTTAAATTTTACTGTTCCAATCCTACTTATCATATTTTTTGTATTTTCCAATTCTGCCTTTAAAACTTCTTCTATTTTAGTTACTTTTCTTTTATTTCTAAATATCCTGTTAAGTATATAAATTACAGTAGTGTTATCATTATAAATTTCAATTCCATCTATATCCTGAAGGTTACTCTTCATTAGTTGCCCTAAAGCAAAATTTACAGAAAGCAATTCTAAATATATAGTCTCGTTAACTTTTTTATTATCTTTTATTTTGCCTATATTTATTTCTCTAACATATTTTTTTAAGACCACATTATCTTGTAAAATTATATACCCTATTAAATATCTTGGACTCTCTTTTTTACAGCTTGCATCTGTATTAATCTGCAACATAAAAATCTCCTGTATCATCCTTAATTATTTTTTCAATAGTAACAATTTCATCTCTTTCATCTTTAGCTGCTATTTTTATGCTTATCTCTATTTTCGCCCGTTCAAACTCTAGTTTACTGTCTTTATTAAATAGATTATATAAATCTTGCACTATACTCAAAATCAAATAATTATCTTTATTAAATTCTGTTATTGGTTTATCACTTTTCCTTAATACTCTATACAAAATCTTCATATAGTAATTATTTTCTTCTGTAAAATCTGCAATATCAAAATACTTTATTTCAGTATCTCCCATCCAGCCTCACCTCCCTCCTAACTGGATGATAACGTAAAAAAGCACCCTTGACAGGATGCTTTAAGCGTTGTTAGCGCAATGTTTACAATTTAAATTTCTTATCTACTCTTTTAGCAAATTCATCTTTTAACTTTTGTATGTTATCTACTGTTTTATCTTTTTCTATAATCCTATTTAGTGTTTCTGCAATATCTATACCTAAAGCTGCTGCTTTAAATTCTAAATACTCTTTATTTGTAGGTTTTAAATATAAACTATATTTACTATTTTTCTCAACCAGATTAACTTGACTATTTTCTTTATTAATTATCAACTTATCTTTGCACTTTATACATCTATTTGCAAAATAGAATCCTTGCCTATCTCTAGTAAATACTTTATCTATAATGCTTTCATCATAAGCATCTATAAATTTATTATCACTAATCTTCATAATTGTAAACCAAGTCTTACATTCTACACATTGCATCTGCAACTCTTTAGTTTCAATAGCATATCTATGCCTATTAAATGCTTTAGCAACTAATAGAGGCACATCTACTCTATCTCCATTGTCTCCTATAACATACATAAAATCCTTGCTAAATTTTATAAATTCTTTCTCCATAATACATCTCTCCTTTGATTTAAAAGTTTAGTGCATTATATAGAGTACATATCCTACTTTCAACTTTTAACAATATATTTTAAATAAATATCTAGTTTAAATATATTTCTGTGATGCTTATTCTATAATGACCTAACTCTCTACTTACAATTTTTCTAGCTTGCAAGTCTGTTAATCCCCCTCTAACAAGTTCCGAATATCTGTTTTGACAATAAAAATGGCGTAATCCATGGAATGTTAATTGTTTGTCTCTATCCAATGCAAACTTATCTTGCTTATTATAGATAAACATTTGTATATTTTTTATAACTTTATGGGTTTGCTCTTCTTTTTTAATAAATACTTTCTCACCTCTTTGGGTATTATCATATAACTTTCGTATTAGAAAAATATCTCTTACGGGTACATCTCTTACTAATCCTCCCTTACCTTTAATAGATATCTTCTTCTCTTGTAATCCTTGTCTTAGGTGATTTTTATCTAATCTACAAATTTCATGTAGCCTAAGTCCTAATTGACTACTTAATCTCACCATATCTCCATATCTCTCTTGTCCTACATCACTTGCATATCTTACAAATCCTTCTATCTCCATAGGTGACCAAGCCTTATTATCTCCTATTCTTTCTTCTTTACTTCTACTAATTACACCTAATTTATTATTAGTTGGCAATTTACTACTATCTCCTCCATTCTGATCAATAAAAAATCTTATTGATGAAAGATTTGTAGTTGCATAAGATGTAGAGTATCCCATATCCTGTAAAAATTCTACATATGCATATAAATGTTTAGGCTTTATATTATTTAGATTCTGCTTTTTAAATGCATCTGCCATAAATTTTGCAAAGTTTTTCACACCATCCGCATATCTCTCCCTAGTTTTAAAAGATCCTTGATTACAATGTATAAAAACTTTCTCTATTTGTACACATAAGTTATCATAAATATTTTGTGTTTTTTCATCTAGTTCCCAATCATATTTATCAATATTTTTTCTCATATACATCATCTCCTTTAATAACTTAAAGACAGTATACATACTTCTTACCTATTATCAAATTGTTGTATAAGATTTTTATAAAAACTTGACCAAAATTTTTACTCATTATTTTGTTTCATTAAATTTTCAGACAAGTTGTTCTGCTTATCCCTCACCGGATAAGGATTTACAGCCCTGCTGCAAATCGTCTCAGTAAATGTACTGAGACGATTTGCTATGTACATAAAAACTCTGGTTAGTAATAAGCCCGTATACTTACCTTTGCAAGCGTATCTATATTCATAAATATTGATACAACGGATTGAAGTATTCTCACCATAGGTGCTACTATAAAAGCTAACACTTCTAAATAATTATTAATTCCTATTTATAATCTATAATAATCCCTTTTTATCAAAGAGTTGTTCTGTTTAATTTTTCAAAACAAGTTTCACTAAACAATAATTTAATACCTTTTTAAAACAAAAAAATACCTTTAAATATAGTTACCACTATACATAAAGATATTTTAGATTCTCAAGTATTTTTTTATCAAAAGTAAAATGCATAAAATTCAGTTTTTTAATTATACTTACCTTTTATTCATGTAATAACATAGTTAATAATGAAACATTATAATCTATTAAATAAATAATTATTAATTAGTCACTAATAATTTTTATGTATGGGTTTCTTGACTTTAATTCCCATACTCTTGAAGATTGTTTTTCAAAAAATACCCCTTGTAAATTTATCATCTTTTTATACTTTTCTTGAAATTCGTTCCGAATTTGCAATTTTATATTATAATCATATGAACAAAGATATAATTTATTTTTATGCTGCTTTACCATAAGTTCATCATACTTCCCAACACACTTTTCATTAATACTTATAACTACCTTTTTCAATGTCTTTATAGTGTCTTTTTTGTTAGTTGCATCTAATAAATTTAACCATCTATAAGCTTTTTCTGAGCAGGTTATTTCTTTATTTTGGAATAATCTAAAAATATTAAATAACTGTTCGTTAATTGAATATTCAGTATCTATATTAATAAATTTAGACAGCTCTATAGCGCATTCCCTTGATTTTATTCCTGCCAAATATACTTTTGCACTCTCAATATTAGGTACCCCAATTTCAGAAAATAATGAAATATTTTCTAAAATTGAAGCTTCATCTGAATTACCATTCAAATTTAATTTTTTTGAAATTGCATTAATAATCCATGGAAAATGGAATGCATAATATTTATTACATACATCTATTGCTTTCTGGTCTATATTTTCAATCTCACATATTGCATCTCCACTATACCACTTTTCACGTATATCTGAAGATTTAACTAATTTAATTAATTCAGTATCCAAGTTTATTGGAATTTCCGATACGAATATATCTAAATATTGTATAAGTGTCATAAGGTCAGTAAATGATTTAGTCGATTCAATATAAATCAAAATATTCCTAGATATCTCATTAATACGCTCATCTATATATAAACTTGCTTTAAGAGGAACACTAGAACATGCAATAGATTTCCAATTTTGCTGTGAACCAGATAATCTTATAACTCCTTTATTCCTCGCCTTTAATATATCTATAATTTGATTTTGTTCAATCCTTTTACTGTTTTTTGCTTGTATATACGCTAATGAACCTCGAAAAGCATCATCTATCCAATCTGAGCAATCTTGTAACCCCTGAACACCACTTTTTAAATCCATTGAAATTAACGTATCATCAATTAAGTCTAATAACCAACTGCTTTTTTCAAAGAATTTTTCAGCTTTTTCCGTATCTACTATATCCCTATTTTCAGATAATAGTTCTAAAAAGGATTCATAGTCAATACCACACTGTTCTGAAATTATATATAATGCCTGTAATAATATTAATATCCCACTTTCTGCCTTTTCAATATTCTTTCTTTCGAAATATTTATCTTTATTACTTATCTGATTTTGAATTGAATAATCATTCTTATGTCTATCTATAGTAAATAATATTTTCCCCTCTGTATCAGTAAACGCACGTCCTGCTCTACCTGCTATATTCCAAAAGTCTTTTACATCTACTAGAGAGTCTTGATCTAAGTATACATTTGAAATAATAACTGTTGAAACCCCAATATTTACACCTTGACCTAATGTAGATGTTGCTACTATAACTTTGGGACTTCCGTTAGACATTAATCTTTCAATACCTTGGCGTACATCTATTGGCAACTTAGAACTATGACAAACTATTCCTTTAAGCAATAACAAATATATTTCTGAGTTTTTCCCATAAGCCTCTTCACAAGCTAATTCAACATATTTAAGATCATCTGTATTTTGCCATTCATGCCTGACATTTTGATGTACAAATAGCTTCGAAATTACTCTTGCTTGTGATAAAACCATATTTGATCTTCCTACATATATTAAAACAGAACCCATTGATAACATTTTTACTGCTGTTGCTCCTACAGCCTCTTTCTTATCATTAGGAAAATAGACTGGTTTAAAGATTTTTCCACTTTTCGTTTTCCTTGCCGGTCGTATCAATTGTGCTTCTATAAATTTATTATTAAAAGATGGTTGCTCTCCATCCCAAGATAAATTAACAGTATGATTAACAAAATTTAGTTCTCCAAATCGTTGTACCGATGGTCTCCATGAAGACTTTAATGTAGTTTCTTTATTTCCACTAATCCACTCAGCAAATTCAGATAAATTAGGAAGAACAGCTGATAACAATATAAGTTTCCCCGAAGTTTTCTTTAAAGTAATTTTAATTTCCTCAATGAGCAATTCTGAAGCTATATAACGTAGTTGAGCACCAACCAAATGTCCTTCATCTACAACAACAAGTTTTATCCGTTCTTCTAAATCTGGATTAGAACGTAAAATTGACTTTATTTTTTCTGGAGTTGCAACCACAACATTAGCTTCAGTTACTAATTGTCTATCTATTTGAGTAGACTGTGCACTACCATACAAATGAGATATTACATACCCCATCGAATTAATAACACTAGTAAAACTATTTTCTACCTCGTTAGCTAAAGAACGAAAAGGTGCAATATAAATACAAAGAGCATCTGGCCATTCACTCAATGTTTTTATAATAGCTATTTCCGCAATCTTCGTCTTACCAGAACTTGTAGGCATTCCAATAGCAACACCTTCATTGTTATTTAAATTTATATTTATACATTCTCTCTGCGATCTAAATAATTCTACAACTGAAGGTTGCTTATAGATATTAGCTCTAATGTAATCTATACACCTTTCTTTGTTACTAATAACTGGTGTGAGTACCGTCCATAGAGATGCATCTTCATATTCTTCTAATACTAAATATAATAATCGAAAAATCCACCATAAATGAGCCTCACTATTCACTTCTGATAAATTAATTAAATCTAATAATATTTTTTTAGCTTCCATTAACTCATAACTATTTCCATAAAACACATATCTCAACATTTTGACTATGGATTTAGAAAGAATTTTCGTATAAATAAATCCTTCACTTTCTGTTTCCTCACTATTTGGGACATTTATAAAATGTAAATCTTTCAACACTTCCTCTAAACTTGAAAAATTTCGATTCAAAAAAAATTTTATAATTTTTGCTAATTCAGTATCACAAGTATAATATTTAAGAACAATAAAAGATTTAGAGTAGTGGGAAGCTACATAATAAGCTATTGCACAGGTGATACTATAATATTCTTGATATGTTTTTTCACACTGATTATATGCATAAAGATGTTCTAGTATTTCTGCTGCCTTTTCAATGCAATAAATTCCTTGCTCTTTGCATTCATTATGTAAAAAACACCACCCAAAATTGAGATAGGAAAAAGCTATATGTAGACATTTTTCATCTAACCCTTCTGTATATCTTGGGAAATTTTCAATTGCTTCTTTTGCATTATAAAGAATAAATCTCGAATTTGCTTGTGCAATATAATTTTGTATTATAGTATCTTCTTCATACTTATTAAAATACTTCATAGTTATATTAAGATTCATCTACAGCCACCTCAATTAAAATCTGTTTAGCTCTTGAAAAAGCTAATTCCATAAATTCCACTGGATTATCTATTCCAAGTGAAATAAAGAGAAAATCTTTGTTATTTGAGTTCATATTTCTTTCAACATGATCTTTGACCAACTTGGTAGATAATAAAAATGCAATATTTTTAATATCAAAATTTTCTTTACTTAAATTATATTGAATTTCTAGTATTTTTTCTGCTAACTCATCTTGCTCTTGTTCAAATAGCCTATCAGCAATGAATCCGAGTGATATTGGTAAAGCTAATGTATTGTTCATTAAATACGAAGCTTCTTCTATAGCTTTCTTAGATGGAGTTGAACGAAATTTGCTCTCACCAAGCAATATTTTTGTTTCATCAACTAATAAAACATCGTCACCTTTCATTGATTGGTCTACATTAGGATTATAATGTAATTTAAAAATTAGTACTTCTATACCAGATACTTCACTTAAATATTCTGTTAATATTACTTCTCCCAAATTTCCTTTCTTTGTTTTATCAGTATTAGGAAATATACGAAGTGATCTTGCATATTCTTCAAATTCATATTTTCTAAGTATTTTCTTTTTTTTGCATAATAATCTTTTTTTCCCTTTTGAGAGATGATACTCAACTAACCACCTTGCTACAGTTTCAATAGCTACTTGTCTATTTTCAGCTTTCTCTAATAAATGTCGATGTCTTTTAGTATCTGTACATTTTGTATCTTGGCATTCTACCCAATCAAAAAAAACACCATTCTTAGGATGATTTCCAACAATTTCATTTTGCACTTCCATATACCTTACCCTTCACAACCCATTTTCTAAAATTTCTATATTCTATCTTCAAAAATATATATTTGAACTATTATAAAGTCTCAAATTTAAACCGATAAATTAATTAAAACCTTATTTATAAGTATACTATAAACTTTAAATTAATTCCTTACCTAACGTGTAAAATTTAGTAATGTTCACACTGCTCGTCAACAACTTTGTTGTTTAGAATTATATTATTAAATCTTCATATCAATTTTTTATTACATTTTCACCAAAAATAAGATAGGCTTTTATAACCTATCTTATCAATTATTCTATGTAAGTAATTTTACTTCTTCTATATTTAACTCTACTCTAAAACTATAGTTTCATTACCTAAACATTTAAATTATTTATAGTTATTAATTTTCTAGATTTACATAGCCTCACCTTTTGATATTTTTCATATGCACCTTTACTAAATAAAATAATATTCCTTTATCCATATTTCTTCGGAATGCAAATTTACCTTCAGCAAATATCTCCTTATCATTATCAGTTATGGTTACTACATCAATTGTTACTGTTTTATCTTAAATAAACCCTTATTTAATCTTTAATTTAAATATTTTTGAACTCTAGCATCTATTTTTTTAATCTAACTATACTAAAAATAATCTATATATTATTTAACGTTTTTTAAACTTTTTATTAATTCTACTAATTTTGGCTCTCCACAGATACGCTTCAACACACCGTAAGTAAAAACTTTAGACTTTCCCATATACAATATAATTAATAATATTTCAAGTTCAATTTTCAATTATATTTTTTTATAAAAAAATAGGATAGTTTTTAATCTATCCTAACAATTTTCATCTCTTAAATCTCTAATTTCTTTTATATCTAACCCAGTCTTTATTGCTATTGTTTCATTGTCTAAAATATATAATAGCTTTTTAGCACCTTCTAATTTCCCTCTTTTTTCAGCTGAACTAATCATGTTATCCCTTTCATGTTATAATCTTTATATCTCATAATAAATCCTCATAGTTTCTTCATTACTACTCATGTATTTGATTTTTTTTCAGCTTTTTCTATTGCTGTATTCAAGCTCATCAACTATTTTAAATGACACTCTAATTTTATATTTGGTTAGTGTAAAATTCCCTCATGAAGATACTCCTTATCAAAATTATTCATTCAAATCCTTAATATGAAATTTTATTCTTTTAATATATGCTTAATATTGATAAACTCAATATTCTATACTTGTTAATTATCATATATTATAATTTGTGCGTTCCTTATTATATAGATTCAACTAATTTTAAATGAATAATCCTCACAATATATTGAGTATGTGTATAATTTCAATATATACCATTGATAGCATTAAACAGGATTTTGCTCAAAAAAAGGGCAAATAACTTATAAAACTATAAGCTATCTTCCTTTTTTTCTTTTCTAATACTTAACTTCTTAAATAATAATAAACATTTTGTTGACAAGCTCTGTCATTGAATTTCCTATTTCACTCGAAACCATATTCAAGAATTCTTTTGTACTAAAATAATTCTTGAATCTCTCCTGTATCTTTCTAATAGTTTCATCATAAGTTATAAATGATTCATTATAAATTTCATCAACCATTTTACGAATCTCATAATTTCCATAAGATAAGTTATATGCCACCTTATCTACAACCATATGGTACTTTTCTGAAGATGCAAAATAATTTCTAAAAATCAAGTGGAGCTTCTGAATCTTTCTTACCTTTGATGGTAAGCCATCAAATAATGCTGGATTAATATCTTTAAATGCGTATTGGGTGATTTGCTTATTCGCATCTAATTCACCAATAACTTTATCCAGTTCAACTTCTTCAATGTTATTAGCTAATGTCTTAATTGATTCTCCCTCATAAAGAGTGATGAAATCAGGAATGCTTCTTTCTAATACCTTTTTTATCATACCTTTCATATTAATGCTAAAATTTCCATATATATAAGCATTAGTTGTATATCCAAGTCCAATCTGTAGATTTTCATAATATCTTACAACACTACGTCCATGAATTCTTCTAGTATCTGTTATCTGATATCCATTAACAATTGCTTTATCCTCAGTTAACATCCCTTGAATCTGTTCAAACTCATTATTAATCGCTTCATCATCAATTCTAATATCAACTGCAGGCAAATTAGTATCTTTAACGGTAATAAATAACGGTGATGTCATTCCTTTTGGTAAGATTCTCATCTGTGTTTCACGAATAATTGCATCAATTTTTTTATAAAGACCTTCTCTTCTGAACTTTTCAAGCTTTTCAGATTTTAGTTCTTTTAGTGCACGCTGAATTGGATCAATATCTTCCTCCATATATCTTATAGATAACCAAGTCGCACTATCTTGCTCTAAATAGGTCAGATAATCTTCAATATCATCTTCCATAGAACCTATAGCCGTAAGAATATGATTTGTAAAATCACTCTGCATCAATTCAACTGTATCTCTATCTGCTTTATTTACGATATTACTTATTACCCTATCAGCCTTTGTAAAAATAACATTAATTGGAATATCTAATTTCTTCGCTTTTCCAATCTTAGAATTTATTGCTTCACAACAACTTACAATCACATCATCTCGTTCTTCCAAATTCATTAACAACAGAATGCTATCTGGACTACAATTTAATGCAATATCCAATGCATCTTTCATTGAGTTATTATCCATACTGATTTGATTAAGCCCCATAGTATCACGTAAACAGAAACGAAGAGGAATTTTATCATCAAACATATCTATCAGTTCAGTTCTTGGTCTACAAGCCATTGTTAGCTCCTCAATAATTAAACTAAATGGCTCATATGGATCGAATAATTTCTGCAAAATTTCACCACCATATTGTAATAAGTCATCACAATCTATACTATACTCATTAATTCCTTCGATGTCATTTGTTCCACCCATGAATGCATTTAAACGCGACTTAATAATTTCTCCAATATTAATTAACCACTTATTATACTCTTCCAACAATGAAGAAGAAACTTCACCCCACATATCCTCCATAACAATATTACGAATTTCCTCAATGGATACTTTTCTCTTATCAGGTTCCTTCTTTTTACTCTTTACACGTTCTATAAACGAGGTTTCCTCATTCTGAATAAAGTTAAGGACTGTACCAACTACCTTCTTGAACTCTTTAATTGAGATATCATCTGCAATTCGTTCCAAATGATACGAAGCATCTTTTGGCTCTAATATTGATGAAAATATACTTTCATCAATAGCATCAAGTGTATCTTCGGCATCATAATCATTTAATACGAACTGTTTAGCCAACATCTCCATTATCTTTATGTGAATCATCTTGTAAGAAAACACTTTTTCCCTAATATGCAATGAGAAATACTCATTCTTTTCAATTCGCTCGTCAAATAAGAAATTGCATGGAATTATGGTTGTTTGGCATTTATCTCCAACCCCTACTAATATATACTTGACAATCTTATGATTAACAAGTGCATAAATCAAAGTACTCTTTCCTGAAGATGTTGGCCCTATTACAACAATTGACTGGGCTGACTTGATACGTTTATGCGCTTCCCCAGGCATAATTTTTGTCATATTATGTTTTTTCATAAAAAAACCTCCTTGTTAAAATTCAGATATGACTTTTAACAAGGAGGTTATAAAATAAAATTCTGCACATATGTACAGATATAATTCAATAATCTCTCGCCGTATACTTGATAAAGGTGGGATTCCTAAAATCATGTAATGGTAATGACTTCGACTCAGCGTTTTCGTAGTTCGCATCTTGTATAGCCATATCTATAGTAAAAATTATACAGCTACAAAAACCTATTGTCAACCTATATTTTCCATTTTTATTTAAGCATCTCAAAATATAGAAATTCTCAGTTCCCATGCAGTTAAGCATAACATACAATATCCTGTTTGAAATTGTGGGATTTTTATCTTAACATTCTCTCACAGTATTTTATATACTCTAAATTAAAAAGCCGATATTTATATGATACTTTGAATTAACCACACGTTATCATCTAATACTAATACTTCGAGAAAATTTTCTTTATTTTATGATGTAAAGACCAAAAATTCAGCTATGCTATTTCTTATTCGAAGTTACTATTTTCATTAATCAACTTTATGACCTCCACTATCTACTTCATTATCTTCAGTTTATCCATATTAAATCTAATTTTATTACTATATTAATAAGGCTTTAATTATAGCATAAAGTAACTACATATTTAATATCATTGGCCTAAACTCTCACTTTTAAACATTTCTCTGAATTTTGGTTCTCCACAGATACGCTTCTCCGTATCATTATTAAGTAAGGTTTTCAACTCTTATTCTTATGTTCTAGTTAGTTAATTGTAAAATTCTAATTTTATTTTAAACATTGTTAAAGGAAAATAATATACATAAATAACCACAAATTAAAGTTTTAACTGTCATTTTTAATATTACTTATAGAAAAATAAAACTATATATATCATATCCAAAATAGTTTTTAAACACCATTACCTTCCTTATTTTCTTCTATTATTTTAATTCTGAAAATAACCATATATATAGCGAGTAATGTCATTTTAAAAGCAAATTTTAGTCTTTTACCTGATAAGTAATCTCTTCCGTGCATACATTCATTTCGTATATTTAGTGAATTACCATTATACATAAAGTTATATACAAATAACAAATCTGGAACATTTTCAAAACCATTCAATTCAGAATATATTTCCTGCAATAATTCTCTTAACACCGAACTTGGATCTTTATATTGCATAAAATTAGTTAAGTTTTCTTTGAAAGGTACAATACCTGTAAGGGAACCTAACTCTCTTATTTTAATTTCTAAAATAGGAAATAACTGAGTCAAATGTGCTAATTTAAGGTTATATTCATACGGAATAAGTTCATATTTAGTTTCTTCTGAAATAAACTTATATACTTCTTCTTCTTTTGTAAATAGCCCTGCAATAGTATTGGCATTATTCTTATATCTTTCATGAACAGCAGTTAAATATATATCTGTTTCCAAACGATTTCGGAATTTATAACCCATTGTTTCATTTATCTCATCTATTATGCTCCTTAACATAATATCAATATCATGTTTGTCACAGTTTACTCCATTAATTTTAATTGGATATACAGGAGTCAGTGAAATTGAAGAAAACAAATACATAATTGCATGCTCAGATACCGCCTCCATAATATTGCATATAGACTCTTTATCAGCACTAATGCAATTCTTAGCTGCAAAAATTGGATTTCTTACAATCTGGTCATTATATAATTCTACTTGTTTTGTTTCTACTGAAGTAGTATACTTAAATCTTTGCAAATTACTACACTGCTCTTTATAATACTTTTCTTCCCATAATTGTTGAGTAAAAATCATATGTTGTTTAATTAGTTTCTTATCAATATTTTGATTTGTAGCATTTACATTAATTAAAAATACCATAAAATTATAAAATAAATCTGCAATTTCAATTCCGTTACAAGGCTCTATATATCTTTCAAATGCTTTTACTGTTAGTAGATAATATTCATTATCTATTTGTTTTGGAATGTCTTCATCTTCTAAATACTGTGATAGTTCTGAAATGTTCACTATTTCCTCTATTTTTTTATATTTTTCTTGATAAAACATTCTAAGCAAGTCCTTCTGTTCCTTGTTTAAAGGAATACCTGCATTTATAATTTTATCTAATATTTTAGGTTCAGTTATATAGTGAATTAATTTTAGAAATTCTATATACGCTTCTTCTTGGGTAACACCCTTCATCATTTTCTCCTTAAATAAAAATGATATAACCTCAAAAGAAGAAGTTCTTAGTATTTTAAATGATTTATCAGTATTCTTAATAATATCGCTAAGTAATTTACAATGTAGAATAATTGTATTATTGCTTGGAACTTTACGAAATTTAATTAAACGTATTGTTTCAACCACGAAATCTATCTCTTCACAATTAAAATAACTCTGGACTTTACTTAACACCTCTTCTGTCCATAATGTAAAATCTGGGGTTGTTGTAACTCCATCTGAAAATCTTGGCACTAATTTACCATCTCTTATAGATATCTGTAACATATCCTTCACATATTCTTCTTGCCATGTAATAAAAGGCTCCATTTCTATGTGACGAAAATTAAAAGCATTACCTGATAAAATTCTTTCTTTGTTCTTCTTTACAAATTCACCATTATATTCATAATATTTATTTTCAATATTATCACTAAGACTCTTCATTGCATTTTCAAATCCTGGTAATTTTATATCTGATGCTAATGCATATATATCCTCTTTATACAATTCGAAAGAGTCCATATTAATTAAATCCCAAAAATTCTTTTGTTGTAATAATCTATAATCAACAATATATTTTGTTTTATTATCCTGATTTTCTAGCTTTGTAATCCATATTACAAAATAAAGCGCATGTCCAAATTCTGTCGTTATACAAGCTTTACATTCTTCTTGTTCTATAATTCCGTTATAATACTTCGCAAGAATATATAAATCCATACAAACTTTATTTTTAATTTTAGGAACAGTTCTACATACTTCTACTATTTTAACAAAATGTAATAAAACTTCTCGTAAATTTTGGTCCCGAGTTTGAAACTCCACCCAATTACTTACATCATCTAGTGTAAAATTTTCTTCAATATATTTAATTATCCATTGCCAATCCTGATTATTTGTTAATAACCCATCAACATATTTTACCTGTTCTTCATGTTCAAAATAGTTATTCATAATCTATCTCCCTCAAATTACTTACCAAATTATCTAGAACTAAATTCTTTACAAATTTACTTTCTAGTAATTCCCGCTCGCTATTTAATCTTCTATTATTAATTTTATAAATTCCTAATGTCCTAAAAACCATTTATAATTCGTTAAATAACGTTGTTTTGATAATTATACCATTTATTTTCTATACCCATATCCTTAATTTTAAAATATCCAAGATTATTCAAATCATGTAATTACTTATTGTATATATTACTCTGCTATAATGTCTACGATTAACTAAAAAAATATATAACTACTAGGTGTGAAGTAATATTATCTCTATATTTCATAATATAATTTTAAATTCCAGTAAAAAATAGCCTTTCCCATATACAATATAATTAACATTATTTCAATTTCAAGTTTTAATAATATTTCATTACAAAAATAGCTAGTAAAACTTTTATTGTTTTACTAGCTATTTTTTCAGTATATTATTTGCCCAATTTGGTATTTTTTTATCTTGCCATATTAGCTTGCCATTTTTAAAATATATAACTTCTTTTAATACATCTGTATTATCAAATATATTAACTTCATCACATATTGTAATTACATTATGCAAGTTATTTAAAGAATCATAATATCTTCTTTCAATATCCTTATCTGGTATCCCATGACCACCTTTACTTACTCTAATCTTAACTCTTTCCTTTGCAACATTAGGATTTTCTACACCTATATAATTCATAACTATATAAAAACCATTTTCTTTTGCAAACTTTATATTCCTTATTATGCTTTTTCCTGATAAAGTGGTTTCCTGATTAAATGATATACCATCTAAAATATAGTGTTTTATTAATTTAACTGCTTCTCTTGCACATTTCATTTGAAGATTAGTATCTTTCCAAGAACCAATCCTAGCTACCATCTCATCTGTATTTATTCTATTTTCTTCTTTATTTTCATTATAATAAATAGATTTATATATTGAAGTTTTTCCAGCACCATTAACTCCAGCAAAAATTGTATATGTCGGCATATTATTGACCTATTATCTTTTCTTGTTCTTTTTGTAGGACTAAATTTGATAAAGCCATATAAAAATCTTGTTCTTCTTTTGTTTTTGCCTTTTTAAATAAATCTTTTAATTCACTATAAGAATACTTGATGAAAATATCATATAAATTATTATCTTTATTTTCCATATCAAACTCCTCCTAATGAAATCCTATTTATATATTATTATATACCAAACCTAAAAAATAATAAACTTAATCTCTTTTTATTTTGGGTCTCCATAGATATGCTTCACCTTATCGTAAGTAAAAAATATAGACTTCCGCGGATAAAATATAGTTATTATTTAAAGTTCAAGTTTTTATTATATATTTTATTATTAACACTATATTAAAATATAGCTAAAAAAATTGAACTACCATTAAGATAGTTCAATTTTTTTATATTTATATATTTAAAAAGGCTTCAAATCTAGCTCTTACTTTATCTTCGCCTAATATTTGCATAATAGTATAAAGATCTGGAGTATTGCTTCTATGAGATAATGCAGCTCTTACAGCTCCAGCAACATCAGAAATCATTCCTTTAAATGCATCTGGATTTGCTTTATATTCTTTTCTATTTGCACAATATCCAAGTTCTGCTCCAATAACCTTTAAATCTTCAAACCAGTTTTCTTGGCTTCCTGCATTAAAGTTAAATTTATCTTTGTATACTTTTATTATTTCTTTTGCATTTTCTAAGCTTAAAGTCTTTGGAAGTTCAACATTTTCTGCTGTTTCTTTATTAAATAATTCATCAAAGAAATAATCAACTTTTCCTCTTACTTCATCCCATTTTGCAAAGTCTTTTCTTGGCTTTGGACCTTCTTTATCTATATTAAAGATTTCCTTTGACATCGCTTCATTTGAAGTTACTAAATCATACATTTCTTTATCATATTCTTTCGCCCATTCAGTATATAAATCATAAACCTTATCTGCTTTTAGCTTACAAATAACTTCTTTACTTACGTCATTTAATTTTACTATATCAAATAAAGCTCCTGATTTACTCATTTTATCTAAAGCTACTTCAAAGTCATGATAATCAACTGTAGGATTTTCAGCTCTCCATTCTTCAAATGTAGAGTTTACTATGTTAAGTAAGTATTCAATAACTGATTGAACTGGGTATCCAACCTCTTTATAGTATGATACAGCAGCTTCAGCATCTTTTCTCTTTGATAACTTTCTCTTTGATCCATTATCATTTTTCATTATTGTTGGAATATGAGCATAGTTTGGTCTTTCAAAACCTAAAGTATCAAATAATTGTACGTGTATTGGTAATGAAGATAACCATTCTTCTCCTCTTATTACATGAGTAGTTCTCATTAATGCATCATCTATAGCATGAGCAAAGTGATAAGTTGGAAGCCCATCTCCCTTTATTATAACTACATCTTGAACATTTTCTGGGAAGCTTATATCACCTTTTATTAAATCAGAAAACTCAACTCTTGTTTCACTGTTTCCTGGTGATTTAAATCTTATTACATAGTCTTTTCCACTATTAATTCTTTCAATATATTCTTCTTCAGTTAAATTTCTATCTTTAGCATATTCACCATAATATCCTGGAGTTATCTTAGCTTCCGTTTGTCTTTCTCTAAGCTCTGCTAACTCTTCAGGAGTATCGAAAGCTGGATAAGCTAAACCTTTTTTGATTAAGTCTTTTACAAAAGTTTTATATATTTCAGCTCTCTCACTTTGTCTATATGGACCATATTCACCTTTTGATGAATCTTCACCAGTCATACCTTCATTAAAATCCATTCCAAAGTTATGCATAGTTTGTATAGTATCTTCTATAGCACCTTTAACTTCTCTTTTTTGATCTGTATCTTCTATTCTTAAAAAGAAAATACCTTCAGTTTGACTTGCTAATCTTTCATTAATTAATGCCGCAAAAACTCCTCCTATATGTTGGAATCCTGTTGGAGATGGAGCATATCTTGAAACTACTGCACCTTCTTTTAAATTTCTCTTTGGATATTTTTCAATGTAATATTCCGGTGTCTTATCAATTTCAGGAAATATTAATTCAGCTAATTTTTCAAAACTCATAATTTTACATCCTTTCGTTTGCTTAAAAATAAAAAAAGTCTTTAATCCTAAAAAACCTTAGGACGAAAGACATATTCCGCGTTACCACCTAAGTTGATTAATATAAATTAATCCACTCTTTCTTTTTAAGGGAAGAATCCCATAAACCTAATTACAAAATGTTTTTTCAGTTTATAGCTCCAGAGCTTCTTTCTATAGGTTTAATTTCTAGGATTACACCCTCCCTAGATCTCTTTAAATTAAATTACTATATACTTTTCTCTTTCAAAGCCTATATATTCATTTATTATCAGTAACATTATAACTTTACATTGCCCCTTTGTAAATAATTTATGCTTTTCTTTTATATTAATTTATTCATATAATATATCAACTCTTGAAAATCATTTAGATGCTTTTCAATTATCATTTGAACAATTTTTATTTCAATTTTTTTATAGTCATGTACGGCTATATTTCTAAAACCAACCATGGCTTTTAAATTTTTAGTTAATTTGTCATCTATTAAATTATTTTTATTTAATACTTCAAAACCATCTCTACTACTTTGTGGAACTCCTAATTTTTTCTCTGAAATAACATGCATAGCTAAGTCAATAGAAGCTTCACACGCTCTTTGAATATTTAGTACTATAGAATCTTGTTTTGTATAATCATTTAAATTTTCTGGATTGTTATCATAAACTTCCTTTATTCTATTTATACATCTTTCTATAGTATCTACTTTGTTTAAAATTACATCACTTGCCATAGATATAACCTCTTTCTTTTATCTTTTTAATAATACATTTTCTCTCATCATTAAATAAAACATATTCTTTAAAAGCACGCATCTCAAAAAACATTCTTTCTTTGTCATCTGAACAATAAATAACTTTTCCATTTCCTACGATTTGAGCTTTAAATACTGTTGATGACTTTGAAATATCAATTAAATCTACTTCTCTTTTAAAAATATCAGCAAGTTCTTGTGCTTTCATAAACACATCATATTCATCAATATCTTCCTTAGATAAAAATGCAATATCAATGTCACTATCTTCTCTTAACTCGTTTCTACTTGCAGATCCAAATAAATATATAATAATGGGATTATATTCTAATAACAGTTGAATAGCTTCCCTTAACTTATCTTCAAACATTATTTCACCTCAATTAAAGTATTGTCCACTTTAATGTAATTATAACACTTTCAACAATGATTTATACTATAAATTTTCTTTTTCATAGTCAAAATAAACCAAAATACATATTAATTGAAAATATTCACCATTTGAACTTCATCTCTATAAGTACCATCTTTAAGCTTAAAGGCTCTTGGTTGAATTCCCACTTTTTTAAATCCACATTTTTCATATAAATGTATTGCTCTTAGATTATCTTCAAATACCCCTAATTCAACTTGTTCAAAACCATTCTTCTTAGCCTGTTCTAATGCAATATCTAATATATATTTTCCAAGTCCCTGATTACAATATTCCTTCAAAATAGAAATTCCAAAATATGCTCTATGACGATATTTCATGTGATTTCTAATTTTAGTAACCCCTGCATCTCCTATTATTTTTCCATCTAAAAAAGCAGTAACTGTAAAATCCTTCTCATCCTTTTCAGTAGAAACTAACCTTTCTTTCATTCCTTCTATATCTAAACTTATTTCTTCCGGATATCTTGCCATAAAATATGATTCACAAGAAGTAATATAACGATGATTACAAATCATCTCTGCATCTTTTTCTGTTGCACTTTGAAGTAATACTTTTTGTCCGTTTTTTAATATAATTTCTTTCTTATCAATAATCATGGTTTTTACCCCCTCCCCCTTTTTCTATTAGTTAATTAATTTAACTTTAAGATTACGAACTACATTAAACCCACTTTTTTATTTTATCTTCAAAATAACTACCTATTTTAACCACTTCGTTCATAACAATTCCAATACTATCTCAATTTAGAAACCAATTATCCTTTGAAATTCCTCTTCTATCTACTATAGGTGAAATATAAAAATGTATATTTGAAGAAAAAACTGATTTATAAGTTAATACAGCGGTTCATAAGGCTTCACCGAATCACCATCAGCCAGACTTAGCTTATAATAATTATTTAATTGAAATAAATAAACCACACTCTTTTTCAATATTGATTACTCCATGTTTTTTTCTTATCTCTTCAAAATAATCAAATAATCCATCAATATCCTTTTCTGAATAACTTGCTATAGATATTGTGGATTTCATCCAGTCTTAAGCACACGTTTCACTTCATATAATGCCTTTTGCAAGTCAGGAATATGGTAAAGCATATGATTAGCAATAATAACATCAAAAGTTTCATCTGGAAAGTTAATATCTTGTATATCAATTTGTTGAAATGAAACATTATTGTACATCCTAGTTTTTGTCCACATAAGGATGGCTTAAGCACAACTCCAACTAGAAAATTTCTATTACTTAAATTACTTTATTTTGATTATTTTCTCTTCTATTTCATTTATATTTAAATCATAATCTTTATCCGAAAAATGTCCTTCGTATACCCCCATATTTTTTTCATAAGTTATATTAATTTCAGCTACTTCAATTTTCTTTCCTCCACCTTCTCAAATATTTTTAATCTAATATTTGATTGATAATTATTTTATGAAAAGAAAGATAACATACCTAAAAATATAAATACAAAGCCCACTATATTTCTAATAAAAGATAAAAACTTTAACTCTTTATTGCAAATTTATCCAATAACGCTCTATAACATCACCATCTACTTCAATATATTTTTCAAATAATCCTCCATTAGCAATTATGGTTCTTTTACTTCCCATATTGTCCTTATTACAAGTTACAAGTATCTTCTCTAATCCACAACTTTTACAATTTATAATAACTTGTCTAAGCATTTCTTTTGCATAACCTTTTTTTCTTTCACATGGTCGAACAGAATATCCTATATGCCCTCCCCATGTACTAAGTATAGGATGATTAATATGATGCCTAAAATTAATCATTCCCACAATTTTATTATCCGCCATTCTTACTGCTATATAGGCATTAGAACTAACCTTGTCCGATGGAACAGTTTTACTATTTTCCCTTAACTCATTTTCATTAATCCACTCTTCAGCTGTAGAGCATTCTCCTAAATTTCCACATCCAGCCATATTATCTCCAGATTTTAAAAACTCTTTTTTATATTCCATAATATCATTAGAATATTCTAAAGTTGGTTTTATTAATTTTATTTCCATTTCTCAAATACCTCCTAAGCCTATATTCATTATATAAAATCAAAAATTTTTTTCATATTCATTTTTAGAAATACTGTAATATAGCACATTAACTTCTATATTATCTAATCTTTCTAACCTTTCTTTTTTTGTAAATTTATATTTGAAACCACATTTTTCATTAACCCTTTTAGAGTTATTATTAAAATCATAATGACCACACCAAATCAAATCCAACTTCATTTGAGTAAACCCATAATTAACCAATGCATTTACTGCTTCTGGAATATACTCTTTTCCCCAATATTTAGGATTGAGAACATATCCAATTTCTCTTTGTTCTAAATCTTTCAAAGAAACATCTGGTTTTCTCTTATGTAATCCTATCCCTCCAATTACTTTACCTTCTTCCTTTAAAACTATTGCATATGAATCATTGCACCTTATAAACCTCTTTATTATTTCTTTACTTTCATCTTCTGATTTATGCGGTTTCCATCCAGCGCTTGGACCAACTAATTTGCTTTGAGCATATTCATATAAATCACTACTATCACTAATATTCCAAGGCCTTATAACTAACCTATCAGTAATTGTCTCTTTCATTTTATTCCCCCTTTTATTCCTTTCTTCTTATTGAAAAAATATAAACTTCCTACAAAAATAAATACAAAACCTACTCTTCTTCTAATAATTGATAAACCATCCATTCAATATTCCCTCAAATATACCACTTAAGCCTATTAGTTTTTTATTGAAATTATAACATATATTGTCATAAGTATTATAATATTATATTATAAAAAAGAAATCTATAATCATCTTCTATAATCATAGATTTCTTTTTTTACATTTAACTTAACCCCATTAATTTTTATGACTTCATCACTTAACCACTCTAAATCTGCTTTTTTGCAATTATATTGCCAATAAATATTTTTAATTTCACCATTTCTGTTTTTCTCATATACTCTTCCCTCCACTATACCTACTCTTTGATGTACAATAGGATTAAAATTATTCATCACTTAAGATAAACTCTAAACTTCCTGAAAAATCTTTTTCTATGGAAATTTTATAAACCTTATTTTTATTATTGGAAAAATCTGCATTAAATTTTTGGCTCATAATTTCATTACCATAGGTATCAATAACATTTAGGCTAAACTCATCACTTTCCATATATATTTTAAATTCATCTCCAGCTTCTATAAAACTATTATCAGCATTAGAAACACCCCCTGAACTATGTTTTTTGTGAAATCCAATACTCTTAAAATTTTCTCCACTATTATTAGTAATTAACAAATTGTAAGACTCATTCTTTATAGAACATCCTACAATAAGAATTGATAATAAAATTACTAAGCTGAAAAATATGTTATTAATTTTTCTTTTCATAAATTATTCACCCCTAATATATTAATATTTTCTTTTAATGTGTACTATAATAAATAAAGGCTTTTATTTAAATAGGCTGTCCTTAGACAGCCTATTTTTTTACTTCAATATATTTTCATTCATATAGTTATACTCATACCAATGCTCAGTTAACACTCTTTTATTAGCCCAAATATTATAATATTCACTACTCACTAAACCATTTTTTCTTCCTTCACTAAGAGCTTCTTTTGCATCTAAGGAAAGAGTTGATAAATACCATAAATCTATTTCTGCTCTTTTTTCTATTAGCTTTATATTTTCTTTTGCTATGAAATTATCTATATTCATGTAATTTAATCCTATATAAATTGCCATAGCTGTAATTATAATAGGCTTAAATAAAACTTTTTCTCTCCATATAAAAACAAGAAGTAGTATTAGTGATACACATAGGAATAAGGTGAAAGCTTGAACTAATATTCTAAGTCTTGTATATCCAAATTCACCAATATATAAATTCATTTTATATATTGCAGATACCCCCATGTTTAAAGTTAAAATAGTAATTATACTATACATAGTATTTAAAATATTATTAGATTTTAAAGTCTTTATTTCTGTTTTTAATTTAATTGTCATTATAGTAACTAAATTTATAAATACTAAAAATACTAATTGAAAGAATCCTTTTCTTGCATACTCTGAAAAACTAAATCCTACTGGCAAAGTTTTATTTAAGTATAGATAGGATACTTGAATTTTTGTAAATACTAAATACACTAAGATTACTGACACCAATACTGTTATTATTGTTGTTGAATTAAAAGTCTTGTTAAGACTTTTATTATTTACCTTTATAACTTTAGTTGATGATAATCCATAATTTAATCCATAAATTAAAAACATAAGAATAATAGTTAATACAACTCTAATAATAAAATCATAGACATTCCTTATATTAATATAATCCCAAATATTTGATAAATAATAATTGAATACTTCATCTGCCCCTGAAAGTAACATTAATAAAACTATAATTAAAGGAACAGAAATAAACATACCTTTAATTACATATTTTATATATCCATTTTTCTTGTCTCCCTCTATATTCCCAAACCTTTCTTTAACTTCTACTGAAAGCTTTGAAGTGTTTTCTATAGATTGACCAACTATTAACTCTAAAAACGCCGTTATAAAAGTTGCTAGTTTAAATGGAATTTTATCGTAAGTTAATAATAAAAATCCTGAAAATAAACTAATGGGAATAATCACTAAATTTAATGTTCTAAATAGCTCATTAGTAAAAATACCATAGGTTATTGAAAGTACTAAGCTAGAAATCACAAAGAAAAATCCTAATATACTTCTATTTTTAATACCAACTATTTTAACAAAAGTTATAATAAGTAATAATATTATAATTGGAACTGAAATTCCATAATAATTAAATACAAAAATAGAAAATAATGCTCCTATAATTAATGATAAAGCTATAAGACTTATAGCCTTATTATTATTCATTTTTTCTTTTTCAAATTCTATAAAAGAATTTTTAACTTGAAATTTATTACTCATATTATATGCCTTTGCTAAAGACTCTACAGCAAAAGATTTGTAATTTAATGAACAGCACCTTCTTATTATCTTCCTTATTAACTCTTCTTCTACCTTATTTATATTAGATGTAAAAGTACAATCTTCAAATATTAAATCTTCATTTAATATTTTAATTTCTGAATTACTTCCATCTATAAAAATTAAGTTTATATTATAATTCTCTACCTTAATACTTTTATCATCTTTTATTAATTTTGCTGCTCCAATTTCTATATTATCCTTAGTCCATCTCTCAATACACTTTTCTGTGGTTTCTCCATCTCTCATCGCAATAACTGGTAGTCTATTTTTTTCTCTATTTAATAAAAGAATCTTATCTCCTTTCATTAAAACTAAAGATACAGCATTGACCATATTACACCTCCACTATATTTCACTATTCATTTACATATTCTAATATATCTCCTGGCTGACAATTAAGTTCTCTACAAATTGCCTCTAGAGTTGAAAATCTTATTGCTTTTGCTTTATTATTTTTTAATATAGAAAGATTTGCATTAGTTATTCCTACTTTTTCAGCTAACTCATTTAATGAAATTTTTCTCTTAGCCATCATAACATCTAAATTTACAACTATCTTCATGTTATTCTCCTTATCATATAGTTAAATCATTTTCTTCTTTAAAGGATACAGCTCTATCAAATACCTTAGCTAAAATATATATAAAGGCAGATGCAAACAAGAAAATAAACACTTCCATATCTGTATGAATTCCCATATTATCTACATAAATAAACTTAAATGCTTTAAAATTAGAATTTAAAACTAAATTTAATAAATAACACATAGATATTATTAAGCATGATATAGATATCTTCTTAAAAGCTACTGCATTAGATCTAACAAATGGATCTCCTTTAATTAAAGTATTAATTATTCCTTTTAACTTAAAAACTATATAAAATAAATTTCCAATTCCTACTACTAACAGTATCGTTATTAGCCCTTTATCAATTATTATATCTTGTATTCCTCTTTTAATAAAAGTGTCATAGACAAGTATCACTGTAAGAATTATCCCAAAAATAATACTAATATTAAGAATAATTGATAATATCTTAGATAACTTTTTCTCATCCTTTAGTTCCATAAACTCCCTCCTATCATTTAATTATATATTATCATTCAATTTAATCTTTTTCAAGATATTTTTATCGAAAAACAATATATTTTTATTGAAATATTAAAATACCATAGAGAAAATCTCTATGGTATTTTATCAATTAGCATTACTATATTTACATTCCTCTTCTTCAGATAGGTTACAAAATTTTCTCTCCCTTGAAACCAAAGCTTTTACAAAATCAGTATTAGGATTTTTTAGCATCTCTTTAGGAGATGAATATTGCTCTATTTTTCCCTCATTCATAACAAGAACTTTCGTTCCTAATTTAACTGCCTCTGCAATATCATGAGTAACAAATACTATTGTTATTCCTGTTCTATTATGAATATCTAAAATTTCTTCTTGAAGCTGACCTCTTGTAATTTCATCTACTGCTCCAAAAGGTTCATCCATTAATAGAATATCAGGGGATGCAGCTAAAGCTCTTGCAATTCCTACTCTTTGTTGTTGCCCACCAGACAACTCATCTGGGTATCTTTCAAGCATATCTTCTTCTAAACCCACTATAGATATCCATTTCTTAACAGCTTCCTTAGTTTTTTCTTTATTTTTCTTATTTAATAAATTAGGAACGTAAGAAATATTTTCTTCAATAGTCATATGTGGAAATAAAACTCCTCCTTGAATTGCATACCCTATATTTCTTCGGAGATCTATTATATTTTCTTCATTTATATTTCTATTTTTAATAAATATATTTCCATACTCAGGCTCGATTAATCCATTAATCATCTTCAATATTGTAGTTTTCCCACATCCTGAACTACCTATAATAGTAAGAAACTCTCCCTTTTCAATAGATAAATTAAAATTTTCTATTATAGTTTTTTCTCCATAGCTCTTCTTGACATCATCAAATCTAATTATCTCTTCCATCTCATAACCTCCTATTCTATAATACCTTTATCTAAAATATATTCTCTAGCAACATCTTCAGGAGATTTACCTTCTGTTTCAACTTGATAATTTAGATAAGCCATAGTGCTATCATCTAAAATTCCTTCTATATCATTTAAAACTTTATTTAATTCAGGATATTCTTCTAACACTTCTGCTCTTATAACCATAACTGCCATTGCAGATGAGAAAAATTGCTTATTATCTTCTAACACTACAACATCAGAAACAGAAAGTTGTCCATCTGTAGTGAAAATGTTCATTACATCTACTTTTCCTTCATTTATAGCAGAATACTTTAATCCAATATCTAAATCTATAGTATTCTTAAACTTAAATCCGTAAGTGTCTACAAAGCTATCATACCCATCAGGTCTTTCATAAAAATCATATTCAGCTCCAAAAGTCAAATCATTAGATACTCTTGCTAAATCCGAATATGTTTTTAAATTATATTTATCAGCTATTTCTTTTCTTACAGCTAGTCCATAAGAATCGTTGAACCCAAATATTCCTTCCCATACAAAATTATATTTTTCTAAATAGTCTTTTTTCAATTCTTCATACATTGATTCATCATATACTCCCTCACGCTTTAGGACCATATTCCATCCTGTTGAAGTATATTCGGGATACATATCAAATTCTTTATTTTCCATTCCAGGCATTATATTAGATGTCCCTCCACCTACACCTTGAGTTATATTTACTTCTAAATCTGTTCCATTTTCAATTATCTGCTTTAGCATAGAGCCTATTATATACTGTTCTGTCATAGGCTTTGTTGCAATATTTATCACTTTTGAATAACCTTTTTTAGTAAACATTCTTCCAACTAAAGGAATAAACATAATTAATATTAGTACTAAAGCTATCCATTTTAAGTTATTATTTTTTCTATTATTTTTTAATCCTCTAGTTAAAATACTTAATATGAAATCAACTACTATTGCTAATATAGCAATAAGTAAACTTCCCGCTATAGTTAATGCTGTATTATTAGTAGTTATTCCTCTATAAATAGCAACTCCAAGACCTCCTGCACCAATGAAAGATGCAATACCTGCTAAAGCTATAGTCATAGTTGCCATACTACGCAAACCAGTTAAAATAACCGGCATGGCTAAAGGAAGTTTTATTTTATATAATATTTGAAAATTAGTGCTTCCCATCCCCTCTGCTGCTTCTAGTACCTTTTTATCTACATTCGTTATACCTGTATGAGTATTACGTACCATTGGTAATAAAGCATAAATAGTTAATGCTATAATAGCAGTAGTATTTCCTATTCCAGATAAAGGAATTAAAAAACCTAATAATGATATTGATGGAATTGTATAAATAAAATTTATTATTCCAAGAACTAATTTTGAACTTTTTTCATATTCACTAATTAGAATTCCTAAAAGTAATCCTATAATAGTTGCAATAAATATTGAGATTAAAGATATTTGTAAATGTTCTAATAAAAGATTTATAAAAAATCCTTTCTTATCTATTAACTGAAACATAATATCTTTAATCAATTGAAGCGTCTCTCCTATTATTTTTTAATAAATTATTATTTGATATTTCTACCTTACTTAAATATTTTTCTAAATTCATAACATTTCCTCTCTTATCTCAATTAATTTAATTGTATGCAATTAATTATATTATAATGTTATCCTTATTAGAAAAATTTGTTAAGTAGGTACTTTTTAGTATCATAGTATCTTAAATGATACTGATAATCAAAATCTACCTTACAATTTTCTTTACTAATGCTCCTATTCCAACCCCCATCATTAAAACACCTATTAACATTTCAATATTACTTAACATATAAGATCTTGGAGAAGGTTGTGCTTCATTAAGACCTACACCTGCAAACATTCCAGTACTTAAATTTAAAGCTTCATTATAATCTTTAAGAAATTGTTTTATGTTTAATACATTGTTAATATTATTGCTATATGTAATAATTTCCTCATCTACCTTTATTCCAAAAAACAAATATAAAATTGAAAATAATAATATTATAAATAAAGAAAAATAAATGGCATAAACAGGTCTCTCTCCATATCCGCAAGTTAACAATCCTATGGTAGATGAAATTTTAGGCAATGGTTTAAGAACTTTTCTCTGAGTTTTTCTACATAAAAAATAGTATTCTCCAAAATTATTATTTAAATTATTGTCCTTAAATTTATCTGCAATATTCTCATAAACTGTATAGATACCTTCATATTCATCTCTTGTCTTTTTTCTAAATTGAATTTTATCTATAAATGTCTTTTCATCCATCTTACTTTTATATTTATCCCTGAACTCTAAATCTTCTATATATGTATTTACTATTTTCATTCCTGATAAATCTGTATCAGAAATTATAATCATATCTAAATTTGAATCGAATATCATTCCATTACTCATATCGCTTAATTCAAAATTAGTATTCTTTAAACTACAACTATTAAAAATAATATATTCAATAGTGCAATTTATAAACTTTGCATATATACTACAATTATTAAATTCACAAGAGAAATTATCCTCTTTATTTAAATTTGGCTTTTCATCACTATCTTTTTTAATAAAAACACAGTCCTGAAATACTGTTCCTCCACCCATAAAGTCACAATTTTCAAAGTAACAACCTACAAACCTACAGTTAGTAAATTTGACACTAGAAAATCTACATTTAATAAACTTAGCACAAATTATATCTAAGTCCTTAAATTCTTGGAACTCATCTTCTTTCTTTGGATGACCTCCACCTAAAACTAACTCTTTATGCTCTTTAAAACTATATTTTTCATTTGGAATATATTCTGAATATACATCCTTACTTTCTAATAAATTTTCAAATATCTTTTTATTATTACTTCTTCTTTTTTGAAACTGTATTTTAGCTACAGAAACTTCTTCTTTAAAATTAATATAGGCCATAGTTATTCTCCTTTAAATCACTTTACCTATATTATTTACAGTTTTTTATTATAAATTCCAAGCTTCCTTTAATAAAATAATGGCTTTCTCCATTTCTTCATTTTTTAAACTTGCATAGCCTAAGAAAACAGTACTTTTGTCATTTGAACTATTGAAATAAGAGTTAGACAAACCTAAAATTCTTATTTTCTTTTCTTCAGCAGCTTTAATAAGGTCTAACTCACTCATTCCATTATTAACCTTTAGCAGTAAATGAAGTCCTGAATTAGTTCCTATAATCTCCGTTTTAGGTAAATATTTCTTTATCAATGTAACTAAAAACTCTCTCTTTTTCTTGTATATATTTCTCATTCTATTTAAATGTCTTTCAAAATAACCTTCATTAATAAATTTCAGTAAAGCTTGCTGAGAAAACCTTGAAACTGTACATGCTAAAAAACTGAAATCTTTTTTATAAATTTTCATTAACTCATCTGGTAATATCATATATGCAATTCTTATAGATGGAAAAAAGCATTTTGAAAATGTTCCTAAATAAATTATTTTTCCTTTACTATCTAAGCTTTGTAATGCTGGTATGGGCTTTCCTTCAAACCTAAATTCACTATCATAATCATCTTCGATTATGTATCTTCCCTTTTTCTCTTCAGCCCAGTTTAAAAGATTTAGTCTCCTGTTTACTGGCATAATAACCCCTGTTGGAAATTGATGGGATGGAGTTATATGAACTACTTCAACATTATTAACATTTAAATTTTCTATCTTAATACCTTGTTCATCTATTGGAATTGCCTTTGAATCTATACCATTTAACTTTAATATTTTTCTTATCTTATAATACCCGGGATTTTCTATTCCATAAGTTTTATCTCTACCAATTATGTTTATTAAAACTTGAATTAAATATTCACTTCCTGAACCTATAACTAAGTTATCTACACTGGCATTAACCCCTCTTGAGAATTTCAAATAATTCAATATAGATTCTCTTAAGTCTATATCTCCTTGAGAATGCCCAATTTGCAATAGGTCTTTATTTTCTTCATTAATAATATCCTTATTTATTTTTCTCCATATAGAATAAGGAAAGCTCTCTAAATCTACTCTGCTCGAATAAAATTCATACTTATATTGTTTTTTTAACTTTGATTTTTCTTTTTTATCTTCCCTAGCATTATTTATTTTCACAACTCCTTGAAGTTTTGAAACAAAATATCCCTTCTTAGGAATAGAAATTATATATCCTTCTGCCTTTAATTGCTCATAGGCTGCTTCTATAGTATTTTGACTAACCCCTAAATGCTTAGATAATTTTCTCTTTGATGGTAATTTACTATTAGCTTCTAATTTTCCCCCTTGAATTTCTACCTTTATAAAATTATAAAGTTGAATATATTGTGGAACATTACTTTTAGAATCTAGATTTATTGTTAATATATCCATTTTATCACCCAATCTGATACCATAAAATTTATTAAAACTGATACTTATCAAAGTTTCAGTTTATGTATATAATATTATCAATGGTAATATTAAGAAGTCAATGATAGTAAGGAGTTTTAGTATGAATTTATTACATCCAATTTGGGCAGAAATTAATTTAAATAACTTAATAAATAATATTGAGGAAATAAAGAAAAAATCTCATAGCAGTGAAATAATTGGAGTTGTAAAAGCTAATGCTTATGGTCATGGAGCTGTTGAAATTTCTAAAACTTTACTAAGTTGTAATATAAAAAAACTTGCAGTTGCAAATATTGTGGAAGCTATAGAACTTAGAGAAAATAATATTGATACTCCCATAATGCTTCTTGGAATAAGTGAAGATTATGCAATTGATTCATTAATAAAATATAAAGTTGAACCAACAATTTCGACTTTAGAATTTGCAAATAAATTGAATTCTAGAGCTATTGAAATGAATGAAAAAGTAAAAGTTCATATTGCTATAGATTCTGGAATGGGTAGAATAGGCTTTAGAAATACAGACAATGATATTAATGATATAGTTAATATTTCTAAGTTGAGCAATTTAAAAATTGAAAGCATTTTTTCTCACTTTTCAACAGCTGATTCAAAGGATAAAAGTTATTCTAATAAACAGATGGATATTTATAATTCAATAATAAATAAATTAAAAGAAAAAAATGTATCTATAGAAAAGAAGAACTTTTCTAATAGTGCAGCTATAATAGATATTCCAGAAAGCCATTATAACTATGTTAGACCTGGAATAATACAATATGGTTATTATCCTTCTAACGAAGTTAATACTGTGGATTTTAATATTAAGCCTGTTTTAACTTGGAAAACTAGAATAATTCATCTTAAAGAAGTGGATGAAAATGAATATATTGGATACGGGAAAAATTATAAGACAAATAGAAAAACTGTAGTTGCTACATTGCCTGTTGGATATGCAGACGGATACTCAAGAGGTCTTTCTAATAAAGGAAAAGTTATAATTAATGGTAAATTAGCTCCTATAATAGGAAACGTATGTATGGATCAATTTATGATTGATGTTACTGATATAGAAGGCGTTAAAGCCTTTGATGAAGTTATTCTTTTAGGTTCTGATGGTGATGTAAAGTTTGATGCAGAAGACATGGCAGAAATACTAAATACTATTAGTTATGAAGTTCTTTGTCTAATAGGAAGAAGAGCTCCTAGAGTATATATTAAAGATAATAAAATACTAGATATTAAATACCTTATGTAAAAAATGCGAACATTTTTACAATGGATAATTGATAATGCATAATGCATTATCAATTATCCATTATCAATATATAAGATTGCTTCGCAATCTTATATATACTTCTTTCTTATAAAATAGAACATTTCTATTACTATTATTCCTATTGTAAAAATCATTGATAAAATAAATCCATATCTATTTTGTAATAATGGCATGCTTTCGAAATTCATTCCAAAGATCCCTGATATTATTGTAAGTGGTAGTGATAAGACTGTTATTATAGTTAATAATTGCATTGTCTTATTCATTTTGTTAGATAGCTCTGAATTATACACATCTATACATGAAAAAATTGAGGATTCAATATTTTCTACTAAACTTATAGTATTATCCAAGACTAATAGAACCTTATTATATGTATCTAATTTGCCAAGTTCATCATCTAAATAAGTTATCATTGATTTATAGTAGGTTGTATATCTTTTTATTAATGATACTGATTTTTTAATTTCTAATATTTCTTTATTATCTGCTTCTCCTTCATAAACTGCACTTTGAAATAAGTCATCTACTTTTTCTTCTAGCTCTAACAGCTCTTCATTATACATATAAGAAAAATATTGAAATAGAAATAGGCATACCATGTATTTATCTATTTTATCATGTAATGTTATTTTTTCTTGTAAGAATTCAATTAAAGTATCATTCTTATAATTTACTATAAATTTTGATTCATCTATTATTGCCTCTATTACTATTTTTTCACCTTCAACTAAAATAGGTATTCTCAATAATATCATATCTTTATTTTTTATCACTATATCTTTATGAATATTATTAAACTTCTTATCTTCTATCTTTTTTATATTATTTGAGTTATATAGGTATCCAACAACATCTTTTTGGTTTTCATCTATATCATTACTCTCTATTATGCTACCATTTGATAATATTAAAGTTATCATTTTCCCTCACCCCTTATAAAAAATCCTACTTATATTATAAAGGAATAAAATATTTTCTCATAATCAAAAATAAAAAGTTAAGAATTTTATAATTAGATACTTAACTTTTTATTTTTATATCTTATTCAATTTTAAACTAATTTTACTTTATAATATTTTAACCAGTTATTAATTTGAATCAAATATGCAATCATTTGAGGTCCTGTCATAAGCTGTCCAAACCATGGTGTTTTATATGAAGTTCCTTTTGTATCAACTATTTCCTTAATTTTATTTTTATCTATTATATCTAAAATAGGTGATGTCTTATTTTCTAATATTTCATTCATTATATTACAAACATAATCTGTATATATTGGATTATGTGTCTTTGGATAAGGACTCTTCTTTCTGTATATTATATCTTCTGGCAATATTCCTTCTAAGGATTTTCTTAGTAGCCCTTTTTCTCTTCCATTTAAAATCTTTATATTTGATGGAATATTGAATGCATATTCTACTATTTTATAATCAGCAAAAGGTACTCTCACTTCTAAACTATTTGCCATACTCATTCTATCTTTTCTATTTAGCAAATTTACCATAAACCATCTTAAGTTTAAATAAAATAATTCTCTCATTCTATATTCTTTAGGACTTTCTCTATCTAAATGTGGAACTTCTTTTAAAGTATCCATATAAGCTGAATTAGCTGCTTCTTCTATTTTTAAGTTTTTTAATTCAGGACTTAATATTTCTTTTCTATCATTTACAAATCTCGACCAAGGAAAAGTTTTAGAATTTATCATTTCTTCATTAGTAAACCATGGATATCCGGCAAACAACTCATCTGCACATTCACCTGATAATGCAACTACAAAATCCTTTTTAACTTCTTTACAAAATAAATATAGTGAAGAATCCACATCTGCCATTCCCGGTAAGTCTCTTCCTATTAGTGCATTATCTAAAGCAGTTACTAACTCTTTATGATCTAGAACTACAGTCCTATGATCACTCCCTATATACTTAGCCATTATCTCTGCATAGTGCTGATCAGATGTTGGCTGAAATAATGATGATTTAAAATATTTATCATTGTCTTCATAATCTATTGAATAAGTAGTTAATATTTTATTTTTATTTTTATATTCCTGTGCTGCAATAGCAGAAATTGCTGAAGAATCTAGTCCTCCTGATAAAAAAGTACAAAGTGGTACATCACCTACTAGTTGTCTTTTTATAGAATCCACAAGAAGCTCTCTTACATGTTCAACTGCTTCCTCTTCACTTTCTTTAAAATCTTCTGCTTTAAGCTTCCAGTACATATCCTTTTTTATTCCATCTTCATTAACAATTATATATTGTGCTGGCTTAACTTCTTCTATATCCTTGTATAATGTTTTACCTGGAGTAATAGCAGGTCCTAGTGCAAACAATTCTGTTAATCCATCATTATCTACAATTGGCTCAACATATGGATGTTTTAATAATGCTTTAATTTCTGACCCAAATATAAAAGTATCATTTTTATAGCTAAAAAATAATGGTTTAACTCCCATAGCATCTCTTGCTAAAACAACTCGTCTTTTATCTTCATCATAAATAGCAAATGCAAAAATTCCATTAAATTTAGAAATAGCCTCTATTCCCCATCTTATATATGATAAAAGTAAAACTTCTGTATCTGAATATCCTTCAAATTTATATCCATCATTTATTAGTTCTTTTCTTAAATCCTCAGTATTATATAATTCTCCATTATATACTAAAACATATTCTTTTCCATTAACCGACCTTTTCATAGGTTGACTACCACCTTCTGGATCAACAACTATTAGTCTTCTATGTCCAAACATAATATTATTAGATACATACATTCCTTCTGAATTTGGTCCTCTATTAATTAAAGTATCAGTCATATCTTTTAAAATCTTATTTTCTTCTCTTATATTTTTATTAAAATTAATAAATCCTGTTATTCCACACATAATTATCCTTCCTTCTTTGTTAACCTATATTTATAGTTATATGAGTATCTTTTGACAATCGTGATTTAATAATACTCATTTAGGAATTTTTTATGAAAAGTATGCTATATAAATATCATAATTTAATATAAAAAAATCCACTTATGAAATTCTCATAAGTGGATTTTTACTTATATTTTAACTTGGAAGGAATTCTTATTTATTATATTAATTTAAACTTTCTATAGCTTCATCAATCATTTTGCTACATATTCCTATTTGCTTCTTATCCTCTTCTGTTATTGATGCTAGTGGTTTTCTAACTCCACCAATATCTACTCCTCTACCTCTAAGAATTTCTTTCATAACTCCATAAAGATTTCCGTGACAAGCACACATTGCATATATAATTCTATCAATTTTATATTGTATTTCTTTTGCTTTATTAAAATTTCCTTCATTTAAAGCTTTGTCTGCTGCAAGGAATAACTCTGGCATTACGGCATAAGTTCCACCAATACCTCCATCAGCGCCCATTATGCGTCCAGCAACAAACTGCTCATCAGGTCCATTAAATACCACACTATTATCACCTAATACATCTTTAAACATTTGTATATCTTGTACTGGCATAGATGAATTTTTAACACCTATCACCCTAGGGTTCTTTAACATTTCTTTATATAGATTCATTCCTAAACTAACTCCTGCTAATTGTGGAATGTTGTATATAATAAAATCAGTATTTGGTGCAGCTTTACTTATATCATTCCAATATTCTGCAATGGCATGGTCAGGTAAATGAAAGTAAATAGGTGGAATTGAAGCTATTGCATCAACGCCTAAACTTTCTGCATGTGCAGCTAACTCCTCACTATCTGAAGTATTGTTACATGCAACATGAGCTATTACAGTTATTTTTCCTTTTGCAACCTTCATTACATTTTCTAATGTTACTTTTCTCTCTTCTTTACTTTGATATATACATTCTCCTGAAGAACCACAAACATAAAGTCCTTTTACACCTTTATCTATTAAATATTGTGTAAACATTTGTGTACGCTCTGGACTTACTTTCCCTTCTTCATCATAACAAGCATAAAAAGCTGGTATTATTCCTTTATATTTTTCTAAATTTCTCATATATTTTCTCCTTAATATTTTTCTACTAATCCTAGTTAGATATAGGCTGCTTTAACTCATTAATTGAAAATGTTTCATATTTTAATATATTTTTAAGATGCAGCTCATTACGAGACCAAGAATCATATTTTTCATATAATAATCCAATATCTCCATTAGGTAATTCTGTAAGACAAGAATATGAATATCCCATATTTGCACTATCTACTGAATAACAATACTTCCATTCAACAGTATACTTATTAACTCCTGAATTACCTGTGTCATTAATAAGTCCTATCCATATTTTCCCATTCCTACGTGCGCTCGTTGAATCTGGTGCTGATAGAATAATTGCTTCTTTTCCATCAATCAATCCAGAATAGTTAATAACTGATAGTTGAGTTCCATATGAAGTAGTATGCATATTAGGCACAGTTACTCTTTCACTCCAGGTTTCTCCCCCATTTATACTAGTAACTTCTGCTATAACTCCTGATCCTGTACGTAAATATGATTTAAGAGATCCATCTGGCATCTCAACAATTTGCGCTTCAGCTGTAGATCCTGTATTTCTATTATCAGCTGCTACATAATTCCAAGATGATCCATGATCATCACTATACATAAATCCTAATTCAGCATATGAACTTGAATATACTGGTACAATTAATCTACCTTTATATTGTCCCTTTGAAATTTGTTTTCCTACACCTGGTCCTAAAACTAAGAACTTGGAGTTCTCCGGTTTAAAACTACTTACAATATTTAAATTAGACCAAGTTTCGCCTTCATCATCACTATATTTCATTGCTAAGTATGTTGTTGGAAAAACTTTAAACAAAGAATCTTTATAAAATACATTCATGTTAACATCTACATTTGTAGCTGTTTCTAAAAGTGTAGTACCACTAAAATTATAATCATATTGCTTACAAAATAGTGCTACTCCATTTTTATATAAGTTGTACTCTCCGTCTATTTTATACTCTGTAGGTAGGTTAGTTACATCATTATATATTACTCCATTTTCACGAATGGAATAATTATAAGTTGAACTTCCGTCCTGATGCCATCTTAGTTTCATATATTTTTTACCAGCAATATCTTTATAACCAGAACCTGTTGATGCATTAGAGCTTCCGATTCCTGCCGGCATAGCATCTGCAAAAATGAATAACCTCTTAGTTTCCTTATCTTCTAAAAGAACTGGATCAATAAAAGATGCACTACCTTGAATTTGAACATTTTTGCCTACAGAATCACGTGGCCATTCAATATTCTTTGCAACATAATCATTAAATTGTAATGGTATGGTTGGATTTAACCATGTTATTCCCCCATCCTTACTCTTTGAAAATGCAATATCTATATTACTTTTAGAGTCATGTGTACCACCATACCTAGCATCAGCTGCTGATACAACTGTTCCTGAACTTAGAGATAATAATGATGGTATTCTGAAATAATTAGATTTAGTGCTATCACCTGCATAGAAAATATTTTTCCCATAGGATGTTATTCCTGTTTCATTTTTTAGTACATCATCAGTTAATATCTCATTATAAATCTTAACACTTCCAATTGTTCCACCAAATGGATATGCTATGACTCCATCTCTAAGGGTTCCACCTAACATAATATTATTTACACCTGTAATATCATTTATAAATTTATATACATCTACACTTAAAGTTGCAAGTAATTCACCATTAGCAAATATTTTATATTGCTTAGTACTTGGATCTGCCTTTAATGCAATTGTATTGAATACAAGATTATTTTTATAAATGGATCTTACAGCTGCAGGTCTACCTAATGTATACTTCAATACACTATCAGTATTTCTAAGCTCCATGCCTACTTCACCTGTGTTAGTAATGTAAATATGAAAATGTCTATCTCGGTTTCCGCTGGTTCCATTACCAATACTTATTAAAGATTGTACACTATTGCTGCTT
Organism: Clostridium nigeriense; assembly: GCF_900086595.1. Classification (GTDB taxonomy): domain Bacteria; phylum Bacillota; class Clostridia; order Clostridiales; family Clostridiaceae; genus Clostridium; species Clostridium nigeriense. Next base: position 3,138,876 of record NZ_LT575472.1, read on the forward strand.
GTTGATTTATATGAAACAAGGATTGTACCTTTTTCTAAGGCCTTTACATATTCAGCCCCCACCTCTTGGCTTAAATCATATCCTTTACCTTCTGTAATATTAATATTATTTTTTTCAATAATTAATCCACTTGGAATACTAGAATTATTTGTTGCTTCAATTAATTCATTATCAGTTAAGTTTAAATTATATATACTTAATTTATTAATAGTTCCCACAAATGGATATGCTATATTTTTTTGTCTAATAGTTCCGCCAAGAGAAATATTATCTGCACCTAAAATATCATTAAAGAACTTAAAGTTATTTTTTGATATTGTTGATACAAGCTTACCATTTGCAAATAACTTATACTCTTTTGAAATTTTATCTCCTTTAAAAGCTATAATATTCTCTTTTCCAACACTTAAAACATTTGGTACATTCATTGTGTATTTAAAATCCGCATCAGTGTTTCTAAGTTCCATTCCTAAGCTACCATCAGGAGTCATATAAATATGAAAATGCCTATCTTGATTACCAGTAGTTGAATTTGAAACACTAAATAATGATTGATATTGGTTATTACTATTAGATTTAAACTTAATAATTATTGTACCTTCTGTCATACTTAAAATTGATGTAGCTGCAGCTTCTTTAGTTAAATCAAAAACTGTTCCACTTAAAATTTCTACATTTTCTTTTTCTAACATTGGAGCACTTAAACTTTGTACCAAATTGAAAGGTTCAGTTGCTATATTTTTTGTACTTTCTATATTATATTTTTTTGCACTATATTCTGCTGTAGTTTGACTTGATGCACTATGAGTAGGTAAAGAAGTAATAGCTAATGTTGTTAGAACAATAGTAGATATTGATCTTTTTATTAAATTATACATAATCTTCTCCTCAAATTTATTTATATTCTCAGTCACCAACTACAATGTAATATTAAATTTATTTAGAAATAATTTCATTTAATTTTACTTTTCTATTTTCATAACGTGATTTAGTTAAAGCATCTGCTGTAGCAATTGCTGCTCTAGCTGCTTCGCCTGTTAATAATGGTCTAAACTCATCATCAACATCTTTTCCATGTAAAATCTCATTAAAATACTTCATTTCATTTTTCATAATTCCATGTAACCACTTTGGAGGTAATTTTCCTGGTTTACCATACATTATAGCTCCATCCATTTCTGTTCCATGGTAAATTCTTGTACGTTCATCATCTTCTTCTTTTGTCTCATGAACAAGATATGTTTCTTCTCCATTTTTAGTTTTTACTGTCATTGCAACATCCTTCATATCAATTCTAATAGCGCCCTTTGTTCCTTGAATTAATACATAATGTTCAGGCCAATGGAATGCTGATCCATACTCTAACAAAGCATATCTATTATTAGGGAATTGTAATGTTATAAATAACATATCGTCTTCATCACCAAACTGTTCGCCTGAGTGAGCTACATTTCCTCCTACCATAGTTACTTCTTCTGGTGCTCCCATAATAAATTGTATACAATCTAATTCATGGATATGATGATATAAGTGCCCACCTGATTTTTCACGAATTTTCTTCCATGATATACTTGGTTGTGGCTCTTCCCATCCATTTCTAGCAGAATGACAATATAACACATCTCCTATTTCACCATCATTTATTAGCTTCTTAGCATGTCTTACACTTCTAAAGAAGTTCATTACATGTCCAGCCATAAATATAACACCTTTTTCTTGGCATATATTAACCATTTCATCACAATCTTCATAGCTTAAAGCTATTGGCTTTTCACAAAATACATGAATTCCATGTTCTGCTGCTTTAATTACTGGTTCTTTGTGTAAATAATTTGGTGATGCTACTATAACAGCATCTACATCTTCTCTACTGTACATAGTATCTAAATCAGTTTCTACATCACATCCTAATTCCTTAGCTATTGTTTCTGCATTCTCTGGATCTAATACTGCTACAACCTTAGCTCCCTCTTGTTCTTTCATAATACGCCCTAACTCAGCGCCAAAATATCCTGTTCCTACTATTGCATAACCTATGTTCTTCATAATTTACCCTCCATTTTTATATTAATTATTTTACTGATCCTTCTGTCATTCCAGCTGCAATTTTTCTTTGAATAAACATAAAGAAAATTATTGATGGTACTACTACAAGAGTTGATGCTGCCATCATGTCTCCCCATGAAAGAATCTCTGCTCCTTGTAGTGATCTAAGCGCAACTGAAACTGTCATTCTATCTGTACTATTTATTAAAATCAATGAATATAAAAACTCATTCCATGCATTTATAAATGTATAAATTGCTGTAGCTACGATTCCTGGCATAACCAATGGAAGTACTATTCTTACAAATGTTTGTAGCTTGTCTGCCCCATCAATCTTAGCTGCTTCTTCTATCCCAATTGGAACTGTCTTAAAGAACCCAACTAGCATCCAAACGGCATAGGGCACACTAAAGGAAAGATATACTATAACTAAACCTATTCGTGTATTAGTAAGACCTATCTTAGCCATTACCAACGAATATGGAATTGCTAATAAGATTGGTGGAAACATATATGTAGTAACTAATAATTTAGACATAACATTTCCAAACTTAGGGAAAAATCTAACAATCCCATAAGCTGCCATTGCTGAAATTGTAATTGCTATTAAAGTTGTTATAAGAGCAATTAATAAACTATTTTTAATATTTACTGCAAAACCTAAATCTTTAATTACATGAATAAAATTTTCTAAAGTAAAATTCTTTGGTAAAAAACTTGTTGGATTTGAAGTAAGTTCTCCTGTTGTTTTCACAGAAGAAAGTATTATCCATAGTAATGGGAAAACAGCTATAATAGTTAAAATAATAAGATATATATGACACAAAAAATTTCCAAACTTATCTTTTTTACTTGTCATTATTTCTCCTCCTTTTCCCATTTTCCAATAATAGTGAAGTAAACTGTACATATAACTAATAAGAATAATAATAGTAAAATTGTTACAGCTGATGACTTTCCTAATAATTTAGTACCCCATCCCATGTTATAAGCATATATAGGTACTGTTGTTGTTGCATTTGCAGGTCCACCACCTGTAATTAAGTAAATTAAATCAAAGTTGTTAAATATCCAAATTGTACGTAATACTACAAGTAATCCTATTACAGTCTTTATATGAGGCATAGTAATAAATCTAAACTGTTGTCCTTTTGATGCCCCATCAATTTGTGCTGCTTCATATTGATCTTGTGGTATTGTTTGTAGCGCTGAAAGTACATTTACCATTATCATTGGTGCTCCAAACCATATATTTATAAAAAATAAAGTTGGTAAAACTAAATTAGCATCACTTAAAAATTGTGGTAAGGTACTAGTAAAACCTAATTGAACAAGCATATTCGGTATAAAACCAGATACACCGTTTAATATCCACTTCCAAGATAAGGCTATTACTATAGAAGGAAATGCCCATGGAATAATTAATAATGTACGGTAAAACCCTTTTAAATGTTTTACTCTATTAATTGCCAAAGCAGATGTAAAACCTATAAATAATTGTCCAAGCAATGATACTATTGTCCATATAATAGATATAATAAATGCTTTAAAAAACTCTGGATCTTTTAAAACTGAGATATAGTTTTGTAATCCAATAAAATCATATGATTGCTTAATTAAATGTTTTGTTGTTAAACTATAATACAAACTTGAAAATATAGGATAAATCAATAACACTCCTACTATAATAAGAGCCGGAAGTATAAATACCCATCTTGCATAATCTTTTTTTGCTTTTATTTTCACAAACAACCTCTCCACCCTTTCTTAAATGAGGAAACCTACAAAGGTTTCCTCTATTAAATTCATATTACTTAACTGTGCTAAATAACTCATTTAATTTATCTTCAGCAGTTTGAGCTGCTTTTTTAACATCTGTTCCATTTGTAATTATATCTTGGAACATAGATTCAATAATTCCTTGTGAAGTTAATAAACCTGCTTCTACGCTTGGACCATGTTCGAATCCTATAGCTGTACCTTTATCAACAGCTGTACTAATTACATCTACAGCATTTGAGAATTTCTTAACTGTTTCATTTGCTTTATATTCTTCAGTATCTGCTATACCTTTAATAGCAGGTAACATACCTACAGGTGTTGCTTCTAAGAATTTAATATAATTTTCTTTTTCATATAATTTCTCAATAAATGCCTTACATATTTCTGGATTTTTTGATTTTTCCCAAATTACCATTGGAATATTTGATGTTTCAATTCCATAATCAGGATCATTTGCATTAACCTTTGGAATTGGAGCACAATCAATTTTATCTACTAAATCTGGTGAGTTTGTAGCTACACCACCTATTTGGAAACCAGAGTTAAAATCAAAGGCAGTCTTTCCTTGATAGAATAAAGTTGCTTGGTCAAGAACTGAGTAGTTAACAGAGTCCTTTGGTGATGAATTCTTATATATATCAAGCCAATAATTAATACCTTGAATAGCTAAATCACTTGTAAGATCAGCTTTTAAATCATCTGTTAAAAGGCTTCCACCTGCACTACGTACATAGAAATTTAAGAATCTTGTTCCCATTAAATCCTTAGATCCTGTTGGGAATGAGCATCCGTAAACATCGTTGGTAGTTAAAACCTTAGCTGCATTTGCAAATTCAGCCCAAGTTTTAGGAACATCAAGCCCTGCTGCTTGTAACAAATCTTTTCTGTACCACATTACTTGTGCATGAGAGTATAAAGGTAATGAATAATTATCTCCATCTAATTCTCCCTCTGACAATGCTGATTCAGAGAACTTATCACGACCAATATTATCAATAACATCATTTACTGGAATAATTGCACCTGCATCCATCATTTCAACAACATGTCCTGGAAGAGCTGTACTCATATCAGGTACATTTCCTGATGCAAGACCAGTTGTCCACTTTGTATAAAAATCTCCCCAAGAAAAAGTTTCAATATTAATTTTTACTTCAGGATTGTCCTTCATAAATTGATCCGCTACTGCTTGTATAGTTTCTAATCTTGCTCCTTGAGTAAATGAATGCCAAAATGTAATTTCTCCCTTTAATTCTCCTGTTGCTGTATCAGTTCCCCCTCCTTTTGAAGAGTTACCTCCACAGCCTACAAGTAACGTTGTCCCCATAACCATCGTTAACAAAATGCTTAATAATCTTTTTCTCATTTTTATCCTCCTTGATAATGAAGTTTTATGTAAAGCTTTACTTTTAAACTTAGTATATATCACTCTTTTATTCATTTCCACACAAAAAACATTAAATATTAGCATAAAACAATTATTTTTAATCTTTTTATCTTTTAATAAAATCTTTTATTTAAATTAATTTCATTCAATTCTTTATCTTTTTATTTACATAAAAAAGACATTTGCCCCAATACAAATGCCTTTTTACAATATAATCTCAAGTTTTTATAAGTAAATAGAGATGATTATACTTTCAATTGTGATTTTGTACAATATATAATTCTATTTTTTATAGCATAAATCAATTATTTTGTAGTTATTTTTAACTACTCTTTAGCATTATCTCTATATTGTTTTGGGGTAATGCAAAAGTATTTTTTAAATATTCTACTAAAATAATTTGCATCTTCGTATCCTACTTCATATGCTATATCACTTATATTATCTCCTGACATTAGTAATTTTCTAGCTGCTGTCATAACCTTTATTTCATTTAAATATTCTAATGGATTTTTTCCAATTTGCTGTTTAAATAAAGTTCTAAATCTTGATTCACTTAATTCAGCCATTTCGCTCATTTTAGAAATAGTATATTGTTCTGTAGGATGTAATATAATATAATCTACAACTACCTGTATCCTTGGATCCAAATTTACATCTGACTTTCTTGTTCTATTTTTAATTCTTTCTAATGAAAATTCTTCTTCTTCAAATAACTCTTTTCTATTAATGTCAATATTACTTTTCCCCTTATCAATAACATATCCTATTATTAACTCAAGATATCCTCTTACCCAAAACATTCTTGAGTCTTCATCTGCCTTTATCCATTTATACATTTTTTCAAAATACATTCGTCCTTCATCATTTATATCATGAATAACTGTAGGCACATGATAATAATCTGTTAATAAATCTCCACCATCGTAGTTAACTGAGGTTGCAAATCTTATACTATAAAAAGCAAAATCTTCATTTAGAGCATGACAAGATAATTTACTTCCAACTGGAAGATATACAATGTCCCCTTCTTTAACCTTAATTTCCCTTCCATCTATAAAAAATATTGCATTTCCTTTTATGATATAACGCAACATACAATAAGGTAAATAGCTTTCAGGATAAACCCAAGACTTTCCAAAAGCATATCTATCTATATAAAGAAAATTAAATCTTATAGAGTTAATAAATGAATTGTTCATTTTTTTCTCCCCTTTAATATGGAATAATATAACAAGTATAATACATATAATTTATATTTTCAATTATTATTTAGTTGTTTTGTGCTATAATTACTCATTTAACCTATTTATAAAATTTTTACATAATAATATAATTCAAAATATAAAAATAGATTTTAATGAAAGGAGGAGATTTTTATAATGAAGTCGGGAAATGAATATGATAGTCCTGGATATTTTTCATTAAATGTCTTTGCTGATACTCGTAGAAAGGAATTTGATATAAAAAATCTAACTCTTTTAGAAAATAAATTAAATCCAGATTTCGTTTTTATAGGGGACTCAATTACCCATTACTGGGAGTTAAATTCCTACTTTAATAAACCTGGGCAACTAATCATAAATCGTGGTATAGGAGGGGATACTACTACTTATCTAGCTAAGAGATTATGGGCTGATGCCTTACAGCTTTCTCCTAAATACTGCGTAATCGGTATAGGTATTAACGATTCTATGGATTTAGAAGGTGATTACTGGAAGCAAATTCCTGGTATTCCTTATGATGAAGTTTTAATAAGAGCAAAAGAAAATTATAAAAATATTATTGAACAATGCCTTGAAACTTCAACAATTCCTATTATAGTTTCTTTACTTCCAATTAATATACCAGTTTCCCTCTGTGAAACAAAGCGCAAAAAATTCATCTGTGACTTTAATGATTTCTTATATACTTACAGTAAAGAAAAAAATATTATCTATGTTGATTACTATCATACAACTGTAGTTGCAGGAACAAATATTCTTCTTGATGGAATTACCTATGATGGTCTGCATCCAAATGCAAAGGGTTACAACATAATGGCTACTGTATTAAGAAACACATTAAAAAAACAAAATATAATTATCTAAAGGAGCTTTTATTCTATGAAGTATAAAAAACATGAAATATTAGAAAAAATAAAAGGTAAATTAATAATATCCTGTCAAGCACTTCCATCAGAACCTTTATACGTAGAAGAAAAATCTATAATGTATCTAATGGCTCGTGCTGCAAAGCAAGCTGGTTCTCCTTGTATCCGCACAAATAGTGTTCGTGATATTATCGCAATAAAAGAAGAAACTTCATTACCTGTTATAGGAATTATTAAAATTGATTACGAAGGTTACGACTCTTACATTACTCCAACAATGAAGGAAATTGATGAATTAGTTTCTGTTGATACTGATATTATTGCCCTAGATTGCACTATGCGCAAAAGAGGTGATGGTAGCACTATAAATGAATTTATAAAAGAAATTAAAGTTAAATATCCAGATATTGTTCTTATGGCTGATATTTCTACATATGAAGAAGGAGTAAACGCATGGAAATGTGGTGTAGATTTTGTTGGGACAACCTTAAGTGGATATACTAATTATTCTCCTAAAACTGATGGCCCAGACATTGAGCTAGTAAAAAAACTTGCTTCAACAATAGATATTCCAGTAATTGCTGAAGGTAAAGTTCATACACCTGAACAAGCAATCCAAATGTTAAATGCTGGTGCTTATGCAGTTGTAGTAGGTGGAGCTATCACTCGCCCATTAGAAATTGCCACACGTTTTATTAATGCTATTGAGGTAAATAATGAATAATTTTTATTTAGGGATTGATATAGGTGGAACCGAAGTTAAAATAGGAGTTGTTACAGGGGCTGGAGATATAATTAAAACTGATAATTTTTCAGTAAACTTTGACAATTACAAAACTCCTATCATTGAGACTGTATTAAAATCTTTAGATATATTTATTAATAAAAATAATTTAGATTTATCTACTATTCTTGGTATTGGTATTTCCGCTACTGGCCAAATTGATACCTATAATGGAACTGTAGCTGGTACAGCAGGACATATAGATAATTGGATAGGCACCCCAATAAAGAATATTCTTAAAGAAAAATATTCCCTTCCAGTTTCAGTAGCTAATGATGCAAATTGTGCTGTAATAGGTGAATATTGGAGGGGGAGTGCTATGGGTTGTTCTAATGTTATAATGATAACCGTAGGAACTGGTATTGGTGGAGGAATAATCTCAAATGGGAAATTGTTGTCTGGCAAAATAGGCATTGCAGGTGAATTAGGTCATTTCCCTATTAACATCACAGGTAAAAAATGCTCTTGTGGAAATATAGGTTGTTATGAAAAATATGCTTCGACTACTGCTTTAGTTAATAATGTAAAGGATTTATTAAAATCTAATGCTAATATTGATATCAATAATATTAATGGAAAGTTTATATTTGAACAAATTAATTTGGGTAATGCTGATATTAAAAAGATAGTTGATAAGTGGATAGAAAGTATTGCTATGGGCCTCGTAGGATTAATTCATATTTTTAATCCTGAACTTGTAATAATAGGAGGTGGCGTTAGCAATCAAGAGGAGCTTTTTATAACCCCACTTCGCAATAAGATATTTGAACTAATAATGCCTAGCTTTAAAAATGGTTTGAAAATTTCCTCAGCATCATTAGGTAATAATGCTGGTTTATGCGGTGCAGTTTATAACTTAATATATGAAAATAATTTATTATAGGAGGTACTTATGATATTTGACAATATAAAACTTATTGATAACTACAAATCTTTTCCTGTAATTTATAGAGCGCTACAGGAGCTTTCTAAATTTAATCTAGAAAATATGCCTACTTCCACAGTAGTTTATGAAGAAGGAAATTTATTCGCTAACCCAGTTTCTTTAACTTCTAAACCTGAAAGTGAATGTATCTTTGAAGCTCATGAAAAATATTTAGATATACACTATATTTTAGATGGTACTGAGGGAATTGCAACAGCTTATCCTACTGATCTTAATATAAAAAAACCTTATGATATAAATAATGATGTTGCTTTCTATACTGGAGACGCAAATGGAATATACTATTTAACTCCTGGAAATTTCATGATTTGTTGGCCTACAGATGCACATAAGGTTGCAATTATGAAAGATTCTCCTACAGCAATAAAAAAAATTGTATTTAAAATTAAAGCTGATCTTTTATAAAAAAGTAATAAGAAATAAAAATGGAGCTATTAAAAAGCTCCATTTTTATTATAATTATATGTCTAATATAAATTTTTCTATTGCCTTAGCAACTCCATCATTTTCATTAGAATCAGTAATATAATTTGCTGCCTCTTTAACCTCTTCAAAGGCATTAGCCATCGCTATTCCAAGACCTGCATATTCAATCATATGAAGATCATTTCCAGCATCTCCAAATGTTATAACTTCTTCTTGCTTTATTCCTAGATGCTTAGCTAACATTTCAACACCTATTCCCTTATTAGCTTCTTTATTTAAAAATTCTAAGAAATAAGGTGTACTTCTTACTACAGTATATTTTTCAAAAACCTCCTTAGGAAGCTTTTCCATAGCTGGTCCTAAAACTTCAGGCTCATCAATCATCATTATCTTTATAACTACTTCATCTTCTGGAATACTATCAAAATTCATTTCATGAATTTTGATATCATTAATATTTGCTTCAACTTCAGTATATTTACTATTTTTAGGAGTTATTAACCCTTTAGTCTCTGAAAAAGCATGTATATTAACTTTTAAATCATCACTTAATTTCTTTAAATAATGTAAGTCTGATCCACTTAAAGCTATTTTCCCAATAACTTCCTTGCTTAAAGTTTTTTGAACTAATGCTCCATTATAACTAAGTACATAATCATGCTCTGAATACATGTTTAATTCCTCTAAATACCTAGAAACCCCTTCTATTGGTCTTCCTGTTGCTAAAACTACTGTAACACCATTTTCTCTAGCAGATTGGATAGCATTTTTTGTTCTTTCTGATACAGTCTTATCTTCTTTTAATAAAGTGCCATCCATATCAATAGCTACTAATTTGTACATATTTTTCCTCCATTTATACTAAATTTACTTCGATTATAGCATAACTCCTCATATAAATGAATTTAATTCTTATTTTTCAAATTCAACATATGCTTTTAAAATTTTACTAAATCCATCTCTTTTTAAAACATTAAAAATAACTCCAACTACCTCATAGCTTGATGTTATAAGAGAATCTTTTCTAATATTAAATAACATTTTTTCAACGTCTGAAGCTAAAATATGTAAGTCAGATTCATTTAGCATTGCTTCAGCATCACTTGCTGCATTCTCAATACTTGTTCTAACTTTTTTAATATTAAACTCTTCTAATCTCCCGTCCTTCTTTATTATTCTCACTTAAATCCCTTCTTTCTATTTTATTAAAATCTATTATAAAATTTTTAAAACTATTAAAATCTATAGGTTTGCTTATGTAAAATCCTTGTATATTATCACAATTAATTTTTTTAAGTAATTCTAACTGATTATGTATTTCTACCCCTTCACAAACAACATCTAACCCTAAAGTATGAGATAATTTTATTAAGGTTTCTATTATAGCTAATGTCTTTTTATCTTTTTCTAAGCTTTTTAATAAACTTCTATCTATTTTTAATGTATCTAAAGGTAAAATTTTAATATAATTAAATGAAGAATATCCAACCCCAAAATCATCTAAAGCTATATTAAAGCCTAATTCTCTTAATTTATTTAATATATTTACTGTAAAGTCAATATTATCTATTATCTCGTCTTCAGTTATTTCCAGTTTTATAGATCCAGGAGGTATTCCTTCTTTATTTATTATACTTAATAATTTTTCAATAAGATTTGATTGTTTTATAGCTGAATAAGATATATTTATAGATACTTTAAAATCCTTTTCGCCAAGTTCCTGCATTGTCTTGCAACATTTACAAGCCTCTTCTAAAACGAATTCATCAAGCTTTATTATATCTCCTGTTTTCTTGGCTAATGGAATATATCTAGCTGGAGAAATAATTCCTTCTGGAGTATTCCATCTAGTTAATGCCTCTGCTGCTACAATTTTTTCTTTATTGACATCATATATTGGCTGAAAATAAACTTCAAATTCCTTATTATTTATTGCTGAACTCAGACTACTTTGCATATTAATTTCTTCTAACATTTCTTCTGAAAAAATTTTATATCTACTTCCGCCTTCTTCTTTACATCTATACATGGAAATATCTGCATATTTAATTAATGTAAAAACATTATCTCCATCTGATGGATAAGAGCTTATTCCAATACTAGCTTTTAAATTAAAAGTATGCATTCCAATATTAAATTGTTTATTAAGTGCATCTAATATATTTTTTGCTAATAGCTTCATTTCACTTATACTATCTTTTCCCTCTTTAACTACTAAAAATTCATCTCCGCCTACTCTTCCAACTGTTATTTTATTAAATGTCTCCATATCAAAGCTATATTTTAACTCTAATAGTTTATCTGCAGCTATTCTTAAAACTTCATCACCAGTATTATGTCCTAAAGTATCATTAATATTTTTAAAATCATCTATATCTATAAAATAAATACTAAATTCTTCTTCCTTATTTATAAGTTCCATCATATATTCAAGTAGATTATGTCTATTTAACAAATTAGTTAAAGTATCATAGTTAGCTAAATATGTAAGTTCTTCTGAATGTTTTTTTATTTCTGTAACATCATTAATAATTATAGAAAAATATCCTTCATTAAGAAAATATATAGAAATAACTCCCCATTTATCTCCAATAACATTCAATTCTCTAGCAAAACACTCAGATTTAGTTTGTTTTATTCTTTTTAAAACCTTTATTACCTTATTTTTATATATATCGAAGCCTTCATATAGTTCAGAAAGTTTTTTATTAATAATTTTTTCCCTATCTAACTCTAAAAAATCGCTAGCTGCATAATTAATATCTATTACTATGCCATCTATATAATCCCCATTTTCATCTTCTATAGCTTTTAAGTGAAAAAAAGCATTGGACATTGCATTTAAAATATTAGAATAATTTCTTTCTTCTACTTTTAAATATTTTTTTGCATCTAAAAGCTTGTCCATTACATTACTTATTTCATTATGTAAATTAGTAATTTCATCTCTTTCTCTATATTTATTATCATATAGTTTCTTTTCCTTTATATCTTTATATATAACATTTTCTATAGTTTCTTCAGTAACTTTTAGCCTTTTTATTATCTTTGTATTTATGAAACAATAAATTAAAATATTGCTAATTACCATTAAAAATAATATAGTAAAAAAAATACCTTTATAATTAATAATAATATCAATGGAACTTTTATTTAATTTATTATAAATAAATGCATACATAGAGCTAATTACAATGGATATAGTTATTGTAGTGTATAACAAAAGAAAGCCAATTTTTTTTGATAACTTCACCCTTTCACCAGACTCCTTTTCATAAAATTTTCCTCTTCTAATTATACAAATATATGCCTTACACCTCAAGTATTTTACAGAATATATATTTAACTGCTTTTATTACATACACAAAAAAGGAAGTCTATGTTTTCATTTGACTTCCTTTTCTTTATAATCTTATTTTTTTGCCCTACTTATTTTTACTAATTTACCTTTTATCTTAATTTCCTTGTACTTTTTAAGTATAATATTCCCCTTTTTATTTAATATGTCTACAAAGGAAAATCCATCTTGAACATCTATTATACCTATATCATCACCAGTTAATTCATCTAAATTACTTAAGGCTCCAAGGATATCTACATTTCTAATTTTTTTCTTTTTCCCTGCCCCTATATGAATCTTTGTAACTTCATTATGTATGACCTTTGCAATATTAGTATTAATTCCATAATTATTTTTTTGATCTTCTAAGAATTTTTTTCTTCCTTCTATAACTTTTTCATAACTTGGCATTTCTACTTCTTCAATTTTATATCCAATATATTCTTCTATATCATCTAAAAATCTTTTTTCTTTTAATGATGTTAATGTTATTGCTAAGCCTCTTTTTTCACCTCTACCACTTCTTCCGATTCTATGCACGTAGCTTTCTTTTTCCATTGGAACTTCATAATTAAATACATTAGTAATATTATTTATATGTATACCTCTAGCTGCAATATCTGTGGCTACTAACACTTTAAAATCCTTATTTTTAAAGCTATCCATTATCTTTAGTCTATCTTTTTGCTCCATATCTCCATGCAATTCATTTACTTTAATTTTTTCTTTTTTTAGAAGTGAACTTAAAGATTTAACTGAATCCTTTGTATTACAAAAAATAATGGCAGCATCATCTGTATAAGTATAAAGAAGTTTTAATAAAATCTTAAACTTATCTTCTCTATTAGCTATAATATACTTTTCACTTATCTTATCTCTATTAAAGACCTTAGATTTTATATTTAAAACTTTAGGATTTTTCATATACTTAGAATATAATCCTTCTATTTCACTTGGTATTGTAGCTGAAAATAATGAAGTTCCTCTATTTTCAGGTAATGTATCTAAAACTTCAGATATCTGGTCTATAAATCCCATATTAAGCATTTTATCTGCTTCATCTATTACTACATATTCAATTTTACTAGCATCTAAGTTTCCCCTTTTTATATGATCTATTACTCTCCCCGGAGTACCACATACTATATGAACTCTTTGTTTTAACTCTCTTATCTGTTCGTTAAATGGTTGTTTTCCAAAAATAGCAGCACATCTAATTTTCTTTAGTCTTCCTATATTTGAAATATCATCTTTTACTTGCATTGCCAGTTCTCTAGTTGGAACTAATATTAATGCTTTTATTGTATTTTCCTCTTCATTAATAAGATTACATAAAGGAATTCCAAAACTTGCAGTTTTTCCACTTCCAGTTTGCGACTTTACAACTATATCATTTTTATTTAGCATTTCTGGAATAACTTCTTTTTGAACCTCTGATGGTTCCTCAAATCCTAAATTTATTAAAGCTTTTAATATTTCAGGCTTTAAATTCATATTTTCAAATTTATCTATATTCATTAAATTACCTCGCTCTTATATATTTAAATAACTTTTCTTATTTTACCCTAGTATTATTTCATATACAAGTATATTAAGTATAGATAAACTAATGTCTATTATATATTTAAATTTAATTTTCTTAATTCTTCTCTTAACTTATTTGGGTTTTCAAGAAATACTGTAGTTATCCCTAATTTACTTGCACCTTCTACATTTGCTTTTGTATCATCAATAAATATAGTTTCACTAGGTTCTAAATTGTATCTTTTTAAAATTAATCTATAAATCTCTTCTTCTGGTTTTATTATTTTTTCTTCATAAGATACAACTCCACCGTCAAATAACTCAAAAAAGCTATTCTTTGTACTTACTTCTTTAAAAGCTAACTCATGAAAATTAGATAAATAGTATATATTATATCCTTTGCTTTTTAAATCCTCTAAAACTTTAATAGTTTCTTCTATCGGTTTTAATATTCCATACCAATCCTCAAAAGCTAAATTAATATCCTCTCTATAAATACTATTTTTTTCTATTATATTATTTACAGCTTCTTTTTCAGTTATTGTCCCTCTATCTAGCATAATCCATTCTTCACTTTGAAATATAGCTTTAAAAACCTCTCCAATCTTGTCCTCTGAAATCTTACTTCTTAAATACTCCATTGGATTAAAACTTAATAATACATTTCCTAAATCAAAAATTATATTTTTATACATAAATACCCCTCCCATAAACTTATAAAATAACAGTAAATAGCTTTATACACTCTATTTACTGTTATTAAAATCATATATTTAGTTTTATATTAAATAAATAAATATCCAAATGCATAACCTGCATATATAAATGCTGCATTCCAAATTGCTATACCTATAGTTGAATAAATAGAAAATTTAATTATATTCATTCTAAACATTCCTGCAACAAAAGGTATTAATGTTCTAACCGCTGGTAATAATCTTATAATTAAAACTCCCTTATCCCCGTAGTTTTCTATGTATAGGCATATCTTATCAATAGATTTCCGTGTTTTAGGATATTTATTATATACCTTAGTTAAAATCCTTTCACCAAACCAATATGATATACCAAATAAGATATAACTAGCTAATGCTCCAGCTATTATTGAAATTAGTAAGGCCATAAAGAAATTAATTCCTGCCTTTGCTGATGCAATTCCTATAGCTGGCATTATTATAGCTGCTCCTAATCCAGGAAAGTTTAAATATTCTAAAAAAATAATTATAAATACAAATATTAAGCCATATCGTGCTAAATATTCAATCACTATTTGTATATTATCCATTTTATCTACGCTCCAAGTCATTTATTAACGACTTTTAGTTTACCCCATCTTTCTTAATATAACCTTAATATAAAATATTATTTTTCTTAAAACTTCCTAAACTAATTAAAAGCACTATTTCATTAATACATTAAATACTCAATAAGTAATTTTATTGTATTTTCAATAGCTTCATAATGAGTTCTTTCCATACCATGAGAAGCATGTACCCCTGGTCCTATAAGTGCTCCTCTTATATCATTTCCACCTCTTAAAGCTGCTCCTACATCAGAACCATACATTGGATATATATCTACTGCATATCTAATGTTATTATTCTTTGCTAGGTTAACCAAGGTTGTTACCATATTATAATCATAAGGACCACCTGAATCTTTAGCACAAATAGACACATCGTACTCAGTACAGCTTAAATCATCTCCAATACATCCCATATCCACTGCTATCATTTCTGTAATATCTTGAGGAATATATGATGAACCATGACCAACCTCTTCATAAGTTGAAATAAATATTTTAGTATTATACTTAGGTGTTATCTTCTCCCTATTTAATACTTCTAGTAGCCCCATTAAAGCTGATACACTTCCTTTATCATCTATAAATCTAGACTTTATAAAACCACTTTCTGTAATAGTAGTTTTAGGATCTATAAATATAAAATCTCCAGGACATATTCCTAACTCTTCAACATCCTTCTTAGATAAAACTTTTTCATCTATTCTTACTTCCATGTTTTCAGGATCACGTTTTTTATCCTTGCTATCTGGATACACATGAACTGCTGGGCTTGTGCTTAAGAATGTTCCAGTATATATTTTTCCATCTCTAGTTCTAATCTTACAGTATTCACTATCCATAGTTGCAGGAATTGGTCCTCCTAATAATGTAAACTTTAAAGTTCCGCCATTAGTTATTGATCTTACCATAGCTCCTAAAGTATCTACATGTGCAGAAAGTCCTATTACTTTTTCATTACTTTCCCCTGGAATAGTAATAATTCCGCAGCCCTTTCTAGTAGTTTCAAATTTATATCCAAAGCTACCTGCTATTTCTTCAATTATTTTCATAATATCAAAGCAAAAACCTGTTGGACTATCAAATTCAAGTATTTTTTTTGCTGTGTTTAAAACATAATCTCTATTTATACAGTATTTCATAATAAATATATCTCCTTCCAGTAATTATCTAATATAGTAAATATACTTTTACTTTATTTTACTACAATTAATTATATCATTTCTATATTATATTTTATTTAAGTTTACCTTAAGAAATTAAAAAAGAGAGTCTTTTACTAAAAACTCTCTTTTTGTTCTACTTAGATTTTATAAAGCCTAATATATTTAATACTTCTTTTGCTATTTCTCGTTCTGTTCCTTGATATGGATAAGAATGAATATGAATTGCTGGATTAAAGTTAAGTTCAATTATTCCATAACTTGAATTTTCATCATTATAATCTTCAATCATCATATCCACACCACAAATATTAGCTCCAACTGCCTTTGCTGATTTTACTGCCATATCTTTAAATCTTTGTGGTATCAAATCTGTATAATCTATACTATCTCCACCTGTACTAATATTAGAATTTTCTCTTAAGTACACTATTTCATCTTTTTCAGGAATATAATCAAAATCTTTACCTACTTGCTTTAAAAATAATCTTGCATTATCATCTAAATTAATTTTTTCTAATGGTGTCTTATATCCCTTTCCTCTTAAAGAACTTTTATTTTTTTCTTCAACCAATTCTTTAATAGTACTATTTCCATCACCAACTACATTTGCTGGAACTCTATGCAAAATTCCTGGAACTTTATCTCCAATTACTAAGAACCTATATTCCTTACCATTTATAAATTCTTCAACTAAAACAGTATTATCATGAATAAATGCCAACTTAAATGCTTCTTTTATATCTTCTTCATTTGCCCCTTCTTTAAATATAGAGATTCCGAGTCCAAAGTTAGTTGATTTTGGTTTAACAACAATAGCCTTGTTTATATATCTATGTGCTTTTTTTAAAGCTTCCTCTAAATTAAAAAATTCATCTCCACTTGGAACTTTAATGCCCCTATCTTCTAATATTTTTTTAGTTACAACCTTATTTTCCATCATTAAAACAGATATATAACTATCTTTTGATGTCTTTGTAGCTTGCTTTACATACTCTATATGATTATCCTTTTTTAAAGAAATAAAATTCTCACTTCTATCAATTACATCTACTTTTATTCCTCTTTTCATTGCCTCTTTCATTAATATTTGAGTAGAAAGTTCTAAATCCTCAAATCCTTCTAGCTTAAATCTCTTTTTATAAGCATCTTCTTTGTATTCACTTGCTAATCTTAAATGACTTTCTATAAACCCTTCTTCTTTAACCATTTCAGAAATTCTATAGGCATAAGTTAACTTAGGGTCCTTAACTTTTTCTATCATATTTTCTATTACTTCTAATTTCCCTAATGATAGTTTATTATTCATATCTATCATTTCATTTAATATATTTAATGCCCAGTCTGTTTTGGATATAGTCTTCCCATCTTTATATAAAACAACATCCATTTGACCATACATAGAAATTATATTTTGATTATTTTGAGCTTCTTCTTGCCATTCCTTATAAGAACTTTCTTCTTTTATTAGTAAGTAAATAGTAAATAAATTAATAAAGTTTAAATCCTCTAAAGATATACCCGCCTTACTAAAAGGATTAATATCTATACTTCTAATTTCAAGATAATTAATACCTTCTTCTATTAATGAATCTAAGAATCTTACATTATCCCTAGCTTTTAATCTAATTTGTGTGTACAATTCTTTATGGCTTTCTATTAGTTTGTCATCAATAAATTTATATACACTTTCTACATAATCTTTTACAGAATTATAATTAGGATATAAATCTATTGGATTCTTATAACCACATTCACTATTTCTATAAGATACAGCTCCATTATTACTAAAGCTATCTTTAGATATTTTATCTAAATCAACAACGCACTTTTCTCCAAAGCTTTCATGCATTGTAGTAGTTCCACCTAAAAGATATATTAATAACCACCTATATCTTAAATAATTTCTTACTACCTTTAAATATATACTATCTCTAAAACTTCTATAATCTTCTCCATTACCTATCTTTTTGTATAAATCTTTTATTAAATCTTCACTAAAGGAAAAATTATAGTGAATTCCAGATATTAATTGTTTTTTTCCACCATATTTCTTTAATAGCTTTTTTCTATAGTCACTAGCTCCCACACCACTTTCACAATGACCGTAATCTGCTATTGGTATAAGATCATCTTCTGGAATGCTACAAGGCATAGATTGAGGCCATAAATATTCTTTCTTCAGCTCTGATACAGTTATATCGTAAAGAGAATTTACAAAGCTATATACTTCCTCTAATGTATTTAATGTTGGAGTAATTAACTCTATTTGACTTTCTGAAAAATCAGTTGTTATATATGGATGAGTCATTTTACACTCAAAAACCTTTGGATGTTTAGTTAATGCAAGTTTTCCACTTTCATCTACTCTTAAGGTCTCACGTTCTATTCCAAAATTTCCTTTTAATAATTCTTCTTTATAATTAAGTGATTGAATCACATCTAACATCTTTATACACCTTCCATATTTTAAATTTATATATTAAATAAGCTACTGTTCCTTTTAAAACACTTGATATAGAAATTCCAATCCATATCCCATTAACATCAAAATATTTAATAAGAATTAAAGCTAAAGGAATTCTAAGAATAGTGAATATTATACTTATAATAGCTGGTATCTTTGGTACTCCAAAGCCTGTAAAAACACCATTTGATATCATCTCAATAGTTGCAAACACTTGAGAGTATCCTATTATTCTTAAATAATTGCTAGCAATTATAACTGTAGCATCTTCTCTTATAAATAATCTAACTAATGTGCTTGGGGTAAAAATAAATAAAATACTTATAATCAAGGCATAAATAACACCTATTCCTACTGCTGTATTATACCCTTTATTTATCCTATTATATTTTTTTGCTCCAAAGTTTTGTCCAACAAATCCTGCTATAGCTCCATTTAGTCCACCTACAACCATATAAACTACCGACTCTATTTGTAAACCTATCTTTTGTGCTGCTATAGCTTCTGAGCCAAAGCTTCCTATTATTCTAGCTAACAATATATTAACTAAAGTAAATAAAATTCTTTGAAAGGACATTGGTAAACCCAATATTGTAATTTCTTTTAGCTTAATATAATTTAATCCACTTTTAAAGTTAAAATCAAATAATTTTCTTGATTTATTAATAAATAAAATAAACATTGTTCCATTTGCAATTAATGTAGCAATTGCAGCTCCAGTAACTCCAAGCTTTAATGTATATATTAAAATTGGATCTAATATTATATTTATAACAACTCCTATAGCACTTATATTTAAAGCAGATCTATTATTACCAAAGCTATTAAAAATTCTTATATATAGAGTATTAAAAAAAGAAAAGAACATCATTGGCGCACTAATAGCTAAATAAATATATGAATCTCTTTCAACTATACTATTTCCTAAATTTAAAAACCCTATAAAGTTTTTCCCAAAAAATATTAATACTAAAGAATATAATCCTCCTATAATTGCATTTAAAATAAGCCCACTAGAAATATATTCATCTACAGCCTTATTATCCTTTCTTCCAATTGAATGAGCTACTTTTATTCCAGTGCCTATAGCTACAAAAGCATTAATAGAGTAACCAAGTCCAACAAAAAAGCTTGATGACCCTATACTAGCTACTGCATTGCTTCCTAGACCTCCAACCCATAGCATATCAATTAGATTATAAGTAAACTGTAGCAAAGAACTTCCCATTATTGGTAGGGCTAAAGTAACTAAAACTTTTAGAACATTTCCCTTTGTTAAATCCACTTTTTTCATACTACTCTCCAAATATTATTCATCATTTAAAACCTCATTTAAAAATTTTACTACATCATTACATAGTTCTCTATCTAGACTATAATGCATCCAAGTACCTTCTTTTCTGCATTTAACAATACCAGAATCCATTAATACTTTCATATGGTGGGATAATGTTGGTTGAGTAAAATGAAAGCTTTCTAATATTATGCATGCACATTTTTCTCCAGAAGAAAGCATATCAACTATCTTAAGTCTATTTATTTCTCCTAAAGCTTTAAGTATTTTAATATTATCTTCATAATTTTTACTCATAATAATATCTCCTATTATTTATTTATACATAGACGAATATCTATGTATCATATTAAATATAGATGATTATCTATATTTAGTCAACAAAAAATGCCAGCATTTTTTATAATTAAGAATTAAAAATTAAGAATGAAGAATTAAGGAAAAAAATCCTTCGGATTTTTGAATAAGAGGTGCTTTGCACCAATTTAATTTAAGTTTTGCTGTGCAAAACATCCTTAATTTTACATTCTTAATTCTACATTTTTCATTTATACAAGTGTTGTCTTGTTATCTCCAATGTATTATTATTTCCTTTTGAAAATACTATTTGATGCAAATCAATCATTCCATTATTAAAAGATGCAGCGCAAGAAGATAAATATAACTCCCACATTCTAACAAATCTTTCATCAAACATATTAGAAATCTTATCTATATTTTTTTTATAATTATCATACCAACAAAGTAATGTTTTATGATAATGCCTTCTTAAGCTTTCAACATCTAATGTATAATAATTCATTTCACTTCCTAAACTTATTATTTCTCTCAAGCTAGGAATAACTCCACCTGGAAATATGTACTTTTTAATCCACGGATCTCCTGAATTCTCTTTTCTTCCACTAATAAAGTGTAATAAAAATAATCCTTGCTCCTTTAATACTGTATCTACATTCTTAAAGAAAAGATCATAGTTATCACGACCAACATGTTCAAGCATTCCTACACTTACAACTCTATCAAATTTTAATTTACTCTTTTCTAAATCTCTATAATCCATTAATTCAGCTGTTAAATATTTTTCTAAATTCTCTTCCTTAATTCTTTCTTTAAATTTTAAATATTGTTGTTCACTTAAGGTAATTCCAACTCCATTAACTTTATATTTCTTAGCAGCTTCAATAAGTAAGTAACCCCAACCACATCCTATATCTAGTAAGCTCATACCTTCTTTAAGTTGTAATTTTTTTAATATATGATCAATTTTATTTATTTGTGCTTCATATAAAGTATCATCTTCATTTTTAAAATATGCACAGGAATAACTCATAGTTTCATCTAACCAAAGGCTATAAAAATTATTTCCTATATCATAATGGGAAGTTACTTCTTTCTTTTGGTTCTTTTTAGATGTGGATGTAAATATTAATTTACTTAATGCACTCTCATTAACATCAAAGGTATCCAACTTTCCTAATACAATATCTAGAACATCATATAAATCTCCTGACTCCATATCTAGCTTCTTATCCATATAAGCTTCACCTAATGCCAAAGATGTGCTAGTAAGTAATAACTTTTTATCGATATTATCATTTACTTTAATTACAAACTTAGGATTTCCATTACCTATATCTACTACTTTCCCATCTTTAAATATGACCTTAAAAGGTGTTTGATTATTTTTATTAAAATATTTTTTAATAATCATACTTTCTAATGACATAATTAGCAACCCTTCTTTCTATGTTATAAACTTTATATCTTCTATCTTTTCCCTTAATAACTAAAATATTCTTTTAAATTAAAAAGAACCTTGATTTCTCAAGGTTCTAAAAAAATAATTGCACATTTTTATCTGAGCTTAATTAACTTTTATATAAATAACTTTGCCTACTCTATTTTAATTTTTTTAATCGCTTTATTTCCTCTTCTTGCTCTTTTATTACCTTTAAAAGTTCCTCTTCCTTGGTAACCCATTCTTTACTAAGATCATTAATTAAAGAAGCCATTTCATCAGCACTTCCTACAATTCTGTTAAATAAAAGTAGATTTGACTTTAGTATTTCAGGTATCTCCACATGTGAATATCTAAGTCTATGATCTATTTCTCCATATCCTTCTTCAAATATTGTTCTTACTTGAATTTCAGCTATAACTTTTTCGTTAGTTGGATAAAATTCTACTAAATAGTGGACTGATCTATATCCGGATATTCTTGACCTAACTTCTATATTAAGTTCTTCAAACTTCTTAGTATTATCTCCTTCTCTAACATTTGCAGTAACTTCAATAACATTCCAAGTTTTAGTAATAAATTCATGAATATCCCGCCATTGATCTTTAAATATATGGATAACTCTAATTCCAATTAAATCATTTATTTCATTTTTATAATTATCTAAAGTAAATTGAAAATCTTCACCATATTTTAATCTTCTATCTTCAGTTTTTCTTATGATTTTTTCTATTAATCTATCTGGTTCTTTTATTCTTGATTTTACTGAATGAATCATAGGCTCTGAACGTAAAATATTAGCTATAAAATCTGCTTGATTTTCATAGGAAACTTCATAATCTACGAAATTATTATAAATGTCCCTTAAATTTTCAGTATTTATATTCTTCTCCTCAATAATTTTTTCTACATGTGGATATTTTAATATAAATTCATCTATGTTAAAACTCTTCTTCATTTAAAGATCCCCTTTAGCTATAGAATTACCTTAATTATATTCTTATCTTCCTTGTCTTCTATTACTACTCTTATTACTTTTTACCTTAGAACTTTTTCCTTTGAAGTCTCCAAATTTTCCTTTTGATGAAGTTTTACTATTTGCAGACTTTGAATTTGATTTACCATTAGTTTTTGAAGAAGATTTTGACTTAGTTCCTTGTTTTCCTCTACTAGAACTTCCCCTTGCCATTGCTTCTTCCTTCTTAATTTTTGCTAAATATCTATCAGCTTTTGATTTTATTAAACACTTTGGTCCATTTCCTATTAAATCTTCTCTACCAGCTTTAACCAAAGCATCATGAACTAAATTATAGTTCTTCGGATTTTTAAATTGAAGAAGTGCTCTTTGCATAGCTTTTTCTTCTTTCGTCTTAGGAACATAAACTTTTTCCCCAGTTATTGGATTTATTCCTGTATAGAACATAGCTGTAGATAATGTTCCTGGAGTTGGATAAAAATCCTGAACTTGTTCTGGTTGATATTTAGTATCTCTTAAATATTCTGCAAGTTCTATTGCTTCATTTAGACCACTACCTGGATGGCTTGACATTAAATATGGTATTAAGTATTGTTCCTTACCTAATTGTTTATTTATCTTGAAGAATTTTTCTCTAAATCTATCATAGGTATCTCCTGATGGCTTACCCATATATTTTAATGTATTAGCTGCTACATGTTCTGGAGCAACCTTTAATTGACCACTTACATGATGCTCAACTAATTCTCTAAAGAATGTATCATCTTTATCTGCCATTATATAATCATATCTTAATCCTGAACGAACAAAGGCCTTCTTTACTTTAGGAAGTTTCCTTATTTTTCTTAGTACTCCTAAGAATTCACTATGATCTACTATTAAGTTCTTACATGGTTTTGGAGTTAAACATTGTTTACTCTTACATGCTCCTATAGTAAGCTGAGTTTTACATGCTGGCTTTCTAAAATTTGCTGTTGGACCACCAACATCATGTATATACCCTTTAAAGTCTTTTAAATTAGTTATTTCAACTGCTTCATCTAAGATAGATGATTCGCTTCTACTTTGAACAGCCCTTCCTTGATGGAAAGTAATTGCACAGAATGAACAGTTCCCAAAACATCCTCTTGAACTTACTATACTAAATTTAACCTCTTCTAAAGCTGCTATTCCACCAAATTCATCATATATAGGGTGAGATTCCTTTGTGTATGGAAGAGCATAAACTCTATCTAACTCTTCTCTATTAAGAGGCATTTCAGGAGTATTACAAACTACATATCTATCTGCATGCTTTTGAACAAGAACTTTTCCTCTTACAGGATCTTGTTCTTCATATTGTATTTTAAAAGCTTTAGCATATTCCATCTTATCCTTTGTAACATCTTCTTTTGAAGGTAAAATCTTATAATCACCATAAATTTCATCTAAGGAATCTATAGTATATGTAGTACCATTAACGTGCCTTATATATTTTGCTTCAAATCCATCATTTAAAGCATTAGCAACTTCAACTATTTGCTTTTCACTCATTCCATAAATTAAAAGGTCAGCACCACTATCTATTAAAATAGAATTTCTTACATTGTTATCCCAGTAGTCATAATGAGCTAATCTCCTTAAACTTGCTTCTATACCACCTATAACAATATCTATATTTTTATAAGCTTCTCTTATTTTATTACAATAAACTATAGTTGCTCTATCTGGTCTAGCTCCCATTTTTCCACCAGGAGTATAAAGATCTTTTTCTCTTCTTCTCTTGCTTACAGTATAATGGTTAACCATTGGGTCCATATTCCCACCATTAACTAAGAAGGCAAGCCTTGGTCTTCCAAGCTTCATAAAATCATCTGTACTATGCCAATCTGGTTGTGGTATAATACCAACCTTATATCCGGCATCTTCTAAAACTCTTGAAATAATTGCTGTTCCAAAGCTATGATGGTCAATATAGGCATCCCCTGTAACTATAATGAAATCACATTGTTCCCAACCACGCTCTTGCATATCTTCTTTACTTATCGGCAAAAATCTATTATTTGACATTTAAACACCTACTTTATGTTTACTTTTCGCTAATTGATTATAACATTATAAAAGAAATTTATCATTGATTTTTTAAAATTTACATAATGTTACAAAATATATTTTGCTGAAAATTATAATGAGCTCCCCTCTGGAAGCCCACTATACTCTTATTTATTAACTGAAACTTTATCAATTTTATTTAATGATACTTTATTTCTATGATTATACCTAGAATCTTTGTTTATGGCAATTATTAAAACAATTAATGCTACTGCTAATAATAATACCAAGGATTGAATATATGGCATGAAATTATAGCTGCCTTTTTGCCAGAAATCAATAAAGTCGCTTGTCACATAGGTAGTTGGAAATAAATATGCTACCTTCATTAAAGGCTCTGGAAAATCTTTTGCTTGAACTCCAAACATACCACTTAAAATCATTATTCCAAAATATAGAATCATAGTAATTGCATAAGTTGGCCCAAATTTCTTTATAATTAATGAAATGCCATGAGCCAAAACAAAAAATATTGTTGCAAGTAAATATAGTGAACCTATTAAGATTAAAGCTGCTCCTAAGGATGGAACTTGTATATCTAGCACTATAAAGGATATTATTGTGTACATTATTAATGCTATTGTCATAAAAATTAAATATGCAATTATCTTAGATACCACTAAAGTCTCTTCTCTATATCCAAAAAGTCTAAATCTAAGAGGAATATTCTTTTCTATCTCTTGAGAAAAGGTTGCTGAATATCCAATGAAAACTGTAGCTAATGGAATCATCATGCTATTACTTATAAATATATTTGTAATTACTCTTGCTCTTGCTTCTTCTGGAACTTGCCCTCCAATTATGGCTCCTAAGAAAATAGACATAAATATTGGAAACACGACTCCAAAAATCACTGAAAATATATTCCCCACTAAATTTCTCAACTCATACTTTACTAAGTTACTTTTAATTAGTTGTACCTTCACTCTAAGCTACCTCCTTAGTATTTATTTTATTCTTTGCATTAATACTCATTATTTCAATATCTGAGTTACTTCTCTTAAAGCTTATATCATTTTCAATTAAAAGTTTGGTTACTTCTAATTCTTCTTCAATGCTCATACAAGAAACTGCAATTAAATGGTCAGGAGATTTTAGCTTTTTTAAGTTTTTTGTTATTTCTAAGTTCTTATTGTTATTAGCTAAAACTATAATTGATTTACCACAGTACTTTTTAAACAATTCTTCTTTTTCTCCAAAATCTACTACTCTTCCCTTTTCTAATATCAATATCTTATTAGTTAATTGTTCTAATTCCTCATAATAGTGAGAAACTATACATATGGTAGTATTTTTATTTTTATACCATTCTTCAATTTTACTCATTAACTGTTGCCTTGTTTCAAAATCAAGACCTGAAGTAACTTCATCAAAGAAAACAAGTGGTGAATCTTGAATTAATACTAAAATAATAGTAAGCCTTTGCTTTTGTCCCCCAGAAAGTGCACTATATTTTTTATTTAGACAACAATTAAAATCAAAGAAATTAATCAATTCCTGAAGTTTTATATTATTTTTTATCTTTGTGTTTAAAATTCCTTCAATGATATACTTAACTGCCATTGTATCCACATAATTATTAATTTGCATATGTGCTGACATTTCCTCTGGTTTTATCTTTGTATTTATTGAACCATTATATTTAATTAGGCCTAATATTGACTTTACTAAGGTTGTTTTTCCAGCTCCATTTGAACCAATTACTCCTACTCTATCTCCACTTTCAAACTTTATAGGATTTTTAATTAATAAAGCTAACTCTTCTCCGTATTTAACCTCTAAATTATTTATAGTTATCATTATTATTCCTCCCTTTTAACTACCCTCTATAGTCTAATTATAATACCCTCCTATGAATTTCATATGAATATGCTATGGAAATCATCTGTAGCTTTATTCATATATAGCTATCTCTTAAAATAAACTATAGCTTTAACGCCATTATTAATATTGATTATTTCTATCTTATAATCTAAAAGGTTTGAATAGTAATAAGCTATATAAAGACCTAATCCTCTTCCCCTACTTTCTGAATTACTTGATACAAAAGCATCAAATATATTAGGTAAAAGCTCTTCATCTATATGAGCACCATAGTTTATGATTTCTAGATTATCTTCTGATAATATAATGCTTATATCATTATTTTTATTAGTATAATTAATTGCATTAGTAATTAAATTATCTATAATTTTATAAATCAAATGATAATCTGTATCTAAAAGAATATCCTTATCTTCAAAATTTATATTTATAAGCTTTTCCTTTGTTTCTATTTCATGCTCATATAATATTTCATTAATTAATACATTAATATTTATTACCTTCTTATTTATAGTCTTATTATTAAGGTTCAAAATTTCATCTATAATTTTTCTAATAGATAAAAGCTGACCTTTTACCTTAGGTAAATATTCTTTTGTATCTTTAAATTTTCCTACCTCATCTATCATACCTTCTACAAGAAGAAGTGCAGCTGCAACTGGTGTCTTCAATTGATGGGATGATGCTCTTAAAAATATATCTTGTCTATTATTTTCTAATACTAGCAATCTATTCTTCTCTTCTATCTTAATAAAACTTTCATTTAGTTTGCTATATAACTCATTTAAGGTATTTCCTAAAATAGATATTTCATCTTCTCCCTTTATTTCAATAGGAGAGGCATCACTTATATTGTTCTCTTTAATGAATTCCGCATGATTTGCAAGTTTTTTAATTGGAATTATTATCTTTCTAGAAAAGAAATAGGTGAAAACTAATAATATTAAAATCATAACTGAAATTATCATAGGTAAACTTTCTAATACTATGGATCTAACATCTTCAATCTTAGGTGTCATTACAGATAATAAAGATACTATTATCTCTCCCTTATCAATAGTAGTTGCAAAGTATGCTGTAAAATAATTTACTCCATCAAAGCTATTAAACTCATAAATTACAGTATTATCTGAAACAATACTAAGCTTACTTGTACCTTCATCAAATACATTTTTATTATTATTCTCAGTAAACTCAAATTTTATTGGTAATTCATTAACAAAAACTTCCTTATTAAAACTTTTCTTTAAAGTATCAAAAAACCTTTCAAAATAAGTATTATCTTCCTTTAACTCTTCTATATTATTAGAGTAATATCTAAGCTCATCTAATAAATCATTTAAATCATTATTCTTAATAATAATTTTAACTGTACTAAAATTATTGGATGCATATATATAGCTGCCACTAGATGGTATTCTAAGACTAATAGTTGCTGTTGGATTAGGAGAATGTATATTATCATAATTTTTATCTTTTATATACTCCTCATGAATTGCCTTTATAGCTTGATAATTACTTTTGCCTTGATAATCTATATATAAGGAAGGCAACATGATAATAAAATAAATTAATATCAGTGAAAGTATGATTCCTGAAAGTATTGAGCTATAAATAAATGTCTTTTTAGACAAATTCATTGATTATCCTCCTTATTAAACTGATATCCAACTCCAATTACTGTCTTTATATAATTATAAGGAAGCTTTTTTCTTAAATTTTTCACATGAGCATCAATAATTCTATCATTAGAAATATAGTCCTCATTGAATATTTTCATTATTAATTGTTCTCTATTAAAAACTCTATCAGGTTCATTAATTAATGTTTGTAACAATAGAAATTCACTTAGAGTTAAATTTAAGCTTTGTCCCTTATAATAAGCTTGGTAAGTTTTGTCATCTATATAAAATTCAGTATTCTCTTCATATTTTTTCTCAGTAAGACTTCTCCTTAATACAGCTTCAATCCTTTTTAATAGTAATAAAGGTGAAAAAGGCTTAATAACATAATCATCTGTTTTTAAATTAAAAGCCTTAAGCTGAGTTTGTTCATCTCCAAGAGCTGTAAGCATAATAGTAGCTATATCTCTTTTATTTTCATTAATATACTCTAAAACTTCCAATCCAGTAACTTTAGGAACCATTATATCTAAAACAGCTAAGTTAAAATTATAGCTTTTTAGCATTTCAATGGCATCTGCTCCATTAGATACACAAGTAACATCATAACCTTGCATCTTCATATATTCAGTTGTAACTTCAAGTATATTTGGTTCATCTTCCAAAAATAAAATCTTAATCAAATTCTAAAGCCCCCCTTTTAAAAATTAATTCCAAATTTTGTTCATTACTCTTCTTAAATGCTACCATAATTTTTTAACCAATAACATCAATTTATACAATTTTGTGGTATATTGTTTTAAAGTTTATATCTTCTATATGAGACTTTACTTAAATATGATCAGCATAAGATATATCATAATATTAATGTGAATATTTATTACAACTTATATAATAATTACTTATAATAATATTTTTTAATTCTTCTAATAATATAAATGAATATATTTTAGGAGGTACTAATTATGAAAAGTCAAAACAAAAAAGTCCATTCTAAAGATAATTATCTAAAGAATGGATCTAAAACTCAAAATCAATATGCTAATAACCACTATAACTTTACCACAGAAGAACCTGCTCTCAATGAAAGTGGAGTTGACGCAAAGAAAAAGGGATTCTAGGTGCTATGACATAATAAAAATTTAATAATACATAATATAAATTTACAAATCCATAAAAATAGGAGTCACCCAAACACTATTGCTTTGGATGACTCTTTAAAATCAATTTTTACTTTATAATACACTATTAATGCTTGTTAAGTAATCACATATATCATCTAAACTATCATTTTCTACGCGTTTCATTAGTTCAGATCCTATAATAATACCATCTGTCTTACTCTCTGCAATCATTTTAACATCTTGTGGAGTACTTATTCCAAAACCAACTTGAATTAATATATCACTATATTTTTTTATTTTTTCTATTGTTTTTAAATAAGATTTTGGAATTTCGCATTTATTTCCTGTTTTCATAACTCCAGTCATAACGTAAGCAAATACTTTATTATATTTCAATCTTTCCTTTATTTCGTCTTCTGTTAATTTTTCATTATAAATTTGAATTCTATTTACTGTATTATCATTTATAAACGTTTCTGGACATAGTATTCCATCATAATAGTTTTTATAATTATATAAGTTATAAGTTGAAATGCCATCCTTATATGTCATTACTATTAACTTAATCTCCGGCATATTCTCCTTAATATATACAAATATCTCTTTCAAATCATTCTCTGTAAATCCACTATTAGCTACAAGCTTATGTGCATTTGAAATAATTTCTCCATCCATAAAGGGATTTTTACATGGTATCCCTAATTCTAAATAATCTATTTTAGCTTTTTTAATTTCATCTAATACTGCATAAAACTTTTTCTTATTAGGAAAATTAGCTAGTAAATATACAGTAATTAACTTTTTTTTCTTATTCAAAATATACCTCTCTTATAATAAATTCAATATCCATCCAAATAATGGTCCAAAGAAAGCATAATCTGTTTCACAAAGTACCCTCATTACAGGTTCAAATCCTCCAATATATTGAATTAAAAATGCTTGTCCAAAAATTAATATTAGTCCATTCACAAAAGATCCAATAATAGCACCTCTTCTTCCACCTGTTGCATTACCAAATATAGCTGTTATTGCTCCAGTGAAAAATGTTGGTATAAGTGCTGGAAACACAAAAACTGGATAGTTAATAAACCCTAATATACTCATTCCGATTAGCCCTGCAGTTAAACTTGATAAAAAACCAACGATAACTGAAGTAGGATATTTAGGGAATAATAAAGGTATGTCTAAACCTGGCTTTGCATTTGGTACTAATTTGTCTGAAATACCATGAAAAGCTGGTACTATATCTGCCATCATCATTCTAACTCCAGTAATTATTACAGTTATCCATAAACCAAATTGTATTCCATTTAATATTGAGAAAGTAATTATATCTTTACCATTGCTTACATTCTCCATTACAAAGACTGGACCTGCTATTAATGAAACTATCATAAAAACTAATGTCATTACTACAGTTAATGCTATTGTTATTTCTCTTAAAAACTCTAATCCTTTAGGAAGTTTAATCTCCTCAATATCGTTTTCTTTATTACCTAATACTTTTCCTATTCCTGCTGATATTAAACACCCAATAGAACTTGAATGAGCTATTGTAAAACCTTCTCCTCCCTTAACATATTTCATTAATGGATTCATATATGCACAAGTAAATGTCATATATATACCTAGGAGAATTGATCCAATTGCTACTATCATTATCATAGATAAATCTGTCATAGTTCCAAGTATTGCAGAGATAAGTCCCGCATAAAAAAAAGATACATGCGCTGATAAATGTATATATTTGAATCTTGTAAATCTTGCAATAAGTACATTTAAAATAAATCCGAATCCAAAAATTAGTGCCGCTGACGCTCCTATTGAACTCATACTACTTCCCATAGCTACTCCCACATCTACAACTTCAGCTGATTGCCCAAATATATGCTGAAGCATTGACTGCATTGGAGTTAAAGACATTCCCATTGATTGTGCTCCTGTTGTAATAAGAGTAAATCCAACCATGGTCTTAATTGTTGCTGATATCATTGAACTTAGTTTTTTCTTTTGAGCAATCAATCCTACAAGAGTTACTGCTCCGATTAAAAATACTGCTTCATTAAAAACATTAGTTGCTAGATACATAAAAAAATCTTTCATCTCTAGTCCCCCTTAACTTATAATTATAATTCATTAATTGCAGATAATAATTCACTCTTTAAATATGCTTTATCCATTAAATTGTCAATTCTAACTATCTTAGCTGTGCTTTCTCTCAATACATTTGCAAAGTCTGATGTAGTAATAACAATATCATACTCATTTGCATTTACTGACCCTATATCTGAAGCCTCTACTTCTGCCTCAATATTATAAGCTTCAATTATTTGTTGTGTAAAAACTCTAAGCATCATACTACTGCCTACCCCTGCTCCACAAACTGTTACAATTTTTATCATACTTTATACCCCCTTAATTAAATTAATAATTTTATTTGAATCATTCTCACTTAATATGTATTTAACCTTTTCATCATCAGATAAAATTTCCATAAGCTCTGATAAAGCTATTAAATGAGAAGAATGATCGACAGCACATAAACAAATAACTAGGCTTACTGGATCATTTTTAGGATTACCAAAGTTTATAGGTTTTTTCAATGTTATTAAGCTTATCCCTATTTCCTTCACACCTTTTTCTGGCCTAGCATGAGGCATAGCTATTTTAGGTGCTATTACAATATAAGCTCCATTTTCCTCCACATTCTCTATCATTCCCTGTATATATCCTTCTTCAATTTTTCCTGACTTAAATAATAATTCTCCACCTTTTCTAACGGCTTCCCTCCAATCTTTTACTTCTATATTCGTTAAAATTTCATTTTCTGTTATGATCTCTTTTAGCATTGGTTTATATCTCTCCTTTATTATTATTTCATCTTTATAATTTAATAATTTTCTTAAATCACAAATTAATCTTTCTTCATCTTTAATAATGCAACTTTTTCTTATGGTTTCTATAACATTACTTATTTCTCTATCTTCTTCCTCTATTTCTCCAATAGCATCTTTTAACATTTCTATATCTTCGTTTGAAATAATAGGATTAACTACTATTGTCTTTATTTTTGTATTTAACAGAATAGTTGAAATTATTAAATCTACCTTATTCTTAGCTACTACTTTATCTAAATATCTTTTAGAAGTTACACCAACAACGTTAACTTTAAACCTTTTCAAAATAGTTGATAAAATCATTTGTGATGTTCCAATTCCTTCAGAGCATACTATAACTACATTTTTTTTACCTGACTTAATAGTTTTATTTCTCTCCAAAGCTGCAGCAAAATGTATAGTTAAATAGCCTATTTCAGAATCATTAAACTTGCAACTAAAAGAGTTCTCAACTAAATATACATATTTCTTTAATTCTAAAAATATTTTTGTATATTTAGCCTTTATTTCATTTAAAATTGGATTTACTAAAATAATATCATTTTTCATTCTATATATTGCAGGCCTTAAATGATTAACTATTCCTAAAAATAATTGCTTATCATTTAATAAGTCTACTCCTTCTATTAAACTTATAGATTCTATTAAATATTTTACACTTAGATTTATTTCTACCCAATTTTCACTTATTCTCTGATTACAATTTGTTAAACTACTTCCTAGTAATTCAATAGCAATAAATTGAATTTCATCATTATTAATCTTAATTTTGTATTCATCCTCAATTTTTTTACTTAATTTCTTTATAACTCTAAATTCATTTGTTTCTATTATGCTATTATAATTCTTAGTTTCTATTATGGATTTACCTTCTTTTATACGCTTAATTGAATATGATATATTTATTACTAAATTAGTAAACCCTTCATCAGTTAAAACAATCCCTAAATCCTTTTCTACATCTTCTAAGAACATCTTTATTATCTCTAAATTAATTTCTTTGAAAAATTCTTCCACTTCCTTGTAAAGAGAGAAGTTGAATCTAGTATTTTTTCCCATTTGTGGGTTTCTCTCATATTTGCTTATATCTATTGAATTACTTATTACTTCTAATAAGGCTTTTCTTATAAAATACTCTTCGCCTTCCACTACAAAACCTTTTTTAGGAACTACATTTAATTTAATATTTTTCTCTTTAAACCATTTTTTAATATATTTTATATCATTAGATATTGTTGCCCTACTAGTTTGTGTTTTCTCTACCAACCTATCTATCTTTATAAAATCTCTACATTGAAGGATTTCACTTATTATTATATTAATTCTTTCTTCTTTTCCTAATGCATAGAAAGATAAATCTTGATTCCCTATTATTTCAAGTATTTTATTTTTTTTATTTGTATCTTTAACAAATCCTATTCCTAATTTCTGTTTCCTTAACAATACTTCACAACAATTATCATTTAGAAACTCATCTATAGTATCTAAGTCATATCTAATTGTTCTTTGTGAAACATTAAATATGTTACTTAATTTACTTATTGTGATGTACTCTTCACTATTTATGATTGATAATAAAATCTGATTACATCTTTCATTCATAAATATTTCCTCCTTAAATTTATTATAGATTTTTAATTAAATATCTTAAAGTCTAATTGTTTTCAAACTCAATATGGCAATACTATAACATAATAAAACCATTAGTTCATAAATATTACTAAACTAATGGTTTTACATGTTATACTACTATATAAGTTTATTCCACATATTATTGAAGGTCTCATCATCAATTTTAAAAGCAAAGTTTAATCCTGAATAATATATATACCCATCTTTAAATAATCTTATTTCTACTTTTGTTCCATCTTTCATTTTTAAAAATAAGAATTTTTGTCTTTCCTCGTTAGCTTGAAAATATTCTTCTCCACTACTATAATTGCTTTCTTTGTCAAACAATTTCTTTCTTAATTCTTCATCCTCTAAAGAATAGGGTACTCCATTATACATAGCCTCAATAAAATTGATTACTACATTATCTATAACAACTTCTTTTTCATTTATATTTCCGTAATTCCAATTATTAAATGTCTCCCAAGTAACGCTTTCTAACTTATCTTTTATATTCATCTTGCCAAATACATCACTACCATCAGCTAAAATAAAATCATTTAAACATTCCCAAAGATTAACAAACTCACCATATTCATTTTTAGTATGTGTTATTAATCTAAACTCCTCATCATACCCTTTTACTGTATAAACTTCTTCACCCTCTCCAAAGCTTGCAAAATCCTTTAGATTTTCTAAATCTACATATCCTGCTGATGTGCCATTATCTCTAATTTCACCTATTAGGTCCCAGGTAACACCTATTTTTTTATCCATTAAAGCTTTTCCTTCTTCTAATGAAATTTCTGTTCCTGCTACAGTATAAACTCTCCCTTTATATACAAGACTAGCAATTCTACAGGCTTGAATATTAGGATCTATTTTACCAAGTTGTTGCTTAGGTACATATATTCCTTTTTTATAAGTATTATTGACATCATCATTTATTTGATTTTCTTCAATACTATCTTCAACTACTTTGTTATAGTCTTCAGTTATATTATTTGAGAGCTTATCATCATATTTTATTTTTTCTTTAGCAAAAATTAAAAATGAAAAAATTAAAACTGCTGCTATTGAAAATGCCAGTTTATAATTGAGCTTCTTCTTGCTTTTACTATAGTTGTTAATATTATTTGATATACCAGTTAATACTTCTTTTCTTGGCTTAATTTTTTCATTATCTTTTTTATAACTATCTTTAAAATTCAAGGCACTCATCTCCTTTCATTTTTTCCTTAAGCATATTTCTTGCTCTATGAAGCTGAGAACGTACTGTTGACTCTTTTATATTTAAAACCTCTGATATACTAGCTGTTGACATGTCTTCATAATAGAAAAGGTGTATAACAGTTCTATACTTGTTTGGTAAATCCAATACATACTTATATACTTCACTATCTTCCTTTAGTGTTACAACTATATCCTCTTCCAAGGTTGTAGTTCTTTTAAACCAAACTGAAGTTAATAAATTTTTACTCAAATTTATAGTCACTCTTATTAACCAAGCTTTTATATGATCATCACTTTCGAAGTTAACATTACACTTTATAAATTTTATAAAAACATTCTGCATTATATCCTCAGCGTCATGTACACTTTTAGTTCTTGAAAAGGCTAATCTGTAAACCATAGTATTATATTTTTCTAAAACTTCTAAAATAAGTTCTTCCCTAGGTAAAGAAAACTTATCCATCTTTCACCTCATCCCCCTTTCATAACTAATACAAAACAACAACCTAAAATGTTGCATATGAAAAACTATATATTTTAATTTTATGGAACTTTTACACTATACACAAATAAATTTATAAAATAATTTAACATAGAAAAAACTCACCTTAAAGATGAGTTTTTTATTGGCTATCTATATATACTTTATTTAAATAAATCTTTTGAAATTTCTTTAATACTTTTGTTTAGTTTTACAATAAATTTATTATTATTTATGTTATCTAATTTTTTATTATATCTGTTATAGGTATAATAAATACCATTCAGATTATCATTTATTGCCGAACAACAAGCAAAAGCTATTAATTGATATAATTTAGAATTTTCCATATAAAACTCCTAATTTATTATTTATATTATTATATTTAATTAATTCTTTTAGTGTTATTTTTTCTTTCAATATAAAAGTTTTATTTTACAAAAATAGATTATTATAAAGTATTAATTATTCTAACTTTATAATAATCTTCTCTAACTGAATATAATTATATTATTTAACTGTTCATTTGGCATATTCTTATGCCGTAAGAAATAATACAAAGTAAAACAAAAATATAATAGCTCCTACACCAACGCCTAAGAAAATTAAACGCTTTTTCATAATTATTCCTCCTACCTATTTATCTTTAAAAACTATTTCATACTTGTCCAAATCATATACCTTACTAAAAAATCCAGTTAATACTGTTTCAGCATTAGCTCGAGCATTTTCTAACAATCCATTTGCAATGGCATCTTCTTCTGCTTTTTCTTTTAACCCTCTAATTGATTCATTGTTTTCTGTCATAGTAATTTTATTAAAGATACTTTCTTCCTCATGATAAACTTTAAAGGAGTCTAAATCTATTTCACTACTTAGGATTTTTGCCGTTGGAAACTTAACTTCAATTATCTTGTCATTTTCCTCCCATTCAATTTCACTAAAATCAAAACCAGCCTTAATGACTACATCATAGCTATATATATACTTACTTTGTGTAAATGGTATTGAAAATTTAAGCAATTCTCTTGAATTATCTATAGAACTCAGTTCTGTACAATAAGCAGCTTGTGTAGCAAATTCTCCAATATTTTCAAATCCAATTTTTGTAGTCTTATTATTAAAATAAATAGCTGATCTTAATCCAATTAATACAGCTAAAATAACTACTAAAATTAGAATCCCCCATTTTCCTTTTTTGATAAGATACTTCTTAAAAAAACTTGATTTCTTAACCTCTTTTTCTACTATTTCACTTTGTAAACTCATAAAACCTCTCTCCTTAAATTTAATTTCTTCACAATATACAACGTAATTTTTGCGTAATATTATAACTATCTAATTAAAATTTATTTAAAAATATCTATAAATCATACTTTTTATTAAGTAAAATCATTTAGTTATCATTTTACATTTATTCCTTTTAATTCTAAGATAATACAAATAAATATTCAATATATTAATCAAAATTATCCCTTTTATTAATTTAACTCTAAAATAAAAAATAGGTGATTAAAAGGTATTAACTATTCGACCTTTATAATCATCTATTATTAAAAATTTAATTTTCTATAATACTAAAAATTAACTTATTAATTCTTCTCTATCTTCATATGATAAATACATTTTTAATTTTTATTTATAGTCCTCACTTCATTTATATATTCTGTAATTATAGGTAACACTAATATTTTTACATTATACTTATACAATCATTTTCTTTAAATTTAACCTTTTTAATATCTTTAACTAAGTTTAAATCAGAATAAATTTTAGAATCCAAATATATATTTGCAATATCTTTTGAAAATATTTCATTTGTAGGTACTTCATATACATCATCTAATATTTTTATATACTCAAATTTTTTCTTTGCTTTTTTTCAAATTTTATATAAATCCTTGTTTTAAATTAATTATTTTATCCATTGTAACTTTTATTTACTCCTAATAAATAATACTCACTATTTTATTTAATTTATTATACTAACTTAAATAACTATAATATTAAAAATTAACTTATAAAATATAACCTAATTCTTTCCCTATTTCATATTTAACTTCTATACCTAAAGTGTTATCTAAGAACATACTTTTGTTTTTTTATTAAATATAGTACACTATAAGAAATTACAAAAGATAAATGGAGAAAAACTAATGAAAGGTAGAGAACACTTAGCTATTGGAATAACAGCTACAAGTATTATGGGACTAGCTGTCTTTAATTTAGATAAGAATCAAAATTTAAATTATTTTATTCCCCTTATTAGCGGGAGCATCATAGGTTCATATTTACCAGACATAGATGCTGAAAAATCTAAAGCAAGTCAAACTTTTAATAAAGTCTTAGTAATAGCTTTATTATTATTTGCACTAGTCTATAAGCTAAATATAACAAATAGAGTTGTGGAAATATTACCTAAAGTTATTGTACAAAATAAATATAGTTTATATTTTATTATTTTAATGACCTTAGGAAAATTGTCACCACATAGAATGTTCACACATAAATGGTTTGGGACAATGCTTTTTTTCTATACCATATATAATATTGGTATTATATATCTTACATTGGGATTTATTATGGGTTATACTCTACATATTGTTGGGGATAGATTTTCAACTAACGGAAAACATTTAAACTTTTTTGAATTTAAATTACCTTGTATGAATTCTAAGAATAAATTTAGTATCAAATGGTAAATTAGAAATAAAAAATATAAGCTATGGATAAAGTCTTTATCTTACCCATAGCTTATACATTATGCAAAACTTTTATTAGATTTTAGAATTTCAACGTTATTAAAAATACTTCTCATATTATTTAATTTGGAACATCGTACTCATACCAGGAGTTACTTGTGGGAGGCTTTTCATCCCACTTTCTATTTAATAAATTGTTTATTTAAGCATACATTGATTTTAATTTTACTAAAAATTTAAATTCATGATAGATACTCTAACTAATTCTTATAAAATAAATATAGATGATCATAAAGTGTTAAATATTTTTTTCTTTATGATCATCTATGTTTTACATCTATTTAAAAAGCTCCTAGTTATCACTTGAGAATTATAAGTGATTTACACCATACTTTCTCTTATTTGATAAATCAATCGTAACTCTCTCTATTTTCAGCAACTTTATCTAGTGCTATTTCTATTATTTTGCCCTTTCTACAATTAGCTGGTATCCCTTTATAATAACTTTCTAATATAGTCTTCAATATTATAGTAAGCTTTAAATAATCGTTATGATTATCTGGGTTTAAAGTAAACGCTCCTACCCCATTAAATGCATTTTTACAATTAGATTCCTCACAATTAACACAATCACTTTTTTCTCTGTAAACCTTATGTATATCCCCTGGATATAAAACAAATGCCCCTACCACATCTGTAATTGCATCTTTATAAGCATGCATTTTGGTAATATCATCAAAATTGAAACTATTCTCTGATTCTTCATCTTGTATTTGATAGTTAACAATTTTAAATTTAGCATCCAAAATAACTATTTCCTTTAACTCCCCTTTGTTATCAAATATTTCTATTGATATATCAGGGTCATAAGCTTTTGAATAAGATAAGGGATTAGAATAATTCTTATTATAAAAAAGCTTAATCCTTGGCAATAATTTCATTTTATCTTCAAACTCAAAATAATTAGCATTAGTCTTTTTTGCTAATGTTTTATTAAATTCATTTTTATACACTTTAAAAGCTAAATTATTAATGTTTACTTTGTAAATATTACAAAGA
Source organism: Clostridium nigeriense (assembly GCF_900086595.1). Lineage (GTDB taxonomy): Bacteria > Bacillota > Clostridia > Clostridiales > Clostridiaceae > Clostridium > Clostridium nigeriense. The sequence continues at coordinate 3,178,788 of NZ_LT575472.1, forward strand.
ACATCAGCTACCATAAAAAAGCAATAGTATTCATACAATAAATCTAAGCTTTTATTTTCAATAATATCTGATAGATCCACATTAATATCACTTATTTTAGGCATTGACTTAATTGTTACATAATAATTATAAAACTGCCTATAACCTTCTCTTCTTTGAAGCACTGTGGAATTAGATGGTATATATGATAAATCTCCTACATTTCTTAGAAAACTATCACTTATTAATGTTTCTAATTCCTTTTTATATAATAATGACTTTTCTATAATACTATAATTTATCATCGCATCCTTTTTATTAATGAATACACCCACAAAGTAATCAATTATTTTAATAATATAGTTAATAAAATATTTGAGAAACCTATTCTCATTAGTGTTAAAAGTATCTTCTATTTCAACTTGTAATACTTTTTTAGGAAGATAATTCTTACCACCTTTGCTTAATTTAGCTGACAACTTATTATTAACTCCTTGAACTTCAATTAATTCATCTAAACCTGAAAAAATATCAACCATAACATCCTCATCTACATATGATAATGAATTTATATCTTCATAATAATAGTTATCATAAATATTTCTATGAGGGTTGTTTCTTATTAACTTAAATAAGGTAAATAGATTAATATTTCTTTGTTTAGTATCAAGCCAATGCATTACCATTATAAAAATATGATACTCTATATCAGTATGTATTTTTTTATCTCTTTCTACACTGCTAAATGTACTTTGGTTAAAGTCAAATGATAAATTTAATATATAACTATTTATCGTGTTAAGCATTTTCTCAAATGTTTCTTCATTTATTTTGTTTGAAACAATAAAAACTGTTAAGTTTTTGAAAAATGACAATCCTGTACAATTCTTAAAAATTAATGTTCCAAACTTATCATTTCCATAAGAACCTCTTTTTAGGAAGTCTTTTTCTTCAAATACAATACTATCATTTAGAGGTTCTACCTTATATGAAGCCCATTCGTTTAAGTATATTATATTAGACTTATCTGCTGAAGAATTCAAACATATATAATCTTTACAATATTCATCATAAGGTAAATATATTTCCTTAGAGTTCTTAAATTTGGCAAGTACTTCTCTTGATATCCCATCAACATATAAAAGAATACCATTTTGTTTAATTGCTATTAACTTTTCATACCCTTTCATATGCATACCTATTCTATATAACTACAGAATCCGTACATTTGAAGATTCTTCATCATTGATAATATTTTTTTTGCACTTCTAGGATACTTAAATTTATTTTTTAATGTTTCAGCATCAAGACTCATTTTTTCATAGTTTGCATCCTCAGACACAATCGATAATAATTTTTCTATATCACCGCTTGCAAAGCTTGACGTATTTTTGAATTCTTTTGGAATTTCCTTTAAACAAACTAATAAAATGTTAAATAAAGGATTCCACAATTTTTCAAATGACCCATGGAATTTGGGTAATATTTTTTGTAGCACCTGTAAATCAACAGCAATTTGTAACTTATGTTCATATGCTGTAAATTTATTAACATTACTAATATACAAACTTATCTCATTCATAGTTCTGTATCCAAAATGCATATTATACACTCTTAAAATATCAAATATCTTAAGGATATCTTTAAATCCATTTGAATATATATTCATAAAATATTTAGCATGTTCTGCATTTGGTATATCTATCTTAAACTCATCAATAATTGTACCATCATTGAAATAAAAATTTTCATCCCAAACATAATTAGAGTTTTCACTTATAATACTCTTAAATTCTTCACTCAACCCTAAAAGATTCTCAAAATCAATATCATTGAATTCAATAACATTAGCTCTATCTAATACTTTAGGACTAAACATATATGTTGTCTCATCAATATTAACTGTTCCTATCGTAAATAGGTTTAAAGGAATTGGCATTTTAGGTGGCACTAAATATGTGTCGCTACTACTATCGTATAACTTGTCACATTTATATTTTTCTTCATTTTTATACGGACAATTAGTTATCGTACAGCTTGTACCACTACATGCTCCAATACATATATCATTATTATGCAATGTTATTAAATCTTGATATATTTCAACTGATGTTCCATTTACTAAATCACTATAGGTTTTCTCTAAACGCTCAATTATAGCTCTGTCTGATACACTAAGACCACTTTTATCTTTTAATCTATAATTCCTACCTTCACCATTTGGAGACTCAAACACCCTATTAGCTAACCTATTATCACCTTGATTTAATTCTGTCCTAAACTGTGGTGTCCAATTCTCATCACTAACGTTACTAAACTGTTCTCTCCACAATTTAGAAAAATTATGTCCCCTATAATCAGCAACTGGTCGGTAAGTATTAGTATTAAAATCTATAGCTGCTAATATTATTGCTTCAGATAGTGAGTCTCCCTGCTTAAAAGTAAAGTTACTTTTCAAAGTGCTATAAATATTAATATCTCTTGTCGTGTTAGTTATACGTAATTGTCTACTTTCAATTAAGCTAAGATAATCAGCAAAATAATGCTCTGTCTTTGCTAAATTCATCTCATCTAATATTAAAAAATACGGATTTTCACCATCACTTAAAGCTCTTATCATTAATTTAATTAAAGGCGTAATATAGTACGTATTATCTAATAAATTATGATATCCAAACAACCCTTTACTATCTTTCCAATTAGGCTTAACTGGGATTAATTCAATTTTTGATTTATTACCTTCAGATATTATATCTGAAAATACTTGTGATAATTTTGATTTACCTGACCCTGATATTCCTGTCAAAATCAAAAAAGGTTTAGTTTTTAAACAATTAAAATAATTAAATATTAGTTCCTTATTAAAGAAGAATTTTTTTGCTTCAAATTCATCAATTATATTTTCTACCTTAATAGCCTTCATATACAGCCCCCCCTCTCATAGTAACTATATCACACTTCAAATATGCTAACAATAATACCGTGTATTTTCATTGATTAATTTATCGAAGTATGTTAAAATATCATACGTTACTAAGATAGACTTGGAGGACTTTTAGATGAATAACAAAAAATTACTAACAACAAAAGAAGTCGCTGTAGCATTAGATGTATCAGAATCTACTATAAGAAGATGGGCAGATTCTGGCTATTTACCTTGCTATAGGGTAGGTGAATCTAAATACAGAAAATTTAATGCTAATGATATTGAAAAAATCAAATCTGAAATTTATTCAAATAGCAGTTCACTTAATAAAGAAGGCGTTTCCAAAGATTCACAAATAATCAAAAATAATATACCACCTTTGCCACATCCATCACATTACTTGATGCATAGGTATTGGGGGCGTAAGGCTCATAATGTTGTAAGTGAATACATAAAAAACTTTACCGATGAAGGTGATATTGTTCTTGATCCCTTTATGGGTAGTGGATTAACAAATGTTGAAAGTTCAAAACTGAATAGAAAATCTATCGGTGTTGATCTTAATCCAATGTCTGTATTTATTGTTAAAAACACTTTGAGCAAGGTAGATTTAAATGCTTTTAAGGAGCATTTTAAAATTATTTATAATACTATGTATGAAGAATTTCATACTCTATATTTCACTAAATGCCCTAACTGTGGTAGCATTTGTCAAGTTGAAATATACGTATGGGAACAAGACTCCTTAGTTAGAGTTAGAGCTAAATGTGGAGAGCACGGCCTATTCATTAAAGATGCAGATGAATTTGATAACCAAAAGGTAAATGAATACATAGAACTTTTTAATAGACTTGAAATGTCTGGTGAATTGGAATATCCTAAAGACCCTATCATGCAATATGTTAAAAGAAGTGGACGTGAGCGTATTGATGAATTATTTACCCAACGTGCTCTGATAATTCTATCTTATCTTAGAAAGCAGATATTAAACATTGAAGATGAAAATATTAAAAATTTATTTCTATTATGTTTTACTTCTATGTTACCTAATGTTTCTAGGATGATTCCTGGAGATATAAAGAATTGTACTTATAAGTCTGGATGGGTAATTAGTAAATTTTGGACTCCAACAGTTCATACCGAAAGAAACATATTTACATGTTTTAATTTACGCTTTAAGACAATTTTAAAAGGGAAACTTGAGTTAAAAGGTATTGATTCAAATTTAGCTACATTCTACAATATGGATTCATCTCATTTAGATAACATTGAATCTAATAGCATTGATTACATATTTACTGATCCACCTTATGGAGAAAGTATAGCATATTTTGCACTAAGCCATTTTTGGAACTGTTGGTTGAATTTCAAAGTCGATTATAAAGATGAAATAATAATTGATTCTTATAGGGATAAGGACTATGCTGATTATGATTTAAGAATTAAAAAGGCTTATAAAGAAATGTATAGAGTATTAAAGCCTAATCATTATATGTCCTTCACTTTTCATAACAGAGACCTAAATATATGGAAATCCATCTTAGAAGGTTGCCTAGATGCTGGATTTGAATTAATGGGAATTGTACTCCAATCTCAAGCGGTCTCTTCAGGTACACAAGGTATTAATAAGAAAAATACTTTAACTGGAGATTTTGTTTACAACTTCAAGAAAGTTGCTCCAAATAAAAACAAACATAGTTATCAATATCTTCCAAACGCTGAGGAATTTATATTGACTACTATACGAGATTTTTTAATTAAAAAGAACGGTGCTACTTCATCTCAGCTTTACGAATATCTCATTCCAATAATAGCCAAAAACCACGCTTACTGTAATAATGACGGCAAAGTTATAAATATAGATAATTTGATAAAGAAAAATTTTGAGTATATAGAAATAACAAATTTAGGGAATAAAGGACTAGGTGAAAATTACAAATGGATAGTAAAATAAATAAAAACAAAAAAAAATATAATGCTTTAGATCTTTTTTGTGGGGCTGGTGGTTTTTCTATTGGAATGGAACAGGCAGGAATAAATGTTGTTGCCTCAATTGAATTTAACCCTCAAATTGCAGAAACTTATAAATATAATAATCCTCAAACACAATTAATTGTAGATGATATAAGATTCATTAAGGCATCAAATGATGATATTGATATCTCGTTACCTGTACATGAACATGGTTTCCAAAATATAAAACAAATATTTGATAAAAAAGCCTTAACTTGTGACATAATTTTTGGTGGTCCACCTTGTCAAGGTTTTAGCATGGCTGGTAGGCGTATTAGATGCAATGCTAGGTTTCTTGAAGATGAACGAAATTATCTCTTTAAAGAATTTATTAGAATGGTAAAATATCTAAAACCTAAAGTCTTTGTTATTGAAAACGTGCCTGGCATTCTAAACTATAATTATGGGGCTGTTAAAAAAGAAATTTATGAAACTTTTTTAAATTTAGGATACGATGTTCATGCGGAAGTTTTATGTGCTGCTGATTATGGTGTTCCACAAATGAGAAAAAGAGCTATCTTTATAGGTAATAATCTTGGAATATGCTCAAAAGATTTTTTTCCACCAGCTACACATTCTAAAGAAAAATATATATCTGTTATGGATGCAATTAGCGATCTTCCAGCATTAAATTCTGGTGAGGGCGTTGATGATATTCCTTATTCTACCAATACAACTTTAACAGATTACCAGAAAAAACTAAAAAATCCACATGGATTAATATATAATCATATAAGTTCTCAGCACAAGCCAGAAACTATAGAACTCTTAAAAATGATAAATGAAGGGCAAACAATGAAAGATTTGCCTGAACAATATAGAACTAAATCAGTCCATAGCGGTGCTTATGGCAGAATGGAAGGAAATTCTCCTGCTTATACTCTTACAACACGTTTAAACACTCCATCAGTAGGAAGAATAACGCACCCTAAACAGCATAGGACAATTACTCCTCGAGAGGCTGCAAGGATTCAATCTTTCCCTGATAGATATAAATTTATTGGTGATATAACTTCACTTGGTATGCAAATTGGTAACGCAGTACCTCCATTTCTTGCCGAAGCTATAGGTAAACACATAGTTAAAATATTAGATGATTATAATTAACATACTTTAAAAGACTCTATATAATTCTGTATAATTATTCTTTTTATTATTTTCATATTACAGGAAATTTTGATTTCCTGTAATATTTTTTTATCAAATACTAATATTAATTTTTATAAAAATATAGATAAAATATTCCACTAGTTTTTAATTTTTTTACTTGCTTGTATATTAAAGCATTTAAATCTAGCTTTTATATAAATATTTTTTTCTGGAGAGAACTGAAATAAGTAGACATTATATCAGTTAGCAGTTTCTATAATATATTTCCCTTATCATTTTTATTTAAGACTATCTATCCCGCTAATTCTATATTAGATTTATGAACTTTTTATAAACATTTTAATCCATACATTCTATTACTCTTTTTTTAACAACTTCATTCTTTAATAAATTAAAATTTCAGCCTCATTTCACAATTTTCAGAATATATTTTAAACCTTACCTAAACATATATAATTTATAATAATTACTACAATTGGACTAATAAAATCTAATATATGTCCAGCATAAAAAAGAAACTGATTTTTTAGTTTCTATACTTCTTCAATAACCATTATATTACTTTCTAGCTATTCTCCATAATTTTGGCATTCTTTTTTCCATTCTCCAGTTTTATCATCCGTATAAGTTGAGTAATCTTCACAGCCACATTTTTCACATTTTATATGCATATCCTCCTTATGTAATAAATTAAATAAAACTCTATTAACTCTTACTTATTTAATTATAAATTAATTAACTTACATCATTAACTGAACTTCTTTTGCTTTAAATACTATAAGTAACTTCTTTATATTAGCTATTACTCTATTTAATAGTTCTGTTTCATACTTTTTATATTCTATTTGTTTTCTTGCTTCTTCTATTAATTCTTCTATTGATTTTTTATTTGTTTTTCTTGCTCTTTTAAATTCTATGATTATTCCTGGTTTATTTATATCTTTTGGTATTAGCATTACATCATATTTTCCGTATCCTGATTCTCTATCTGATAAAACCTAATGTGTTCTATTTAAAGATACTAACATTCCAAGAACAAAGCTATGATCTACCTTTTCTGGATCTTCTCCAGATACATCAAAGTAACTTAATGACTTTTCTACATAATCTATAAATATTTCTTCAAATACTTCATAATCAAAGTTTACTAAAGTTTTGGTATTTCATTTTATTATGATGCTATATAACTTTCACTTTACCAATCTCTAATTATTTTTTCATACATATATTTAACTTCTAAGTTCGGAATCTTTAAACTATAATATATCTCTATATCTTCTCTTCTTTTTCCTACAACTTTTAAATATCCAGCCATTAATAAAAAGCTCCATATATTATCTTCATTAAGTTCTATATCTGCCATTATTATATTTTCATCTATAGAATTCCCACTAAGTAGTTCTTCAAAGAATTTTTTAAGGTTTCACTACCTTTAGCTAAAATTGTTTTTATTATTTTATTTTCTGAAGTATTTACCCAGTAAGGCATAAAGTCGCTATCTTTATCCTTTAAATAAGATAAAACATACCATGGATTATAAATTACTGTACTTCCAAAAATATATCCGTTATACCACCTTTTAAATTCTTCTCTTTGCTCTATTACATTAAAAGCATTTAATATTTTCTCTATTTCCCCATCTGTAAATCCAAAATGTTTTGAATATCGTTCTTTAAGAATAGAATAAACCTGTATATTATTAAGTCCTGAAAATATAAATTCTCTAGCTACTCTTAATATCCCTGTAAGCATAGCTTTTTCTAAATATATATTATCCTTTAAAGTATTAGATAAAAAGTTTCTCATAAAATTAATTGCTTCATCATAAATTCCAGAAAAATAACTATGTTAGATTGGTGTATCATATTTATCTATTTAAAAAATAACTTTTTCCCCATGATATTCATAAAGATATTTACATAAATTTTTCAATGATAATTCTAATTCTGCCATTCTGTAATCACTATTAATTATTTTATTAAAGAAATCTTTAACTTGTTTATCCTTTAAATTACTATAAACTTCCTTATGTTCATTATATATTTCTGTTATAAACCATTTAATTCTTTCAATAAGCGACTTAAATCATTATGTTTTTCGTCTTTAAAAGTTAAATATATAGTTAGATATATTCCTTGTCCTTTCATTATATATTCTTCTTTTTCTATAAGAAGATTATTAAACAGATGTCTTCTATCTTCATCATATTTTTCAACGAAATATCTTATCAAGAGTTTTCCAAAACCTTAGTGATATTGGAATCAAAATCACTTGTGATGGATCTTATAAAAATTCCTTTATTAAAAGAGTTTTATCTACAAAATATCTATCATCTTTAATAATTGTTTTAAATCACTTTGGCCTAAAGCTACCTTTTTCATACTTTACATATTCTTTCTATTTAATAATGTCTTTGTTAATGAACAAAAAATTATTATATCATATTCTATAATATCTATCCTTACCTCATTTTAATTAGTATATTTAAAACTTCTATAGATTTAATCTTATAATATTCAATAAAAAAGGACATCAAAAAAGGTTGTAATTTGCACTACAACCTTCAACAATCTAAAATTATCTTCTATTTTGTTCTTTTTTTGCTCTTCTACAAGATATACATCTTGTTGGTTCATTTGTGAATCCTTTTTCTTTGTAGAATTCTTGTTCTCCTACTGAAAATATGAATTCGCTTCCGCAATCTCTGCATGATAAAGTTTTATCTGACATAAATATTCCTCCTAAAATTAAAGATTCTAAATTGATATATAATCTCTAATTACTGAGAAACTATTTATCCAATCGAAACTTTCTTTGTTAGCTTTTTGCTACTATCTAATAATAACATACTATTATTTATATCGCAAGTAAATTTTCTGAATTTTTTAAATTTATTTTAAACTTATTTTAAAAATCTTTATAATCCTTGTTTTTCAATAGACTTCATTTTCTTGAAGTAATATATTCCAAGAGGAATTGATGCTGAAAGCCAAGCTACTGGATCAGCTAAACATATTCCTGTATAGTCTAAAAATTTTGGTAAAATAAATGCTACTAAACCTCTAGCTATAAGTTCATAAGCTCCTGCCATCATTGGCACAAAGGATTCACCCATACCTTGAAGTGCATTTCTATATATAAATATTAATCCTAAAGGTATAAAGAATATAGCTGAGTAATTAAGACACTCTTGAGCATAAGCTAAAATAGTTGCATTTGGGTTTTCAATAAATAAACCTACAAAGAATTTTCCTCCAAATACTAGGATAAGCCCTGCTATAATACTTGTAATTACAGATATTTCTGTACACTTCTTTACCCCTTCTTTTATACGCTTATAGTTTTTAGCTCCTAAGTTTTGTCCACAGTATGTTGCCATAGTTACACCAAAGGTAATTGCTGGTTGCATAACTATTTGTAAAACTTTTGAAGCTGCTGTATAAGCTGCTATTGCTGTAGAACCAAAAACATTTAAAGCTCCTTGTACTATCATAATTCCAATTGCGGTTATAGAAAATTGTAATGCCATTGGAATACCTATTTTTAAATGCTTTATATATACTCTTTTCTTAACTTTAAAGTCATTTCTTTTTAACCTTAAAATATTATATTTGCTATATGTATAAACTATACATAATATGCCTGAAACCCCTTGAGAGATTATTGTTGCCCAAGCTGCTCCTGCAACTCCCATAGAAAAATTAACTATAAATACTATATCTAAAATTATATTTAATATTGATGCTACTATTAAGAAATACAACGGAGTCTTACTATCTCCTAATGCTCTTAATATTCCTGAAATTATATTATAAACTACAGTTGCTATAGTTCCCGCATAAATAATTACTATATAACTATAGGCATCTACCATTATATTTTCTGGAGTATTCATTAAATGAAGCATAGGTTTAGCTAATAAAACACTTACTATTGTTATTATAGCTGTTGCTATTAAGGATAAAACCAATGCACTTGAAGTTGCTTTTTTTAATCCTTCTTCATCTTTTGCTCCAAACTTTTGAGAAACTAAAACAGAAAAACCACTTGTTAGTCCTACAACAAACCCATTTATTAAAAATGACATTGATCCAGTAGACCCAACTGCTGCTAATGCATCTACTCCTATAAATCTACCAACTATAATAGTATCTACCATACTATAAAATTGTTGAAATATATTCCCTATAAGTAGTGGTATTGAAAATAATAGTATTAATTTAACCGGATTCCCAGTTGTCATATCTTTTGTCATATTTTTTGCCATCACTTAATACTCTCCTATATATTTATTCTCAATTATATAGAATAACATTTCTTCGGAAAATAATAAAGTGTTTATTTAAGTATTTTCATTTATTACATTATGTTAAGTAAAATAAGGCTGCCCAAAGGACAGCCACGTTAATGTAATTAATAATTGATAATGGATAGTTGATAATCGTTGAAGTAATTTGTTCTAAATTACCAAAACCCATTTTTCTAATTTCAAAATTTATTATAAAAAACTTTATTTGAAAAAAACTCCACAGGAGTTTTCTCCTGAATTCTATATTATTCATTCTATATTCTACATTTCTTAACGGTGTTTTCTGTGACTTCTTGAAGATCGTCTACTATCTTGATTTTGAGTAGGGTTCATTCCACCATTCATATTGCCATTCATTCCGCCACCATTCATAGAATTAAAGAACATTGCTAAAGGATCCATTTGAGAGCCATTTTGGTCATTCATATTAGGCTGATTTTGTTGTCCTTGTTGGTTTGGTTGACTTTGTTGTGCTCCTGAATTTCCACCATTCATTAACATGTTCATTAATTGATTCATATCAACGCTGTTATTTCTATTGCCATTTTGGTTTCTTTGTTGTTGCTGTTGTTGTGGTTGTTGATTTAATCCATTCATAAACATTGCTAAAGGATTGTTGTTCATATTAGGATTCATATTACCATTCATATTATTTGGCATCATATTATTTCCGCCCATTAACATACTTAATAATTGATTCATACCATTTCCTTGGTTCATATTATTTCCTTGTGGCATACCAGTCATTCCTCCACCCATTCCAGGCATTCCTCCGCCCATTCCATTCATAAGCATGGATAAAGGATTGTTACCTTGACCTTGTGCTCCTCGTTGTCCTCCCATTCCACCCATCATAGATCCAAAAAGCATATTCATAAGTGGATTTCCACCTAGTCCTCCAAGGGGGTTTCCTCCACCACCCATACCTGGCATTCCTCCACCCATTCCTGGCATTCCGCCTCCCATAAGTCCTCTAAAAAGCATATCCATCATTTGCATATGGTTATCTCCTATTTTATTACTGTTACTATATAAATATTTATCTAACCACTAATTTGCTACATAAATAATAATTTAATTTTTTATAGTAACAAATGATTTATATATATTACTTACCTCAAATTTGTTTTCCTTTAAAAATCTATTAATTTCTCTATTATCTTTATCAATGCTCAAAGGTAATTTCATTTTCTCTTCTATAAAACCAGTAATAAGATAAAGGTTTCTTATACTATAATCATTATGCTTTTCCTTTATGTCTTCCTTCATTTGACTTATAAGAGAATTATATACCTCAGATAAATATTGTTTCATATCCTTAATTTTATAAGGAAATATATACTTATTAGCAAATAAGGTTAAAGTAGCACCTATAATAACAAATATAATTCTTTCAAATACTAATTCAACTGTACCACCAATTATTGCAGCTGAAGCTACTGCTGATACAGTAACACAAACCATTTTTTGTTTATAATTTTTACTAAATGGATCTAAATATCCAGCTAAAAGAATAATTGCTGCTCTTGCAGTTTGATTATGTATAGCTCCAAAAGCTATAAGAACAATAACTCCACCTATAAATGTACCTATAACCCTATCCTTTACTCTTTCATTCGAAACTTCTACATAAGGTTGAATAAGGGAGAAGATAGTAAAGCACATCCATCTTCCTTCAGATAAATTAAAGAACTTAGCTATAAATGCAGTAAAGGCACCTATTACCCCTAATCTTATAGCATATCTAACTTTAGCTGAATCAATATTGAAGTTTCTTTTGTGAATGGCTATATTATGGAAGTGATAGGGAATATGATATTCTTTCTTTATACTTTTCTTTTCTTTTTCACTTAAAACACTTATGTTTTCTACTTCTCTATAAAGAATATTAATCAAGTCTATAGTTTCATTTATATAATCCTTATTTAAATCTTCTCTATTTAAATATAATTTTATATTTTCTATATCTTTTAATTCTAAATTTCTATCTTTAATATTTTTAACCTCATTATATATATCATTTAATAAATCTTTATAGTTACTTTTATTCTTTTCTATGTTAATTCCATCTAGTAACATATTTATTCTTTCTAATGCCCATATAATATCCGTTATAATTATACCATCACTAGTTAAATAGTAATCATCAACTCTTTTGTCATATATAACTCTTTTTAAATAATTTATTGATTCTAATATTTCTATATTTTCTTTTTCAAAGCTTTTATTATCTTGTATTAATTTTATTTTTTCTAATATGCTATTACTAATTTTATCTATTAATTTAGTTCCTGTTTTAAACAACTTATCCTTATTTACAACAAATTGAATTAACATTATAAAGATACTTCCAAAAATTAAAGCTATAAACCTATTAAATAAAACTTCTCCTTCTGCTGGATAAAACAACATAAAGAAATACTGAAGGCCAAATGGCACCACAATAGATTTTTTTAAATTTCCACTAAAGAAATATCCAATTGCAAAAAGAGCAATAAAATTAAATATAATTCCAAGCCATACATTTTGAATAGCTAAAACTGAAAATACTAAACTAAATAAATTAATCCCTAATATTTTAAAGAAATTTTTTAATGGTGCTATTGTTAAGTCCCTTTCCATAAGAGTTAACCCTGTAGTTATTATAGTTACCCCTACTAAGGAATTTCCAGCTCCAAATAATGACTGAAATATATTAACAAAAGCTATTATAAATATAAAAATTATTGTATTGGTAATTATTTTATTTTTCATTCTAGTCCCTCCCTTTTGATACAAGAAAAAATATTATCACAATGAATCTTCAATTTCAACAATGCTTCTTTCTTTAATTTTTCATTAATATTATTAGCATTTATTTAATTTAAATCATTTTCTTTTTTTAATATATCAATAATTTTTAATATATTTTCACAAAAAAAAAAGTAAATAATTTGTGTTAGTTGTTCTTCCAGCATCTCCAAATGCCACTAACACAAATTATTTACTTGGACTGGCTAAATCAAAGATTTAGAGTCTCAATGGAAACTCGCTACTCACATTCGTTCGTAGGAGTGCACTCTGTGTAAGTTCCACTATTCAAAAACAAGTTTTGAAGTGTCACTTAACTTCGACTGGCTAAATCAAAGATTTAGAGTCTCAGTTATATTTTCTTTCTATCGCTTTTCTTTTTTAGTAGAGAACTAGTATCTAAGGATTGTTTTTTATTTTCTTCATTTGTTACCTTACTTTTTGCTCTTTTACTTTCTTTCTTTTTAATTTCTTCAACTTTTATATCTTCTTGAAGCTTTTCTTTTATAATTTTCTTTTCCTCAGATATTATCTTATAATTTTTATCTTTTTCTTTATTTGTTGAAAGATCATTTTCTGGTATTATCTTTTCCTTCTTAGGTTTATCTTTTCTCTTTTTAAATATTTTAATAAAATCTAAATTTAACCTTCTATATGCTATATCAAGCATAAACAATAAGATACTTATTATTAAAAGAGGGTTAGTTAAATTAATTTTTTTATATTCTCTTTGAAGCTTTCCTTGAAAAACTTCCTCCGCCTTATTTATAAAGGTTCCCTTTGTTTCTTTTACTACTACATCTAGCTTTTCAGCATTAGTATTAAACTTATATTCATCTGAATACTGAAGTGCAAAAGCACCTTTATAGTTATTAGTAATTTCACCATTTTCCTCTTCTCTTATATTGAAATTATAAAATCCTAATGAATTTAAAGGTATATTGGCAGAGAATTTACCAGGTTCAACTTGAGATAACTCAAACTCTCCTTCTTCCCCATTTTCTCCATTATAAATACCCTTAACTTTTGCATCTTTAGAAATATTATCATTATAAAATTCAATTTTGGCTTCATTACCTTCTTGTGATATATTTAAATACCCATCTTCACCATACTTGGGTATTGTAAAGTAAACCATATTCTTTATAAATTGTGGACCATACTCCCAAGTTAAATAATTTTTACTCCACTGTCCATTAATATCTGAAGTAAAACTTACTGTCCTACCTATTCCATATTGCATAGCAGCCAATATTGGTTCATCATGACTTGAACTTAAAATTTCTACTGCATTTTCTTTTATAGAAGTACCTATATATCCTAGTAAACTAGGTATACCATCAGAAGTTTTAACTCCTGCTAATATTTCATGATTACTTAGTATCTTTGGAGTAAATTCTTCATTTATTATATAAGTACCTGCTGATAATAATACTTCTTTTGCAAATATTCTAGGAATATCTGTATAAATATCTGTATAATAACTTCTCCCCCTACCTACAGATGCTAGTTGATTTAAAAGATCGGCATTAGCCCCTTCACCAACAGCTACTGTAGAAAGTGTAACATTATTATCATTAAAGCCTTGTAATAAATTTAAGTAGTTATCATATCCATATCCATCTTGTCCGTCTGTTAAAAGAATAGTATGTTTTATTTTTGCATTACTTTCAAGTTGTATATTGTAGCCTTGTTCCAGAGCTGGATATATAGAAGTTCCTCCTCTTATTTGGATTCCAGAAATAAGTTCCTTTATATACTCCTTATCTCCAACCTTTTGAAGTGGTACAACTACATCATAAGTATCATCAAAGGCTATTACAGATATTTCATCTACTTCTCTTAAATTTTCTAAGGCCTTCATTGCAGCTTCCTTGGCTAAGGTTAATTTACTTACACCTCCGCCTTCTGCACTCATACTACCTGACTTATCTATAATTAAGTTTATACTTATAGCTGGAACTTCATTTTTCCCTCTTTTATCCATATACACAGGTAATACCTTTTCTAATGATGTATCTTTATATCCTCCAAGAGCATAAGAATCTTCACCACCGAAGGTTACTAAACCACCACCATAGTCTCTTACATAAGCTTCAATATTTTCCATAAATCCATTTGTCAAATCATCCTTATGAACATCATTCAAAACTATAGTCTTATATTCTAATAACTCATTTAATGAATTAGGTGATCCTCCTGGTGCTATCTTTTTTATATTAGCTCCAGAGTTTAACAATATTTCCTCTAGAGATGTTGAATCTCCTTTAGCTCCATTTATAAGAAGAATATTTGGTTTATCCATTACATTTGTAAAGGTACTATATTCATTATTTACTTTATTTGTATCATCTGCTGCTTCTATTAAAACTCTATATCCTTTAAATCCCCCTGAATTTTGCTTATCTCTAAACACAAAGGAGTTTTTTCCCTTTTGTATTTGAACTTCTTGCTCTCCTACCTTAGTTCTACCAGAAAAAAGTGAAAGCTTAGCCTTAGTTGCATAATTAGATTTTATATCTATAGATACTGAAAATTCTTCTCCTACAGCTATATTATCTGGAACCTTTACACTATCTACATAAACTTCATTTCCCTTTTCTCCAGTTACTTTATATACTTTAAAATCTATTTTTTGTTCATTTATTAAAGGAATAGATTTTAAAATATCTCCTTGATTTTCTTCTCCATCAGTAATTAAGACAATTCTTTTTGATCCACCTCTTTCAAACAAGCTTAAAGAACTTTCTATAGCCTCTTGAATATTAGTAGCTGTAACTATAGGACTTTCATTTATAGACTTATATTCTTTCTTTCTATTTAAAACCTTATCTACCTTAGAATTATCTCCAAACAAAACTACTCCAGCTTTATTTCCTCTTGGCATTTTTTCTAAAGCTGTGGATATAAAATCCTTTCCCGATTCTTCAAAATCACCAATACTTTCAGATACATCTAATAAAAATACTGTTGATATATTTCTTCCCTTTAAGTTTATTGTTATATTCCCAAAAGCTAGTATAAGTAAAGCAAAAATTAATGTTCTACTTATAAATATAGCTAATTCATTTTTATTCCATGGTTTATATTTTTTAAAACTATAAATCATAAAGGCAAAAATCAATGGGATTAGTATTAAAAAATATAAATTTCCTATTTCTATCTTCATCTTCTTGCCTCCTAATTTCCTCGTTTATACATTATCCATTCAAAAGCTACTACCATCATTGCCATAATTATAAGTAAAGGAGAAATATTTAATCCTCTTTTTAACTCTGCTTTAGAACTTACTAAGTTCTCACTTTCACTAATATTACTTACCTTAGTATCTCCTTCTTTTTCTGAAGGGAAATTTACTGAAAATAATTCCTTTTCTTCTAAGGCTTCTAGTTTATATATCCCAAGCTGACTTTCCTCTTTTATTTCATCGCCTGAAGATATTTCTTCACTTTCACCATTTGGATAAGTTAGTGTAATACTAGAATCTAAACTTATACCCTTAGCTATGATTTTTTCTCCAGCCTTATAGTTGTTCTTATACACCATCCCACTAGAAATTAAATTTTCACCAAGTTCATACATTAATATAGGAAACTCTTTTTTTAGTGGAAAATCACTATTGTGAAGATCAAAGGATAAAGCAGCAATTTTTCTTCCATCAACTTCTCCCTTAAATCCTATAAACTCTTCATCTATATTTAAAAAACCCCTTCCGTAATAAGGTATTTCTATTGAATTATATTTTCCAGCAGTGAAGGTTGTATCTTCTAAGTATTTTGATACTTCTCCAATAACAGCCTTAGCTTCTCCCCCTTCTCCACCAGAAATAACATTAAAAAATTCATTTGATGAAGGGTTAATAAATAATATGCTTCCTTTTGATGGCATAACATCTGGTGTAACACTATCAAATACATATAAATCATAAATATCTGAACTAGTTAAATTAGATACATTATTAGTTTTATATACTTCAGTATTTTGAATACTACTAAAGGCTTTTTCTAAAAATAAATTTTGTTCTGTAACTATAAGAATTTTATTAACCTTTTTCTTTCCAACTACATGATTATAAGTATTGTCTCCTAAAATCATGTCTTTTCTGGATAATTCTCCTCTTAAAGTTTCTGATTTAATTGATGGTAAATCTAAGCTTAATGTTTTATTTTCTCCTTCTTTAAGATTTAGAGCTTCAACTGATATAAGCTCTTCTCCATCATAAAGAGAAAAATCCCCTTCGTAATCTCCAGTTCCTCTATTAGTTATAGTAGCAATTACTCTAACTTTATCTTCTAAAAACTTATGAGATACATTATCTATTGAAGCATTTACACCTGAATTTGCTAGTGACACTACCTTTCCATTAACATCTCCCAATGAAAAGTCTTTATCAGTAATAATAATTGCTTCATAATCTTCTTCAATACCTTCTCCTATAGCCTTAATAAAAGATATAGTTTCATTTATATCACCTGTATTATAGCTTTGAGATATAGAATTAATAATTTCATTAGATACTTCCTTATTAAACTCACCATTTTGAAGTAAATTACTACTTCCGTCAAAAGATATAATATAAGTATTAGTATCTTCTTTAGTTGAAGATAAAACTTCCTTTGCTAATCTTTTTCCTTCATCTAATCTACTTCCACTTCCATACTCTGCACTCATACTTGCAGTATTATCTAATACTAGGATAATATTTTTATAAGTCTTGCCTCCAAAATTTAAATATGGTTTCATTAAGCTTAAAATTAGTAGTAATAATGTAATTATTTGCAAAAGTAACATTATATTTTTTCTAAGTTTTTCCCAAGGTGTATTGGCTCTTGTATTTTTATAAACTTCATTCCATAAAAGAGTTGAAGAAATAACTTCTTCTTTATACTTTCTCTTTAATATATAAAGTAGTATTAAAAGAGGAATAGTTATTAATAAAAATAAAGGCCATAAGCTACTAAATCCCATAATATATTCCCCCTAATACAATACTCTTTTCTTACTAAATTCACCTAATATTATTTCTTCTATTTCCATTGATGAGCTTACACTTATAAACTTTCCACCATATTTTCTTACTAAATCCTCAATTGATTTTTTATATATCTTCAATGTAGATTTATATTCTTTAATTATACTTGGAGTTAAACTCATCTTTATATTTTCATTAGTTTCACTATCTATAAATGTAATTTCATTATTAAAATCAGGGTTTAGTTCTTCCTCTGATAATATTTGAACTAAAATTATATCTTGTTTCTTAAAAGCTAAATATTTTAAGGCTTCTTCTAAATCCTTCATTCCTTGGTTATTAAAGAAATCCGACACTATAACAGAAACTCCTCTAGGAGTTAACGGTCTCTTTTTTATACTTTTAGTTAAATCTGTACTTCCTTTAAACTCTAGACTTTCTAATTCCCTAAGTATTCTTTGAAAAGCCTTATTTCCTGCAGCTGATTTAATATTTTCTATACTTCCACTATCCATAGTAGAAATATTTACTCTATCTAAATTGTTTAATACAATATAGCTTAGGGCTGCAACTACCTTTAAGGCAGTATCCTTTTTATTTACTAATCCATAATCCATAGACTTAGATTTATCTATAAAAAAATTAAATACTCCTTCTCTTTCCTCCATGAAAACTTTAACAAAAAATTTATCAAATCTTCCATATGCATTCCAATCTATTCTTCTAAAGTCATCTCCTGGTGCATATTCTCTATAATCTGAAAACTCAACTGATACTCCTTTTGCTTTAGATTTTCTTCCTCCTTGAGTTCCAGATGAAAGCTTAAAATTTATATGCATATTAATTTTATTTAGCTTCTTGAAGAAATCTTCATTAAATAATCTTTCACTCATTAACTACACAACCTTTAAATCTTCTAATAGCTTATCTATAATACTTTCCTCAGTTAAACCTTCTGTTATAGCATCAAAATTTAATATAATTCTATGTCTTAAAACTGGATAAGCCAATACTTTTATATCTTCGAAGGAAACATTAAGTCTCCCTTCCATTACAGCTCTAACTTTAGCTCCGCTAATTATCCCTTGAGCAGCTCTTGGACTTGCACCTGCTTCTAGATACTTTTTAACTATTTCAGCACCCTCTTCTATTTCAGGATGAGTAGCTAATATTAACTTTAAAGCATATTCTTTAACAGAATCTGCAATCTTAATTTCCCTTATTGCTTCTCTTATCTTTAATATTTCATCCCCTTCAAGAACAGCATTAATATCAGTTTTATCATTAGTTAAGGTTAAATCCATTATTTCTTTTAATTCTTGTAAGTTTGGAAAATCTACATTTAACTTAAATAAAAATCTATCTAATTGAGCTTCTGGTAGTGGATATGTCCCTTCTTGTTCTATTGGATTTTGAGTTGCAAGTACCATAAAAGGCTTCGACATCTCATAAGTTTGTTTTCCTACTGTAACAGTTTTTTCTCCCATTGCTTCAAGTAAAGCCGATTGTGTTTTAGGAGTAGCTCTATTTATTTCATCTGCTAGTAAAAGATTAGTAAATACCGGCCCCTTTTCAAATTTAAATACAGTTTTATCCTCTTCTTTTACAACTATATTAGTACCAACAACATCTGCTGGCATTAAATCTGGTGTAAATTGAATTCTAGAAAATTTTAAATTTAATACCTTTCCTATTGTCTTTACTAATTGAGTTTTTCCCATTCCTGGCATACCTTCTAAAAGTACATTTCCATCAGCAAATATTGCAACTAAAACATTTCTTATTATATCCTTTTGACCTATAATTCCTTTTGATATTTCTTCTTCGCATTTTCTAATTTTCTCTGAAATTTCTAGCATTTCTTTCTCATTTATTTCCATGATTTTCACCCCTTAGTTTAATCCTTCAAAATACTGCTTAATAAGATCCTTTAAACTTTCTGGTAAATTACTATTATTAGCACCTTCTAAGGCGCTATTAGTATAATCTCCAATTACCTTATCATAATTTATTTTATTTCCATCTAAATTAAATCCATTTTCTGAATCTATACTTTGAGAGTTTCCATTTTGATTTTTATTTCCAGTAAGGTTCTTATCATCTCCAACCTCTCTTCCTGGAATATATACTTGCTCTCCTACTTTGTTATCTATATCATTTTCCTTACCTTCGTCGCTTCCCATGTTCCAACCTTGACCAGATCCATTTCCACTTCCCTGTCCTTGACCATTTCCCTGACCACTTCCAGAACCTTCGCCTTCACCAGAGCCTTCTCCTTCTCCAGAACCTTCTCCTGAGCCTTCTCCTTCTCCTGAGCCTTCTCCTTCATTTTTATTACCATCACTATTATTTTGAGAATTTTCAATAGCTTCCTTTAAAGCTTCAGCATCTAACTTTCCATCTAAAACTGAATTAGATGCATTTTCTAAGGCTTCTTTTAAATTTTCATCATTAACACCTTCAGAAGCACTTGCTAAAGCTTTTGACAAATTATTAAGTTCACTTGAACTCATATTTCCTAAGGATTTTTTTAATTTTCCTAACGCCTTTTCTAAAGCTTCTTTATCCTTAGATAATATAGCCTCTGCTAAATCTTTACCTTCTTTTTTCTTTATTAGTTCATTTGTAAGCTTATTTAAATCTTTTTTAGCTCCCTCTTCTTTTTCCTTATTAAATTTATCTAATAAATTCTTTTGCATATTTTGTATATCTTCTTTGCTTTTTTCACTGCTTGACTTTTCTTTTGCCTCTTCTAGCTTCTTTTCCATTCTTTCTAATGTTTTATTTACATCAAGCTTCTTTTCACTTTCCTTTAATTCCTTCTTTGCATCCTCTAATATCTTTTTTATTGCTTCCTTCTCTTCTTTTGATAAATTCTCTAACTTATCCACATTTTTACTCTCTTCTTCAATCTTTTTAATATATTCCTGTTGATATTTATTGAACTCTCTTATGTTATTAGCTTCTTTTTTAGATGCTGTATCTATAAAAGAAGTTAGTACACATAGAAAAATTAATGAAATTACTAAAATTATTTGCTTTTTATCTATAGAAATTTTTAGATTTTCTTTAATATTAAAATTTTTAATAAATTTTACTGTATCTTTTTTTTGAGCAATAGATATGTTATCTTCTTCATTAATAAATTCTAAAGAAGTTGTTACTCTTTCTTTTAACCCCTTTGAATCTACTATTAAAGCAACTTTCCTATTATCTGGTGCTTTAATAAACCCAAAAATTATAATTCCCATAACTCCTACTAGTAAAATTCCTAAAGAAATCTCTTCTACATATGGAATAGTTATAAACAAAGATATTAATAGTACGCATAATATTAAGCATAATAGGTATTTTAAACCTATTATGCTTAAGTTAATTATAAAGTTAGCTTTAATTCTTTTTGATGCCTTTCTAATAAAGGTTAATATTTCATTGTTTAAAGAATTCATAGCCCTACTCCTTTACTTTTTTCTTTCCTTTTGCCCTTTTCCTTCTTGAAAACTTCTTTTCATTTAACGGATTTAGCCTCCTTGCTGCTAAAAATATAAATATGAAGCTAAATATTAATTGAATACTAATACTTATATAATCTGCATATTTAGAAACACCTAGTTGTCCTATAAAGTAAATAGAATTTCCTCCAAATCCAACTTGATTAGATAACATTACAAAGAAGCCAGTTGCAGGACTTAAATAGGCAATTGGAGAAATTTCTGGTGTTTTTCCGTTGTAGCCCATTTTATACATATTAACCATCAACAGAATATAAGCTATAACTATTGTTCCAACAAATATGAACAATATTAAAGCATAGGTTAATGAGGTTGCTACCTTGGAAGTTTTAGAATAAGTGGAAATAAACACCCCAATGGCTCCAACAAATATTGTACTTATAATAAAAGATCCAACTAAAATCAATATATTACTTAGTTTAATACCTCCTATTAATCCGCAAATTGCATATAAAGGTATTGTACAAATTATTAGCATTATTACCTTTAAGGAAGAAGCTGAAAGCTTTCCAAGTATAATTTGTAGAGGACTTAATCTTGTTGAAAGTAAAATGTCTAATGTTTGCTTTTCTCTTTCTGAACATATTGAAGTTGCTGTTAATGATGGAACTATAAACATTAATAATATAGCTTGTATTACTGCCATAACAATATAAAGAGTAACTGCTCCTTGAGGATTTATCCCTGAAGCATAAACATCTGAGCTATAGCTATTGTAAAATATTAAAGTGCCTACTGATAAAACTGCAATATATATTAATAGCATTAGTGAAAATCTTGGAGTTCTCACAGATAGTTTACTTTCATTTCTTAAAACTGGATTTAATTTCATCTTGCTGCCCCCCTTTAATTATTTTCCTCAGTTATTTGTATAAAGACTTCTTCTAAATTCCCTGATGCTTTACTATAGCTTATAACTGGAATATCCTTTAATATTAAATCTTTTAATATATCCCTAGCTTCTTTATCTCCACCAGCTACATTTATAGTAACTTTATTACTATCAACTGATATTTCTTTAACTTCTGTTTTCTCTTTTAATAATTGTATTGCTTCTTCAACTTTATCTATAACAGTTATATTTATAGGTGCTGTCCCCGATGCCATTAACATAACTTCTTCTACAGTTCCTTCACAAACTATAGATCCATTTTTAATTATTCCTATTCTAGTACAAATCTCACCAAGTTCTGATAATATATGAGAGGATACTATTATGGTTTTCCCCATTTCTCTTAAGTTCTTTAATATTCCCTTCATTTCAAACCTTGCTCTTGGATCCATACCTGATGCTGGCTCATCTAATATTAATAACTCTGGATTATGGACTAAACATCTAGCTAAGCATAATCTTTGTTTCATTCCTCTAGATAATCCATCTACATTTGCATCCCACTTATCTTGAAGGTTAACAAGTTCTAATAAATCCATAGATAATTTTCTTGCTTCTTCTCCAATTATTCCATATATCGATGCATAAAACTCTAAGTATTCTATAGCTCTTAAGTTATCATATACACCAAAGAAGTCAGGCATATAGCCTATTTTATCTTTTAATGCTTTATTGTTCTTAATGGCATCTATTCCATCTACATATACTTCTCCACTGTCCGGTGAAAGAAGCCCAGAAACAATCTTCATAGTAGTACTTTTTCCTGCTCCATTTGGACCTATAAAACCAAAAATTTCACCTTTTTGAATTTCTAGATTAACACCCTTTAATGCTTTAAAATTACCATAGGATTTTTCAAGATTCTTTATAACTAGCACTATCTTTCCCTCCCCTTTACAGTAATTCTTGGAATCATTGATTGACCTTTACCTGCATCATCTACTATATACTTAACTTTAACAGTATTATTATATATATAATTTTCTAAATCCTTAATTTTCTCATATCCTTGTGACATTAAAAATTTATCATAGGTATCTGTTTTATAGTTGTAAATATACTTTTCTGCATTATCTCCAGGGGAATATCCATATCTATCTATTCCTTGTTTAATAATTAAATCTAAAATTTCTATATTATTATCAATTTCATATTTAAATACTACTTCCCCTTGGCCATAAATATAGCCATTATAATCGTCTATATGAACATTATTTGAAGAGGACTCTACAGTATGATCAAAATATCCATCTGGGAAGTTATAATCACCATTTTTATCTCTAAAATCTAATTCTGCATCTTGAACTATTGCAGTTGTATCAAACTTAGAAACTGATTTATTTCCAAAGTCAACACCATATTCTATAGGTAAATTGGTAATTGCAATTAACTTAATATCTTTATTAATAAGAATTTCATCAGAAGCAACTCCAATTAAACCTGATACTCTTAATATATTTTTAAATTCTTCAGATTTTAATTTTTCTTTGTTATTCCATCTAGCATCATAGTATTTTTGATTTAAAGTATCTGAATATGCTTGTAAACCGCCAGAACCCACAGTCTTTAAATCACTAATCTCTTTTTCTTCATCTTTATTAATTGAACCAATATCCCAAATATTTCTTCCGGCTACTAACAATAATTTATTAATATCATATCCTAAACTATTCTTAACTTTTCCATTTAAATTTCCCTCTGATAAATTAAATGATGACTCAATTGTAGATATTATTTGTTCCTTGCCTACTACTTCAAAAGGCTTCATATCTAATGCATCACTATTATTAAAGGTAAAGTAGGAATTATTTCCACTATATGTTGTCTTAACTCTTAAAATACTGCTTCCTTCTTCTTCTTCATTTCCATAATAGTAATTGTCAATAGTTGCATAGTTCATAGTTAAATCTTCAGGCTTTTTAATTATTACATCTGATTTATATTTACTTCCTATTCCTAAATATCCTTTAGCAGTTCCTTTTCCATTTTCATCTACTAAAATTATATTATTTTGATTTAATACAATGTCATTAACCCTTGTTGCTGAACCCATAAAATAAATTATAAAAGTAAATAATATTGATATTACAGGTATTACAATCCAAGCAAAATCTCTCTTATTTATTTTCTTTAACACTATATAAAGAATGATACCAACTATAACTGCATATAAAGAAAGAACTATTATTAAAGACTTAACCCCTACTATTTCATTTATAGGAATAGTTCTTGTTAGCTCGCTTGCTCTATAATATCCTTGCATATATCCGCCATTCATATTATTTTCAAAGAGCTTAGTTGTAGAATCTGATATAATGTTGCTAAAAAATTTTCCTGCATCTTTTGATGATATTAATGGATCTAAACCCAAATCAAAGGTTGTAACTATTATTTCTCCCTTGCCTCTTTTCAAGGAGTAGGTTAAAGGATTATCATCACTTCCATTTTTAATCTTAGAATCTTTTACTTCTAAGTCTGAAACTATAAGTTTTAAGTTTTCATCTACTAAAGTAATATTTTTCTCTTTAGTTCCTCTTGACTTTATGCTTAAAAATTCATTATCTATATTACTGATAGTTTTTCCTTCATTTGCTCCTGCACCAATTATTAAAGTTCCACCTTTATTGACCCAAGAACTTAATGCTTTATATTGTTCAGTTTTTAAGTTTGACATATTATAATTATTAATAAGGATAATATCCAATCCATCTATGTTTAAATTATTTTCTCCAATTATCTTCTCATCTAATTGAACTTTTTCAATTACACCTTTATATCCTGGGCTATTAGGATTATCAAACATTACACTTCCTGTATAGCTTAAGGATGTTTGGTCATCTGTTAAAACTCCCATAAATAAATTTGATTCACTTACTCTTCCATTTGAAATTAGGCTTTTCTTTTCAAACAAAACCTTTCCATTCTCAACAAGATTTACTGTTATTTTACTCGATCCTTCTAATAGTTTTATTGGAATAGTTAATTTTCCAGTTTCACCTTGAGTCACTGAAATTTCCTTACTATAGGAATCATAAGTAGAAGTACGTGCACCACTTGTTCTTATTTCTACTTCTCCATTAAAATCCTTTTCAGAGCTCGTAAATTCAACAGTAACTGGAATATACTTTAAAGCCCTATACTTTCCTTCTAATCCTGAAGTAATTTTCATTTCATAAGCCTCAGCTTTATTAGTATCAGCTTTTACAATTAAATTACTAAAGGAAATAGTACTGATTACTAAAGTTGTAAGCATTACTAATAAACTCTTTTTCAAGAATAACTTCATTATTTTCCCCCCTAAGTTATAAAATTTCTCACATATTATAAGTCTAGACCAAATAATAGAAATTTACCTTAACAAAATCTTAAAATTTCCTTATTTTCTCTAAATATACCTAATAAATATTATTAAGCCTTATTATTTTAATTTTACTATTATTCACTACATTTTACTATAATATGTTAATTTTTTATAAATTTGTAATAATTATTTAATATAATAGGTAAATTTACTTAATATCTTAATTTAATAAAAACTAAATTAATAAAGGAACAAACACCTCTTTATTTTCATAATATATTACATAAAGTGCTATTTCAGAAGAAAAAAATTTAAAGGAGAATCTATATGAAAAAAATAAAGGATATTATGAAGGAAATGAATAGCTTAAGTGAGCAAATTGCAGTTTCATTAAATAGTGAAGAAGAAGTAGTAAATCAAGTAGAAGCTGTAACTCAAACTACTCCATCATGTGCAGCTAGTCCTCAAACTACCTGTGCTAATGTAGATGCTACTAGCCGTTATATTCCATTTTGTGCTGTAATAAGTTTACCTGGTAACTTTGTTCCTACTACTAATAGCCCTACACCTAAGATAATATATGATTTAAGTTGCCTAAGAACAGTGGTTGAATCATGTTGTTGTAATGGAATTCCAAAATGGGATATAAGAGTTGTGGGAAGTATCTCATTTGTTGTCAATGTAGATATTAAAACTACAGGAAATTGTGTTGTACCTTCTAATTCTACCGTAGCAGCATGCGCTAGCAACAGTATCTGTGTAAATAAAGTTATTTGTAATAAATGTAATTATGAAGATGCTATTATTACTCGTTCTAATATTAGATTTAACTGTGATACTGTTACAGTTCCAGTTGCAGATTTTAGAGCTGTATATACTCCAGGAGATTGCTTTGTAAAAGTAACAGGTAATTTCAGACTTCCAGCATGCTCTTAATAATCTTTAAATTATAAATACTATCTTTAGCATATATATTATAAAATAAACTTATACTTGGCTTCATCAAAATAAATTTATTATTGTGATGAAGCCATTTTTATATTTTTTCTTTATAGTCATTAAAGTTATAATATCAAACGTAATATGCATATATTCTATATAAATGAACAATTAATTTGAGAGGTAAAGCTAGTGGTATCTATAGAACAAAATATACACATTCTAAAGCAATCTAATGGTTCTATATGGAACTTTCTATATGATAAAAGATTAGGAATTACATATAAAATATATGAAAAAAATAAGTGGTCAAATATATATATATTAACTAAAAAAACTACTGGTAAATATTCCGTAAGCTTATTACCAAATGATACAATATGTCTTATATATGAAAACCTTAGTAGGCAATTAGTTATGAAGATATATACTAATAAAAAGTGGAGTTACAATTATATAGTTAAAAATCAGGAATATGATGAAATAGATACTTACTTTAAAGCTATATTTATTAAAAATGATTTATTATTATTTTGTAGCATCTATAATAAATATACTAATGTTTTAACTATAAACTCTTATATAATTGATAATAAGTATAATTTAGGCTTACCATCATTAGTTGATAAGTTTTTCTTTGAAAATAATATTAATTTTTCACTTTCCTCTATTAAGGATAATGTATATATCCTGTATCAAAAAAAAGAAACTAACTATACTCTAGGGTATAAGCTATATAATACTAATTCCAAAACTTATTCTGAATTTTATAAAATAGATGAATCTATTGGCTTATTTAAAGACTATTATTTATTATCTCTTAAAAATGAACTTCATTCTATTTATACAAAAATAGATACTAATAAAAGCTATTTATTAAATTATTGTAAAATTACTTTATCTTTAAATAATTGCATTTCTATATTTAAAAGTAAATCTAGTTTTTCTTCATCAATATTTATAGCTCATAGATATATTTGGTGCTTTTGGTTTAAGGATAATAAACTTTTTAGTACTGTTTCCATTGATGGAGGTAATTCATTTATCAAGCCTTATCAAGTGGATGAAGTAAATAACTTAAAGATTTATAAAGCTTACTATATCTCAAACGTCTTAGAAAATAAAAATATTATGTGCATAGGATACACATTCATTATAAACATCAATTCTCCAAAATTATTAGTAATTGATAATATCTATGAGCTAATTTATAAACATAGTCAATATAATAGTTATAGATTTTATATTCTATATTTTCTTTCACTTATTAACATAGAAAATAACTCAAATAATATATCATTTTCTGACAAAGATATATTAATTCAAAAACAAAGCAATATTATAAAAAAACAAAAAACTAAATTACTATCAAATGAAAACAAATTAAATTCCATTAAGAATCTCATAGAAAAGTTTAATGAAAATACCTACCAATTAAATGAAAGTATATCACTCCTTCAAGATGATTTATCTAATAAAGAAACTGAACTTAATGAATTAAAAAAATTATATATTGAAAAGGAACTAGAATTAGAATTGTTAAAGAAAGAGACTAAAACTATGAAATTAAAAAAAGTAAATACCTTTAAATTCAAAGAAATCTTATCTAAATTAACTTATTTTTTAAAAGATTAATTTTTTATTATTTATCTTATTGTCATCAAGAATAGCTTTTGAATATATTGACTATATATTAATTACATTTAAGGAGCAACTATGAAATATTTTATTAAAACCTCTGATAATGCTAGGATTTTAGTAGAAGACCTAAATTCTGATTCTGAAAAAACAATATTATTTATACATGGTTGGCCATTGAATCATACTGCCTTTGAATATCAATTAGATTTTTTCCCTGATAAAGGATATAGATGTGTAGCTGTTGATTTAAGGGGCTTTGGTGAATCTGATAGACCTTATAATAATTACGATTATGATACTATGGCTTCAGATATAAAAAAAGTGATTGATGTGCTTAATCTAAAAAATATAACTTTAGTTGGTCACTCTATGGGTGGTGCTATATCTATCAAATACATCTCTAAGTATAATTCCCATGGTGTTTCTAAGCTTTGTTTAATTGGTGCCGCAGTACCTAGCTGGGTTAAAACCAAGGACTTCCCTTATGGTTATACACAAGAAAAAGTTAATGAATTTATTAAGGACTCTTTATCAGATAGGCCAAAATTTTTAAAAGATGTATCTGACCAATTCTTTTTTAAGTATATATCTCAACCTATGCTAAATTGGTTCAATAGTATTGCTTTAAATGCCTCTCCTTGGGGTACTTTCAAATGCTTAGTTAGCTTAAGAGATGAAAGATTGTTTGATGACATTGAAAAAATTAATCTTCCAACTCTGATACTTCATGGATTTCATGATTTAATTTGTCCATATGAATTTGCTAAATATTTAAATGAAAAAATTAAAAATTCTACTTTAATTCCATTAACAGAGAGTGGACATGGTGCTTTTATTGAGGAAAAAGATAAAGTGAATAAAAGCTTATTAAACTTTATAGAGAAATGATAGAATAATATTTGGGGCTTTTTAAAATAGCCCCATAATATAATATTTAAACCTGTTGTAGTATTTCATTTAACAATTCTGGATAATCAGTAAAAGCCCCATCTACTTTATTGTCAATAAGCATTCTCATGTATATTGGGTTGTTTACAGTAAAAATATTAACTTTTATATTATTTTTATGTGCTTCTTTTATTAAATCCTCATCTACTAATCTTAAATCTGGATGTATATATTCAACTCCTAATACTTTTGCATATTCAACTACATTCTTTATGGGCCTTTCATATAAAATTCCGGTTTTTATATTACTTATTAACTTTACTTTTTTTATTGATTCATGATTAAAACTAGATAATATAATTTTCTCTTCTATCCCATACTTTTTAACCAAATTAACAACATCTTCTTCTATTCCATCATAAGAAATAATATCAGTTTTCAACTCAATATTTAGTAGAATATTTTTATCTTTTACTAAGTCTAATACTTCTTTTAAAGTTGGAATACAACACTCATCGTTATTTCTAAATAATTTCTTTCTATTCTTAAATTTTTTCAATTCTTTTAATGTATAATCTTTAACTAAGCCTCTCCCACAAAATGTTCTTTCTATATCCTCATCATGTATTACTATTAATTCATTATCCTTACTTTTATGCACATCAATTTCTAATCCATTTGCTCCTGAATTTATACCTTCCTTCAATGATAATATGGTATTTTCCGGGTAATCATTACTTGCTCCTCTATGAGCAAAATTAATCATAATTCTCTTCTCCTTTTATAAAAATTAATACTAATATTATATATTTTTTAAAATTAATATTCTACATCATTACAGCATTCTAATATTTAAAATCACTCCAATTTTAATTAAAATAATAAATTAAGGAGGAAACCCTTTTAGAATCTCCTCCTTTATAAGTTATTATATGTTATGACAATTTTCGTAAAGCCCCTCTACTTTTTCCCAATCTATTATATTCCATATATTTTTAACATAATCTGCTCTTAAATTCTTGTATTTTAAATAATAAGCATGTTCCCATACATCTATAGTTAAAATAGGAATTAAATTATCCATAACAGGCGAATTTTGATTTACCCTCTTAACTATAGATAATTTGCCATCCTTATCTTTAACTAAAAATCCATAACCTGATCCAAACTGGCTTATAGTAACATTTGTTAATTCTTCTTTTAAATTTTCTACACTTCCAAAAGTTTTATTTATTTCTTCAAGTAATTTGCCCTCTGGTTGTTTTTTAGGTGTAGGTGAAAGAATTGAAAAATATAAATTATGATTAGATACTCCACCTCCATTATTTACTACAGCAGGCCTTATTTCTTCTGGCAGATCTTCTATATCTTTTATTAGTTGATCTAAAGTTTTCCCTTTTGTGTATTCTTCATAGCCTTCTAAAGCCTTATTTAAGTTAGTTTCATAAGTTTGAAGATGCTTTCCGTAATGTGTTCTTACAGTTTCTTCATCAATATATGGTTCTAATGCATTAAAAGCATAAGGTAAATCAATTTTATTATACATAAATGTTCTCCTTTCAAATTACATATTTACTTATAATTTATCCAGAGATATTATATTTATTCAAAACTTTATCTTAATTTATTACCACAATAAGGACAATATTCATATTCACTATCCACAACTTTTTTACAATTATTACATACTGAGGTATAATTATAATTCATATTTATTTCTTTTAAATCCCAATACGTTATCTCTATATTATTTCCATTCTCTATGTCCTTCCCCTTATCTTTTGAAATTGAAAATACTTTATTACAGCTTTCACACACTATATAATATTCTTCATTCCATTTAAAAATAGGTATAAAGAAAAAATGGAAATACCTAAAGGACTTTATTAATCTTCCCCTTGTTATATTATTACATGACTTACATTGTATTTTATCAACTATTTTAATTTCTTTTTCCTTATCCTCTACTCCAAAAATTCCTATAAAAAACATAGCGTTCTCCTTAATTATTAAAAAATATACTATATACTATTTTAACATCTTCTAAATAAAAGTAACCATATGTAAGTTTACTAAAAATATTATTTATTTAATTTAATAGACTTACATATATCTACTTATTAATTTAACGAAACAAATTAATAAGAAGCTAGAATAATATTAATCCTAACTTCTCTTATGACTTATTATGCAAAATTATTTTGTTATTACTATTATTATATACATCCTTAATACTGGATTTTATTATCATTAAAATATGCTCCTCTATAATTATTTAAGAATTAATATAAAAATAATAGTGTTTCTATCCTTTTCTTATTTTTAAATCATATTTTACTCTTTCCCAAGTATTATAGATATCCTTTTCAATTTTTCTTGTAAGTAACATTTTTTCTTCTTCACTATAAGTTCTTGAGTTATTAATGTTTTGCTTCATATAGAATAGAGCTCTTATTGATTTATTTAAACTACAATGTTTATTAGTATCTAC
This sequence comes from Clostridium nigeriense, assembly GCF_900086595.1. Taxonomy (GTDB): domain Bacteria; phylum Bacillota; class Clostridia; order Clostridiales; family Clostridiaceae; genus Clostridium; species Clostridium nigeriense. The sequence goes on from NZ_LT575472.1 coordinate 3,210,551, forward strand.
CTTAAGCATATTTTTTCACCTCCTTTTAAAATATCTCCTTATTATATTATAGAATGATTTATTGTCATTTTGGTTACATTTTATTCTAATTTTAACATATTTAATAGAATCTTAATAAATAAATAAAAAAAGGGTTGTAAAACAACCCTTATACACTATTTATTTTCTTCAATTAAAGCTTCTATCTTGCCTCTACATCTACCTGCACCACAAAAACCTGTTCCTGCTCCAGTAGCTTCTTGTACTTTTTCAAATGTATCTGCGCCTTCTTTTATAGCTTTAACTATTACGTCCTTTTCTACACCTTTGCATAAGCAAATTAAATCCATATTATACACCTCAATTTCTAAATTATCACTATTATTATTTGTAACAAAAAGCTTTTTTATTATAGCTTGTTTTAATTATATTATATTTTCATTATAAATAAAAGATATTATTTAAAAGTTAATCTTAATTAAGAAATAAAGCTGACTATTAGAGGAATAGTTATTATTGATAATAAAGTTGATAAAAATACTACTACTGCTGAATACTCCTTCTCTTTATTAAAATTTGCAGCGAATATGGATGTCATTGCTGCTGCTGGCATAGCTTGAAGAATTATAATAGTGTTTATTATAGTTGAATTATCTTTTAAAAACAATTTAATAATATATAGAGTTAATGGAATTAATATTAGCTTAATTACAGCTCCATAATATATTGATACTTCTTTAAATAAATCCCTTACTTTAACTTTTGCTAATATTCCCCCAACAATTATCATAGAAATTGGAGTTGTCATATTACCTACCATTTTCATTGATTCTAATATAAATGAAGGAGGTTTTATATTAAGAAGCATCATTGAAATTCCTATATAAGCAGCAACTATAGATGGATTTGAAAAGACTTTTTTAATATTTTTCTTATTTATTTTATTAGAAAAAATTATAATTCCATATGTCCAAAGAAAAATAGTAAATACCATATTAAATATTGATCCATAGACCATGCCTTCTGCTTTATATAAATTATTTATAACAGGAAATCCTATAAACCCACAATTAGAAAATACATTAGCAAAATGTAATATTCTTTTCTTGTCTCCTTTTATAGGGATCAAAAAAATATAGGATATAATAGTAGCAATTATAAAAAAGGCTATGCTATAAATAAAAGCTATTAATATATTTCTTTTCATTTCATCTTGAAAATCAAAGCTAAATGAATTAATAACTAACAAAGGTAATGTTATTTCTAATAAAATTTTTCTAAGACCTATATTTATTTCTTCATTTATTATATTTTTTCTTTTTCCATATACTCCAATTAACATTATTAAAAATAGTGAAGTAATTTCTTTAACTATATTCATTTCTCTCACCAATAAATTTATTCTTTATATTATATTACTGTTTTATTAATAATCTACATCATTATAATTTTCAGGATAAATTTTTAATATATGATAAATAATATTTATAATAATGTCTTGGAGGAAATAATATAATGACTGAATATGTAAAAGGAATACCATTTTTCACTTCAAATCCTATTGATAAACAGTATAAATATTTATCTAAAAATATAGAAACAGAGGTTTTGATAATTGGTGGTGGAGCTACTGGAGCCATTTGTGGGTATTATTTTTCTAAAAACAATATCCCAGCTGTGATTATAGAAAAAAATAGAATTGGATATTGCAGTACTAGTGTTACTACAGCTCTACTTCAATATGAACTTGATAGCACCTTTTCTCAACTTATTCCTATACTTGGAAAAGAAAATGTTGAAAAGGCATATAAATTAGGTGACTTTGCTTTAAAGGAAATCAATAAAATTATTAATGATTATGGAAATGAATGTGAATATCATGAAAGAGATACTCTTTTTTATTCTAATGATATCTTAGATAAAAAGTTAATTGAAGAAGAATTTAATTTAAGAAAAGAAGTTGGTTTCCATGTAGAATTAATTAATTCGGAGAACTCTAAATATAATTTCCCATTAAAATATGGTGTACTTGCTAGAAATGGTGGTGCTGAAATTAATCCTTATAAGTTTACAAGGCAACTTTTAAACATTTCTTCAAATATGGGAGTTAAAATATATGAAAACACTGAAGCTCAAAAAATAAATTATTTTAGTAATTATATAGAAGTAGAAACATCTTTCGGATTTAAAATTAAATGCAAAAAAATTATTGTTGCTACTGGATATAATACTGAATTATTTACTAACAAAAATTTTGCTACTAAGTATACTACCTTTAATCTTGTTACTAATCCACTAGATACCGAACCCTGGAGTAATAAAGTTTTGATTAGAAATACTTCTGATCCATATAATTATTTAAGATCTACTTCTGATAATAGAATTATAATTGGAGGAGAAGATATTAATTTTAAAGATATAAATAATGAAGTTTTATGCAATAAACAATATTCTATCTTAGAAAATAAATTGAGATCAATGTTTCCAAATATAAAAAATATTGAAATCCAATATAAGTATTGTGGTTGTTTTGCATCAACTAAAGACAATTTAGGTTTTATTGGACCTTCTAAAAAAACTAATGAAAATTTGTGGTATTGTCTTGGATATGGTGCAAATGGAGTTCTTTTCTCTATATTAGGAGGTCTAATGCTATCAAAACTATATAAAAAGGATTATGATTCCAATATGGAATTATTTAGTGTTGATAGATTTGATAATTAATATAATCTAAATTTATTTATTGATAGTATTTTAATTATTTGATATTATATATTAAGATACTTTGTATAAGGGAGTAGTTAGCTCTAATTTAGTAAGAGTTATTAAGTCAACATATTGAACGTGGTTCTGGCTTAATATTAAATAACGAGACTTATGCGTAGCTTTGCTACGTATAAGTCTCGTTTTATTTGTTCATGATATATAAAGCTAATAAATTCCTTATAACTTTAGTTTTATAATAAATTCTATAAAAATATGGAAATTATAAAAACATTTTTATAATTTCCTAGCATAATAAAAAGGAGTACATATTATGGGTTTATTTTCAATTTTTATGACAGGCTTAGGATTATCTATGGATGCCTTTGCAGTTTCTCTTGCTAAAGGTTTTTGCCTAAAAGATAATGAAGTAAAATATTCTTTTAGAGTTGCATTTTTATTTGGTGCTTTCCAAGCACTTATGCCTTTATTAGGTTGGTGGGTTGGAACTTATTTTGAAAGTTATATAAAATCTATAGATCATTGGATAGCTTTCATTTTACTAGGTATTATAGGTGGAAAAATGCTGTTAGAATCTATTAAGGACATTAGAAATGGTGGAGATAATAATGTACCTACTGAGTGTAAACGAGATGACTTTTGTTATAAAAAGTTAACTGTTCTAGCAATTGCAACTAGTATTGATGCTTTAGCCGTTGGAGTTAGCCTTGCTTTTCTAAATATAAGCATAATTCCATCAATAATAATCATTGGATTAACAACCTTTATCCTGTGTTTTTTTGCAGTATTTCTTGGGAAAAAAATTGGAGGATTATTTCAAAACTATGCAGAATTGCTTGGAGGAATTATATTAATATTTATAGGCATTAAAATCTTAATTGAACACTTATCTGGACTAGCATAAAAAAGTATTAAAATAACATATCTAAGGGCTGTCGCACAGACAGCCCTTATAAATAAATTTCTATCCAGTCACTTAACTTTTCATAAACTTCAAAACCTCTTTTTTTATACATTTCAAAAGCAACCTCATTTTTTTCTATAACAATCAAACATATATTATCTACGTTTTTTTCTTTAAAAAACTCAATTGCAGTTTCCAAAAGTTTTTTACCATATCCTTTTCCCCTATATTCTTTTATTAAACCTATATCAAAAAAACCCTTATTATCTTCAATTACAGTGCTTAAAAAACCTATTTTTTCATTGTTTTTAATTATAATAAAATAGTCTTCCTTTGGATCTTTATTTTCTAAATACTCTTTAGCATCTTCTATTTCAATAAATGTTCCATGTGGCATGTCCATAAATGATTTATTATAAGTATTTACATAATCTTCAATATTTTTATTTGATAACTTAACTGTCTCTAAGGTATTATAAATAGTACTTTTATTTTTTAATATCATTTTAAAAGATGAGTATGATTTATTTAATCCAAGTTTTTTTGATAAATTCATTAGTTTCTCATCCCTTATTCCAATTAAAATTTCTTTTGCTTTATATTTATCTGCAATTGTTTTTGCCTCATTAATTAAAGCTTTTAATATATTTTCATCCTCATAAGGGCAAATAATCTTGTTTATATATATCACTTTTAGTTTTTCTACTAATTCTAATATTATTGATAACTTCCCTTTTATCCCATTTTCATCGTAATAAAATATTATTCCTTCTCCATAATTACATATCTTATTATTCAATTCATTTTTAAAGTCTTCTACTGATTTATACGTATTTTTATATTTCATTATAAAATTTAAAGCTCGTTCTTGCTCTTTTATATCCATATCTAAAAAGCTTTTTACCATTATTCCTTAACCCAATACTCGCTACAATCCTTTGATCTTTCTAAAAAACCATATTGAATTAGCGCCCTTCTTATTGTTGCATAATCTTCAAAAATTCTTTTTAAAACTCTATTAATTTCATTCTCAGTGTACTTCTTGCCTATATTAAAATTTTTAATAATTTCTCCTAATAAAATAACTTTCTTTTTTTCTCTAGAAGGATAGCTTTTTAATGCTCCATTTTCATCTATATAAGTTTCAATAACCCTTCTTTTTTCTTCACTTGTTATATTAAACCTCTCATCTAATGTTGTTGCTCCCTTATGTGGATCACAAATTTTATCTTCTTCTAAAATATTAATATCCCTATTAATACTTTTAGATAATAAATTCATTGTTGCTAAAAAGACTTTTGACTGCTTTTCTTTTTCTCTTAATTTATATCTATAATTTCTTATAGTTGAGTTTGCTATTCCTAGCTTTTGTGATATTTCCTTATCTGTTAACCCTAAAGCCATTAACTCTATTACTGACTTTTGTGAAGAGGAGATGCCTGTATAAGATGAATTCATATTTAACAAATAATTTAACATTGATTTATGTCTATTTATTATATGAATTTCTGCAGCTTTTTTTGCTTCATAAAGATTCCCTTCTATCTCATATATTCTTCCCTTAATAAAATTCTCTTCACATATAAGACACTTTATATTTTCTTCTGTTTCAATAAACCCTCTTTCTACTTCCTCTATATTAGCACTCCAAAACAAATCACTCATTATTCCACCTCCAAATATTGTTAATATTATAATACAACGCTATAATCATTTAGTCTATATAATTATAAACATTTTTTATATTTGTTTGCAAAATACTTTATCTTTCATTTTTACTAAAATAGTATAATATTAATTGCAAATATAGGATATTAATAATATATATAAATAATTATTAGGTGGTGTAAAAGTGCATAGTAAATATAATGATCTTTTTAACTCTTTAGTAAAATCTTATTACAACGGGAATTTTGATGAAACTCTATCAAGAATTATGGTTTGTCATGAAATTTCTCCTCAAGAAACTTTTAAAATTATAACCTCTCTTTGCGGAGTATCTATAGACTTTGACAATAACTATGTATATAACATAAAAAAAGCTATTACTAATTACTCTGTAAATAAAAAATTAGTAGAAAAACTTGAAAGTTGTAGTATTAATTGTAAGAAAGATAAAAATGGAAAACACCAATGTCAATTAAGTTGTCCTTTTAATGCAATATTATATGATAAAGAAAATAAAACAACATATATTAATTATGACTCTTGTGTTGGATGTGGGTTATGCATTGATTCTTGTAAGGAAGGAAAAATCTTAGACAAAATTGATTTTATACCAATTGCTGATTTAATAAAAAACAATGAAATAGTTATTGCTGCTGTTGCTCCAGCAATTATAGGTCAATTTGGTGAAAATGTATCCCTTGACCAACTAAGAGCAGCCTTAATAAAAGTTGGCTTTACTGATATGATTGAAGTAGCCTTTGCTGCTGATATGATAACTATTAAAGAAGCAGTGGAATTTAATAGACATGTAAATGGACCAGAAGACTTAATGATAACCTCTTGCTGTTGTCCAATGTGGGTAGGAATGTTAAAAAAAGTGTATAAAGAATTAGTTCCAGATTTATCACCATCGGTATCACCAATGATTGGTGCAGGAAGAATTATAAAAGAATTAAATCCAAAGGCTAAAGTGGTTTTTATTGGTCCATGTATTGCTAAAAAAGCTGAAGCTAAAGAAGCAGATTTATGTGGAGATATAGATTTTGTATTAACATTCCAAGAATTAGATAATATATTTAAATCTTTAGAAATTAATCCAAGTAAACTAGAGGGTATTCCAACTAAAGATTATGCTTCAAGAGGTGGTAGATTATATGCTCGTACTGGCGGTGTATCTACTGCAGTCTATGAGGCTGTTGAAGAGTTATATCCAGAAAAAGCAAAGCTTTTTAAATCAGTTAAAGCTGAAGGAGTAAAAGAATGCAAAGAAGTCTTAAATAAAGCATTAAGTGGAGAAGTATCTGCTAACTTTATTGAAGGAATGGGTTGTATTGGTGGATGTGTTGGTGGTCCCAAAGCTCTTATCCCAAAGGAGCAAGGAAAGATATCTGTGGATAATCTTGCCTTTAATTCCCCAATAAAAATTGCCACTCATAGTTCTACTATGGATGATGTGTTAAATAAAATAGGAATATCATCATTAAAAGATTTTGAAGATGAAAATAAAACCAAGATTTTTCATAGAAAATTTAATTAATGTAAATTAGACTCAGTTTAATATAAACACATGTAATATTGTTGTGAATTGTAACAATACTATATGTGTTTATTTATTTTTTGATATCTTATTAAGTAATTTTAAGTAGAAATTACTATGAATATCTTTTTATCTATTATTATCATAAATTTAACACCTATCATATCCTATAATATAAAAAGTTTTGTTGGAGGAAATTTAATTTGGATACTTTAAGTATTTGTATAATAGCTAAAAATGAAGAAAAGAACTTATTGAAATGCCTAGAAAGTATAAAAGCCATTGCTGATGAAGTAATATTAGTAGATACAGGTTCTGTTGATAATACAATAAGTATTGCCGAAAAATATGATGCTAAAGTAATAAAATTTCCTTGGCAAAATAATTTTAGTTCTGCACGAAATAAAGCCTTAGAAATGGCCTCTAAAGATTGGATATTATATCTTGACTGTGATGAAGCATTAGATAGCTCTCAAACCCATGAAATAAAAAAAGTTTTAAATAACTCAAATCATTTAGGCTTTAGGTTAAAGCTCATTAATGTCATTGATAATAAAGCTTATAATGGAAAATATGTATTGCGAATAATAAAAAATAACTCCGGTTTCTATTTTTCAGGAAAAATTAATGAGAATCTAATGAATTCTAAATATAGAGAATCCTATATAAATAAAGTAATGAATTTAGATTATTTATTATATAACTTTGGATTCGATTATAATAGAAAAAGTCTTACAGATAGGTGTAATAGAAATTTAAATATTTATTTATCTTTTTCTGATGAAGAAAAGAATTATTTATATTATTACAATATAGGAAATGAATATTACTTATTAAAAAAATATAATTTAGCCGCTAACTACTACTTAAAAGCACTTAATTCAAATGATAATATTTTTATAAATAGTTACGTTACTTTATTAATAGTTAAATCATACTACAATCTAAAAAAATACAATAAAGCAATTTTAATAGGTGAAAGCTTTTCTATAAAATATAATTTTATTAGAGAATTATACTTATTTTTAAGTTACTGCTATAAGAAAATTGATGAAATTAATCTCTCAAAAGAATATTTTAAAATTTATTTAAGTTATGATACTAATGAGTATTCAAATTATTTTAATCTAACTCACAATAAATCAAATGATCTAATTCCCGAATTTTTTGGTTTTTCGTTAATTTCATTGGATAATAATTAATAAATTTTAAGGAAGAGGTTTGTCCTCTTCCTTAAAATTTATAGTTTATTTAAATTACTCAATATAACTTAGTGGAACTTCTACGTTGTAGTAAATAATTATACCTTGTAATATTACCCTATTCCCCCTGCTTCTTCTGTAAAATTTGTTCTAAAACATTTAATCTTGTTTTACCCAATATTTGTTTTGGTTTCTTAGCTATCTCATTATCTTTGTAAAATTTATTTTTGTTAGCTTGTATAACCATATAAATTTTTTCTTCTAAGGTATCGTCTTCAACGTTTCCTTCAAAATAATCATCTATGTAGTTTCTTAAAGCATAGCTAAGCTCCTCTTGATTTTTATAATATAGTCTAATTCCACCCTTATTCAAGAATATAATCCTCCCTAAAAAATCTACTTTTTAAGTATATTTTATACCAAATATATCTTATATACAACATGTATAAAATTAATAATTTATTTAATTATTAAATGTACTTAAATTTTATACTTTATATTGTTTTAAATCATAGAAAGTTAATTGATAAAAATTCTCATTATTTCTTAAAAATCTATTGACAAATTATTAAATAATAATTATTATTAATACATAGAGAATATTAAAAGAGATTTAGGAGGAAACAATATGTCATTAATAGGAAAGAAAATAGAAGATTTTAAGGTTCAAGCTTATCATAATGGAAAGTTTGTAGAAGTATCAAAGGAAGATGTTTTAGGAAAGTGGTCAATATTCTTCTTCTACCCAGCAGACTTTACATTTGTTTGTCCAACAGAATTAGGAGATTTAGCTGATCATTATGATAGCTTTAAAGAAATTGGAGCTGAAATTTATTCAGTATCAGAAGATACTCACTTTGTTCATAAAGCATGGGCTGATACTACTGAAACAATTGGAAAGATTAAGTATCCAATGTTAGGAGATCCTACTGGTAAGTTAGCAAGAATGTTTGAAGTTCTTATTGAAGAAGAAGGTCTAGCATTAAGAGGAACATTTATAGTTGATCCAGAAGGAACAATTCAAGCTTACGAAGTTCACCAAAACGGAATTGGTAGAAATGCTGAAGAATTATTAAGAAAAGTTCAAGCTGCTCAATTCGTAGCCGAACATGGTGATGAAGTTTGCCCAGCTAACTGGACTCCAGGAGCTGAAACATTAACACCAAGCTTAGACTTAGTTGGAAAGCTATAATAGATAACATATAAGGGAGGCTATCTTCTCCCTTAAAAATTTAGCGAGGAAACTCGCTATTTTTTTAATAATTAACGAATAATAATTATTAAGTAATAATACATAAAATTACTTTTAGGAGGTATATATGAATAAAAATATTTATGATTTAATTATAATCGGTGGTGGACCAGCTGGTTTATCCGCTGGTCTATATGCAGGAAGAGCAAAACTTAGAACATTAATTGTTGAAAAAGAACATACTGGTGGACAAATTAACACTACTGCTGAAGTTGTAAATTATCCTGGAGTTATAAGAACAAGTGGCCCAGAATTAACTTCACAAATGAGAACTCAAGCTGAAAATTTCGGTGTAAAATTTAAAACTGCAGATGTTATAGATGTAGATTTAAATGGCGATATTAAAGTAATCAAAACTAACTCAGGAGATATTGAAGGAAGATCAGTTATTATAGCTACTGGTGCGTCTCCAAGAAAATTAGGGTTCCCTGGAGAAATTGAATATGGTGGTAGAGGTGTAGCCTACTGTTCTACTTGTGATGGAGAATTCTTTAAAGGATTAGAAGTCCTTGTTATTGGTGCTGGCTATGCAGCTGCAGAAGAAGCAATATATCTTACTAGATTTGCTAAGAAGGTAATTATAATTGCAAGAGAACCTGACTTTACTTGTGCTAAATCAATTGGTGACAAGGTCAAGGCTAATAAAAACATAGAAATTAGATTTAATACTGAAGTAGTTGAAGCTGTAGGTGATGATGTATTAAGATCAGTAAAATTAGTTAACAATGTAACTAATGAAACTTCTGAATATTATCCACCTAAAGAAGATGGAACATTTGGTATATTTGTATTCGTTGGATATCAGCCTCAAACTGACGTATTTAAAAATAAAATTGAAATGGATAAATGGGGTTATATATTAACTGATGAAAATATGGAAACTAACATAAAAGGGGTTTATGCAGCTGGTGATTTAAGACCTAAAATGCTAAGACAAGTTATTACAGCTGTTTCTGATGGTGCTATTGCTGCAACATCTGCTGAAAGATATGTAGCTTCTGAAAAAGAAAGACTTGGAATAGTTGATGAGTATATTGAAGAAGAAAAAGTTGAACCTAAAAAGGAGGCTCCACTCTCCCCTAACACAAATTCTGGTAAGAGTGCTCTATTAAATGATGCTTTAAGAAGCCAAATTCAAGGTGTTTTAGCTAGATTTGAAAATAATATATCATTAGTTTCTATTGTAGATGAAAATAATAAAAATTCTATAGAATTAAGGGATTTAGTTTTAGATATTGCTGATTTAGGTGATAAAGTAAATGCTATAATTTATAAAAAAGGTGAAAATCATGATATGGAATCTAAAATTCATGCAGATAAATTCCCAATAGTAGCTATATTAAATAAAGATGATGAATATACAGGAGTTAAATTCCATGGTGTGCCAGGTGGACATGAATTAAATTCCTTCCTTATAGCTATGTATAATGTAGCTGGTCCAGGACAACAAATAAGTGAATCTATTTTAAATGATATTAAATCTATTGATAAGAAATTAAATATTAAAGTTGGAGTATCACTTTCTTGTCATGTATGCCCTGATGTAGTTATGGCTGCACAAAGAATTGCTATAGAAAACCCTAATATTGAAACAGAAATGCTAGACTTATCTCACTTCCCTGATTTAAAAGATAAGCATAAAATAATGAGTGTACCAGCAATAATAGTTAATGATTCAAAAGTTTACTTTGGTGGTAAAAAGCTTGAGGAAATAGTTAACTTATTGAAGTAAAAATAAAGAGATAGATATTATATTCCTTGCTCCTTCACTTCGCTCCAAGTCAACCTCATATAATATCTATCTCTTTTTCTATATAATAAATTCTTATTTAAAAAAAATTATAATCATAACGAATAGATTATATCATCCGTTTTTTTATTTATTATTGTTGTCCTTTTCTCTAATTGATTTAGCTACTAGCTTTATCCCATAACCAATAACACTAATTGTTATAATAAATGCAATAAACACTGGTGTGAACATACTTATATAACTATACCAAGGAAATTGGTTTCCCTCAATTATTTGTATTATTTGTACCCCCATCAATTCTAAGGATAAAACTAACCCTCCAATTATTATTGCTAAATTTCCTATAAATAATTTTTTATTCAAATAAGACACCCCGTTTTGCGAATCATGGTTTAATATTGTCTACTTAAAATTCCAATTTTCTTTTATTAATACTATAGCAAAATATATAGTTAGTATCACTCCTATAGCTGAAATAAAATAAAGCAACTGACTTAAACTAAATCCAATTAATGGGATATAGTGAACTGCATTATAAAATGTAGGAATACTTATTAAAGCTAAAAGTACACTCCCTAAAATGCAGTATAGTAATTTAGTGTTTTTACTCATAGTTTCCTCCTTCTTTTAATTCGTAAAAGATTAAGATTACAAATTATTTATTAATAACTTTGTTAATTGCTATGGTATAAAAAAAGAACATAAATACAATAGTTATTAAAATTAAGCTAACTACTAAAATTGTTTTTTCTTTTTTGTGTAAGTCACCTATATTACATAATATCTTTCTATTTAAAACAATAAAGAGTGTTATAATCCACCAATTAAGATATATAAGATTGTTATTATATAAGTATGTAACTAATGCCATTGTTAATAAAAATAATACTATAGAAAATATTATTCTATTTTTGTAAATTATAGATTTCATACTATAAAACCCTTCTTTAAATTTATTTTAAAATAAAATTACGAGTTAATTATAACATATTTTGTAAATTCCGTACTATTCAATTTTCAAAGAACAAATTTTATTATTTAGTGCGTAATAGATTAATATTGCTTATTATTATCATTGTAACTTTTTAATCTTCATTTATTTTATTTTCTAAAAACTTCACTCTTTTCTCTAATTCCTCGAACTCAATCATAAGTTTTTTTGATTTTCTAAAATACCTTAATATTTCTAATATTATTATAATAAATATTACTGAAACTAAAGTTGCTGTAATAGTATTTCCCATCCCACTTTCCTCCATATAATTAATAATATAATGCATCGGCGTAATATATTAATTTTATTCGTATGGACTTTTTTGAGCCTTTTGCTCTACATTCCATGGAATTATATCTTGAATTTTATATATTTCTTTTTCACTATTATTATAACCTACAATTTCAAAGTCAGTACCTTTAAAACCCTCCATAAAGGTAAGCTATATTCTAATATCACCAGTATCAATTATTTTTGCATTTTTAATTTCAGAATTATCACTTTGCCTAACATTAACTTTAACTATTTCATCATTTAATATTACTCCAAAATATATTGGTAATGAAGTTTGTTTAATTGCAGGAAAATATTTAATAGTTAAATCTCTTTTCCCTAATCCATCAATTGAAGAAACTCCACTATAAAGGTCTTTATAGCCAAATATATTTTTACTTATAAATGCAGTAGAAAGATATTTTTTATTATTATCTACATTAATGCTAAAGACAATACTTCCTTTATCGGTATATTCCTCATGAATTATTTCAAAATTACTATTTGGATTTTTATCTAATGCTTCTTGAATGCTATCTGTTCTACCATTACTATTAGATGCGATAAATATTAAAAATACAATTACTGATATTACTACTGTACTAATGAGTATAATCTTCTTTTTCATAATATTCGCTCCCTTTTATTCTATAAAGTTAATTAGTTTTATAATACAATTGCGTAATAATATATACTTTTATTATACACTTATTTGGAATATAATTCCATTAGGTATATAAATAATATACCATTGTTGAAAAAAATAAAACAGAGCCTAAAATAAGGCTCTGTTTTAAACTGATGTTTATAATGTATAATTGATAATGCATTATAAATTTTAAATTTTGCTAAGCAAAATTAATATTATGCTTTTATTCTTTGTTTTTTTCTTTTCTCTGTTTCATCTACAACAACTGCTGCCACGGCAGATCCTGTTACATTAGTCATTGTTCTCATCATATCTATTATAGCATCTACTGCCATTACCATTGCCATTCCTTCTATAGGTAGTCCAACTGTTGATAATACTACTGTTGTTGACATAGTAGCAGCTCCAGGAACCCCTGCTATACCTATTGATGAAATAATAGTTGTAATTATTATCAAGAAATAGTGGTACATTGTCATATCTACATTAAATACATTTGCTACAAATATAGCTACTATTGCAGGATATAATCCTCCACAAGCATTCATACCTATAGTAGAACCAAGCGGTGCTACAAAGCTTGCTACATTTTCAGAAACTTTAGCATTCTCAATTAAACTCTTAATAGTTACTGGTAAAGTTCCATAGCTACTTTGACTTGTAAATGCAACTACTTGAGCTGGGAATATATCCTTAAAGAACTTAAATGGATTTTTTCTAGCTACAAATGCTACTAATGAACTATGAACTAATAATATTTGTAATCCACACGCTATATATACAGCTAAAATTACTGCTATTAAAGATTTTATTGTATCTAGTCCATTCTTTGCAGCTGCAGTAGCAATTAAAGCAAATACTCCATATGGTATAAACTTTAAAACTATTCTAGTTATACTTAGTACTAATTCATAAGCTGATAATATTACATCTTTAAAAGCTTTAACCTTCTCTGGATTTTTATTATCTTCAATAACTAAAGCTATTGCTACAAATAAAGAAAATATTACTATTGGTATAATTTGATTATTAACTATTGATGCTATTGGGTTAGATGGTAAGAAGTCTAATATAACCTTTGAGAAGGCTGGAATTTCCCTTGGAGTAAACCCTTCTATTCCAACATAGTTTAATCCTTGTCCTAAATTAAAAGCTCTCCCTACAATTAATCCAATTATAGTTGCTATCCCTGTGGTTCCTAATAATATTCCTAAAGTTTTTAACCCTATTGACTTTAAAGTATCTAAATTCTTAAGTCTTATAATACTTGTTATTATTGAAACCATAACTAATGGTACTACAATCATTTTAATTAATGATATATATCCTTTACCAACAACCTCTAAGAAAGTAATATTTTCTTTAAATATTACTCCTAAAACTAGACCTATTGTTAAAGCTGTTAAAGTTGAGTAAGAAAATTTACCTGTTTTTGATTTAACTAAATAAATTACATAAAATGCAACTAGTGATAATATTACTGCTAAAATTAAATTTAAACTAATATTAATATTCATATTATTTCCTCCTGTATTTATATTTTAAATGAAAGAATAAAATTTTATAACTAAATTAAGAAATGTATAAATAATTAATAATTATAGTAAATTTTTTATACTTTCCTATACGTAAAAAAAACCTCCTGCTCTGTATTACAGAGGCAGAAAGTTAACTTCCACGGTCCCACTCTGATTAGATATAAAATATCCATCTCATATTCGGTACATATAATACCTAATCTCTATAATGGGAGAACCCATAATTCCCTACTTAATTCAAGAATTAAACTCAAAGGTGCACTTCATTAATATAATTATAGGCTATCACAGCAAACTAGCCCTCTCTGAAATAATCATTACTAACTACTTTCCCTCTTCAATGTTTTTAATCATATCGGAATACTATGATTAAATTATATCACTATTTATTGCCTTGTCAATATTAAATTAAATATTTAGAATAAATATTTAAAATGCTTTTTATAACTTCCTAAAAAGTAAAAAATAGCTATAACTGAAACTAAAGAAAGTCTCAGTTATAGCTATTTTATTCACTTAAATAACTCTCTACATTATCTACAGTAACCTTAGTATGTGGAAGCTTTTTATACTTTCCTTTTTCCATATCACTTACATTTTCTAAAGAAGTTCCTTTAGCTACATTAATAGCTATATCAAAAATTGCTTGAGCTTGAGCTTTAGCATCACTAATAACAGTTCCTTTCATATCCCCAGATTTTATAGCCTCCATGGCCTCTTTAATTCCATCTACCCCAACAACTATTGGCCTTCTAATTAAGTTGCTATTAGAATTAATTGCATGAATGGCTCCTAAAGCCATAACATCATTGTTACTAAAGACTACTTCAATATTATCTCCAAATTCTTTAATCCACTGAGACATCTTGCTATTAGCCTGATCACTTTGCCAGTTAGCACTATCATCTGCTAGTTTCTCTAATTGAATTCCTCTTTCATTTAATGCTTTAATACAATACTCTGTTCTTATTAAAGCATCCTGGTGTCCCGGCTCCCCTTCTATCATTACATATTGAATTTTCCCATCTTTATTTTTATCATAGTAATCTTTATTAGAAAGCCACTCCTCTGCCACTATATCTGCTTGAAGCCTTGCTGATTGTTCTGCTTGAGCCCCTACATAATATACCTTATCCCATCTATTCATATCTTCTTCCACTGGTTCCCTATTAAAAAAAATTAATGGTATGTTAGCAGACTTTGCTTTATCTATAATTGTTGCTGCTGCAGTTCTATCAACTAAATTAACACAAATAATATCGTAATCTTGTTTTATAAATTTATCTACTTGGTTACCTTGATTTATAGTGCTTGCTTTAGCATCTACAAATTCAAGTACTATTTTACTATTAAAATTGCTTTCGTTCTCTTTAGCTATTTCTTCTAAATTACTTGAAATGGTTGAAATAAAAGTATCATCTTGTCTATATAAAGTTATTCCTATTTTTATTTCATCATTTGATTTATTAGTTACATTTTTATTACAGCTTACAATAAGAGTAGATATTATCATTAATCCAAGTACATTAAAAATTTTACGCCCCTTTTTCACAATACCCTCCTGTAAAATAAAAATTCTTACCTTATTATAGGAAATAGCATCTTTTGATTTTCTTTAGAATACATATTTCGACTATTTATTAGTGTTGAAGTAATATTTATCTTATCACTATTCTTCTTTCCTTCTATCTTTAAAACAGCACTTTTAATACTTAAGTAACCAACATTAAATTCATTTTGCATTGATATAGAACTAATTATATTCTCTTCTATTAGTGAAATTATAGTGCTTGTACATCCGGTTCCATATAATTCAATATTATGTTTTATTTCACTATTATTTATTACATATTTTTTTGCCTTTCCAATAG
Source organism: Clostridium nigeriense (assembly GCF_900086595.1). Classification (GTDB taxonomy): domain Bacteria; phylum Bacillota; class Clostridia; order Clostridiales; family Clostridiaceae; genus Clostridium; species Clostridium nigeriense. The sequence continues at coordinate 3,226,895 of NZ_LT575472.1, forward strand.
ATTCTAAAAGACTAGGATCAAAAGAAACTATTGCTTTAGTTCTATTTTCATCAATTAATGTTCTTATTTTATTATATAGTTTAGAATCATCTAAAGGCATTTCAATTAACTCATAGGTATTTTTACTCTTACTTATTTCTTCAATAAACCCATCATACCTTTCCTTTGTGCTACTACAAGACAAATCACTTTTTACTATAGCAATATTACTTCTACTATTCCCATTTCTAATGACTTCTTCGGCTAAACTTTTACCTAATTCATAGTTATCACAAGAAATATAAGGTATATCTTGTTTAGTATCTATTGTTGATTCAAATAAAACTATTGGAATCTTTTTATTTATATTTTCAATTAATGATGAAAGTTCATTATAATCTGCTGGAGAAATAATTATAGCATCAATATCTGAATTCATCTCTCTTTCCAGGATATTTTTTTGTTCCATGGCATTATTTTCTTCAAGTAAGGATATAAATCTTAAGTTTACATTCATTTCTGAGGAAGCTTGCTCCATACCAGCTTTTATCCTACTCCATATTTCACTATTTTTTCCTCTTATTATTACTGATACGTTATATACTACAACACTTTTTCCACTGCTTTCTTTAACTAATAATAATGAGGATGACAAAACTAATACAAATAAAATTAGAAATATTAGCTTTTTCTTTATCTTCATAGTTTATCCTCCTTAATATTATTAAATTCTATAGATGGCATATGAATCCTAATTGTAGTACCTTCATCAGGCTCACTATAGATTTCTAACCCATACTTTTCACCAAAATATAACTTAATTCTTTCATGAACATTTCTTAGGCCAATACCTGAGCCCTTCTTTTGATGATTACTAACATTAGCTACTAAAAGTTTATCAGCTATTTCTTGAGGCATACCTAAACCGTTATCTATAATATCTATATATAAATCCTCATCTTTCTTATAGGCTTTAACTTCTATATCACCATCACCACTCATATATTCCATTCCATGATAAATAGCGTTTTCAATAAGGGGTTGAATTATCAACTTTATGCTAGTTAGATTTAAAGTCTCTTCTTCTGCTTCTATACTATAGGTAAATTTATTTTTATATCTTATATTTTGTATGGTTAAATAATTTCTAGCATGTTCCAATTCATCTTTTACTGTAATAACATTCTTACCCTTACTTAAACTTATTCTAAAGAATCTAGCTAAGGCAGTAACCATTATAATAGCTCCATCATAATTTTCATTTTCTATCATCCAAATTATAGAATCTAATGTATTATATAAAAAATGTGGATTTATTTGAGCTTGAAGAGCATTTAATTCACTTTTTCTTTTTGCTTCTTGCTCTAACATAATATTATCCATTAGTTGATTCATTTGCTTCACCATTGATTTAATAGCTTTTCCTAAATGTTGAATTTCGTAAGAACCCTTTTCAGGTATATTTAATTTACCAACTCCATCTTCAAGTTCTTTAACACTTTTTTCTAAAGCTCTTATTGGATTAGCTATCCTTGAAGATACAAACATATTAATTGATATTAATGTAAAAATTGCAAAAAGCATAATAAAAATTGCAAAAACTCTAAATTCATAATAATCTGCAGTAACATCTGACATTGGAGATATAGCCACTAACTTCCAGCCAGTGTATCCCACTGTTTTTACAGTAACTAACCTTTTATTTCCTTCAAAACTTTCAATATGATTACCATCTTCATATTTAGCTGCTTCATAATTATTTTCACTAATTAAATTAGAATAAATAAGCTGTTGCCTTGGATGATATATTATTTCTCCATCTCTATCTATTAGATATACATAGCCATTTTTACTTACTTCAACATTCTTACATATTTGTTCTATTCCACTAAAATTCATATCTACTAATAGAACTCCACTACTTATATTTCCACTTTCAGTTATTTCAACTGCTCTACTTAAAGATACTACCCAAGTGTACTTATAATTAGGATCATAAAATAAGTTTTGAACATGAGGAGTTGAAAAATGTAAGTTTTCTCTTTTATTTCTTGCATTTTTAAACCAATCATTTTCTCTTGGATCTATATTTAATTTTAATTGCTCTAGGGGATAAGAAGCTATTATTTCACCATATTCTGAAAATAATGTAATACTTATTAAGTAATCCTTATTGGCTTCATAAATTAAATCCATTTCCTTATCTACATTTTCTATAGACATATCTGTTTTTTTAATAGCCCTATAATAAATAGTATCCGATATCTTCATCATATTTCTTAAGTAACTATCTAAATTTAGATTAACTTGTTCTATAATTGTTTCATTATTTTTTGAAACCATTTCTTCTGTAGAATTAGAAAATCTTATATAAAGAGCTCCACCCACAACTATCATTCCAAGAACAGCTACTATAGTAAAGGATATTGATATTATATATTGAATACTAGCTTTTTTATAATAAGTAGTTAGCTTCTCCTTTATTAATTTCAACATATTATTTCTCTCAATTCTTTCTATACCTAGAAGGTGATATTCCAAACTTCTTTTTAAAAACATAACTAAAATAATTTGCCTCTTGATATCCAACTTTACTAGCAATAATATATGTTTTTTCATCTGTTGTATTTAATAGTTTCACAGCCTCTTCTAGCCTTATATTAGTAAGATAATTCACAAAATTCATATCAGTTTCTTTCTTAAATATAGTTGAAAAATAAGTTGGACTTACATGTAGCTTAGAACATAGCTTTTCAACTGAAAGTTCATAATCATCATAATTATTTTTTATATATTCTTTTGCCTTTTCTACTAATAATTTTGAAGAATTTACTCTTTCCTTTTTTATTATTTCATTTAATATTAATGATTTTTCAATAAACCATTTTTTTATTTCTTCTATAGAATTAAATTGTTCTAAATGACTATAAAAATTAAACTCCTCTCCAAAAACACTATTAATTTCTATGTTATAACTTTGAACTAATTTAAGAATAGAAGTAAGAACTTCCATTAAATAAATTCTATACTTTTCTAATGAAACAAAAGATTCTTCCATTTTTTTAAATACACTTTCCACCACTTCTCTTATGTTATCTTCATTTGAAAGCTTTATAGAGTTTAAAAAATGTATTTCATCCTGCTCATCAAATTGAAGCTGTATAGTATTATCCGGTTCCACATCATCTATATATATTGTTTTTCCATTTCCTAATATAGGTCTATAATCTAAGGCACTTTGTGCAGTTCTATAGGAAAGCCTTATTTCATTAATATTATCATATATTCTTCCTATTCCTACAGATATTGTACTTTCAAAAACACTTTCAAAAACTTTACATACTTCGTTTAATCCTTTTATAGCTTTCATTATGTTATCCTTTTCATTAAAGGATAATAAAATAGCTATCTTATCTAAATAAGGAAAACTAATAAACTTACAATATCCAATTATAGTTTCATCAACAATTTTTTTTATAGATATTAAAATTAAACTATCGTCTTGCTCCTTAGAAATAGTATCAAGATTTATTAATGCTACAGATAAATATTTATCTATTAAATCTAATCCTAGTTTTTTTTCATTTTCTTCCCATTGTTCTTTAGTGATTCTACCTTCTAAAGTCCCAACTAAAAACTGTTCTCTTATTACTGGAATACTTTCTACATAATGTTTTTTTAAGATTTCCATATTACGCTTATCATCATATTCCTTGTCCAATTTGTCTTTAAGTCTCTTTAAAACTTCAATAAGTTCAATTGAATTAATCGGCTTCAAAACATACTCAACAACGTTAATTTTAATAGCTTGATGAGCATATTCTAAGTCATCTGACCCTGAAAAAATTATTATTTTTGTAGATGGCATTAAATCAACTATTCTTTTTCCTAGCTCTAATCCATCCATAAAGGGCATTTTAATATCTGTCATTATTACATCTGGATGTAATTTTTCTGCCATTTCCAAGGCTTCTTGTCCATTTTCCGCATCTCCAACTACAACAAATCCATGTTCTTGCCAATTTATTTTTTTTATAACTCCTAACCTTATTTCCTCTTCATCATCTACAATCATTAATTTGTATAACCCCATAAATAACCTCCTGCAAATAATATTAATACAGTCTATATTAAAATAAGTCATTATGATATCAATCAAAATATTCCAAATCTTCAAAATTAATTATATCACACTTTTCTATTTTTTTATAAAAAAATAGAGTGAGGTTTAATTAACCCCACCCTAATATATGAGTAAATTTTCTATTTTATACTTTAAAGTAATATTCCTATTATTAAGGATAACGCAAGTAGAATGAATAATACTATTAATACTCTATCCATAGTTTTTACTGATACGTCTAAATTACCATATAGAGTATCTCTCATAGATTTTTTAGGAATATCTTCTATTTTTTTATTTATAGCTTCATTTTCCATATTAATCAAATCCTTTATTATTTTTTAGCTATATATTTTCTTACGTCTAATGATACTGCAACTATAATTATTAATCCTCTAATTATATATTGCCAGTAAGCATTTACTCCAATAAAGTTAAGTCCATAGTTTATAACTTGTAATAATACTGTTCCAATTAATACTCCTGGAATTGTACCTATACCACCTGTAAAGGATACTCCCCCTACTACGCAGGCAGATATAGCATCTAGTTCATAGTTAAATCCAGTACTTGTAGTAGTAGATCCAGCCCTTGCAGCTTCTAAGAAACCTGCTAATCCATAAAGCACACCTGAAATTATAAATATAAGCATTATGTTCTTTACTAGGTTAACACCTGAAACAGCTGCTGCTTCTGGATTTCCACCAATAGCAAACATATTTTTACCAAGCTTAGTCTTATTCCATATAAACCACATTATTGCTGCAACTATTGCAAGATAGAAAACTAAATATGGAATTTGAACACTACCTAATTTTAAATAACCATTAACAAAGGATGTATATCTTTCATCTAAGTTAGCAACTGGTTGAGCTCCTAGTGGTGGTCTGTCTATATATAAACAAGATGCACCATAGGCTATAAGCTGGGTTCCAAGAGTTATAATGAAGGCATGAACCTTTAACTTAGCAACTCCAAATCCATTAATTGCTCCAAATATACCGCCTATTACTATAGCAATAAACATTGGTACTATTAGGGGTAATGCCTTTAAATTAGGATACATTCTAGCAGCATATGTTGTTGATTGCAATAAAGATGCTGATACTATTGCTGTAAGTCCTAAAATACGTCCTGCAGAAAGGTCTGTACCTTGAAGTACAATTAAACCAGCGACTCCAAGTGCAAGTATCCCTCTTGTTGATGCTTGACTTAAAATATTAGTGAAGTTTTTTAATGAAAGGAATCCTGGTTCCTTTATTACAAAGAAGACTATCATTATAAATAAAACTATATACAACGCATAATTAAGCAAGAAATTTTGTAAAGACTCTTTATTAAATTTAACTTTATTCATAAGTTACACCTCTATTCTAAATATATTTAGCAGCCATAGTCATAATATCTTCTTGTGATATTTTATCTGCATCACCTATTCCAGCTACTTTTCCATTTGACATTACAAGTATTCTATCGCAAATTCCTAATAATTCTGGCATTTCAGAGGATACAACTATAACCCCTTTACCCTTATTAGCTAAATCTATAATAAGTTGATAAATTTCATATTTAGCTCCAACATCTATACCTCTTGTTGGTTCATCTAATAGAAGTATTTCTGGATTCGTTAAGAGCCATCTTCCTATAATTACCTTTTGCTGATTACCTCCAGATAGGCTCCTAATTAAAGTCTTTTGACTTGGAGTCTTAACCTTCATACTATCTATTGCCCATTTAGTATCTTCTGTCATCTTTTTATTATCTAATACACCATATTTGCTATACCCATCTATATTAGCAATCATAGTATTAAATTTAATATCAAGTTGTCCAAATATACCTGTTGCTCTACGTTCTTCTGTTAGTAAGGCAAATCCATTTTTTATAGCCTTACGAGAATCACTATTTTCTACTTTTTTACCATGAAGAAGTATCTCACCCTCACTGTGTTTAGCTATTCCAAATATAGTTTCCAATAGTTCAGTTCTCTTAGATCCAACTAATCCTGCAACCCCTAATATTTCTCCTTTTTTAAGTTCAAAAGAAACATTCTTAATTGAAGGTTGATATGAACCCGTTAAATTTTTAACTTCTAAAATAACATCTTGTGGCTTATTTGTTTTTGGTGGAAATCTATTAGTTAAATCACGTCCAACCATTAATTTTATTATTTTATCTGTTGTAAGCTCCTTAGCTGGAAGTGTATCTATCCATTTACCATCACGCATAATTGTTACATCATCTGAAATTTGAAGAATTTCTTCCATCTTATGAGAAATATATATAATACCGCAACCTCTATCCCTTAACTTATTTATAATTCTAAATAAATGCTTAACTTCTTCATTAGTTAAGGATGATGTAGGTTCATCTAATACTAAAATTTTTGCATTATATGAAACAGCCTTTGCTATTTCAACCATTTGTCTTTGTGAAACAGATAACTTAGCCATTTTCATTTTAGGATCAACATCTATTTCTAATTCATCTAATATTTTTTTTGTTTCTTCATACATAATTTTTTCATTTACTATTCCAGTGTTGCCTGGATATCTACCAAGCCAAATATTATCCATAACATTTCGCTGTAAAACTTGGTTTAACTCTTGATGTACCATTGCAACTCCATTATCCATGGCTTGCTTTGGATTAGAAAACTTAATTTTTACTCCATCAATAAAAATTTCTCCATTATCTTCGATATAAACACCAAATAAACATTTCATTAAAGTAGATTTTCCTGCTCCATTTTCTCCCATTAAAGCATGTACAGTTCCTGGCCTTACCTTTAACTGAACCTTGTCTAATGCTTTAACTCCTGGAAACTCTTTGCAAATATCTATCATTTCAAGAACATATTTTGTATCTGCCATAACTTTTCACCACTTTTCTTTTATTTTTAAACTGCATAGTGAATCTTCACTATGCAGTTAATTGAAATTTTTTATTTAGTATATTCTTGATATGGAATACGTACTGCAACTCCAGTATCATCAAATTTATATGAAGTTCCTTCTACAGCACCCTTACCACCTGCTAAATTCATTCCTGTTGCATATAAAGCCTTAGCCATTCCTTCAGCATCTTGAAGAACTGATCCTAACATAAATCCTTTAGCAATTAAATCTTGAGCTGCTGATGTAGCATCAACACCTACAACTGGAATAGTCTTTGCAGCATCACCATTGTTATATCCTTGAGCTTGTAATGCAGCTATAGCACCTTGAGCCATACCATCATTATTAGCTATAACAGCTTCTATCTTATCACCAAATCTTGATAACCAAGCTTCAGTTGCACTTTGTGCTAAATCATTTTGCCAGTTACAAACTTGAAGAGCTAATTCTTCAGTTTTAATTCCATTATCATTTAAAGTTGAAACTGAGAATTGAGTTCTTGCAACTGCTTCTGGATTATCAGGTTCACCTTTTAGCATAACATATTGTAAAACTCCATCTCCATTTTTATCTACAGCCTTTGAATCCTTTTCCCATAAGCTTGTAAGTATTTTACCTTGCATAACTCCAGCTTCTTGAGCATTAGTTCCAACAAATATAGCCTTGTCATATGCCTTTATTGCATCAGTTGCAGGCTCTCTATTAAATAAAACTACTGGTTTTTCAGCTGCTTTAATCTTATCAATTACAGTTGGTGCAGCTCCTGTATCAACTAAGTTAACTAATAATAAATCTACATCCTTTTGTAATAATGTATCTATACTATCATTTTGTGTAGCTTGGTCACCTTTTCCATCATAGAAAGTAAATTCAACTTTATCCGGATTCTCAGATTGAATCTTTTCTAAGTTTTGACGAACAGTTGAAATATAAGTATCATCAAACTTGTATAGGCATACTCCAACTTTAACCTTATCTCCTGATGAAGTACCTCCCTTATCTCCAGTTTCCTTTCCACCACAGCCTACTAATGAAGCAGTAAGCATAATAGTAGCCATTGCCATTGTAAGTAACTTTTTAACCTTTTTCATAAAAATCCCCTACCTCTATAAAATATTTTCATATTTGATTTCGTTTACATTTATAATTATAGATTCTTAATACATTAACTTCCATATAAAAAACTTAACAAATATATCGAAATTCTTAACTCTTAAAAGAGATAGATATTATAATTTCTTATATTTTAAAATAAGTTTTTATTTGAAAGAATTACGTATTTATGATAAAATTTTAACTTGCAATAATTGATATGAGGTGATTATTTGAATAAAGATTATATAATAAAATTTATAAAAGACTCTTGGAAAGCCTTTCGACCATTTTCATTAACTCTTGCAATAGGCTCTACTACTTTAGGGATTGTTGCTGCATATAAAATGGGAGCAATTAATTTTTCAAATTCTAGGGATATATTCTTAGTTATTCTTGTAACTATTGCTGGATTATTAGCTCAATCTGGTGCAAATTTAGTAAATGATTATTTTGAAGGAAGCTTTAGATATTATAGACCTAGTGGAAGAAAAATAAAATTTTTAGGCGTTACTAGAACTTACTTTGATATTTATGTATTTCTATGGGCAATGGCTTGTTTTGGACTTGCATCATTAATTGGATTATATTTAATTTATATAACTGATTATAAAATGTTAATAATAGGCTTAATAGGAATCTTTGGTGCTTATTCATATACTGGTGAACCTTTTGTATTTAAGCGAAAAGGTCTTGGTGTTCCAATATCATTTATAACAATGGGACCACTTATGGTGCTAGGTGCATCTTATCCATTTACAAAAGAATTAAGTATTTATCCAATATTATTATCTTTACCAGCATCTTTTATAATACCAGCTCTTATGATAAGCAATGAAATGAGAGATTTCCAAAGAGATGCTAACTTAAGCCTTGGTACATTAAGTGTTAGAATTGGAAGTAAGTATAGTACATATATTTATAGGTTCTTAGTATTTGGAGCCTATATATTAACTTCAATATATATTATTTTAGGATTTTATCCTTTAGTTTCACTATTAGTATTTATAACTCTACCTATTGCTTTAAAAGCTCATAAAGCAGTTTGTAGTTTTGAAAAATTAGGTATACCTTATACAAACAACTTACATTGGACTTTCACATTATTATTAATTATAACACTATTAATAGGTTAATTTTTAATAACACATTCTTTTTCTACATATACTAATTATGTAGAAAGGAGTGTGTTTTTTTTGAAAAATGGAGTAAAAGTATTAATAGCTATATTAATAGTTCTTGCTATTATAGCATTTCCTGTTATATCTAGTTATAATAACTTAGTAAATTTAGAACAACAAGTAAATAAATCAGCTTCAAATATAGATACTCAACTACAAAGAAGATCTGATTTAATACCTAATTTAGTTAACACTGTTAAAGGTTATGCTACTCAAGAAAAGGATATTTTTACTGATATAGCTAATGCAAGAAGTAAACTTGCTGGTGCAAGCAATGTTACTGAGCAAGCTAATGCCGATAGTGAACTATCTAATGCATTATCTAGATTGCTTGTTGTAGTTGAAAGATATCCTGATTTGAAATCTAATGAAAATTTTAAAGATTTAAGTATCCAATTAGAAGGAACTGAAAATAGAATAGCTGTTGCAAGACAAGATTATAATACAGCAGCAACTAATTATAATTCTAAATTAAGAAGATTTCCAAGCAACATTATTGCTTCAATATTTGGATTTGAACAAATGCCACTTTATAAAGCAAGCGATAATGCTAGCGAAGTACCTTCTGTAGATTTTAATAGATAATATGAAAATAATATCAAAATTAAAATTCCTTCTAATCTCTTTATTATTATCATTATTATTTAGTTCTTCTTTAATTACATTAGCAGAAGCTAATTTACCCTCTCCAACTAATTATAAATATGTAAATGACTATGTAGGTATATTAACACAAGATGAAAAAGAAAAAATAATATCTATTGGAAAAGAGCTAGAAGATAAAACTGGAGCTCAAGCTGTTACAGTAATAATAGATAGTACTAATGGTGAAGCAATTGAGGACTATGCTTTAAAGCTTTTTAGAACTTGGGGAATAGGTCAAAAAAATAAAGATAATGGGCTACTTATATTAGTAGCTATTAATGATAGAGCTTGGCGAGTAGAAGTAGGACGTGGATTAGAGGGTGCTATTCCAGATGCACTAAGTAATAGAGTTATGAATTCTTTAGCAAAAGAAAAGTTTCAATTAGGAGAGTATGGTGAAGGGATATTAAATAGTTATAGTTCTTTTAGTGATTTAATTGCAGAAGAGTATAATGTTTCTCTTGATAAATCTCTAAATATATCTCTTCCTAATAATAATTATAATTCTATAAGAACTCCTTTATTTAGTTCATTTGGAATCTTAGGAGTACTATTATTATTAGATTTGATTTTCAATAGAGGATCTATAACTTTATTAATACTTAGAATATTATTCTTAACTGGTGGCTATGGTAGAGGTGGTAGAGGTGGCGGATCTTCCGGAGGTTTTGGAGGCTTTGGAGGTGGTTCTTCTGGAGGCGGAGGATCTTCTGGAAGATGGTAAAGAACTGTAATTAGACAGCTCATTTAATAATTAACAATTAATTATACATTTTGTATTAAAGGGCTGTTTATAACAGCCCTTTTACTTATATTAATTTTTCATATAATCTTTTGTTTCTGTTTTTAACCCCTTCTTTTTTAATTTTCCTTCTATAAAGCCTTTTACTACTGAATAGAATATAGCGAATAAAGGTACACCTATTATCATACCAATTATACCTAAGACCTTACCTGCTACTAATATTGAAAATAAAATCCAAAATGCTGATATCCCTATTGTATCCCCTAGTATCTTAGGTCCAATTACATTTCCATCTAATTGTTGGATAAATAATATTATTAATAAGAACCAACATGCTTGAACTGGTGATACAAATAAAATAATTATAAATGAAGGGATTGCCCCTATAAATGGTCCAAAGAAAGGTATAATATTGGTTATTCCAACTATAACAGATACTAATATTGTATATGGCATTTTAAAGATAGCCAATATAATAAATGTTAGCACACCTATAATTAATGAATCTATTATTTTTCCAATTAAAAACCTTCCGAAAGTATAATTACTTCTATGAACTAACTCTATTATACTATTTGCATAATTTTCTGGTAAAAGTCCATATGTTATTTTTTTACTTACAGCACATAGCTTTTCTTTATCTATTAATAGATATACCGATACTATTATCCCCAAAATAACATTCCAAATACTTGATGCAATTCTTGCAACAAATCCTCCTAAAGCTGGAATTAAATTAGTGATAAATCTAATTATATAGTTTATTAAATTATTAAAATTATCTATAAGAGTCTTTGAATACTGATCTTCTATGTTTAAATCATTTATAACATTATTAACAAAATTAGTAGTATTATTTATGTAAGTTGGTATATCATTAACTAATCCTACTATACTATCTATAACCTGTGGTAAAAGGAATTTCACTACCATACTGATTATAAAAAATGCAGTAATATATGAAAGAATTATAGCTAAACCCCTTTTTGATTTTAATCTTATTTTTTTTACATACTTTGTTTCAAAAACCTTATTTTCATAAAACTCTAATAAAAAATTAATTATATACGCTATAGAAAAACCTATAATAAAAGGTTGTAATATTACAAATATAGAGTTTAATTTATCAGTAAATATAGACACTTGCGATATTGCTAAATAAAATAAAATTACAGAAATTGCAACAAGAAAAGAATATATAGCTATAGTTGTATATTTATTATTCCAATTTATCTTCATTTTTGACCTCTCTTTACTAAATTTATTATCATTACAATTATAAATGATTTATATAAATATTTTTACATATTTCTTAAATTTAATTATTTATTCATTATTATATTTTCTATTATCTAAATTAATCTTATATTATTTATAACTTAATTTTACAATTTTATCTATAGTATTTTAAATAAAAATATAGGGTTACTACTCTATTAGCAACCCTAAAATTTAAAAATTATAATTTACTTTTAATATCTTTAACAATTTCTCCAAGATCCATTTGAATTTGAATTATTATTACAGCCTGTTCCTACACCATTGTTAGCTGCATTTGCATTTGCACACCTAATAATATCTCTAACAGCTTTTTCGTAGCCACTTCTAAAACCATTGTTAAAACCAGCTCTTGCTCCTCTTTGGAATCCAATTCTGCATCCATCTTGGAAACCTTTTTGGTATCCAGCTGAATACCCTTTTTGATATCCACATTTAAAGCCTTTTTCATAAGCAGCTCTAGCTAATTCTTCTGCTCTACTTAATCCTCTTTCTAACCCTGCATTAAATCCTTCACGTAATCCTGCGTCTCTTCCTTTACAATATCCTTTTTGATATCCTCTAGTAAATCCTTGCTCTAATCCATTTCTTAATCCTTTTTCATAGCATTGTCTACAGCTTACAACTCCACAGCCTGAATTACAATTGCTAGCTACTTCTAATGTTCCAATATTATTTTCTAAGTCAGGACAGCTTCTAGAAGTGTTTGAGTTTAGTCCTTCTAAACCTAAGTTTTCTAATTCTGAAAAGTCAAAATCAGCTAATCCATTTTCTGAATTATTACAATTATTGTTTGATAATAATTCAGTTTCATCTGCTTGAAGCCTACTTAAAATTTCTTCGAAATTTTCAGCATTATATTCGTAATTAGTTCCCATATTTTTTATCTCCTTGTAAAATACTTATAATACATAATATATGCAAATTACTTGGCTTTTGTTAATGATTAATTTTAACTTATTCATTTAATAATGAGCTTACTTCTCTAACCAAATGTTTAACTCTATCTGGTAGTTTGGATATAGCTTTTTCTCTTTGTCTTTCGTCTTGTATTTGAGCTATTCTCATTACTTCCTGTTGAACTCCAGGAATACTATTGAATTCTGAAACTATTCTATTAAATCTTTCTGCAAATCTAGGATCTTGCATTTTAGCTTGTAGTTTCATTATTAGATTATAACTATTCATGAAATCATTACTCCTAAACTTATTTTATTTTATCTTATTCATAGACAAATTCATTTGTGAATCTAAAATAAAAGAAGAGATAAACATTGTATTACTTGCTCCGTCGCATGCGCTCCAAGTCCCCGTCATACAATTTTTATCTCTTTTCAAACTGAAGGAAGGAAATCATAAAAATATTATTGATAGAATAACATTTTTATAATTTCCAAAAATTAAAAAGCACTAGCAAACATAATTTAGTTTACTAGTGTTTTTATGTGCAATTAAAACTTTAAATTTGATACTTCTTTATACATATTTATTTCTGTTTGAGATTCTACTTCGCTCAAACTTTCATTCCAATCCTTATCAAATTTTATTTTATAAATTTCAATATGTGATTTATCTTTAACAGGAGCCATTGCAACATATTCACTTCCACAAATTAATTTTTGTTCTAAAATTGCATACTCCACTTTGTTTCCATTCTCATCATTAAATGTCATTATTTTATCACTCATAAATACACACTCCTTTATTTTATTAGTTTTATTTTGCATTAATTAAATAAATTTATGCATATTCATTTTTATATCTATTATATGTTAATTAAATATTCTTGCATATCCTTAATATTTCTACTATATTCATCTGAAACCTTAATTAATTCTTTTTTAAAATGATCATGTAAATTATCCTCTTTTATTAAGAAATCCAATATAGCTTTAAATCCCATTTCAGTTCCTTGAATAGCTTTTTCTAATATTTCCTTATCTGTATCAATTGTCATTTCTTTTATATTATTAAAAATCTCTAATATTTTTCCCCATACACCTTCATTATGAGTAGGTGTTCCGCCCAATTCCTCTATTTCTTTTACTATTACATCTTTATTTTTTTGCACTGTGCATAAGGTATCATCGATTAATTCAATCAGTTTATAATCCTTTGCTTTATCTTTTAAGTTTGACATTGCATTTTCACCCATTATTACTCCTTCAAGTTGGGTATTTAATTCTTTTAAGGTATTTTCTATCATAATTAAAACACTCCTCTATAATATTTTTAGTATTATAGAGGAGTATTATACATTTTATTTATTAAATTTCTATATCTTCATCACAACTTACTTCTTCTTGTAAATTATGATCTAAAACTATATGAATCTTATCTATTCTTTTATCATCTAATTTTAATAACTTTAAAGTTACATTATTTAGATTAACCTCACAATTTTGAGTTGAAGTTGGTATTTCACCTAACTTTTCTATAAATAACCCTGCTATAGTATCAGCAAATTCTGATTCTAACTCTATATCTAAATAACTATTTATATCTGTTAATGCCATTAAACCACTAACTATATAATTGTCATCATCTATTTTTTCTATATCTAGATTATCATCATATTCGTCTAGAATTTCTCCCATTACTTCTTCTATTATGTCTTCCATGGTAACAATTCCAGAAAAACCACCATACTCATCTATTAATACAGCTATATATGCCTTTTTCTCTTTTAATTCTTTAAATAAATCATCTATATTTTTAGTTTCAATAAAAAAGCTCGGCTCTATTAATAAATCTCTTATATTAACATTATCTATACCATTTTCTACTATACATGCAAATAAATCTTTCATGTGTAGTATTCCTATAATATTATCTTGTTCACCTTCATAAACAGGTATTCTTGAATAATTCTCATCTAAAATCTCTTTAATACACTCTCTTATATTATCATTAACATTTAATAAGAAAGTTTCTGTTCTAGGGGTCATGATCTTTTTAGCTGTTGTATCATCAAATTCAATAATTCCATCTATCATTTCTCTTTCTGATGGATTTATAGCTCCGTTTTCCTCACCTATTTCTATTAAACTTCTTATTTCTTCTCTTGATATTTGCTCTTCTATTCCTTCTGTATTTATTCTAAGGATTTTTAAAATCACATTAGTTGAAAAAGATAAAAACCATACAAAAGGCTTGGTCAACTTAGAAATAAAAATTATAGGTTTAATAACTGACATTGCTAATTTTTCTGAATTTTGAAGTGCTATTCTCTTAGGTACTAATTCTCCTAATACTAATGTTATATAAGATATAGCAAGTGTTGTTAAAACTAAAGCTATACTTTCACTATATGGTACATTAATACCCTTTAAAAAGTTAGCAAATCCATAAGAAATCGATGTTGCTGCTGATGCTGATGCAAAGAACCCTGCAAAAGTTATACCAACTTGTATTGTAGATAAAAACCTATTTGGATCCTTCATTACATTTTTTAAAAGCTTTGCTTTCTTATTTCCTTCCTCATCTAAAATATTTATTTTAGTTTTGTTTAATGATACTATTGCCATTTCTGCAGATGCAAAAAAAGCATTAACCAATACTAAAATTAAGATTAAAATAAAACTACTCCCGGGACTACCTTCCATTTACGCATTTCTCCTTATTTTTAAAATATAATGACTTTATTCTACCATAATTTATATTACTATATCAAATCCTTATTTATAACGATATAAAGCAAATTGTTGTAAAATTTAAAATTATTCCATTTTATTTAAGAATAATAAATCATAGCTTTGAATTAATAATGAAAAATTAAGAACACTTTAAATTTAGAATGAAAAATGAAGAATGTAAAATTAAGGATGTTTTGCACAGCAAAACTTATTTTAAATAGTGCAAAGCACTTTTTATTTAAAAATCCAAAGGATTTTTTTCCTTAATTCTTAATTCTTCATTCTTAACTTTACATTATAAAATGCATGCATTTTATCTAAGCTATTGCTTCTTTTAAAGTATGCCAAGCTAAAACAGCACATTTTACTCTTGCTGGCATATTTGAGATATTTTTCAGAACTATTGCATCCTCTAATGCTTCTAACTCATCTTCATCATCAATTTCTCTTTTTATCATTCCTATAAAGGTTTCAACTAATTTTAATGCTTCCTCTTTATTTTTTCCTTTTATAAGATCTATCATCATTGAGGTTGATGCTTGAGAAATAGCACATCCTTGGCCTGTAAATGCTAAGTCTTCTATTATATCCCCATTCATTTTTATTTCTAATGTTATTTCATCACCACAACTTGGATTATGTCCTTTTTCACATAAATCTACATGATCTAGTTTTCTTCTATTATGCTTTGATGAACTATGCTCCATTATAAGAGTTGTATAAATTTCATTTAAATCCATTAAATATTACCTCCATTTTGAAAACATATCGTATGTCTTTTTGATTGCTTCTATTAATCTATCAATATCTTCTTTTGTATTATAGAAATAAATGCTTGCTCTAGATGTTGCATTTATTCCCATATATCTCATTAGAGGCTGAGCACAATGGTTTCCAGCTCTTATACAAACTCCAAAGGTATCAAAAATTGAAGCAACATCATGTGGGTGAACTCCGCTTATTTCAAAGGATAAAACCCCACCTCTTTTATCTATATCTTTCGGGCCATATATTTTTACATATTCTAATTTACTTATTTCTTCTATTGCATAGGACATTAGTTCTTTTTCTATTTTTTCAATATTATCCATTCCAATTTCATTTAAATAGTCTATGGCCTTAGATAAACCAACAGCTGCTTCTACATTTTGTGTTCCAGCTTCAAATTTATATGGTAAAACATTAAATGTTGTTTCTTGTTCATAAACATATTCAACCATATCTCCACCAAAAATAATTGGTGGCATTTTTTCTAATAATTCTTTTTTACCATAAAGTACACCTATTCCCATTGGTGCTAAAAGCTTATGTCCTGCAATAACTAAAAAGTCTGCATTTATATCTCTTACATCTACTTTCATATGAGGAACACTTTGTGCACCATCTACTATAACTATAGCTCCCTTAGAGTGAGCATATTCTGCTATTTGCTTTACAGGATTTATTGTTCCTAAAGCATTAGAAACATGTGTTATGCTTACTATCTTAGTTTTATCTGTTATTTTAGAATGTACTTCCTCTTCTGTTAATTCACCATTTTCATCAGTGTACATATACTTTAAAATTGCACCCTTTGCCTTTGCAACTTGTTGCCATGGAATTAAATTTGAATGATGTTCTGCAATAGAAATAACTATTTCATCGCCTTCATTTATAAAATTCATGCCATAAGACATTGAAAGTAAATTAAAAGCTTCTGTTGCATTTTTAGTAAATATAATTTCTTCTCTATGTTTTGCATTGATAAAGCTTTTAACTTTTTCTCTTGCTTCATCATATGCATCAGTAGCAAGAACACTTAACTCATAAGCTCCTCTATGAGGGTTTGCATTTGTTTTTTCATAGTATCCCTTTATAGCCTCTATTACTGCTCTTGGCTTTTGTGTAGTTGCAGCACTATCTAAATAAGCTATTTTCTTTCCATTTCTCTCTTTATTTAAAGTAGGAAAATCCTTTAAAAAATCTCTATTATTCATTATCTAAACATTCCTTTATTGAAGCTAAAACTTCATTTTTTATTGTTTCATCTTCTATTTTATCTATTATAGGATTAAATGCACCTTCTATAATTACTCTTCTGGCATCATTGTAATCTAATCCTCTACTCATTAAATAGAATAGCTTATTTTCATCTATTTTACCTGAAGCTGCTGCGTGTTCTCCAGATACATCATCTTCTTCACAAAGTAACAATGGCATTGCTTTAGATTTTACCTTTGGTGATAAAATCATACAATATTCATCTTCTGCTCCCTTACTTTTAGAAGCTCCTCTTTTAAAGTCTATAGTTCCTCTAAATATCTTATTTGCTTCTCCTTTAAGGGCACCTCTTGTAATAATATTAGACTTACTTCTTATTCCCTTATGAGTAACAATATAATTCATATCTATAACTTTTTTATCTCCACCAAGATAAATTGAACTTAAATTAGATTCTGAACTATCTTCTTTTAAATCTCCATGGTAGTTTGTTATACTAACTTTTCCACCTAAATCAATAGATACAAAATCTACTTTTCCATAACTATTGATATCAGATAAATTTGAATCTATATTAACTGTTTCTTTGTTTAATAAATTCACTTTAATTACTTGTATATTACTATTTTCTTTACTAAAGATTTTACATACTCCATTGTGATAACCTTCTACATTATCTTTTGAATTATATTTTATAATAATTTTAGCTTCTGAATCTTCTTCAGCAACTACTAAAACATTATCTACTAAAGTGCTATTTTCATTATCCATATTAAATTCTATAACTATTGGATCTTGAACCTTTGCTCTTTTATCTATTTTTATAAAGAAACCTTTATTAAAATCAAGCTCTCCTTGATTTATTAGTTCTTCTGAAGCTCCATAAGTAAAATCTTTATTTAATGGTAATACTTTACCTTTTGAAAACTCTTCTATAGTAACTCCTTCAAGTTCATTACCAGTTACCTTATAATTATTAAACTCTCCAATTTCAGGAGCATTATAATCCTTTAATGATACATCATTAACCTTTAACCAGCTTTTTGTTCTTACAGGAGTCTTATTAATATTATTAAAATCTAAATTGTTCATTATCCTATGCTCCCTTCTAGTTCAAGCTTAATTAAATTATTCATTTCAACTGCATATTCAAGTGGTAGTTCCTTTGATATAGGTTCAACGAAACCTCTTACTATCATTGATTTAGCTTCTTCTTCTGTAATTCCTCTACTCATTAAATAGAATATTGCATCATCGCTGATTTTACCTATTTTTGCTTCATGTCCGATTTCAACATCATCATTTGCTAAATCAATAACTGGTATAGTATCAGATTTTGAAATATTATCTAACATTAATGATTCACAGGATACTACTGATTTTGAGTTATAAGCATTTGGATTTACTTTAACTACACCTCTATAAGTTGCAACTCCACCATTTTTAGAAATAGATTTTGAGTTTATTGTTGATGAAGTATTTGGTGCTGCATGAATTATCTTAGCTCCAGTGTCTAGGTTTTGGCCTTTTCCTGCAAAAGATACTCCCGTAAATTCAGCCTTTGCTCCTTCACCCTTTAATATACTCATTGGATATAACATAGATATTCTAGATCCAAAGGAACCAGATACCCATTCTATTGTTCCATTCTTTTCAACTATTGCTCTCTTAGTATTTAAGTTAAGCATGTTTTTTGACCAGTTTTCTATAGTGCTATATCTTAAACTAGCGCCTTCCTTTACAAATAATTCAACACAACCTGCATGTAAATTAGTTACATTATACTTAGGTGCTGAACATCCCTCAATAAAGTGTAGACTAGCTCCCTCTTCTACTACAATTAATGTGTGTTCAAATTGACCTGCTCCTGGTGAATTTAATCTAAAGTATGATTGTAATGGTATATCAACTTTAATTCCCTTTGGTACATATACAAAGGATCCACCTGACCATACAGCTCCATGAAGGGCTGCAAATTTATGATCACTTGGGGCTACACATTTCATAAAGTATTCTTTAACTATATCTTCATAATCTCTAACTGCAGTTTCCATATCAGTATAAACTACACCTTGTTTTACAAGGTCTTCTCTAATACTATGATAAACTACCTCTGAATCGTATTGAGCACCAACTCCTGCTAGGGATTTCTTTTCTGCTTCTGGAATACCTAAAAGATCAAATGTCTTTTTAATATCTTCCGGTACATCTTCCCAGCTTTCATTTAACTTAGATTTTGGTCTAACATATGTAACTATATTATCCATATCTAATTCATCTAAAGAAGGACCCCAAGTTGGTAATTTAATTTTATTATATATATCAAGAGATTTTAATCTGAATTCTCTCATCCAGTCTGGTTCCTCTTTTTCTTTTGAAATTGTTTCAACAATTTCTCTAGTTAAACCTTTATCTGTTTTAAATTCAAACTTATCCTCATTCTTTACGTCGTAAATTCCTCTTTCTACGTCTTCAACGTAGGTCTTTTTTTTCATTTCCAAAGCCAGTCACCTCCTACATAGCTTCTGCTTTAAAAGCTTCATATCCATTTTTCTCAATTTCATTAGCTAAATCTGCATTTCCTGTTTTAACTATCTTTCCATTAACTAAAACATGAACATAATCAGGTTTTAAGTTTTCAAGAATCTTAGTATTGTGAGTTATTATTAATACTCCGTTATTTTCATTAGCATACATTTTTATACCTTCTGAAACAACTCTAATAGCATCTACATCTAGACCTGAATCTGTTTCATCTAAAATTGCTAATTTAGGACTTAACATAAGCATTTGTAGTATTTCGTTTTTCTTCTTTTCTCCACCAGAAAAACCTACATTTAAGTATCTCTTTGCATAGATTGGATCCATTTTTAATTCTTTCATATTGTTTTTTAAGTCTTTATCAAACTTTAAGAATTTAATTAATTGACCATCCTTTGCAATTTTTGAACTTCTAATAAAGTTTTCAACTGTTATTCCAGGTATTTCTTCTGGATGTTGAAAAGATAAGAATAAACCTTTCTTAGCTCTTTCATCTGTTTTTAATTCTGTTATATCTTCACCTTCAAAAACAATGTCTCCCTCAACTCTTTCATATCTTGGATGAGCCATTAATGCATTTGCTAAAGTAGATTTACCAGCTCCATTTGGGCCCATTATTACATGTATTTCACCTTTATTTATTTTTAAATCTAGACCCTTTAGGATTTCCTTTCCTTCTACTGCAGTTTTTAAACCATTTATATTTAATAAAACTTCACTCATTTTTACATCTCCTTATTATAGAAATAATATATTTAAATCATATCTTAGTGTTTCACTCTGAATTAATTATATCATACTAAATTACTAAGAATTAATCAACCGTTATTTTAGCTATTATTAACTATATAAAGTAAATATTTTTTAATAACTTTTATTATCTTTACATTTCTAATTATTATTTTAATTTATAAAAAAAGCACCTAAATAATTTTGTTTATCCAATGGCTAGTCTCTAAACCATTGCAAAATTAATAGGTGCACTTTAAAAATCAATTCAGATATACTTTAAAGTTCCTTAGCTAATACGTACCTTCTTAAACCACCATACTTAAGTTTATCTTTCTTGATTTCATATCCTAATTTTTTAAAAGTATTAACACTATAGTTATTATATGGGGATGCTGTGGAGGTTAGTAATTTAACTCTATCCTTTTTTGCAATATCCTCTATCTTCTCACACAATATTCTTTGAAGCCCATTTCCCCTATAGTCACTTCTTACAACTGTAGACTCTACTTGAGCAATATTAAGTAGCATTTCTCCTTCTATTCCTAAGTCATATCCATAGTTACCTTTTGAATATCCTTTTCTTACATATGCTCCCATTGCTATTAATTCATTGTTCTCATCTAAATAACCTATTATTTTACCATCATTTACTATGCAATCAATAAATTCTTCTTTTTCTGTAGGAGCATATAGTTGTTTGTCTTCTAAATCTTCAATTATTCTGTCTTGTAATTCCATTATTTTATCTATATAACTTAAATCTAAAATCTTATATTTTGCATTTACTATATTTCCAGATTTTTTTTTAAGCTTTAGTAATTCCTCCAAAGTTTATCCCTCCTCTTTCACCTATATTATCATATTTTCTTCTCTTTAATATTGTTAACAAAAAAATCTAACTAATTTTAGTTTTCTAAAAATTCAAATATAGTATCCAGATAAACTTCCAGTATATTATTATTTTCTAAGTAAAGTTCATGCTTTGCATTTTCAAATTTTATCAACTTACAAAACCTGCATTTTTTAGCAAATTTTTGACCTCCCTCTTCGCCTACTAGTTCATCCTTTCCTCCTTGAAAAAGTAAAACTGGTATATTAATATTTTTTATATTATTTCTATTTAATATGTAATTAATTGCTTTTAGGGATTCATATAACCATCTATAAGAGCCACCACCTCTTTGTATTTTGCTATTTGCTACTATCTCTCTGTAGTAGTAGTTATACCGACTCTCATTTGAAGTAGATGCTAAAAAGAAATCATAGGAACTTTCATAAGGCATATTACCAACTATAAACTCATTTTCTTTTCCCATTACTATAGCTATCTTAGCTAAAAATAAAGCTAAAAAATTCGGAATTTTTCCTATAGCAATTTTAAGCATAGGTGAAGATAAAATTGCCTTTTTAAAATATGATGGGTATTTTTCTATAAACATAGCTCCAATGGCTCCTCCCATAGAGTGAGCAAATAAAAATAAATTTTTCTTTTTAACAACAATTTTATCAATAAAACTTTTTAAATCTTTAATATAAAAATTAAAATCTTCAATATGTATTTGAGTACTATCCGCTCCTAAACATCCTGAACGACCATGTCCCCTATGCTCCATAATAAAGGTAGAATAACCTTCTCTTGTAAAGTAATATATAATTTCAATGTATTTTTCTATACATTCGGTAAAACCATGCGAAATAACTATTCTTCCCTTTTCATTTTTAACCTTATATTTTTCATAATATATTTTATTTCCCTTTTCTCCAGTAAAGTTACCACTAGTCTTTATATACTTAAGCTTTTTCTTAACCTCTTCAACTACATCTTCATCCATACCAAAATTCATAAAATACTTTCTATTATCCATTTAAATTACCTCTTAAACTATAATATTTAGTATTTTATCTCCTTTTAGTAAATTTATTAGCTTAATATAAAATTTTGTATTGCAAGTAATGCCTTTACATCTATATTTTCATTTGATTTTATAAGTTCCTTTGCTTCTTCTTTTGAAAGCATAACAACCTCTATATCTTCATCATCTTCTAAATTTTCTTTAGATACTGTTCCTCTACATGTACATTGTACTAAAGCTATAGATTCGTCAGTCATTCCTACGGAAACATATACTTTCTCTTTAGTAGCTTCTTTATCTATATTTATCAAATCCAATCCTGTTTCCTCTTTTAATTCTCTTTTGACAGCTTCTTCAAATCCTTCATTTCCATCTACTAATCCAGCTGGTAACTCAATAACATAATCATTTATAGGTACCCTAAACTGTCTAATAACCACTAGCTTATCTTCATCAATATGTTTTGCAATTACTACAACTGCATCTATATTGTCATCTCCATCATTAAAAAATTTATTTTCTATAGTTTTTAAATTCTTTCTAGAAGCTATAGTCCAATTTCTTAAATTTCCTTTTTTATTTGTATAATCAGCGCTATATAATGATAAATATTTAGTACTTGCTAATGTTTTTATACTATTAACCTTACTCATTATCTCATCTCCATTTCATCTTATTTCCTTTTTATATTTTACTTTTAATTTACAAATGATTCAACTTTATTACTAGCATTCCTTTTATTATTGTTTTAAAATTATAATATATGATATGTTCACTAATTAAAAACATATATAATAATTTTAAATATTGGAGGATTTTTAGTTGAAGGAGTTAAATAAGAAATTTAAAGAAAATATTCTACTTGGAACATATTTGATATTTCTATGTTTTATTCTATTAAATATAAAATCAGTAGTTTCAACTTTTGGTAATATATTTGGAATAATAAGTCCATTTATTGTTGCTTTTAGTATGGCTTTTGTACTAAACTTGCCAATGAGCTTTTTTGAAAATAAAGTTTTTAACTTTTTAGATAAAGAAAAATCTAGTTTTCTTAGAGGCCTAAAAAGACCATTATCTATATTAACCACATTTATTACTGTTATAGGTTTAATATTAGCCCTAGCATTTTTTGTTATACCTCAATTAGTTTCTAGTGTATCTACTCTTTTAGATACTGTTCCAGATTATATTAAATCTTTTGAAGCTTTAATTAATGAATATATTTCATCAACTGAAATATTAAATAATATATACAATACTCTAATTAGTACTTGGAGAGAGCTTCTTAAGTTTTTTGCCAATTTTTTAACTACATCTTTAACGGGAATTTTAAGTACTACAGTTACAATAACTAGCGGAATTGTTAACTTTGTTCTTTCTTTAGTGTTAACTATTTATATGCTTGCTAGTAAAGAAACTCTTATATATCAAGCAAAAAAAATGTTATATGCCTTTACTCCAAAAAGTTTTGCTGATAAATCTATTGGAGTAGGTAAAATTGCTAATACTACTTTTTCTAAATTTATAACAGGTCAATGTGTAGAGGCTTTTATATTAGGAGCCTTATGTTTTGTAGGTATGACAATATTTTCAATGCCTTACGCCTTATTAATAAGTGTTCTTATAGGTGTTACTGCATTAATCCCTGTTTTTGGAGCCTTTATAGGAACTATACCTGCTGTATTCTTAATTCTTATTATTGATCCTATAAAAGCTTTATGGTTTATAGTCTTTATTCTATGTCTACAACAATTTGAAGGTAATATTATTTATCCGAGAGTTGTTGGTAATTCTGTTGGATTATCGGCAATATGGGTTATGCTTGCAATGTTAGTTGGTGGAAGCACCTTAGGTTTAATAGGTATGCTTATAGGAATTCCTACATTTAGTGTAGCTTATCAGCTTATTAAAGAATATACTAATAAAAGGCTTATAAAAAAAGACATAAAATTATAAATGGGCTGTTACAAACAGCCCATTTATAATTATAGCGTTATTTTAAAGTGCAATAGCACTTTTATTTTCTAAAGTTAATTAATATACTAGATTAAGTTGTCTAACTTATCTTTATTTTCTTTAATTACTTCTATAAACTTATCTGCAATTTCAGGATCAAATTGACTTCCACTATATTTTTTTAATTCTTCTATTGCTTCTTGATAATTTTTTCTAACATTATATGGTCTATTAGAAGTCATTGCATCAAAACTATCTACAACACTTAAAACTCTAGCTAAATAAGGTATTTCTTCTCCCCTTAACTTATTTGGGTATCCTGTTCCATCATACCTTTCATGATGATGTAATATTATTGGTATTATGTCTTGTAATGATTTTACTGGCTTAATAATCTCTATTCCATCTTGAGGATGACACTTCAATATTTCCCATTCCTTATCTGTCAATGGCATTTTTTTAATTAATATGTCTTGAGAAATATTAATTTTTCCTATATCGTGCATATAAGCACCATAAATTAATTTTTTCTTATCTTTTTCACTTAACTTTAACTTTTCAGCTAGCAACCTACTGTAGAGAACTACTCTTTCTGAATGACCATATGTATATCTATCCTTAGCATTTATTACAATTATTAAGGTTTTAATAGATGCAATTAACTCTACATCCTTGTCCTCAATATCAGCATTTATTTCATCTAATATTGATGTATATGTTTCAACTCTATTCTTTTTAAAGAATTTAGCTCTATATAACGCATCATCTGCACTTTTAATTAGGGTAACATCATTTTTAGCTTTATCAGGATATACTGATATTCCCATAGAAGCAGTTAATACCCCATTTGGCTGATTTTCCTCACCATAGAATTTTGTATCCTCTATAATTTTTCTAATTTTATCAGCTATAATAACTGCTTCAGTTTCCTTCGTATTAGGTAGAATTATAGCAAATTCTTCTCCCCCATACCTAGCTGCAACATCATTTTCTCTTAAGTTTTCTCTTAATATTTTCCCTATAGTCCTTAGTACTTCATCACCTTTTTGATGACCATATAAATCATTGTAATGTTTAAAGTAATCTATATCAACAAATATCATTGAAACAGGCTCTTTATATTTCTCTGATAGTGCTACTTTCTCTTTTAATGCGTCTTGAAAATATCTATGATTAAATACTCCAGTTAAACCATCTTTATTTACTAATTCCTCTAATTTATCAATATGCTCACCTTCTATCTTAACATAGAACCCTAAAGGCCAAGCTGTTAAAATGAAAATGCCTGAAAGAATTAAATCTGTTTGAAAATATTTATTAACATTTGTATTTTGAACACAAAGGATATCCATTCCTAGTATTAATACTGAAGATATTACTGCAACTGTTATTCCATTTTTTAAACCTAACTGTATAGTTGAACTTGTTATTATAAAAAGAAATATATATTTAAATTCACTTTTATAGGCCCCTGATAGGAATACAGCAACAAAGAAAATTCCAATAAAAACTAAATTTTCTACAAATATTATTTTTCTATATTTATTTTTATTTATTTGATCATTTAGTGAAAATGACCATACAAGGTATATTCCTAATAATAATAACATTACAACTCCTAAGGCCATAACCATAATTTGTTGATATATTAAATTATTTAAAAATTCATTATCATTAAAAATATATTGAAAAAATATAATAGCTGTGAACATTAATGATGTCAATTTTACTATTGAAACCATATCATTTATTTGCTTTCTTTTATCCTTGTTTATTTTGTTCAAATTGTCCACCTCTTAGTAATTTAAATAAAGATCGGATTCATCCGATCTTTATTTAATTATTCATCTCTTAAAGCCTTTGGCTCTTCTGGTTGATATACTGACCAGAAACATGCTGATGTAGCTACTACAGATGCTATTGCTGTAGCAAAAGCTGCAACTGCCATTAGAATTTTATTGTTTAATCTTTTCATTTCTTTCAACTCCCATCATTTTAATAATTTTTATTAATAAAGAGTCTACTGTATTTACTAAAATATGACCATATGTAGTTAAAGTAAACACCTGCCATAATATACCTAAATATATACACGCAGAATAAATTAAAAAAACCTCATTATTTTTAATATAATACATTATTAAATTAAAACATACTATAATCATATAAATAGATAATATTGTTAGTGAACTCTTTTTTAATCTTCTTATTTTTTCTTCTTTTTTAATTGGTTTATTAGGACTATCTACAGGAGCTAGCTTATAAATAATAATTAATGAAGTGATATATAAAATAACTCCTATAATAATTATATAGTTAACATTTAAATTAACATTTTTCATTAAATATCCAGGTAATACAGATACTATTACACCTATTACTATACAATTAAATGGAGTGCTTGCATGAACTCCACCAGAATATTTTCTCAATATAGCTTGAACAAATGAGATAATTAATGCTTCATACATTACCCCTAATATTTTACCAAATATACCAACTGCTAATATTGATATAATCATGTGTAAAACAGCATATAAACCATATTCTATTATACTTCTTTTATCCTCATCTAAATTTAACTCTTTTTTTAAATTATGTGATATATTTTTGCACAATAGTTCTAAATTCATTTTTTAAGTTTCCTTCTTTTTTTATTTATTAAATAAAATATTATAATAATTGTTAATGTAATTAGTAATGATGGTAGTCCTAAAATAGATTTTTTTATTGGATCTTTAAATAACTTATCTAAATCAAGCTTCATTAAGTTAAGTAATACGACATTAACGGCTTCTGATATTAGTTGAATTATATATAAAATTATAATACTTTTTATTGATTGAATTGCATCTATTTTATTATATACTATGGATATAAACGATAAAACTAACACTGATAAAATCATATGTACCCCATAGTTTATTGGAAGTAATCTTATTATGTACACTGAAGTAGAAAATAACAAACTCGATATTAAATATTTTTTTCTATCTATATTAATTTGTGAAAATACATAAATAGCAAATATAAAAAGAAATCCTTCAGGTATTGTTCTTAAGAAAAATTCTATAGGTTGTAACTTTAACATGCATTATCTCCTTTTTCTATATGTTTTTAAATAAATCAACTAATTTATCTTATCTTTTGTTATGTTTAATGATTTAACTACATTGTAAATTATAATGAATACATATACTCTAATGAAAATATCTCCTATGCTAAGTACACTATATCCTATATCAAATATATCTGTTAATGGCTTTAATTTTGTTGAACTATCTCCCAATATATGTATATCATTTACCTTATCAAATGCATCTAATTTTGCATATCCAGTTATATATGATAAAGTAGGAAAAACAGGCATATATCCATTATTAACTGCAATTGCTATATCATTCAATATTCCTCCAACTATAACAAAAACAGAACCAATAATAGATGCTATAAACTGTTTATATTTAAAAACTAATGGTAAATACGAACATAAATATATAGTTTTTAGTATACCTACATACTTAATAACAGCATAATTCTCCATAAATATATTAGCTTGTACAACAAGGTAAACCATTTCCATAAATAAAACAGGATAAATGGCCCAATTTTTAAATAATGGTGATATTTTAAATTTCTTTATTTTACAAAATATTAATGAAATAATTATAGTTTCTAACATAATTCAACATTCACCTTTTATTTTTATTATATTCCATCAAAAAATACGTTTTTATTACATTTCTTTTTTATAAACCAATTATACTATTGCCCGTTATTCTTTTCCATAGTTTTTTTTGCTTATATTTCGCTTTTTTTCTACTTTTTCAGCCTTTTTTCTTGTTAAAATTCTCAAAAAAATAAAGGGATTTACATACTTTCCCTTTATTTAAAATTCATATTTATTTATTTTTATAATTTACATGTAAAATATCATGTGCTATAGAACTATTAGGTTCTTTAAGATATTCTCTATAAACTTGCTTTATAATAGGATTTTCATGAGACTTTCTAATTTTTCTTCCTTTGTCATCTTTATAAATAGCAACCATTCTATTTTTCAATATTTCCCTATTAGATTTGATAAAAGGTTGTCCTCCACCTCCAATGCATCCTCCTGGACATGCCATAATTTCTATAAAGTGATACTTACAGTTTCCTACCTTAATTTCATCCATTATTTTTTTAACTTTTCCAAGAGAACTAATAACTGCTATATTTATCTCTTTTCCATTTAGAGTTATTTTCCCTTCTTTAATTCCTTCTAAGCCCCTGACTTCTTCAAAGTCTATTTTTTCTAATGTCTTTCCTGTAATCCATTCATAAGAAGTTCTTAATGCCGCCTCCATAACACCACCACTTGTTCCAAATATAACGCCAGCTCCACTAGATGTTCCTAATGGACTATCAAAGTCACTCTCATTTAAACTAAGAATATCTATTCCTGCTTCCCTTATTAATTTAGCAAGCTCTCTTGTTGTAATTACTAAATCAACATCTGCTATTCCATTTCTATCCTTCATTTCATCTCTTTTTGACTCATACTTTTTTGCAATACAAGGCATTATTGAAACTACTTTTATATCCTTCTTTTTTAATTCAGATTTTGTTGGCAAATAATTTTTTGCAATTGCTCCAAAGATTTGTTGTGGTGATTTACATGTAGATAAAAGTTCTATATTATCATAATAATTATTTTCAGCATACTTAACCCAAGCTGGACAGCAACTTGTAATAATAGGTAGCTTCTCCCCCTTTGTAAGTCTTTCCATAAACTCATTAGCTTCCTCCGTTATAGTTAAGTCAGCTGCAAAATTCGTATCAAATACCCCATTAAATCCCATCATTCTTAAAGCTGTAATTATCCTTCCAAGAGATAACTCTCCTGCTTCAAGTTTAAATTCTTCTGCTAAAGCATATCTTACTGCTGGAGCAATTTGAGCTATTACATATTTATTATCATTTAATAATTTCCATAGTTCTTTATAGTCATTTTTTTCTCTTAATGCTCCTGTAGGGCAAACAGCTACACATTGCCCGCAATACGTACAACTACTATTAACTATACTATCATCACAAAAAGTAGAAATATTGCTTTCAAATCCCCTATTAGCTACTGTTATTGCATGAACCTTTTGGATTTCATTACATACGGTGACACATCTCCTACACATTATGCATTTTTCTCTATCTCTTACAAAGGACTCACATATATCTAAATCATAATGTACCCTTTCTCCCTCATAAGAGTTTTTATCTATACCTAGTTCAAAGGCCAAATCTTGTAATTCACATTTGTTATTTTTTTCACATTTCAAACAATCCATAGGGTGATCTGATAATAGTAGTTCTGCTATTGTCCTTCTAGCTCTAATTGCCTTTAAAGAGTTAGTTTTTACTGACATGCCTTCCTTTATTTCTGTAGCACATGCTGGTACTAATCCTTCTTTTTTTTCAATTTCAACTACGCAAACTCTACATGTTCCTTTACAATTTCTAGTTTCACCATCTATCATATTCATATTGCATAAAGTTGGTAGTTTAATATTAACTAATTTTGCAGCATCTAAGATGCTTGTTCCCTTTTCTACTACTATATTAATTCCATTAATCTTTGCATTAATCATTAATTTTCACCCCCTAAGCTAGTTTTAATTATTGCTTTTACAGGACATGCTTCAAAGCACAATCCACATCTTATACATTTATCTATATCAATAATATGCTTTTCTCTAAGTTCTCCTTTAATGCAAAGTACAGGACATGCCCTTAAACATTTAGTGCATCCAATACAACTATCTGTAACTTCATATTTTACTAAACTTTTACAAACCCCAGCACTACATTTTTTATTTACTACATGATCCTCATATTCATCTTTAAAAAATTTTAATGTACTTAATACTGGATTAGGAGCAGATTCTCCAAGGCCACAAAGAGATGAATCCTTAACTACTTCACAAAGACTCTCTAATTTCTTTAAGTCCTCTTTCTTAGCTCTTCCATTTGTTATATCATTTATAATTTCTAAAATCCTTTTATTTCCTATTCTACAAGGAGTACATTTTCCACAGGATTCATCTACACTAAATTCTAAATAGAACTTTGCTATATCTACCATACAATTATCTTCATCCATAACTATCATTCCACCAGACCCCATCATAGACCCTATATCTGTTAAAGTATCATACTCTATTGGTAAATCTAAGTAATCAATAGGGATGCATCCTCCAGAAGGTCCCCCAGTTTGAATTGCTTTTAATTTTTTATCATCTATTACTCCTCCACCAATTTCATAAATTATATCTTTTAATGGTATTCCCATTGGAACTTCAACTAACCCAACATTATTAATATTTCCAGCAAGAGCAAATACCTTTGTCCCTGTAGATTTTTCTGCTCCAATTTTGTTATACCACTTTGCCCCATTGTTAATTATTTGACTAATATTAGCAAAGGTTTCTACATTATTAACACAAGTTGGTCTTTGCCATAATCCTTTTTCCGAGGTTCTGGGTGGTTTCATTGTTGGTTCCCCTCTTAACCCTTCAATAGAATGTATTAATGCAGTAGCTTCTCCACATACAAAAGCACCTGCTCCATACTTAATTTCAATATCAAAATTAAAGCCACTATTTAAAATATTTTCTCCAAGCAACCCAAGTTTCCTGGCTTGATCAATAGCTATCTTTAACCTCTGTACTGCTAAAGGATATTCTGCTCTAATATAAATGTACCCTTTATTAGCTCCTATAGCGTATCCACATATAGCCATTGCTTCTAATACACAATTAGGATCTCCCTCTAATATGGCTCTATCCATAAATGCTCCTGGATCACCTTCATCAGCATTACATATAACGTATTTAATTTCTCCTTCAGCTCTTTTAGCCGCTTCCCACTTTCTACCTGTTGGAAATCCTCCGCCACCTCTTCCTCTAAGACCTGACTCTTTAATTTCGTTTATTACCTCTTCTTTAGACATTGATGTCAATACTTTACCTAAAGCAGTGTAGGCCCCAACGGCTAATGCTTCTTCCATATTTTCTGGATCTATTAGCCCACAATTTTTTAAAGCAATTTTTACTTGTTTCTTATAGAAAGGGATTTCTTCTTTTACTCTTATTCTTTCCTTGCTTTCTTTATCCTCATAAAGCAATCTTTCAACAACTCTACCTTCAAGTATATGATTTTCTATTATATCTCTAACATCCTCTTCTTTTACTTCAATATAAAACACCTTATCTGGCATAATTTCTATTACAGGACCCTTAGCACAAAATCCAAAACATCCAGTGATTATTACTTTTACTTTATCATTTAAATTTAACCTAGTTATTTCCTCATTAAAACTCTCTGCTATTTTATCTCCTTTTGATGCTCTACATCCTGGTCCACCACAAATCAATATATGCCTTTCTTCTATTTGTCCCCTATTAAATTTTTCAGGGTGTTCTCTTAATTCAATTTTATTTTTACAGTAGCTTACTTTGTTTAATAATTCTTCGTAAGTCTTTATTTTATTCATATTAACCTTGCTCCCTTAAACTATTAATTAATTCAGTAACTTGAGGTTTTGTAAAGTGTCCATAAACTTTATCATTAACTAAAACAACTGGTGCAATTGCACAGGATCCTACACATCTTAAAGTATCTACCGTAAATAACCCATCCTTTGTAGTTTCACCTTCTCTTATACCTAATACCTTTTTAAAATCTTCTAATATATCATTAGCTCCCCTAACGAAACAAGCTGTTCCAGTGCAAATGCTAATAACATATTTGCCCTTTGGTTCTGTTGAAAAATATGAATAAAAGGTTATTACACCATAAACCTTTGACTCTGGAATATTTAGCCTTTTAGCTATATATTCTTGTACCTCTCTTCCTAAGTATCCGTAAAGGTTTTGTGCATGATGTAAAACCGCTATTAAAGAACTTTCATCATCATTTCCTTCTTGGATAAATGCTTCTAAATCTTTAAATTTACTACACTTGTCCATTAAATCATCTCCCACTTTAAATATTTTAAATTTTCAAAATATTTTGCTAATTAAATGTTATCATAAATATTTTTATATTTAAATAAAAATATTCTTAATACTATCTTATAAACTAAAAAATACATTCTAATATATTACATTAGAATGTATTTTATACAGTTTATTAATTATTTCCATAAATATTTAACGAAAAACCTTTTTCTAAAGCTTCTTTAGCATACTCCTTCGCTCCAAATAAAGATAAATCTTTATAATTACCACATTGAATTTCATTTGCTGCTGGTATTTCTTTTGCCTCTAAAACTGACTTCAAAGATATTTCTAAAGCTTTCTTTATCTCGGATGCTTCCCTATCCCCCCATATACTTAAATAAAAACCGGTCCTACATCCCATGGGCGATAGGTCTATAATTCCACTAATTTCTTTTCTAAGTTCATGTGCTAGTATATGTTCTAATCCATGCATAGCAGCTGTTCCAAAAGCTTCTTTATTAGGTTGTAAAAACCTTAAATCAAATTTTGATACCTTATCCCCTTTCTCTCCTTCAAGCAAGCAGCATTTTCTAATATAAGGAGCCTTTACTATTCTATGATCTAATTCAAAACTTTCAACCTTTTCCATATTTTCTTCCTCCAAACTTATTAGTATACTTTATTTAAAAAATAATTTTACCTAAACACTATAACAACCACAAAATATTTTTAAATTAATTAACTACCTTATCACAGTTATTTATAGTATGAATAATTGAAGAGATACTTTCACTTATTTTTTTAGCCACATATGGATTGTTCATAGTATATAAATGAATCCCATCTACACCTGTAGATATTAAATCTATAATTTGCTCAGTAGCATATGCAATTCCAGCATCTCTTAAAGCTTCAGGATTATATTCGTACTTATTCATTATTTTAATAAATTTATCTGGAATTTTTGCACCACACAAACTTACTATCCTATTTATTTGTTTAGTATTAATTACAGGCATAATCCCCGCCTGAATAGGAATATTAACTCCATATTTATCTTTTTTATCTAAAAAATCATAAAAAAACTTATTGTCAAAAAACAATTGAGATATTACATGGGTTGCCCCAAATTCTTGTTTTCTTTTTAAATTTAATAAATCCTCTTCATAAGATTTACTATCTAAGTGACCTTCTGGATAACAAGCTCCAACTATATTAAAGTCATTTCTTTCTTTAATATGTTTTATTAAATCGCTCGAATATTTAAAATTACTATTTTCTTTATAGTCAAGAGGAATGTCTCCCCTTAAAGCTAAAATATTTTCTACACCCTCTTTTTTTAAATCATCTAATATTTTAGTTACATCTTCCTTAGATGAATTTATACAAGTTAAATGAGCCAATGGTTCTATACCATACTTATTCTTTACTATAGAAGATATTTCACAAGTTCTATTTTTAGTTAAACTTCCTCCAGCCCCATAAGTTACACTAATAAAATCAGGACTTAACCCCTTTAATTCTTCTAAAGTATTATATATTGTGTCTATTTTTGATTCTTTCTTTGGTGGAAATATTTCAAATGAAAAAACCACCTTTTTTTCTTTAAATAAATTGCTAATATTCATAATTTCCCCCTGCTTATTGCTAAAATTTAAAATAAAAAAGTACCTAAAGGATAACCTTTAGGTACACTATTTGCCTATATATTACCCTTATCTAACAGGAATTAGCACCACACAATACTTAATCAACATAATTAAACTTGTAGGTTGCTGGGTTTCATAGGGCCAGTCCCTCCACCACTCTTGATAAGTTTCTAAATATTCTTTTTATATATTATAATTCATTTCCTCTTTTTTGTAAACAATAGAATAACTGGATTCTTATTTATTTTATCCAATCTTCCTTAAATAAAGCCATTGGAACTTCATCGTAATATCTCCCATTTCTATAAATTTCTCTTTTTAATAGTCCCTCTTCTTTAAATCCAACTTTTTTGTAGCATGAAATAGCTCTTTTATTAAAAGAAAATACATTAAGCTTAATCTTATCCATATTAACTTCTTCAAATATGAATTTAATAAGAACTTTTAAGGCATCACTACCATATCCTTTACCCCAATAATTCTTATCACCGATCATTATTCCAATAGTACAATTTCTATTTTTTAAATTACATTCATTAATGCTACATCCCCCAATATATTTACCAGTATCTAAATCTTCAATTGCGAAATCATAAGTAAAGTTAGTTTCTGCCTTTCTACTCTTTACCCATTCTTCCTCTTGCCATTTAGTCATTGGAAATGGTATGTTTGAGTCAAGAAGCTTTTTAACTTCTTCATCATTAATAAATTCTACTGCTCTTTCTACATCATCTTCCTTATAAGCTCTTAATTTAACTAAATCCCCATTATACATAATATATTCCCCCTTTTTATATTTCATAAATTATATCACCCAAATATATCCACGTCAATTTATCTCATAAATATACTTTTCTAAAAAGCTTTATACTTAAATCAATGAATTTATTAGCAATTATTCATAGAATAAGCTTTCCTAGAAATACTAAAAAAAGGCCTGTTTTAAACAGAACCTTTATATCACTCTAATTTTTAATAAGTAATAATATTATTGAAATTAAACTAAATGCAAGGCTTACCATATTTATATAGGTTACAACTTGTTTTGGAGTAAATCCTTTTGATTCTAATCTATAATGAATCTGACTTCTATCAGCTTGATAAACTGGCTTTCCATCTTTGAACCTTTTAATTATAACAAATAAATTGTCAAAAATAGGTATTGCTAAAGCTAATATAGGTATAAATAAACTCATTAATGTAGCTTGTTTAAAAGCTCCATCTAAAGCTATTATACTTAACATAAATCCTAAGAAATTAGCTCCAGAATCCCCCATAAATATCTTTGCAGGATACTTATTATATACTAAAAACCCTAATGTAACTCCAGATATTATTAGTGACATAGTAATAGATTCGCTTTGCTTTAATATAATTGCTGCTGCTACAAAGGTTAATGAAGATATAAAAGACAACCCACCAGCAAGTCCATCCATACCATCTGACCAATTTATTACTGTTGTTACTCCAAATATCCATGTTATAGTTAGTATAAGCTGTATTGTTTTAGTTAGTAATACATATTCACCTGTGAAAGGATTAGTAAATCCTCTAAAAGCTATCCCTGCATTATAAATAATAAATGCAGCAATTAATTGCACAATTAACCTTGGATATATAGGAAACTCTTTCCCCCTAGTCTTATAGTAATCATCTACTAAGCCTATTCCTAAAATTAATATAGCTCCAAGGAATATCCATACCTTTTCAGTTAACAAGGAGTATCTATTAACTAAAAAGTATACTATAAAAAATCCTATAAACATAGCTAATCCCCCACAAAGTGGAGTTTCTTTACTATGTTTTTTTCTTTTTGTAGGCTTGTCGGTAAAACTATATTTATATGATAAATTTATTATGCTTGGTGTTATAAAATATACTATTGAAAATGCTAATATAAAGGATAATATATATCGCATAATTTTCTCCTTAACTTTAAAATGCTCTTTTATTATGTTAATTAATTATTATTTTATTATACTATTAACCTTTATTATTATCAATGACAAAAGAGTTACGATTTTTTCTAAATAAAAGCTACGTTTAAACGTAGCTTTTATAATTATTACTAAGATTTTCTTCTGAAATTTAGAAAATAGCCTCCTATTAATGAAAATAAACATCCTATTAAAATTAATACATTAGAATTAATTCCACCTGTTTGTGGTAATATTTCACTTGGTTTATTCTGATGCTTATCATCTTCCTTATTAGGTTTCTCATTTTCATTATTATCTTCTTCATTTGGTTTTTCTTCTTTATCATCACTTTTTCTATTTATATTAATTTTATATACTGATTCTTCATTATCAATATTCGTTACCTTTATTTCTATTAAATTTAATCCAACAGATAATTCTTTTTCTTCATCGTAAGTTGCCTTTGATGATAAATCCTCTGTTATAGCTTTAACTATAACTTTATCTACTTTATTATCTACTGTTACTTCATAATTGTTCTTATTTTTATTAAACTCTAATGGAATATATCCATCATTTAAAATTATACTCTGTAATTTAGTTGACTTTTCATTTAATTTCCATAATTGTGCTCCATAAAAAGGATTTGCAGTACCAATAAATAAGCCTTCCCTTGTGCTTACAAATGTTCTTAATCCATAATTATACTTATCATTAAAACCATTTTCATTTAAGCAACTAAAGTTAACTCCATCATCTGATACATATAATCCGAACCCTTTATTACTTTCTTCAAATATTTTTTGCAACTTAGTAATATACTCATATTGCTTTTTTATTTCACTACTATTTATATAATCTTTAATTTTTTCTATTAACTTGTTTATTTCATCTACATATTTATCCAGCTTTTCAACTATATTTTTTATTTCATCTATTATTTCATCATCTACAGCTTTTGCTAATTCATCATATATACTATTAAAATATTCAGTATATGTTTCATCATTACTCTTAGGATTTTCTTTAACTACTTTATTTATCTTATCCATTACTTCTTGTGAAAATACTTCCTTTATATGATTCCAATCAATACTATTAATTATATCTGCTGCTTTCTTTACTTCCTCATCTTTTAATAAAGGTTTCAATTCCTCAAGCATATCCTCTGTTAATTCCATCTCAGCACCAGTTAAAATATTATTTATATAGTCACTTGGTAAATCTTCTTCTCCTGTAGAATACTCGGATATTAATCTTATTTCTTTATTCTCTTCTTCCTGTAACCTAAATTTAGCTGGCTTTTCCTCTAAAAGACTTACTATTTTTTCTGTTTCTTTAGATTTTTTACCATTAATAATTTCTGAATACTCTAGTAATGTTCTTATTATTGCTTCCTCTTGATTTTTTGCATTTTCTATTTTATCAGGTACAAAATAATCATATAATGTACTTGAATCATAGGTTGATGCAAATAATTTTCCATTATACTCTTCCATTCTCCATACATATTGATTTGTTGAATAATTTTTATTTTCTAGTGGATCCACAAATCCAGCTTTATAATTACCTATTCTTCCTTTTAATATATCATTTTCCCCTGGAGTTCCTACAACCATTTCCCAATTATCATTTTCATCAAATCTATATAATTGTGTAGGTTTCATCATAGTTTCATACATTAAACTATAGTCTAAAGATAGTGAATTTATTATAGCCGCCATAATATTAGAAAAAGTTCCAACATACACATATTCCTTTCCATCAGAAGCTGTATACTTAAAAGGAGTTCCCATAACATATTGGTAATTTCCCATTCCTAAAGGATACTTTCCATTAGGACCAACTATCATTTCCCATTTCCATCCTGACTCATTTGCTCCTGGTTCTCCTACACCTACTTCCTTCCCCTTATATACCATGAAACCAGTCTCATTCTTTTCAGTCTTACTTCCTGATCCTATTGTTGCATATAAATATCCGTTATAGCTTATTAAATCACTTATCCCGCC
The DNA here is from genome assembly GCF_900086595.1 of Clostridium nigeriense. Classification (GTDB taxonomy): domain Bacteria; phylum Bacillota; class Clostridia; order Clostridiales; family Clostridiaceae; genus Clostridium; species Clostridium nigeriense. The sequence continues at coordinate 3,265,094 of NZ_LT575472.1, forward strand.
AAACCCAGATGATTGAGAATCTAAATTTGGTATATTATTAAAGTCATCCCAATTAGCTATAGCCTTCCAATTATCTTTAGATGGAGAATCACTTTCTAAAATTCTTAAATCTTCATTGACTATCATTGATCCAACATACATTTTTCCATTGTGTTCACATAATGCTCTTAAACTTGTATTACCACTAGCAGTTTCAAAAACAACCTCTGGTTTATCTGTTTCAATATTATAATTTTCCTTAAATTTTAGTATACGTGAATATTTTTTTCCAAAAGATGATCCTATATATACACTAGGAGAATCTTCTTCTTTTCCCTTAAAAGTTAAAGCACTTCTGTAACTAGTTTCATATGGATTTCCATCTTCAGCTATCTCAGAACTATATACAATCTCCATTTTATTAGTATTTTTATTATATCTAACTATTTTCCCAGTATAATCTATATTTTCTGTTTCTACATCTCCCTTAAAAATTGTATTAGTTAATAAATCTGCTAATTTGTTATCTCCTACAGCTTGTTGAACAACTCCATGAAGAAAATTTCTGTTTATTCCAATGTATATATATTCTTTAGATTCAGCCATAGCCCAAGCATAAGAATTAGTTCTATCTGTTTCATCTATTAACCCGTCTGCCTGACCTTGGAAATTTTCTTCATTAGATAATTTTTTTGCGAAAAATCTATTCATATTAAAATATTTATCTCTTTCTAAAGCTTTAGTTGAAACTATACATGTTGATCCTATTAAACTTACTACTCCCCACATTAAAATTAATTTTTTAAATTTTTTCTTTGCCATTAAATATTCCCCCACTATGTTTTATTTCTTTAATTTAACCCCACCTTAAAATATATTTGCATTTTACGTCAATATTCCAAATATTTTCACATAAAAAAAAGAGACCCTAAGGTCTCCTTTAGCTTTTTGCTTGTATCATATCTTTAACTTTCATAAGTCTAGTTAAAGCTCCTCTTTCATTTTCATCAAGCTTCATTCTAATATACTTAATAGTTTCTTGTAATGAAGGAATAGTCATATATTCAAGCGCATTAACTCTTCTTCTTGTTTTTTCTATTTCATCTGCCATAAGTTGAGTTGATTTTTCAACCTCTGCAAGTTCTAATAGCTTAGGTAATATATCATAAAGCTTAGCTATAGAATCATCTAATTCAGATGAAGTACTTGCAAAACCATATGGGAATATACTACCTTCATCACCTTCAAGCTGTCTATGAAAATCCATCTTTGGAACATTAACACTCATTATATTTTTAGTTCCTACTTCAACAGAAATACTTTCTTTTGGATAAGCTACTGCTTCCTCTAAAAATTCCGAGCTCATAACAGCTCTAGCCATAACAAAATCCTTAAGTGCCCCTTGAAGCTCTGCTTCTACAGATTTTCTTAATTCATTATTATATTTGACAAGATTAACGAATTGCCTCATAAGCTCATCTTGCTTATCCTTTAAAAGTTTATGTCCTCTTGTTGCTGTAACTAATCTTTTCTTAAGCTTAGACATCTCCATTCTAGTAGGATTTACATTTAATCTTGCCATGGCTATTCTTCATCTCCCTTTGGCATATACTTTTCAAGATACTCATCTCTAATTCTCTTAAGCTCTGTTCTAGGTAGTATCTTTAAAAGCTTCCATCCTAATTCTAATGTTTCTTCTATGCTTCTATTAGTAGTAAATCCTTGGGATACATATTGTTCTTCAAAAGCTTCTGCAAATTTTGCATATTGCTTATCTGTATCTGATAATGCTGATTCCCCTAGTATTGCTGATAATTCTTTTGCTTGCTTACCTTGTGCATAAGAAGAGAATAATTGATTCATAGTATCAGCATGATCTTCTCTTGTTTTATTTTTTCCAATACCTTTATCCTTAAGTCTTGATAATGATGGAAGAACATCTATTGGAGGCATAATTCCTTTCTTATATAATTCTCTTGAAAGGATAATTTGACCTTCTGTAATATATCCAGTTAAGTCTGGAATTGGATGTGTCTTATCATCTTCTGGCATTGTTAATATAGGAATTTGAGTAATTGATCCTTCTCTACCTCTAAGTCTTCCTGCTCTTTCATATAAAGTTGAAAGGTCAGTATATAAGTATCCTGGATATCCTCTTCTTCCTGGTACCTCTTTTCTAGCTGCTGAAACTTCTCTTAATGCTTCTGCATAATTTGTTATATCTGTCATAATAACAAGTACATGCATTCCTTTTTCATAAGCTAAGAATTCTGCTGTAGTAAGAGCCATTCTAGGAGTAGCTATTCTTTCTATAGCTGGGTCTGATGCAAGATTCATAAATAATACTGAATTATCTATAGCACCAGTTTTATTAAATTCATCAACGAAGAATTGAGATTCTTCGAAAGTAATTCCTATAGCCGCAAATACAACTGCAAAGTTAGCATCAGAGTTTAAAACCTTCGCTTGTCTTGCAATTTGAGCCGCTAATTGCGCATGAGGAAGTCCTGATCCTGAGAAAACAGGTAACTTTTGTCCTCTAACTAAAGTATTAAGTCCATCTATAGCTGATATACCTGTTTGTATAAATTCTGATGGATAATCTCTAGAAACTGGGTTTATAGCTTCTCCATTTATATCTACTCTTTTCTCAGGTATTATATTTGGACCATTATCTATTGGGTGTCCCATCCCGTCAAATATTCTTCCAAGCATATCTTCTGAAACACCAAGTTCAAGAGGTCTTCCTAAAAACTTTGCTTTTGTTCCCTTTAAATTAATTCCTGATGATCCTTCGAAAAGTTGCACCATAGCTCTAGTTCCATTAATTTCAAGAACTTTACCTCTTCTCATTTCACCAGTTTGAAGTTCTACTTCAACTAATTCATCATATTTAACGCCTTCAACACCTTCAACTACCATTAAAGGTCCTACAACTTCTGTTACAGTTTTATATTCTCTAAGCATCTAGAACCCCTCCCTCTTGGTTGATTAATGTATCTATAGCAGATTTTAATTCTATTTCAATCTCATCAATTTTATTTATATTATCTTCTGAAATATATTTACTTCTTGCAATTTTATCTCTAATTTCACTTAAGCCTAAAATTTTATTTAAATATACTCCAGCCTTTAAAGCTCTCTCTGCTTCCTTTTTAAATAGAAGTATTAACTTTAGCATCTTATATTGCTTATCTAATGATGCATATGTATCAACTTCATGGAATGCATTTTGTTGAAGATAGTCTTCCCTAATTGACTTAGATACTTCTAATTTTAGTCTATCATTTTCTGATAAAGCATCTATACCAACAAGACTCACTATTTCTTGAAGTCCTGATTCCTCTTGTAATAATGTCATAGCTTCTTGTCTTAATGATGACCAATCTGAAGCAACTTCTCCATTCATCCATTCATCTATTGTATCTGCATATAATGAATATGAGTTTAACCAGTTTATTGATGGGAAGTGTCTCTTATAAGCTAATTGTGCATCTAGTCCCCAGAACACCTTAACTATTCTAAGTGTTGCTTGAGTAACTGGCTCTGAAAGGTCTCCTCCTGGAGGTGAAACTGCTCCTATAGCTGTTACAGCTCCTTCTCTTCCATCTTTACCTAAACAAATTACCTTACCTGCTCTTTCATAATAATCAGCAAGTCTTGATCCAAGGTAAGCTGGATAACCTTCATCCCCTGGCATTTCTTCAAGTCTACCAGACATTTCTCTTAAAGCTTCTGCCCATCTTGATGTTGAATCAGCCATTATTGATACTGAATATCCCATATCTCTAAAATATTCTGCAATAGTTATACCTGTATAAATACAAGCTTCTCTAGCAGCAACTGGCATGTTTGAAGTATTAGCAATAAGTACTGTTCTCTTCATTAAGCTTTCGCCAGTTTTAGGGTCTTTAAGTTCTGGGAATTCATTAAGAACGTCTGTCATTTCATTTCCACGTTCACCACATCCAACATAAACAACTATTTCAGTATCTCCCCATTTAGCTACTTGGTGTTGTACTACTGTTTTTCCTGCTCCGAAAGGACCTGGAACTGCAGCTGCACCACCTTTTGCAACTGGGAAGAATGTATCTATAACTCTTTGACCTGTAGTCATTGGAGCATCTGGTTTTAATTTTCTTGCATATGGTCTGCCTTTTCTTGCAGGCCATTTTTGCATTAAAGTTAATTCCTTATCACCTTTTTCAGTTTCTACTATACATACAGTGTCAACTATAGTGAATTCGCCTTCTTTTATTTCTTTTATAGTTCCCTTAACACCATAAGGTACCATTATTTTATGAAGTACTACTGTAGTTTCTTGAACTGTTCCAATAACATCTCCAGCTTCTACTACATCTCCAGCTTTAGCTGTAGGTACGAACTTCCAAACTCTTTCTCTATTTAATGATTTAACAGCAACACCTTTCTTTAAAAACGGTGAGTTTGCTGCCTTTGCAAAAGCATCAAGTGGTCTTTGAATTCCATCAAACATTGATTCAATAAGACCTGGTCCTAATTCTATACTTAATGGTTCTCCAGTTGTAATTACTGGATCCCCTGGTCCAATTCCTGTAGTTTCTTCGTAAACTTGGATAGATGCTTTATCGCCTCTCATTTCAATTATTTCACCGATAAGGCCATTTTCTCCAACTTTAACCATGTCGAATATATTTGCTTCTTCCATCCCTTCAGCTACTACTAAGGGACCTGCAACCTTAATTATCTTTCCGGTTTTCAACTTACTAACCTACCTTCCTATAAAATATTAACGCCAACAGCTTTTTCCACACTATCACTAATTCTCTTAAGTCCAATATTTAATGAACCTTGATTACTTGGAATTAATATTACCGCTGGAAGTATTTGCTCATTGTAACGAGCTATAGTTTCTTCTATATTTTGTGCTATTTGTTCAGTTACAAATATTACTGCATAATTATTTCTTGCACAATTATCAACTGCTCTTCTTGCTTCATCAGCTTCAACTACTGGGAATACATCTATTCCTAAAGCCTTAAATGCTAAAATTGAATCTTTATCACCAACAACGCCTATTTTCTTATGCATATATATCACGCAGCCTTTCTCTTATTACTTCCTCAGCAATATTATTAAGCTTGCCAACCATTATAATTCTTATAATCTTTATTTCAGTTTCCTTAGCATAAATATAAGATAATATTTTTTCTGGTCCAAAAGTAACTAACTTAGAATCCTTCATTAAGTCCATAATATAATTATCACTTAATTTTTCTAAAAGACTTGCTGATTCAGTTGCTATATAACCTTCAAAGCCTTCTTTAACTAAATCAGAATAAATTGTACTTTGTAGTTTAGACATTATATTTTCTGGTGATTCATTTAATAAAGCTATTAATTTGCTACTTTCTATTGCTCCACCATCTACTATTACTTCACTAGCAAAATCCCGTCCTTTTTTTTGTTTCTTAATTCTAAGTAAAGTTCTTATATTAGTAGAATCTATCATAGCTTTAACTAAATTATCTATAAACTTATAGTTTAAAGAATTTTTTATTTCTACTAATTCTTTGTACATATATTTATCTATTATTATATCTATCTTTTGAGGGTCTTTAGTTTCTTCAAAGACCTTCATAGCTTCTTGAACCCCTTTTCCAAGAGTTCCATTTAAGCTTTTTAAATTATCTCCATCTATCTTACGCTTAATTTCTTGTAAATCTATATTTCCAAGCTTAATAAGCATTGAAGAAAAATCTTTACCTAATACCTTTCCCTTTAAAAGAACTTTAATATTATGATAATCATATTTTAAACTCATAATTTTAACAACTTCTTTAATTGGACTTATTTCATAAACTAAATCATACACTCTTTTTAATTCAGCTGTTAATATTTCTTCATAATCCTCTGGCCTCTTTATATTAGCTGAAACATTAGAATACTCTGTTTCATTTAATATTCTAAGAGCCTCACTAGCAGATGGAGCTTCTATCATTCTTTCAACTTTTGGCTTATCAAGAAGTTTAGTTTCTAAAACCCATATTCTTGATACCGCTTGGGTAAACTTCATTACATCCATCTCTTACCCTCCTTAATTGAACAACACATTTGCCACTTCAAACTCCAATTCATCTCTTAATGAACTTACTAAAGCCTCATATGTGTTATTTATTTCTATACCATTTCTTTCAAGGATAAATCCGCCCTTAAAATTTCCGATATTAGAACTTAACTTTATATTCCCCTTATCACCTAAGGATTGATTTAAATCATATATAAAAGTAAGATCAACTAATTCCATTCCCTCTTTATTTAAAATAAGATTTTGCTCTCCTATATTTCCTAAAGAAAGAATTGTATTTTTTATAAATCTTAAGAAATCATCTCCTGAAATAGAAGATAACACATCTATACTTTTATCAAATACTTCTTTAATAACTTCTTGCTTTGCAGCTAATTTATCATTTCTAACTTTTAAAGATGCAGAAGATATAATTCTTTCTTTTCTGCTCTTAGCTTCAACCTCAGCCTTTTGTATTATTTCTTTTTCTAGTTCCTTGGCTTTAGCTATTTTCTTTGAAAGAATCTTACTCTTTTCCTCTTCTGCAGAAGCTAGAATGCTTTCCTTTCTTTCTTCTGAATCCCTAAGGATTTTAGAAGTTAGATTATTAATATTTGCCATCGCCTATTCTCTCCAATCCTAGAATCCTTTGTTTACTAACATAAATGAAATAACGAAACCTAATAATGCATATGTTTCAACCATTGCTGCTAAGATTATACCCTTAGTGTTATGTTCTGGATTCTTAGCTAATATTTGAATACCAGCAGCAGCAACCTTACCTTGAGCAATACCAGACCAAAGTCCTGCAAATGCTATTGGAAGGCCTGCTCCTAATAAATATAAACCTTGTTCAAATGGCATACCAGCTGACATCTTAGTGAATATTAAGAAGCCTATAACGAAACCATATAAACCTTGAGTACCTGGTAATAATTGAAGAACAAGTGCCTTACCAAACTTTTCTGGTTCTTCTGTAACTAATCCTGTAGCTGCTTCACCTACTATACCAACTCCTTTAGCTGATCCTATACCAGCTAAACCAACTGCTAATGCAACTCCCATTGCTGCTAAAATCATTCCTCCGTTATTTTCCATAAAAAATTGAATCCATGTCATTTCCATTTTATAATTCCTCCTAATTTCTTTTGATCCTTATATATTTTTCTGAACCTTTAAATGCTTTAAACGGTCTTCCACCGCCATCGTAAAACTTAGAGAAATATTCAACATATTGAAGTCTTGCTGTATGAACATATGCTCCAAGTAAAGATAATCCTAAATTAAATATATGGAATAATACAAATAATACCGGTCCTATTATTATGGCAGCTACTCCAGGCAATGTATGTATTAGTAAATTTAATGCACCTGCAATAGAACCACCAGCTAGACCTAAAGCCATAAGTCTTGTATAAGAAACTAAGTCTCCTACATAACCAGTTATACCATATAAAGAATATAAACCTTGACCAGCCTTAGCTCCAAAGGATTTTTCTTCTCTTCCTCCACCAATAACTATAAGTATCATACCAATAACCATTGTTACTATGAAAATAGTTCCAACTACACTTGGTAATTTTAAAGCCTTAGCGGTTGCTAATCCACCAATTGATAATAATGTTATTATCCAAGATCCTGCACCAAATAGTGCATCTTTTCCTTTTCCTATTCTTACTAAGCTATATACCTTTATGAATAATCCAAAGAATATTTGAATAACTCCTAATCCTAAAGATAAATAAACTATTGTCATAACATCCTTGTTAGTATCTATTAATTGAGTTGGTAATTTCACTATATCTCCAAAGAAAGATCCATAAATCAACCCAAAGAATATTGTTGGAAAACTTAAATAAAAGAAAAATCTAGCAAAGTCCTTCATACTATCACTTAATTTTAAATATCTGATAGCTAAAAATGAACCTATTAGTACTAGTAATCCATATCCAGCATCTGCCACCATCATACCAAAGAATATTAAATAAAAGGGTGCAAGAAGTGGTGTAGGATCTATTTCATTATATTTTGGATAACTATACATACCTGTAACACTTTCAAATGCAGATACGAGTTCCCCATTTTTAAGTTTAATAGGTACATCATCAATTTCTTCTTCTTTAACATCTTCAAGTTCAATATAATAATCATTACCAAGTGTATTATTACACATAGTTCTTAAAGCTTCACTTTCTTCTTCTGCTATCCACCCTTGAATTGCACAAATATTTTTAGTTTTTAAGAAATTTTTAGATGCTTTATTTCTTTCAACTTTACTTGCGAAATAATCATATGCAATTTGTAACTTTTTCAAATCTTCTTCAAGATCTGAAATTTCTTCTTGCACAAAGAATTTCTTAGATTGAATTTCTTCTATTTGATGCTTAAAATCTAAAATTAATTTTAGTGGTACACTATTATGTTCTGTTTTAAAAGAACTAAATCCAATATTTTTTAGAACTTCAGAAATATTTTCATCATATTCCTTATTAGCTAAAATCAATAAATTAATATCGTTAGTGCTCCTTGAAATAATTTCAATGTAAGCATTAGATATTTCTTGAATTAAAGTATCCTCGTATGACTTAGCTACAGTCCCTAAATAATAGGATGTATTTTTTAAGGTTTTAAGTTCACTAAAAGCTACATCTAAACCTTCCCAAGGAGTTAAAGTTTCTATTTCAGATTGCAGCTTTGTCACTTGTGAATCTAATCTAGCTAACTCTTCTTCTTTTTCCTTTGCCTTTTCATAACTATCTAACCAGTTAGAAGATTTAAACTTTTCCTCTAATTCATCTAAAGTTAAAGTTAGTTTCTCTTCTTGCAATGCTTTTAAGCCTGACTTTTTCGGAACATACTTACTTAAAAATTCTACTCCAAATTTAGCTTTTGATAAATTTTCTTCATACTTTGAGCACTCAATATCATCATTATCCTTAGCTAATTCTTTTAGGCTCTCATATTTTTCAAGAAAATCTTCATCTTGCAAGTTAATGAATTCAACATTAGATAAACCTTGCATTTCTTTTAAGAGTCTTGGCTTTTTAGATTCAAAGGTAAGCAAAGTGAACTTCTTCATCTTAACTATTGCCATGAATCTTCACTATCCTCTCAACTATTAAATTAATAGCATTATTTTGCTTATCATCAGAAACATTTTTTATTTCCTGTACTTCTTCTTCACCCTTTTCTAATATAGGTGCTGCTTCTAAATTTCCATCTTCTTCTGATTTCTTAAGAATTTCAATTTTTCTTAAATTAGCACATTCTAATATTTTATTGTATTCTTCTTCAGCTTGAATACTTGCATTTTTAATTATTTCCTTAGACCTTATTGTAGCTTCTTGAACTAACTTTTCAGCTTGGTCCTCAGCTTTTTTAATATCATTTATTGCTTCTAATGCCAAAATCTCACCACCTTTATCATTTTAATAATATAGAAATTAATACTTTATATAGTATTAATTACTCTTTACTATTTTCCATTATACACTTTTTCCTATTTTTTTCAACATATTTATTCCTAATTTAGAAAAACAAACATTAATATTCAGCTATTGTAAATGTTTTCTTCGGAAATTATTTATCATACTTATATTTTCTTAATATTCATTTATTTCATCAGTTATATGTACTATATCACCTCCATAGCCAAATAAATAATAATCTTTTTCATTACTTATTATCGAATCATTTTTAAATTTATTAATATTTATATTAAATGACTCTAAATAATAATCTTTAAAAGAATACTTTCCTCTTAATTTATCCTTTATTTTTTCTTCTTCTTTCTTATCTATATTTCTTTTTATAAAATCAGGTATTCCTCTTTTTTTATTAAAATTTAAATAATCAAATCTTATTAATTCTTTTAATATAAAATTATCTTCTTTTAATATCTCCATATTAAAATCTAAAAATACTCTATAATACTCACTATTTCCTATATTTCTATTAAAGTAACCTTTTTCTTCAAAATACATTCCTAGCTCATAATAAAAATCAAACGGAGTTTCAAATTTCTTTACTAAATATTTTATTATGTTATTAAACTTTTGTGAGTTGTAGTATTTATCCACCATTTCTTCTACCTTTTTTAACTTTAAAAGCTCGTAATAACTTATATGATTTGTTTTTAATATTTCATATGGTGGATAAGGTGAATACTTCATACCATAATCAGCTGCTTCTTCTCTCATAGAAGAGCCTCTCAGTAACTTTAAAAACCCTAATTGTATTTCTTCTGGTCTTATACTATATACATCATTAAAGGATTTTTTAAAAGAAGTATAATCTTCTCCCGGAAGTCCCGCAATAAGGTCTAGATGTTGTTTTATATTTCTTATTTGGAGAAGTTCATCAACCTTTTCTTTAATATCACTGAAATTTACAAATCTATTTATTCTACTTAAAACATCATCATTAGTAGTTTGAACACCTACTTCAAATTGGAATCTATCTTTAGGAGCTTTTCTTAATAGCTCTAATTCTGCTTTTTTTAGTATATCTGCAGATATTTCAAAATGAAATTGAGTTTTTGTATCTTGATTAATTAGAAATTCCCATATAGCCATTGTAAACTTATGATTGCAGTTAAATGTTCTATCTACAAACTTTACAAGCCTAACTTCCTTATCTATGAAATATTTTAATTCTTGCTTTACTCTTTCTACATCTAAAAATCTAACTCCATGAACTGTAGATGATAAACAATATTTACAATTAAAAGGACATCCTCTAGAAGCTTCATAGTATACAATTTTATTATCTAAATTCTCATCTTCTTCATATGGAAAAACTATTTCATTCATATTCATTAAAGGTCTTTTCCCATTGAATAAGACTTCATTATTTTCCTTGTAATATAGTCCTCTAATTGATGATATATCTCTTTCACCTAACTTATATTCTACAAATTCTCTATATGTTTTTTCCCCTTCACCTTCAATAATATATTCCCCATTAAGCTCCTTAAGTATGTTTTGGCTATCATAAGATACTTCTGGACCACCATATAGTATCTGAATATTTTCATCTACTAATTTTATTAAATTTGATAGATGTTTTATCATTTCAATATTCCATATATAAGTAGAAAAGGCCACTACATTAGGCCTTTCCATAATTATTTCTTCTAAAATTTTCTCTTCTCTATCATTTATGGAAAACTCCCTAATTTTACATTGGTAATTCATATCTTTTGTAAATGCTTTTAAATATCTAACAGCTAAATTACTGTGTACAAATTTAGAATTTATAGCTGTAAGTAAAATCTTCATAAGTATTTCTCCCTTCAACTTAAATTTATATTTTTCTAGCTCTTATAAAATGTATATCCTCCCATAACTTAGTTTCTTCTATTTTATAATATTTTTCAAGGAGTTTTTCATTTTCTTCTATATTTGACTTTATTATTGGATTTAGATTCTTAAATTCAAATTCTTTAAAATTACCAGAAGGTAAAATTGCTATTATCTTATTATTAACCATATCTTTCATTTCTTTATTTATATCCCATATAAATAATTCTCCCCCAGATTTAATATATTTACTTACTTCTTCAATTAACTTTAATCTACTTGATGCATTCCAAAATCTACTTAAACAAAAAAACATAGTACAAATATTATATTCTTCTTTCATAAGATTATTATTTTCATTCCCATATACATAATCTACTGAAATTTCATCCATTACTTCCTTTGTTATATTGTAAATTACTCCAAAGCTTTCACCAATGTCTATTATGTTTCCTTGTAGTTTTACATCTGATAAATTTAATACTATTGTTTTGCCCATCTCACCTTACCTCCATATTACATAAGTTATATTATTATTTATATTTATGTTTAATTAAATTTATTAATACTTTTTATATTAATCTTTAAAAATTGCCTCTTATTCATATTTCTATTTATTTAGGAATAGATATAAATGTATTGATTGGGGGTGAAAAACTTGAAAGAAGATAGTTTTCTTAAAAATTCTATCCTTCTTACTGCGTCTAATGTTACAACAGGAATTTTAGGATTTATTTTCTCACTTTACCTAGCTGATCTCATAGGTCCTGTTGGACTTGGACTTTATGGATTAGTAATGCCTATTTATAACCTTTTTATTTGTCTTATGACAGCAGGAATAATAGCTGCTATATCTCAAGTTTCAGCTATATACAAGTCAAAAGGCCAATATAATAATATAAATAAAACTATTAAATCAGTTGCAAGCTTTAATGTAATATGGGCTATTGCCATAGGAGTCATAGTGTTTTTTTTAGCTCCTTACATAAGTAAATATGGAATTCACGATATGAGAACTGTAAATGCTATTAGAATAACTTGTCCTGCAATGGTCTTTATAGCATTATCAAATATTCTAAAAGGATATTTTTATGGTGTTTCAAAAATAGCAGTACCTTCATTTATTGATATTTTAGAAAAAGCTATGCGTATAATTACTATAACGTTACTTATTTTAATATTTAAAGCTACTTCTATTACTACCCTTGTAACTTTAGCTTATTTATCTCTAGCTATTGGTGAATTACAAAGCCTGATTTTACTTTTTTCATATTATAAAAATTTAAAGAAAAAATCTCCACCTTCTTTGGATAAACCTGAAAGAGCTTCTCAACTATTATTTAATGTTTTAGTTATTGCATTACCTTTGTGTATAAATGGTTTTTTAGGAAATTTATTTGGAACTGCTTCAACTCTTCTGGTTCCAAGGCGCTTAATTTCAGCTGGATTTGATGCATCTACAGCTTTAGGAATGATAGGAAAATTTACAGGAATGGCCTTGACTATAGTCACTTTTCCAATGATTGTAGTTATGTCTATAAATTCATTAATAGTCCCTGATCTTTCTGAAACAATAAGTAGACGGGATTATTATAATGCCTCAATAAGAATTAAAAAAGTTATGAAAATTGCCTTTTTATTAGGTCTTGCTACTACAGTTATTTGTAATTTAATTCCAACCTCCTTAGGAGAAATGTTTTTCAAGAGAGATGATCTTGGTAATTATATAAAAATAGCATCTTTAAGTGCTCCAATTTTCTTTACTGCTAATACTATGTTTGGAATTTTAAATGGCTTAAATAAACAAGGAATAATTCTTAGAAACTCCTTAATAGTATCTGCAATAGAAATTATTTGTCTCTTTATATTTATTGGAATTCCAGGAGTAAATATAATGGGATACGGTATAACCTTATTTATAACTTCTAGTATAAGTTTACTTATAAATCTTAGAGAAGTACAAAAACATATATACTTAAATTTATCAAAGAGTAATATTATTATTTTTATATTACTAGCAATTTTAACCTTTATGATTCTAAGAGGTTTAACAGGAAATATACTAACTAACTATATTACTATAAAAAATATACTACTTATAATAGTGACTTTTTTAATATTTATAGGCTTGAATTTCTTTGGAATAGAAGAAGACTAGTGCTAAAGCAAAATTAAAAATTCATAATTAATAATGGATAATTAATGTAAAAACTCAGCCTAGGCTGAGTTTTGTCAATAATTATCCATTACGCATTATCAATTATACATTAACTATATAAGTTCTTTTCTTAAACTTCTTGGTAAAAACTTAAATAGTTTTGGTGATATTAAATCTAAGTCTTTTCTTCTTATTCCACCAAAATATATCATAGTATAAAGGTAAATTATTCCCCCTATAGAAATTAGTATCAATGTTATAATTGCACTTATTATTCTTCCTCCACCTAAAGCTTCTGAAACTTTAATTATAGGAAACTTTGCAATTAATATTCCAATTGACATTAATATTGAACAAATAGTTGGTACTATTGCTTGTTTTACTATAGGAATATTTACTTTAAAAAATTCTTTAATTTTTCTATGATTTATTATAGTAGGTATAATAAATGATACAAAAGTTGCAATTACTGCCCCCATTATATTTACACTTGGGATAGAAACTAAAACTATGTTTATAATTATTTTCGCAAGTAATCCAAGTCCCGCAGATACAATAATCAAGTATAATTTATTAATTCCTTGCAATATAACGTTTTGTATAGTTGTTATCGACATAAATATTAATAATGCCGAGCCATACATAAGTAATTTGTACCCTTCATTGGAAGGAAATAAGAAAGTATATATTTCCTTACTTAATATTGCTAATCCAAATGTAGCTGGCATAACTATTATATACATCATTCTAAAGGAATAACTAGTTTGTTGTTTTAATTCCTTTCTATTTTTACACACAAATGCTTGTATTATCTTTGGAAATATTGATGTTCCAAGAGCTGTTACAATAGCAAGCGGTACATAAATAAGTGTTTTATAATAAGATAAAACTGATGTTAAACTATCTATATTAGTTTCAGCAAAACCAGCTGCAGTTAAACTTCTTGCTAAAGTTATACTATCTATAACTCCTGCAAAATTTTGAACTGCTGCAACTAACGTTATTGGAATAGCATACATAAATAATTTTTTAACTATCCTCTTATCAGAAACTCTTTTTCTACTTGGATCATGATTTAATTCTGCTTCTTCTCTAAAATCGTTTTTATTATAAATATAGATAATATACATTATTGCAACAACTGCACCAAGAGAAGTACCTATAGTTCCCCCTGCACTTCCCCATTCTAAGCTGCTTGTAATCTTTATTAATAAAGCAGCAAATATAAGACTAAGTACAACATTTATCAATTGCTCAATAATTTGAGATATTGCTAGAGATTCCATTTCCTCAATCCCCTGCATATATCCTCTAAATCCAGCTAAAATAGCTGCAAAAATTATGGCCGGTCCTAAAAATACAAATGTCCATGCTGATCTTTCTCTATAAATCAACTTAGATATAGGAAATGCCAATGCCATAAATATGCCTGCAATAACTATACTTATAATTGCTAAATATTTAATTGATAACTTCATTGCTCGTAAAGCATCTTTATGATTTCCCATTGCTCTAAGTTCAGTAACCACCTTAGTTACTGCAGGTTGTGCCCCTAAACTAGTTACTGCAATTAAAAATACAAATATATCATAGCCTGCTACATATATTCCATATCCTGTATCCCCTAAAACCGCTGTTAATAAAGGAACATATATTGCTGATAATAACTTACCAGCAATACCTGCTATTGATAATATTAAAAAACCACGTCCGGCTGATTTTTGTTCCATACTAATCACCTTTTATTATATTTTGAACTTAAACACATCATTCTTTATCTTTTTAAATACTGGTGGTAAACTTTCTGTTATTGTTTTATTATTTAAATAACTTAATTTATCTTTTGTATCTCTAAAAATCAGTTTATATGCATATAAAAATTGACAATCTAAGCCAAACTTATTAGCAAAAAATGAATTTAACTTTCTATCTCCATATTTATTATCTCCAATAATTGGAGCTCCTAGATGAGATAAGTGAGCTCTTATTTGATGACTTCTTCCTGTTATTAAATCTATTTCTAGAAATGAATATGCTCCATTAGTTTTTAATGTCTTAACTTCCATGGCTATTTCCTTAGAGTTTGGAACTTCTTCTTCATATATTTTGGAAATATTAGCATCCTCATTCTTAAGTATATACCCTTTATATAGTCCATCCTTAATTTTCCCCTTAACTAAGGCATTATAATACTTTTCAACATTTCCTTCTCTTATTAATTCATTTACTGTTCTTAACGCTTCAAAGTTTTTACCAAATATAACTATACCAGAAGTGTTTCTATCTAATCTATTACACGGTGCTGGGGTAAATGTTAATTCATTTTCAGGTAAATAGTCTCCTTTTGCATTTAAATATGATAATACATAATCAGTTAAACTAGGCTCCTTACCTTTTTCATCGGGATGAACTAAAATATTAGGCCATTTTTCAACTATTAATATATTAGAATCCTCATATGTTATCTTCATTCCACTAGCATTTACTTTAATAAACTTTTCTTCTGGCTTTTCTTTAGTGCTTTGTATATACTTAATTTCAACTACATCGTCTAATTGCAGTGTATAATTTTCCTTTTGCTTCTTTCCGTTAACTCTAACATCACCTTTTCTTAAGGCCTTAAATATTTTACTTAAAGGAACATCCTTTAATAATTTTCTTAAAAATTTGTCTAATCTTTGACCTGCTTCATTTGTTCCTATTTCTATTTTCAATAGTTATCACTCCAGTTAATTATTTTATAAATATATAATGCATTATGCATTATATATTGTAAAAATGTTTTCACATTTTTATTATTTCATTGTATTAGATTAATATTAATTTATCTTCTTGTCAAATATTCAAAAGCCATTTGGCATTGCATTGCTACTCCAAGGGGTAAACAATCTTCATCTATATCAAATAAGCTACTATGAGCTGGATAAATAATATCTTTCTCCTTATTTCCTGATCCTAGGAAATAAAAAACTGCTGGCCTTTCATTTGCAAAGTAAGCAAAGCTTTCTACTCCCATTTTTGGATGCTTTTGAACTAAAATATTATCTTTACCTAAAATCTTTTCAGCACCATTTTTAAATAGTTTTACCATATCTTCATTATTATACAGATTAGGATAAGATTCTTCTATATTTATATCTGCAGTAGCTCTTGAAGATTTACATATTCCTTGAACTATTTCTATTAATCTTTCCTTAGCAAATATTCTATCTTCTTTGCTCATAGTTCTAATTATACCACTTATTGTTACCTCTTCTGGAATTATATTTTGAGCAGTTCCTCCATGGATACTCCCAATTGTAATAACAGCTGGATTTGAGGTATTTATTTCTCTACTAACAATAGTTTGTAACGCTAATACTACATGACTTGTTATTACTATTGGATCTACTGTTGTATGAGGATATGCTCCATGACCTCCAGCACCAGTAATTTTTATAGTAAATTGATCTGATGCAGCATTTACTACTCCTTCTTTTATCATTATTGTACCACACTCTAAAGTTTCCTCTACATGAAGACCACAAACACAATCAACTCTAGGATTTTCTAAAACTCCTTCATTAATCATAAATCTAGCCCCACCTATAGTTTCTTCTGCCGGTTCAAATAATAATTTTATATTTCCACTAAATAAATGTCTATTTCTATTTAGTATCTTTGCAGCACCTAATAAAATCGTAGTATGTCCATCATGACCACAAGCATGCATTTTACCTTCTATCTTAGATGAATAATCACAAGCTTTTTTATCTAAAATAGGTAATCCGTCTATATCTCCTCTTAAGGCTATAGTCTTTTCCACAGTACATTCTTTAGTTCCTCTTATAATTCCACAAACTCCAGTTTTAGCTACCTCTCTAAATTCTATACCTTCTTTAATCAAAAATGACTTTATGAGTTTAGAGGTTTCATATTCTTCCATACCTAATTCAGGATTTTCATGTAATTTTCTTCTTATACTAATTAATTCATCTTTTATGCTTATTGCCTCATTCTTAAAATTCATAAATACCCCCATATTTAAATTGCTAATTGATAATGGATAGTTGATAATTATTGATGTAGTTTGTTCCAACTTAGTAAAAATCATTTATTCAAATTTATTTTTACTAATTTTATAATATATTTATAATTTTATACTTATCCATATTAAATTATTTTAATAATATTTAACTCCAGAAAACTTCTATATTATCCCCATTCTTTAGTGTTTCTGTATATCCCGCTTTCTCTCCATTTAATAATAAATTAATTATCCCTTTTGCTTCACTTAAATCAAAATTAACATAGTTAAAAATATCCACAAGTATATAGTCTTTTTGTCCTTTTAACTTAACTTCATTACTATTAAAAGTAACTATTATCTCTGAGTTGTTATTTAAATCCTTTTTTCCGTGATGCTCTTCTATTATTGTTTCTTCATTAGTTATTAATTTATCTCCTTCTTGCAGTATATAATTATCACTAATATTAATTCCATCCTTTTTAATATATAACTCTTTGTTCATTATATATTTTTTTATATCCCCAATAGTTTTAGGAAGAATTATATTAACCTCATCGTTTTCCTTTATATAGTAATCTAAATTTTCTTTGTTACCATTTACTAAAATTATAGGCTCTAAGTTAATAATTTCATCATCTAAATATACACTTATAGTACTAAATTCTCTTATTTGATCTATTATTTGAGGAGATGCATCTTTTCCTGATATTGCATAATTTATCTCTATATTATCTCCTGATTTAATAGGTTTATCTATACTTTCTATGTTTCCATTTATCTTAATAACAGGACTTCTACCTCTTTCTCCAAAGGCTATTCTTTTAACTCCATTTAATGTATATCTTAAATTTTTACCATTTTTAGCTATAAGCATACTCCCATTAATTCCAGCATGAATAATTACATCCATGACACTATGATTATGAGAATTAAACATTGTAACAGGACTACCATTTAAAACTACTTCTATAAAATCATTCTGCCCATTCTTTATAGCCATTAATGCTATTCCTAAAACAGTTACACCAGCAGATCCAATATTATTGTCGCTTATACAATTTTCTATAGCTTTTCTATCCTTAATTGCTATCCTTTGAATTGGCATATTTAAAACTTCGCTTAATTCATTTATAAGTCCTGGAGTATGAGCACCTCCCCCAACTAAGAATAAAGCACTTGGAGATTTATTTGCATTTAATTCAATAATCTTTTTACCTATAGATTCTGCAATCTTTTTAACTATAGGCTTAATACTTTTTAATATGTTTTCTGATTTAACTGTATTTTCTAGTCCAATTATATCAGTATATGTTATTTCATCTTTTATTGTTAAATTTCTCTTTATGTACTCTGCTGTATTAAAATCTACTAAGCATTCTTGAGCAATTGCTTCTGTAACCTCATCTCCTGCCTGTGGCACCATTCCATATGAAGATATACTATCTTTAGAACTTATAGCTATATCTGAAGTACCTGCTCCTATATCTACTAAAGCTATATTTAAAAGCCTTAACTTTTTAGGAACTACAGCTTCAATAGCTGCAATAGGCTCTAAAGTTAAATTATTTACTCTTAAACCAACCTTATTCATTACTGAATATAAAGAATCAACTACTGACCTTGGTAAAAATGTTGCTATAGTTTCAACCTTAGCTTCTTCTCCCTTATGACCAACTAGATTTGAAATGACAAATCCATTTAAAAAATAGTTTTTAACTGAATATCCTACACAATATAATCTTCCTTCAGTAGTTTTATTAATTTCATTTTCTGCTTCTTTAAGAGAAATTAGTTCTAAACTTTTTACATCTTCCTTAGTTATTTCATCATCTATATTTAATTCAATTTTCCCTATAGAATTTACTGTTTTTAAAAACCTTCCAGCTGCCGCAATAGAAACATCAGTAAGCTTTATTCCAAGTTCCTTTTCTATTTCATCTAGAATAGTCTTTACACCCTTTGCAACTAAGTCTATATCATGAATTTGTCCATCTATCATTGCTCTTTCTTCATGCTCTAAATATTTTTCACATATTACTTTCAAATTGTTATCTTCAACTATACCAACTGTTCCAATTAAAGATCTAGTTCCAACATCTAGTGCAAATTTAATGTTCCTTAAATTTACATTACCCATATAATACACCTCGTAATTTATATAATATCAGTTAATTTCTCCTTTTATTGCCATAATAAGATTATACAGCCTAATACAAAATTAGTGAACACTTACTTAATTAATGTAATAAGATTATTCTCCATTAAAACCTTCACTGAAAAACTTTTGCTAACTTTATCTCCAAAATCTAATTTTATTACATCTTTATTTATATCTACAACTCTTCCTCTACCATAAGCCTTATGATTAATATAATCATCTTTTTTTATTCCGTAATCTTCATTATTTTCAATATCCTTAAATCCACCCTCAATTACAAATCTAGATGTTTCTTTAAACTTTCCCCTTTGTGTCTTTGTTGAATATATATACAAATTGTCTATAGCTCTTGTTATGCCAACATAAAATAATCTTCTCTCTTCTTCTATGTTTTCATCTATAGATGATTTGTGAGGAATAGTTTCCTCATTTGCATTTATCAAAAATACATTTTTAAACTCCATTCCTTTAACGCCATGAATTGTACTTAAAATTACGCCTTCTTTTACATCTTTGCTTTCTTCAATTTTATCTTTAACTTTTTCTACATGAGAAAGTAATTCTATAATAGTTCTTAATCCATCAGCAGCACTTTTAAATTCCTCAAGAATTTCCTCAAGATCATCTATACTTTGATTGTATCTTTCGGCATACTCTCTTAAATAATCTATATATCCTAATTCAGATATAACATATTGTATTGCAGATGATAATGATAATTTATTTAAATGAATTATATCCCTTCTTAATTCATCTAATTTTTTTGCTTGATAAGGTGGTGTATCTTTTTTTTCTATTAATATTTCAAAAGGACACTTATCCTCTCTATATGTTCTAATATATTCTAAGTTGCTTTTACTTACATACCTAAAGGGCTTATTTATAATATGTAAAAAATTCTCTCTATCTTTTATATTGATGGCTAATCTTAAATACGCTAAAATATCTTTACAAATAAAATGATCAAAAAAATTATATCCTTTATCTAGCAATACGAAAGGAATTTTTCTCCTAGTAAAAGTATCTATTATGCTTCTTGCTTCCATATTAGTTCTATATAAAATAGCATTTTCATTCAAATCATCTATACTTTTTTCTATTACATCTGCAATTTCTTCCCCTTGAAGTCTTTCATCATAAGGTAAAGAAAATTTTATTATTCCCTTAGTACTCTTATATGGATTTATTAACTTGGAGTTTCTTTTAATATTATTTTTTATTACCTCTTTTGATACCTCTACTATGTTTTCATTACTTCTATAATTTATGGATAAGTATATTTTCTTTCCTTCTTTAAATAATTCATTAAAAGTTACCATATATTCAGGCTTAGATCCTCTAAAACTGTAAATACATTGGTCTTCATCCCCCACTGCAAATAAAGAACTATTTTCATTCATCATTTTAAGAAAATTAATTTGTAATTCATCACAGTCTTGAAATTCATCTACAAGGATATACTTAAATAAATTTAAATACTTATTTAATATACTTTTATTTTCTTTAAACAATGTAATTACTTTAATTGACAAATCATCAAAGTCCCAAAGTCCATTTTTTCTTTTAAATTCTTCATATTTTTCAAATGCTTCTATAAAAATATCCTTTGATAAAGTAGGTTTAAACTCTTCCATTGATTTCAAGGAAGTTTTAAAAAATGATATATTGTTAAGTAATTCTTTAATCTTATCTTCATTAACTTCATCTGAGTATTTAGATAAAACTCCCTTAATTATTCTATGAGATATCCCCCCATCAATTATAGATATATTGTATCCCTCTCTTAAGAGAATTTTATAAAAAAGTCCATGAAAGGTACCAAAGAATGGGGCTGTGTCTCTTTTGAACACATTTTTATATCTATTTCTCATATTATCTGCTGCGGCTCTTGTAAAAGTAATTACTATTATATTACCTATCTTTATATTTAAATCCATAACTAAGTGATTTACTCTATTTATAATAACAGTAGTTTTACCAGATCCTGGTGCAGCAACTACTAATACATTTTTGTCTTTTATATAAACAGCTTCCTTTTGATATTTATCTAAATTAATTTTCATATCTTCTCCTCTTTTTATGTATTATTGACCTCTTTATGTTATAAATAACTATATAGGTTATAATAAATATTCAAAATCCAATTAATTTCTCTTGTAACCTTATCAGATTACAGAGATAGATTTTATTAATTGAAACATATATATTGTAATAATTAATTTATAGAGATACAATAATTATGTATTTTATAAATTAATTCCTTTATTATTTTATAATAATATTTGTTTAAAAGGAGAAAAAAATGGAAAACTTAATTAGATTTGATGTTACTAACGAACGTAATCTTACAATGTTAGTAGACTTTTATGAGCTAACTATGGCAAATGGATATTTCAATAAAGAAATTCAAAATAAGATTGCATATTTCGATATGTATTTTAGAAGAGTTCCTGATGGTGGTGGATACTGTATTATGGCAGGTGTTGACCAACTAATCCAATATTTAAACAACTTGAAGTTTACTGACTCTGATATAGATTATTTAAGAAGTAAAAATATTTTCTCAGAGGAATTTCTAAATTATTTAAAAAACTTTAAATTCGAATGTGATGTTTGGGCAATACCAGAAGGAAACTTTGTGTTTCCTAATCAACCACTAGTAATAGTTAGAGGACCTGTTGTTCAAGCTCAATTTATTGAAACTATGATTTTACTTACAATAAATCATCAAACTCTAATAGCTACTAAGGCAAATAGAATATGTAGAGCTGCTAATGGAAGAACTGTTATGGAATTTGGTTCTCGTAGAGCCCAAGGTTACGATGGAGCAATATATGGAGCTAGAGCTGCTATAATAGGCGGATGTGATTCTACTGCTTGTACTATAGCTGATAAATATTTTAACGTGCCAGCTGTTGGAACCATGGCTCATAGTTGGGTTCAATTATTTGATACTGAATATGAAGCTTTTAAAGCTTGGGCAGAAGTTTATCCAGATAATTGTTCATTACTTATAGACACATATAATGTTTTAAAATCTGGATTGCCTAATGCAATAAAAGTTTTTGATGAAATTTTAAAACCCCTTGGAAAAAGACCTAAAGGTATAAGAATAGATTCAGGAGATATAACTTATTTAACTAAAAAATGTAGAAAGATATTAGATGCAGCTGGATATTCTGATTGTAAAATAATAGTTTCTAATTCTTTAGACGAACATATTATAAGAGATGTCTTAAATCAAGGTGCTTGTGTAGACTCTTTTGGAGTAGGTGAAAGATTAATTACCGCTAAGTCAGAACCCGTTTTTGGTGGTGTTTACAAACTTGTAGCAGTTGAGAATGATGATAAAATAGTGCCTAAAATTAAAATAAGTGAAAATACTGAAAAAATAACAAACCCAGGGTTTAAGAAGATATATAGAATTTATGATAAGGAAACTCATAATGCTATTGCAGACCTTATAGCTTTAAATAATGAAACTATTGATGAGTCTATTCCTCTTGAAATTTTTCATCCAATAGAAACTTGGAAAAGAAAAGTTGTTACTAATTACTATGTTAAAGAACTAATGGTTAAAATATTTGATAAAGGTCAGCAAGTTTATGAAAGCCCTTCTGTATTAGAAATAAAAAAATTCTCTGAAAATGAAAGTCTAAAAATGTGGCCTGAGATTTTAAGATTTGAAAATCCACATACCTATTATGTAGATTTATCCGAAAAGTTATGGGGCTTAAAACAAAACTTGCTTCATAAATGTATAAAATAAAAGAGTGCAAATGCACTCTTTTTTTATGTTTTAATAATTAATTACCCTATCATCCTCATCATAATTTAAATATCTATCTTGAGAATAAAATAAGTCCTCATTCATGCTATCTACAAAAGATGTCTTGGCTCCTGAGGATAAAAACTCCTTAAAAGGACATCCTTCACTTTCATTGCTTATAGTATGCATAGGGCATTCACTATAACAATTAACCCTTTCTTTATTTGTTGACCAAAACGGACACTTACTCATACTCTTCCCTCCATACCCCAATAGTTGAAAACGAAATCAGAATTTTCTTATATTATATTATATATTTTTGTTAAAATAAAGTCTTATAACCCTCTTTTCATAAGACAAATATCGACTTAATCCCCTATATTGCCACACCATTCTATAGATTTACAATATAACTCCCATAATGCCCCCTCACTTAAACCTAGTTTATTACACAATTCACCTATTCTATCACTATCTATATCCTCATATGCTAAAGCTAAATCTAAAATATCTCTAAAAATATTTTCACTACCTAATAATGCCCTTTTTATTTCAACATTTAATGGTAAATTGTCAACTACATAGTTTATATCCTTTTCTATCATTAAATGTATGTTTGAAAATAATCCAACCATAAAAGCTGAGGCGTCTTCCTTTACTTTTATAGTTTTAGCAATTTCCTCACAGAACTTAGCCCTTATTATTATACTTTTAGCATACTCATCATTTGTAGATGACATTTCAACTACTGACAATATAGATAACCACTTCCTAAGCTCTTCTCTTCCTATTAGCATTATAGCTTGTTTTATAGATTTAATTTCTTGAAGAAAAGTAAAATATGAAGAGTTAATAAATCTTAAAAACTTATATGTTAATGCAATATCAGTTTTCATAACATATTCAACTTTATCAATATCATAATCTTCTCTTACTAGTTCTACTAAAAGCATAAAAATACTAGTATTTTTAATGGCAATGTCCTTACCTAAAAAAACAGATGGCTTACTATAATAATATCCTTGAAAGTAATCATAACCTAAGGCTTTTGCTTCTTCCAAATCTTCCTCAGTTTCAATCTTTTCTGCTAACATTTTAATATTGTATTTTTCACAAACATAGGATATTTCTTTTCTTGATTTTTTTGATGATAGTAAGAAATCAACTTTAACTATATCTATTACGCCAATAAACTTTAATATATGTTTTGCATCTATTACATCATCTAATGCTATATAATATCCTAAATCTTTTAAAGAACTTAATTTATGTATAATCTCTGGAGATGGACTTACAGTTTCAAGTACTTCTATAACAACATTTTCCTTTGGAAGTAATGTAGCAATATTTTTTATTATTAATTGCTCTGAAAAATTTACAAAAGCTATTTTATTATCTGTAAGTATATCTAATCCAAAAGAAGAAATATTCTCAATAACCTTATAAGTTGCAATTTCATCTTCTATAAAGGGAGCAAAACTATTTTTAAACGAATTTCTATATAATAATTCATAAGCTACCACTTTATTAAGTGAATTATAAATCCCCTGTCTAGCTATAAATATATCCATGTTCCCATCCTCAATTATTATTATATTAATATTATAAACTATACAATATTAATTTGAAATAAATTTATTGATTTTTGTAAAAAAATAATAAAAGAGGATAATTATCCTCTTTTATCTATTACAATGACTACTATTCTTAACTACAGAAATATTTATTATTTCATTAGTAAAAGCTTTCAGAAGAGCTTTCTCTAAAACTTTTTCATGATCAAAATTCTTAATATCTCTACATTCAGCAAAAACTTTATTTAATTCTCCATCAACATTTCTATATGTTAAGGTTACATAAGGTTTATCATATTCAACGTTAACTATTTTTAATCCCCATGATATTTGTGCATACTCCCCATCTGTTGTTAACTTAGTTAACTCTCTTAATTTTACTTTTTCCTCAGAAGGATCACTAATTACAATTAATTCATCTCCAACTTTATATTTTCCCATAAAAATTCCTCCTTTTTTTTGAACATTTTTTTTATATTTATTATATATTATTTCTCAAAATTATGATATTATAATTCTAGATATTTTATAATCACATTAGTTTGTTAATTTATTAACAACTTCTACGTATATAATATCATATTCTATTTATTAATTCAATAGATTTAATAAATAATAGGATGAAATTAAGTAATCGATTAAATGATATTCATTATTTATTAATATTTTTTACTAATAGATATATATTGACTTATAATAATTTCTGTTATATAATTGTAACAACAATAAAAAAGGATGGTGTATTATGGAGAATATAACTTCTATCTTCAGAGAAAAGAAATTAAAACTTACTCCTCAGAGATTAGCAGTTTATAAGTATTTAATGAGTACAAATGAACATCCTTCTGCAGAAATTATATATAAATCACTTCAACCTGAGTATCCTACTATGAGCTTAGCTACAGTCTACAAAGCATTAAAAACTTTAGTGGAAGTTGGATTAGTTCAAGAGATTAATGTTGGAGAAGGTAATTTTAGATATGACGCTAATCAACATGATCACGCTCATATTCAATGTATAAACTGTAGTAAGGTTTCTGATTTAGATAATATTTCTTTTTCTACTCTTAATCGTACTGCTGAGGAATGCTCAGATTTTAAAGTTTTATCAAATAGAATATTCTTTTACGGTTTATGCGCAAACTGTAAATAATGAACAAGCTAGAAATTTCCAAAAATTTCTAGCTTATTTTATTCTTTAGAAAATTATATCTAACCATAACATTTAATAAACATAAAAATTATATATATCTAAAGAACCAAAGTGAAAGGCCGCATAAATGCGGCCTAAAAGGGGGATGGGGGGGTTTTAGCTTAAACGAAGATTTCTCTACGTTTGCTATAGGAGAATACTTCTCCGGTACAGTTATAGTATTAACTTCAATTAATCTTTTTATGCATTGGTTTTCTTATTTAAAATTCCCTTTATTATACTCCTCTATTACTCTATCTAAAAAATGTGCTTTTTTAGAGTCTACAATACTTTTTATTGCAATCAACATTTGTATGTTCTCATCTTCCTCAAGAAAATCCTCTTCCTGAAAACTTTCTTCAAAATTATTTTTATGTTCTTCATTAACTTCTTGTACTTCAAATTCTTTTTGATTATTATCCATAGATCCAAAAACATTAGAATTATTATTCGATAAATTACTTCCTCCTAATCCTAAACCATTCATAAATCCTTGTAATGGTCCTAAGTCAAAACCAGATCTATTAGTTTCATTATTATTTTTAGGATTTAAGTTAAAGTTATTTAAATCTAAACCATCTATCTTCATAGATGATAACATGTTTCCGATCTGATTAAAGTCCATATTATTACCTAATAAACTCATTAACTGAGCTGGATTTATTCCAAAAGGCGTAGCATTATTAATATCTTCTCTTCTAAATTCCTCTCTACGTCTCCTTTTTCTTTTAGACATCAAGGATCCTCCTACATATTTCTATTGTTTTATTATATGTAAAAATTTTAATTTTGCTTATGTTTTTAGACATTTTTTTGGAGGGCCTTGCCCTCCATCCTCTATACTATTAACAACAGCCGTCTCCACCAAATAAATTTCCGAAGCAGCCTCCACATAGTAAGAATAATAAAATTATTAGATATGAGCAGTTATTATTTAATACACCAGAACCACATGCTATTAATAAGAATATAATTGGTGTAATGCAGCTATTTAATCCACCAAATATATTTCCTGATCCACAGCAAGCATTTCCTACTGGTTCACAGCATACTGGTTCACAGCAACAACATTCATTATATCTTTCACGATGTTTTTTCTTTGACATGATCCTCTCTCCTTTCTAATTTATATTAGCAGCATCCGCCAAATAAATTTCCGTTTCCGAAGTTTCCACAGTTACCAAAGCCTGAACAACCATTACAAAGGAATAGTATTACTAATAAGAATAGATAAGGTGTGCAATTTCCTAATCCACCATATCCAGCATTTCCTCTACCACAGCAGCACTCAGATTTTACTTGCTTCTTACAGCAGCATCTATTATTGTTATATCCGCCACCAAATCCACCGCTGTAGAATAGAATTAATAGGATCCAAATCCAACTTCCAAATCCAAAACAACCGTTATTATTACATGGTCCAATTGGTTGAGTTGGACATTGAGGTGCAACTCCATCGTTACATCCACATGAATTTAAACCGTTTAGAATTTCATTCATTTCCATAACTTACTCCTCCTTGGGATTTTTAGTTTTATTTTGTTTTTATACTATATGATATTCCCACGAATAATAATTGCCACTGTTTTTTATTGTAATATTTTAAAATTTAAAATATAAAAAAGAATAAAAAAAGAATAAAAAAGAAAGTATAAATAGTTTATATAAGAATAAACCCTTTATACTTTCTATGCATTTTAAATTATATTATAGTAGCATTATTCATTATTTAACAACGGTGAAAAAAGACTATCTACTAATTCATCTTTTCCTTTTTTGTTAACCGATGAAAAGAAATATAATTTTTCTTCCTTAGTTAATTTTAATGTATCTCTAATTAACTTTTCACTTTTTCTTAATTCATTATTAGATAATTTATCACTTTTAGTAGCTATAATTACTTCATCATATCCATAAAATTTAATCCATTCATGCATTTGTATATCATCTGCAGTTGGTTTATGTCTAGAATCTACTAATAATACTACTCTTTTTAATTCATTACGCCCACTTAAATAAGTCTCAATAGTATTTCCCCAACTTGCCTTTTCACTTTTAGAAACCTTAGCATATCCATATCCAGGTAAATCCACCAAATAAAACTCATCATTATTTATTATAAAAAAGTTAATTAGTCTTGTTTTTCCTGGTGTTTGACTTACCTTAGCTAATTTTCTTCTATTAGTTAAAGCATTTATTATAGAACTTTTTCCAACATTTGAACGACCTACAAATGCAATTTCAGAAAGTCCAGTAGTTGGATATTGATCTTTCTTAACAGCAGACGTAACAAAATCAGAATTATTAATTTTAAACAATAGTATCAACTCCAATTATAGCTTTATTTAATACCTCATCAACATGATCTACAGTTATTATATTTAGTTTATTTTTAACTGTATCTGGTATTTTATTTATATCTTTTTCATTTTCCCTTGGAATTATTATAGTATCAATTCCAGCTCTAAATGCTGCAATAGATTTTTCTTTCAAGCCACCTATTGCAAGAACTCTACCAGTTAGCGTAACTTCCCCAGTCATAGCAACATTACTTCTAACCTTTTTATTAGTTAGGGCTGAAACTATTGAAGTGATTATAGTAACTCCAGCAGAAGGTCCATCTTTTTTAATTGCTCCTTCAGGGAAATGAATATGAATATCTGTATTTTTGTAAAATCCTTCTTCTATTCCATATTTATTTGCATTTGCTCTTACAAATCCAAAGGCTATCTTTGCAGATTCCTGCATTACATCTCCTAATTGTCCTGTTAAAGTTAACTTTCCTGTTCCTTTCATTATTACAGATTCCACAGGTAAAGTATCTCCACCAGCAGCGGTCCAAGCCATTCCTTTAACAACTCCAACCCTATCCTCTTTATCCTTAATATCAAAGGTATAAATTTTATTACCTAAATATTTTTCTATTCTATTAGCACTTATGGAAATAGTTTCCTTATTACTCTTTATCATTTCTGTAAGAGATTTTCTAATTAACTTACCTAAAACTCTTTCTAAACTTCTTACTCCCGCTTCCCTAGTATAAGAATTTATAATTTCTTTAATTGCTGCCTCTGAAATTTTAAATTGATTTTCTTCTAATTTATGCTCTTTCAATAACTTAGGAAGTAAATACCCCTTCGCAATATGATACTTTTCTTCATATGTGTATCCTGACACTTCTATTATTTCCATTCTATCTAATAAAGGTGCCGGTATAGTATCTAATGAATTAGCAGTTGTTATAAATAATACTTTAGATAAATCCATATCTAATTCTAAATAGTGATCTCTAAATGTATTATTTTGCTCACTATCTAAAACTTCTAATAAGGCATCTGCAACATTTCCTCTATGATCCGAACCAAGTTTATCTATTTCATCTAATAAAATAAGTGGATTGTTAACCTTAGCTTCTTTTAATGCATATGCAAATCTTCCTGGAATAGCTCCTACATAAGTTTTTCTATGTCCCCTAATTTCAGCTTCATCTCTTACTCCACCTAATGACATTCTTGTGTACTTTCTATTAGTTGCATTTGCTATAGATTTAGCAATAGATGTTTTTCCTACTCCTGGTGGTCCAACTAAACATAAAATTGGTCCTTTTAAACTATTAGTGTACTGTTTAACAGCTAAATACTCAACTATTCTCTCTTTTACTTCTTCTAATCCATAATGATCATTATTTAATATTTCTTCAGCTTCTTTAATATCAAAATTATCCTTTGTTGATTTACTCCAAGGTATATCTAATATCCAATCTAAATATGTTCTGATTACATTACTTTCTGAACCTTGACCAGCTGCTGATTTTAGTCTACTCAGTTCATTTTCAGCCTTTTCTCTAACATACTTTGGTAATTTACTCTTCCTAATTTTCTCTTCATACTTCCTTATTTCTTTTTTATCTTCATCATCTTCGCCAATTTCTTCTTGAAGTACTCTAATTTGTTCTCTTATATAGTATTCTCTTTGAGACTTATCAACGTTCTCTTTAAGCTTCTTACCTATTTTCTTTTCAATATTTAAAATATCTATTTCTTTTTCTATTATAATTAATAGCTTTTCTATTCTTTTAATACAATTTATTTCTTGAAGAATTTCTTGTCTTTTTTCTTCATCTATTATTATATAAGATGCTACTACATCAGCAAGCTCACTATAGTTTTTGATTGTATCAAATATAGACATTACATTGTTTCTAGTATTTCCAGCTGATTTTATATATTTATTGAAACTCTTTTTTAATAAGTTTACGTAAGCTTCAATACCTTCATATTCCTCATTAGACGGCTCATCTATTTTTTCTATCTCACCTTCTAAATATTCATCATTAGTTATTAAATTTGTAAGTCTACCTCTATCTATTCCTTCTACTAATATCCTTATTACATCATTGGGCAATTTTATTATTTGCTTTATTCTACATATAGTACCAATTTCATATATATCATCAAATTCAGGATCTTCTATTTCATAATCTTTTTGGGTTGATAAAAAGATTTCTGTTTGATTTTCCATTGCTGCATTTATAGCTGCCCTAGACTTTTCTCTTCCTACATCGAAATGTATTATCATATTAGGAAAGATACTAATTCCTCTTAAAGG
Organism: Clostridium nigeriense; assembly: GCF_900086595.1. Taxonomy (GTDB): domain Bacteria; phylum Bacillota; class Clostridia; order Clostridiales; family Clostridiaceae; genus Clostridium; species Clostridium nigeriense. The sequence goes on from NZ_LT575472.1 coordinate 3,295,887, forward strand.
AATTAAAGGTAGAGTCATAACTTTTTCACTCATTATTCCCATCCTCCTTTATTTCATTGTATAACTTTATTAGTATACACATAAAATTGTTATTTTTCAATCTATTTATTACTTTGAACATTATGCTTAGTTAGATAATTAATATTAATTATCATTATACACTAATTATCAATAGTTTTATTAATATTATAATACATACATAAATTTTAGCAATGATAAAAGAGTTCTTCTATAGATTTTATTTCATCACAAGGTTAATATTATCACTTGCAACTAAAGTAATAAGAAACTAATTTTATGCTTTAAAAATGAATAGGTTGTTACAAAATTCTCTCTATTTTGTAGCAACCTACGTTTAATATTTTACATATTGATTTTTATATTATTATTATATTACTCTTCAGATTTAGCTGATAGTATATCTACATTATTGTTTATTATTATATCTTCTACTAAAGTCTCTTTATAGATAGCTGTTTCAATAACCTCTTTTAAACTCTTAACTGGTATTACACTTATTCCCTCTATATCTTTAAAATTATCCCTCCAATTTTCCATAGGTATAATAACTTTATTTGCTCCAGCTTTTCTAGCTGCATAAATTTTTGCATTTACTCCACCTATAGGTTTAACTTCACCTAATAAACTTATTTCTCCAGTCATAGCAATTTTATTATTAATCTTAACTTTATTAATAGCGCTATATACGGCAGTTGCAATAGTTATTCCAGCAGATGGTCCATCTACCGGCATTCCACCTGGAATATTTATATGTATATCATAATTTTCACATTCTAATCCAAAAATATTATTTAAAACTGTTAATACATTTTGTATTGATGAATATGCAGTACTTTTTCTCTTAATTTTTCTGTTACTACTACTAATTTCTTCTTCTTCAACTATTCCTGTAACTTTTAATGTACCAATCCTATGATTAACCTTCTTAGCGGTAGCTTCTATTTCCATCAATATTCCTATGTTAGCTCCATGAACTGCTAATCCATTTACTACCCCAATTTCTGCTTTATCTTTAATCTTTTTATCAGGAATTTGACTATAGTTTCCATTTTCTATTACCCATTGTATGTCATCAATATTAATCTCCGTTCTGTTTTCATTAATTGCAACACCTGATGAAAGTTGAATTAAATTTACTACATCCCTTCCATTAGTACAATATTTAGATACTAGTTCTAAGGATTTTTCATCTATATTTAGTCCAACCTTACTCGCTGCATTCTTTGCAATTATCTTAATCTCATCGGGATGTAATGACCTAAAGAAAATTTCAACACATCTTGATCTTATAGCAGGAACAATTTCTTCTGGACTTCTAGTTGTAGCTCCTATTAATCTAAAATCAGCTGGTAAACCATTATCAAATACTTCTTTAATATAATCAGGCATATTAGGATTCTCACTACTATAATATGAACTATCTAAAAAAACCTTTCTATCCTCAAGAACCTTAAGAAGCTTATTTAATTCTATATGATGCAATTCTCCTATTTCATCCATAAACAGAACACCACCATGAGCCTTTGTTACAGCTCCAGGCTTTGGTTGTGGTATCCCGGCGATCCCTAAAGATCCAGCACCTTGGTATATTGGATCATGGACTGAGCCAATTAAAGGATCTGCAATTCCTCTCTCATCAAATCTAATAGTTGTTGCATCTATTTCTATAAATTTTGCATCTTTTTTAAATGGAGATTTAGAAAACTTTTTAGCTTCATCAAGTACTAATCTTGCTGCCGCTGTCTTCCCTACCCCTGGTGGTCCATAAATAATAACATGTTGTGGATTAGGTCCACACAAAGCTGCTTTTAATGCCTTTATTCCTTCCTCTTGCCCTATTATTTCTTCAAAACTTGTAGGCCTACTTTTCTCAGTTAATGGTTGTGTTAACTGAATACTTCTCATTTTTTTTAGTTTATCCATTTCCTTTGCATTTTCTTTTTCTATAACTATCTTATTATTATTCTGTCCTTTGTTACTATTAACAATATAATAAATGAAAAGCAACATGGTGGTTATCTGTAATATTACTAATACCTCTGCCATAATTTCTGCATTAACTTTAAAAGTAAATGCATCCTCCCTTCTTTCTAGTCATATAAGTATTATTAACTTATTACCTCCTTAATATTCTATAAAAAAAGGTTGGATTACCATAATTTTTCTTAATAAAAAACACCCTAAAGTTTTAATAACTATAGGGTGTTTTTTTATTAGGCAGTTTCTATATCTTTTCTTTTTTTAATTTTTTTAGCTTTTAACTGAGGTCTTACTTCACCTTCTGGCAGCTTAACTACTTCTGGATTCTTCTTTTCTGTTATACATTCTTCATTAATAACAACCTTTGATATACTTTCATCAGAAGGTATATCAAACATTATTTCCGTCATTATTTCTTCAACTATGGATCTTAATCCTCTTGCACCTGTTTTTCTTTTAATTGCTTCATTAGCAATTGCTTTTAAAGATTCATCACTGAAACTTAAATCTACGTTATCCATTTCGAATAATTTTTTATATTGTTTAACTAAAGCATTCTTTGGTTTAGTTAAAATATTAATTAAAGCATCACTATCTAAAGACTCTAATGTTACAACTACTGGTAATCTACCTACAAACTCAGGAATAAGTCCAAATTTTAATAAATCTCCAGGCATTATATCTTGAAGTAACTTACCAACATCCTTATTATGCTTAGAAGGTATATTAGCTCCAAATCCTATAGAACTTTTTTCAGTTCTTTTTTCAATTATTTTATCTATTCCATCAAAAGCTCCACCACAAATAAATAATATATTTGATGTATTAATTTGTAAGAACTCTTGATGAGGATGTTTTCTTCCTCCTTGCGGTGGAACTGAAGCTGTAGTTCCTTCAAGAATTTTTAATAAAGCTTGTTGAACCCCTTCTCCAGATACATCCCTTGTAATAGATGGATTTTCTGACTTTCTTGCAATCTTATCTATTTCATCTATATAAATAATTCCCTTTTCAGCTCTTTCTATATCATAATCAGCATTTTGTATTAACTTTAATAATATATTTTCTACATCTTCACCTACATATCCTGCTTCAGTTAAAGTTGTAGCATCTGCGATAGCAAAAGGAACATTTAAAAACTTAGCTAGAGTTTGAGCTAATAACGTCTTACCAGATCCAGTTGGACCTAATAGTAAAATATTGCTTTTTTGAAGCTCAATTTCATCATCAACTAAGTTTGAATTTATTCTTTTATAGTGGTTATAAACCGCAACAGATAAAGATTTTTTAGCCTTTTCTTGACCTATTACATATTGATCTAAATAATTCTTAATTTCATTTGGCTTAGGTACACTAGTTGTATCTAACTCAATATTCTCTTCAAATTCATCTGCAATTATTTCTGAACAAAGATCTATACATTCATCACAAATGTACACTCCTGGTCCAGCTATTAATCTTTTAACTTGCTCTTGACTTTTACCGCAAAAAGAGCATTTTAATTGTTTCTTCTCATCGTATTTAGCCATAAATTCACCTCACTTAGGTTAAGATAGAACTATTTTTCGTTACTACCTTTTTCATTTTTAGTAATCACTTTATCTACTAACCCATAATTCATAGCTTCATCTGCTGTCATAAAGTAATCCCTCTCAACATCTGACTTAATCTTTTCTATTGGCTGATTAGTATTTTCGCTTAAAATTTTATTTAAAGATTCTTTAATTTTTAAAATTCTTTTAGCATGAATATCAAAATCAGTCGCTTGACCTTGGAAACCACCTAGAGGCTGATGAATCATAATTTCACTATTTGGTAATGCAAATCTCTTGCCTTTTGCTCCAGATGAAAGCAAGAAAGAACCCATTGATGCAGCCATACCTATACATATAGTTGAAACATCTGGTTTAATATATTGCATTGTATCATAAATAGCCATTCCTGAAGTTATTGATCCTCCTGGACTATTTATGTATAAATAAATATCTTTATCAGGATCTTCACTTTCTAAAAATAATAGTTGTGCAACTACTAAGTTAGATACCGTATCATTTATTTCTCCACTTAACATTATAATTCTATCTTTTAATAATCTTGAAAAAATATCGTAAGATCTTTCTCCCCTACTAGTTTGTTCTACTACCATTGGAACTAAACTCATTTATTTTCCCTCCTTTTCTAAAATTTATCTTCTTTTATAATATATCCACATTGCTTAAAACTAATTATATAAGTTATAATAAATATTCTACATTTAAATGAATTATATTTCAAATTCATAGTTTTTAAGTAAATTTATTCTTTCATTAACTTATATAAAAATTAAATAATATATATGATTTCAATAATATAACTCATCTCTATTGTATATTACTAACTGAAACATATATATTAATTATATAAAATTTTATATATTTTGTTAACGGTTATTTGAAATAATTGCCAGAATAAAATTCTGGCAATTATTTTTTTCATTATTTATTATTTTCAACTAATAATTTTACTGTCTTTGCAATTTTAACATCAGCTGTAAGTGCTGCTTTTTGACTATTTATTAATAACTCTACCATTTTTTCATCTTCGCTAGCTGAATACATTTTAGCAACTTCTACTGCTTTTTCTTTTATTTCTTCTTCAGTAGCTTCTATATTTTCAGCCTTTTCAACTGCTTCTAATACTAAGTCAGTTTTTACTTTAACTTCAGCATTTTCTTTCATGTATTCTCTCATCTTAGCTTCGTCAGTACCTGTGAATTGGAAGTATTGTTCTAAGTTTAATCCTTGGTATTGAAGTCTTTGTTCTAAGTTTTTAACCATAGAATCTATTTCTTTTTCAACCATAACAGTTGGTATTTCTACTTTTGCATTGTCTACAACAGCTTTTATTATAGCATCTTCATATTCATTTTCTGCTCTCTTAGCATTAGCTTCTTCCATCTTCTTAGTTATATCAGCTTTTAATTCAGCTAACGTATCAAACTCTGAAGCTTCCTTCGCAAATTCATCATCTATTTCTGGTAATTCTTTTACTTTGATTTCTTTTACTAGAACATCAAACTTAGCTTTCTTATTATTTAATTCTTCTCTTCCATAGTTTTCAGGGAAAGTTACGTTAACTTCTACTTTATCTCCAACTTTCGCTCCAACTAATTGATCTTCAAAAGTATCTATGAAAGTACCTGAACCTATTTCAAGTGAATAGTCCTTACCTTCTCCACCTTCAAAAGCTACATCATCAATGAAACCTTTAAAGTCAATAACTGCTGTATCTCCAGTAGCTATTTCTCCATTTTCCTTAATTTCAACACTTGCATTTTTTTCTTGCATTTCTTTTAATCTTGCTTCAACATCTTCTTCAGTAACTTCATAAACTGGTTTTTCTACTTTTAATCCCTTGTATTCACCTAATTCAACTTCTGGATAAACAGTAACTTCTGCAGTATAAACAAAGTCTTTTCCTTCTTCTGCTGTTACTATATCTATTTGTGGATAGTCAACAGGAACTATGTTATTTTCTTCTAATGCTTTTGCGTAAGAACCTTCTATAGCAAAATTAATTGCATCTTCCATTAATGCTCCTACTCCATAGTATTTTTTAACTATAGCCATAGGAACTTTACCCTTTCTAAATCCTGGTACATTGAAGTTTTTAACATTTTTGTTATAAGCTCTCTTTATAGCATCTTGAAACTTATTTGCTTCAACTGTTATTTCGAACTTAACAATGTTCTTCTCTATTTTTTCCATTTTAGCTTCCATCGTATTCTTTCCTCCTAAAATAGTAAGATACTATCATAATTGATATAACTACGTTATTATACCATATAATATCAATTAGTTTCAAATATTTGTTTGTATAAGTTTTAATAAATATTATATAATTAAATAATCAATGTTTCAAATTAATATTACTAATTAAAATTAATTTTTAGTTAATTAATTCCCCATTGGAATTTATAAATTTAATAGAACTATCTATAGTAACTTCTAATCCCTTTTCTTTAATATCGCCAAACTTGATATCCTTCCCCTTAGAGTTCCATAGTGTTTTATGAGAATTATCATTTAAATCAACTATCCAGATATATTTACTTAAATTATATCCAAAGTAAGGAAGATTACTTATATAAGCTATCTTTGTATTATCAATAAATTTAGCTTCTACATTCCATAAGTATCCTTCGTAAGACTGCAATACAGACTCTTTATTAAATATTTCCCCATTTGGTGCTATATATTTATCCTTATTTATACTAGCTTCTTTTTTATCTATATTGAAAATCTTCATATCTTGTTTTTCATCAATAGTCAATATTAAATTTCTATTTGGATTTAAAGCATAATAAATATTATTTGGAGTATCCTTTATCCCCTTAAACTTAAGCCCTTCATTAGTTTCTTCATACTCTGCCTTTAATATAATTCCTTCTTTAATCACTAGATCCATAGTTTTTAATTCTTCCTTAGGTGTTTCTTCTTTAGGTGCTTCTTCTTCACTTATTTCTTCTTTAACTATAGGGTTTTCTTGGATATTATTATCTTCATCAATCCAATTTTGGACTTTATTTCTTAGAGTTTCCATATTAATACTACTCATAGCTATTTTAGCAAATAATAATCCAATTAATAAAATTCCTAATAAAGATACTAAGAATATTCTTTTTCTGCGTTTTCTCATCTGCCTCTCATAATCTCTACTGAATATGCTAGGTTTTCTCACACCTAATTACCTCCTAAAAAAATATTTTACATAAAAGCTTCATATATAAAAACTTAATTATTAGCTATTATTTTCTGCTCCCACAACCACAAGAAGATTTTCCACCCTTTGTGCTACAGCAGCCCCCACATTTTATGAGCCCATTCTCCCTTAATTCTTCTACTGTAAGCTTAGCCTCATTTTTATCATATTCTTCATATTCTGGCGTAGTCTTCAATAGATCTTCATTCTTAATATTTATCATTTAAATCACCTCAACTTATATTATATACTTTATTTTCATTAAATCTCCACATATTTTATGTATTTTTAATTTTATTTTAAGATAATTATCTACATGCTTCTAATAAATTATAATTTTCGATTTTTTTTCCTAAACTATTGGATTTTTTGACCAAATATACTATAATAATTATATAATATTTATGACCAAAAACTTACATACTTAATAAATAATAATGCCCATACTGCTGTTAATAATTATATTAACAGTTTTAATAAAACCCCACATATGTTCATTTATTCCCTTTCTTAAATGAACATAAAACCCTTTAACCTGTGCAATATTCTTGTGCAGGTTCTTTATTTTTATAAAAAAATAAAGGCTGGTATGCACCAGCTCTTATTATATCCATATTTAAATATTTTATAAATATCCCATTGGATTTGTATGTTGCCCATTTATTCTTATTTCCCAATGTATATGAGGTCCTGTACTCATTCCTGTAGATCCTACTTGTGCTATAGTTTGTCCTCTATAGACAGATTGTCCAACACCAACTAGCAGAGCACTATTATGAGCATATAGTGTCTGAACTCCACCACCATGATCTAAAATTATAGTATTTCCATAATCACCAAGCCATCCTGAATATGCAACAACACCACTTTTTGATGCAGCTACTGGAGCCCCCTCCGGATCGCCTAAATCAACACCAGTATGAAAACCAGCTGCTCCAGTTACAGGGTTTATTCTTGGTCCATAAGGATCTGTAACAACTCCATATCCAGGTCTTAAATAAGTTTCAGTGCTTGGATCTCCTGTCACTCCACTATTTCCACCTTCATCAGGAGTAGTATTTCCACCTGTTCCTGCATTATTTCCATTATTTATATCTGCAAATATTTTATCTAATTCTGCTTGAAGTTCTTGGTTATAAGAAGCTAAATCCCCAATTTGATCTGCTAATTCTTTTTCTTTATCATTTAATGATGCAAGCAAATTAGATTTTTCCGATTCTAATCCATATAGTTCATTCATTTTACTTTGATGATACTCTTCCTTGGCTATATATTCTTTTTGAGCCTCTTTTAAATCATCTTGTCTTGCTACTATAGCTTTCTTGTTTTCTTCTATACTTTCTAGTTGTTTTGAAATTTCATTTTTTTCATTTTCTAACTGCGCTTGTATTCCTTTAGCTTCAGTAATTAAGTTCTTATCAAAATTAATTAATCTAAATATACTTTGAATATTATTAAATAAAGATAATATATCCTCACTTTTTAATATTAAATATATGTAATTTGTTACTACATCCATTTTATAATAGCCTCTAAGCCTCTTATCTATATTACTTTTTATCTTAATTGCTTCTTTTTCTTTTTCAGCAATTAATTGTTCCCTACTAGCAATTTCATTTTCAGACTTAGAAATTTCACTATTAATTTTATCTATCTCAGCTTGAACCTCATCAATTTTAACTTGATAAGTTCTTACATCTTCTTTAGCAGCTTCTAAGTCTTTACTCTTTTCATCTATTTTATTTAAAATACCTTGAAGTTCGTTGCTTTGATTATTTATCTCATTATTAACTTTATCTTTCTCACCTTCAAGGCTATCAATTTGACTTTGATTTTGATCTATTTTATCTTGTAGAGAAGAGCTAGTTTCTGCAAATGCTATGATATTCGTAGAAAAAACTATGGTAACTATAATTGTCATTAACTTATATATTTTTTTCATCTTCACCCTCCACTAATTATTCTAAGTTAAACTTTTGAACATCATTAATAATCCAATTACCATTTTCATATTCTATATTTGTTAAAAACATTTCTTCAACATTTTTATCTATAAAAGGTAATATCTTTTTACTTATATTGTAACTTAAGTTAATTACTATCTTTCCTCTGTAAACTCCATCTTCAAAATAGAATTCACTGCTTTTCATTTCTGTATGTAAATCATTTAGCTCGTAATTATTTTTTAAAAATAAGCTTTCTCTTTTTATACTATCATAAATCTTATTTTTAGCCTCTTCTCTGGAATTTTCTATTAATGTATAATCTGATTTATTTAGTGCATTAAAAACACTAGAATAAAAGCTTTCAGTAGATTTATTTACATCATCAATAAGCCTATCATTAACCATATTTATATTTATATTAATATTGGGTAAACTTTCAATTTTTACTTTTTCGCTTTTTAACAATCCCCATGGAAATTCTTTTACTAACTGTATTTTTATATTTTTATTTAAAGGAATAGGTCCAAAATTTTGAATATCCTTCACTTTTTTATTAATATTTTCATCATTTATAAAAACATCAGCATCATTAAAATTAGAATTTAAACTTATATTAATTGCTGGCATATTTAAGTTATATTCTAAATTTTCCATTATATAAACTTCTTTTTCTTCTTCAACTAAACCGTATGAAGTTAATAACTCTCCCCTTATTAAATATTTCCCAGGAATTAAATTTCTTTTTATGTTAGTAGCAGCTATTTCTTTTCCATTTATCAACACCTTAGTTTTTTCAAAATTAGTATTAATTTTGACTGCAACTGGTTCAATTTCTATGTGATAATTGTCGAAAAATAATATTTTTTTATTTACCAAAGTAAAATAACCACTTCTACCATTGTTTTTTAATTCTTTAATTATCCCAATTACTTGTTGTTGATTTTCAGAATAATATTCAACTAAAGGTTTCAATTCTCCTTTAGTTATTCTATTACCATCTACTTTTATTTTTCTATATATCTTACTTGGCCTATTTTCTTTCATTGCTATTTCTAAATTTTTTAGCAATATGTTTTTAGATGATTTATAATTACCAACTCCAAAACCGACTATAGTAAAAAATATTAGAATACTTATAAATAATATTTTTCTGTTAATAAGAAAATCTTTTAAATTATTAAAGGTTAAATTACTTATATCTTTTGATAAAACTTTTAAATACTTCCTAAAAGCTTCGATAAATATCTTGAATTTATTCAATATTTTCACCCTTTATTCTAAAATATCTATTATCCATTTCTTGCATTCTAAACACTTATATATCCTAATAACAAATAAATCTAATATACCCATTGACTTTTCTTTACTTAATATTTCAACTTCTTCTTTTGTAAAAAATTCATCTTCTTCATTTAAAAAACCTTGAATTTCAACAATATAATTTTTATTAGTTTTTTCACAACAGTCATTTTCTCCTACAACTTCTATTTCTTCATAATTAAGTCTAGGACTAAGTTCTTTTATAATAAATAGAATATCTTCAAATTCTTCGATATTATCTAAAAATTCTTCCTTATAAAACACTAAATCTTTTATTTCAAATAATTTCTCCATAAAACCACAACCTTTGCTATATTGTACTTTAATTTTATATTTATTAATACTATTAATCAAGATATTTAATTTTAATAATTTATTACGAAATGCTATAATTATATTATAAAAGGGGGAATAAAAATGATTTTTGATAGTCATATGCACTCTCAATTTTCTACAGATAGTATAATGAAAATAGAAGATGCAATTAATACTGCAAAGGAAAAAAATATAGGAATCATAATAACTGATCATATGGATTTAGATTATCCTATTAAAGATAAATTTAGGTTTGATGTTCCAAGCTATTTTAATGAATATGAAAAATATAGATCTGCTAATTTAAAACTTGGAATTGAGATAGGACTTGCAGAAAGTACTTTTATAGATAATGAAAAAATAGCTAGTAGTTATGATTTTGATTTTATTTTAGGATCTATACATTCTGTAAAAGGCTTAGACATATATACATATCTTTTACATGAATCAAGTGATAAAAACGTCTTTTTATCCTCTTATTTTGAGGATATGCTAAAATGTGTACAGTTATATGACAATTTTGATTCTTTATCCCACATAGATTACCCTAGTCGATATTTTAAAATTCAGGATAAGGAAATAATATTAAAAGATTTTAAAGATATTATAGCTGAAGTTTTTAAAACTTTAATTATTAAAAATAAGGTATTAGAACTTAACACCTCAAGACTTCATATTAAAGAAGCCCAAGATTCATTATTAGATATCTATAAACTTTACACGGATCTTGGTGGAAAATATGTTACTTTAGGCTCAGATGCTCATATCCAAAACTCCATTGCTAAAAATTTTGATATAGCTTTAAGCTTTTTAGAAAACTTAAATTTACAGGGAGTCTATTTCAATAAAAGGCAATTAGAAATAATAAGTAACAACTAAGAAAATGAGAATATTATCTAAAATAAAAGAAATTCAGCCTAAGCTGAATTTCTTTTACATTTCACTTAATTTTATTATTTCTTGTTCAGTTAATCTATAAACTGTCCATTCATCCATAGGAACTGCACCTAATGACTTATAAAATTTTATTGAAGGTTCATTCCAATTAAGGCAAGACCATTCCATTCTCTTACAACCTTCTTCTCTGGCCTTTTTCCCTAAAAACTTAAATACTTCTTTACCTATACCTCTTCCTCTATATTCTTTTTTTATAAAAATATCTTCTAAATATAATCCACTTCTTCCTATAAAAGTTGAAAAATTATAAAAATATATAGCATATCCTACAGGTTCTTCATCTAATTCTAAAATTACTGCTTCAGCTCTATTATTTTTAAAAATTGATTCCATTAAGCTTTCTTCAGTTGCTATAACTTCATTTTCCATTTTTTCATACTTAGCGATTTCATGAATAAGAGATAAAATTAACTTACAATCTTCTTCTTCAGTTTCTCTAATTTTTAAATTTTCAATATTAGTATTATAATAATGCATAAAAAACCCACCTCTTTAGTTATAATTAAATATATTAAGCAATTTCTTTTATCATTGCTAAATCACATCTTGTACATACCTCTTCACTAAATTCTTCAAATCCATACTTTTTATAAAGCTTTATAGCTTTATATAAAACGGAGTTAGTTTGTAACGTAATTCTTTTATATTTTAAAGCCTTTGCAATTTTAAAAGAATTCTCAATCATTATATTTCCAAGACCTAACCCTTGGAAATTCCCTTTTAAATACATCTTCCTAAGTTCACAGGTTTCTTCATCTATTTTATATATTCCATAGCTTCCTATTATATCTCCCTTAAATTCTATCACTTCAAAATCCCCATTATTTTCAGTGTAGTATTTAGGTATGTTGGTAATATCCAAATCCTCATCATATGGATTTAGTTTCAATCCATATGAGTTAAGTACTTCTTGTACTAAACTTAAAACTTTTTCCTCGTCCCCTGCTCTAGCTTTTCTAATAATTAAATTTTTCATATTTAGCCCCCTTATTTTTATATAAAATAATAGACTTCTACAAAATAGAAATCTATTGTTTATATTTGAAATTATTATTTTAATAATATTATAAAGAATTTTCCAAATTATTGCTAGGTTTATGAGGATTTTTTATTATTTTTTTGAATATAATTATTGAAATTATTATAGCTAAGATCATAATACCTACTTCTAATAAGAAAACATTATTTATCACCCCAACTTGATAAAGAGCTGCTGGGAAATTTATCGTTGCATGAATTATTATAGCTAAAAAATAATAAATATACTTTTTCTCTTTTACTGCATATAATACTAAAACTGATAAGGAAATATGAACAATTATGGCTGCAATTCTTTCAAAACCAGGAGCCAACCAATAAAAAGCACTACTATTTACATAGTGGTTATAGGTTGTATTTATTACATCCTTAGATACTAGAGCTCCCTCCATCAAAGATTGAAATCCGCCTTTATTTATTAAGATTGAATATACAATAGCGTTTAAGGTAGATATACCACCAATTAAGATAGCTTCTATACCACCATGTCCTAAACCGTATGTTATTCCTGTTAAATTATCTCTTTCCTTTATTAAATATTTAAAGGATATTAACCTTGCTGTTTCTTCAAAAATACCAGCCATTAATCCACCATAAAGCATATATGCTACTGGATTATTTAATAAGAAATTAGAAGTTCCTTCGTTAAAACTTAAAAAATAACTATGAATAGGCGCTTCTAAAATTTGTACAGCAACAAAGAATGCTGCCATCCCAATAAAAAATATCTTTAAACTTACTTTATATTTTTTCTTCAAGTAAATAATTCCAGCAATAGGTAACATTACACTTATAATTAAACTAATAGCCATAAAAAATATTGATAAATTACTAACCATTTTGTTCCCCCTCATTCTTCTGATAAATTTATACAAATGACATTAATATAATAAATGCTATTATAAAAGCAAATAAAATCCATGATTTTTTATTAGCAAAATTCACTGTATATCCTATCCCAACTCTTTTTTCAATCATAAAGGTTGGATCATTTTTATTAAAATAAAACATTCCCCATATCCAATTATCATCATCATCTCTATAGTCTTCACACTTATTAACTTCGTCAAAATCCTCTCTATCAGATGATCCTATTATTAATAAAACTGAGACAAAAGCTATCATACTAATTGATATAAATACATTTATATAATTAATTAATCTAACAGTATAAAATTCATATATAATTCCAAGCTGAACTATAGAGTAAAGTAATATAACCTCAACTTCACTTAGTAAGAAAAATATTGATATATACTTCTTTATTTTTTTCTTTTTAATAATTATCTTTTCTCTATTTAAACTATTCAAATCAACCTTTGATTTTAAGCTTATTTTAGCAAGTACATACATGAACATACACATTAACATTCCAATTATAGGAATATTATATATCTTATTTAAACCTAATTCATATAAATATTCTTTTTTTGAAAAAGTTAAAAATAAAAGTACTATTGGAATAACTATTGGAGATAAATACAACCAATCTTTTAAAGGCTTATATCTTTCATCCTTCTTTGCTTTTCTTAAAGTAGTATCTACTATAACTACATTATTTCTTATATAATTTAAGTTTTTTTCTTTCTTTATTTTCTTAGTCTTCTTATTATAAATAACAAAAACTAGTCCATGAATTAATAATGCAACTATTAAAGTAACTCCTAAAACCAAAGAAGCTATTCCTTCTCCCTTTCTCCTACCTAAAAACATAATTATATTAAATAGTACTATAACTACTGAGAATGATATTAATATTAGTTTTTTATATTCTTTTTCTAAAAATTTAATCTCATCTAACTCTTTAAATTTATTAGGAATTCTAACACCAAAATATATTCCACTATTAGAATAGCTATTTAAATAATATGACAACACTCCTAAAAATATTATTGTAATATTTGCTACAATAAATGAACTTAAGCCATACAAAATAAATACCTCCTGTGGTTTAAATTCCCTTTATAATAAAATATATAACTAATACTATAATCAATATAAAGGGTAATACCATTAATATTAATCCAATGGGATTTCCTAAGTTAACTTCCCAACCAATTCCTATTCTCTTTTCGATAAATATACTTGGATCATTTTTATTATAATAAAAATTTCCTAATATCCAATTTTTATCATCGTCTCTATAAATTTCTTTTTCTTCTTTGTTAAATTTAATATTTTTACCACCCTGCCCTATTTTATATCCTATAATTAAAAAAATAATTATTGTAATTATTATAATAGGCAAAGCTATAATATTTACTATACTAACATTCCATGAATAAATAGTACAAAATTGTATAAAAGCAAACATTAATACTATTTCTAAAGTTATTACAAATAGCATAATAGAATTAACCTTTTTGAATACCCTTCTTTGCTTCTTAATTTCTTCTAGAGTTCCACTATTAATATCAACCTTCCCATTTATAGCAAACTTATTAGTTAAAGCTAAAAAAAGTATCATTCCGCATTGAGTTAAAGTTGGAAATATAACTAAATAGAAAAATCCTTTAAATCCTTCTTTCTTAACAAATCCATCAGCAATTCCTTCTGCATTATAATGAATAGGAAAAGGATTTGGAACATTCTTATAAGCAATTAAGGTTGCTATAATTGTAATTAAAGGTATTATCAATAAAAGCATATAAGTTCTAGTCCTTATGACAACATTATCTTCTCTAATTTTGGGATTTCTAATAGTTGTGTCTACAAGAACAACATTTTTCCCTAGACTTTTCCACCCTTTTTCTTCTTTAAGTTTCATTGTTTTCTTCCAATAAATAAATATTGGAATATTGCTGACTATAATTAAAGTAAATATTAATAAAAGATATACCCAGATCTTTGAATTAAAAAACAAAATTATATTTATAATAATAATTAGCGGCAAGATAAATAACAAATAATTTCTCTTATATTCTTTTTCTAGATTAATTATATCTTTATCTTTTTCATATTCCTTAGGAACTCTAACGCCAAAGATTATACCATTATTAGACAATTTGTTCACAAAAATCGTTGAAAAGACTAAAATTATACTTACAAAAATAGCGCTTCCTAAAATAATTATTTTCTCCACTAATCCTCACCTACTTTTTATTAAAATCTAAAAATACTTTATCTATATAAGATTTAATATCTTCTTTACTTAATCCTCTATTAAAACACTGAGCCATGTAATAATATAAATTTTCATTTAAGTCATATTTAAATCTTTCCATAGATTGATTTAAATTTAAAGATACTATTGCGCCCTTTCTTCTATCAATTTTTATATATCCTTCATCCTTTAATAAAGCATATGCCTTATTTACAGTGTGCATATTAACCCCTATATCTTCTGCCAAAGCCCTAACTGATGGTAACTCCTCATCACTTTCAATTTCGCCCCTTGCTATTCCTTCAATGACTTGATTTTTTATTTGAATATAGATCGGAATCTCCGAATCAAAATCTATCCTCAAAATCACTAAATCACCTCTTTTGCTATAATTATTTTAAGATTTTTTTAAGTTTTCTCTATTATAAATCTTAAGAAAAATTTTGTAGTATAATTACATTATATATTAGAATAATAAAGTATCCTATAATTGTATGCATATTTATTACTTATGAATATAAGCTGTATATTCTAATTGTGTAGTAATTAAAAACTTTAATCTAATATATTATCTTCTAAACAATAAAAACCTTTGAGGAGGGTTATAATGAATAAAAAGCTTTATAAAATTTCATCACAAAAAAGAGTAGCTGGTGTTTGTGCTGGCTTTGCAGAATATATTAATGCAGATGTTACATTAATTAGAGTGTTAACTCTACTAATCATTCTTTGTTCATTCTCTATAGGACTAATTTTTTATTTTGGTTGCGCACTTATAATGCCTGATAAATCAGAAATAATGTAACTTTCAGGGGCTGCCTTTGACAGCCCCTGAATTTGTATTTTAAAGCTTATTAAATAATTTTACACAATTAGTATTTAAGATAATTGTTAATCCTAACAATACTATTAATTCATATACTACTATTCCTATTAGAAACATAGTTAAGTTCAGTATATTTCCGTATATAAATATAACTACAGGAATAGCTATAATTCCTACTCCTACAAGCATTTGTATTAAAACACTTGCACTTTGCTTTACTACAGCAGTTTCTGATACCCAATTTAAATTAGGAAAGTATAAATTAACTATCAACCCTAAAGTTGGAACTATAAGGGAGTATATGCTTGATATTAAAATAAGCCAAATAGACTGACTTAATGATAAATTTAATGAAATTGTAAATATAATATCTGCAATTACAACACTTGGTAAAATTAATATTAAATTCATCAGTATCTTAGCTTTAAAAATCTCTATTGTATTAATTGGGCTTGATTTTAATATCCATAAATTCTTTCCTTCTAATGATATAGAGGAATTTGTCGTACAAGATAATGTTAAAGTACCGCATACAACAACTATAATAAATATAGGAATAAGATCTTTTATAACATCTACTTCAAGAATACTTAAAATAACCTCATCTCCTAAGAATATAGTTGCTATTGACATTCCTAGTAATAGTAATGGTCCAATTATTGTATTTACTACATATATAGGTGATGCAAAATATCTCTTTATTTCCTTCTTAACTAGGGCCATTAACTGTGAAGAACTTTTCATCTCTTTTACTTTATAATTAGCCTTTTTATAACTTTCTTGAAGCCTTGCACTTATTTTATTAAAGCTCTTATTAAAAACAATTATAAACAATGAAAAAATTAATAACGAATATACTATAAATAATAAAATATATAAAAAATTATTATTAGTTAATCCTCTTACAACCCAAATTGCAGGTGGATAAATTTTCAAAATTCCTTCACTTATAGATTTACTATTTATAATCAATGTTTGTACAAAATCTCCCGATTTAAAAGATATTACAAACATGAAAAATACAATACCTAAAGTCCCTAAAATGATAATTAAGTTTTTATGCTTCATTCTCGATGAAATATAACTTATCCCAAAGGCCAATATAGAAGCTAGTACTATAGGCACAAGTGGCAATACTAAAAATATTAATAATAAATTTATAAAAAACAATAAAGATACTGATGTATATTTATAATAAATTATTGCTGGTGGTAATAATGTAAATATAGCGAATAAATAATTTATAACAAGTAAATATACCATTTTAGAAATTAAAATATCACTCTTTTTAATAGGTAAACTTGCTAGTAAATCATAATCTTTAAACGAAAATAATATACCTTGTGCTTTATAAATGGATGTAAAAAGTATCATTGCTGTACTAGCCATAAATCCCATAACTAAAAGTATTTCTAATAAACCAATTTCCTCTAAACCCTTAGCTAAAAATTTAAAATATACAACTAGCATACTTAAAAGCACAGCTATAGAAGCTCCAATTGTTATGGCAAGAAAAATAGCTTTATTTCTTTCTACCTTAGATTTCTCCTTAGTAAATTTATTAATCCCACTAGAATTAATAAATGTAATTTTTAAAAGACTTCCTAAATTATTCATTATCTATCAACTCCATAAATATATCTTCTAATGAACTATCACCTTTTACTTCTTCCATTTTTCCTTGTGTTACAATAACACCATTTTTTATTATTGCAACTTTATTACAAAGTTTCTCTGCTACTTCTAAGACATGGGTTGAAAAGAAAATAGCTATTCCCTCACTACATAAGTTCTTCATTTCTTCTTTTAATAAATGTGCTGCTTTTGGATCTAACCCAACAAAAGGTTCATCTAAAACTAATAGTCTAGGTTTATGAATTAAAGCTGAAATAATAACTAATTTTTGTTTCATACCATGAGAATATGAAGATATTAAATCACCTAAAAAATTTGTTATCTCAAATTTATCAGCATAAAATTTTATTAAGTTTTCTCTATCATTTTTTGATACATTAAATATATCTGCAATAAAATTCAAATATTGTATTCCTGTTAAAGACTCATATATATCTGGATTATCTGGTATATATGCAATTTTTCTTTTGCATTGTAAAGGATCCTTTTTAATTGAAACTCCATCAATTAATATATCTCCTTCTTCAAATTCAAGTATCCCAACTATAGATTTTATAGTTGTTGTTTTTCCGGCTCCATTATGACCTATAAAGGCAAATATTTCCCCAGCATTAACTTTAATAGAAATATTATCCACAGCCTTTTTCCCACTTTTATATGCTTTTGAAAAGTTAATTACTTCTAACATTTTAACACCCCTTATTATATCTGTTATATTAATACTATAACAGATATAATGTGAAATCAATATATTTTTAAAATTTTCTTCTTTACACCTTCTTCATATATGGTAAAATTATATCAGTCGGTATTCAATGAAACCGAACTTTGCAAAATTTATTTTTGCCGAATTATATCCTATAAAGGAATAAGAACGGAGGAGTTATAATGTTAAACACTAGAGGGGTGGGAAAATCCCATGAAAATGTTAGAAAGATGGTAGTAATAGCTATGCTATCGGGGATTTGTTTATTTTTAGGATTAACAGGTCTTGGTTTTATACCCTTACCACTTTTTAAACTAACTATTTTACATTTACCAGTTATCATTGGAGCTATAATTGAAGGACCAGTAGTAGGTGCTTCTATAGGCCTAATTTTTGGCTTATTCTCAATTTATCAAAATATAACAGCTCCAACACCAATGTCACCATTTTTTTATAATCCACTAATTTCTGTTTTACCAAGAGTCCTAATCGGAGTATTGGCTTATTACATTTATAAAATGATAAAATCAAAAGTAAAAAATGTAAAAGTTTCAATTAGCATTGCAGCAGTTTGTGGATCATTAGTTAATACTATCGGTGTTCTTGGTGGTATTTACTTAATTTACTTTAAAGATTATGCTAATGTACTTATTGAAAGAGGTACAATTGCATCAAATTCATTAAGTGCAGTTACTACAGCCTTATTAACTGTAATAGGTACAAATGGAATTGCCGAAGCTATTTTATCAGCTTTCGTTGTAACTCCTATAGTAATTGCAATATTTAAAATGCAAAAGAAAAATTTATAAATATGCTTATTATAAGGTTATTTGAAATTAATCAAATAACCTTTTTATAGTTTGTACTATTTTTATCCTTAATAAGAATAGCTTTCCTGTAATGTATTTAATTTAATAGTTTATATATGGATTTTTTACACAATATAATATTACAAAGTTAGAAAAAGCTTTGTATCAAAATTTTAAGGAGGCGCTTATTATGGCAGGCTACAAAAAATTAGTTCCAGAAGCAAAGAAAGGATTAGCTAAATTCAAAAATGAAGTAGCTAATGAAATGGGAGTTCCTTTTACAGAATATAACGGAAACCTTTCTGCAAAGCAATGCGGTAGCGTTGGCGGAGAAATGGTTAAACGAATGGTAGAACAATACGAATCAAAAATAAAATAAATTAATACTATCTAATAACAAAAAAGCTATGTGTAGGTTATACCTATACATAGCCTTTTCTTTTAAAGTAAGATAAATTCCTACTTAGCTTACAGATTTTCAATAGCAGCTTTTACTGCTTCTACATCCTCATCAGTTCCTTGTCCATCAATTTTACGAAGACAAGTAATTCCATATTCCTTTTCAATTTTATCAGCTGCAAAACAGTATGTTTCAGCATGTCTTTCCTTACTACCATTTACAACAACGCCACGAACTAGATCTTTGTTTTTATCTAAAAATGCTCTTGTAACTTGTGTAATTTCACCTAATCCTTCATTACGTGTAACAAGAACACATTCTTCATTTAATTCCTCATTAACATTTTGTGTTGGCATTCCTAATTTTTCAGCAAATGCCTTTCCATTACCAAATCTACTATCATATACTACTAACATGTCTTTTTCTCCTTTTTATGTATTAATTTCATTTATTATACCACACAAAAAGAATAATGTAAGTATTTTAATGTTATCTTAGAAAAATTCTCATTTTGTATAATAAGGTAATAATTCCTCATTTCTCAGAATTATGTATTTTTCTTCTCTTTATAGGTTCTCATTCATCTCAAAATCAATATATGTACTTTAAAACTAAAGAATTGAAGATATAAAAAAAGGAAGTATCTCATACTTCCTTTTTGGAGCGAAAGACGGGACTCGAACCCGCAACATTCACCTTGGCAAGGTGACGCTCTACCATTGAGCCACTTCCGCACATTAATTATAATTATATAATATAATAGACTTTTAAAATGGTCAACTATATTTATAAATAAAATACCACTAAAATATGGTGGCTTACCCGGGAATCGAACCCGGTACACCTTGATTAAAAGTCAAGTGCTCTACCGATTGAGCTAGTAAACCACAGTGGTGCGTGTTAAGAGATTCGAACTCCTGGCCCACGCCTTAGAAGGGCGTTGCTCTATCCAGCTGAGCTAAACACGCATTTTTTCTACGTGAAATATAATACCCTATTTTGTCGTAACTTGTCAACAAATTTTAAATAAAAAAATTAAAATCTGAAAGTTTAAGCTAAAAAACTTATAATATATTTCAATAAAAATAATTTATGAAACCATTCTATCAAATGATAATAATCAGAAAACTCCCATTAGGGAGTTTTCGTCAATTATGAATTATCAATTATTTAATTATTATATTATCTCCTTCAACATCTACTATAACATTTGAGCCGTAGCCAATATCTCCTTTTATAATCTTTCTAGCTAAAGTATTTTCTATACTATTTTGAATATATCTCTTTAAAGGTCTTGCTCCGTACACTGGATCATATCCTTCTGTTGCCATAAATGTTTTTGCTTCATCAGTTACTTCAAGAGTAATATTCTTATCCTTTAATCTTCCTGAAACTTCTTTCAAGAATATATCTATAATCTTCTTAATTCCATTTTCAGATAAAGGTTTAAACATTATTATATCATCTACTCTATTTAAAAATTCAGGCTTAAATCTTAATTTCATTTCATTCATAACTTGATTTCTAATACTTTCATCTACAGCATCTTCACCTTTATTTTCTAAAAGATAGCTACTACCAATATTTGAAGTCATAATTATAATAGTATTTTTAAAGTCTACAGTTTTTCCTTTGTTATCAGTTAATCTACCATCATCTAATATTTGTAGGAAAATATTAAATACATCTTCATGTGCTTTTTCTATTTCATCAAATAGAATTACACTGTATGGATTTCTTCTTACTGCCTCTGTAAGTTGACCACCTTCATCATATCCTACATATCCTGGAGGAGCTCCAACTAGTCTAGATACAGAATGTTTCTCCATATATTCAGACATATCAATTCTTATAATATTCTCTTCAGAATCAAATAAATTTCTTGCTAAAGTTTTTGCAAGTTCTGTTTTACCAACCCCTGTTGGTCCTAAGAATATAAATGAACCTATAGGCTTATTAGCATCTTTTAATCCAGCTCTTGCTCTAAGAATAGCATTTGAAACAGTAGTTATTGCCTCTTCTTGGCCAATAACCCTCTTTTCCATTTCACTTTCTAATCTTAAAAGTTTTTCTCTTTCACCTTCTAAAAGATTAGTTACAGGAATTCCAGTCCATTTTGAAAGAATCTTTGATACTTCCTCTTCTGTTACTTCCTCTTTTAATAAAGCACCTTCATAATTTTCTTTAACTTCAATTTCTTTTTGTTTAATTTCTTCTTCTAGAGCTGGAATTACACTATATTGAATTTCAGCAGCTTTATTATAATTGTAATTTCTTTGAGCAGCTTCTAAATCTCCTCTTGCATCATCTAATTTTGTTTTTAAGTCTCTTAAACTAACTATTGCATCTTTTTCTTTTTCAAACTTTGCTGTCATTTCATCATTTCTAGCCTTAAGCTCTGCAATATCCTTTTCTAATGCAACTAATTTCTTTTTAGAACCTTCATCCTTTTCCTTAGTTAATGCTTCTTTTTCTATTTCTAGTTGGAATAATTTTCTTCTTATGTTATCAAGCTCTGTTGGAAGAGAATCTATTTCTGTTCTTATCATTGCACCAGCTTCATCAATTAAATCTATTGCTTTATCTGGTAAATATCTATCTTGAATATATCTATGTGATAATTTTGCAGCTGCAATTAAAGCTGAATCATGAATTCTTACACCATGATGTATTTCAAATCTCTCCTTTAAACCTCTAAGAATTGAAATAGCATCTTCTACAGTTGGCTCTTCAACAACAACAGGTTGGAATCTTCTCTCTAAAGCCTTATCCTTTTCTATATATTGTCTATACTCATCAAAAGTAGTAGCACCTATGCAGTGTAACTCTCCTCTTGCAAGTAACGGCTTAATTAAGTTACCTGCATCCATAGCTCCATCAGTTTTACCTGCTCCAACTATAGTGTGAATTTCGTCTATAAATAGAATTATTCTACCTTCACTACTTTGTACTTCCTTTAATACAGCCTTTAATCTTTCTTCAAATTCCCCTCTATATTTAGCTCCTGCAATTAAAGCTCCCATATCTAAAGAAAAAATAACTTTGTTTTTTAAACCTTCTGGTACATCACCTTTTATTATTCTTTCAGCTAAACCTTCAACAATAGCAGTTTTACCTACCCCTGGTTCTCCAATTAATACAGGGTTATTTTTAGTTCTTCTTGATAAAATTCTAATAGCTCTTCTTATTTCTTCATCTCTTCCTATTACAGGATCTAATTTATGCTTTTTAGCAAGATCAGTTAAATTAGTACCATACTTCCCTAAAGCATCATAGGTTCCTTCGGGATCTTGAGTTTCTACTCTTTGATTTCCTCTAACTTCCTTAAGTACTTCCATAAAAGTCTTTTTATTAATATTGTACTTATCTAATAATCTCTTAACTTCTCCATTCTTATCTACATCAATTATTGCAAGCATTAAATGTTCAACACTTATATAAGAATCCTCAAATTTTTTAGCTAAATCTTCAGCTTTTACTAATACTTCTTCTATTTGTCTAGTAGCATAAACACCTGAAGAGTTAGCACCTTCTCCTAAAACCTTTGGCATATTTCCTAAAACTCTATTTAAATCATCGTCTATAGATTTTACATTTACACCCATTTTAGTAAATATATTTGGTATTAATCCATCTTCTTGTTCTACTAGCGCTGTAAATAAGTGTATTAACTCTACTTGTTGGTGATTAAATTTAACTGCAATCATACTAGCATTGTTTAATGCTTCTTGGACTCTTAAAGTCATCTTATCAATATTCATGTGCTTCACTCCTTTATACTACTTTATATTTTTATTTTAATCTATATTTCAATAATAATACAAAAGTCAAAGAAAGTCAAAGTATATTTTATTTTTTTATAATTTTCTATTTCTTAATAAATAGGATATAATTAGAATAAATAATTTAATTAATTGAAAAGAGGTGATTTTTATAAGAAGAGAATATGTAAGTTATCCATCTGATTCTCCTATAAAAATATCTTATGCTAATATTAAAGAATATCCAGTACATTGGCATAATTCTATAGAGGTACTTTATGTTTTAAGAGGAAGCATAAATGTCAACGTAGATACAGACTCCTTTGAAGTTTTAGAAAAGGAAATGGAAATTATAAATGTTGATGAAGCACACAGAATATATAGCAATGAAGAAAATAGAGTATTAATTTTTCATATAGATCCTTATTTTTTTGAAAAATATTATAAGGATATTAATAACATTTTCTTTTATACTAACTCAACAGATGATGGTGCTCAAGAAGGTGAAGAATATGATATACTAAGAGAATTTTTAGCTAAATTATTATGTGAGGCAGTTCAAAAACTTGATGATTATGATAAGGAAATCGAATCAATTTTAGTTGATTTACTATATCATCTTATAAATAATTTCCACTACTTAACTTATGAGAAGGAAGAATTAAAAGATAAGTCGGAACAATTAGCTAGGTATCATAGGATTTCTAAATATATTTTTAATAACTACGATAGTAATATCACATTACAAGAAATTGCAAAGAAAGAATTTTTAAGCCCTCACTACTTATCACATGAGATTAAGTATGCTACAGGATATAGTTTCACAGACTTAGTAAATTTAACTAGAGTAGAAGAATCAGTAAAACTTTTATTAGATAGTGATTTAAGTATTTCAGATATATCTGATGAAGTTGGATTTTCTCATGTAAGGTATCTAAATAAAAACTTTAAAAATTATTATGGTTGTACTCCTCTTCAATATAGAAAAAAAAATAAATTAACTGAGGAGGAATATGAGGCATCTAAAAAAATAGAAATTTTAAATATTGAAGATGCTTTAGAATATTTATCCTCTGATTTAGATGATTATGAAAGATTCAATTATGAAAACAAGATATGGAAAATACATATTGACATGGATGAAAGTCTTGGCCATTTCAAAAAAGATTATAGCGAAATAATAAACTTAGATGATGCTTTCGATTTATTATTAGAAGATAATAAGGATATTTTGGAAGAAATCCAAGAAGAACTTCATTTTAAATATGTAAGACTTGAAAATATGTTTAACAATGATATGGGAGTTTTCCCCAAAGCTGACTTCTATAATTGGAATAAAGCTAAAAGTGTCATTGAATTTTTAGATTATATTGATTTAAAACCTCTTATATTGATAGACAACCCAAATTTTACTTTTGAAAAATATAAGCAAGTTTTAAAAAGCTTTTTTGAATATTTCTCAGAAATAGACTATATTAACGTAACTGAATTTAAATTTCAATTTACTCCTGTTATAGATAGAGAAATAAAGAAATCCTTATTAAAATTCTTAATAGAGGAATATAGTTTAGATATAATTGAAGCTGATTTCATTTGTGATAAAAGTTTAAATAAAATTTATGATACAGCTTTTATGCTCCCTTTTATAATTCACAATACTATCTTTAATAAAAATTCATTAAACTTCTTAAGAGCTTTTGATGTCTTAGAAAAAGAAATAAGTTTAACTAATGAAGTATTTATTGGTGCACCAGGACTAGTTAATGATATGGGAATTAGAAAGCCTTCCTATTATGCTTATTACTTATTAAGTAAACTTGGCGATGAAATTGTAGCTATAGATAATGGATTAATAGTAACTAAAAAAGATGATGAGTATTGTATTTTACTTTATTCCTATACTGATGAATTAGAAGAAATACAAAATTATGAAGATATCTTTACTAAACGTGGTAAAAGAAAAATTTACAAAAAAAAAATATCTTTAAATATTGAAAATACAAAAAAATCTTCTAGAATAATTACTTATGAAATTAGTGAGAGGATTGGTTCTTCTTATAACTACTGGCTATCTATGGGATCACCAGATAGACTAAATAAAGAAGAAAAAGAAATTTTGCATAGAGCTTCTTTTCCTAAGATAGAATTTAAATATTCAAAGAAAAATACAATCTTAAACATAATTACTGAACTAAATGGATATCATGCTAAACTAATTTTAATAAAAAATATCAAGTAAAAGTACAAAGAAACCAAATTTTATGGTTTCTTTGTACTTTTTCAATATATTAAAAGTTTTGCTAATAACTTAAATGTACTTAAAAGTAACCATTTAAGTCAATGCATTATTAAATAAATTTAAGTATACTTTAATTATAGTAATAAAGTTTAAAACTTAGAAAGGATTGATTTTTAATGAGAGGTCTATTTTTTGTACCTAGCATATTTTCAAAATATTCATTATTAAATATATTATCATCATTTTTTCACCCTATAAAAAACAATTAAGTACATTTTTAATTTAAAATATATAAATTTCTGAATAATAAAAAGGCATTAAATGCCTTTATTATTTTTCTATAAAATTCTATTCTTTTTCTAGCCTCATTGCTAAAGTAAAATATTTCAAAGAATCTTTCACATCTCCAAGCTTATAGTACATTTCTCCCATATCTAAATATCTTTCGTATCTTTTTTCCTTACTAGCAAATTTAAATACTGAATCTAAAGATAAATTCATATACATTTCTGCTTGAACATATAATCCCTTCTTTTGAAGAATCATTCCCTTTAAATAGTATGCCTCTTCAATCAATACTATATTCTTTGAATTTATGGCAGAGTTTAAAGCTTTATCAGTAATTTCATAGGCAATATCATACTCCTTATTTTCATAAAGAGTTCTAATACATGAATTCAAAAACTTAACATATTTTCCTTCATTTATTGTTGGGAATAACTCTATCCCCTCTTTAATTTCTTCTACTGCTCTATCTCTATCCTTTGCATAGAAGTAACTCTTGCCACTTTTCCCCTTAGCTATTGCTAGGACTATAGGGTTTTCTTTTTTATATTCATAAGCTAAACTCATGTATTTTTCAGCTTCATCCTTATTAAGCTTTATACATACATTTGCAAAGCAATGATAAATATCACCCTTGTCTAATGTATTATTTATATAATCTATATATTTTAATGCCTCATTAATAGTGTCATAAGTTTTTTCCAATTGGCCTAGTTTTTCATAAGATTTTCCTTCTCTATAAGAAATATAAGCATAATCAGCCTTATTAAAATTTATATTAGACTTTATTAAGCTTCTAGTTCTGCTGTAATAATTTATAGCCTCATTATAATCTTCAATACTGTAAAAGAACGTAGCCATGTCTTTATAGTAAGTTATTGTATTCTCGCGAGTATTATTTTTCTGATATAAATCATAATATTGTGATATGATTAATTGTATATTTTCAACTTTATTCATCTTGACGTAATGGTTAAATAGCTTATGTATAAGCTCAAAGGCTAAATCGTTATAGGAATATTCTAAAGCATAATTTAAATTATGATTAATAACATTGTCCATCTCTTCATCAGGAACTAAATCTTTATTTATTAATTGAAGATTACTAGTAATTTGCTCTTCAACATCTCTTATTAAATATTCATAATCAAGACCAAGCTTTTTAGAAATATACTCTAAAATATCTTTATCAGCTTTTATTTTTCCATTTTCAATACAGCTCATTTTCGATATTGAAACTTTATCTCCGCACAATTCCTTTAAAGTTATTCCCTGATATACCCTTGCCCTTTTTATCTTTTCTCCAGTTGATAATATTTCCATTTGCAACCCCCGCTTGAATTAATTTTTAAGTATTCCTATCTTCCTAAAAATATTAACTCCCTCATCTAAATATTTAGCTGCTTCAATATCTTTTTTATTATCTATATAGAACTTCCCAATCATTATTGCTAATTGCCCTGCTTGTTTTTGTAAATTATTATTTTTAGCTAAGTCATAAGTATCAAGTAAAATATATTCCGCTTCTCTTAGCATATCTTTCAGTATGTATATTCTATACCATAATAAATTTAATTCTATTAAGTTTTCTATATCCCCTTCATCTAAATATGTAGTTACTTCCGCTAATACTTCTTCACACATGGAAATATCCTTTAACTTAATGTAATTTTCACACATATTCATTAATGTATTTACTATTTTTACATCTTTTCTTCTTAGTCTAATCTCTTTAGATATTTCATAATGCTTAAAGGATTCTTCTATATTCTCGAACTCATAGAATAATTTACCTAAATTATTTTCAATCTCTGAAATACTATTTAATTCTTCTAATTCCTTGTACACTTCTAAAGTCTTTTGAGAGTACTTTATTGCATTTGTTAAATCACCTTTTTTATTATACTCCTCTGATAATAATAAAAGTGTTTTTGCATATTCCTCTCTATTATGGACTTGCTCAAATTTACTTTTTGCTAAAAACGAATAATCTATAGCCCTTGATATATCTTCCGTATTAAAATATGCTTGAGCCATATAATAATATATTTCTCCAAGTAAGTAATCATCACCTATATTATTATCTAAGTAGACCTTTTCAGCTTGTCTTAAATAACTGCTAGATGAGTGATATGCTTTTTGCTTTAATGTTATTTTTCCTAAATTCAAAAATGTATTTATTATTTCCTCATAATTATTATTTTTAATAAATATTACGTTAGAAGATAAGAAAAATTGTTGAGCTAAAGTTAATTCTCCTTTAGCTTTATATATTTGTGCTCTTAAATATATAATCTTTGCTTTTCTATATTCTAAATTATACTTTTCAACATAGTACAAAGCATTTTCTATATACTTTTCACCTGTAATGTAATCTCCAGATAATATATATGATTCTGCTATCTGCTCATAATATATACTTATCTTTTCAGCTTGGGTTTCTTCTGACTCCATTAAATATTCTACTGAAGTTTGTAATGCTCCTGCTAAATATTCAAGCAAGTCCATAGAAGGATTAGATCTTCCTGATTCAACTAAGCTAATTTGTCCAGGTGTTATTCTATCGCCAGCTAAATCTTTAAGAGTCATATCTAATTCTTTTCTTCTTCTCTTTATTTTTTCCCCTAATGCAAGAATTTCCATTAACACTCTTCCTTTTCATTATCATAAAATTAATAATTTTTTACTATATTAATATTTTAGATTATATCATAATTTAACAATTTATAATAGATAATCCATTACTACAATTTACCATTTAGATTTTTTTCGTCAAATTCTAATATAAACCCAAAAAATTTTTAATATTTTTTCTTTTTATTATTATATCATTAAATTCATTAAAAGTAATAGTGAATTTGAAAAATTTTCTATAAAATTTAAATAATTTATAATTTTATTTTAATAATTATAATAAAAAAATAAATTATTACCATATTGATAACTCTTGTTTAAAAGGACTTAAGTCACAAAAAGGAGCTGTTAAAAACAGCTCCTTATGTAATATTTACTTCATATATCCCATAACCATATCACAAGCATCTTCTGCTATATTTAATGCTCTTTTACCAACTCTTCTTAAACTCTTTTGTGTTTTTCTATCTAATTGTGGTAGTATAACAGCACTAACTGCCATTCCTACTAAAGCTCCTGCAGCCATACCTTTTAACATTCTTAGCATTTTATCACCTCATAAATAATTTTCTTACTATATTATCTGTAATTCACACTTATTTATTCTTAAATTTTAATTCTTCTCTACTCCCTTATTTTCTTCTAACAATCTTATAATAAGACCTTGCTGTTAAAATATAAATAACGCTATATATTAAAGCAAATACTGCAAATGATACAAAAGTACATAATATGAATAGCTTAGTATTAGTTAAATTTAACATAGAAAGTATCTTAACTATAAATGGGAAGGCAAAAGAAATATGAATTCCTGCTGTTATTAATGGTAAAAAGAATACAGTTAGGACTTGAGATCTTATAGATCCTTGAACCTCCTCATTACTCATACCTACCTTTTGCATTATTTCAAATCTTTCCTTATCATCGTATCCTTCTGAAATTTGCTTATAATAAATTATTAAAATTGTTGCCATAATAAATAATACTCCTAGGAAAGTTCCAATAAAAAATAATCCACCATATAATGAGATAGCGCTGCTTCTAGCTCCTAATTTAGTTTCACATTTATAAACAAATCCCTTCTCATCTAGTCTACCAACAATACTCTCGTAAGCTTCCCCTTTTTCAACCTCAGTTTCATTTAAATCAATTCCATACAAAAACTCTATTTCCGAAGCATTTTCGCCAAAAACTTCTTTTTGCTTTTTATATAGATAATTTATCTCATCAGTATCTTTTACTACTATATACTGACTACTAGCTATATTAGCTGAAATAATACCATTACCTAAAAATTCATTTACCTTCTCTAATATTTTATACTCTCTATCAAAGATGTTAATTGTATCATAACTATATTTTTCACGATTTGAATATAGTAGTACTTCCCCTTCTCCTAAACTTTTATTTTCTGAAGTTACTCTATTATAATCTTCGAGAGTTATAAATATAAGATTATTCATATCATTATAAATATCTGAATTTGAATTACTATTAGTAACAAACCTATCTTTATCTTTTATAGCCGCAAAATTTAAATAAGTATATGAAATTTCCTTTTTCACTCTTTCATTTTTTATGGCATTCTCTATTTCATATACTAATGATTCTTTATTATCATTATCACTTACATCTGAATATATAGAAATATCATAAGGATATCTTGTATTAATTATGTCTTCCATACCTATCATCATAGATGAAGTTGATGATATCATAACTAATACCATAGTCGATAATATACATATGTTGGCAAGTCCAACGGCATTTTGCTTCATACGATATATCATTCCTGCTACACTGGTAAAGTGCTTAACATTATAGTAATATTTTTTATTTTTTCTAAGAAGCTTTAGAAAAGCTATACTTCCAGCTGTAAATATTAGATATGTTCCTATAATAACTAAAATAACTGCTACAAAGAATAAAGTTATTGCCATAACAGGATTTTTAGTAGTTAATGCAATGTAGTAGCCTACTCCCAAGCAAATAAATCCTAATATAGCCATAAACCATTTAGTCTTAGGCTCTTTTTCTCCTAAATTGGTACTTTTCAATAGTTCAATAGGATTGGATATATGAACTTGACGAAGAGAATTAATAAATATTATAAAAAATATAACTGAAAATAATATTATGGTTGATAGGATCGATGACCAAGAAATATAAAAACCTAATGAAATTTCTACTTCCATCATCTTTAAAACACTTAGATACATAAGTTTATCCAATAAAATCCCAATAGTTATTCCTAATGTAAGACTTATTAGTGCTATATATAAAGTTTCATATCCTATAACCCTTAATAAATGTTTTTTTTCCATTCCAAGAATATTAAATAATCCGAATTCTTTTTTTCTTCTCTTAATTAAGAAGCTATTAGTATAAAAAAGAAATATAATTGCAAAAATTGCCGTTATTCTATTTCCTAAACCTAATGTTATAGATATAGTTTCACTCCCAACTAATGTACTAATCCCTTCATTGTTTGAAAGAGAATGAATAATATAATACATTGCTGCAGTAAAAATACAGGTAAGAATATATGGAATATAGGTTTTACTATTTTTCCTTATATTATTTGCTGCAAGCTTTGGATAAAAACCATTATTCATTTTTCATTCCCCCTGTTGCTATTAAAGTAAGGGTATCAGAAATTTTTTGGTACATTTCCTCATTAGAATTTTTACCTCTATATAATTGATGAAATACCTCCCCGTCTTTAATAAACAAAACTCTGCTTGCATGACTAGCTGCCTTAGTAGAATGTGTTACCATTAAAATAGTTTGACCTTCTTTATTAATTTCCTTAAAAAGTTTAAGTAAACCGTCTGTTGCATGTGAGTCTAGAGCTCCTGTCGGCTCATCAGCTAAAATAAGTTTAGGATTATTTATTAAAGCTCTAGCTACAGCAGC
Source organism: Clostridium nigeriense (assembly GCF_900086595.1). GTDB lineage: Bacteria > Bacillota > Clostridia > Clostridiales > Clostridiaceae > Clostridium > Clostridium nigeriense. The sequence goes on from NZ_LT575472.1 coordinate 3,327,518, forward strand.
TCTTTGCTTTTGTCCTCCTGAAACTTCATAAGGATATTTTTCAAGAATATCTGATATACCTAACTTCTTAGCTATAGGATGCAAACGTTCCTTCATTTCACCATATTCTTTTCTTGCTAAAACTAAAGGCAAAAATATGTTATCCTTTATAGAAAAAGTATCTAGCAAATTAAAATCTTGGAACACAAACCCTAAATTATCTCTACGAAATGCAGAAATTTCCTTTTCTTTAATATTATTAATCCTCTTTCCATCTAATACTACTTCACCGTTAGTTGGCTTATCTAAGGCTGCTAGTATATTTAAAAGAGTTGTTTTTCCAGAGCCTGATTCTCCCATTATGGCTATATATTCTCCTTTTTCAACAGAAAAAGAAACATTAGATAACGCTTTAACTTGATTTCCTCCAAATCGTGTAGTATATATTTTCTTCACACTATTAACTTCTAATATTGACATATTATCTCCCCTTTCATCTTATAACATAAGTATAATAAAATGACTAAAACGCCTCCATTCATTTCTGTGACATTTTAGCCTTATGTCCTTACATTTTTGTAAGGTACTTTATTCTACTTGGAGATTTATAGTCTTTAGATCTATAAAAAATGTACTACCCTTACCTACTTCTGACTCCACATAAATTTTATGCGAAATCTTATTAGCAGCCCTTTTACAAAGATATAATCCTAAGCCTGTTGATTTTTTATCTGCCCTACCATTGTACCCCGTAAAGCCCTTTTCAAATATTCTATGTATATCTTCCTCTGCAATTCCTATCCCAGTATCAGAAATAGATAGAATGCTATCATTATCAACAGAAATGGTTATAACCCCCTTATCTGTGTATTTAATCGCATTAGATAAAATTTGTTCTAAGATAAAGGCCAACCATTTTTCATCTGTTAATACTATTTTATCAGTCCCATTATAGATTAAAGAAATTTTCTTTCTTATAAATTGTGAAGCATACTTTCTTACAGATTTTTTAATAATATTATCTAATTCATACTCCTTAAAAACAAAATCACTTGAACTACTATCTAATCTAAAATAGCATAAAACCATTTCAACATATTCTTCAACTCTAAAAAGCTCAGATAATAATTCTTTATTTTCATTAGTATCTTCTCCTTGAAGAATTAGCTTCATTATTGATATTGGTACTTTAATTTGGTGAACCCAAGTTGTATAATAATCAATGCTCTCTTTTCTTTGTTTAACTAATTCTGTTAAGTTCTTATTATTAATATCCATTAAAGTAAAAATCATCTTATGATAATCTTCCTCTATACCTTTCCTAGGTAATGGTAGTTCATTGGCTATTAATGAAATGTTTTTTTCAATTCTTATAAATTCACTATGTTTTTTATAATAACTTAAAAATTTAAATGTAAAATAAATTAATGCCAAAGATATACAAAGTATTGAAGAGTATATTACTGCCTCAGCTTCTAAATTATATAAAGAAAATACTCCCATAAATATACCTATAAAAGCAAAAAATAAAATTATTATAGAAATATTTCCACAAATATACTTATATAAACTTTTAAATACATTAACTTCCTCCAAATAATCACCCCATATAAAGTTATTCAATAATATATCCTAAACCTATTTTAGTTTTAATAAAATCAACCAATCCTATTCCTTCAAGCTTCTTTCTTAGCCTTGTTATATTAACTGTTAAAGTATTTTCTTCTACATATGAGTCAATTTCCCAAAGTCTAGTCATAAGAGTATCCCTACTTACAACTTTATTTTTATTTTCCATTAAAGTCTGTAAAATTCTAAACTCATTTCTTGTTAATTCAGCTTTTTTTCCATCATAAATTATAGTATTATCATTTAAATTTAATATAGCTCCTCTATATTCTAAAAACGGAACCTTTCCCCCTAAGTCATAAGTTCTACGCAATATCGCTTGAATCTTAGCCATAAGTACGTTTAAATCAAAAGGCTTAGATATAAAGTCATCCCCTCCCATATTCATAGCCATTATAATATTCATATTATCCGATGCTGAAGAAATAAATATAATGGGTATGTTAGATATTTTTCTAATTTCAGTACACCAATAATAACCATTATAAAAGGGTAGCATAATATCTAATAAGATAAGATGTGGATTAAAATCCGTAAACTCAGAAACTATATCTTGAAAATTCCTTACACATCTAACATCATTCCCCCATGCCTCAATTTGATTTTTCATTAACTCTGCCATGGTTATATCATCCTCTACTATTAATATCCTATGCAAACAATCTCCTCCCCTTTATCCTCATCAATTTTAAATTTCAAATTCTTTATTCTTTTTCACTAATCTATATTATACAGAAATTTTAATAATAAAAGTTTCCTTGCAAAATTTCCTAAAAATAAAAGATTGCATTGCAATCTTTTATTTTTCCTTGTTATATAGATATTCAGCATAACTTAACACATCTCTTTGCTTTTCTATTGGAATAGCCTTTAACAGTAACTTTAGTTTATTTATTATTTCATCACTTTCATTAATATTATTATCCAAAGCTACTTCACATTTTTTTATATGATCATTATTGATATTCTCTTCATTATTTATATTAATAATATTATAATCCCTATCCCTTACAATAAACTTTAATTCTTCCTTAACTAAATTATTAGAAACATAAATTTTATTATTTCCTAAATATTTATAAACCTCATTATTAGAAGTAATATTTAAAGCTTCTTTGCATTTTTCATCTGCTATCTCATTATATAAATCTCCAGTATGGCTATCTACTTTAACAAAAATCACTTCTATTCCATTATTCATTAAACTTTTCATCTTATTGTGATACTCTATTGATGATTGCTCTTTTCTTTCCCAAAATCCAGTTGCATGATGCGCTATACCAGCATAATCATGGAAAATAACAACCTTATTTTCTTTTTGCCTTAATGCATATTCAACGCCTTTAATTGTTGCTTCTAACTCTCCAGCAATTTGTCTTATACTCTTACTAGAATTATCTTTACTTTTTCCATTTTCAATATACTGTATTATATTTTCTTTAACAGCGACTAATGCATAAGAGTACTTTTCAGTAGATATATTATAACTTCCGTCTACATATATATGTAAACAATCCATAGGATAACTGTCTATTCCCTTTTTCAGCATCCCATCACCTTGAGATAAAAATTTTCTTGCTTCATTTATATCTTCAAAGCTCTTATATTTAGCTCCTTTAACCCCTTTTATATATTTTTGACATTCTGCCCAAGTATCAACTATTAAATTCTCTACTTTTTCATTTGTAGAAAAATTAAATCCTTCTTTAATTGCATAAACCTTTTTAGCCAAACTTACTACTCCTTTATCTTTATTATAAAGACATAACTTCTTCAATAAAGTTATAAACCTTCTCTACATTTTTTGCCCCTGTAAAGTTTACTACATATTCTATTATATTTTTTATTACAAAAACAATATCATTTTTTCCTTCCCAATTTTCTAATATAATCTTAGTTGGTACATCTGATATAATTCTTTCTAGTGCAAAAAATGCCACAGCTATTTCATCAACTTTTCCTATAAAAGGAATATTATCTGGTATTATATCCGTTGGAAATGCAATATATGCAGCTGCACCAGATATTATTAACTTAGTCTTTAAAGGAACTCTTTTATCCTTTAAAAGTCTATAAATTAATGCGGCCATATCAGGGACTATAAGTATATAATCACTGTATGTCTTTATTTTTTCTGGTAATTTTTCTTCTATGTATCCTCTACCTAAAGTATAATAATCCTTAACCTTTTCTATATTTTCATCAAATTCTTCTTCAATTTCTTCTACATTTTCTTCTTTAGGAACCTCTTTTATTAATGTCCCCTTCAAAGATATATTAATATTTGCTACATCTACATTTAATGTATCTTGTGTTGTATATATTTCCGAAATATCTAAATCGACATATGGTACATCCTTTAATAAATATTTTAAATTAATTACTACTTTACCATCATTATAACTTATGCCTTTTTCCTCTAAAGATTTTAAAGCATATTTTAAAGCTGCCTTTCTGAAAATAGATAAAATCTTTATCTTAGCTATTTTAAAAGATGAAATCTCTCCATGTATTACTCCATTTTCTATTCTCATAAGTTTTACACCTGCTACAAAATTAATTGTAACGCCCTTAGTAAAACTTCCATATAATCTTATTTCATCTTCAATTTCAACTTTTTCTAAAACTAATCCGTCTACACTTACAAATTCATTTAATATACTTAATAAATCTTCTCCAGTTAACGCAACTTTAACACTTGAAATGTTCATCCTAATTACCTCCCATTAATAAGTTATCATGCATTTATATACATTTTTAAATTTGTTCCAATTATATAAAGAAGCTTGTCCTTTATATAGATATCAGTAATACCAGTCTCGTACTTATCTAAGTCAATAACAATCTCATTACCTTTTATACTAATATACTCTTCTCCTAGCATCTTAACAACTGTCTTTAAAGCTAATCCACTAATCCCCTTTAAAAGTCCTAGTTTATCTATATTTATATTTTTTGTTTCTAAGATTATTTTATTTTCACAAAAGCTTTTTATATAAAGGCTCCCACTAAACTTACTATTTATTTTACTAGCTATACTACCTGAAAAAACTATACCATTATTTATTTCTATATGGGTCACCTCTATACCTTTATCCTTGCCCTTTAAATTAACTATTTCAGTAATATCTTTTGATGATAATACAGTTAAATTTAGCAATTTTATTATCTCCCCTTATTATATTAATATAAAATTTATTAGTCTAATCAGTCAGCTATTTACCTTAAAGTATACCCTATTTGGTGCTTTCACACAACGAAAAAAACTATATAAGTAATTATTCATTTTACTTAGGCTATTCTTGGGATTCCTTTTTATTTTACATATATACCAACACTTACATTGGTAAAATATATGTTCTTAAGTGGACTTAATATTTAAAAATGTTAAAATGTTTATGATATTTCATCTTCTATTTAGGAGGTAATTATGAATAAACTAAAGAAAAATATAATTTGGGTTCCAATAGTAACTACTATTATTTCAACATTAATTTTAGTATATTTAAGTTTTGGACAAACAGCTAACTATAATAAACAATATTCATCTTTTTTACAAGATATAACTAATAACAATATATCTAAAGTAACTATTAACAATAGTTCAAAACTTACTGTATTTTTAAAGGATGGTAGTAAATACTCTACTATAAATCCTAATAGTCCGACTTTAAAAGAAGAGTTGTTAAAAAATAATATAGAAATTTCAGATGAAAATTTAAGTAGTCCATCAAAAACTTTAACTTCTATAGTCCTTTTGGCTTCTGTTATATCTATTGTTTTTATATCAATAAATAAAAGAAGTTCTAGTGCCTCTAAAATTTCAAACTTAGATGTTAAAGATTTCTCTCAAGGAGATAGTGCTTTAAATTTTAAGGATGTTGCTGGAAATGAAGAAGCTAAAGAAAGTCTTATGGATATAGTTGACTTCCTAAAAAGCCCTGAAAAATATAAAGAATATGGAGCAAGAATGCCAAAAGGAGTAATACTTTACGGTTCTCCTGGTACTGGTAAAACTCTTCTAGCTAAAGCAGTAGCTGGTGAAGCTAAAGTACCCTTCTATGCTTTAAGTGGATCTGATTTTGTTCAAGTCTACGTAGGGGTTGGGGCTGCTAGAATTAGAGGATTATTTAAAAAAGCAAAAGCTCAAGGTAAGGCAGTTATTTTCATAGATGAAATAGATGCAATAGGTAAGAAAAGAGGTGGGTCTGGTACTTCAAATGGTAATGATGAAAGAGATCAAACCTTAAATGCTCTTTTAACTGAAATGTCAGGCTTTGGTGAAAAAGAAGGTATAGTAGTTATTGCTGCTACTAATAGATTAGATACCCTTGATTCAGCACTTTTAAGACCTGGAAGATTTGATAGACATATAGAGGTTTCATTACCTGATTTACCTGCAAGAGAAAAAATTATTTCTCTTCATTTAGAAAATAAACCTCATGATGAAATAAATATAAAAGATATTGCTAGAAAAACTGCTTATTTCTCAGGAGCAAAATTAGAAAGCTTAATTAATGAAGCTGCTATAATAGCTGCTAAAGAAAATTCTGTTTCATTATCCCAAGAACATATTAATAGAGCTTATTCCATTGTTCTTGCAGGTTACGAGAAAAAAGAAAGAAGTCATTATTTAGACGAAGATAGATTATTAACATCTTATCACGAAGCTGGACATGCTCTTCTTTCACTTATAAAACTACCTGAAGATAAGGTTTCAAAAATAACTATTATTCCAACTACCAAGGGTGCTGGTGGATATACTCTAACTATACCTAAAGATACTTCATATCAAAGATTAGATTATCTTAAAAACAGAATTATGGTATTGCTAGGTGGTAGAGCTGCTGAAGAGGTAATATTCGGAAAAGAAAAAATATCCACAGGTGCTGAAGGAGATTTAAGTCAAACAACTGAAATGGCTATGGCTATGATTTCAGAATATGGAATGGGAAATACCCTTGGATTATTAAAGCTATCTAGCCTAGGACAACTTTCTACTACTTATGGAAATCCTATAGTTGAAGAATGTAGAGAATTAGTTAATTCATTATATGAAGAAACAATATGTGTTTTAAAAGAAAATAAAAATATATTAGATAAAATCGCTATGGAACTATTAGATAAAGAAACTTTAGATGAAAAAGATATATACAAACTTTTGTAATTAATAATGCATAATTGATAATGGATAATTAAGGAGGTTTTGCACAGCAAAACTTAATTTACATCCGTTCCAAGCACCTTCTTTTCAAAAATCCGAAGGATTTTTTTCCTTAATTATTCATTATGCATTATCAATTATCCATTATAAAAATGTTAGCATTTTTATTTTGTCATTCCTATTATTAATCCTATTATATAAGGAACTAACCATATCAACCAAACTACAATACTGAACTTATGAAAATTTTGTAGCTTTTTCGTATCCTTTTTAACAAATACTATTGTAGCCCAAACTGCATGGAATAGCATTAAAACTATTGCTAATGCTCCAGTAATACCATGTAAGCTAAATAAACTTGCTCCCTCTGCAATTGTTGACATTATAGTCGTACCAGTTGTATCAAATAATAATCCAATCCAAAAAATAATCACATGAAACTTATTTAAGGTTCCACTTTTACGCTCTGAAAATACACCTATTGTATAAAAAATAAGTGCTAATGTTATAGTTACAATTGCCATAATTAATTTACTGCTCATATTATACCTCCTGATATTAAAATTTATATTCAGAATAATTAACCCCTATAATTTTCTGAACAATGTTCATTATAATTTTCTATATTTTGTTTGTCAATATTTTTTTATTTTATTTTCTATATTTACCTAGTTGACAAATTAATTTAATAACTTTATAATGAACCTTGTTCAAATAAATTCATAATATAATATTATTTTATTATAAAGAAGGTTGATTTGTATGATAGAAAAAAAATCACTATTATTCTTAGCTGGCTTTGTATGGAGTATTGCTGGCTATAATGTATTACACATAGGTTGTGAATCATATATTGGAAATATATCATTAAAACTTATTACTTTATCAACAATTATATTTTTATTTTTTAAATATATGATTTTTAATAAAATGGTAAAAAAACACACTAAAAGAATTATTGAATATAAAAGCTCAAAACAATGGTTTTGGAAGTTCTTTGATATTAAATCATTTATAATTATGGCTTTCATGATGTCCTTTGGAATAATCGTACGTGCAAATAACCTAGCTTCTGAATCATTTATTGCATTCTTTTATACTGGATTAGGTTTTGCCTTATTATTATCAGGTTTAAAATTCTTTTATAATTACACAAAGATTAGATTAATTAGTAATATATAATTTCCTAAAACCAAATAAAACCCAGTAAGAACTATATTTTCTTACTGGGTAGCTTTAAATCCTAAAATTATATTTTAAAAACAGATATGATTTCATTTAACTTTTCTGCAATTTCAGATTGATGCTCTGTTGCTTTTGATATATCTTCCATAGAAATTCCAACTTCATCTATACTCTTTAAAATTTCTTCTGAATTAAATGATGTTTGCTCTATATTAGAAGCAATATTTTTTGTTACATTTGCTATTTCATTAGTTGATGCATTTAACTCTTCAGTCATTGCTGCAATACTAGTAGATAAATCACTTACATATTCTGAATCTTTCTCATAGCTTGATCCAGTATCTATTAATAATTGATAATCTTCTTTTACGTTGCTATTTATAAATTTTAATAAATCTTCTGAATGAACTGTTAAATTTTCTACTGATTTTTGAACATTTATTATAATATTTTGTATTTCCTTAACATCCTTAGATGATTTTTCTGCTAACTCCCTTATTTCATCAGCTACTACTGCAAATCCTTTTCCATGTTCTCCTGCTCTTGCTGCCTCAATAGCTGCATTAAGGGCCAGAAGATTTGTTTGTTGTGCAATTGATGCAATTGATTCTGCAAACTTTATAATTTCTTCAACAACTTTACTTTCTTCAATGGCTTCCAAAATTCTTTTGTTTTTTTCTTCACTTAATCTATCTGCTATTATTTTAGATTCTTGACCCTTAGTCTTTATATCAATGGCTCTTTCTTTTATTTTATTGGCTTCAGTATTGCTTTCCATGGAGTCTGAAGATAACTGATTTATTCCTGAATCTACTTGTTCTACAGTAGCTGATAATTCCTCAGTAGTAACATTTATCTCCTGAATATTCATCACAATTAAAGTTATATTTTCAATAATCTGAGAAAATGTGCTTGTTATTTCCTCTATATTAGCTGATAGTTCCTCACTGGAAGCTGATACTTCTTGACTTTGATCAACAATTGTTTTTACTAAATTTCTTAACTTTTCTCTAGCACTATTAAGAGCATCTGAAAGCTTGGCAAATTCGTCTTCCCCCTTAATAGATGTTGTATATGTAAAATCTCCTTCACCAATGGCTTCTGCAAATAAAAGCATATTTTTAATTTTTTTAGCAATAGACATTGATATTCCAATTCCTATTATTATTGAAATAATAGTCCCTGTTAAAATTATAAATACTATATTATTAAATTCAGCTTTATATGTATCCCTATTATTATCATTTTTAATTGTTGCATTTTTTTGAGTGTCTTCAATTAAACCATCTAGTGTTTCACCTATTTCGCTTCTTACTTCAGTTATTTTAGGTAAAATAGTTTCAGCTTCATCATATTTCCCAGCTATAGCTAAATCTAAAGCCTTTGTTCTAAAAGCCTTATATTCCTCAAAGGATGTTAGTATTTTTTCATATTTCTCCTTAATTTCAGATGAATGCTGAAGCTTTGCATATTCCCCTAATCCACTATAAATTTCATTATCAAGTACCTTTATATTTTCTATAGCTTCTGCAGTTCTACTAGTTTCTTCATAAAGCACTCCATTATCAATTTCTGCCCTTATTAATAATAATTTTTCTTTAACAAGATGAAGATAGGTTACGCTTTTAAAATCATAATTAAATATTTCCTTTGAATTACTATTAATAGTACGCATCCCTAAAACACCAATAACTCCTACAATATTTAGCATAATTGCACAAATTAAAAAACCAGATAATAATTTTGTCCTTACAGACATTTTTTGAAAAATTTTCACTTATTCTTCCCCCTATATTGTAAAGGACTATTCTAAGGATGCTAACTAAATATTAGTAATCAGAAATATATAATTTTTATGTACTTCTATACTTTAAAATTTAAATTTTATATTCTTTAATAGTCCTTTTAAATAATATTATTTTATCCAAAGTATAATAATGCCATCAATTACATATTACAACAAAATTCTACTAATATGCAATGTAGAAAATAATCAAAATGAATTAAATTTCTACAAAATTTAGAAATTTAATTTTTTACTTTATATTATTAAAAATAAAATAAGGAGAGTTTTTTTATAACTCTCCTTATTTTATCCTTAATAATCTAATTGTTTTAATCTTATAGTTACCTCATCTTCTGATGCACTTTCTAACTTATAAGATATTACTTTTCTTTCAATTTCTTTTGTAACTTTATCTGTATTACTAAAAAGATCTCTTGCTGCATTTATTGCATAAGCTAATACTGTAGCTACCCCAGCACTCCCTAGTTCAAATCCCATACTTTCAGTTTCTGATAATTGTCCTTTCATCAACTTATATATTTCTCTGCAATAAGCTCCTTTAATTATAATTTTATCGTACTTAAATTCTAGAGCTGTTAGTAATTCAGTTGGATTATAGGCCTCAAAAGCTGGATTTTCCTTTTCAATAGCTAATAATTCATCTAATACAGTTCCTGGAGTTTTTTCTAAAGCTTCTGCTAAAGCCATTATAACCTTATTTGAGTACTTTTCTATTTTTTTATTAGTATGAGTAGATAATAACTGTTGGCTTATACCAGTTTTTTTATAAACATCATACCTTTTCATACTATTCCTTTGTAAATACAAATCTAAATAATTCATTCTAACACCCTCTTAATATAATTAAAAATATTTTATTACTAAAATATTTTTTACTAATTATATTATATTCCAAATTAAATATTTTGTATACAAAAAAATAACCATGAAATATTTCTTGGTTATTTTTCACTCTTATATTTAGATACTTTATCTATAATTTTTATTTTTTATTGTTAGCTTTATTTCTCGAGAGTCATAAACTTCTTCTATAACTTCATCATCGTTTTTGAAATAGGTTATTGACTTAGGATAAATACTCACATTTAATTCCTCTTTGTTATTTGATCCTTTTTCAAAATTTAATTCTCTTATGGAATAACCATAATATATTCCATCTTCATCTGGACCACCTGTATCTAATCCAGCTCCTTCTTTATTAATAAAATCTTCTCCTCTTATATCTATGCTAATTGAATACATAATTGGATCATCAATTTCAATTTTACTCTCAACTTTATATACTATTAATAGTTTATCCCCCTTAAAATCTACAGCTTCGATATTAATAGTGTGATTTTCTGTATGAAACTCTTCTTTAACTGATAGCCCATTTTCTGTATATTTAATTCCTAATCCCCATTTGTTATTTAACACTTTAAGAACTGGACCAAATATAGGTAGCTCTTCCGCCAAGGATGGCTTAACAAAATTAGTTACTATCAATATAGCAATAAATATTCCAGCAACCTTCAATAAATTTTTTCTAACCTTCTTCTTGTTATTTGATTCTATATCTTCATATATTTTATCAACCTTTTCTCTTAAAGAATTTGGTATTTTTATATCATCTTCATTATAAAGATTCTTTAACTTTTTATCTAAATCCATCATTACATTATCTCCTTTCCATTAATACTTTCAGCAATTTTAGACTTTGCCCTAGATAATCTTGATTTAACTGTACCTTCTGGGATTCTTAAAACTTCTGAAATCTCACTTATCTTTAAATCTTCAAAATAAAATAACGTAATAACTAGCCTTAAATCTTCTGGTAAAGAATCAACAGCAACTTTTAAATCAAAATCCTCATATTTATCCTTATATTGTTCTTCAACAACCTTATCAAAACTTATACATTTTTTATTAAAGTTATAAATTTTATTACATTCATTTATAAGAATTTTTATGAGCCAAGTTTTAAATAATTCATCATTTTTTAAAGTTTTAATATTTAAATATGCCTTAAGTATAGTATTTTGTATAGCATCTTCTATATCATCTTCTCTAGTTAAAATTCCTTTTCCCACTCTATACATACTTTTAAGATTTTCATCCATTAATTTAGTAAAGGCTTTTCCGTTTCCTCTCTTAGCCTTGTACACTAAATCTTCTTTGTTTAATCCAAACATTTATTTACCTCCCCACATATTCTTATCTATTAGATATATCTCCCTATTAAAAAGTTCACTACCTATTAAAAATACCTATAAAAAAATAGTACACTATTATGCAAACTAAAAATCAGCTTATACTCCTAACAATCTAATAAAAAATAAGGATTGCAAAATTACTTACAATCCTTATTTTTAATTAATCTACAAGAATATTTTTTAACTCATTATATAATTGAACTGTATTGTCTATCTCTATTTTATATAAATTATTATTTGGTATCCTAATATATCCAGTACTCCATACCTCTATTATTCCAGGCTTACCATCTACATTTTCAAATAAAATAAATTCTACTTCTCCAGTAACATCGCTGAAATTAAATACCCTTTTATACTTATATTTTTCTAATAAGTTAAATACCTTTTTACCTTTATCTGAATCTAATTTAATAATATCTTCACTAGTAATATTTCCGTATATATTTATGGTATCATAATTTATTTCCTCACCTATACCTACAGTATTATATACGGTTACTGGTCGTGAATAGTAAAAAATATATGAAATACAAATTACTAATACCACTACAAAAATTACTAAATTATTTTTATATTTTTTTATTATGTTTTCTTCTTTGCTAGTACCTATATTTGAGACTTTTATCCTTTTACCTAATAAAATAAGATTATAAACTATAAATATTATTGTTATAAAAGCTATTCCTATAGAAAATAAGTACAAATAATTACTTATCATCCTATCCCTTCCCTTCTTATGTTTATTAATAATTATTAAATATATATTCACTCCATTTTACTATTATTTCTTCTTTAGTTAAACCTATAATTTCTTCTATATTATCTGGATTTTTAATTACCGCTATTATTTTATCGTAACCATACTCCTTAATAATAAAATCAACAAATCCTCCTGATAGAAAATATGGTTGCTCTAATCTACTATAATTATTTTTCATATAATCTATAGTTGGAAGCTTATTTGTTTTAGCAGTTTCCTTTAAATAGTTTTGAGCAATACTATCTATCTGATTAGCTTCAACTACTGCAGTTCCTTCATTTAAATATATATCTGTAGATGGATTAATATTCCCTACTAATATGTGTGTATATTCATGAACAATAATCTTCATTAAACTGTCATAATTATGAACACTTCCAGGATTTAATGGCGATACCATAAGTATTTCACCATTTCTTGCAACTCCAACAAGCCAATCTTCTGCTTCTGTATATCCAATAGCTTTATGAAACTCATTAATATTAGGATAAATAGTCACATTTATTTTTTCATCTAAAGTTACATTTAAATCATTAGCTATCCTATCATAATTACTTTCTAAATTTTTCTCTAAATCACTTAAGCTATCTTTATCAGCCTTAGTAGAATTATACTTAAAATGCTCACTTTCCTTCCTTAATTTTATAGTATCAACTTTTTCACCACAGCCAAATAAAAGAACTGATATTAATATCATAAAAAAAGCCCCCTTATACCTCATATAAATTCCCCCTAAATTTAAACTTATAAATATTTTACCATTTTATTACTCTCTAACCAATGTTATTAAGTATATTTAATTCTAATATGTTATTGGAGTGGTAAAACTTTTTATAATTTACTAAAGAGTAAAACAAAAAATGGACTGTTTAAACAGTCCATTTTTTTAATTATCTTCTGGATAAGGAACTACATAGACATCTTTAAACCCTTCATTTTGAAGTCTAATTACTTCATCCTCTGCCTCCTCATAATCCCTATAATATCCTATGCAAATTCTCCATCCTTCTCTAGTAGGAGTTTTTGGTTTTTTTATTGGAATATCTATTAAAACCTTATTTACCATAGCTAAACAAGCTCTGGCCACCATGTACCCATACTTTATAGCACTAAAGTTTTTCTCTACATCTTCATTCGATATAAATTCAGCTTCAATTATTACCGCTGGCATCTTAGTTTGTCTTAAAATAGTATAACTAGCTTCCTTTATTCCCCTATCCTTAGATTTTAAATTAGCAAGTAGTTCATCTTTTAGGAATCTTGCTAATTCTTCTGATTTATTTCCCTTTTCAAATATAACAATTTCAGTTCCACTAACAGAATTATCTACAAAGGAGTTCATATGGAAGCTAACAAAATAATCTGCATTCCAGTTATTTGCAATATCTACTCTATCCTTCACATCTAAATAAACATCAGATGCTCTAGTAAGTAGTACTACTTCGCCATTTCTTTCCAACAACCTTTTTGTCTCATAAACAGCTTCTAGTACAATATCAGCTTCTCGCCTGCCATACTTCCCTACTGCTCCTGAGTCACTACCGCCATGCCCTGCATCTAATACCCATTTTGCCAACTTTTTCCCTCCCATTATTTATATATTAGTCATATAAACACTGTATTACTTTATATTTTAGTATACTTTAGGATTCAAGAGTTGGTTACAAAATTTATTTTTATCTGTTATATTTTTACATTGTACTACAACAGAATTCATATATTTTATTTAAAAATTCCTCTATTTTATTTGCTTCACCTATTCCTTGAGCTAAGGTTTTACTACCTCCACCCTTTCCATTTATCACTTCAGAAAACTCTCTAAATAAGTTTCCCATATTTATGTCACTTATATTTTTAGATGCAGACAATATTATATTAGCTTTCTCCTTATTTTTTATTGCAAATAAACAAATAATATTATCTCTTTCACTTAATTTATTAGCAAGTTTTGTGATATAATCTACAGATTTACCTTGAAATATTCTCTTTATTACCATTTTATTAGTATTTCCATTTTCCAAAAATGAATTAATTTCATATTCTAAAAGTTCCTCTTCTAATTTTTTCTTTTCAAGCCTTATTTCTTCTAATAAAGCTCTTATATTCTTTATTCCATTTAAAGCCTCATCTTCATTACTACTTAAATAATTACATATATCTCTTAATATTTTATCTTTATTTAAGGAATCTTTTATAGCTCTGTTTCCTGATAAAAACTCTACCCTAGTATTCCCTTTGTTTTTTTCAAACTTAGTTATCTTTATCATTTTTAAATCTAAAGTATTAGCAGGATGTACACCACAACAAGCATTTATATCTAAATCTCCTATTTTAACAACCCTGATATCATCCTCTGTATTAGGTAAATCCCGTCTTAAATTAATATTATTTATTTCTTCTTTATCTGGTACTAAAAAATCTACCTCTATATTTTTTCTAATAACTTCATTGGCCAAAGCTTCTGCCTCTATTACCTTTTTTTCATTTAATTCTCCTATAATATCTACAGTACTAATTTTTTTTCCTAAATGAATACTTACTGTATTAGCATTAAATAGTTTAAAAAAGCATCCTGATAAAACATGCTGACCTAAATGTTGATGCATTCCATCTTCTCTTCTATCCCAATCAATCTTACATAAAACAATTGAATCTTCTTTAATTGATTCATTTAGAACATGATATATAATCTTATCCTTTTCATATACATCTAAAACTACTTTGTTATCTATATATCCCAAATCACACTGCTGTCCTCCTCCTCCTGGGAAAAAAGCTGTTTTATCTAAAACTACATGATATTCATTTTTAATTCTTCTTACTTCTATAACCTTAGCATAAAATTCCTTTAAATACTGATCTTTATAATATAATTTCACCATATGTTCACCTACTTTTTACTTACCTCTACTAAAGTATAAATTTCCTTAGATATCTTTGCTATAAGCTCACAAGCTTCTTCTCCCCAATCTAGCACAAATCTTTCATCTTCTCCACCATTATCATATGACTCATTACTTAATTCTCCTATATCCTTAGTTAATATAACTAATACGTAAGGATCTTCTCCATAAATTATACCTGCATCATGATAATATCTATAGTAATTTCCAATCTTATGAGCAACTTTATCATAATCTATATATTTATCTAATCTATCATGGTAATTTGTTTTAGTCATATAATCTATTAAAGTTGTATAATATTTATTAGTCTCTTGATTTTCATATAAATTATTTAATAATATTCCTAACTGTTTTGCTGTTATATAATTTCCATAGGGAATATCATTATCATTAGTTATATATCTCATATAATCAGTAACACTTGTTGATGCTACTCTAGTTAGCATATTTTTTGCAATATTATCTGAATCTACAATAGATAAATAAATTGCTTCTCCAATAGTTAAATTAGGTACTTTATCTAAATAATATAAAGTACCACTACCACCTTCTCTATCCTCTTCTCTAAAATAAAGTATATCATTTAAAGATTTATTTCCATTATTAACATCATCTAATATCATCATTGATAATGGAATTTTATTAGTACTAGCGGCAACATAATATGTATTTTCGTTTAAAGTATATTCTTCATTGGTATTCATATTCTTAAAATATATAGCTACATTGTCTTTATAATTACCTATAATTTCATTTACCTTTTCTTCAATTAATTCTACTAAACTTTTTTCTTCTACATCTAGTACTTCCTCCTTTTCAGTAAAGTCTACTCCTACAACTTCTTTATCTAATATAACATCCTCTTCTTTTAATGCCTCTTTTCCTTTGCACCCTACTAATAGAATTGTTAAGGATAAAAGCATAAAAATATATTTTTTTCTCATCTTAGTTCACCTTCATTTTCCTTGATAACTATTACATTATAGCATATGAATTAATAATATAAAAAAGACGAAATACCCAACTGATTTTACAGTTAGATATTTCATCTTTTATTTTAAAAATTTCTTAATAACATTTTATTTTTAGAATGTTGGAACTACTGATCCATCAGAATACTTTTCTTGTATATACTTTTTAACAGTTTCTGATGTTAATGCTTCTGTTAAGTCCTTTATTTTTTGACTACCTTCATTTCCTTCTTTTATTGCTATTACATTGTGATATTTCTTTGAAGCTTCTGAAGTAGAATCTTCTACAAATACAGCATCTTTTGCTGGGCTTAATCCTGCTTCAAGAGCATAGTTACCATTTATTACTGCTAAATCAACTTCTTCTAAAACTCTTGGAAGTTGTGCTGCTTCTAATTCTTCAAATTTTAAGTTTTTAGTATTTTCTGTTATATCCTTTGGAGTTACTAATTCTCCATCTTTTAATTTTATAACACCTGCACTTTCTAAAACTCTTAAAGCTCTTGCTTCATTAGATGGATCATTTGGTACTGCAATTGTTGCTCCATCTGCTAAATTTTTTATGTCTTTAATTTTAGTTGAATAAACTGCTAAAGGCTCTAAGTGAACTCCCTTTGTGTAAGTTAAATGCAATCCCTTACCTTCATTGGTTTCATCTAAATATGCTATAGTTTGGAAATAGTTTGCATCTAATTCACCTTCTTCTAAAGCTGTATTAGGTGTTACATAATCAGTAAATTCTACTATTTTAACTGTATATCCTTTCGCCTCAAGATCTGGTACAATTTGCTCTACTATTTCCTTATGAGGAACTGGAGTTACCCCTATTGTTATTGTCTTATCTTCAGATGCTGAACCTGTGTTATCATCTGTTTTCTTTCCTCCACATCCTACTAAACTTATTGCTAAAGCCCCTGTTAATAAAATTGATAAAATTGATTTTCTTTTCATATATAAACCCCCTGTTTAATTAATAATTGATAATTGATAGTTGATAATTTTGGTTGAAACTCCTACCGGAGTTTCTTTATTTTTTATAATTTAAAGTGAGTAATGAGAAATAATAAAAAACTCTAAATACTTTTTTAACAAAAATATTTCTTACTAATAAAATTTTAAGTTTTACAAAGTAAAACATCCTTAATTTTTCATTCTTCACTCTTAATTCTTCATTTTGATTATGCATTATCCATTATAAAATCTATGATAGTTTTTTGTATAAATAGTTTCCTAGTGTTTGAAGTGCTTGTACGATTATTATTAAAATAACTACTGTAACTATCATTACATCTGTTTGATATCTTTGATAACCATATCTTACAGCTAAATCACCAAGTCCACCTGCACCTACAGTACCTGCCATAGCTGAATATCCAATTATGCTTATTACAGTCAAAGTTAAACCTGATGTTATTGCCGGTACTGCTTCTTTAAGCATAACTTTAAATATTATTTGTGTATTTGATGCTCCAAAGGATTTTGCCGCTTCAATTACTCCTGGATCAACTTCCTTTAAAGCTGATTCTATAACCCTTGCTACAAATGGAGCTGCTGCTATAGTTAATGGAACTATTGCTGCTGTTGTTCCTATAGATCTTCCAACTAATAATTTTGTAATTGGCATTATTGCTACCATTAATATTAAGAATGGAAATCCTCTTAAGATATTTATTATAGTATCCAGTACTTTGTAAGTTATTTTATTAGGTTTTAAACCATTTGGAGCTGTAATTATTGATACAATTGCTAAAATAAATCCTAATATTACTGAAAATATAGTTGAGAAAAAAACCATTATTATTGTTTTATTTAGTTCTGGTATTAATAAATCTAACATTAATTAAGCACCTCCAATACTATATCTTTTTCTTTTAAGTAATTTATAACTTTTTCTTTATCTTCTTCTTGAATATTAATTACTAAGTTTCCTAGTATCTCTTCTCTAAACTTTTCTAACTTTCCCCAAACTATTGAAAAATCTACATTTAAGTCTCTTGCCATTTTTGTAATAAGTGCATTTTCTGAAGATGTACTTGGGAAAAATAATTTAATGTTGACTCCACTTTCCGGTAAAAGTTCATCATCTTCGCCTAAGAATTTCTTTAATGATACTCCAGGTCTTAGGAATAATTCTTCTGAATTTCCTTCTGCCTTTAAAATTCCTCCTTCTATTAATGCTACCTTTTCACAAACTTCCTTAACAACTTCCATTTGATGAGTTACTATAACAATTGTAATTCCTAACTCTTTATTTATCTTAGATAAAAGAGACAATATATCTTTTGTTATTTTAGGATCTAATGCTGAAGTTGCTTCGTCACAAAGTAAAACCTTTGGTTCAAGAGCCAATGCTCTTGCAATTGCTACCCTTTGTTTTTGCCCTCCACTTAACTTTGAAGGTTTTTCCTTAGCTTTTTCTGAAAGTCCTACTAAATCTAAAAGATAATTAACCCTATCATTTATTTTATTTTTTCTATATCTTCTATAGCTAATTCCCTTATTTCCATTTAAGCCTTCCTTATACACCCTATACTCTTCTTCAAATCCCCAAACTTCTAGCGGTAAAGCTATATTTTCAAATACAGTTTTTCTATTTAATAAGTTAAACCCTTGGAATATCATGCCTAGCTTTTTTCTAAACTCTCTTAATTCGTATCCTCTTAACTTATTAACTTCCTTTCCCATAACAGTTATAGATCCTTCTTCATAGCTTTCAAGCCCATTTATACATCTTAGTAAAGTTGATTTTCCTGCTCCACTATGTCCAATTATTCCATATATTTTTCCTTCTTCTATTTTTAAAGAAACATTTTTTATAACTTCAATATCATTAAATCTTTTACTTAGATTTTTAATCTCTATCATTGTAGTCCCCCCTAAGAACTTAATTAAGAAAATATATATAATTTTTTATAATAAAAAGCGCACTGGAGAATAAATTCTCTAGTGCGCGTAAAATTCACCTATTAATTTATTCTCTCATCTATCAGCTAAAAGCTGCAGGATTTAGCACCAAACTTAATAAGATTATTTTTAAGCATATAAAATAAGCCTAAATATCTTATTACAGGTTGCTGGGTTTCACAGGGCCAGTCCCTCCACCACTCTTGATAAGAAACTCAAAAATTTATTAAATTTTCTATTGATACTAATATACATTTATTAGATAAATTTGTCAACAATTATTTTTTAAAATTTAAAACTTATAACTTCTTTTTCTATATTTACCAACTCTGCATCAGTATTTCCTTCAACAAAATTTACTATATTCTCAGCTGTAGAATCAACTTGAGCATTATTTGCACATATACAACTTATTCCAATTATAACACTTTGATGGATATCTTGATTATTAACTTCATTAACAGAGATATTAAATTTATTTTTAAGCTTTTGGATTATACTTCTAACTACCATCCTTTTTTCTTTTAACGAATGAACCCACTCTGCTCTTAAGTTTATAGTCATAACTAATACTTTCATATTATCACCTTTTTACTTATATTATAATACTAAAATTAATAAAAAACAGGGGGAAATTACATTAGTTTTTTCTATCATTAAAGTTTTATCCATTTTTTCTACTTTACTTATAAAATATATATTTGTTTTAATTATATATAATACAGTAGTATTCCTGCTTACAACTGATTCCATTTTGAGGTTCAAACTTTAAAATCACATAAAGCCAAAATAAGTCTATTGCTTTTTTTGCTTTATTTTAGTAAAAATTTATATAAATTTTGGTATTAGTTTTAGAACCGTTAATAAATTTATTAATGTCGTGACTTTATATGTGAGTTGCCATATGTAAAAATACATTTATCAAAAGAATATTGGAATTATTTTCTAAATAATGTTAAAATAATATAAATTAAATGATGAGTATTAGTTATATAATTAATAAAAATATTTGGAGGGACTTATGAAAGTTTGGGAGAAAAAATACAATAATCATCTTATAAGAATTGAAAATTACTGGAATAAGGAAATATTATTAGTTGATGGTGAAGTTCAAGATGAGACATACGGTCTTACATCTAGGGCTAAACTTATTGGGAGATTACCAAGCGGCGAAGATATAAAGGTAAATCTTGGAGGAAATTTCTCTATGGTTTGTATTTTATTTATAGATAACAAAAAAATATCCTTAAGTTAAATATGCTTCATATTAAATTTATATAGAAATTTCATTATTAAAATTAAATGTATAATGTATTTAATACACAGTAAAAAAGGTCAAGCACTGCTTGACCCTTTTAGGTATTATTTTCATTTTTAACACCTGTTGTATAATTTCGTTAAACTATAAATTTCATTAGCTAGTTTATCATTAATATCACTTTCTTTAGCTCTCCATCCCCAATTTCCACCTAAGGTTGATGGAAAATTCATTCTTGCTTCATTTCCAAGTCCTAATAAGTCTTGCATAGTAGTAATGGCTAAATAAGCTCTACTACCCCATACTCCCCTTATAAAACCTCTGGAAATTCCTTCTTCATAGGTTAAATTAAGATATTTCTTTGCTTTTTCAATTTCTTCCTTACTTCCAGTTGAGTTATACCACCCCATAACAGTATCATTATCATGGGTGCCTGTATAGGCTACACAATTTAAAGGATAATTATGAGGTAAATATTCACTATCTTCACCACCAAAAGCAAATTGTAATATCTTCATACCTGGAAATCCTGTATTATTTCTAAGCTCTATTACTTCATCTGTCATAATTCCTAAATCCTCAGCTATAATTTCAACATCTCCAAGTTTTTCTTTTATAGCTTCAAAAAGTTTTATTCCAGGCCCTTTAGTCCACTTCCCATTTTCTGCAGTTTTATCTCCATATGGAACTTCCCAATAGGCGTCAAAGCCCCTAAAATGATCTATTCTAACAACATCATATATTTCCAAACTTTCTCGAACTCTGTCTATCCACCATGAGTACTGATCTGCTTCTATGCTTTTCCAATTATAAATAGGATTTCCCCATAATTGTCCTGTAGTTGAAAATGTATCTGGTGGACATCCAGCTACTGTTATTGGCTTCATATTTTCATCTACATTAAAATATTTAGGATTGCTCCATATATCAGCACTATCTTCTGCTACATAGATAGGTATATCACCTATTATTCTAATACCATTTTTATTAGAATAATCTTTAAGCTTATTCCATTGTTTAAAAAACATATATTGGATAAATATACAGTATTCAATTTCATCTTTAAGAGCTTCTTTATAGTACTTAACAGCACTTGGTTTCCTTAATCTAATATCTTCATCCCATTCATACCAGCTAACTAGTTTAAAATGTTTCTTTACTGCCATATATAGAGCATAATCTTCTAACCAAAAACTATTTGTTATCTTAAATTCTTCTATTTCATTTTCATATTTTCCTTTTGAGTTTTCATAAGCAATTCTTAAAACTTTATTTTTATTTATAAATAATTTATAATAATCTACTTTTTCATCATTTGATCCATAATCTAGATTTACATAATCTTCTTTCTTTAATAAGCCTTCTTCTTCTAATAACTCGAAATCTATAAAATATGGATTACCAGCAAAAGCTGAAAAGCATTGATATGGTGAATCTCCATATCCTGTTTGTCCTAGAGGTAGTATCTGCCAGTATTTTTGTCCACTCTTCTTTAAAAAATCTACAAAGGCAAAGGCTTGCTTTCCAAAAGTGCCTATTCCATACTTTCCAGGTAGTGATGAAACATGCATTAATATTCCACTACTTCTTTCCATGAACTTTACCTCATTTCCTATAAAGCTAAATATTTTTTATTCTTAGTACAACTGTTTTCATAAGAGATTTACAAGCTTATAATTAAGGGTTGTAACTTTACATAATTTATTAATTTAAAACTTATTAACAAAAATTAATTAAGTTTATTTTCCTATCTTAAAGTTAGTTGATTCTCTTGTAACTAGTTCTGTATTTAGAATTACGTGTTTATTGTTTGTCTTATTTGCAATTAAATCTAATAATAAATCAACACTTATTTTTGCCATTTCTACTTTAGGTTGTATTATTGTTGATATAGTAGGATTATAAAATTCACTTATATCCATACCATCAAACCCAATTATAGCTATATCTTTTCCAACAGCTAATCCATTATCTTTTATAGCCTTGGCACATCCAACCGCCATTATATCTGATATTGCAAATATAGCTGTTACCTCGCTATGTTTTTTTATTAATTTATTTGTCTCATCATAAGCTCCTCTGTAATCATAATTACCTAGGATTCTATATTCTTTATTAAATTTAATATTATTATCACTTAAAGCTTTTAAATAACCAGATTCTCTTAAGTGACCAATTCCTATGTCATACTCATCCCCTAGCATTAAAGCTATGTTTTTATGACCACAATCTATTAGGTATTTTGTAGCTGAATAAGCCGACTTTTCATTATCTATTGATACAGATGAAAAGTTTGAAAATTCTTTTCCATATTTATGATTTATAGAAGTTAATACTACTGGTACATTTATATCCTCAAAATCATCATTCTTAACTTCTGTAAAGTTTCCTCCAAGGCATATTACACCTTGTAATCTTTTTTCTTTTATCATTGATATTAAATTATTCATTTCATCATCACTTAAGTAGTCATGATGCTCTAATATCATAGAATATCCAGCTTTAGATATTCTTTTACTTATTGAGTCTAACATTTCAGAGAAAAAAGGATTAAATACACCTTTTATAAGCACACCAATGTTATTTGTATTATTCTTTTTCAAGTTTCTTGCACTATTATTAGGTATATAGTTATTTTCTTTAATAACTTCTAATACTCTTTCCCTAGTTTGCTCTTTAACATCGGGATGATTATTAATTACTCTTGAAACTGTACTAACCCCAACTCCTGCTATTCTTGCAATATCTCTTATGTTAATCATAACTCCCTCCAAGTTTCGACAAAATATTCGGTATCGTTTCCATTATTTTCTATAATTAAATTATAATAACCCCATAAATTATATTATTCTTTTACTGATCCTGAAACTAATCCAGTTGCTATATATTTTTGGAATAACATAAATATTATTACTATTGGTAAAGCTGCCATTACTGCTGCTGATGAATACATAGTCCAGTTTGCAGAGAAATTATTAGTAATAAACTTCTGTAATCCTGTAGTTATAGTTTGAACATTTGCATTTTTTAGTATTGCTGAAGTAAACATAAATTCACTATATGCACCTATGAATGCAAATAAGAATATAACTATTAACATGTTTCTTAATAAAGGTATTATTATTGAAGTAAATACCTTCCAAGTTGATGCACCATCAATATAAGCTGCCTCTACTAGTTCATCTGGAATACCATCTACGGCTCCTTTTAAAAGCCATATATTATAAGCACTTCCTCCAGCTAATATCAATATTAATACCCATGGCCTATTAGTTAAATTATAAGCAAATACTATTCCCATAATTGCTGGTAATGCCATTGTTGCTGGAAACATTTGAAGTATTAATAAACTCATTAAACCATTTTNTTAAAATTAAATGTATAATGTATTTAATACACAGTAAAAAAGGTCAAGCACTGCTTGACCCTTTTAGGTATTATTTTCATTTTTAACACCTGTTGTATAATTTCGTTAAACTATAAATTTCATTAGCTAGTTTATCATTAATATCACTTTCTTTAGCTCTCCATCCCCAATTTCCACCTAAGGTTGATGGAAAATTCATTCTTGCTTCATTTCCAAGTCCTAATAAGTCTTGCATAGTAGTAATGGCTAAATAAGCTCTACTACCCCATACTCCCCTTATAAAACCTCTGGAAATTCCTTCTTCATAGGTTAAATTAAGATATTTCTTTGCTTTTTCAATTTCTTCCTTACTTCCAGTTGAGTTATACCACCCCATAACAGTATCATTATCATGGGTGCCTGTATAGGCTACACAATTTAAAGGATAATTATGAGGTAAATATTCACTATCTTCACCACCAAAAGCAAATTGTAATATCTTCATACCTGGAAATCCTGTATTATTTCTAAGCTCTATTACTTCATCTGTCATAATTCCTAAATCCTCAGCTATAATTTCAACATCTCCAAGTTTTTCTTTTATAGCTTCAAAAAGTTTTATTCCAGGCCCTTTAGTCCACTTCCCATTTTCTGCAGTTTTATCTCCATATGGAACTTCCCAATAGGCGTCAAAGCCCCTAAAATGATCTATTCTAACAACATCATATATTTCCAAACTTTCTCGAACTCTGTCTATCCACCATGAGTACTGATCTGCTTCTATGCTTTTCCAATTATAAATAGGATTTCCCCATAATTGTCCTGTAGTTGAAAATGTATCTGGTGGACATCCAGCTACTGTTATTGGCTTCATATTTTCATCTACATTAAAATATTTAGGATTGCTCCATATATCAGCACTATCTTCTGCTACATAGATAGGTATATCACCTATTATTCTAATACCATTTTTATTAGAATAATCTTTAAGCTTATTCCATTGTTTAAAAAACATATATTGGATAAATATACAGTATTCAATTTCATCTTTAAGAGCTTCTTTATAGTACTTAACAGCACTTGGTTTCCTTAATCTAATATCTTCATCCCATTCATACCAGCTAACTAGTTTAAAATGTTTCTTTACTGCCATATATAGAGCATAATCTTCTAACCAAAAACTATTTGTTATCTTAAATTCTTCTATTTCATTTTCATATTTTCCTTTTGAGTTTTCATAAGCAATTCTTAAAACTTTATTTTTATTTATAAATAATTTATAATAATCTACTTTTTCATCATTTGATCCATAATCTAGATTTACATAATCTTCTTTCTTTAATAAGCCTTCTTCTTCTAATAACTCGAAATCTATAAAATATGGATTACCAGCAAAAGCTGAAAAGCATTGATATGGTGAATCTCCATATCCTGTTTGTCCTAGAGGTAGTATCTGCCAGTATTTTTGTCCACTCTTCTTTAAAAAATCTACAAAGGCAAAGGCTTGCTTTCCAAAAGTGCCTATTCCATACTTTCCAGGTAGTGATGAAACATGCATTAATATTCCACTACTTCTTTCCATGAACTTTACCTCATTTCCTATAAAGCTAAATATTTTTTATTCTTAGTACAACTGTTTTCATAAGAGATTTACAAGCTTATAATTAAGGGTTGTAACTTTACATAATTTATTAATTTAAAACTTATTAACAAAAATTAATTAAGTTTATTTTCCTATCTTAAAGTTAGTTGATTCTCTTGTAACTAGTTCTGTATTTAGAATTACGTGTTTATTGTTTGTCTTATTTGCAATTAAATCTAATAATAAATCAACACTTATTTTTGCCATTTCTACTTTAGGTTGTATTATTGTTGATATAGTAGGATTATAAAATTCACTTATATCCATACCATCAAACCCAATTATAGCTATATCTTTTCCAACAGCTAATCCATTATCTTTTATAGCCTTGGCACATCCAACCGCCATTATATCTGATATTGCAAATATAGCTGTTACCTCGCTATGTTTTTTTATTAATTTATTTGTCTCATCATAAGCTCCTCTGTAATCATAATTACCTAGGATTCTATATTCTTTATTAAATTTAATATTATTATCACTTAAAGCTTTTAAATAACCAGATTCTCTTAAGTGACCAATTCCTATGTCATACTCATCCCCTAGCATTAAAGCTATGTTTTTATGACCACAATCTATTAGGTATTTTGTAGCTGAATAAGCCGACTTTTCATTATCTATTGATACAGATGAAAAGTTTGAAAATTCTTTTCCATATTTATGATTTATAGAAGTTAATACTACTGGTACATTTATATCCTCAAAATCATCATTCTTAACTTCTGTAAAGTTTCCTCCAAGGCATATTACACCTTGTAATCTTTTTTCTTTTATCATTGATATTAAATTATTCATTTCATCATCACTTAAGTAGTCATGATGCTCTAATATCATAGAATATCCAGCTTTAGATATTCTTTTACTTATTGAGTCTAACATTTCAGAGAAAAAAGGATTAAATACACCTTTTATAAGCACACCAATGTTATTTGTATTATTCTTTTTCAAGTTTCTTGCACTATTATTAGGTATATAGTTATTTTCTTTAATAACTTCTAATACTCTTTCCCTAGTTTGCTCTTTAACATCGGGATGATTATTAATTACTCTTGAAACTGTACTAACCCCAACTCCTGCTATTCTTGCAATATCTCTTATGTTAATCATAACTCCCTCCAAGTTTCGACAAAATATTCGGTATCGTTTCCATTATTTTCTATAATTAAATTATAATAACCCCATAAATTATATTATTCTTTTACTGATCCTGAAACTAATCCAGTTGCTATATATTTTTGGAATAACATAAATATTATTACTATTGGTAAAGCTGCCATTACTGCTGCTGATGAATACATAGTCCAGTTTGCAGAGAAATTATTAGTAATAAACTTCTGTAATCCTGTAGTTATAGTTTGAACATTTGCATTTTTTAGTATTGCTGAAGTAAACATAAATTCACTATATGCACCTATGAATGCAAATAAGAATATAACTATTAACATGTTTCTTAATAAAGGTATTATTATTGAAGTAAATACCTTCCAAGTTGATGCACCATCAATATAAGCTGCCTCTACTAGTTCATCTGGAATACCATCTACGGCTCCTTTTAAAAGCCATATATTATAAGCACTTCCTCCAGCTAATATCAATATTAATACCCATGGCCTATTAGTTAAATTATAAGCAAATACTATTCCCATAATTGCTGGTAATGCCATTGTTGCTGGAAACATTTGAAGTATTAATAAACTCATTAAACCATTTTTTCTTCCCCAAAATCTTAACTTAGAAAAGGCAAAGGCTGCTGGCACTGATAATGCTAATTGTACTATAGCTACTATAGTACTAATCATAAGTGAATTTCTAACCCATAATAAAAATTGAGTTTTATCTATAACTCTCTTATAATTTTCTAATGTCCACTCCGCTGGGAAAAAACTTGTTTGTGTAAATGATTGTCCTTTTGCCATTGATGCTGAAATTACAGCTACTATAGGAAATAGAGTTATTACTATCATTATCCATAAAAATATTCTACCAAGCCAAGCAGCTCTTACTTCATCAGGTCTTAACTTTTTCTTATAAACTACTTTCTTACTTGTAGTTGAACTTTTATTTAAATTTATACCTACTTGCATTTTATTCAACCTCCTCAAACTGACCAGATGCTTTCATTTGTACAAATGAAATTGATGCAATTATTATAAATATTATAATACTAAGTGCAGATGCAATCTCAAATCTACCAAATTGCATTGAAAGCTTATAGTTTACTGATGCCAGTATATCTGTAAATCCAGCAAACTGAGTAGTTAATCTTGGTGGATTACCTTGAGTTATTAGATATGCTGAACCAAAATTATTAAAATTAAATGCAAAGGATGAAATTATTAAAGGGTATGATGTTTTAGCTATTGATGGTACTGTAATACTTGTGAACTGCTTCCACTTACTTGCACCATCTACCATTGCAGCTTCATANAGTTTATCATTAATATCACTTTCTTTAGCTCTCCATCCCCAATTTCCACCTAAGGTTGATGGAAAATTCATTCTTGCTTCATTTCCAAGTCCTAATAAGTCTTGCATAGTAGTAATGGCTAAATAAGCTCTACTACCCCATACTCCCCTTATAAAACCTCTGGAAATTCCTTCTTCATAGGTTAAATTAAGATATTTCTTTGCTTTTTCAATTTCTTCCTTACTTCCAGTTGAGTTATACCACCCCATAACAGTATCATTATCATGGGTGCCTGTATAGGCTACACAATTTAAAGGATAATTATGAGGTAAATATTCACTATCTTCACCACCAAAAGCAAATTGTAATATCTTCATACCTGGAAATCCTGTATTATTTCTAAGCTCTATTACTTCATCTGTCATAATTCCTAAATCCTCAGCTATAATTTCAACATCTCCAAGTTTTTCTTTTATAGCTTCAAAAAGTTTTATTCCAGGCCCTTTAGTCCACTTCCCATTTTCTGCAGTTTTATCTCCATATGGAACTTCCCAATAGGCGTCAAAGCCCCTAAAATGATCTATTCTAACAACATCATATATTTCCAAACTTTCTCGAACTCTGTCTATCCACCATGAGTACTGATCTGCTTCTATGCTTTTCCAATTATAAATAGGATTTCCCCATAATTGTCCTGTAGTTGAAAATGTATCTGGTGGACATCCAGCTACTGTTATTGGCTTCATATTTTCATCTACATTAAAATATTTAGGATTGCTCCATATATCAGCACTATCTTCTGCTACATAGATAGGTATATCACCTATTATTCTAATACCATTTTTATTAGAATAATCTTTAAGCTTATTCCATTGTTTAAAAAACATATATTGGATAAATATACAGTATTCAATTTCATCTTTAAGAGCTTCTTTATAGTACTTAACAGCACTTGGTTTCCTTAATCTAATATCTTCATCCCATTCATACCAGCTAACTAGTTTAAAATGTTTCTTTACTGCCATATATAGAGCATAATCTTCTAACCAAAAACTATTTGTTATCTTAAATTCTTCTATTTCATTTTCATATTTTCCTTTTGAGTTTTCATAAGCAATTCTTAAAACTTTATTTTTATTTATAAATAATTTATAATAATCTACTTTTTCATCATTTGATCCATAATCTAGATTTACATAATCTTCTTTCTTTAATAAGCCTTCTTCTTCTAATAACTCGAAATCTATAAAATATGGATTACCAGCAAAAGCTGAAAAGCATTGATATGGTGAATCTCCATATCCTGTTTGTCCTAGAGGTAGTATCTGCCAGTATTTTTGTCCACTCTTCTTTAAAAAATCTACAAAGGCAAAGGCTTGCTTTCCAAAAGTGCCTATTCCATACTTTCCAGGTAGTGATGAAACATGCATTAATATTCCACTACTTCTTTCCATGAACTTTACCTCATTTCCTATAAAGCTAAATATTTTTTATTCTTAGTACAACTGTTTTCATAAGAGATTTACAAGCTTATAATTAAGGGTTGTAACTTTACATAATTTATTAATTTAAAACTTATTAACAAAAATTAATTAAGTTTATTTTCCTATCTTAAAGTTAGTTGATTCTCTTGTAACTAGTTCTGTATTTAGAATTACGTGTTTATTGTTTGTCTTATTTGCAATTAAATCTAATAATAAATCAACACTTATTTTTGCCATTTCTACTTTAGGTTGTATTATTGTTGATATAGTAGGATTATAAAATTCACTTATATCCATACCATCAAACCCAATTATAGCTATATCTTTTCCAACAGCTAATCCATTATCTTTTATAGCCTTGGCACATCCAACCGCCATTATATCTGATATTGCAAATATAGCTGTTACCTCGCTATGTTTTTTTATTAATTTATTTGTCTCATCATAAGCTCCTCTGTAATCATAATTACCTAGGATTCTATATTCTTTATTAAATTTAATATTATTATCACTTAAAGCTTTTAAATAACCAGATTCTCTTAAGTGACCAATTCCTATGTCATACTCATCCCCTAGCATTAAAGCTATGTTTTTATGACCACAATCTATTAGGTATTTTGTAGCTGAATAAGCCGACTTTTCATTATCTATTGATACAGATGAAAAGTTTGAAAATTCTTTTCCATATTTATGATTTATAGAAGTTAATACTACTGGTACATTTATATCCTCAAAATCATCATTCTTAACTTCTGTAAAGTTTCCTCCAAGGCATATTACACCTTGTAATCTTTTTTCTTTTATCATTGATATTAAATTATTCATTTCATCATCACTTAAGTAGTCATGATGCTCTAATATCATAGAATATCCAGCTTTAGATATTCTTTTACTTATTGAGTCTAACATTTCAGAGAAAAAAGGATTAAATACACCTTTTATAAGCACACCAATGTTATTTGTATTATTCTTTTTCAAGTTTCTTGCACTATTATTAGGTATATAGTTATTTTCTTTAATAACTTCTAATACTCTTTCCCTAGTTTGCTCTTTAACATCGGGATGATTATTAATTACTCTTGAAACTGTACTAACCCCAACTCCTGCTATTCTTGCAATATCTCTTATGTTAATCATAACTCCCTCCAAGTTTCGACAAAATATTCGGTATCGTTTCCATTATTTTCTATAATTAAATTATAATAACCCCATAAATTATATTATTCTTTTACTGATCCTGAAACTAATCCAGTTGCTATATATTTTTGGAATAACATAAATATTATTACTATTGGTAAAGCTGCCATTACTGCTGCTGATGAATACATAGTCCAGTTTGCAGAGAAATTATTAGTAATAAACTTCTGTAATCCTGTAGTTATAGTTTGAACATTTGCATTTTTTAGTATTGCTGAAGTAAACATAAATTCACTATATGCACCTATGAATGCAAATAAGAATATAACTATTAACATGTTTCTTAATAAAGGTATTATTATTGAAGTAAATACCTTCCAAGTTGATGCACCATCAATATAAGCTGCCTCTACTAGTTCATCTGGAATACCATCTACGGCTCCTTTTAAAAGCCATATATTATAAGCACTTCCTCCAGCTAATATCAATATTAATACCCATGGCCTATTAGTTAAATTATAAGCAAATACTATTCCCATAATTGCTGGTAATGCCATTGTTGCTGGAAACATTTGAAGTATTAATAAACTCATTAAACCATTTTTTCTTCCCCAAAATCTTAACTTAGAAAAGGCAAAGGCTGCTGGCACTGATAATGCTAATTGTACTATAGCTACTATAGTACTAATCATAAGTGAATTTCTAACCCATAATAAAAATTGAGTTTTATCTATAACTCTCTTATAATTTTCTAATGTCCACTCCGCTGGGAAAAAACTTGTTTGTGTAAATGATTGTCCTTTTGCCATTGATGCTGAAATTACAGCTACTATAGGAAATAGAGTTATTACTATCATTATCCATAAAAATATTCTACCAAGCCAAGCAGCTCTTACTTCATCAGGTCTTAACTTTTTCTTATAAACTACTTTCTTACTTGTAGTTGAACTTTTATTTAAATTTATACCTACTTGCATTTTATTCAACCTCCTCAAACTGACCAGATGCTTTCATTTGTACAAATGAAATTGATGCAATTATTATAAATATTATAATACTAAGTGCAGATGCAATCTCAAATCTACCAAATTGCATTGAAAGCTTATAGTTTACTGATGCCAGTATATCTGTAAATCCAGCAAACTGAGTAGTTAATCTTGGTGGATTACCTTGAGTTATTAGATATGCTGAACCAAAATTATTAAAATTAAATGCAAAGGATGAAATTATTAAAGGGTATGATGTTTTAGCTATTGATGGTACTGTAATACTTGTGAACTGCTTCCACTTACTTGCACCATCTACCATTGCAGCTTCATAATAAACTTCTGGTATTGCTGACAATGATCCAAGGCAAACATTCATCATATATGGAAATCCAAGCCATATATTAACAATTAATATACTTATTCTTGCTAGGTTAGGATCTGTTAACCATTTAATAGGTTCACTGATTAAATTTAATTGCATTAATACATTATTTATCTGTCCATAACTTCCATTAAAAAGCCCTTGGAAAGAAAGAATAGCAACTGTGGCTGGTAACGCCCATGGTAATATTAATATTCCTTTATAAAATCCTCTTTCTCTTATATTTGGATTATTTAAAACTAAGGCTAATATTAATCCTAATAAAAAACATCCAAGAGTTGATACCAACGCAAAAACCATTGTCCATCCGAATACTGGTAAGAATGTATCTTTAAAAGGTCCTGTTAAAACTTCTTTAAAGTTATCTAAGGCTACAAAATTTATTTCACCTTTGGAGTACTGAGTATAATCTGTAAAAGCATAATATATTGTTGATATTATTGGCATTATTGTAAATATACATATTGAAATAAGTGCTGGTGCTAAAAAATAATAAGCTTTATGACTTTTACTCTTCATGCCCATATAAAATCCCCCTTTATTTTATATAGAGATAGGTTTTAAAAACCTATCTCTAATTGCTAGATTTATTATTTTATTTGTTTTATACCTTCTTTAACTTGCTCAACCATGTTCTTTCCTGCTGTAGCAGCATCAATTTGTCCAGAAGTTAATAACTTTAAGTTATTAGCAGCTGGTTCCCACATAGCTTGAACTTCTACTATATTAGGCATTGGGTAAGCAACTTTAGCTTGTTCCATGAATACCTTAGTATATTCGTCTTCAACTACGTAATCTTTAGCTACAGGAATTCTGCTACCAGTCTTATAAACTATATCTTGTCCCTTATTAACAAACTCTTCCATAAGCTTCCATGCTAAATCTTTATTCTTAGAATTTTCATTAACAATTGCAGATTGAACACCTAAGAAAGTTTGAGGAGCATTTCCACCTAATGTTGGCATTGGAATTACACCAAAGTTAATTCCTGCTTCTTTAGCACCTGAAACATCCCATGGACCTGAGAAATAGAATCCTGCTTTTCCTGAAGTAAATTCACCTTTAGCTATATCCCCAGTAATATCTGCAGCCATTAATTTATCTTTATTTACTAAATCAGTGATAAATTGAAGTCCCTTTACAGCGCCTTCATTTCCAAGTCCTATATCACTTGAATCTAATGTACCATTATTATTCTTATATACATAACCACCATTAGCTGCTAAAAATGCATATGAGAAGTAGAAATCATTAATATTATAAACAAAGCCAACTTCTTTAGCTTTTGCAACTAAATCTTCCATAGTTTTTGGAACTTCTTTAACTAAATCCTTATTATAGAACATTGATGTTGTTTCTTGTGCAAATGGAACTGCATAAACCTTACCATCTATAGTAACAGCATCAACTACAGCTTCTGATGTATATTTATCAGCTGAAACCATTCCTGAAGGAACTTCTGCTGTAACTCCAGCTTTTTGGAATGTTCCCAAATTATCATGTGGAACTCCTAACATTATATCTGGACCGTTATCACTTTGAGCTGCTTGTATCATTTCTTGGAATTTTCCTTGGTCTTCAACAACATTAACTTCAACATTGTTTTCTTCTCCCCAAGCTTTAGCAACTTTTTCAAATTCTTGAACTTCATTAGTAGTAAAGTGAGACCAAACTGTTAATGTCTTCTTTTCAGCTGAAGTAGAATTTCCATCTCCACCCTTACTTCCACAACCAACAAATGCAGTTGTTGTAATTACACCAGCAATTAAAATTGCTAATAATTTTGAACTTTTTACCATAATAAATTCCTCCCAAAATCTAATTTATATCTTTATATTATAAACCCCTTAGGTTTATCAACTTATTGATAACATTTTCAGGTATCCTTACCGGTACCGTTTCCATAATAGACTACAATTTATTACTATAAATTGCTTCTTTCCAAAGTAAAAACAAAATTTTAAACTCTATTGCTTCATTAAAATTAGATATATCATAATTAATTAGTTTTTTAATCTTATCTATTCTATAAAACAGTGTATTTCTATGAATATATAGCTTGTCCGCAGATTCACTAACCTTAAGACCTTCACTAAAAAATATTTCTATAGTTTTTATAAGTTCACTATCTAATTTTGAAAACAAATCATTATAATGCTTATATGCTCTACTTATTTCTTCATTTCCTGCATTATTAACCATCTTTTCAAGTAATAAAGAATTTTCACTATATACCTTTGATGCTAAATCATATTTTAAACAAATTCCTATATTTCCCTTTAAGTATTCGAATCTTTCTTTAAGCTCTTTGTATTCATTTATTTTGCAATAAGTAATATATAATTTTTCCGTAATACTTTTTCTTATTAATTTAAATAAATCATTAATTTTCTCATTGCTAATATCATTTTTACTTATAATTAAAATATATTCCTCTTGATTTACTACTATACTTTCTTCCTCTAAATATTTATCCTTTATTAAATTCAAAACACTTGTGTGTTTTTCTTCTAAATAAAGTAATATTAATTTAAAAGGCTTGTACTTAATAACTTCTTTTAAAATATCATCTGAAAATTCTCTTCCCTTTAAAATATCTAGTATAATTTCTTCCTTGGACTTTACTGCATTACTTAATTCTTGTTCTAAAAAACATTTTAATAAACTTATACAATTACTATAATTCTCATAAGTTTCTAATAATAATTCCTCTGTAGGAATATTAATAACACTGCTTATTATTTTAGAATTATTTCCTTGAAGAAAATTTGCTAATACAGTTCCATCTTTTTCACTTAGTTTGAAGGGAATTTGAATTTCCTCACTTATTTTCTTAAAGGAGTTTTTTAACCCATACATAAGCTCCCTCCGTAAAATTCTTTTGACACTGAAACAGGTAACGTTTCCAAAAACCTTAAAAATAAAATTTATTTTTATTTTTAACTTTTATTTGTCTTTATATTTCAATTATATTCCTGCAATCGTTTTAATTCAATAGTATTTTTGCACAATTCAGACATTTATTTTTGTATAATGTTACAAAACTGCTATAAGAATAAAAAAGATGAGTATATTCATCTTTTTTATTCTTATATTTACTTTAATTATTTCATTTTTTTAATGGCTTTTTTCATATCATTAATCATTGAAGCAAAATTTTCTTTAACGTCTCCACCTATATCTTCAACTTTGTCTATTAACTCAGATATTTCATCTGCTATTTCTTCAGTTAATCTACCTGATTTAACATGCTTATATAGCTTTTTCATTTTCTTTTCTATTTCTTCCATACCCATATTTTACACCTCCTAACTAGTTATATTATTATATTTAACCTTTAATAAATATTTATACTAGCTAGAGATATAAATGTAACTATTTTAGCTATTACTGAAATTAAAATTTTTTATATTTTTTTATTTTCTTAATATTAATGCTTTTAGCTATCCTAATTGTAAGTAAAGCAGATATAATCCCTAATAATATTCCACCAATTATATCTGATGGATAGTGAACAAATAAATATAACCTTGAAAATGCAATTAAAGTAGCTAGACTATAAGATATATATTTCCATTCCTTTATATAATACCCTATAACAACAGCAGCTGCAAAAGAAGATGCAGTGTGTCCAGATGGAAATGAAAAGGAGGTTGGTGGATTAATTATTATATTTATATTAGGATATGTTATAAAGGCTCTTGGCCTTTGTACTATATTTTTTATAATTCCTTCTCCTATTATTGCATTTATTAGCAAAGCCAATAATAATATAAAACCTACTTTTCTATATTTTTTTTGAATCAATAATATTATTCCAATTGCTATCCATATGAAACCTTTATCACCTAAAGAAGTTATAAATACCATAAGCTTATCCATAAATGGATTAGAAAAGCTATCTCTTATAAAATATAAAATTCCTATATCTAAATTATTAAAAAAATTTACCATATTATCCTCTTCCCTTAATATTTATATTCATCTAGTAATTATATATTTATTATATTATTAATACAAGAATCCCAAAACAAAAAATACGCTTATATAAGTTTTCTTATTATATATCTTTCACTAATATCATAGAAGAATTAACATGTTATAATAAAAACAAAGAAAGGCTATTAGAGTTTATTAAATCTCTTAATAGCCTTAAGTTATTGTTTGAAACAGATATTATTTCATTTTTATTTCTTTATTCATTTCAATTAGCTCAATTGCTATATCTTTAATAGTTTCTGCACTCATAAGTTGATCTTCTGCATGCATTATTATTAAAGAAAATTCTAACTTTTTGCCACTAGCTTCATTTTGAATTAAACCAGAATGGGCATGATGTCCTTCTAATAAAAATCCTTTAGCTTCTTCCACCTTATTTTCTGCCTCTTCAAAATTTCCTTCCCTAGCTTCTCTTATTGCTTCCATAGCTAAAGATTTAGCCATTCCCACATTGCTTATTATTTGAAAAGCTACTAATTCTAGTTCATCCATTTTACTACATTCTCCTAAACTTTATTTTTAAACACTTTCTGTATTTGATGTTAAATCTTCTTCATACATCTTCTTAGCAGCTTTATTAGATGCTATAACAAATGGAGCATATATAATTACACTAACAGCTAAACATACAAAGCCTACTACAAACCCCATGAAGTTTCCACCAGTTCCTAAGAAAGGAATAAGTGGTCCAGGAGTTGTCCATGGAACAGAATATGCAATAGGTGGAATTAGTTTTATCATCATTGCACCCCAACCTATTAAAACATTAACTATTGGCACTAATAAGAATGGAATTATAAATATTGGGTTTAAAACTATAGGTAAACCAAATATTACTGATTCATTAATATTAAATAATCCAGGTCCTATTGATAATTTAGCTATATCCTTTTGGTCCTTCATTTTTGAGAATATAAAAATAGCAATAACTAATCCAAGAGTACAACCTGATCCACCATAGTTAGCAAATCCATCTACTAAAGCCCAAGTTGTTGGGAATGGAGCTCCCCAAGCTGTTCCATTAGCTTGTGCAAAAGCTAGATTAGCAGCATTTGCTTCTGCAAACATAGTGTCTCTTACAGCTGCAATAGTATTAGGTCCATGAATACCCATTATCCATAATAAATTTGATACTAAAGTCATAACTACTACTGATAAAATATTATCTCCAAGTTTAGTTAATGGTTTTTGCAATAAATTATAAACTAGAGTATGAATTCCTCCACCATTTGTAACTTTTAATAATATGAAGTTTACTATTGAGAATCCAATAGTTACTATAATTATTGGTAATAAAATCTTAAAAGTTCTAGATACAGCTGGAGGTACTTGTTCAGGCATTTTAATTTCTAGCTTTGGTGATTTAGAAAGTTTTGATAGAATTTCTCCAACTAATAAACCTACTATAATTGCAACAAATAATCCTTGAGGTCCTAAATATTGAGTTGAAAGCATTCCATTTTCTCCTGCAGGATAGATTATGAAAAATACTGATACTGCAGTAAGTCCTGTTAATAAATCATCTGCACCTAAAGTTCTAGCAAGGTTCCTTGCTATTAAAAATACTATTAAAATTGCTAAAATATCTAATGAACCTTTTAGTACAGGTGCAAATATTGCCTGATAGTCTGCTAAATTTGGTATTAAGTCACCTAAATGAATTAGTTTTGCTATAAATCCATTTGGATCTAGTAAAACAAAGTTTAATAATACCATTAATGAACCTGCCATTGTTAATGGGAAGGTTAAGATAAATGCGTCCCTGATTGCACAAATATGTCTTTGAGAATTTAATTTTGTAGCAACTGGAACAAGTAGTCTTTCTATTCCGTTTTCAAAGCTAGTCATGATACTCATTGTTTTTCCCCCTTATAATTTTTTATTTATTAAATCTCTTGTTAAATTCCAAGAGTTTTTAATACACCTTCTAAAATAGCTTTTCCATTCATAGTTCCATATAATCTCATATCTATAACCTGAACTGGAACTCTTCCCTTGACTAAAGCATCTACTTGTGGCTTTTGGAACCTTACTTGTGGTCCAAGAAGTACAATATCCATTTTGTCTATGACACTTGAACATTCTGAAACTGGTAAAGCCTCAATATGAATTTCTACTCCCTTTTCCTTTGCTGCAGCATTCATTTTATTTACTAAAAGACTTGTTGACATACCAGCTGCACAGACTAATAAAATGTTTTTCATAATATAATCCCTCCTAAATTTATATAACTAAAGGTCTTTACCATTAGTTTCAATAACATTTTTATACCAATAAAAACTATTCTTCTTAATACGCTTTAACTCTTTTTCACTATTCTCATCTCTATCTACATAAACAAAGCCATATCTTTTTTGATATCCATTAAGCCAGCTCAGTAAATCTGTAAAAGACCATGTGCAGTATCCTAAAAGTTCTACTCCATCAGTTACAGCTTGTTTACATGCTAAAATATGATTTTTTATAAATTTAATTCTATATTCATCATTTATAACATCATTTTGCTCTAATTTATCAAACTCACCTAATCCATTTTCCGTTACCAATATAGGAAGCCTATATCTACTATTTATCCTTCTAATTCCTATTCTCAATCCTGTAGGATCTATTTCCCAATCCCAATTTGTCCTTTCTAGATAAGGATTTTTTATTGTTTTAAAGTTACCTGGTATTCCATAATCCTTAGATGTACCTTTTTTTCCTGATGTATTTATTTCTTCAAAATCATTAATCCCATTTATCGGATTTTCCTCTACCGTTTCACTTCTATAATAATTTATACCGATAAAATCCGGCTTTCCCTTTTCTAAAAGTTCTAAATCTCCATCCTCTATTTCTGGAGCTATTCCTTGTTTTTCATAGTAACTTAAAGCAAAGGCAGGATAATTTCCAAAACAATATGCATCCAGCCACCAATGACAATTCATATCTTCTGCATTTTCTCTTGCTAAAACATCTTCTGGTTTGCATGTATAGGCATAATTTGGTGTAAAGGCAAAGCTAGGACCAACCATTCCGTTAGTAACATATTCTCTAAAAGATACTATTGCTTTTGCATTTGCTAAACTTGCAATATGGTTTGCTTTAAGCATCCTTTTTTCATCTTTTACACCAGGTGGATGAATTCCTAACTTATATCCTAAAAGCATAAATACATTTTGTTCGTTAAGAGTTATCCAATATTTAACTTTCCCTCCATATCTTTTATATAAGGTTATACAATAATTGTTAAAATCATCTATTATTTCCCTTGACTCCCACCCCCCGTAAAGATCCTGAAGATATTGTGGTAAATCCCAATGATATATAGTGATAATAGGTTTTATTTTACTTCTTATAAGTTCATCGATTAAATTATCATAAAACTCTAAGCCCTTTTCATTAATCTCTCCCCTACCCTTTGGATAAATTCTACTCCATGAAATAGAAAATCTATAAGCTTTAAGTCCCATCTCTTTCATTAAAGCTATATCTTCCTTATACCTATTATAGTGATCAACTGCAACCTTTCCATTTGTCCCCTTATAGGTTTTCCCTGGAACCTCAGAAAACTTATCCCAAATACTTGGACCCTTACCATCTATATCATAAGCTCCCTCAACTTGATATGCTGCAGAAGCACTTCCCCACAAGAAATCTTCTTTAAAATTATCAAGTTTATCGTAAATCACTTTTACCTCCTCCAATTCTTATTTTTACTAAATTATATATTATTATTTCACTTTTGTAATCGTTTTTAACAGTTAAAAAAACAACTCTGCTAAAGATATAATTTGTCACTTTAAAATAACAATTTGTTCCATTTTTAAGTGTTTTTTATAGGTTTTTTTTATTTTTTTATCTTAAAAATAACAAGGTATTTTTATAGAAAAGTGTATTATTAAAATTAATTTTTTTTCATTTATTTTAAGTAAACCTAATCTCAAATATAGTTATAAAAACAAAAAAGGATAGACTTTCATCTACCCTTTAATTCTTATATAATTTTCTACCTATAGTTTCTATAATATATAATGCCGGAATTTGCGTTGTTATATCATGTTCTTCAGTTTTTTCCTGTTGAACATAATATCCAATATTAATATCTGATATTTTAGCTAATGTAGAATCTTCATTATTAGTAATACTTATTATTTTGCTGCCTTTTCTCTTTAGTCTATTAATATGATCTATTACTGTTGGTGTTTCTCCAGAAACAGAAAATGCAATAGTTACATAATTCTCAGTATATTTGAAATTTAAGGGATAAAATGGATCATCTATATATACAGCATTTTTACCTATTGCAGAAATATATCTAGCTGCATATTTAGAAAGTATTCCTGAAAATCCTATCCCTACAAATATAATTGTATTTGACTTTTCTAATTCATCACAAACTAAATCAATTTTTTTCTTGTACTCTTCACCTTGGGATTTTTTTAGAAAGTCTATTATCATAGATGTATTATCCTTAAGCTCTTTTCCGCCTGATTCTTCTAAATACATTTTAAACTTTATCTTAAACTCTGAGAATCCTTCACAATCTAGTTTCTTACAAAATCTTAAAATAGTTGTTGTTGAAACATGAGCTTCATTTGCTAACTCTCTTATTCTCATATAAATAACTTTATCACTATTTTTCATAATATAGTTATATAATGAAAGCTCAAGTTCATTTAGCCCTTGTATCTTATTATAACTAAACATTCCTACCCTCCTTTAATAGTAATGTTCAGCTATACTTAAACATTCATAGTAATTTTCTAAATAATTCCCCATATACATCACCTATAAATAATAATTTTAAAAATGGCTGAAATCTAATTAGTCAAGACTTCAGCCAAATTAATAGTTCTATTTTAAATGTATTCCCCTCTTGTTTTTATTATGTTCTTATACCAATAAAAAGAGGCTTTTTTCTTCCTATTTAAGTTATCCTTATGATCTACATATATAAATCCATATTGTTTTTTAAATCCATTAAGCCAGCTTAATAAATCTATAACAGACCATGCATAATAACCCTTTATATTAATTCCTTCTTTAATTGCATTCTTAACTGCCTTTAAATGGGCTTCAATAAATTTTATTCTAGGAATGTCCATTATTTCACCTTCAATGATTGGATCCTCGTCTCCTAGTCCATTTTCTGTTATATATATTTTTATATCCCCATATCTTTCTTTTAGCATTCTAAGACCATCTAAAAAAGCTTCAGGTGATACTTCCCATCCCCATTTAGTATAATTTTTATCATCCATTTTTATTGTTCTATAGTAACCATCTAAAGAAGGATTTCCTGGTGCTCCTGTAGAGTTTTCCCTACTTCTTTCTACCATTTCATTTATATTGTTTTTTATAACTCTTTGAGGTTGATAATAATTTAGTCCTATAAAATCATTTTTATCCGAAGCATTCTTAATAATTTCTAACTCCTCATCTGTCCAATCTATATTAACGCCTTTTTTATTAATTTCATCAATAACATACTTAGGATATTCTCCTTTTAATATAGGATCATAATACCAATGCATATCCATAGCATTTGCATGTTTGGCTGCTAATATATTTTCCTCCTTATTATTTGCACTAAAGGCTGGTGAAAAAACATGAGTAATTCCAATTTCACCATACTGTCTTAAACTTTTATATACCTCTACTGATTTTGCATGAGCTAGGAAAACATTATGAGTAGCTTGAAAATATTTATTTACGTCTCCAACTAATGCTGGCGGATGTGCTCCTGATAGATATCCTAAACCACAAAAAACAATTGTTTCATTAAATGTAATCCAACGTTTAACCCTATCTCCAAAAGCTTTATAACATACTTCAGCATATTTTACAAAAGCATCTACAGTTTCTTTGTTAATCCAACCACCTTTTCCCTCTAAAACTTGAGGTAAATCCCAGTGATATAGTGTTACAAAAGGAACTATTCCATACTTTAAACATTCATCAATGATATTATTATAAAACTCTATTCCTTTAGGATTTACTTCACCAACCCCATTTGGAATAATTCTTGGCCAGGAAATAGAAAATCTATAGGATTCTAACCCCATTTCTGCCATTAATTTTATATCTTCTTTATATCTATGATAATGATCAACTGCTATATCACCATTAGTTCCTTCAAAAGTCTTACCTGGTACTTTAGAAAATACATCCCAATTTGATAATCCTTTTCCATCTTCATTCCAAGCACCTTCCACTTGATATGAAGCTGATGCAGCTCCAAATAAAAAATCCTTTGCAAACTTCATTTATTTTTCCTCCCATTTATAAAAATAAGCCCTTTTAATTCAATATGTTATTTTACATTTAATGTATAATAAAGAGTTGTCCCATATATTGACTTAGTCTTAAATTGTGTTTTTAAATATCTTTCTAAATCTGCTGCTGATAATTCAGATTCCGCTGAATATATTATCTTAATTCTATTTTTATCATCTAAAACTGTTAGCTTAACCTTATCATCTTCATAGTTATCAAAAAACTCCCTTATAAATTTCATTTGAACTCCATTTATTTCCACTTTATACATACCATTTTCCTCCTACCTAATTATTTAATAATTAGTACAATTTAATTTTACAATATTTTTGATATTAAGACTTATTTTTATAAACTAATAAAACAAATCTCATTTTTTATAATTTGTTTTATTTTTGTAACATATTGTTATCTCCATTATAGCAATTTATATTAAAAAAATATATATTATATATTCTAAAAATTTTATATATTCAAAAGAATTAATAATATATAAAATATAAACCTAGGATAAACTTATCCTAGGTTTATATTTTATACTTAGTAGCAACTATACTTTTATAATTTTATGGTATCTAATATAGATTTATGATTTAGACTAACAGCATCAAAGTTTCTCAACTTAAATACTATTTGTATACAATATCCAATTGCAAAAGCACTTATTAATGTTCCTATTCCAAACTTTCCGCCTAAAAATATACCTATTATTAAAACAAAAACCTCTATACTTCCTCTTACAATTTTGATGGGCTTATTTAGCTTACTACTTAATCCTACCATCACTCCATCTCTAGGACCACAGCCTAACTCACAACCTATATATAAATAACATCCATATCCCATAACAAACATTCCAATTATCATCATTACAATTCCCATCCATAAATTATTAGCTATTGGAATTAAATTGCTATTATTGATTATATCTACAAACTTCCCAATCATTATTATATTTAATAAAGTTCCTAACCCTATTCTTTGTTTAAGAAGTATTCCTATTAATATTACAATTATACTTGAAAGAATATTGGCTTCCCCTATAGTTAAACCTGTAACATTAGATATACCTTGATGAAACACATCCCATGGAGATAAACCTAAGTTTGAATTTAGCATAAATATAGTTGAACTTGCACACAATATAAAACCTAACATCAACCTTATAAATTTTCTTATTACTTTTATCATTTACCCACCCACTTATATTTTCATTAGTTTTCTATTTTAAATACAAAGATAATATTATTAAATATAAAATCAAAGAAAAAACTCCCTTAGGAGTTTTTAAGTTAAGTCATAATATTTTTAACAATTAAAAATATTAACTATTTCTTTTTTATTTACATTTATTAAACCTAAATCTGACATTTTACCTTCAGGTATTACCGGAAGAGCTAATGTAACTAT
Source organism: Clostridium nigeriense (assembly GCF_900086595.1). GTDB lineage: Bacteria > Bacillota > Clostridia > Clostridiales > Clostridiaceae > Clostridium > Clostridium nigeriense. The sequence goes on from NZ_LT575472.1 coordinate 3,371,330, forward strand.
TCTTAATAAAGGATTCTTTATTTCAGTTAATCCTATACTTTTTAAAATTTTCTTCATTTCTTCAGCATCTTTCGCTATTTCTAGTGCACTTTTAGTTGTCATAAGTCCTGCTACTTCTAGCTGAATATTCTTTTTTACTTCTCTATCTATAGCACAACTTATTCCTCCACCTATAGAAATTAAATCTTTTGCTACCTTGAAACCTTCATTTATATCTTTATAAACTATAGTTAGGTTATGACTATCGTGAGATATTGTACTTCCTATGGCACCTTTATTTATTCCAAAGCCTCTCACTAATCCAATGGATTTTGTGTTTACTTTTCCATGTCTATTAATAACTATAACAAAATTCAAATCATTATCATTAATATATACATATCCATCTTTTATATCAACTTCCTCTTCTACAATTTCTGTAGATGAAGATAATTGACTATTATATTTTATTATATTAACCTTACACTTTCCCTCTTGAATTGGAGCTTTTAACTTAAAATCTTCTAAGGATAAATCACTAATATGAACTGAATTCTCCTTTTCTATATCATACTTTCTATCTTCTATAGGTTTTAATAAAACCCCATTTTCAGCAACTAACTCCCCTTGGAAAATAACAGATTTTACTTTCATATTCTCAAGATTTTCTAATACAACTAAATCAGCTACATATCCAGGAGCTATTCCCCCTAAGTTAGTTACTCCTATTTCTCTTGCTGAGTTTAACGTTGCAGATCTTATAGCATCAATTGGATTAAGTCCTGCTTTTATTGCAGTTCTAACTACATCATTCATATGACCACTTTTAAGTATTTCATCTGCTTCTCTATCATCTGTACATAATGTCAAATTATCTAAATATCTAAACTCCTTTACTCCCTTTACAATCTCTGTAACATTTTTAGATATAGAACTTTCTCTAGCATCTACGTACATTCCATTTCTAATTTTTTCTCTTGCTTCTTTAGCTGTTCTACTTTCATGACAAGTAGTTGCTCCTCCACATAGATACGAAGATAATTGTTTGCCACTTAGAAAGGGAGCATGTCCTTGAATGAAACTTCCTCGTTTTTCGGCTTCAGCTAATATTGATACCATCCTATCACTATTGCCTATAACACCTAAGAAATCCATAACTTCACCTAAGCCTATTACTCTATCTAGGTTTAGCATCTCTTCAATTTCTTTTTCAAAAAACTCCGCTCCAGCATTCTCAAAACCTAAGACTGCTGGCACACAAGATGGAGCTAGTACATATTGCCTCATTGGAATATCTTCGCTACTATCGTGCATGTATTTAACTCCCCTTATTCCATATACATTTGCAATTTCATGAGGATCTGTAACTACTGTAGTGGTTCCATATGGAATAACCTCTTTTGCAAAGTTTCTTGGTGTCATAAGAGTACTCTCTATATGTATATGACTATCTATAAGACCTGGAATAACATATTGTCCTTTCACATCATAATATTTTTTTGCACATATCTCACTAACTTCTTCGTTATCAATTCTTGTACTTATATGAGCTATAAATCCGTTAAACACTCCTATGTCTCCTACATATATCTCACCTGTAAATACATTTACTATATTTGCATTTTTTATAACTAAATCACAAGGTCTCTTTCCTATAGCTGCTTCTATTAGTCCCTTTTTATCCTCAGGTAAAATTTTCATATCATTTCTCCTATATTATAAAATAAGCTATTAGTGGAATTGCTAAAATGTATATTCCTATATTTAAATCCTTAAACCTTCCAGCCATTACTTTTGTAACTACATAAGAAATTATTCCTATGCTTATGCCATTTGATATACTTGATGTAAATGCTGTAAATGTAATTGTTGCAAAAGCTGGAAAAGCTTCCGTAAAATCATTAAATTCTATATTTTTAATTCCTGTAATCATTAATAACCCTATTAAAATTAATGCTGGTGCCGTTGCTTCACTTGGTATCATTCCTGCAATTGGAGTAATAAATATTGTAAGTGCAAAGCATATACCTGCTACTACTGCTGTAAATCCAGTTCTTCCACCCTCTTCAACTCCAGCTGCAGACTCAATATAAGTTGTAACTACTGTGGATCCAAATAAGGCTCCTACTACAGTTGCAATTGCATCAACTAAAAATGGTTTGTTTATTTCAGGTAAGTCCCCATTTTCATCTAAAAGATTAGCTTTTGCAGAAACTCCTAATAAAGTTCCTAAGGTTGAGAAAAAATCTCCAACGAAGAATGTAAACATAAGTGGGAAGAAACTCCACTTTAATGCTGCCATAACATCAAGTTTAAATGCTATTGGCGCTATTGATGGTGGCATTGTAACTAAACTTTCTGGAACATTCGTTATTCCCATTGGAATTCCGATTATTGTTGTTAATATTATTGCTATTAATACGCCACCCTTAATCTTTCTAGCTTGTAAAAATACAACTATTACTAAACCTATAATTGTAAGTAAAACTCCTGGAGACTTAACATCTCCCATGGCAATACTTCCACCTTCTAAACTCATTAAGCCTCCATTTTTAAAGCCTAATAAAACTATATAAAAGCCTACTGCAACTCCTATTGCATATTTAATATTCTTTGGTATTAAATTTACTATAACTTCTCTAAGCCCAAATATAGTTAAAAGAATAAAAATAACCCCTGAAATAAATACCATACCCAAACCAGTTTCCCAGTTTACTACTCCACCTGCAACTAAAGTATAAGCAAAGAAAGCATTACTCCCCATAGCTGGTGCTAAAGCAAAAGGTAAATTTGTATAAATCCCCATAAAAATACTAAATACAGCTGATAACATTGCAGTTACTACAGTTACTGCTCCAACATCCATTCCAGCTGCACTCATAAACATAGGTTGTAAGACTAAAATATATGCCATAGTCATAAAGGTAGTTATACCTGCTGTTACCTCAGTTTTTATATTTGTATTACGTTCTTTAAATTTAAATATTTTTTCCATCTTTAGTTTCTCCTCCATTTTTCGTTTCTATGAAACAAAAGTCGAATTATATTTTGTATATTATAATAATTATTCGTATAAGTCAATATGATTTTTAGATTTTATTTAAAATAATTACTTTGTTATATGCCTTGTAAATATAATGAGCAACCTTTTCTGCATATTTAACTGAGCTGCCCTCATAGCATCATGTTGATAACTTTTACCACTTTGTGCATTTACTAAGTGAAAGGCGATATTAGCAGCTTCTTATACTGCCTTTTTCATCTCTATCATATGACTTCTAAAATATTCAATTCTATAATCATCATTTATAGATCCATCTTCTTCAATTTTATCAACAGCTCCCATTCCATTTTCAACAATGAATAGTTATTTAAATTTTCATTTAAAGCCTTTAAAATATCTTCCGGTTTACATATTAACGGATATGTTGTAAGCTTAGTTAACATACAACATACTTTACTTCCTTCTATTATCCTATGACATTCACCAGTAACAATGTATAATTAGTCAATATAAATATTTACTTTCCCTAAAAAAACAAAAAAAAATTCCCCGGGGATATAGGTGGAACATTTATTCCCTCCTTATGCCCGGGGTACTATTATTCTTTGATTTTGTTTATTTTCTTTTTCTTTTATTTAATAGTGTTCCTATAGCAATTGATAGCATTGCAAATATCGAAACTTGTAATGTTGATACATCAGCTCCTGTTTGTGGTAAGGTATTCTTATCTTCATTTTCTATAGTATCTTCAGTTACATAATCCTCACTATTATTATTCTCTGAATCAATATTGGTGTTATTATTGTCTTCTACTTCATCATTATTTTCTTCATTAGAGTTTTCAAAGTTTTCTACTGTAATAACTCTTGATACTGTTTCTGTATTTCCTGAACTATCTGAAACTGTGTAAGTAATTTTGTATTCGCCTTCTTTGCTTGTATCAACTGAACCTGATACAACTATCTTAGAAGTTAAATCTCCATCTATGTCATCTTTTGCTGAAACTCCATCCTTTGGATTAAATTCAGCCCCCAATGGAATTATATTATTTTCAGGTAATGTTATAACAGGTTTTACTATATCCTTATCTACAGTAAAGTAATTTACATTAGTTCTAGAAAGTCCACCAAAATCATCTGTGACTTCTGCATACCATCCATATACACCATTTACTGCATTTTCCAATGTATAAGAAATTTCAGTATCATTTGTTACATTATTTACTACACCAATCACTTCATCTGTATACACATTTACATCTAAATTAGTTGTTTCAATTGTTTTTGTCTTAGGTTCAATTCCTAAATCAGCAAAGGAAATTTCAAAATCCTCTTCTCCTAATATAGTATCTCCACCTGCAACTGTATCTTTTGCATTATAATCATCTAATGAAGGAGAATAAGTTTTAAATACTACTTTTTCACCAGTCAAATCAAAATGCATTAATCTTAAATATCCCATACCACCTTCTGGTAATCCTTGATAGTCAAATAGCATTTGATAAACTTTTCTATCATTTACTCCATCACCATCATCATCAAATTCATTTACTACAGTTTGGGCATTATGATAATGACCAGATAAAACCATACATACATTTGAATTAGTGGAAACTACTTCATTAAGTACTCTTTGAGGCTCTTCACCAAGGCCTCCACTTGCAAGTAGGTATTCATGGAAGTTTAAAATAGCTTTTCTTTCAGGATATTTCTTTAGAATATTATTCATCCATTCTATTTCTTCATCACCAATTCCCCAGCCTACATACATCATTATAAAATCAATTCCATCTACTGATATTAAATCATAGTGAGCTCTATTATTTTTATAGCTTTCTCCATACCATGGATTATTTATAAATCTATCTTCTCCAAAGTAAGTTCCATAGTTAGTATAATCTCCAGTTAAATGTCCAACATCATGATTACCAGCTAGTACACCGTAAGGAAGCCCCGCTTCATCTAACTTTTTATAAGCTGCATCAGCATTTTCCCATTGAGAAATCATATCTACATCATCAACTATATCTCCATCGTGGAATAAATATTGAATATTCATTCTTGAACGATTTGCAAGTAACCAATCATGTATATTTAATTGATGCTCATACTTACCAACAATATTTGTATTATCAGATGTATCTTCATTATAATACTGTGTATCACTTTCAATAGCAAAAGTAAAATCATAAGAATTTCTATTTAAATCATTTTCGTTACTAGTTGTAATATTTGGATTTTCAGAAGGTGTTGCTGGAGTTCCCGCCTCATATTGAGTTGGTGTATAACCTTCCCCATTTTGAACCATAATTTTCACTTTACTATCTTTTAAATGATCCTTTAAAGAAACTAATCCTGTTAATTTAATTTCTTCTCCATTTTGCTCCATAGTAGCTTCAACTAAGTCAAAAGAACCTGTTGTATAGTTATATGCATACATCTTTGTTTTCAAATTATTTGAAGTTCCAGTCCAGTCAACTTGAATTGATGCATTTTCATTTACTTCTTCACTTAATTCAATATCAAATTCTTCATAAGGGAATCCATTACTACTATCTGCAGTAAAATCTTGTCCATTAGTACCTGCACTTTGGCTAACCCCCTCCGTTTTAGAGATATTATAATCTCCTAAAACATATCTTTCACCCTTTTTAAAGGAAACAGTCATAATATCATTAGTGCTATCAGTTGCTTCTATTTTAAAAGTTGGGTCTGAAGTTAATATTGCACCAGGTCCTGGAGTTATTTCAAGTCCTAACTTTGCATTTTCTTCAGGAATAATAAACTTAATTTCCTTAATATGTTCATTGTTACAATTATCAACAGTATAAATAGTTAAAGTATGTTCTCCTGGGGATAACTCTAAAGATCTAAAGGTATAAGGTAATTCAATTTTCTTATTATCTAATTTTACTGATACTTCTTTTACTCCAGAAAGAGCATCCTTTGCGTCTACTATAATTTCATTTGTTCCTTTATATATTTCATCATCCTTAATATTTGTAATTATTTCAGGAGCAGTGTTATCAACAATAAATTTAATATCTTCACTTTCATTTGAAGCAGTTAAGCTACCACTAAAAGTATGCTCTCCATCACTTAGCTTAGTTGTATCAATTTCATATCTTAAAGCATTAAAGGATTCATCACTTGGTGTAAAAATAGCTTCTAATATTTCAATTTTCCCAGCTGAATCTCCCATTTTTATAACTTCTTCAGGATTTTCAAAACCTTCTGGTCTTAATATACTTCCATCTGGTAATATTAATCTAATATTTTTAACCACAAAGTCATCATTATTTTCCCAGTTATGTTCTAAGGCATTGGCTTTATTACCAGCATGAATATCAATTTGAATTTTTTCACCCTTAATAAAGTAAACAGGATCTACATCATAAGCTACTGTGTCCCAATTATCATAAGTTCCTTCATTAAATATTCCAAGAACAGTATCACCAATTGCAACTGCATTTTTAAAGAAAGTATCAGTATCTTTAATATCAAAAACTATCTTTGCATTATTTTCAATAGATTCTACAGTTTCTGAAGTTTTATCTTCTCCATCAATAAATAGCTTGTCTCCAGTAGTTATTAAATTATCTATTCCAGATAAATAAGTGTTTTCATTTATGTTAAATCTTATAGCTGATGTATCAACTTCAGTATTTGTAATTCTCTTTATAGGAGTTTTTACAGTAGTAAATCCATCACTAACTTCAAAATAATAATCAAAATAAGCTTTTCCTATTAAATCATATTTAGAAATTATCTTTGAAAATACATCTCCCTCTTCTTTTAATAAATTATATGTTTCATAATCACTCATTTTATTATTTCTATAGCTTAATTTAACAGTTTTAATATTAGTTTCATCAGATTTAGCATTTACTTTAAATACTACTTCCTCTTCAGTAATAAAAGTTTCTTCTGTCATATCTACTACTGTAGGTTCATTTTGCGGGATAGTTGATATAGCTTGTTTAGGTTTATCCTCATCTTTTACTGTTCCTGGATCTGGTGTTCCTTTATTAGTTTTTATAACACTTTCATTTATATTTTCATCATAAAGATACTTTATAGATTTGTCTGCGCTTGTATCTTTTACTCCATTCATATTATAAGCAACAAAATCAACTTGCTCCTTTATGCTCGTAGTAAGTCTAAGAGCTCTTGCTCCACTATTTGCCATACCTGCACTATATACCTCAAATAAGTTTACATCCATTTGCAATTGAACCTTAAAGTGATCATTAAAATCACTAGCTGTTAAAGTGTCATTACTTCCATTCTTAATCCAAAAAACGATAGCTTCTCCACTTTTGACATTAATATCTTCATTAATATCTACCCACATTACATCACTTTCATCACCTTTATCAGGATAGTTATAATATATTTTATAATCCTTTAAATTTACATCTATAGTAGAGTTATTATAAACCTCTATAAATTCATAAGCATCTGCACCATTAACATTTTTTGAATCTGGTAATATTTCTGTAATTAATAATTCTGGTATTTGAAAACTCTCTGTTTCATTAGCATTCTCAATAGTTTCAGCTTCTGCTAATAATGTTTTTGAACTTAATGCCATAGTCTCCATTGGAGTTGTACAAATTAAAGCTGTTAATCCTAATGTAAATAATTTACTTCTATATAATTTCCTTTTTGCCATAATATCCTCCTAACTTATCTTTAAGAAAAGTTCTATTTGATTGGAGTATATCATTTCAAAATTTTAAGCAATATCATATTTATGTAAAATAAAGTAAAGACTTTTTAACAATTGTTATACATTGTTAAATTTAAATACCTCAGGATATTTACATAGAAAACTTTATTCCAAATTTATTTCCTGGCGCATTTTTAAAACCTTACATAAGTTAAAAATTTATTTTTTTCTAAAACATCTATAACTTTTACAAATATTTTTCCATTTTCATATTTACAAAGATTACACTTTGTTGCTTCTTCAAATCTAACTCTACCATACTCTTCATCATATCCAACAAAAGAAAGACTACCTGCTGTAAAATAAGGTTTCCCTGCAAAAATTCCTTTATATGGATGATGAGTATGTCCTGAAAATACTCCTATAACTTTACTTTTGCTAATAGTCTCTTCAAACTCTTTACTAAAGCTAACAGGAGGCAAATTAAATTGTTCTTTTAAAAGATGATGATGAAGCATAAGTATTATATCTTTTTCAGTATCTTTTTCTAATTCAAACCTTAACCATTCATACTGATCTAAATTTATAATTCCATTATTTTCATGATATTTAGAATTATCAAAGCTTATTATTTTTAAATCTCCTATTTCCATAATCGTATTATAGGGTATATCACCTAATTCTTCATTAAACCAGCCCTTATAGAACTCTTTTTTATTGTCATGATTTCCCAAGGTAACAATATAAGGAATATCCCCGAATAAACTTTCTAAGTTTTCTTTTAAACATTTATAATCTTCACTTTTTCCCGATTCAACTAAATCTCCAGTAATAATAATAAAATCTAAGGTATTCTTATCTATTTTTTCTAATACACTCTTTATTTGAATAATTGGATTAGTCATATTATTGAAAATAGAATTATATCCTTCTTCCGCTTTTTTATACTCTCTTAAAAAATGTATGTCTGATATATGTAAAAATATCATTACTACACCTTTTTAACCTTATTTTTTCTATTCTTTATACTAAATATAACTAAAGCAACTACTGTAGCTATATATGGAATAGATGCTGTTATTTGCGTTTTTAAAGATGTGTTTTGAAGAACATTTCCTGCTGCTTGTGAGAATCCAAAAAATAAACTTGATAAAAGAACTCCTATTGGATTTGATCTACCTAAATTATTAGCAGCCATAGCAATATATCCACGTCCTGAAGTTATATTTTGTATAAATAAAGTTACAGTTCCCATTGAAAGAAGAACTCCACCTAATCCACATAATATTCCAGATAAACTTATTGTAAGGAATTGATACTTTTCAACTGGAGTACCTAAGCTTCTTGCAGCCTCTTTATTTATTCCAATAGCTCTTAATCTATATCCTAAAACTGTTTTATATAAGAATATATGCATAGCTATTACAATTACAAAAGCTAAATAATCTATTATTGTTAAACCAGAAAGCATTGTTCCAATAACAGGTATATCCTTTATAACTGGTAAATCTATCTTTGTAAGACTTACTAAGCTTGGATCTGTAAAAACTCCCTTTGTTTTAAATATTACATAAAGTAAATAAGTAGTTACTCCACCCATCATTGTGTTAGTAGCCATCCCAACAACTACTGGAGAAGCTTTTAATTTAATTATACAAAAACCAACTATTGCAGATACTATCATTCCACTTACAGCACCAGCAACTACTGACCAAAACACACTATGAGTATAATAATTAGCAACAATACTAAAGAATGCACCAGTTAACATTGTACCTTCCATAGCAATATTGAAAATCTTAACTTTTGTACATATTGCTGCTGCAAGAGTTACTAATAAAATAGGTGTCATCATACGAATAGTAGAATTAACTACTACAGCTAAATAATCTATACTTATTTCCATCTTTATTGTACTCCTTCCTTAGTTGATGCTTCTTTATTTTTCTTATACCACTTAACAGCAAATCTAGCTGTTATTAATAGAGTAATAATACCTTGAATTATAGTTGTTACTTCTGATGGAACTCCCATACTACGCTCTATTGTACTGCCCCCTGTTGTAAGTCCTGCTAAGAAAATAGAACTTACTAAAATACCAACTGGATGATTACTTGACATTAAAGAAGCTATAATCCCTGTCCATGCATATCCCGGAGAAGTTATCATTGCATCAACATATCTATATCTAGCACCTAAAACTTCACAAGCTCCACCAAGACCTGCAATAGCACCACTTAACATTAATACATAGTACATCATCTTTGTACTGTTAACTCCACCATAATTTGCAAAGTTAGGATTTAATCCACCCATTTTAGCCTTATATCCAAAGCTTGTCTTCTTCATAATAAATAAAATTAATAATACAGATATTAAGGCAATTATAAAGCCCCAGTGTAATGAATATCCCTTAAAAATCTTAGGAAGTATTGTATCAGTTAACTTTTGTGTTTGTATAGCTGATGAATCCACAGCTAATGGGTCCTTTACTACATAAGTTGTAAAATATGAAGCTATATAATCAGCAACATAGTTAAGCATAAGAGTTATAATAAGTAAATCTAATTTAAATCTTTCGCTTAAATATGCAGAAAGAATAGAATATAATATACCAACTAACATACCTGTAAGTAATGAAACAATTACTACGAAAACTGCTGGTCCTGGACAATTAGCTGCAACAACTGCAGATGTAAATGCTCCTAAAACCATTTGTCCAGCTGCTCCAAGACTTGAATAACCAGATCCCCATGCTAATGCACCTGCAAGCCCTGCAAAAATAATTGGAACTGAACGTGTTAATGTAGTTGTTAAATAATATGCTGATCCAAAACCACCTTTAAACATTCCAAGCATAGCTTCTATAGGATTAAATCCAGAAAGTCCAATAATCACTCCACCTAAAATTAATCCAACAACTATAGCTTGTATAGGATGTTTTAAAGGTTCAAAAAATCCAGCAAACTTATTAATTTTACTTTTCATTTTCCTTACCTCCTACCATTAAAAGACCTAATCTCTTTTCATCAATACTTCCTCTTTTAAATTCTCCTACAATTTCACCTTCATAAATAACATAAATTCTATCGCTTAAACTCATTATTTCACTTAACTCAGAAGAAACTAAAAGAACACTATCTCCATTATTTCTTTTTTCAACAAGCTTATCATGAATAAATTCAATAGCACCTATATCTATACCTCTAGTAGGTTCACAGGCAATAAGTAATGGTGTTTGCATTTCCATTTCCCTTGCTACTATAAGCTTTTGAGCATTACCACCTGATAATTCCTTAATTTTTTGATTTGGAGAATCTGCTTTTACTAAGAATTTTTTTATTAATTCCTTTGCATGATTTGTAACCTTCTTAGTATCTAAAATTCCTCTTTTAGAGAAATCCTTATGATCTTCAAAGCCCATTAATGCATTTTCTGTTAATGTAGCTTCCTTTGCACTTCCCCAGTAATATCTATCTTCTGGAATATGAGCTATACCTACATCTCTAATTTCCATAACCTTTTTATTTGTAATATCTTCATCATTAAGAAGAACTTTTCCTGAATCTACATGTTCAAGACCTGTTATACATCTTATAAGTTCAGATTGTCCATTTCCAGATACCCCTGCAATACCAACAATCTCACCTTTTCTTACATGTAAATCAACATTATTTAAAGTTTTCTTTTCATGCTCTCCATTTAAAGTTAATCCCTTAACTTCTAATACATTTTCCTTAGTTTCTTTTTCAGGAATTACCCTTGTTAATATTTGTCTTCCTACCATTAAATAAGATAACTCTTCTACATTTGTATCTCTTTTAAGCTTCTCTGCAACAACTTCACCAGTTCTCATTACAACTATTCTATCAGCTACTTCCATAACTTCATTAAGCTTATGAGTTATTATAATTATACTTTTACCAAGGCTAGCTAATTGCTTCATAGTTTTTAAAAGTTCATCTACTTCAATAGGAGTTAAAACTGCTGAAGGCTCATCGAAAATTATAATATCTGCATTTTGATAAAGAATCTTTAAAATCTCAACACGTTGTTGTAATCCTACTGGACAATCTTCTATAATTGCCTTTGGGTCAACCTTTAACATATACTTCTTAGAAAGTTCTTCTACTACTTCTATATTCTTTTTATAATCGAATAAAATTCCTTTTTTCATTTCATTTTTATAAACTATATTTTCAGCAATAGTCATAGAATCAAAAAGCATAAAGTGTTGTTGAACCATTCCAATTCCTTGAGCCATAGCATCTGATGGATTATGAAAGTCCATTTTCCTGCCATTTATATAAATTTCACCTGAATCAGGCCTTTCAAGACCATAAAGTATTTTCATTATTGTTGATTTACCAGCTCCATTTTCACCAACAATAGCTAAGATTTCACCTTTATTAAGTTCTATACTTACCCCATTATTAGCTAGAACATTTCCATATCTTTTAACGATATTTTTCATTTCTAAAAGCATATCCAATTCTCCTTTTTAATCTCCTAATCACAAAATAAGGGCAAGGGACTATGCCCCACTGCCCTATAAAAATATTATTTTCTTATTATTAGTTTTTAGATTCTTCTGGAACTTCTATTACAACTTTTCCAGATTTAATATTTTCCGCTGCACTCTTTCCAGCTTCTATAACTTCATCTGTTAAAATTTCAGTGTTTTTATAGTTCATAGTTTCTGTCGTAACACCAACTACTCCAAAAGCTCCTTCTTTAATTCCAAGAAGCTGTGCTCCACCTTGTAATTCACCATTTAAGAATTCATCTATAATTGTATTCACACATACTGCTGTATCTTTTATTAATCCACCTATTATATATTTGTTATCTTTTGTTGTTTGGTCAATACTTAAACCAGTTGTATATATTGGTGTACCCTTCTTTTCTAATTCAAGTGCAGCTTGATATATACCTGAGTTACCACTTGCTGATACTCCACCAAATATGAAGTTAGCACCTGCTGCCTTTTGTTGAACTGCATATTCATATGCTAAACTTGTATCACTATAAGAGTTTGTAAAGTTATACATAAATTTAGCATTTGGATTTAAAGATTTAACACCTTCTTCAAAACCATATCTGTACTTATATGTAGCTTGTGTTTGGAATGAAGATACATACCCATATAAACTTTCATTCGGGAAAGCTTTTGCTATCATTGCTCCAAGTACATAGCTTCCTTCTGCTTCTTTGAATCCTATACTTGTTACTTTATCATTAGATGCTGTTGTATCAATTACAGCATATTTTGTATTTTCAAATTCATCTGCTGCTTCACTAAATGGGTCTGCTGCTTGCCAACCAATACCTATTATTAAATCATAACCTTCATTAGATGCTGCTCTTGTATTTTCTTCCCAAGCAGCTGTATCTGTACATTCAATTGATGTCCATTGAAATCCGTACTTATCTGCTGCATCTTTTACTGCATTATAAGCTTGAAGAATAAATTGTTCTGTTCCAATTGTGTCTGAAATTAATGCTACTCTTAATTTTGAGTAATCTCCATTAGAAGAATTTTTGTCACCTGATGCACCATTACCTGATGAAGAACATCCTGCAAAAACAAGAGTTGACATAATAAATAATAAACAAATAGTAACTTTCTTCATGATTTTTTTCATAACTAATCCCCCGTATTCAACTTATATTTTTATTATAATGACTATTTTCCATTAAAAATATGACATAGGTCATGTTTTTTCAAATAAATCTTTATATTTAACTTATTTTTAACAAAAATGTTCGTGATTTTCAATGGATAAATTTTCTCTTTTGATATAATATTAAAATCTTTATTAATTGAATGATAAATACCCTTATGATAAAATATAAAATAATGAATATCTTCTTATTTGTATACTTGGAGGCCTTATGAAAAAAGTAGAAAATAACTCTCTTTTTAATAAATATGTCAGTGAAACAAAAATTTTAGAGATATTTTCACATGATATGAGTAATAAAATGGACCTTTTTTCTTTTAAGAAAGGTGATATTTTAATAACCGAAGGAGAATGTTCGGATTACCTGTTTTTTTTAGTAAGTGGGAAAATGAAGGTATTTTCTCATTCTAGCTCAGGTAAAGTGATGTTTGTTTCTTATTTTAGATCTTTACAAATTTTAGGTGAGACTTGTAGTCTGTGGAGAAAAATACCAACAGCAACTGTTCAAGCAACTACAAATGGATATTGTCTTGGAATATCCTTGGTTCGATATAGAGAAACTCTTTTAAATGATGTAAAGTTTTTAAGATATACATGTATGAACCTAGGTGAAAGACTTAGCTTTATGAACAGTAACACTTGTATAACTATGTTTGATTCCTTAGAAAGTCGATTGGCTTCCTTTATTTTAAAAAATTCTAAGGACAATATTTTTCATTATAACTTAACAGAATGTGCTGAACTTTTATGCACTAGTTATAGACATTTGTTAAGAGTTCTTAATTCATTTTGTAATAATGGTAAGTTAAATAAATCAGGAAAATATTACCAAATATTAGATGAAGATTATTTTATAGAAATTGCATCAAATTCTTATAATATGAATTCTTAATTTAAACTATATATTATTAAAAAAACGGTAGAGTTTTCTCTACCGTTTTGATACTTTAATTTATATATTTTTATTTTAATTCACTCTTCATATATTCAAGTGTGAATAACGCTGAACTAATATTTGCATCAGTTGCATCGATATTATTATATATTCCTTCTGCATAATCTATGCCCCAAAGGAAATTATCCCATCTTATCTTTTGATAATTATCATTTTTAATTTCTTTAGCTTCTTTTATTTTCTTTTCAAGCTCTATTTTATTTTCCCTAACTACTAACTTTTTAGATGATTCATTTATTTTATCTACCATTTTATCAATTTCTTCTTGAGTAGCCTTTTCATTAGCTAAAACTTTTTTAGCTTCTTCTACTAGAGCTTTATGAGAAGTAATTGCATCTTTATAATAATTCAATTCATTTAAATTACTATTATTAGCTATTACTTCCTTAAGACTTGAATAATCTGTTGCTTTAACTAAAGCATCATAAGCTTGTTTTAAGTTATTATATAACTTATCAACTTCTTCTTGATTATATCCATCTGCTAGATTAGTATTAACATCTTTTAAAACTAAAGCTAAATTATTAAAGCTATCTTCAGTATATATTTTTGAATCTAATTCACTTACAGTCTTAATCAATTCACTTAATTCTCTTCTATTTATTGATGCTCCATTTTCCTTTGCATAGTGTAATTTAGTATCTCCCCATGATGCATGGTCATAACCATTTCCATTACCACCATCAGTTACAACTAACTTTAATTCTTTTGCTCCATTAATATCTACTTGTATATATTTCTTAACATCTCTTGAATTCATTAAACCACTATCAAATTTCTTAACTCCATCAACATATACTTCAAATGTTACAGATCCTATAGTATTATATGCACTTCTATCTACTCCAACATATGATGTGAAATAATCATAATTCTTATCACTTAAATCATAAATAACTGTAGAATTTGAGTGAGCTCCTAATCCTCTTTCATAAACTACTTCATTTCCATTTTCATCAGTTAATCTAATAGCTCTTGAACTATTACCTAAATCTTTCTTTGGAGCTGCATAGCTATGAGATTCTGACTTCCAATCATATTCTGTTAAATAAGTAAAATCATTCATATCAACAACTGCTATTGTTCTAGTTTTAGATACTTCATTTCCATCATTGTCTACTACTGTATAAGTTATTGGATATTCTCCAGTCTTATCAAAGTTAACTTCACCTTCAACTTTAACTCTTTCTGTTAAATTCCCATCTTCTATATCAGTAGCACTATATTCTTGATTAATATCAATAGGATGTCCTAAAGTTGTTGAAATTGATTCTGGTATAACTAATTCTGGTTTAGAATTTGTAGTATAAATCTTAGTATCTGCCCAAGATGCAAAATCCCCATATCCACTATCTCCTGCATCATTTGCTACTAATTTAAGTTCTTTTACTCCAGTTACATCCAATCTTACAAACTCAGCTTCACTATTTACTCTTACCACATCAGAAGTATAAACTTCTTCTCCATCTGCAAATATTTTAAATATTATAGTTGTAGCATTTACATTATAGTTTTTATCGGTTCCTAAGTAAGTTGTAAATACATTATAATCTCCATTTAAGTTATAAACTATTTCTGCATTTGTGGCAGCACCTATACCTTTATTAAACTCTTTAATAACTCCATCTACATTTAATTTAATCTTATTATTAGTATTTACTGCAGCATCTTTTTTAACTGTCTTCCATCCTGATACTGCTGATTCCCATTCCATATTAGATATATATTCTGACTTGCTATATACTAATATTTTTCTTTCTTTAGTAGTTGTATTTCCATCGCTATCTGTTACTAAATACTCAACAGTGTATTCTCCTGCTTTATCTGTAGTAAATCCATTTTTATTTACTACTATTGAATCAGTTAAATTTCCATCTTCAACATCACTTGCATTAACTGAATTCATTAGATTAAATTCACTTCTTAATTCAATATAATCATCTGATCCAACTTCTAATATAGGTTTTACATTATTAGTTGTAACTATTGGATTTCCTATTACAGCATGGTCTGAAGATATTCCATTCCCTGCATCATTTATAACTATTTTTAATTCATTTATCCCTTTAATGTCTAAACTTACATATTTAGCAGGAGTAGAATATTTCATTAAACCACTATTGTAAATTTCATTTCCATCTGCTAATATACTAAATTTTATACTTGAATTGTTTTGCTCAGCTATTGACCTGCTTACTCCTATAAAAGCTTCAAACTTATCATAATCTTTTCCTGATAAATCATAAACTAATTCACCATTTGCATGAAGTCCTATTCCTTTATCGAAACTCTTAACTTCTCCATTTACAAATAATTTTAAATCAGTATTTTTTCTTATAGAACCATATCCTGTTAATGACGAAGTCCATTCTATATCTGATAAATAGTCATAATCACTAACAACTTCTACTGTAACATTTTTAGTAACTTTTATATCATTTGATGTTACTTCATAACTTACATTGTAACTACCTTTCTTTGATGTATCTACATTTTGAATTACATTTATATCAGTTATTTTTTCCCCTAAATAATCAAATGCATTTACATAATCTAATGGATTAAATTCACTATTTAATTTAATAGTTATCTTATCATTTACTAATAAGCTAGGCGTTTTAGAGTTAATTTCTAATCCATTAGCTTTTGATAAATCTCTAGCATATGGAACTACTTCATATTTGTAATTTTTATTAATATCTACAGTAGAATCTGTGAAAGTATTTGTTGATGTAAATCCTATTACCTTTCCATCTCTAACTATTTCATATCCTAATAAGTCATCTTTATTTTCTTTATCAATATCAAATGTTAATGTAACACCATTTTCCAAATTATTAACTATTGATGTTATTTCTACTTTTACATTATTATTAAATCCAGTTCCCTCATAATTCATAGCGCTAGTATTTGCATACCATATTTTTTTATCCATATCTGGAAGTTTAGCTAATTCTTCTTTACATTCATCTGAAAGTGTAAAGTTATACTTTTCAAAATACGGAGTCAAATTCATCCCAAATATTTGAGAAGAATATTTAGCTAAAGTATCTTTTTTAGCTTTATAATCAGGTACGTTTGGATTATTTTCTCTATACATTCTTTCTAAGCTTGGCCAATAATTTTCATTGGCTAATTGTAATTGCCAGAACATATCTAATCCAACGCTTTCACTCTCTTTCTTGCTATCTTCTGCAGCTATTTCTTTATATAAATCTTCATAGTTAATTCTATCACCTTTACCATTTAATATAGCCGCTTGATTTGCCCACATGTTATTAGTTACTTCTCCCCACGTTCTAGCTGGTATATCCATTTGATGTCCAAGTTCATGTAAAGTTCCCCAAATTATGTCATTTACATAGTACTTGTCTGTTCTTAGGAAGTATTCCATTACACCTCTTTGTAATCCTATATGATCAGACGCTGCATATGCTGATCCAAATGGTTGCATTAATCTTACAGCTGTTCTTATATTAGTTGAATCATTTTTAATATCTTCTACATTGTCGCTTAATCCTGCAAACTTAATTGCATCTTCAAACTTATCATCCCAAATATTAATAGATTCATTTACATCTACACCCTCATTTATATAAACTTGATATGCTGATGTAGCTTTTCCTGTGAACATTAATCTATATCCATTAAACTCAAATATATCAATCATTGTATCTGGATTTTCATCTAATTTTTCTTTGTATGCTTTTAGCTCTTCTAAAAATTCTGCTACATTATCACCTTCATTAAATAGTGGGAAATGTCCGCCTCCTTCAATTCTAACTACAGGTGCTTTTCCTTGTTGTTCAGGAGTATATGGATTTATTAAATAAACTGCTCCACCCTTATTACTCTTTTTAGCCCAGTTTTCACTATAAATTTCAGGTACTACTATCGTATTCATACCCTCTTTTAGATTATATGTTCTAATCCAGTTTCCATAGTGTCCTTCTTGTTGAGTAAATGCTATTTGAGGTAAATACTTTTGACCATCTGCTTCAACGTATATTTTAAAAACTTCACCAGGTAACGCAACTATTCCAGTTGATTGAAGATTAGTTCCAAGAGAACTCATTTTTAAATCATTTCTTATATGTCTTACAATATCTCCATCTTGCTTAAGTGTGAATGTATTTTCACTAAAATCTACTTCACCTTTTACTATACTTTTAGCTAAATCTATCTTTTCTTGTAATTCTACTTTTAATGGATGATTAGCAATTTCTTCTTCTAATTCATTTATTTTATCTAGTGAATTAAACTCATCTGATACAGATGAAAAAGTATTATCATTAAATATTGTATTTATTTCATCTTGTGTTTTGTCTTCTTTATAAAACATCATTTCAGATATAGTAGCTTTTCCATTATTCTTAAATATAAATTTTATTCTCTTAAAGCTTGTTGGATTAAACTTTATCTCCACCATATCTGATGTTTTAGTTGCTGTAGCGCTGCTTACTAATTGAAATGTATCTCCCTTACTTGTATTTGATGTCCATATTTCAAAATCTTCTGCAAATCCTACTGTATTCCAAGCTGATCTATATGATATTCTATTTAAAACTACATCTTCTTTTAATGTAAATACTACTTCATTTTTAAAATCATCTTTTGTTTGTTTTGCCGTTTCCCAATAAGTATCTAAATTATTATCAAGTATATTACTTGATGTTGAATAATAATTTAAATCTCCCCCATTAGTATATATATTTTCTACATTTGAATTATCCATTCTAAAGACCTTATCATAAGCTTCTTTATATTCGGAGTAATAAGTTTCAAATTTAGAAACCTTAGCTTCAGTTGCCTCTATCTTATTTTCACTTACAAGAATTTTTGCATTTTTAAAATTTTCTTTGTAATCTTCATATAATATATGTGATTTAAATTCTTCTTCTAATTCCTTTATCTTATCTAAAGTATTAAATTCCTCTGAAACCTTAGACATTGTGTTATCTGTAAATAATTGTGTAACCTTATCCCTTAAAGCATCCTCTTTATAAAATGCAAACTCTGCTGCTGCTGCCCATGACTCTACGCTCTTTTTATATATAAATTTTATTCTTTTTATTTCTGTTGGCTCAAATCTAAACTCCAATGTTTCCTGGGTTGCATCTGCACTTCCAGTTGAAATTAATTTAAAAGTATCTCCAACACTAGTTGGTGATGCATATATTTCAAATTCTTGTGCAAAACCTCTATTTGTCCCTCTTTTAGTAGAATAAACTATTCTATTTATTGTTTTTAATTCATTGAATTCAAAGTTTACCTCATTATTATATGTGGAAGTATTTACCCTACCTGATTCCCAAAATGTATTTAAATCTCCATCTAATACATTTTCTATTTTAGTTTTATTAGAAGTTCCACCAGTATTAGAAGCTGCTATTATCTCATCTCTTGATATTTTAAACTTCTCATTGTATGCCTGTAGCTTTTCATCACTTACACCAAAGTTCATGACTTTTGCTTCAACAGCTTTAACTTCTCCTCTTCTTATTAAAGCCTTTGCATTATTTATAGTTTGTTTATAATCTTCATATAATGGATGGGTTTTCGCCTCTTCTTCTAAAGATGTTATTTTTTCTATTGTGTTAAAATCCTCTGATACTACCGCTAATGTATTGTCTGTAAATAAAGAATTCATTTTATCTAAAACTTTATCTTCTTTATAAAACATCATTTCAGATGCTGTTGCTGTTCCTAAATTCTTAAAAGTAAACTTAACTCTTTTAAAATTAGTTGGATTAAATTTAATTTCAATAACGTCTGCAGTCTTACTTGCTGTACCATTTGAAACTAGTTTAAAATCATCTCCCTCTTCTGTATTAGATGCCCAAACTTCAAAATTTTCTGCAAATCCTACTGTATTCCATGCAGATCTATATGCTATTCTATTCAAAACTGTTTCTTTTTCAAATGTGAATATTAACTCATTTTTAAAAGAATCTGATGTATGCTTTCTAGTTTCCCAATAGCTATCTAACTTTCCATCTATTATATTTTCAGTTCCAACACTTGAAGCCCTATTACCACCAGTACTAGTGATACTTTTAATATTAGAATTATCCATTTTAAAAGCTATATCATAGGCTTCTTTATATTGTGAGTAATATGGATTAAATTTTGATATTTTCGCTTCCGTATCTATTTTTTCTTCTTGTTCATTGGAAGCTAGTACAACACTGTTACTCCTCATAGTCTCTGCAAAAACACTTATAGGTGTTGCTGCTAAATTTGTCATTACTGCAACAATAATAACTGCTGATAGTTTTCTTCTTATCATATGTATTTACCCCACCTTCCGGCAACCTTAAAGCCTTTATGAAACAATAAAAAAACTACCTAATAAGGTAGTGTCATATAAATTTGCATAAAAATAAAATCCATTTAAAATGATATTTAAATGAGATTTAATATTTTTATTTAAACAAAAAGCATCAATAATACTTTTTGGCAACTGGCTGACTTTGATTAACACTTTAGTCCCTGTAGCTTTGCGTCCTTAAATTTCTTTAAGTTTGCCTATTAAATTTTATAGGTAAATTTTATCATATTATCATCATTTTATACAATAGCTCTTTTAATTATTTTTTTAATTTATTTTAAAGTATTAAAAAAAACAAATTTTATATGATATTAAAAAGAATAAATCCAACTATATTAATAGCAAAATTTGCAAACATATGAATTAACCAAGTAACATATATATTTTTATATTTTTCATTAAAATAGTTAAAAATTATTCCTCCAATAAATAACCCTACTATAGTTAGAAGAAATAAATTTATATCAAACCACCCTATCATCATAGCAACATGATAAAATGCAAAGGCTAAAGAACTAAAAATATAAGCAAATTTTCTACTTGATACTTCCTTCAATTTTAAAAATGCAAACCCTCTAAAAAAGAACTCCTCAAGCAATGAATTAATAAAAGAAATATATATTGCAACAAATATAAAATTACTAATAGTAACACCTGTATTTTCTGATAACGAAGATACAACATTTGAAAAATCAAAGAACTTCCCTATTACTAAATAAGCTCCAAAAATAATTATAAATACTCCAATTCCAGATAAAATAGCCGTAAGAATTTCATTCTTACTTTTTATTTTAAATAAGGAAGCTACGTTTAATTCTTTATTGTATTTCGAATAAAGAATTGGCATCATAGAAAAAAGTATAATCTTTACAAAGGATTTTATAAGATATTGCGGTCTTATAACTACATCTATAAATCCCATTACTAAACAAGCTAATAATACAATTAAAATAATAGTTTTCTTTTTATTTAACATTACCCCTCCATTAATTTAATTAAAGTCATATTAATTATACCATTTTTATTAAAAGCTTATGTTAATCCCATTTATTAAATTTATCTTATAATTCTAACGAAAACCTTACAGTAGCTACTTTTAGTAAAATTTTATTCTATTTATTATTAATAAAATAGGCAACATTAAATGATTTTAATACTTAATGCCACCTTATCTATATATTCTAATTTAATTAATTTTTCTTTTATTCCCTTCATTTATGGATAGAAATTATCATAAAGCATGTATCATTACATTAAAAATCCTATATAAAAATTGCCTAATAAGGATATAGAAATTAAGAATATACCAATTTTATAATGCACTTTTTTTGTCTTACCTAAATAAATTCCTAAGATACCTAGTAAACCTAATAAAACTGTTAAAGATTTATAAATAATATAGTTACTTGGTAGAGCTGTAAATGTAATTATGGTAAGAACTAATATAGCTATTAATGCATAATATGCATACCATTTTTTATTTAAGATATTATCTTTACTAAAAAATCCTATTCCTACTGTTGATAATATAAGTATTCCAATTACAATCGTTAGTATAAATAATATACCTAGTGCCAAAACTATCACTCCTTTAATAAAATTTCAATATGCTTACTATTCTTTTGTTAAAATATCCAATGTATGAGCTCCTGCCCCTATTAATTCTGGTCTTTCACATATAGATAAATGATACTGAACAAAAGTTTTAAAAGTTTCTTCATCCATTGCATTTAATGTTGGTCTCATATAATTAGCTGGACCATCTGCTGAAATTATTTTTATTCTTTTTACTCCTGCAACTTCATTTATTTTATTTATATCTTCAAGTCTTACATAATCATATAAGTCTTCTGGATTTGATATAACATGAAAGTTTTCATCAATCTTACCATCTTCAATGCACTTTTTAATATTATTTTCCTTAAAGCCATATGTTATTACACTATATTCATTCATAAGATAAGCAACTAATATCTTTCCTCCAATTTTAGTTACTCTCTTTGCTTCTTCTAAAGCCCTTATTTTATCTTCAAGTGTATATAAATGGTACATTGGCCCAAAAACCAATGTCATATCAAAAGTATTGTCTTCAAATCTAGCCAAGTTTAGTGCAGTTCCTTGAAAGGCTTTTACTGTACTTCCTTTAGACTTTAAAACTCCTAAATTATGCTTTACAAGTTCAACAGCTGTAACATCATATCCTTCATTAGCTAATGCTACTGAATATCTTCCAGTTCCCGCACCAACATCCAGTATTTTTAAGCTCTTATTATCATTTAAATATTCATGTATATACTTCATAGAAGTTATGTATTCTACTTGCCCATGTCTTCTTGTTAATCTTTTATCTTCACAAAACTTGTTATAATGTTTTTCTAATTCCGCTGTCATTTCTTTTCTCCCCTTTTTATATAATTCTTTAATTTATAAAGTGGATGATTTTTTGTTAGAAAAAACCTTGATTTCTCAAGGTTTTAAATCTAAATTTTTATTATTTTAAAAATATTTAAGCTTTTTTTATCAAGATTCTTGTTGAAATTATTATATACTTAACTATAATTTTTGTCTAGGTACACTTAAGAATATTAGTATTACTCCTGGCTGGCTTCAATTTTTTTAATGATTTTAGCAGGTATACCTCCAACAATAACATTGTCTGGAACATCTTTTGTTACAACTGCACCTGCTGCTATAATTGCACCATCACCAATTGTTACACCAGGAACTACAGTAACATTTGCACCAATCCAAACATTATTCCCTATAACTATTGGTGAAAGCTTCATATCACTTCTTTTACTTGGATCAGTATCATGATTAACAGTGGCTAAAACTACATTATGCCCAATTAAAACTCCGTCTCCAATTTTAATTCCACCTTGATCTTGAAAACGGCATCCCGAATTAATAAAAACATTTTTTCCTATAAATATATTTTTCCCACAATCTGTATAGAATGGTGGAAACATATTAAATGTATTATCCACATCTTTACCAATTATCATTGAAAATATTTTTCTAATTTCTTCTGGAGTATGATACTTTCCATTAAGTTCAAAAGTTAATCTTAATGCTTCTTGTGCTGCTTCATGCATTACTTCATGTAATTTAGAATTTCCTACAATTACTTCTCCCTTATTAGCACATTCTAATAAATCATTTGTATCCATCTATATAACCTCTATCTTATAATTTTTATAATATCTTCTACTATTTGAATATCTGTAAGTCTATTCTTTTTCATAAGTTCATCTGGAATATAACGGTCTAATATTTCCTTTTTAATACCATAATTTAAAACTTTCATATTAGATGGACCATAGAATCTTGAAATTTTTTCACCAAATCCCCCCTCTAAAATACCATCTTCAATAGTAATTATAATTTTATGTTCTTTCTTTAAACTTTCTAATAATTCTTCATCAATACCTGTAATAAACTTTGGATTAATTAAAGTAGCTTCAATATCATTTTCCTTTGAAAGCTTTTTAACTACTTTTTCACCAAGTTGATAGAAATCCCCAAGTGCAATTATTGCAACTTCATTTCCTTCTTTAGTTACTTGATATTTATTTAATATTGAATAATCTGTAGTATCTTCTACTCCACTTTCAATTACTCCCATAGCCGGAACACGAATAGCTACTGGATGTTCTTTTTGGGTCATAGCCCAATTAAGCATTTTAAAATATTCTTCCTTAAAGGCTGGAGCTAAATATACCATATTAGGAATATTACTCATAAATCCTATATCAAATAATCCAATATGTGTTACATCATTCATTCCATAAACAGATGCTGAATAAACTAATATTGTAGCTGGATTATTATTTATACATAAATCCTGTGAAAGCTGGTCATAGGTTCTTTGAAGAAAAGTACTATTTACTCCATAAACAGGGGTTCCTCCATTAGCTGCAATTCCTGAAGCTAAAGCTACTGCATGTTCTTCTGCAATTCCAACATCAACAAATTGTTTTCCTGCTTTTTCTCTTCTATCTTTATAGAATCCAAATACTGTTGGTGTTCCTGATGTAATAGCAACTACATTTTTATCTTTTTTCATAGCATTTAAAAGATATTCTCCTGTTAAATTAGCATAAGTATTTGTATTTTTATTATCTACCTTTAATTTTCCTGTTTCTATTTCAAAAGGCATACCCCAGTGCCATTGTTCTTTATTTTTCTCTGCAACTTCAAAGCCTTTTCCTTTAATAGTGTGAACATGAACAACTACTGGATTATCTATATCTTTAACTTTCCTTAATGTACTTATTAATTCATCAAGGTTATGGCCATCTTTTATATAGTAATAATCTAATCCCATTGCTTTAAAGAAATTACATTCACACTTTCCTTCTGATTCTCTAAGTTCTCTAAGATTTTTATATAAACCACCATAATTTTCTGCAATAGACATTTCATTATCATTTACAATTATAATCATATTTGTACCAGCTTCTGCAGCATTATTTAAACCTTCATATGCTTCTCCACCACTTAATGAACCATCTCCAATAATAGCAATAATATTATCCTTATCTCCCTTTAAATCTCTAGCCTTAGCAAGGCCACAAGCAAGACTTATAGAAGTAGATGTATGACCTAATTTAAAGAAATCATGTTCACTTTCATCTGGATTAGAATAACCAGAAATCGTCTTATATTTTTCTAAATTAGTAAATCCTTCTTTTCTTCCTGTAAGAATTTTATGAACATAGCTTTGATGAGAAATATCATAAACTATTTTATCCTTTGGAGAATTAAATACATAATGTAATGCAATTGTAAGTTCTACAACTCCAAGGTTAGGTCCTACATGACCTCCCTTCTCACTTAATCTATTAAGTAAAGCCTTACGAATTTCAAAGCTTAACTCCTTCATTTCATCTATTGATAATTTCTTTACATCCTCTGGTGAATTTATTTTTTCTAAATACATTTAAGTTCTCTCCCTTTTTATATGATTTGTTTATTATTATCATTACATTTTCTATGTATATCTTCTGTTCCAGCTTTAATTGCTTCCTCGTAATACCATATTTTATGATCAATAGTTTCCATTATATTATTTAATTCTTCAATTTGCTTTTGAACAGTTTTCTTTCTTTCAAGGAAAATTTCCATACGCTCCTTAAGAGTATTATCTCCCTCTATACATAAATCCATATACTTCTTTATGTCTTTTATTGGAACTCCAGATTTTTTCATACATGCTATTATAGATAACCCTTCAAAATCTTCATCTTTAGAAATTCTAGTACCATTTTCTTTTTTATCAATAAATGGCAATAATCCCTCTTTATCATAATATCACAATGTAGAAATAGAAACTCCAATTTTTTCAGAAAACTCTTTTATGGTATAACTCATATAGAACTCCTTTCTTGACTAAATAATTAATAAACATATTTTTATCTATACCCATATGATAAGGGGTAAAGTTAACTTTATGTCAATATCTTTTCTATATAAATAATTATAATTTTTTATTATTATCTTACATATGGATACTCTGGCTCTTAATATATCCTTAACTAATGAAAAAGTCTTTGGAAATCTAGTAAACTTAGATCTTCAAAGACTTTATAGTTTGGTTTATAAAATGTTAAATCCATTAATTATCCTTCTCTCTTTTATCTTAATTAGTCTAAACACTATTTTTTATAGTATTTAGATTAGGTTCTTATAATTGAAATATCTATTCATTGCAATTAACAAAAAAGGTTGTAGTTTAAACTACAACCTATAATAATCTAAATTATCTTCTATTTTGTTCTTTTTTAGCTCTTCTACAAGCTATACATCTTGTAGGTTCATTATCGAATCCTTTTTCTTTATAGAACTCTTGCTCTCCTACTGAAAATATGAATTCGCTTCCGCAATCTCTACATGTTATTGTCTTATCTGTCATAAATATTCCTCCTAAAATTAAAGATTCTAAATTGATATAATAATCTCTAACTTTTGAGAAACTATTTACCTAAATGAAACTTTTTTTGTTAGCAAAATTGCTACTTATTTATAATACCACAATATAAACTTTATTGCAAGTAATTTGTAAATATTTTTTAAATTTATTCAAAATTTATTTAAAAATATTTCTTCTTATAAATACTAATCGACAAATTCTAGTAATTAATATTCATAATCTGTAAGTATCTATGAAATTTTTCATATAATTAATGTATTATAAAATCAACAATAGTATTAAACCTAATGTTATTTTATACTATTTTCTTCTAATATTCTTATAACTTCATATTTTTCTGTAACAACCCTTGGAATCTTAATTTGATTTTTGGATACTTCATTCTTTATTAAAGCCTCTTTAACCTTCTTAAAGGTATTAGGTCTTAAAGCTATAACCTTTAGTCTACCTAATTTTTTACTAGCTCTAGCTCTATCATATGCCAAGTTAGCCCCTCTAAGTTCCTTATCCAAAAACTCCTCCAATTTACACTTTTCCTCGTGCATAAGGCAATTCTTCAGCTCCATATAAAACACATATCGGCCTGGAGTAATAGTATTGTCAGGTAATGTTGTATAATCCACAATATCAATATTAAGGGTCTTTATGGCATCTTTTATAGTACTTGTTAAATGTTCTTCATTAGTTTTTTCTGAAACCATGTTAAGTACTTGATTCCTTCTATATAAAAATTCAATGGTTGGAGTGTTATTATATTTTCCAACAACTTTCACTACATCTCCCAGCCTGTATCTATATAGTCCCATGCAGTTAGTCATAAGTATTTCATATTTTTCTCCCTCCTTAAGCTCTCCAAGACAAAGTGTTTTAGGATTTTTAATATTCATTTCTTTCTCTGGAATAAATTCATAATAAACAGTATCAGGTATGATTACATACTCTATTTTTTTAACAAATGGATTCATCCCAATTGTCCCCTCAGTGGCAGCATAAACTGGAGAATAGACAGGCAGGTAATCTGTATAGTAGTTAAGCATATCATCATAGATAGCAAAGTTTGCTCCCGTAACAGAACCAATGTAAAGCAGTTTCGGCCAAACCCTTCTGGCAACTCCTGCAAATCCATGTTTAAATATCCTCTGTAGCTCATCTGCTCTTCCAGCATCCGGTGTTAAATAGCTATTCAGTTTCTGTCTTACGTCTTCCTCAAGATTAATTGTCCTGCTAACCTTCCCCCTTCTAATATCCTCCACTAATTTACTTGAGTTTTCCTGAAGTATTCTAAATAAATCCACCACATTAGAAATAAATACTCCATTTATAAAAAGTAGATTTACCTCCTTAAGGGCAAAGAGGAGATGAAGATAGGAAGATGTCTCCTTGTCCTTAATTTCCATTACATCAATTGGTGAAGTATACATATAGGGTAGCATTGTTTTCATAGCTTTAATTCCTCCTGAAGTTGCAGAGCACACAGGATATCCGCCCTTTGTATAGTTAGTCATTGTAATATCTGCTATCATGAGCCCTCTTCCATAGTTCCGCTTCTCTTTAAATTCCTTATATGCAAAGCGATTAATGAGAAATACCATGTATTTAGTAGGTACTCTCCTACCTCTCTTAGTAGTTGGAATTAACTTCTGTTTCCCTGTAGTTCCTGAAGTATGGCAGAAATACTCCACCTTATCTGAAGTTAGTACATTACTCTCTCCTTCAGCCATCCTTACTATATACTTTTCATAGTATTCATAATCAGTTATAGGAAATATTCTCTTGAATTCTTCAGAAGATTTTATATTCTTAAAATTATAAATATTCCCAATTACTGTTCTGGAATTTCTTCTTAAAATTTTTAATAATATCCGTTCATTAACTTCTTGCGGATTTTTAGTATCACTTTCAAACTTTTTTTCTACAAAAGCTCCTGCTCCTCTTAGTATCTTATATAATGATTTGCTTATAATACTCGTGATAATACACTTCCCTAGTAATTTCTATAATTATTCTATGAAAAATACTCAAAAAAGTTATAAAAAATCTCCCTCAGAACTGTACTCTGAGAGAGAAAAATAAGTCTATTTATTTTCTTTAGTGTAAAAATGGTCTTGCAGTAGATTGATTCCAATCAAACTTCGCTTCGCTCGTTTTCTTCGTCAATCTTTACATGGGTAGTTGTAACAACTTACTTCGTAAGTTTAACAACTGCCTCAGCGTGCGGTGTGTTTGGGAACATATCTTTAACACAGCTTTCTACTATTTTGTAGCCTGCTCCTATTAATGTATTTAAGTTTTCCACTAAAGTTTTTGGATTACATGATACGTAAATTATTTCTTTAGCATTGAATTTAATTACATATTCTAGAGCTTTTGGATGTACTCCACTTCTTGGTGGATCTAAAATTATTGTATCTGGTTTATCCTTAACATTTTTTATTATTTCTGCTACATCTCCTGCTAAGAACTCACAGTTATCTAAATTATTAAACTTAGCATTTTCCTTTGCTGCTTCAACCGCTTCTTCTATAAGTTCGATTCCAACTACTTTTTTAGCATTTGCAGCTGCTATTTGACCTATAGTCCCTGTTCCACAGTATAAATCAAATACTATCTTGTTATTTGATTCACCTATATAATCCCTAACTATGCTATAAAGACTTTCTGCTCCCTTAGTATTAGTTTGGAAAAATGAAAAAGGAGATATTTTAAATCTAAGTCCTAAAAGTTCTTCAATTATATAGTCTTTACCATATAATAACTTTACTTTCTCTGGTACTACAGCATCTGAAAAAGAATTATTTTCAGTATGCAGTATAGATACTAATTCACCTTTGTAGTTTTGATTTTTTAATATTTCTACATACTCCGATAAATCAAAATCAATTTGAGTTGTTGTAACTATGTTAACCATTAATTCGCCAGTATTAATAGCTTTTCTTATAACTAAGTGTCTTAAATAACCTTCTCTTTTCATTACTCTATAATAAGGTAAGTTTTGAGTTCTGAAGTAATCTACTGTAGCTTTAATTACAGTTCTAAAATCTTCATCTACTATTAAACACTTATCTACAGTTATAATTCCAAAGGATTTACCCTTCATGTGCATTCCTAAGGTTAATTCTCCACCTTTTTCAAAGTCACCAAAGGTAAACTCCATCTTATTTCTATATTCCCATTGCTCTTTACTAGCAACTATACCTTTATAATTATTAGTTGGTAACCCAGCATCTTCTAGTAATTCTTTAAATTCTTCACTTAAAAGCTCTAATTGCTTTTCATAAGTTAGATTTTGTGAAGTACATCCTCCACAAATTCCAAAATGTTCACATGGTGGGTCTATTTCATAATCTGCTCTTTCATCTACAGAAATAAGTTTTAATTCTGCAAAGGATTCTCTTTTTTTCTTTACTCTACCAGTTACTAATTGCCCTGGAAAAGTACCTTTTACATATATTTTTTTACCTTCTAAAGTTCCAACACCCATTGATGGAAATTCAGTTTTATCTATTTTAACTTGTACAGTACTCCCTTTTCTCATCTTAACTCCTAATTGAAATTATTTTGACATTGTTTTTGTTCCTATAGTATCTTTTAATTTTGTTAATGAACAAATAGGTCTATAAAAAATATTAACTATAACATACATTATTAAGAACATTGGCTCTCTTTCTGCTATATAGAAGCCAATTAGCTTTAATATAAAATCCAAAACTATTAATAATACTAATGCTACAGCAATACTTATTATTTGATCTATTACTCCAGCTAAAACCTTCTTTAAAAACTTCATAGCTTTACTATCTTCTTTAGTTTCTGTAAGCATTTCACCTGCTACTTCTTCTAAAGAAACCTCTGTTTCTACTTCATTAGTCACTTCAACGACTTCTTCTATAACTTCATTTGATACTTCCTCATTATTTAATTCTTTATTATCCAAACCCTCATCCTCCTAATTTATACTATTTCTTAAAATCGTACATTTTTGAATCTATTTTATATAATAAAAATTCATCCTTAATTGTTATAGTTTCAACTAGTCCATTTAAATTAGTCTCTATAGTTCCATTTGCATTTTGATTCTTCACTATATCAATTATTTTTTCATTTACTTCTGAATAATCTCTTTCTGAATCATTAGTCATAGCTTCTGAAAAATTTGATATCGAAGTTTCCTTTAAATCAAACTTATCTTCATTTTTTATTTGCTCTAAATCTAGTTTTAATCCTATTTTTAAATTTAAACTACCTTTTGCCATATCTGAACCATAAGTCTTAAAACCATAATACATACTTTCTATTTTGTTAGGTTCTGGATTTAAATTATCAAAATATATATATTTATCATTAACACTTTCTGAATTCTCATCTTTAATTTTTTCTTCTTTTATATATTCTAAGCCTAAAAAGTTAGCTGCTTCTTCCACTCTTGCTGTTATTTCTTCATTTAGTGTTGTAACTTCTTCTCTAGTATAGTCTTGTGCCCATTCACCTTCTCCTATAAAAGGCTTTTCTTCTATTGATGCTTTTGCAGGTTCTTCCACTTTTCTTTGTTCTACTTTTTTATTATTGGAAGGACTACATGCAACTAAAGATACAACCATAACTCCACTTAAAATTGCTGCTAAAATTTTTCTTATCATAACATCCTCCTTAGGATTTTCAACCTATACAATATTTATTATTTTTCCCTAAATTCATCTTATTATAACACTAACCATTCTATTTTAAAAGTCTTTGTCACTTAACTGTCACATAAGCTTCGATTTAGTATTATTATGTCTTTTATTAGAAAAGCATCTTACAACTAATTTTAAAAGAATAAAAAAGTGTGAAAGAAAATATTAATTTTAAAGACTTATCTCTTAAGTTTAATATCTTATCTCACACTTTTATATAGTAGTAACTTTATGCTTTACTATTAGCTTTTAATTATTTAATTACTTGTGAAACTATAATAGCTATTCCAATTAAAGCTCCTGCCAGGAAAATTGCAACTGCAATATTACCTTTTTCTAATTCTTTGTTAAAATCTGCTGGTACTATTGCATCAAAAATTTTATATCCAGCAACTAAAATTAAAATTCCTGCTGCTCCAAATATTAAGCTAAGTACTAAATTCATAATAGCATTTAAAACTACTTCCATAACTCATCCCCCTTTTGGATTACATACATTAATTTTATCATAAAAGTTATACTGGTGTATTAAAGATTTGTAAATTTCTTCAAATGCATATTTTATCCTTTATCTTTTCAAAGGTTTTGCTTCCTATACCATCAACATTTTTAATATCTTCTATTGATTTAAATCCTCCACTTTTTTCTCTATAATTTATTATACTCTGTGCTTTAACCTCACCTATTCCATTAATTTTTTGTAATTCTGATAAATCTGCATTATTAATATTTATAAGTCCACTATTTGAATCTCCTTGACTTATGTTATTATTTTCATTATTTACTACATCATTTTTATTAGGAATTATTATAAGTTGATTGTCCTTTAATTTTTCAGCCCTATTAATATTATTAATATTTGCATCAGAAGTTAATCCTCCTGCTCTATCAATTAAATCTCTTATTATACTGCCTTCATCTATTTCATAAACCTCTGGCTTATTTACTTCTCCCTTTATTTCTACCAATATTTTGTTAGATTTATTGTTGACTATATTTTCTCCCATAGTTGTAACGCTTTCTTTGCTATCAGCTTCTTCAACAAATATATTTTCCATATATTCATCTTTAAATACCTTAGATTTATTTCTACCATATAAATAAAATGAAGTTAAAATACAAAAAAGCCCTAAAGTAAATAAAATTATATTCTTTAAGTTTAATATGG
The DNA here is from genome assembly GCF_900086595.1 of Clostridium nigeriense. Taxonomy (GTDB): domain Bacteria; phylum Bacillota; class Clostridia; order Clostridiales; family Clostridiaceae; genus Clostridium; species Clostridium nigeriense. The sequence goes on from NZ_LT575472.1 coordinate 3,403,727, forward strand.
TTTTTATCTTTTTATCCATCATTATCTCCTATTTCGTAAATATTCATCTTAAGTATTAACTTATTCTTAAAATTTAAACTATTTTCTATTTAAATATTCATAAAATATAGAATGATTCATTTATTTTTGATAAAATAGTTTTGTCTATATGAAAAAGTTTATGTGGGAGATTCAAAATGAAAAAATTTATTAAGAAATTTCTTCTATCTTCTTTATTTGTAACTAGTATTTTTACTTCAATAAATTCAATTGATGTAAAAGCGACTGAATTACCACCTGTATATTCAGAAGGTGCAGTTTTAATGGATGGAAGAACTGGGACAGTATTATATTCAAAAAATGAGCATACTCAATTTGAGCCTGCATCTACAACCAAGGTTATGACAGCATTAGTTGTTCTTGAAAATGTAAAACTAACAGATAAAGTAACAATAGGGGAAAAACCTCCTTTGGTAGATGGATCTGCCATTGGTATTAGAGAGGGAGAAGTTTATACGGTAGAAGAGCTTATGTTAGGTCTTTTACTTGAATCAGGCAATGATTGTGCAGAAGCATTAGCTGAATATGTTGCTGGCTCTAACGAGGAATTTGCCAAGCTTATGAATGCCAAAGCAAAGGAGCTTGGAGCCCTAAATACAAATTTCAAAAATCCTAGTGGTTTGCATGAAGATGGACATTTAACTACAGCCTATGATTTAGCTCTTATGATGAAGGCCGCTCTACATAATAAGGACTATGTAAGAATTTCACAGACAGAATCTTATAAGTATGTAAATCAACCATTTTCTGATGGAAGTGAAAAGTGGGCAACTAATAGAAATCAACTTCTTAATGAATATAGCCCTTATTTTTACGGAAGTACTTTGTGTGGAAAAAATGGTTATACACCAGAAGCTAACCATTCTTACACAGCAGCTGCTGTAAGAGATGAGGAAGTATTAGTTGGAGCTTTTATAAATGCAACTGATAAGGATAATTTTTACTCCAATATTGGTAAATTATTCGACTATGGTTTTGATAACTTTGAAACTATAAAATTAATAAGCGCAAATGATGAATTAGATACATATAAAATTAATGATGAAATTACTATTCCATTATTGGCTAAAACTGATTTTTATTACACTAAAGCTAAATCCGAAGATAAGCCTTTATATTCTTTAGAATATGATAAGATTGATATTAGTAAACAAGCTATTAAAACTGGAGATATATTATATAAAGCAAAACTTAAAGTTGATGGAAAAACTATTTCTACTATGGACTTAATAAGTGGAACTGATAGAGACTATACTATTCAAGTTAAAACTAAGGAAGGTATATCCGAATTTTTTAAAAAGCCTTTGAATATACTTTATGTGATCCTTGTAGTATTTGCTTTATTTATAATTAGGAACTATATTGTTCTCTTTAAAAGAAGACGTAACCTAAAAAATAAACGCCCAAAGTTTAATAGATAAAATATAAAATAAGGAAATTATAAAAAGTTATTCATATTGAAAGCTTTTTATAATTTCCTATTTTATTATTTAATTTCATTAATTAAATTATCAATATCATCTGGTAAATTTGCCCTAAGACTTAATGACTTTTTAGTTCTCGGTGATTTAAAATCTAATCCGTAGGCATGAAGTGCTTGCCTTTTTATAATAGTATTATCTTCTTCATTACCGTATAATGTATCTCCCCATATAGGATGTCCTAAATGACTTAAGTGCACTCTTATTTGATGTGTTCGTCCTGTTTCTAATAGACATTCTATTAAATCTGAATCCTTATATCTTTCTATAACTTTATAATGAGTTATGCTTCTTTGACCTCTGTCATCAATAACTCTTCTAATAGTTCCCTCTTCTTCTGGTCTATATATTGGTAAATCTATAGTACCTTCAATACTTTCCATATGCCCATGTACTACTGCTAAATATCTTTTTTCTACATTATTTAAAGTCATTTCCTTTGATAATTCCATATGAGCATATTGATTTTTAGCTATAATAATTAATCCTGATGTATCCATATCTAATCTACTAACAAGTCTAACTATACACTTTTGATTACTTTCTTTAAAATAATACATTAAAGCATTGGCTAAGGTACCACTTTGGTGTCTTTTTGTAGGATGTACAACCATATTAGGTCCCTTATTTACAACTATAATATCTTCATCCTCATATACTATGTCTATTGGTATATCCTCTGGATCTATATTTTGAGTTTCATCCTTCATTAAATTAATTAAAATGTTATCATTGCCTTTTAATATATAGTTCATCTTAACAGCCTTATTATTGACAAATATTCTTTTGTCAACAGAAGCACTTCTAATTAATCTAGATGAAAGTCCAAGTTCCTCTTTAAGATATTCTCTTATTTTTCTTCCATCATAAGCTTTACTAACTACTTTTTTTATAGTACTCATTTTTCCTCCTAGAAAAAAGGTAGAAAATCTATAGACTTCCTACCTATTGTTGAATAAGTTATAATCTTCACCTAATATTATTACTGCATCATAATCCTTATATTCAGATTTACTTATTTTTTCAAATTTTTCTATATCTATATCACTTTTCAATAACTCTTTTAAATCTTTATTATTAGTTTGTATTATACTTTTAGAAGTTGCTATATCACTATTTCCTACTTCTATATTAGTATACCCTAATGAAAAAAGAGTATCTCTAGCACTAGATGCTAATCCATCTATCTTAGTTCCATTTAAGACTAAAACCTTAAGATCGCCTCTATTTATAGCTGTTATAGCATTGGATGCTGAAGGATTAACTGTATTTAGTGCATTTATTAAATCCCTATTATAATCTTTATCAGCTACTAAAAATGATTCTCCATAAAAATATTGAGACTCCCCTTGAATAGTAGCCATGATTATGTCACTAGGTTTTAACCTTAATATTTTCATTCCAAGAGAAATTAAATCTTTAGCCGGGATATTAGTTTCAACATTTTCACTAATAGCGTTTAATATTTTAGGAGCTTTAAATACTATAGAAGGAGTCATTACCTTATCTAGTAACTTACTCATAAATAATTGTTGATTTTTAATTCTATCTAAGTCAGCATTTTCAAGCCCAGTTCCATCATTATTTTTTCTCCATCTAAAGAATTCCTCAGCTTTTTTACCATCTAGAAGTACTGTTTCTCCTGCCTTAAAATTAATGTGAAGATTTTGTTCATCATCATCATAATACATATCTTTTTCTATTGTCATTTCTACTCCACCAATAGCATCTATAATACTTCTAAAGGCATTATAATCAACTTCAACTAAATAATTTATATCAATATTTAATAATGATTCAACATGAGTTATAACTTCATCTTCTCCACCTAGAACATAGGCAACATTAATCTTCCAATACCTTCTATATTCACCCGTATCTAAATAAGCATCTACTTCAATTAAAGTATCTCTAGGTATAGATACTAAATGTACTTTTTTTGTATTAGGGTTATAATTTAAAACCATTATGGTGTCGCTTCTTCTACCAGCCTTATTACCTTGATTTTCTGCATCTCCTATATCCATTCCTAAAACCAATATATTAATCGGATCACTTGATGATGCTGGTGGAGTTCCAGTACCTAAATTATTAGTTTTAAGACCAGATATAAAGTTATATCCATAAAATAATCCACCTACAATTAAAACTACAGTAACTATAATAATTGAAGCTATTATTCTTTTTCTTCTTCTTTTTCGTTTTTTAGCTTCTATTACTTTTCTTCTTTTTATCTGTTCCTCTCTTGAAAGTCTTCTTCTCCCTCTATTTTGAAGATCTTCTTTACTATTCCCCATCCTCTTAATTCCTCTCTACTATTTATTTATGAAGCAATAAATAATTCCTTGCCTTAATACTATTTATATCTATAGGAACTCCCTTACTTAGCAAGTACTTAATAGTATGATTCAATCCTTGAAGAACCCCATTATCTAAATCATTAAAACATTCTCTTCTTAACATATCTACATCTGGAAATTTTCTATTCGGTTCTATCATATCAGCCATATAAATTACTTTATCTAGCTTACTCATATTTTCTTTGCCTGTAGTATGCCATCTCATAGCACTTAGAATTTCCTCATCTTCTATTTTGAAAATTTCTTTTGCTAAAATTGGTCCAACCATACTATGCCAAAGTTCTTGATTTTCTTCTTCATCATAAGTTAATTTTATATTGTTTTTATCTAAAATATCTTTTAATTCATATATAGTTTTATTTTTTGCTATATCATGAGCTAAGGCCGCAATTTCTGTTTTCTTCTTATCTACATTGTTAATTTGTGCTAACCTTATAGCTGTATCAACTACCCCTAAAGTATGAATATACCTGCTCTCCATTAAGTTATCTTTAAGGTAGATTTTCATTTCTTCTATACTAAGCATAATCCTCTCCTTAAACCCTTATCTACGATTACTTAATATTATTAAAATAATCATATATATTTTTTTCTTTAATAAAATCTAAGACTTCTTTTGATAAGAAAAAATCTACTCTTTTTCCTTCTGATATTCTTTTTCTGATCATAGATGATGAAATTTCTAAATCTATTATATCTAAAAAAGTAATATCTGTGTTAAATTTTTTCTCAATTTTTGCCTTTTGAATTGTTAAGTTTTTCTTACTATAACCTGCTCTATTAAAGACAACGAATTTTGAAAGCTTAAATATTTCCTCTGGATTTTTCCACTTCTCTATATCCATAAGACAGTCTGCCCCTGTAATAAAGTATAACTCATTATCTTTAGACTTAAATTTTCTTAAGGTTTCAAAAGTATAGCTATAGCCTTTTTTTTCTATTTCATAATTACTTAATTCAAAATCCTCATAATTTTTAATAGCTTCATATACCATTTTATACCTTAAGGAAGCCTCTATAATATTTTTATCTTTCTTATGAGGAGGACTTCCTGCTGGTATAAATATTATTTTGTCTAAATTCAATTGGTTCTTAGCTTCATAGGCTATATATAAATGAGCTAAATGAATAGGATTAAAAGTTCCTCCTACTATACCAATCTTTTTCATATTCTTATTACCTAGGTAATTCTATCTTAGGTTTTTTAGAGGATTTTTTATATAAAACTATTTTACTTCCTATAGCTTGAATACCTTCGCAACCTATTTTTTCACATATTGTATTTGATGCTTCTCTAGTAGCTAAACCACTATTTTCAAGAACCTTAATTTTAATTAATTCTCTTGCTTCTAAAGCTTCTTCTATTTGTTTTAAAAAAGTTTCTTCTATTCCATTCTTACCTAATTGAAATATTGGATCCATATTATTTGCAAGCCCTCTTAGGTAAGCTCTCTGTTTTCCTGTTATCATATTTTTCCTCCTAATTACAATAAATACTCAAATTCAAAGTCATTTAATCTTACTATATCTCCATCTTCAATTCCCATTGATCTAAGGTTATCAAAAACCCCTTTATTGTTTAATACCTTATGGAAATATCTTAAAGAGTCAGCATCATGTATATTAACTGAGTTTAATAATCTATCCACGAAAGATCCGTAAACTATATATACCTTATTTCCATCTTCTCCATCTTCAATGGAAACATCATAAGTAAATCTCTTTTCTTCTGGGATAAATCTTTCATCTTCACTTATTTCTAATTCTCTAATTGGAATTTCTGAAAGCATTCTACCAGCTTCTTTAATTATTGTTTCTACTCCTGACTTAGTAGCAGCTGACATTTTATATACTTTATCAAAGCCTAATTCATTTACTTTTTTCTTAAAGTCTTCATAGATTTCTTCATCATAAAGCATATCAGTTTTATTTGCTACAACTATTTGTGGTCTATCCCAAAGCTTAACTGAGTATTTCTTAAGTTCTTCGTTGATCTTTACAAAATCCTCGAAAGGATCTCTTCCTTCTATTCCTGATATATCAACAACATGTATTAATAATCTAGTTCTTTCTATATGTCTTAAGAACTCTAATCCTAAACCTACTCCTTCAGCAGCTCCTTCAATTATTCCTGGAATATCTGCCATAACGAAAGCATTTATACCTTCTGCTTTAACAACACCTAAATTAGGCTTTAAAGTAGTAAAGTGATAGTTTGCTATCTTTGGTTTAGCTGCTGTTACTGTTGAAAGGAATGTTGATTTTCCTACATTCGGGAATCCTACTAATCCTACATCTGCTAATAACTTAAGCTCAAGTGTAATCCATCTTTCTTCTCCTGGCATACCTGGCTCTGCAAAATGAGGTGCTTGCCTAGTTGGTGTACAGAACTTACAATTTCCTTTTCCACCCTTTCCTCCTCTTGCAATTACAAAAGTATCATCCTTATGAGAAAGGTCTGCTATTATTTTATTACTTTCAAAGTCCCTTATGATAGTTCCCATTGGAACTTTTATATGTAAATCATCTCCATCTTTTCCATAACATTTAGAGCCTTCACCTTTTCCACCAGCTTCAGCTACGAATTTCTTTTTATATTTAAAATCTAAAAGTGTAGTTAAACCTGGATCAACTTCGAAAACTACGCTTCCGCCTTTTCCGCCATCTCCTCCATCTGGTCCACCTAATGGAACATATTTTTCTCTTCTAAAGGATACACATCCGTTTCCACCATCTCCAGATTTAATAAATATTTTGGCTTTATCTATAAACATAAAATCACCTATCTTTCATAAATTATTTTAACCTTATTCTTATTATTTCAAACTTTGTAAGGTTTATTATATCATAATTGTGAATAATATTATTATTTAATTATTACATTTAAATAAGCATCCATTATATTTCACAAATTATATGTAAATGGACAATTGACAGTGTACAATGGGCAAATTTATTCATTGTCAATTGCCCATTTTTTCATTTATTATTTTTACAAAATAAAGCACCCTAAACAGGGTGCTTTATGAAAATAAATTATTCTGCTATTTCTTCAAGATTTACTGGGTAAATGCTAACTTTTTTCTTATCTCTACCCATTCTTTCAAATCTAACAATTCCGTCTTCTTTAGCAAATAGAGTGTCATCTCCACCCTTACCAACATTAGTTCCTGGATGAATCTTTGTTCCTCTTTGTCTAACTAAAATGTTACCAGCTAAAACGAACTCTCCGTCAGCAGCTTTAACTCCTAATCTCTTTGATTCTGAGTCTCTACCGTTCTTAGAGCTACCTACCCCTTTCTTGTGGGCAAATAATTGAAGGTTCATTATTAACATACTATTGCACCTCCTCTTTCAACAATCTTATATATTCACTATCTTTTTTACTTCCAAAAGTTAATTTAAGAGATTCCATCAAGCTTTCTATACTTTTTTCAAAAGTTAAAAGTAATACTTGACAATTCTCTATTTCTTGAATTTTAAGATTTGATAAATTTATATGTAAAAATCCATCATTTATCTCATACTTAACTTTAAGCTTTAAAACCTCTTCCATACCTATTAAAGCACTTTGAGATAATACAGAAACTGAATTGCAAATTAAATCATAAGCATTTCCACTTTTCTCTATTTCAGCTCTTGATAAAGCATGCCCTTCTATCTTAAAACCAAGTCTCAAATCATCTTTTTTTAAAATTCTAATCTTAATCATAATAATTAAGCTTCGATTTTTTCGATTACTAACTTAGTGTATGGTTGTCTGTGACCAGTCTTCTTTCTGTAGTCCTTCTTTGGCTTATACTTGAAAACTGTAATTTTCTTAGCTTTGCCTTGAGCAACAACTTTAGCTACAACCTTAGCACCTTCTACAACTGGTGTACCAACTTTTAAAGCATCACCATTTGAAACTGCTAATACTTCTGTTAATTCAACTGTTGAGTCAACTTCAGCGTTAAGTTTTTCAACGAATATTACGTCTCCTTCTTGAACTCTGTATTGTTTTCCTCCTGTAGATAATACTGCGTACATTAAAAACACCTCCTCTTATTACGGTCTCGCCAACCGAGGTACAAAGCTCTAAACTTTGTTTAATAAAAAAACCTCTTATGTGCGGTTTAACATCTGCTATTTTACCATATTATTATGTAGATTGTAAAGCAATTTATTCATATTTTTCATAGGCATTTATAAGATAATGTTTTACATTTTCTTTTTGGCTTTTAAAAATTAATGGTTCTACTTTATATCCTTCAATTCCATCTACAAAATTTAAGTAAATTTCATTTTTTAAGGAGTTTATATTTGCTAAAAACGAAAACTCATCTCCCTTAACTATTTCTTCATAGTTTCTATCTAATTCAATATAAAAGGATTTTATTGAACTTTCCTCTTCTGCTTTTATAACTTCATTTCTTATTAACTTTTCTATATATGATAGTTTTAAAACAAAGCCTTCACTATTGCATCTTTTGCACTTTTCTTCTAAATACTCATATATAGATTTTCCTCTTCTTTTTCTTGCAATTTGAATTAAATCAAGTTCAGTAAATGGGAATATCTTAACATTTCCCTTATCTTCTTTTAATGCTTCTTTTAATGCATCCATAACTATTGATTTATGAGAAAAATCTCTCATATCTATAAAATCTATAACAATAATTCCAGCTAAATTTCTAAGCCTAATCTGTCTTCCTATTTCTTTTGCTGCTTCTAGATTAGTTTCTAATATAGTTTTATCAAAACTTCTTCCTTTAATATTTTTAGATGAGTTTACATCTATAACATACATAGCTTCTGTTTTATCTATAACTATATTACCACCACAGTTTAGAGCTACCTTTTTATGTCTAAGCTTTAATATTTCTTTTTCTATTCCATAAAAATCAAATAAGCTTCTAATATTATTGAACTTTTCTACAATTATATCTTTATTTCCTTCTATTAAAGAATATATTTCATTTAAATCTTCTTCATTATTGGTAAATATCTTACACTTTGTATTTAGATTTTCAGTAAGAACCTTATTTAAAATAATATTTTCACCATAGACCTTACCAAGATTTAAGCTATAATTTAATTTCTTTATAAGAATTTCAAATTCATCTAAAAGTCTAAGCTTTTCTTGTATTAAATCCTCATCACCAGCATGTACTGCTTCCGTTCTAATAGTTATTCCATAGCCATCTATGTTGCTAACAGCCTTTAATATCCTATCTTTTTCTTCCTTACTATTAATTCTCTTAGAAAAGCTTATTCCACTTCCCCCTAGAGTAAGTACCATAAATCTTCCTGGAATGCTTATATTTTTGCTTATCTTAGCACCCTTATTATTTATTGGCTCTTTTATTATTTCTACTAAAATTTCATCGCCCTTTTTAATTCCTTCATTCTTTAAATCATTGCTAAGATACATATAAGCTTCTTTTTCTAATCCAATATCTACAAAAATAGAATTTATAGCAGGTACTATGTTTTTTACTCTTCCCTTATAAATTTCTCCTATTTTAGGGTCTTGAGAGGCTTCTTCAAAGAAGCACTCTTCAAGCTTTCCATTTTCTTTTATGGCTATTCTTAAAAGCAATTCATCTCTTTCAATGAAAATTTCTCTCATAAAAATACACTTCCCTAAATAAATTTATATATTGGTACGTATTTATCTTCTTTTAATACATACATTTCTTCTCTTTTTATATCTATAAAGGCATCTTCTATTATTTCTTCAATATTACTTTTTATATAACTTGCTACTAAATCTGGTGATAAATGTTCTCTACTTCCTGAAGAAACAAGGATATTTAATATTAACTCATTATCATTTATCCAATATTTCATTTCCTTAATCATAGTTCTTAAATTAACTTCTTTTTCACCTTTTTTACTCTTCTTTATAGTAGTCCATTCAGCCTTTTTTTCTAATTCTTCCATTTTTTCTTCTACTATTTTAGCATTTTCACATAAAATTTTTACTGTAAACCTTGCTGCATCTACTAAAGCCATAGTTTGAGGAACCTTTTTTTCTCCCTCTTTATTTATTACCTTCTTAGCTGTTAAGAATTTAATTCCTGATGCAGTTTTTGAATTTAATCTATTTACTATTTCCTCTTCACTTAGTTCTTCTACTAATACTATATCCATATATTCAGCATCTGAATAAACACCAACTGATAAAGGTTGTGCTATTGACATTGCCATATGAGGATTAAATCCCTTTGAGTATTCCATTGGAAGATCTGCTCTTCTTATTACTCTTTGTAAAGTTCTCATTAAATCTAAGTGAGATATAAATTTAATACTTGATTCTTTAGTAAACTTAATTACATAACGCACCTTCAAAACACTTCCCTTCTTTAAAGTTTACATTAACTCCACATCCTGTACATCCTTTTCTACAGTTTTGTGTAAGTTCTGCTCTTTTTGCTTTTTCATTTTCTCTTTCTAGATATTTTCTATTAACTCCAATATCTATAAAGTCCCATGGAAGTATTTCATCATAGCTTCTATCTCTATAAACATAGAAATCTTCGTCTATATTACATTCCTTCATCGCTTCCATCCATATATCATATTTGAAGTACTCTGACCAACCATCAAATTTAGCTCCCTTTTCAAAGGCCTTTATTAATAGGTCACAAGTTCTTCTATCTCCTCTAGCAAATACAGCTTCCATAAATGAAGTTTTTTGCTCATGATAATTGTAATGAATAGCTCTTGTTTTTATAGCGCCTTTAACAGCATCTATCTTTTTCCATACTTCGTCTGGTCTAGCCATTGGTGCCCATTGGAATGGAGTGAATGGTTTTGGTACAAGTATTGAAGTACTTACTGTAATTTTTAATCCCTTTGCTCTCTTTTCCTTTGGAATTTCATAATAAACTGCAGCCATTTTCTCCGCAAGTTCACCAATACCAGCCGCATCTTCTAATTCTTCATATGGAAGTCCTAATATAAAGTATAATTTAATAGTACTCCAACCTGATTCAAAGGCACTTTTAGTTGCTTCTAATATTCTATCTTCTGTTAATCCTTTATTTATGATATCTCTCATTCTTTGAGAGCCTGCTTCTGGAGCAAATGTTAATCCAGTTTTTCTAACCTTTTGAATTTCTTTAATTAAATCAACTGAAAATGCATCTACTCTAATAGATGGAAGAGCCACCCCTACGTTTTTCTTTCCATGTTCCATTATTAAACTACTTACAAGGTTTTGTATATCTGAATAATCACAAATACTTAATGAAGCTAATGATACCTCTTGATATCCTGTTGCATCTATCATTTTTCTTGCTTGTTCTAATAATGTATTAGTTGTCTTTTCTCTAACTGGTCTATAAATCATACCAGCTTGACAGAATCTACATCCATTAGTACATCCCCTTGAAGTTTCTAAAACTACTCTGTCGTGTACTATTTCTGAATAAGGTACTATCATGTCTATAGGGAAATCTACCTTATCAAAGTTGTTTACTATTCTCTTTTTTACTTTAGCTGGAACATCTTCATACTTAGGTTTAAATTCTTTTATAGTTCCATCTTCCTTATAAGTAACATCATATAGCGATGGTACATAAACACCTTCTATTTTAGCTATTTCTCTTAAAAATTCTTTTTTCTTTCCTTTTCCTTTGTACTTTTTATATACATCAAGAACATCATTCATGATTTCTTCACCTTCACCAATTTCAAAGAAATCAACTATGTCATATAACGGTTCTGGATTATAAGCACAAGGTCCACCAGCCATAATTATTGGCTCATCTTCTCTTCTTTCTGAGGCTCTATAAGTTATTCCTGCCATATCAAGCATATTTAATATATTTGTATAACTCATTTCATACTGAAGAGTAAACCCTAATATATCAAACTCTGTAAGTGGATCCTTTGTTTCTAAAGTCATTAAAGGAATCTCATTTTTTCTAAGTTCTGCTTCCATATCTGGCCATGGTGCAAAAACTCTTTCACAATATGTATCTTTTCTCTCATTTATAGTATGATAAAGTATTCTTGTTCCTAAATGGGACATTCCTACTTCATATACATCTGGAAAACAAAAAGCAAATCTTATGTCAACATCTTTTGGATTTTTAACTACTTGATTTAATTCCCCACCAACATATCTTGATGGCTTTTCAACCTTATATAAAATATGATCAGTAATTTTCTTCATAATCATTCCTCCTAAGTCGAGAATTTAAATAGGTGCTATATATGACAGCACCTATATCTTTTCTATTCTAGCATATATAAAACTAAAGGTAAATGTATTACTATTACATAGGCTATTGATAATTTAATCCTTTTTTATAATTTTTAGGATTTGCCTTTTATATATTCCTCCAAAGTCATATTCCCATAACACTTTAAAGCTTCTATTAATTCATCTTCATATAATATATATATAAGTTTCATATCATCATCTAAAATATAAAAAGTATTAAACTTATTTCTATCAACTAAAGCTAATACATTAACAAGACCTTGCTTGTAATAAACTGATATGCTCTTATTTTCTATATAATTATCCTTTAAAAGCTTCTTTCTTTTTTTAACTATGTTTCCCATAGTTATATACATGGAAGTATGTGCTTCCATTCTAGTAATATAAATTATAATTATTGCTCCTATAATCATACTAAAATTTAAACTATGTAGAAATATATAAATATAAATTCCTATAATAATAAATAAACCTGCTATTATAAAGCTAATTATACTTATAATTCTTTGTGCCTTCTTAAATAGAATTTTTTTAGATAAAATCACTTCTAAAATTCTAGATCCATCTAATGGATAAGCAGGTAATAGATTAAATATCGCTAACCCTATGTTTAAATTAATACTTTCTTCAATAAATCTATTATTATATCTAAAACTAATTAAATAAATTAAAGTTGCAGAAATTATATTAAAAACGGCACCAGAAAGATAAATACTGATTTTTTCCTTATCCTTTAGAATATTTATATCAGAAAGTTCTGCATTTAATCCAAATATATGAAACCCTATATTATAAAATTTACATCCATATTTTAACGCTATAAATATATGAGTTAGTTCATGGAGAAATACCCATATAAAAGCAAATATAAACATTGGATTATAGCTACACACTAATAAAATTAAAAGTATTTCTGCTAAAACCTTTTTTGTTTCTCTTTTCATTTATATCTCCCTACTAATTACTACAATTCTATAAAATCACCTTCTACTTATAAAATTCTGTATGTTACAGCTTTAAAACTTTATTTAAATTCTCTAAATCTATACTTTCCTTAATGTTAGAATATTTTTCTTCTACACTATTTAATATATCCTTATACTTTAAACCTGATATATTGATATTCGAAAGTAATTTATCATAATTAATATTACTACTTATAGCTGATTTAAAAACATTATATATATCCTTTGCCTCTTTGTTTGGAAGTACCTTCAATGTAAATACACCTAAAAACAATACAAATGTACATATAAGTCTAATTATAAATCTATCTATATATTTAAAGTTCTTCTTTTCTTGTATAACCCCATAGCTACCTCTTTTATAGGTATATCTACCTACATTATTCATACTTGGATATACGTCTTCTCTTGTATGAATTACCTTATCCATTTTATTTGTATTTCCTTTAATTTTTTTTCTCATTTTGTCATAATAATCCTTGTAAGCCTCACTATAATTATTATTCATACACCTCTCTCCCTACTCTTAATAATGTATTTATATTTAAGTAATAATAATTTTATGCCATAAAAATGTATCTATGTATTTTGCTTATTCCGTGGCCTCGTCTCCAAGCCACAGTAAAATTAATAGAAGCACTTTTAAAATAAAGGAGGGAATTATATAAAAAATAGTTCGCAAAGTAACACTTTTGTAAATTCCTAAAAAGTAAAGAAGTATAGATAAACAACTTTATAAAAAAGAAAAATCTGCCCTTTAAAAAAGCAGATTTTATATAAATGTATTTTAGTAATTTATAACAAATTAAATCATTAAATCTATATTCTTCATTTATTAAAAGTATATCTTTTTTCTTCTCATTCCCACATTTAAAATTAATCCTATAGACATTACTGTTGTAAGTAAAGAACTTCCTCCATAACTAAGTAGGGGTAAGGTTATACCAGTAATAGGCATAAGACCAATAGTCATTCCTATATTCTGTAATAACGCAAATAAAAAGTAAGCTACTAACCCAACACAAATAATTGATCCAAAGGTATCCTTAGCTGTTCGTCCAATTGCTATCATCCTAGATATTAATAGTCCATAAAGTAGAAGTAAGAAGCATCCTCCAGCTAAGCCCCACTGTTCTGCTATGCTAGCAAAGATAAAGTCAGTTTGAACCTCTGGAACATACTGAGCTGCATAGCCAACTGAATTTTCTTTAGTTATAGCATTTCCTTGAAGACCTAAAGTTCCCCCGTTCCCTATACTAATAAGGGATTGTCTTAACTGATACCCTGATTGGGAAGTATCAGATTCTGGATTTAAAAATGAGGTTATTCTTGTTTTTTGATAATCCTGTATTAAACCTGAATTCCAAACTACTACAATTATTAAAAGTAGAGAGAACAAACCTCCACCTATTACCCTTAAATCTAATCCTGCAATGAAAAATATACCTACAACTATAAAAAATAAAACCATAGTCATTCCCATATCTGGTTGAATTACTATAAATATTGCAGGTACAATAGCATAAAAAGCCATAGTAAAAAAGTTTTTTAAATCATTTATAGTTCCATTCATTTCCTCTAAAGTTTTACCTAACATCATTATGGTTGCTATCTTTGCTAATTCCGCTGGTTGAAAGGATAATGGGCCAAGTCTTATCCATCCTCTTGCTCCATTTATATCAGTTCCTATAAACATAGTTACTATAAGTAAAACTATAGATCCCCAATAAAACAAAGGAGTATAGGACTTTAATAATGTATAATCAATTGCTAGCATAAAGTATAATGCAACTAAACAAATTACAAACCAGACAGATTGTCTTTTTAAAAACAATGTCCCATATTCTGCTGCACTTGCTAAGTATATATTTACTATTCCAAATATCATTAACCCAATCATTGAAAATAAGATTATTTTATCTATTTCCTTTAACTTTTTAAAATCTATTTTAAATCTTGATAATGGTATCATTCTTTTGTACTTCACCTCCATCTTTCAACCTAGATTTATTATATCCAAAAATATTATATTTCTCTATAATATATATAATAAAAAACTAAAATTTAAGAATTTATTAATTAATTTAAAATATTATTTTCATAAAAAATAGCAAAAGGCCTATATATTCTTCTATGGATAACCATATACTACCTTAATTATAGACCTTTCACTATGTATTTAAACTAAATATACTTCTCTTCTGGTACTAGTTTTTAATATTCTTTATTGGAATATTAGCAACTAAAGCAGGATTATTACCATCTACATTTTCACTCTTGCTTACTGCAATTTCCACATCCTCAACATCTATCTCTATATATTTTGATAATACATCTAATATTTCCATTCTTATCTTTTCAAGGGTTTCGTGAGGCAAATCCCCTCTATCATGTATTAATATTAGTTTTAATCTATCCTTTGCAACATCCTTTGGTGTTGGCTTACTTGAAAACTTTCTAAAAAAATCCACCTCTCAACTCCCCCTTTTAACGTTTGAATAGTTTCTTTAATGATGCGAAGAATCCTTCTCCTTCAGTCTTTAAATCAAGTAAAGGTACTTCTTCTCCAATTAATCTTCTAGCTATATTTCTAAACGCTTGACCAGACATTGACTTTTCATCTAAAACTATCGGCTCTCCCTTATTGGTTGAAACTGTAATATTTTTATCGTCTGGAACTACTCCTAATAACTCTATTGATAACGTCTCAATTATATCAGGAACATCTAACATATCGCCTCTTTGAGTCATTTCATAATTTAATCTATTAATTATTACAGAATGGTCATCTAGTCCCTTAGCATCTAGTTTTCCAATTACCCTATCTGCATCTCTAACTGAAGTTATTTCAGGATTAACCACTACAACTGCTTTATCAGCTCCTACTACTGAATTTTCAAAACCTTGTTCAATTCCAGCTGGACAGTCAATTATGACATAATCAAAATCTTCTTTTAATTGATTTACTATCTTTAACATATCTTGAGGTCTTATATCATCCTTATCCTTTGTTTGAGCTGTTGGTAATAAACAAAGGTTTTGATATCTTTTATCCTTTATTAAAGCTTGTTTTAATCTACACCTATTTTCTATAACATCTGAAATTGTATAAACTATTCTATTTTCAAGTCCCATTAACACATCTAAATTTCTAAGCCCAGTGTCTCCATCTACTACTACAACTCTTTTATTTAAAGCTGCTAATGCAGTACCAATATTTGCAGTTGTTGTTGTTTTTCCAACTCCGCCTTTACCTGATGTAATTACAATAGAAATTCCCATTTCTTCTCCCTCCAACACTATATATATTTCTTTGGTAAATATGGTTCTACCACAATAATATTATCTTTAATTTTGGCAAGCTCCGGATAAGATGGCTTTATTCCATCATCTGGTGCAATAGTAACTATGTCAGCTATCTGTAGTATTTCTGGTTGAAGGTTAAAAGCTGAAATTATAGCTTTTTTATTTCCACCTACCCCAGCATGAACTTGTCCTTTAATTGTTCCTAAAACTACTATATTTCCCCCTGCATATACTTCTGCCCCATGATTTATATCTCCAATTATCACTATATTCCCATAATATTTAACTTGTTGCCCACCTCTTATTGTTTTCTTTATAAACTTAGTTTTTCCTTCATATATTCCATTAAAAAGCTTATTTTCTTTATTTTCATTAGATTCTAACCTTTTAATATCTTCAAATATACAGTCCTTTATTTGTATTTTTTCAAATAAAGCATCTTTTAGTTTTAATATGTCATCTTCTTTTAATAATTTTAAATTCGTTTCTATCTTAAGGGATGCGCCTTTATAAAAACCTTTACCAACTGATAGTTTCTTAACTAATGTATCTAACATATCTTGAAAACTATCAAACTTGTCCATATCTATAGCCGCATTAATACCTTCTTTGGTACCCCTTATTTGTATGCTATGTACCTTCATTGGCCACCCTCCACCAATTACCTTAACTTATTATAATATTGTTACGTACTTATAATTATACAATTATATTATACACTTTAACAACCTAATTTTGTATTAAATTAAAAAAAACAGTAAAATTATGATAATTTTTTTTAATAATAAAAAAAAGCTGAGTAAACTCAGCTTTTTTTAGTTACTAGAACTTGTATCTTCAGTTTTATTATTTGTTTTTTCGCCTTCTTTATTATCTTTAAGAGGTGAATCTAAAACATATTTTCTAAAAGATTCTGATTTAGAAGCATAAGACGGATCTAATTGTAATAGTCTTTCTTTAAAGTATGCTTCATATATAGCCTTATGAATAGTTGCACCTTCACTACCTCTCTTACCATCATAAATAGTTGAGAATATAGCTATTTCCGGATCATCTAAAGGTGCAAAACTAATATAGTTACCATAGGCTAGTCTTCCTTGAATAGTATAATTTGCATCTGTACTAAAGTCCGCAGTACCTGTCTTTCCTGCAACCTTAATTGGAAAGTTTGCAAAACTTGTATAAGCAGTTCCATTACTAGGACTTGTATTAACTCTATACATCCCTTCTTTAACGGCTTGAAGGTATTCTGCTGGTATATCTAGTGTATCAACTATTTCCGGAGTATATTCTTTTATTACTTCTCCTGTTGGTGATGTAATTTTATCAACAAGAGTAAGTCTATATCTAACTCCTCCATTAGCAAGCGTTGCAACATAATTTGCGATTTGTACTGGTGTAAAGTTATTCATACCTTGCCCAATTGCACTAGATACTATTTGTCCTGCTGTTTTAATTTCTGCCGATTTATTATTTACAATATAATATGCTATAGCATCTGATATTACTCCAGCTTCCTCATCTATATCCACTGTTCTTCTTTGAGAAGTTTCAACTACAGCTGCTTTAAACTCAGGTGATAACTCCATAATCTTTTTAATATATGGAATTAAGCTTTCAGCATACTTAGTATTATCTGTTACTTCTTCATCTGTTCCTACTTTTGCTAGGGTATCCTTCATATACGTTTTTAAAGCTGTTTTTGCTTCTTTTAACTCATCCGGATCACTTTCACTATCTTCTATGTTAAAAGGAACAAAAGAATAACTATAATAATTCCCTTTTTGTAATGATTCTACTATGTCATACATTGGATTACTTAACACATCATCCTTCCATGACTCAAAATTATAGACTTGCCCAAAAGCTTCCTCAATTTGAATCCCTGTAGATAAAGTGCTAGCATTTTGGCTGGATTTAGGAACTCCCAATCCAAATTTCCATGCATATTTAGCAAGAGTATCTAAAGCCTCAATATTTGCACCATTATTTTTCCAAAGTCTATATCCTAACTCATAAAAATAATAGTTTGATGATACCTGTAAGGCTTTTCTTAAATCAGTAGCTCCATTTGCTACTCTTTCAAAGTTCTCTCTAATTTCTGGTAAATCATCATTACTCCATGTACCAGAAGTATCATTCATAACTTCCCCAGTACTTACTACACCTTCCATTAATCCAGCAATTGCAGTAAGAGGTTTGAAAGTCGATCCTGGTGGAAGTAAACCTTGAGTTGCATAGTTAAAGAATTTTTTAGGATAAGTATCAAACTTATCTCTTCTTTTTCCAGTATCATCATCCACAGGGAATAAATAATCAATACCACCTGTAGCTCCAGTTCTTTGAATAAACTCTTTTGCATAATTTTCTATATCTGGATCAAAGTATTGTTGTGACAACTCATCAGTAAGCATACCTGGAACAGAAAACACATTGGGATCATATCCTGGATAACTTACCATTGCAACAATTCTACCTGTTTTAACTTCAATTGCTACTACAGCTCCTCTAGTCGCATTCGGTGCTATACTCTTTATACGCTCCATAGTATCTTGCATAGCTTGTTCAGCAGCATATTGAACATCTTTATTTATAGTTAAGTGTACATTATTACCTGGATAAGAATCTAGCTTAAACAATTCCTCTGTAACTCTACCTTTAGAGTTAACTTTAACAGTAGTGCCACCCTTTGTACCTCTTAATTGGTCTTCAAAGGCAGATTCTATCCCAGCAACACCAATTAAATCAGAAGATACATCATATCCTCTTAATTCATAATTAGTTTCTTTAGAAGAGTCTATAGATGATAAATATCCTATTACTCCTGAAGCTAGATTATTATAAGGATAAATTCTAATAGGTTCTATGCTTACATCTATACCTGGTAAATCATTTAGCTTTTGATATACAACAAATGCTGTATCCTTTTTTATATTTGAAGCAATTGTAACTGCTCTATATCCCTTAAAACTTTGCATTTTTATAGCATCTTTAATTACCATGTATTTTCTAACATCTTGAATTGAATAAGTAGTTAAAAGTTCATTTAATATCTCTTTACCTGATAACTCTTTATACTTTTCGTTATAAGCCTCAAGTCTTGCGTTATAAGCCTTATTACTTTCTCCTTCTTCTTGAACTGGAACTGGATTTACAAGTTCTTGAAGATTATAAGTTTTAATAAGTTTATAAAAGGTTTCCTCTGCTGATATTTTTAATAATTCCTCATTAACTTTATTAGTTTCATCATCATTAAACTCAGTCTTTTCTTCATCAAATAGTTCCTTTTCTATTTCCTCGTTTAATCCTCTATCTCTTTTAAATCTAATTTCAACTATTTTTTTAGTATCGGCATCATCCGTTTTAAAATCAAAATAGAATTTACCATTACTATCTATTTTAAGCATTAAATCATCTTCAAACTTCTCTCCATTTTCTGAAAGAATATTAAATACCTTATCCATAGTTTCATAAAAGTTTTCATTTTCATCACTAGGCTTAGTATATGTTAATGTATAAGTTTGAATATTAGTTGCTAAAACATTTCCTTCATTATCATAAATCTTCCCTCTAGGGGCATTTTCAGATATAAGTCTTGTAGAGCTAATGTCTGCTCTTTCTTTATAGTCTTCATGCTTATAAACTTGAAGATAAACTAGCTTTGCAATAAAGGTAGTAAAAAGAGCTATCATTATTATATTTAAAACAGTATACCTTGAAATTTTCTTTTTCTTTTTCGGTTTATTTACTATCATTTAAACCTCCATGATCTCTTTTTATTTTTTTTATCATAAAGCCTTAAAACAAAATTATACCCTAAAAACATTATTACAGAACTATAAATAGAAGAATATAATCCTATCTCAATATTTATTGTCCTCTTAGCCACTTTTAATATTAAAAATATTGAAAATACCTTTAACAAGTATAAAAAGAACATAGATATTGTTGGTATAAACTTCTTTTCTCTATATATGTTTTCACCTATAATTGCTGCAAGTAAACATATTAGCATATTAATTAAAGAATTCACTCCAAAACCATTATAGAAATATATATCTTGCAAGAATCCTGATATAACTCCAATAGTTACAGCTTCTTCTCTTCCATTTATAATAGAATAAGCTACTGCAAATGTAAAAAGTAAGCTTGGGAAAGCTTCCTTAATAGATAAAAAAGGCATAAGAGAATTATCTAGAATTAAGAGTACTAATGAAATTAAAATTAAAATCCACTTTTTCATATACTAACCTCTAATTATCGTATTTTACTTCTCTTGTTTCCTTTGGTATGATTACAAATAATTCTTCTAACTTATTGAAATCAACATAAGGTTTTACTATGGCGGTTTTCATAACCTTTATTTCATCACTTTCTACTGAAACAACTTCTCCTATTCTAATTTCCTTAGGATAGATTTGGCCAAGTCCAGATGTAAGTATTACATCTCCTTCTTTTATTTCAGAATCTAATGGTAAATTAGTTACTTTTGTTAAACCAGACTTAGTACGTGTGACATACCCTTTTAATATTCCAGTAGTCTCTCTTGTGCTATTAACCATAACCGAAACAGCTATATTTTCATTTAACAAACTTTCTACAATAGCCCAATTAGACCCTGTACTGGTAACCTGTCCCACCAAACCCTTTTCTGAAATAACTACCATATCCTTTTTTAATCCATCATTTTCACCTTTATCTATAATATAGCCATCTGACAAACTTTCTCCACTATAGCCAATGATATCACAACCTACATAATCATAGTTATTCTTTGAATTTTTAAAATTTAAAACTTCTCTTAATCTATCATTTTCCTCTTTAAATTTATCGTATTCTAATAATTTATTTTTTAATTCTATATTTTCTTTAGTTAACTCTTCATTTTCTTGTTTTACTTTAGAAAAGTTTAATAAAAAGTCTAAACCACCCTTTATTTTATCATTAATATTATAAACTACCTTTTGCAAAGGATTTATAGCACTACCAACACCACTTGAAACAGCATCCTTTTGTTCATTATTTATTGTATAAATAATTATGCCTAAAAAGGCAACTGACAGCACTATTACAGTAGCTGCCAGTTTATTCTTGTGAAGCTTCATTATTGACCTCTTTGAGTCTTACTTAACTCATCAAAGTTATCTAATGCCTTACCTGCTCCAAGTACAACACAATCAAGCGGTGATTCCGCTATATGAACAGGCATATTTGTTTCATGGTTAATTAGTGCATCTAATCCTCTAAGTAATGCCCCGCCACCAGCTAACATTATTCCTTTTTCCATTATATCTGCTGCTAATTCAGGTGGTGTCTTCTCTAAAGTTGTCTTTATTGATTCTATTATTGCATATACAGGTTCCTTTAAAGCTTCTCTTATTTGATCTTCGCCAACTGTTACAGTCTTAGGAAGTCCTGTAATCATATCTCTTCCTTTTATGTCCATTTCTCTTACTTCATCATCAACCTTATAAGCTGAGCCTAATTCCATTTTAACTTGTTCTGCAGTTCTTTCACCTATCATTAAGTTAAATTCTTTTTTAATATAAGCTATAATTGATTGATCTAATTCATCTCCAGCCACTCTTAATGACTTACTAGTAACTATTCCACCTAAAGATATTATAGCCACTTCCGTTGTACCTCCACCGATATCAACTATCATGCTACCTGTAGGCTCTCCAACTGGAAGACCTGCTCCAATTGCTGCCGCCATTGGTTCCTCCATTAATACTACGTCTCTAGCTCCTGCAAATTTTGCAGCTTCTTCTATTGCTCTTCTTTCAACTTCTGTTACTCCTGATGGGTAACAAACTATAATTCTTGGACTAGTGAAAGCACTTTTGCTAGTTACTTTTTCAATTAATTTCTTAAGCATTGTTTGTGCTATATCAAAATCAGCTATAACTCCATCTTTTAAAGGTCTAATGGCAACTATATTTCCTGGAGTTCTTCCTATCATAAGTTTAGCTTCTGCCCCTACTGCAAGTGGCTTTCTAGTTGCACTATTTATAGCAACTACTGAAGGTTCACTTAATACTACTCCCTTACCTTTAACAAAAACAAGCGTATTTGCTGTTCCTAAATCTATTCCCATGTCTTTATTACTACTGAAAAATCCCATATGAATTCCCCTTTCGCTTATATTATTCCTTTTTCTTTCAAACTAACGTATTCATTTTTTCCTATTATTAAATGGTCTAATAAATCAATGCCCATTATCTTACCACATTCTTTTAACCTAATTGTTATATTGATGTCTTCCTTACTTGGTGTAGGATCTCCTGAAGGATGATTATGACAAATAATTATACTGGAACTACTTTTCTTTAAAGCTTCTTTAAAGATTTCTCTTGGATGTACAATTGATGTATTTAAACTTCCCTTAAAAACATCCTTTATACCTATAATATTATTTTTTGTATCTAACATTATTAGTTTTAACACTTCCTGTTTTAAAAGAACCATTTCACTCATTATTAATCTTGCTATATCCCTTGGAGAAGTAATACTTTCTTTCTCTCTAATTAGACTTAACATATTAATTCTTCTAACAAGTTCACCTATAGCCATAATTTGACTTGCCTTTATATTTTTAATTCCTTTAATATTAGTAATTTCATCTAATCCAGCTTCTAATAAACCATCTAGTCCATTAAACTCTGATAAAATTCTAGTACTTAAGGAAATTATATTTTCACCTTTTGTTCCTGTTCTTAAAATCACCGCAAGAAGTTCTGCATTAGTTAAGGTTTCTGGACCGTTTATAAGTAATTTTTCAATTGGTCTTTCTTCTTCTGGCATATCAATAACTTTTATACTATTATTCATAAATAAACACCTCAAAAAATAGTAGCTTTATTTATAAATATACCCTAAAATCCTACTCCTTAACCTTATTTAACATTTTATTTAGAAGATTTAATGGTAATCCTACTACATTATAATAGCAACCCTTTATTTCTTCTACAAAAACACCACCGTATCCTTGTATTCCATAAGATCCTGCCTTATCAAGTGGCTCTCCAGTCTTTATGTAATTTAATATTTCTTGGTCTGTTAAGGTTCCTATTTTAACTTCAGTGTACAAGGAAGCCTCTTCCATTTTATTATTGTACATGTTAATAATTACTATACCGGAATAAACTCTATGAGTTTTCCCACTTAACTCTTTCAGCATTCTATATGCATCTTCTTCATTTTTAGGTTTTCCCAAAATCTCATTTTCTAATACAACTACAGTGTCACCAGCAATAATTATAGCTTCTTCTTTAAGACTATTTTTAATACTAATGGCCTTTCCTTTAGCTAAATTAATTACATATTCTTCTATGTTTCCATTAAATAGTACAGTACTTTCGTCGAAGTTACTAACTTCTATTTTAAAGTCACTAATTATTCTATGTAATAGTTCCTGGCGTCTTGCAGATGATGACGCTAAAACATATTTCAAACCTATCACATCCTACTTTTATACTTATTTATAGTCTTGACAAAAATGGCACGGTTTAAAAGTAAAAATAAAGACAAAGATATTTGTCCCTATCTTATATCTTATATAGTTTATCATTATATAAGCTTTGAAACAAGTAGCTTTGCCCTTCTTTATTTAATTTTTATTTAATTGTAATAGTTTTGTTATAATTACCCACCATCTATTTTTTTACTTTTGTAATTTGCTTAAGATTGAATAAATATATTCTAATTCTGATACTATATTTGACTTATTTATTACTTCTGGTAAAGAGTCCATATGCCCTTTATAATCTTTTAAAATATCTATTGAATTCCCTTCAGATATTTCTTTTAAATCTTTTATCCATGCTTTAAAATCTGTAGTATTAATTTCCTTAACCTCTTCTTTACTAGCTGTATTTAATATTTCTAAGTATCCATTTGTAATTTCAATTATTTGATTTTGAATTTCATCATTTTTATTTAAAGCTAATTTAATTTTAGCTGTTTCTATTCCTTTTTCCTTTAATTTTTGTATAATTTCTTCACTACCTTCTTCCTTAGTTATTCCAGCAAGGACTCTATATTTTCCTTCAGAATCTTTTACAATAAAAGAGTTAAATTCACTATCTATTTTACTTAATACCTGTTTAGCGTTTTCTTCCTTAGAAAAGTATCCACATTGAATTATGTCAAAGTTTTCTGTATCAACACCTTCTGAGTTTGCATTACTATTATTTTCTTCTACTTGAGGTTTATTGTTTATTTTACCTAAGGTATCTATATTAGGAATAATCTTTAACAAAAACCAAGCTGCAAATACTCCTATGGATATTGCTGCAAGAGTTGTCATTAATAAAGATGTCAAAAACTTTATTCCATTATTTTTCTTTTTGTATTGATATTTTGTGTACTTCATTTTATCATCCCCCTCTTTCATACTTATATATATTATAAATTTCTTGATAATATTCATTATGTAAAACATTTTTTAATAAAAAATAATCTAACAGTATAACATATGTAAAAAAATATATAACTTAGTATAATAAAAAAGATCTGTTTTAAAACAATGCTAATATTATATATGATTAATTTAAAAGACCAATGACTTGAAATCACTGGTCTTAACTTCGTAATATATTAATATTTTTCATTAAATCTAATTTAAAAATTGTAATTTATTCATCAATTAAATCTTGCAACTCATTTATAAAACGACATACATGAAATCCATCACATACAGCATGATGTACTTGAATAGCTAATGGTAAAATGTATCTTCCTCTTTCTTCATAATATTTTCCCATTGTAAATATAGGTAACAAATACTCATACCCTTTTTTAAGATTTAAGTTAAACCCTTCAAATGTTGTCCATGGAATCATTGATACTGAAAAATTATTTTCGGGTATATTCGGCTTTGGTATCATCCCTTTTAGTTCTCCGAATTCTGCCATATCTTTTTCATAAGCGGTACAGAAATCATCATACTTGCTAGAATACTCTGTCCAAAGATTAGAAAAAGTTTTTGTATTTTTATTAAATATTGTATAGCAAGGTATCATTTCATCATACACACCTAATTGACCATTTGCATTAAATGAAGTCCTAAACTCACTATGTCTATTAACAATAGTAGTAATAAAATATAGCATTGCTGGATATAATTTTTGTTTTCTGTTTTTTATTTCTGTAATATCCAATTTTACACTCATGCTATATGTACACGGAACTTCAAAAAAATAATGTTCAAAGTATTCTATTCTATCCCAATTTTTTTTATCAATAATAGTAAACTTCATTTTTTTCTCTCTTTCAAATTACTATTTATCTATATAATATAAAAATATATTTATTTATTACTATAATACTATTGCATAATAACTTATATAGTATTATACACTTATATAGATATATAATACTATATAAACAAACTCATTATACAAAAATTGGTGTTAAACAATCAAATAAAACAGAGCCAATAAAAAAATCGATGACTTTAAAGCCATCGATTTTTTATCATTTACATTAAATTTTAATATATAAACTACTTAAGTTCTTTTAATACTTCTAATAAATAATCCCAAACATTTTTAACTGATGATATACTCATATGTTCTTGTGGTGTATGAACATCATAAAGATCTGGACCAAAGCTTATCATATCAAGCTTTCCTAATCTTTCATTAAATAAACCACATTCAACACCTGCATGTATAGCTACTATTTTAGCATCTTTTCCATACATTCTCTTATAAACATCTTGGCAAATTCCTCTTACCTTTGATTCACTATCATATTGCCATTCTGGATAGCTAGCTGTAGTTTCAAATTCTGCTCCAATTAAATCTGCTACAGTTTTACTTCTTAATACTATTTCATCCTTTAGAGATGCAATAGAGCTTCTTATAGCACTATCAAATTCAACTGTATCCCCCTTAGTTGTAACTACACCTAGGTTAGTAGAACTTTCAACTAAATCTTCTATTTCAACACTATTTGTGTTAATTCCATTTGGTATTAAGTAAAGTAAATTTACTGTTTTTTCAGTATCTACCCTTGTAAATAGCTTTTCAACATTTTCAGTATTTTGAAGTATAGAAACTTTAACTCCTGGATCTTGTGTTTTTAATTCATTTAATAAAACTGGATTCCATGAATTAATTATTTCTTTTGCTTTTTCTACATCACTTGCTTTAAGTGCAATTATAGCATCTGCTTCTCTTGGTATAGCATTATTTTTTGAACCGCCATTTAGTGAAGCTAATTTATAATCTACAGAAGATAATAAAGATTTTAAAATTCTACCTATAATTTTATTAGAATTTCCTCTTTCTTTATTAATTTCCATACCTGAGTGACCACCCTTTAATCCTCTTACTGCAATATGTAAAAAGTTATCGTAGTCTCCTACTTCTTCTAAATTAACTTTAAGTATATGTTTACTTCTAATTCCGCCTGCACAACTTACTAATAAATGTCCTTCTTCCTCATTATCTAAGTTTAAAAGAATTTTACCATTTATGTTTTCTTTAGAAACTGCCATAGCTCCTGACATTCCAGTTTCTTCATCTGTAGTAATTAATACTTCTAATGGTGGGTGCGGAATATCTGTTGAATCTAATATTGCTAATGCATAGGCAACTGCAATACCATTATCTGCTCCTAGTGTTGTATCTGTTGCATATACCATATCATCTATAACTCTTAATTTTAATGGATCCTTTTCAAAGTCATGATCTGTTCCTTTATTTTTTTCACAAACCATGTCCATATGTCCTTGAAGTATAACAGTTGTAGAATTTTCATATCCTTCTGTTCCTGGTTTTTTAATAATTACGTTTAAAGCTTCATCTTGATGAACTTCTAAATTAAGTTTCTTTGCTACACTTACCAAATAATCACTTATAGCTTTTTCATTTCCTGATCCTCTTGGTATTTGAGATATTTCTTCGAAATATTGAAAAACCTTTTTAGGTTCTAAATTTTGTAAAATATTCATTTTATTTTCTCCTTCCATGCTAAATTATGTTAGAATTATATTATGAAATAAGTATATCATAGTATATATGATACTTAAATTTTATTTTTTTATTATAATTATTCATAATATTCATAATATTTTATTTTGAGGTGATGTTATGCAAAAAACAAAAATGATTTTTACCATTGGACCTGCAAGCGATACAGAAGAAATCTTAAGAAAGTTTATTCAAATTGGAATGAGTGCTGCAAGATTAAACTTTTCTCATGGAACTCATGAAACCCATAAAGAAAAAATAGATCTTATAAAGAAAGTAAGAGAAGATCTAAATTCTCCTACAGCTATTATTCTTGATATTAAAGGTCCTAAAATTAGAACTCACAACTTTATTAATGACGGTGTAGAACTTAAGGAAAATGATGAATTCTCTTTTATATGTGACGATGAAATTCTAGGAGATAATAAAAAATGTACTGTTTCATATAGAGATTTATATAAGGATGTTACAGTTGGTGGAGAAATTCTAGTTGATGACGGACTTTTAAGGTTTAAAATTAAAGAAGTTGTAGGGACAGAAATTAAATGTATAGTTACAGTTGGTGGAACTATTAAAAATCATAAAGGTGTAAATGTACCTAACGTTAAAATACATCTCCCTTCAATTACTGAAAAAGATAAAGAGGATTTAATTTTTGGCTGTGAAAATAA
This sequence comes from Clostridium nigeriense, assembly GCF_900086595.1. GTDB lineage: Bacteria > Bacillota > Clostridia > Clostridiales > Clostridiaceae > Clostridium > Clostridium nigeriense. The sequence goes on from NZ_LT575472.1 coordinate 3,431,743, forward strand.
GATAGATTTCGTAGCTGCATCTTTTATTAGAAAAGCTTCCGATATAGAAGATGTGAGAGAAGTTTTAAAAAGCCATGGTGGAGATTATATTCAGATTATAGCTAAAATAGAAAACCAAGAAGGTGTTGACAATATAGATGAAATAATTGAAGCTTCAGATGGAATCATGGTTGCTAGAGGTGATATGGGAGTTGAAATTCCTATTGAAAAAGTTCCAATAATTCAAAAAAACATAATTAGAAAATGTAATGAGGCTGGAAAAATAGTAATTACCGCAACCCAAATGCTAGATTCTATGATAAGAAACTCTCTACCTACTAGAGCTGAAGCTTGTGATATATGTAATGCTATTTTTGATGGGACTGATGCAATTATGCTAAGTGGTGAAAGTGCTAGTGGAAACTATCCTATAGAAGCTGCTGAAATGATGTCTCGTATAGCTGTTGAAACCGAAGCAAACTTAGATTATAACTATTTAAATAAGAGATTAAAGGAACCATCTTTAACTTCATTCTCAGAAGCTATTAGTTATTCAGCATGTAGAAGCTCTAATTTACTACATGCTAAAGCTGTAGTTGCAGCTACTAATAGTGGAGCCACAGCTAAGCTTATATCTAAATATAGACCTAAGTGCCCTATTATAGCTATAACGCCTTATGATGAAGTAAGAAGAGGATTAAACCTTAATTTTGGCATATTCCCAACTAAATGCCAAGTATTCACAACAACTGATGAAATACTAAGCGAAGCCAAAAAAGTTGCTACAAATTTATCTTTTGCTGAAAGAGGTGATGATATAATAGTTGCAGCTGGAATGCCTAGCGCTACCACTGGTGGAACTAATATGCTTAAAATAGAAAAAGTATAATATTACCGTTATATGAAAGCAAAAAAAGTTCAGCTTAAACTGAACTTTTTTTCTTAATTTTATAATAAATATATCATCTCATTCTACCATTATTATAATATACTTAATTGCTTTTCACTTCCAAGATTACAACCCCATAATCTCCTTCTTTTTAACATCGAACTCATCTTGCGAAAGAATCCCAATATCCATTAACTCTTTTAACTTCTTCACAGCATCTATTTGCTCATCAAGGGACATACTAGATTTTTGCGTAATGGGTGCTACGGTCTGAGTGTTCATATTTTGAGCAATATTCATACCAAATATCATACCTGCGCCATCACCTAATCCGTTATCCTGAATCCCTTGTGCTATTTTTTGTTGTGCTGAAATATTTGATGCTTTTTGTGAAATATCTTCATATGCTTTAAGATTCATCTTATTTGAAGAATACTGTTTAACCAATTCTCTAGATTCCTGTGAGAATTCAATGTTTTCAATTCCGACCTTTACTATTTCAAAACCAAATCGTTCTTTCCAAGTTCCTGCATTTGAATTATCAGAAGATATTTTTTCTGCAATTTGATTAGACTGTGAAGGTAATTGAGATATTCGATATGTTGTTGATAATGAATTTAATGCTACAGTAAATGATTGGACAAACTCAGAAATAATTTGAGATCTTGCCTTTATATCATCAAAGGAATAATAAGTAGTATTAGCTGGAACATAATTTTTAATAAATTTTTCAGCATCAATCACTTTTATAGAAAATGTTCCAAAAGCAAGTATCTCTAAATCAGTACCATAAAACATATCATTATATACTAATGGTCCACGAGTTCCAAATTTTATATCACGTATTTCTCTTAAATTAACAAATGCGATTTGTTTTTGGTCAGAAGTCTGTCCTCCAAAAGCTATTCTATCTTTTACTTGATTTAAGATAGAACTCGTCATTCCATCACCATTGAAAATACTTTTTTGACCATTTTGGTATTCATATCCACCAGGAGTTGTAATAATTTCTTCAATCCCAGATTTACTAAAAATAAATGCAGCGGTATTTTCCGGAACAAATATCTTTGAACCATTTGAAATTACAGCGTTAGAACCATTGAAATTGGAACCTCGCCCTTTATTCGTTTGCTGATATATCCCCTGATTAACAACAGTATGCTCATCAAAATAACCTGCAGTAATTATATCTTTCCATTGATCTGCAAAAGTTCCACCAATAGCCCCTGTAAATGCTCTAATTATTCCCATTGTATTTTAACCCCTTTCTTTTATAGTTGTTGATCACCGTCACAATACTGACATCGAACAATTTTCCCTTTCACTCCAGAAATTGGAGCGCCACAAAAGCTACATTTTTTTGCCACTTTTGTTACTATTTCATTATTATTTTGAGTCTTACCTCCTAAAGCTCCTTTAAATATATCAAAAGTATCTTTTATAGCTCCTGCTATTACTTCTGAATCTACTAACTTAGGAGTAACTGCCATGTCAACTTCAGAAACTTGTCCAGTAATTAAATTGTTTATTGCATTTACCCATCTACTTGCTTCTTTTTCTGCCTTTTTTATGCTAAATAGAGAATCTGTATTCCAAAATTTAAATGATTCCATACCATTTACAAAATAAATATCAATATTACCATCCTTCCCCAAAACTACTTGAGCTTTCTCATTAAACACTTTTATTTGCTTAATTGGATATATTTGATGTATATAATTAGTTCTAAAAACGCCTTTTGTTGTAATATAAACAAGATTTAAATTAGTTAATATTAACTCGCCATTACTATTACCATGTCTAACATGATCGTTTTCTAAAATAAAAGATTCATTGGATTGTAAATTATACTTTGACATCTTAATCCTCCTTTATGATTGCTGATTTTAATATATACTAATTCAATAATATTAGTATGCATACTCACCCCTATGATATAAAACAAAATTTAAATTCTACATAAAAAGAACAGCTCTCTATATACTTTTACAAGTAAATAGAAAGCTGTTTATTATCTTTTAAGTCTTGAAGCGCTGCTATTTCAGGAGTTTTACCACATACCCCTAATTTAGTACATCCCTTTCACCTAAAGTTTGTTCACATTGATAGCAAAACATTGGATATTCTAACTCCATATTATTTTCCATACTATTACCTCCGCTTTAATATTCCATATTATATTTCCCTAAATCTATTAAAATATATCTACATAAATAATACTCTGGAAAATTTTTATACACTTTTATAATTTCTTATTATTTAAAGGATTCTTTTCTTATTTTTTTCAAGGCTTTTTTTGATCCACGATTTATATCATGTTCTAGTTTTCTTTCTTTATAACTTACAAATAGTTGATTTAAGTCATATCCTTCTGGATATAGCTCACTTGCTTTTAGGTCTAATTTAACTCTTTTATAATTTACTTCAATAAAATCATTTTTATAAAACACTACTAGATTATTCAACTCATTTATTTCTTTATAAACTATAGCACTATCATTTTTATCTAATAAAATTACTCTATCTCCAACAGAATAATTATATTTCGATTCTAAAATTTCTATTTCATCTTTCTTTTTAATTACTTTACTAGATTTGATTAAATCATAATTATATTTTTTTGTTTCTATATACTTTTTAGTTCTCTCTATTATAGAATCCGCTATCCCCATTTTTTTAGATATATAGAGAGCATTACTATCTCCACTTTTACCTATATTAAGCTTATATAATGGTTCTAAAGTTTCCTTTTTAAATTCCATAGCTGCATTTTCAAAGTCTGGATGCTCCTTAGAGAAATTTTTTATTTCTCCATAGTGAGTAGTTGCTATTGTAATACACCCCTTATGATATAACTCTTCTAAAATAGCAATTGCAAGAGCTGCTCCTTCATTTGGTTCAGTTCCACTTCCTATTTCATCAAATAATAATAAAGTTGATTTTGTACTTTTCTTTATAATTTCAGCTAAGTTTTTTACATGAGACGAAAATGTACTTAAAGCATTTTCAATGCTTTGATTATCACCTATATCAACAAAAATATTATTAAATACGGAAATTTCTGTTCCTTCTTTAGCTCCTATATGAAAACCTGATTGTACAGCAAGAGTTAATAAGCCTACTGTTTTAAGAACAACTGTCTTCCCCCCAGCATTTGGTCCTGTTATTATTAATGTTCTATAGTTTTCTCCAATTTCAAAATTAAGAGGCACAGAATTTTGAAGTAATGGATATTTACCATTTATTATTTTTATATACCCAGTATCATTTAATTTAGGTTTTATTCCTGAAATCTCATTGCTATATTTAGCTTTAGCCCAAATCATATCATATTCTGCTATTACTTCTATATTAATTTTCAAATCTCTAATTCTTTCGTTTAACATTTCAGTAAGCATTCCTAGTATCCTATACTCTTCTATACTTTCTTCAACTTTTAATGTAGATAGTTCTAAAGTATATTTAGAAATTACATCCGGTTCTATAAATACTGTCATCCCTTTTGAAGAAGTTTCAATTATACTTCCTGAAACATAATTTTTATAAGAAGATTTTATAGGAATAGTATATCTTCCATTTCTCTTGCTTATAAAAAATTCTTGTATATATTTTTTATTTTCACTATTCTTTAAAAATTTATCTAATCTTTCTCTTATTTTTTCTTCACACTCATCTATGTGCCTTCTTATTTTTTTAAGTTCCTTACTTGCATTAGAATCTACAATGGTTCCCTTAATACATCTATTTATTTCCTCTTCTATATAGTTCAGTTCTGTAATACTATCTCCATAACTGCTTAAAGTAGGTGCGTAACCTTCTTTATCCTTAAAAAATATTTTGATCTTTCTACATCCTCTTAAAAAATCAGATATCATTGTTAAATCTTCTGGATCTAATGATGAACCTTTTTCTATTTTTTCAATACATGGAACTATATTAAATATCCCATTTAAAGGTATATGGTATGAAGCTTCTATTAATTTTCTTCCCTCTGAAGTTTCATCAAGTCTTTTATTTACAACTTTTAAATTATCACTTGGTTTAAGTTTATCAATTAAATCTTTTCCTAAACCACTTACACAATATCCTTTAACTATTTCTTTTAAATCCAAATAATTTAATTTTTCTAATGTCATTTTATCCATTTTAATATTCCTTTCTTGCATTAAATAAATACAAGCCACGAAATCTAGATAGATTTCACTTATATAAAAAATAAAAAAGCTGTGGATACTTCCACAGCTAAAAATTCAACAATAAAAGGTATATAATTATACCTAATGCAAGCTAATTCGTGGACTTGTATCAATATAGTTTAATTAATTCCACAACAAACAAAGGTATAGTAACCCTATTTTTTGGAATCAATATTAAATTAACTATTTGATACTAAACACTCACAAACTTCCCTCGCTTTTTTTGAAATCTATCTTTTTTAATATATTATAAATTCTATAATAATGTCAATATTTCTTTAAACATTTTATTCAAACAAGCCTTTAAATAAATCTCCTAACGAAACACCTTCATCTAAATCATTATATTGTAAGTATTCTTTAGATTTTTCTTCAGCATCTTTTATAGTTAAAGAAACTCTCTTATTATTCTTATCAACATCTAAAACCTTCACTTTTACTTTTTGTCCTAGTTTTAATACATCTGAAGGTTTTGCTATATTTTCTTCTGTAATTTCGTTTATATGAACTAATCCTTCAATTCCTGGGAATAATTCAACAAAAGCACCGAAGTTTAAGAACTTCATTACTTTACCTTCTAAGATATCACCTATTTTTAGCCCTTCACCATATTTAGTCCAAGGTTCTTCATTTATATCTTTTAATATTAATGATACTCTTTCATTTTGAGCATCTACTTCTCCAACGAATACTTCTACTTTATCGCCTTCTTTAACTACTTCTTCAGCTCTATGAACTCTTCCCCATGATAAATCATTTAAGTGAATTAATCCTGTTATTCCACCGATATCAACTATTGCTCCTGATTTAATTATCTTTTTAACAACACCTGATCTCTTTTCTCCAGATTTAACCGATTTCCATAATTGTTTTTTGTTATCTTCGTATATTACATCTTCAATTACTCTTCTTGATGCAACTACTTTTCTATTTCTAAAGTCTAATTCAATAACTTTAACTTCTAATTCTTTTCCAATATAATCTGCTAATACTACTCTTTCCCTTGAAACTAAAGAAGCTGGTATAAATACTCTTATATTTCCATAGTAAGCTACTAAGCCACCCTTTACCTCTTCCTTAACATAAACCTTTATAGTTTCTTCATTTTCAAAAGCTTTTTTAATATCTTCTCTTTCAGTTATTTCTAAAGCCTTTACTCTTGATAACTGAACATATCCTTCTCCATCATTAGGTGATAAAACATAAACTTTTATCTTATCTCCCTTATTTACAACTTCTCTTGGATCTTTATCCATATTAGTTAATTCTGATTTTTCTATAACTCCATCAAAAGCATAATTAATATTAACAGAAACCTCTTTATCATTAACATCAATTACTTCTCCATCTAATATATCCCCAGTTTTTATTCTCTTAACGTCAAATTCCTTTAATAAATCCCCCATAGTTCCTTCTAAGTTTTGATTTGTCATGTTTTTCACTCCTTAAATTATGTTGTATCATAATATAATTTTAGATTAATATGATATTGATTACAAGTATTTATATCTACTAAGTTTTTTCTTAATATTAACTTCATCTTAATTATTAGTCAAATAAGTTGTGTTATAATTGATTATGCAAGAATTCACAAATTATAAGTTTTTATATACCATATTAAACAGTATATAAATCTAGTAAATAGTAGTTATAGTACGATATAGTTAGCAAATATTACTTATCTAACTATTTATTTGGCTATTTACTAAATTTTATTCTTAAATTGACTTTGAATAATTTAACTATTTTATATAAAATAAATCTATAATCTTTTCTTGGAGGTGAATTTTATTAAAAGAAATAATTATAAAAAAATAATATTTACTGTATTTTTAACTTTTATTTTTTTAACTTCTAGTTTTCTTATAGATACTATTCCTATCTTTGATAATATTACTCATGGAGAAGTAACAGTATCTGCAAAAGCTAAAAGTTCTAGTAGCTTTAAAAGTGGCGGTTTTAAGAGTTCTAGTAGTTTTAAAAGTTCTTCTAGTAGCTTTAAATCAAGTGGTGGTAAGTCAAATGTTTCTAAATCTACTAGTGGTTTTAAAAGTGGCTCCTTTAAAAGTAGTAGCTCTAGTTCCTCTAGTAGCTCTAAAACTCAAAGCAGCTCTAACTCAAGCTCTGGAAACTTCAAAAGTGGTTCCTTTAGTAGTACTGTAGATAAAGGGAAGTCAGGAACTTCGAAAGGTTTTTCTTCCGGGTCCTATAGCACCTCAAATAAGGACAATACAACCCAAGATAAAGATTACGACAATCAAACAACTAATTACGATGATTATGATAGTGGATTCTCATTAGGAGATATGTTATATGGACTATCAGCCCTTAGACATTTTGCTTATGGCACTGGGGGAAGCTCTATTTCTTTTGGTTCTATACTTATAATGGGAATAATATTCGTAATTATAATTTCTATAATAAAAATTTATTTAAAGAAAAGAAAATATTAATTAGGAGGAATACTTATGGGTATTTTTACAAGAATGTCAAATATGTTAAAATCAAAGGTAAATTCAACATTAGATGAAATGGAAAATCCAATAGAATTATTAGATCAAAAAATTAGGGATATGGAAAAACAACTAAACTCAGCAAAATTAAATTCAGCTCAAATAATTGGTAATGCACATGAAATAAAAAATAAAATGGATGCTTGCCAATTAGAAGTAAAAGATTATGAAGATAAAATCAAGTTAGCATTATCTAAAAGCAATGAAGACTTGGCTAAAAAAGCTTTAGCTAGAAAAATAGAATCTGAAAAGAAATTAGAAAGTTTAAAGACTAGTTATGAAAATGCTAGAACTCAAGCCGATACTATCAAGAAAAATCTTGCTGCTTTAGAGGCTGAAATAGATAGAACTAGAAACTACAGAGATGAAGCTGCTGCTAGATATAGCAATGCTCAGGCCAGCCAAAAAGTAAATGAAGTATTGGCAAATGTTCAAACCAAATCTAATTCTATTGAAATAGATAGTATAGAAAGAAAAATACAAAAACATGAAGCTCTAGCTAATGGATTAAATGAACTTAGAAATGTTGACACTTTTGAAAGTGAATTTGAAGCTTTAGATACTGTTGATTTAGATTTAGAACTTGAAAAATATAAAAATATGAATTAGGTGATTAAATGTCTAGTACCATTGAGTTTATAAATAAGGAAAGGGATGTTATTGGAAAAACTTATACTGAAATTACTTATGCAATAAGTGAAGTTACTCCCTTTCTTGACGCTAGTATATTAAAAAGAAGAAAGTATTATTCAAAACTTCCTATATTAAAAAAATATATTGATATGCTAGATGAGGTAGAATACTCTAGTAAAAATAAAAAATTTAGTTTTTTTAAAAAAGATGATAGTATTATAAAACTAGAACAATATAAAAATGATAACCTAGAGGGCTTTAGTCAATTTGAAAATTGTGCAAAATGCTCCTGCCTTAATTGTATAAAGGAGTGTAATTTCAAAAGTTGTAGTGGATGTAGAACAAACTCCTATATAAAATCTTGTGATAAATCTAAATTAAATGTACGCTTCCACAAAAACTTTATTTTAGATTTAACTAATAACAATACTGGAAAATCTAATAGATATAAAGTCCTTGCTACAATTGAGAACTGTATAGAAGACAATTTATATATAGCTCTTGAAAACTTATTAGATAATAATGATAAGCTTATTTTATATTATTATCCTGGAATTTCATCCGATGATTTTGGCGAAATTACAGATGAAGAAGAATTTAACCTTATAGTTGAAACTTATGAACAAAGCTAATTAGCGAATTGAAACAATTAATAATTAAGAATGTATAATTGGGGTAAAAACTACTAAAAGCATTTTTATAAATAATAGCTATATTGGTTTATGCTATTATATCAATATTGGGGGATAAAAACTATTATGAATAATGAATTTTATGTTGGCTTTGGAACATTGGCATTGATTAATGCAGGAATTGCCCAAGGAAAAAATAGATCTGGTCTGAATTGGTTTTTACTATCATTACTACTTGGACCTATAGCAACATTATGTTTAGTGTTAAGTGATAAAAAATAATTAAGAGGTTGCTTATAGCAGCCTCTTAATTATTTAAATTTATAATATACGTTACTCTCTCGTAAATACTAATTCTTTTTCAGTAGACATATCTTCATTAAATAAATATCCGTCTACATTTAGCTTTTTAATATCTTCGATATTTTCTATTTCATTTTGTATTATATATCTAGTCATAATCCCTCTTGCCTTTTTAGCATTGAAAGATATAATCTTATATTCTTCTCCTCTTAACTCCTTAAATATAGGCGTTACTACATTTACCTTATCACTTTTACTTAATCCTTCTATAGCCTTAAAGTACTCATTTGATGCTAAATTTATTATGGTCTTATTATTATGAGTGCTTAATTCTTCTATTAAGCTTTCTTCTAAAGTATTATCCCAAAACTCATAAAGGTCCTTTAACTCATTAACTTTAAGTTTAGTTCCCATTTCAAGCCTATATTCATTAATTCCATCAAAAGGTCTTAATACCCCATATAAACCTGATAATATTCTTAAATGATCATTTGCATAGAAAAGTTCTGAATCTGATAAGCTTCCTACATCCATGCCCCTATATACATCACCTTTAAAAGCAAGAATACATTGCTTTGCAGTATCTAAATCAGGTGTCCACTTTTGGAATCTATCTTTATTTAAAGTGGCTAACTTTGTACTTATTTTCATCAACTTTTCTAAAGAATAACTATCATAATTAACAATTTCATCTATTATTTCCTGCGACTTTTTTAAAAATCTTGGTTCACTCATTGGTAAGTTACTTTCTTTTTTTTCAAAATCTAAAGTTTTTGCAGGAGAAATAACTACTATCATAATAATCCTCCTTTTCTTTAATATTCTAAACTATCTTTTTCTTCTTCATTTCATCATAGCAATAATTTATTATATCACTTCTCTTAATTATTCCAATAAAAATTCCTTCATCATCTACTACTGGAACAAAATTTTGACTTGTTGCTAAATATATAAGACTCTCAACATCAGCATTTATTGAAACACTTTTGTGCTTTCTTTTTCTCGGTATATCTATAATTTTAACATTTTCAGTATTTCTAAAGTTTAAATCAGGAGTATTTTTAAGTTTCCAAAGCAAATCTCCTTCAGTTAAAGTTCCTACATACTTGCCTTCTTTATCTATTAAAGGAATTGCTGTGTATCCATGATGCTCCATTCTCTCTATAACTTGTCTCATTGTTGCATCTAAATACTCATAAATCACCTCATTTTTAGGTGTTAAAAAAAATGCAATATTCATAATGTATCTTCTCCCATACTTAAAATTGATATTAAGCTATATATGTCTAAATTACATGTGTAATATTTATCACAACTTACATATACATTTTATCATATTTACAATGTAATTGTTTTAGAATATATAAATTTTAATACTTAATTAATTTATTATCCATTTTTTTAATTTTATAACTAAAATTAATATATTCTATTTCATCAATTATGGTTGAAATTTCATTATAAACTTCTTCACCACTGAAGGTTTTCTTTACTATAACCTCATTCATTACTTTATTATTACACCTTGGACATTTTCCAAGAGATACAAATCTCCATTTTATTGGAACAAAATCATACTCTATATCTATATTTACCTGACACTTAGGACATTTGCTATTTATTTTTTGTTTATCCAATAAATATTCACTTAAATTTTTTAAATCTACAGCTGGCATATTATAAATATCTTTAATTATATAATTTTTTAGAACTCTGGAATTATATATTCTTTTAAATACTTCAGATGTATATATAGCATCATTTAGTGCATCATGAAGCTTATTATTATCAACTTTAATTTTTAATTCTTCTAACGCATTCTTTAAACTCAGAGATTTTTTCTTTGCTAGTATTTTAGTAGAGTATTCTTGAAGATCTAAATAGTTTTTAAGCCAATTCAAATTATTATAGCCATAATACATTGCATTATTTATTATTTCAATAATATCATCCTTAGCCCAAGAACATATTATATCTCCTTCATTTATAAGCTTAGATAGATTTTCTATACCCTCTTGAAAAGTTAAACCTTCCTTTAAATCTTCTTCTGTTATATTTGTTATTTCTGATATTTTAGGATTTAAAATAGGTATTGCTGATGGCTTAATATAAGTCTTAAATTCCTCTAGTGGCTTCATATAATTATCTAGCTTTATTGCCCCTATTTCAATTATTTCATTATCTAAATCAAGCTTTTCAAGTCCTGGATATTCTTCTAATATATTAGGAAAATACCTATGTATACCTTCTAAATTATTAAATTCTAAATCAATTATTATAAATGCCATTTCATACCTCTCAAAACTTTATACTCATAAGTATATTATGCCATTTTTTTCAATATTTTTCACTACTATTTGTATAAATTACTAGTAAATATACATATGTACTATATCCTTGCTTAAAGCCCAAAATTATATATATTAAATTGAAAAACAAATAAAAAAGTGTGCCATATAAGTTTGCTTATGACCTATATTTCCTATAAGCCATCACGACCTTATATAACACACTAAAAACTATATTAATTATTTATTTTCAAAATTAATTCCTGCAAGCTTCATTAAATGTACTGCATTTTGAGTTTTACTTTTTCCTTCTCTAAGAGTATAGTCAAATTTAATCTTATCATCTTCATAATACTCTTGAAAATTATAATTTTTAAGCCATTTCCTAGTTTCTTCTAACTCGCAAAGTTCTAAATCATGGGTTGATACAAGTCCCATAGCACCATTATCCACTAGTTGATTTATTAGGACCTTAGCTCCTTCGTGCCTATCTCTTGAATTAGTTCCCTTAAAAATTTCATCTAATAAGAAAAATACTTTTTCTCCATTTTTAGCTGCTTCAATTAATATCTTTATCCTTAATATTTCTGCATAAAAAGAAGATATACTTTCTTCTAAGTTATCCTTAGTTCTCATACATGTATATATACTAAAAATACTACAACTAAACTCTTTAGCACAAACAGGAGCTCCTATATAACTTAATAATAAATTCACTCCTATAGTTCTTAAAAAAGTACTTTTACCAGACATATTGGATCCAGTAATTAAAGCAACTTTTCTACTAATCCCATTCTTTGAGTTTAAATTAAAATTATTAGAAACTGCCTTATCCCCAAGCATTGGATGAGCTACCTCTATCCCCTCTAATCCATCTTCATCATAGATTTTAGGATAACACCAATCTTCAAAGTCAAAAGATAAGTTTGAAATACTTGATAAAGCCTCAAACTCTCCCATAATTTCAAGCCATTCTTTCAATTTATTTCCATTTAAGTTTCTCCATTCCTCTAAGTTCCTTAATATGAAAATATCCGATAATAAGGTTACATTTAAAATTAAATAATAAGCATTCCCGCTACTATCTCCCAGCCAATCAACTAATGACTTTAATGCCTTCATTTCCTTTATGGCACTAGAATTATTGCTTCTTAGTTTCAGTTTTAAGCCCTTTAATAATTCTGCCTTAAAATCTTCTTTATCTATTAAATCTAATAAGTTTGTATAAGCTTCAATATCCTTTTTATGATTATTAAACAATGATATAACTTGTGATAAATCTTTTGTAAGAGTTTTAACCACTAAATAATTGATCATAAAAACTAATATTAAATATGTTATAGGCAAAATTCTTACTGCTACTAAAATTATAGAAACCATAGTAATAAATATAAATATATATGGAACTATTTTAAATATTGGTTTAATTTCTTTTTGTGATTCTGCCCATTCTAATAAGTCACTAATATCCCTTAATCCACTTTTCTTAAAAGTTGATTTTACCTCTAATTCTTGCCTCCATTTAACCTTATTTCCTAACTCCTTAATAGCTTCTTGTCTATTTATTATTTTTTCTTTACTTGGTATTTCTTTTAAGGATAAAATATCCCTTAGCTTTTCTCTTCCAAATTTAGTCTTAGTTGAATTTATCATTTGGAATAAGGAATTTCTACCAAAAACATCCAAATCGCTAGTAAAAGGATGTTTATCATTTAAAAATTCCTCCCCTTTATCCTCTTCTTCTTTAAATCTTCCATTAATTCTATTTATACCTTTACCATTAATAGAAATATATAATTTTGATTCATTTCTTTCTTTTATCTTTTTATTATGAAAAACTGCTACTACTATAAATAATAAGAATCCAATTATTACTGACCCAATTAAAAATAATATATTTTCTTTTTTATAAAAATAATATGCCGATGAAATTATTAAAATAATTATTACTAATCTTATAGTTGAAATAATATTAATAATATTGTTTAGAATTTTTAATTTATCTTTATAATTTGTAATTTCATTTTCATAAAAGTTCAATGCCCTACTCATATATACACCACCTTATGAAATATTCTACCATAAAAAGTTCACTATGTAATTTTATAATTTTTATGGAAATAAAAATTATAGGATACACAATATCTTGCTAACACCCTTATATTTTCTTCAAGTCTTTGCAATATAATATGTATCCTATTAAACATTAATTATATTTAATTACTGATTGTTTAGCATAATTTTATTGTATAGCACATTTTTTATTTTAAAGAATTATATATAGTTTCTAGATTGTATTTCATTCCTTCTAAATAACTCATATTATCTTCTTTAGTTTCAAGACTATATACTTTAACTACTTTTGCTCCAACTTCCTTAGCTAGAGTTTCTGCTTCTTTTGAACTTGCAGTAGATTCACTAAATATTGTCTTAACTCCATTTTCTTTACAATAATTTATTAAAGTTTCTAAATCCTTAGGAGTTAATTCTCCTTCACCAAAAACATCTGCTATACTCTTTTGAGTTAACCCAAAATCTTTACATAGATATCCAAAAGCTGCATGTCCAGTAACAAAATCTTTGTTACTTAATTCGTTAAATTTAGAAATATATTCTTCATATAATGAATTAAAATCGCTCTTCAAATTTTCAAAGTTTTCTTCATAAAAGTCTTTGTTATCTGGATCAACTTCACAAAAAGTATTCTTTATGTTTTCGGCTTCTTTTATAGCATTACTTAGACTTAGCCAAATATGAGGATCTTTTCCACTATGTCCATGATCATGATCATCATGTTCTTCTTCATCACCTTGTTCATTGACAACTTCCTCTGATATGCTAATTGCATCTATGCCACTACTTGCTTCAACTATTTTTACATTTTTTCCTTCAATAGTTCCTAAAACAGAATCTATCCACTCTTCCATTCCAAGTCCGTTATATATAAATATGTTCGTATTAATTAAGTCCTTTAAATCCTTTGGTTTTGGATCAAAGTCATGGGCATCGCTTCCATCTGGTATTATTGAAAATACATCCACCTTATCCCCACCAATTGCTTCTGCAAAATCTTTTAAAGGATTAATAGTAACTCCTACCCTTAATCTTTCACCTTTATTATCTTCCAAGTCCTTACTTTTACATCCTGAAAGAGAAAATAATATACCTAATATAAGTACTAGGCTTATTAATTTTTTTTTCATTATTCCACCTCTTTTATGCAAATGATTTGCATTATTCATAGGTATAATTCTATATTTTAGTATCTACCTTGTCAATAGTATTATTAACATTATTATAAAAATATATAATTAAATTCTATATTTTTATTATCTAATATATTCTTTTCCCTACTTTGACAAGTAAATATAAGAAGTTGCTTAAAATTACCACTTAATAATACTTCTAAAGCTCTTTCTGCTCTAATGTCGTCGTACTGAACAAAGGCATCGTCTAGTATTACAGGGAAGTCCATCCCCCTATAAATCATATTTATAAAAGCTAATCTTAAGGATAAATATAATTGATCATTTGCTCCATTACTTAAAATAGCCCCAGGTAGTATTTCTTTCCCCTTTCTCACCTTCATATCATAAGAATCAGATACCATAACATCATCATATTCTTCATCTGTAAGGGTTTTGAAATAATTAATTACATTTGAGTTTAATATGTTTCCAAAATTACCTCTAACTTCCCTTATTGATTCATTTAAATTCTCTATTGCTATTTCTGTTGCCTTAAGTAAAATCTCTAACTTATTAAGTTTCTCTTTAACTTCATTAATTTCTTCTTCTATTTCAGGTATTGTTCTTTTACCTATAAACCTATTATTTAAATGATTTTCCACATCTTTAATTTCTTTTTCTATTTCAATTAATTCATTAGATTTTAGAGAAACTTGATTATCTATTTCTTCTTCGGATGAATAAGTATAATTTATATTTTCATTAATTATATCCTTTAAATCTTCCTTTATAGCCTCTATATCCTTATCCTTAGTTAAGGCATTATAAGCTGATTCTATATTTTCTAAAGTTTTTAATATTTCATCCTTCTGTTTAATTTTTTCTTTAATTTCAAATAATTTTTCTTCTAAATCATACAGATCTACATTTTCAAGGCCTATATTCTCTAATTTTTCTCTAATTCTTTTTTCTCTAATACTTAATTCATTATTTAATTTTTCAATAGATTTTTCTTCTTTTTCAATATCTATTTTTAGTGATAATACTTCTTTATTAACTTCTTCATACTTTGAAAACATTAATAGAACTTCATTAATATCATCACAATTAGCTAGTTCTAATATATGTTTTATATATTCTTGATTTATTTTATAATTTTCCTTGACTACATCTATATTTAAATACTTAATCTGTGCTTCCTTTTCTGATATCTTTATTTTTTGTTTCTCTAAATAATTATTAAAATCATCAAAAAGTTTTAATTTTTTAATAAATTCTTCATAAGAAGATGCTTCAACTACACTTGTATACTTAAATATTTCTTTTTCTATATATTTTATGTCCTCTTCTAAAGCTTTTATATTTAAAGCCCCATTCCCTCCACCTTTAATTTGAATTTTTAAAGATATGCTTTTATATATAAAAAGTAGTAATATTCCTAAAAACATTCCAACTAAAAGCAAATTATTCGTATATAATACTATAGTTCCTACTAAAAAAATTAAAGTTAAAATAGATAAAATACTAAAAATTTTAAATTTACTTTCTAATTTTTTAGTTGTTATATTAGCATTCTTATAATTTTCAGCCTTAAACTTATATTCTTTTAGCTTATCTTCATACTTTACTAATAATAATCTTATCTCTTCTCTAATTTCTTTAAAATTTATTGCACTACCAATAAACTTCTCTTTATTAGAAATATCTTTTTTTATAATTTCTATCTCTTTATTTAAAACTTCATAATTGTTAATTTTTTCTTCTAAGTTTCCTCTTTCCATTGTTGACTTTATAAATCTATTTTTATCCTCAATAGATATGTCTTCAATAAAAAGTAAATTATCATAGCTTTCTCTCTTACTTAAATAAATTTCCTTACTTTTATTTAAACTCTTTTCTTCTTCATATTTCATATCTAAAATACTGAAATATAACGCATTCTCATCTTTTATATCATTTAATAAAACTTCATCTATAACTCCATTTCTGGAGGATATACTTTCTTGAATATATCTTTCCTTTTTCTTAAGTTCTTCTTTCTTCCTTAGATAGTCACTAATTTCCTCATATTCCTTTTGAAGCTTTGACTTTTTCAAGTACTTTTTATAAATATCTAAATTTCTAAGTTCAACCCTTAGTTCATTATTTCTTTCCCTTAATTCTATTAAATGATTTTCCTTATCTATGTTTTCCTCTGATAACTTATAGCCCTCATATCTTTCTTTATTTAAATCATCCAGTTTATTTCTTAATAAATCTAACTCTCCTGTTTTTCTAGAAGTAATTATAGACTTTTTAATACCTTCTAACTTTTCTAAAGATTTTTGAATAGAAATATTTTCACTATCACTATCAAGAAGATTTGCCGCCCTATCAATAATATCTTCTTCCTTATCTTTAGAAATAGATACTCCTAATTGATTAATAAATAATGTTTTTGTAAAGGTTGCTGAATTTACATTAAGAAAATACTTTCCTGGTTCATCTTTCGGTATATCTTTAATAACTTCTCCAGTTTCAGCATCTAAAACTTCAGAAATATCTTCTTTTCTAGTAGATCCAAAGCTTCTTCTTATTATATATTTTCTATTATTATAAGTAATGTATAATTCCCCTCTTATTTTATCTCCATCTACCGGCGAAAACCTTACTCTATCATTATTTTTTAAATCCTTTGTTCTTTTAGAACTCATTCCATAAAGCCAAATTCTTATGAAGTTTTGAATAGTACTCTTTCCTTTTTCGTTTTCTCCATAAATTAAATTAACATTATCCTCTAAATCTATTATTTTATCCTTTAACCCTGCAAAGGAAATTATATTAATTTTATTTATAATCATTTAAATTCACTTCCTCATGGGATAAACATTGCATTCCTAATTTTAAAGCCATTTTTAAAACATCCTTATTATAATTTTCATCTTCCAATTTTTTCAATAACTTTTTAGCATATACTCCCTTAAAAGAATAATCCTTCGCTATCTTATCAAAATCTAGTTTAACCTCTGATCTATCAATAACTTTAACAAAATAGAAGGCATCTTTTATTTTTTCTAAAATCAAATCTTCTTTTAAATTAATATAAGATTCTATTTCACCCTTTAATATTATTTTATATAAATTATTCTTTCTATCTTCCTCTTTTATAGATGATAATATCTTTGTCCTTATTTCTTCATAGCTAACAGAATTACTTATATTTATTTCATTAACATAATAATTTCTTTTTGATGTTCTAAAAAAACTTAAATCTACTGCCCCCTTAGATACTTCTCCAATTATAATTCCCTTATCCTCTAATTCATCAAAACCTCTTCCTTGAGGGCAACCTGCATATCCATAATAAGTATTATTTTCTCTTAAAATCCCACTAAAATTATGCCTATGTCCAATAGCAATATAATCCATTCCACTTTCACCTATATCTTTTAAAGTAATTGGATTATAATCATTTCCTTCATCAGAATTAGAAATATCACCGTGAATAGTCATTATGTTAATATAATTTTTATTAGCATTAATATTTTTAATCATACTCTTTCTTACATGATATTCGTTAAAAGCCGCTCCCCAAACTACAGTATTTAATTCTTCTAATAATACACTTTCCATACTTTCCTTGAATATATAAACATTCTTTGGCCAATTTATCATCTTATAAAAAGATTTCTCATTATATGGGTCGTGGTTACCTGGGGATATAAATACTTTTATATTACTTATTCTTTCCATTTGATTTTTTATAAATATCAATGTTTTTTTATTTACAGTTAAATTGTCAAAAATATCACCAGTTAACAATAAAATATCCACATTATTTTCTATTGATAGGTTGATTATTTTACTAAATACTTCCAAAAGTTCTTCTTTACTTATTTCCGATATATTTTTATCTAAATCTTTAAATGGAGTATCAAAATGTAAATCTCCAGCTTGTAATATCTTAATCTTTTTCATCTTATCACCTTTACAAATTCACGAACTTTTGTTCTATTTTATCATTTTTCAAATGCTTATACAACAGATAAAAACAGTGTTTTCTACATATCATTTAATATTTATCTTTATTATACAAGTTTACTTCTTACCTAGGCCACCCTTAAGCTTTTCGCAACTTTATACACCACACTTAAAACTAAAAAAGAACTACTATAAAGTTTTTTAACACTCCATAGCAGTTCCTTTTTTTAATTAGTGACTTCTACTTCACCAATTCCCACTGTAATATCAAAATTATATTTAGCTTCATTTGATGTCTTAGCTCTTATTTTAACATCTCCAAGTCCAGAATTAGAATTTATTGCTATAGCTGCATTAACAGGCACTTTGATAGTTGTACTGCCCATACCTCCATCAAATTTTAAATTACCATTTATATCTCCTAATGAAACATTCGTTTCACCAATTCCACCCTTTATAGTAATTTCTCCTGTTTTTTTCTTTGTTTCTAAGTTTACAGTCCCAACTCCACTTTCTAAATCTAAGTTATTAAAAGATATATCTTCTAAAGTTAGCTCTCCAACACCATTCTTTATAGTTACATTATCTAATTCTAATTCATTAATCTCACATTCTCCTACTCCAAAAGAAAATTCAAAATCTCCATTAAAGCTTCTTGGAACACTTATTGTTAATTCACTTGCATAATCTTGAGAAACATTTGTGCTTCTTTTAGATTCCTCTATAATAATAAGCTTATTTGATTTTTTTTCAGTTTTAACTCCTCTAGAGTATTTGCTTAAATTCCCTGAAATTCTAATAGTATCTCCATCGTAGTACTCTATATCTGCATTACTTACATCTATATTAATATCTAACTTATTAATCCCATCTATTTCTTCAGAAATATCAACATTTTGTATTAAGTTATCATTGTCATTATTATCACTTACATCTTCATTATTTATATTAAAAAAATTAAATTTATTATTTCTACTTTCACTACCAAATTTTACTCCACAGCCTGTAAGCATAATAGTTAATGTTAAAGCCATTATTATTTTAAAAGATTTTTTCATTTAAATCCCTCCCCCTAGATTATATCTAATTTTTTTTCTAAATGATATATTGCTAAATATACAATAAAAACAATCCCCGCTAAGCTTAAAAGAAAATATATAATATCGATTTCTATAAAGCTACCTATTTTAATATATAAATAAGGGAAAAGATTAGTTATAGAATAAATAAATTTATCAACTATTCCAGCAATTATAGGGCCCCCAATTATAACAGCTATTATACTAAGTGGCATATTCTTTATATAAGATAATGCTATTATAATAAAGGATATTATCACCATATAACTAATAATAGTTCCATATGCTACAGAAAAAGCTACCGTTCTAATTAAACCTGATACAGAACTTACTGAAATTAATGACATTATATATGCTACAACAACTATACTCCCCTGTATTATAATAAATTCTAAAATTTTAGATATTAAAAATTCATATGAATTAATTGGAAAAGTAAATATTAACTTTCCCTTTTCCTTAGAAATCTGCCTTGTAAATCTTATTATTGCTCCAATAAAGTTTAATCCTAAAAATGTTGATATGAAAGCTATATTTGATAATGACATAACTTCACTTATTAATGGTATTCTACTAAAAGTCGAGAAAACATTAATAAGCAAAATAGAAAAACCAATTATATATAGTATTTTACTAGTACCTGTATGATACTTACCAAAATTATATTTTAAAAGATTAATAATATTTCTCATAATTTCCTCCTCTTATTTATTCTGCAAATATCTTTCTATAAATTTCATCTATAGATGACCCATGCTTTTCTCTTAATTCTTCTGCATTACCATATTCTATTACTTTACCGTCTCCTAAAAATAATACCTCATCAAATATTCTTTCAAGTTCACCTATATAATGTGTTGTTATAATCATAGAACTATCCTCTGATAAGTTTTCCAAGATGGCATCTAGGATCTTCTCTCTTGAAACAGGATCAACCCCTGATATTGGCTCATCTAACAAGAAAAGTCTTGCTTTTCTACTTAATGTTAAGGACAAATTAAACTTTTCCATCATTCCTTTTGATAAATCTTTTATTTTTGAATTTCTATCTAAATTCATAAACTCTAAATAATTATCCATCTTTTCTCTATTAAAATCTTGAAAAAAATCAGAATACAACTTTATAGCATCCTTAATTTTCATGGATCTATTGAAGATATTCATATCTTGCAAATAAGATATCTGCCCTTTTGTTACATGAGAAATACTATTTCCTTCTAATTTTATTTCTCCTTTATCTATTTTCAAAAATCCTTCTATAATATTTAAGAGAGTAGTTTTTCCTTGCCCATTTGGGCCCATTATCCCAAGTACTTTTCCTCTTTCAATATTAAAATTGACTCCCCTTAAAATTTCTTTTCCCTTTATACTTTTATATACATTATTTACCTCTAATAAATTCCCCATTTTAATCCTCCCTATATCTCTCATTTATAATTGCTAATATTTTTTCCTTTGTAAATCCTAATGATATTGAGTCTTTTATAAATTTATCTATAGTTTCATTAAATAATTCTTGTCTTAATGAATTAATTTTATCTTCATTTTCAGTTACAAATTTTCCAATACCTCTTTGAGTATATATTAGTCCTTCATTTTCTAACTCATAATATACCTTTTGAATTGTATTTGGATTCACTTTTATTTCACTAGCATATTCCCTTACAGACAAAATTCTATCTCCCCCTTTTAATTCCCCAGAAACTATTTTCTTTTTTATATAAGAAATTATTTGAAGATATATAGGCTCCTTTGAATTTAATTCAAGTCCCATAAGCTTATCTCCTTTCAAACAGTATTAGTGTATTAATAGTATAGTACACTAATACATTCTAATTTGCTATTCTTATAAAACTTCATTATTCATATTTATTTGTATATATCTTTAATTTTCTTGTAATTTCTTCATTTTTCTATAAATACTGTAATTTTATATTTTTTATTATAGTTTTCTAAAAATATAAAAGAAGTCCCTTGAAATAAAAATTAATTTTTTATTTCAAGAAGACTTCTCCTTTTTAGAACGGTGTAATTACGAATTTCTTTGGCGGTATATCCATCCTATTACTTTTAACCTTGGTTATCTTGTTGCTGTGGCTATTTTATTGAATGTTCGTATTGTTCCACCATTCTTTTTACCATTTCGCCACCAACGGAACCACATTGCTTTGATGTTAAGTTTCCATTGTATTCACTAAATGGAACTCCTAACTCTGATGCAACTTCATTTTTAAATGCACTTAATCCCTTTCTTGCTTCTGGAACTAATGTTTTTGCCATTTGTAATTCCTCCTTTGGCTTTTGGTTTTGTAAACTTGCTTCTAAATGGAACTCTCTCTCATTTTAAAGCTTTAATGTTTACACTATTATCTTAACCTTAGGCTACTTTTATATTCCTAGTAATTCATGGATAAGTTAGTACATTTTTATTATTAGACTCTAAAAAGCTTAATTTAAAAAATTTAAATAAAAATGGATTATCTAAATTATTAATAAAAATAGATAATCCATCTTAAATTGATTTTAACTTATATATAATATTCCTAAGAAAATTGCTACATAGTGTAAGACGCTTCCTGCCATAACAAATAAGTGCCAAATAAAATGATTGTAAGGCATTTTATCTGCTGCAAAAAATATACATCCTACCGTATAGGCAATTCCACCTAATACTACAAACATCAGAATATTTGTAGGTACTAATAGAAGTACTGCTTTTATGTTAATTACAATTGTCCATCCCATTAAAATATATAATATAGTTGAAAAAATTTCAAATCTTCCTATCCAAAAGGCTTTGAAAAATATCCCCAAAGCAGCAATTATCCATAAAGCAATTAGAATATACATAGATTTCTTATCGCTATTCATTAAAATCAAAATAATAGGTGTATAAGTTCCAGCTATTAATAGATAAATAGACGAGTGATCTAATATTCTTAATATTTTTTTTGCTAATTTCCCTGGAATACTATGATATAGTGTTGAGCCTAAATACAAAATAATTAAAGAAGCGCAATAGACCCCTACCCCTGTAACTGCATATTTACTACCTGTCTTTACTGATGCTAAAATTAAAAAGACGCTTCCTATAACTGATAATATTGCTCCTACACCATGAGTTACAGCATTAGCAATTTCTTCTCCCTTAGTATAAAAATTATAAACTACTTCTTCTTTTTTAATAGTAACTCACCTCCCAATTAAATTTCTTTAATAATTATTTCTCTTTTATTATTATATTATTCTTTTACATGTTGGTGTATTTGTACTTTATTTTTATCTCCACTTTTAACTCTCATATTATTTTTAAAAAATATATATTTGTCTTTTCCTAAGCCCTTAAATATGATCGGTGTTATAGGTGATTTAGCTTTTGCTTTGATAAGTTCTAATGGAAATTCTAATAATATATCTCCTTGATTTACTATATCGCCTTCCTCAACAAAAGATTTAAAACCTTCTCCTTTTAATTTTAAACTATCTATACCAATATGAATTAATATATCATATCCATCTAATGTTCTAATAGTTATAGAATGTTTTTCCTTAGATAATGTAAGTATCATTCCTCTAGCTGGAGATCTCAATACGTTCTCTATGGGGCTAATTGCAAATCCATCACCTATTAGTTTCATTGAGAATATTTCATCTGGTACCTCTTCTAATCTCATTAATGTACCTGAGATAGGTATATCTATAGTTGTTTCTGTTTTAATTCCACTTTTAATTTCACCTATAACTTTTTTCTGTTTTATAAAAATCTCTTTACCATCCATAATATCCTTAATTTGACTTCTAATTATATCTGATTGTGGTCCTAAGATAGCTTGAATATTATTACCTATTATCATTAAATCTATAGCACCTAAATTCCTTAACTTATCTTTATCTACTAATGATAAATTATTAACTGTTACTCTTAGTCTAGTTATACAGGAATCTAAATGCTTAATATTTTTAGTTCCTCCAAAGGCATGTAATATTCCATAAGCTATATTTTCATCTGAAACATCTATGAATAAGTCATTTTCTTCATATTCCCTTCCCGGGGTTTTTAAATTTAATTTTCTTATTAAATATCTAAATCCAAAATAATATATTATAGCAAAAATTCCACCTACTATAAGAACATCCCACCACTTAGTTCTATTTGGTATCACTCCAAATAGAATAAAATCTATTAGTCCTCCAGAAAACGTTAGTCCTATCTTTACATTTAAAATTTCCATTATCATAAATGATAAGCCTGCAAAAATACAGTGAATAATAAATAAAACTGGTGCTATAAATAAAAATAAAAATTCTATAGGTTCTGTAATCCCTGTAAGAAAAGAAGTTAATGCTCCTGAAAGTAAAATGCCTGATACTAGCTTTTTCTTTTTATCCTCTGCCTCATGATACATTGCCAAAGTTGCTGCTGGTAAACCAAACATCATAAAAGGAAATTTCCCTGTCATAAAAGTACCAGCAGTAAATTCTACTCCATCTTTTAACTGAGCGAAAAATATAGACTGATCTCCTACTACTAGTTGACCCGCTGAATTTATATACTCTCCAAACTGATACCAAAATGGAGCATACCAAATATGATGTAACCCAAATGGGATTAGTGCTCTTTCTATAACTCCAAATATAAAAGCTGAAATAGTCTCATTAGTACTTAAGACACTTCTAGAGAAAACTAATAAAGAATTTTGTATATGAGGCCAAATTATTGCCATTATAACTCCTATTATAACTCCAGATATAGCTGCTACAATTGGTACAAATCTCTTTCCAGAAAAAAAGCCTAAAAATTCTGGTAATTTAATGTCATAAAATTTTTCATACACTATAGCCGAAACAAGTCCCATAATTATTCCACCAAAAACACCAGTTGGTAATGTAGGTATTCCAAGAATAGTAGCATACATTGGATTGTTTGCTACCTCAGATAATTCTACCCCAGCAATAATACCTGTAGTTATATTCATAATTAAAAACCCAACTATAGCCGCTAAAGCAGCAACTCCATCTCCTGAAGTCATTCCAATAGCTACTCCAACTGCAAATATTAATGGTAAATTTGTAAATATGATATTTCCTGAAGATGACATAATATTGGCTACTAGTTGAAATTTTTCTCCAGTCAAAATAGGAAATGTAGTTAATATATATTGGTTTTCAAACAGTGTTCCTAAGCCCATTAAAAGTCCTGCTATTGGTAATAATGCAATAGGTAAGGTTAATGATTTTCCTACTCTTTGTAAAATTCCAAATATCTTTTTTAATAAATAACTACTATCCATTTTTACTCCTTCATTCAATTCATTTTTATTTAAATAAAGACTGTCGCACTTTATCTATCTTTGCAACAGTCCAACAAAATTTTTATCTACCATATTAATTACTTCTTAACACAGATATAACCCTATGAATATGCATTGTTAAGTAAACCATCTCATCCTTATTAACAATATAATTATAGTTACCTTCAATATACTTTTTTATCTTTTCAGCACAATCATATGCTTCTGGGTAGCTTCTTTTTGCTATATCTAAAAACTCACTATTATTATCTTTATTTTGATTATTTGTTACTACTCTTTTTGCAAAATATTTTAAATGAGTTAATAATCTATCATAATTTAAATCTTCTTCATTAAATTCTACAGAGTAATAATACCTTATAATATTTAAAATTCCCTTAATTATATTAGTTGCAACTACAGATTCCTTTGAAGTTTCTCGGTAACTAGCATTAACTAAATGAAGAGCAATAAAAGCTGCTTCGTCTTCCGGCAAATTTATTTTTAATCTTTTATTAATAAAGTTTACTCCCCATAAAGCTATAGAAAATTCTTCTTTGTGTATTCTTCTAATTTCATCTAATAAATCATTTTTAATTTGAACATTATTTTTATATCTCTTTATAGCAAAAGCTATATGATCTGATAAAGATATGTATATTTGCTTATCCAATTTTCTATTTAATTTTTTATCAGCATATGAAATTATTTCATGAGCTATTTCAAATATACCATCTGGAATTTGATTTATTAATTTCTTTAGTTTATTTCCCATGGTCTTATCATCTACTACAAATATCTTTTCAATTTTATCCTCTTCAATTTCTTGCCCTATCTTTCTTTTAAAGGCAATTCCGGACCCCATAATAATAACTTCTTTTTTAGTATTAGGATCTATTGCTACAACTACGTTGTTGTTCAATATTTTTTCTACAATCATCTTAACATTCTCCTTACACTTGGAAAATAAAATACCTAAATTAAAATAGAATATTCTATTTTAATTTAGGTATTGCCTGTATTCCAGTAACAATCCACATACTTATTAAATATATAATATCATTGTGAATAAATACTGTCAACATTCCAAACTAACCTTGTTTTATAGGCAAGATTATAACAAACTCACTTCCCTTATTAACTTCACTTTTAACATATATTTTCCCTTTATGTAAAGTAACTAATTGTTTTGTTAATGTAAGTCCTAATCCACTTCCTCCATTTTCTTCAGAAATATTATTATAAGCTTGTCCAAATCTATCAAATATAGCATTATGATATTTTTGATCTATTCCGACCCCCGTATCCTTCACTGAAATTTTCACATAATTATTATTATCCTTTATTTTAATTTCTATTTTACCTCCAACTTCAGTAAATTTAACTGCATTTCCTATTAAATTAACTATACATTTTTCAATTTCTGTAGCATCACATTCTATTATTTTCTCTTCAATTTCAGGGTCTATTATTAATTCTATTCCCTTAGATTCTATGTAATTCTTCATAGATAGAGCTATTTCTTCTACTAAATATACTATGTCATATTCCTTAATATTTAACTTATATGATCCAGATTCTATTTTAGAAGTATCAATTATATTATTAATTAATTTTAATAACCTATCTGAATTTCTTCTTAAGGTATCCATATAATAATCTAACTTCTCCATAGATATTTCTTTTTTGTCTTTATTTAATTTAGATATTAATTGTTCTACAGAAATAATAACATTAAGAGGTGTTCTAAGCTCATGAGATAAATTTATAAAATAATTATTTTTATATTTCTCATTTTCAATTAACTTATTATATAAATCTTCATTTTCTTTTAATTTTTTATTTAATTCATTAGTTCTTTGCTCCACTAAACTATCAAGTATTTTCACTCTATTCCAAATAATATAAATTATTAGAAATAAAAATAATCCATATATCATATAGGCAAAAGAGCTCTTCCATGGCTTAACTCCTACAGTAAAACTTATACTAGTAGCTTCACTCCAATCTCCTGTAGAATTTCTAGCTCTTACCATAAATGTATATTTTCCCGATTCTAAATTAGTATAGCTTGCATAATTCCTATTTTCTGCAAAATTCCAATTATCATCTAAACCAACTAATTTGTATTCATACTGAATCTTCTTTATATTTCCATAATCCGGCAAGAAAAATTTGAAATTAATATTATTATTTTTATATCCTATATGTATTTTATCTAAATTCAAAATTTTATTGTCATTACTATAAACACTTCCTATTACTACCTTAGGAAGAAAGTTTTTTTCCTTTAAATTTTTTGGATAAAATGTAGTTAAACCATTTATTCCTCCAAAAAACAATTCTCCATCTACGGCCTTATAATATGAAAACCCATTAAATTCATTTCCTTGCAATCCATCTGTTACATCATAGTTGATAAATTTATTTTTCTTTACGTCATATTTTGATATACCATAATTAGTGCTTATCCACAAATCACCTTCATCATCTACTAATACACCATAAATAAAGTTATTAGATAATCCATCATCTTCAGTGTATCTTGTAAAGGTTTCATCTTCTCTATTAAATTTATTAAGTCCATACTGTGTTCCAATCCACAAGTTATTATTTTTATCTATTGCTATAGATTTTACTATATTAAAGCTTAAACTTTTTTCATTATTTTTATCATTTCTATATACTTTTATCTCTTCTGTTTCTTTATTTAACTTAATTAATCCACCATCTAAGGATGAACCTATCCATATTATCCCCTCTTTATCTTCAACTATATCTGAAAACATAGTTTCGGTTATTCCATTTTCCCCAAAAATCTTTTTATAGGATTTAAAGGTATTTTTTCTATCAAAACTACAAACACCATCTGCAGTTCCTATCCATAAAACTCCACTACTATCTATATATAGACTTCTAACATCATTTGAAATTAAAGAATTATCATTTCCATGGAAATATTTTGTGAATTTATTGGTATTTTTATCATACTTTGTTAGTCCATTTTCAGTAGCAATCCAAATTTCATTGTCGATTCCTGTTATATCTCTAATATCATCATCACTTAAGGAGTTCTCACTACCATCGGCTTTGTACTTTGTTATTATACCTTTTTCTCTATCCATAACATTTAATCCATTATAAACTGTTCCAACCCATAAAAGTCCATCCTTATCTTTGTATATTCCAGCTAACATATTATCACTTAAAGAGTTTGTATCAAATGGATCTTTTTTATAATTTATAAATGAATTTTCCATATTAAAAATGCTTATTCCATCATAGGTTCCAATCCATATTGAACCAGAGTTATCCTCAAACAAACTTAAAATATTATTGCTAACTATACTCTGTGGATCATATACTTTAGATTTGTAATTTATAAAGCTATTATTCTTATTATTCAATCTACTTAACCCATTATCTGTAGCTACCCAAACAATACCATCACTATCCATTAGAATATCTCTAATGGAATTGCTAGCTATAGATTTATCATTATTTGGATTATTTAAATAATACTCTATCTTATTAGTATCAATGTTTAATTTATTTAACCCTCCACTATAGGTTCCTATCCATAAATTATTCATAGTATCAACATATAACTTGTATATAAAGTCATCTGTAATAGAATTACTTAATCCATCAGCATAGTATTTTATAATTTTGTTGGTCTTTCTACTAACCTTATTTAATCCTTCTTCTGTACCTACCCAAAGATCTCCATTCTTATCTTCAGTTATAGAATATATAAATTGACTAGTTAATTTATATTCAGAATCCTCTCCATAAACTCGTATAAAATTATCATTTTCTTTATCATACAAGTTTAATCCATCCGCAGTTGCTATGTATATGTTATCATTGGAATCTATTAAAATTTCAGTTATATTGTGATAAGATAAATTACATCCATCTACTTCTGGAAAGTAAGTTTTTATCTCTTTTGTTTTAGCATCTATCTTATTTAATCCCCTTATGGTTCCTACCCATATATTCCCATATTCATCTTCATTTATAGCCGTAATATAATTTACACTTAATGATTTTTTTTCACCTTCCTTATATCGATAGACTTTAAATTCATTTCCATCATATCTATTTAATCCATCTGATGTTCCTATCCACATATATCCTTTACTATCTTGAAATATATATTGAGCAGAGGTTTGTGATAACCCGTCCTCTACAGTTATTCTTTTAAAGTTAATATTTTTTTCATTATTATCCACGGCACTAACTTTAATACAAAAAACATTTATCAACATAGTTATCATTAATAAACAAACACTTATATTTTTTATATTTTTCTTCATATACATGACCTCTTAGATAATTTAATAATTCGGTATATAAAATTATACCAAATTAAACAACTACTTGTATATTTAATTATTAATATATGCAAAAAAAGACTAAAAACTTTCAGTTTTTAGTCTTTTTTTCTCTGGCAGGGGCAGTAGGAATCGAACCCACAACCAACGGTTTTGGAGACCGCTACTCTACCAATTGAGCTATACCCCTTCGACAAAATTTATTCTATCATGATATTTTAACTATTGTCAATAAAAAAGTATAAAAAAGCTCTCCTCAATGTAAGCCCTTTATAAGTTTTAAAGAAAAAATAAAAAGTCAGTAACTAAATTACTGACTTTTTGGCAGGGGCAGTAGGAATCGAACCCACAACCAACGGTTTTGGAGGTCGTTTTCTTTATGTAAAAAACTTTCCTTTCTATTCCGTTATTAAAGGAAACATTTGATATTACTAGGTTTTACATTATTATAATTCATTAATTATTACTTATTTTTATTTAACTTATACAACCAAAATACAACCATACAGATATTAACTATTCATTTTTATAAACTTATCTATCTCTTTCATCGCTAATGTTCTAAAAAAATCTGATGTAGTAACTCTCTTAAGATCACAATACTTTTTAATCAAAATCTTTTCTTTTTTATTAACTCTAAATTCAATTCTATCATCTAAAACAATTTCTTTCCTATTAAATATAGAGTTAATTAATTCTAATATCTTACTCACTAATCTCCCCCACTTCTCTTTTACTCAAAATTAAATGCTTTTAAAAGGCTCGTCCGTACATATCCGTACTGTACGGACCATTATACTATTCTTATAATTCTTTAATGGTTACATTGGTATCCTTTATATCAGGTAAAGGAATTAATCCTAGTAGCATATCCTTAACTGCTACAGATGGAACCGAATACTCTTGTAACTTACCATAAAGCTTTAATTCTCTTTCTTTATTCTTAGAAAACTCTATTATTATTCTTAATCTATCTGCCATGCTTACACCTCCATTTATTGCTTTGTATTACATTGTATGACCATGGAGTGCATTGTAGAACTATATGTATAAAAAAATACCCCCTTGTCTATAATCAGACTAGGGGGTGAATAATATTAAAAAGGATTTTATAAAACTAGATTTAAGTATTAAATTAGTTACTTTTTATATAATATACTCCTTCACCAATTATTGACGCTCTCACATTAATTTTGTCCGTTCCGCCATTTGAATTTCTCTTTAAATCTAAAATGGAATATTGACTAATTAATATAGAACTTTCTAAGGACCTTTTATCTTCTTTAAATGTATATATATTATATTTCATAATATATAGTATTGGATTTATATATACCATATCATTTTTTACTGATAGTAATCCAATTAAGAAAAATATTATTATAAAAATTACTAACTCTTTATAATCATTAGTTTTTACTGTTATGAATGGTAGGATATAAACTAATACATATTCATTTATAGATTTATTATTCTTGCTTATATCATACATAGAAGTATATTCACTACTTTTACCAGCAACTTTAAAAATAAGTAATAATAGAATTAGTGATATAATTGATAAGATAGTAAATATTAATATAAGAATTATATTAACCTCTGAATTTAATATAAGTAATTGAGGACTAAAAGTATTATTACCAACTAAGCTCTTATAATTGCTATAAATATCAAATAAATTACTAACTATAAATATTATATATAATGGGATGTATGAAGATATAAATAGAATCCATTTACTTATTTTTGTAAACAAATATTAGCCCTCCTTTCATTATTAATTACTCGTAATTCTTTTACCTATCAATGTTTTTGCATATTTATCTGATAACAATGCAACTAGTATTGATAATTGCTCTTTACTTTCATATTGAAACTTATTATTTATAAATTCAATTGGTAATTCTGCTTCTCTAATAGCATCCGATACTTCTTGTATATTTTCTAAAATTAAATTTATACTATTATCTTGCATTGCTTTAGTAAATTGCTTTGCTATCTTTGTACTTTCCTTACAATCTTCTTCAAATTGTTCTATGTTATTTATAAGATTACTTCTACTTATTTCTTCAAGAGCTGTATCTAAATTTAAGAAATAATTATCTTTATAATTAGTAATAACCTCAAATGCATATCTATTAAATATTATAATGAGTTCGTCATTAATTACAATAAAATCAACTATATTATCAATCTGAAATATATTTTCTTTTAGTTTTGTAAATTGTTCTGAAAAAACTTTCAAAAACATTCCTTTTGATAAGCTTTTACTTTTAGAATATCTTCTAAATATTTTTAAATTTTCATCTCCCATTTTTACTTCTAAGATATAAGCATTAATCTCCCTTAAATCCTCAAAACTTGTAGTAAAATTACTCTTATCTCTTCTCATATTTATTATGTTAACTAAACCTTCTACATCTGGTACCTTCAACTTTTCTATAGTACAATCTGCTTTTCCAATCGGATTAAACTCTATTAATTCATTTCCATTAATTATTGACATTATAGAAGATTTTAATAAATTAAATATATCCTTCTGAACCTCATCATCAATATTGCATTTTAAAAATGAATAATTCTTATTACTTTTATTAATTAATTCCATTCCAACACTTATTCTTTCCCCAGTAAAGGAATTCATTTTGCTTATTAATTCAATTTTATTCATATTATCCCCCTATTTTATATTTATATTCCATTGAACATATGTTATAATAGAGGTATATTCAACGAAATATATTATTGTTTTGAACTCGTATAGATTGGTAGTCAGATTACGAGTTCTTTTATTATATTTTACACATTCCTGGTAAACTTGTCCATAAAATAAAAATAAAGGCTAGTAAGTAAAATTTGTCCTACCTACTAACATTAAAATTATCTATTCATAGTTGCATTCTTTCTTATATATGCTCTAGCTCCATCTATATCTAAAGCATAATAACCACTCATTTCCCATTGTGCAGTTATTAATTCCTCCTTATAAAAAGGCTTAATTTCCTTAGTCCACACCCTGCAAGGATATTCTGTTACTTGTAGTCTAAACCTTCTATATCTTTCATCAGTTAAGCCTAATAACTTAACATTTGCTTTTTCTACCCAACATCTCTTACCATCTAATTCAATAGAATAAGCAAATTGATTTTCTGCATCTGCTGTTAATAGATCTCCAATGTTATATATCTTTACTTCTCCATCATAACTCATTGCATCAGATTTCATTTTTAAAGGTAATGGAAATATAGATTTATTAGTTCTATTCAATATGTCTAATTCAGATTGAATCATATTTAAGAATCTTTGCCAACCTAAATCTAAAGTTCTATGAGGACAATACTTTCCACTAAAATCTTGATGCTTCTTTACATTATTAATAGTCCACCCATATTGTTTTAATAATGTTGCTACTTCTTTAGCTGCTCTCTTCTCTGCTTTTATAAATCTATCTCCACCAGATTTAGAATAACAAATTTCAGTATGGATATAGTTTCTGTTTCCATCACCATTTGCTCCATCTCCACTTGCCCAACAATTCCTAGTGAATGGTACACATTGAATAGCTTTCTCATCATCAATAGCAATATGAAATGAAACTTCTGCTTTATTATCAGGTCTTGCCAGATTATCTCTTTCATTTTCAGCTGAAGCATCATTTCCTGTGTTATGGATACATATCCCTTTTGGTTGCATTGAATAGGGGCACTTAGTTGGATATTGACTTTCTGGTATTAAATTTTTAATTAATGACATTTTAAATTCCACCTTTCTTTTTTAATTTAAAATGAGTAGGAAATAATCCTACTCTTATTCTTGTTTATTAATTTGTTTAAATAATTGATTGGTATATACTGCAGCACCCGTAACTAGAATACCTTGTATTATTGCATTAATATTAAACCCTAATAAAGCTACTGCTCCAAGAATGCCAAATACTAATAATATTACAGGGATATATTTATCTCCTATTTTTTCAGTTCCTTTTATAATTAGTCCTATTACATATAATGCAGGCACTAATATTAAAGCATTTTCAATTATAAATTTTACAAATTCCATTCTATTTCTCTCCTTCTATTTTACTTTTTATTTCTTTAACATCTTCCTTTATATCTTCAACAACACCGAACTTTTCTCCTAAAGTATCTAATAAATCTTGATATCTCTTTTCTCTATCTCCTGTTGTTTTAAGTACATAGATTAATAAGAATACAAATAACGCATACCCTAGTCCTTGTCCTGCTGCTAATTGCATTAATTCATCCATACTTCACCTTCTTTCTTATTTTTCAAATAAAAAAGAGACTAGAATTATCTAATCTCTTAATGTGTTTATTTTTTTATTTTCTGTCAATAATATTAATATATAAAAAATCACCAGAAATAGAGATGTTAGGCTCACCTATATAATACATCTCTATTTTTTTTATTTAATTTTTATAGTAAATTAAATAGATTTAATATTACTACTATTAGTAAGAACTTGTTGCTAACTTCCTTATAACCTAAGTGCCTGCCTAATATAAAGATAACCACCACTAAGTATAAGAATAACCCTAAATTAACATTAGTATTTTTAAAAATATTAATTATGTTCATTGATTTTTCCTCCATAAATATTGTTTTTTATTACTATAGTAATTTAAGGATTTAGTTATTCTTATTTATCGTATGATAGTTCACTATATTATTTAAAAATAAAAAGAGCCTACATTTGTAAGCTCTTAAACATTAATTCCCATTACTTCCTACATTACTACCTGCACCACTTCCAGTATCACTTCCTCCATTAATAGGACCACTTAAACCGTATTTTTCTGGATTATTTTTCATTTCCTCTTGTCTTCTTCTTTCGATTTCCTCTGGTGAAGTTGCTTGGTTTATTGCAGCTTGTGCATTTTCATTAGCTTTATTTATCGCAGCTTGCAAATCATTTGCCTGCTGTAGCTTCGCATCTGCAATAGCTGAATCATACTCTGATTTCAATGTTTTTATTTGTAACTCTGTATCTTCCTTGATTTTCTTTACTTCTTCTTCTAGCTGAGCGTTAAATTGTTCTTGTAACTCTGCCTTAACTTCTTCCTTAGCACTTTCCTTCATTTCTGCATAAAGCTCTGCATTATTTTTCTCAGTTGCTACAGTACCCATAGGTTTAAATACTATAGCGCTTATTCCTACCCCTAAAACAAGAGTAACTATAATACTTATAATTAAATTTTTATTTATTCTCATATTTACCCTCCTAAAATATGTATTATACTTTAATTATATACATATTTTAGGTAAAAGTTAAGTTCTTATAATCTTTCTTTTATTTTTGCTTCTAATTGAGTAACTAAATTCTTAGTTTCATCATCTAAAACAATGTAACTTTCTTTATTATTACTAGAAGTTATAGTTCCCTGTCCATCTACCTCTGAATAACTGTAAGTTATTCTATTTCCAACATTATCTTTTATAACTGCAAATCCTGTAAGTATTTTCATTAAGCCACCTCCAATAAAATATCTTCTAATTTAAAATCTAGTTCTTGTATCAATATTTCTTCACTTGTTTTAACTGTAAACTCTTCTTCTGTAAAGACTACTGAGTTGTCTAAATATCCTACTAATTCTGGTTGATCTAATCTTACATTTTCATATCCTATTCTTTTAGCTATATATTGCCAGCTAAACTCAGTTCCTGGTTCTCCATAGACTACAAAATAATCTCTATGTCTATCAATTATATTTATTTCACCATTATATTTTTGTGTAAATATATGATATTCACAATCTAAATTTACACATTCTTGTAATATATCATCTATGCTTATATAACACTCTCCAGAATCATTTATTTTACCAAACCCTATATCCGAATAATAATATTCTGCTGTTTCATAAGCATTTATTAATCTTTCTCCATAATTTTTAGTTGTCTGTAAAGAGTTCTTTGAACCACTTGCAGTAAAATTACCATTTACAGCAAAATTCGTATTTGAATATACTGGGTAAGGATAACCTGCTTCAATAGCAAATAATTTACTACCTGTATTACTTTGTATCAAAAAGCCATCATTTTTAGCATTTACGGATACTTGTACACAAAGAAGATTTCTAGAATCTCCTGTGTTCTTAAATATCTGTGGAGTTGTTGAATTATAAGAACCTTCAAAACATACTATATCTGGAACGTAAACTCTATTCTGCATATTTACAGCTTGACTAAATACAGTACCTTCCAAAACTCTTATTGGAGATGTATAACTTGGATTTTTAGAATATTTATCTAAAATAATGTAGTGTCCAAAGGTATTTTTTCCTGTTCTATATCCAAGTGTCATATATCCTTGTTGATTATGTGCAAGGGAAAATCCTCTTACGTTTGGATAATCGGTAAGATAAGAACTATAGATTATCCCTAGTTCTCTTCCACTTCTTTCCCAATCATAAAGGTATATATTGGTATTATTTATTTCTACTGCTTTTACACCATTGCTATTTTTATTAATAAATGTCCCTGTAATAGTTAAGTCCCCATTTGTATCTGATGTTAATACATTAGCATTAGCTTTGTTCTTAATAGTTAATGCACCATTTTTAATTGTTACTCCATTTGCATCTATTATTGTATTCCCACTATATATTTCATTTTCTCCAGATGTCCAATCCGTAGCAAATGTTCCTTTTTCTAATTTAATATTATCATAGTAAATTACACCATTAGATATATTACTTATTCTACAATAGATTTGCCCTCTATTTGTGTTTGCTCCTGTTGTGAAAGTTTTGGTTACTCTTACCCATTTACTAGTGTTTATTGTTGATTCTGTATATTCTGCTAAATTATTAATTCCTAAAGGAGTTGTTCCAGAATACTCATTTACAATTATTCCTATAGATCTACCAGGTAATGATGTTAATGCAGAAATTCTTATATAAGCACTAATTGTATAGGTAGTGTCTGGTTCTAAATCTACAAACCTGTGGTATCCTCCAGTATAAGAAAAATTGCTTACTCCCATTCTTAGTGCACTAATTGATTGTGGATTATCTCCAGTTGTATCAACTATAGTAGCTACTATAGATCCTCCACTTGTGTAATAATTCCACCCGTTTAACCCATCTTCAAAACTAGAGTTAGGTACTATATTCGCTATACCAGTTTTACTAAAATCTAATTTTAATTGATTGGCTGTAAGTTCCATACTTGCTTTAGTTGCATAAGAATTCTCTGCATCTGTTTTTGTTATATAGTTATTGCTTACAGTCACTTTAAATCCTTCTAAACCTTGTTCTACTGTAGTCGCCTTAGTTTCTACTTTAGATATTTTACCATCTAAAGTAGAAATAGAAGTTGTATGACTTGCTACTGTTGTATTAATTCCATCTACTGTAGCTTTAATACTTGTATAGTTATCTTTTAAAGTAGTTACATCACTTTTAGTTATAGCACTTTCTTTTATTAATCCTTCTATCTTTCCTTGTGCTACTGATATTGAAGTTGTATTAGCTTCTATTCTCTCATCAAATCCATTTACGCTTGATTTAAGAGAATTAAAGGCAACATCTAAGCTTTGTCCAGTAAGGTCTATTGCTACTTTGGATGCTTGTATTAAGCTTGTATTAGTATCTTTATTAAGTCCAGTTACTAAAGAACTATAATTAATCTGTTGCTCTCCTATCGCATTATCTGCTACCATATTAGACTTGATTAATTTATCTGCTATAGCTTTTTCTTTTATTCCATATCCGTCTATTAATGTAGTAGTTCCATCTGCTGCTATTAATATAAAATTAAAATCTCCAGCAGTATCTTGTCCTAGTTGTAACCTTACCTTATTAGCTTTATCTTTAAATTGCATTGTAGGACCTACTATTGAAAGACCACCATCTGCAGAAGCTAAATTAATTGTGTTAGTATTTATAGTTCCTGCTTTTAATTTATTTAAGCTTAAGCTATCTATCATAGCATCTTTAATTACTGCATTTGCTATAACAACATTATCTGTTGTAAGATTTAAAAACTGTCCATTTTCCCCTGTTACAAATTTACTTAAAAGAGTTTGTAAATCTAGTATAGTACCACTTGCTGTATCAAATTTTATATTTCCTGCTGTTAAATCTCCTATATAAGCTACATCTATTAAAGCTTTGTTTATAAGAGCCAGTTCCATTACAACTCTTTCTACTTTCTTTGCTGTACTTCCACTACTAGAAAAACTATTTTTGTTTTTTGTTTCTCCTTTTGCTCCTAATTCAGATGTTAACCCGCCGGTGTAAGTAAATTTTTGAGATAATATAGGGTGTTTTCTTACTACTCCTTTTTTATCAGTTATAGTTACTATATCCCCTACATCTAAAGATAAATCTCCTTGCCATTTCATAGAATATCCTAAATACTCAAATCCATTTAACTTAGTGTAAATATCATTCAATATTGCTGTAGTTACCCAAGGATTTTCAAATTCTAACTCCATAGAATCTGCTCCTAGAGTTCCTTTAGTTAAGACTTCTTCTCCTGCTTGGCAGGATATTTTTCCCATCTTATATTTAGTTTCTTCTCTTTTATAATCTCCTATAAAATAATTAGATGTTCCTATAGGGTAATTAATATCCTTAGGAGTTACTATAATAAATTTACCATCACGATTTATAACTGCATTTCCTCCACATAGACTTGCTACATATCCAAGAACTTCTCTACAAGAAAAACCCTCCAACTTTTTAACTGTGTAAGATGGAAGGCTTCCTGTAAACTCTACTCCTGTTATTCTAGTTAATTCGCTTACCACTTGCTGTAATGTTAAATAATCTCCTAATGTAGTTGTGAAGTTCTTTTCAAATTTTATCATGTTATCATATGCAGTAATTTTAATTGTATAGTCAGTTTTCTCTATATCATCTATATTATAGATACCCATAGGAATATACTCTACTGTAGAGCCTATTTTTAAGCCTATTTCTACTTTTATGGTGCTAGTACCATAAACAATATCACCTTTATTAAGTAGTGTTAAATCAAGGGATTGGCTAGTTGTAGCACCTATCATAAATCCATCACTAGGTTGTATATTACCATCTATTATAATATCTACAATATCCTCATTTTTATAGACTTTATCTAATATTGTAACCTTACATTCAAAACTTCTTGCTGAATCTTTTATTGCTGTTTTATAAGCTGTACTTGTTGTGTAAATAATTCTCCCTCCTTTCTTAGATTTTAGAAGGACCTATTTAAACATATAGTCTATAACCATCAATTCACCAGGAGTAATATTTATATCTACCTCAACCTTTTCTAAATCTATAAGATGTATATCTACTTCTGTTTCAATTTCTAAAATTTCTTTTATCTCATTATTAAAACTATCTACGTCAGTTATATTAATAGTTCCATCTTCCTTAGTTTTTAAATTACCTTCTTTATCTTTTGCTCCATACTTTTCAATTAACTTTTGCCTTTCTTTGTTATATGCAGTTAGTTCTCTGTCTATCTTTGTTATATTCTTAGAAAATGCATAACTAAGTTTAATCGGTAACTCCATATTGGTTAATTTACTTAAAACACCTATGCTATTTACTAACTTTTCATTACTTATTTTCATTAACAATTCCCCCTTCTTCTAATGCTTCATTCTTTTTACCTTTAATAGCTATTTTCCCATTAATAGTTACATTTCCCTTACTATCACAGCTTAGTATAGGTTTAGTGTTAGCCTTATAAATTTTTTCGGCTGTAATTGTTCCTATTTCTTTACTATCAATATTGAAATTAATCTTTCTTGTATTATTTAAAGCTTCAAGTTCTGATACTTTTTGTTTAAGATTAATTACTTCTCCCTTTAATACTTCAATCATAGTTAATAATGTCTTTTTTCTTATAAACATACATACCCTCCTACTTTTCTATAAAATTCATTTTTAGACCTTGCCATTTAATTTCTCCATTGATAAAAGAATATGCTGGAGCAGTTCTATCTCCTACATACATTGTTTTAGTTACCATACCACTCATTGGATCTGGAAAAGTAACAGTAAAAAAAACACTACTTACAGCACTAAGTAATGTTTGTATTTCTGCTTGGGTTAATGGTCCCCACTCTAAATTTAACTTTCTTTTTACTGCTATTCTATCTCTTATCATTTCTCCATTTGCATTACGATTTGTTTCCCCATCTAAATCAGTTACAGTTGCTTCATATGTTTTAGGAGTAGCAATATCTACTCCATTAATCTTTATCAATATCACCACTCCTCTATAATGGTATTAATGTAATATTCCCTTGTCTTTGCATTTTTCTTAATTGCTTAAGTGCTACTTTACCTATCACGCTACCATCTATTTGTAAGATTAAATCTCCATCACCAAAGCTATCATTATTAGAGCTCCTTGGTCCCATTTCAGCCAATAATAAACTAGCTAACTCTCTTAAGCCTGCTTTATTATTCTCTAATGGAACTACTGCTTCTCTACCTGCTTCACCAATTATAGCAAGAGTTGCACTATCAACAATTCCTCCCTTTGCTAATTTAGGAATGCTAGGTACACTAGGTATATTAATACCAGGTACTTTATTTATAGTTCTTATCATTGAATTAATACCAGATATAGCACTATTTATCATGTCTATGATTATATTTAATGGCCATCTAACTATTCCTATTAATCCATCAAATATTCCACCAAATATATCTACTATACCCTGCCAAGCCCTAGACCAATTTCCAGAAAACACTCCAGATATAAAATCTATTAATCCATTGAATACTCTTAATAATCCTTTTATAATATCTGCTATTACTCCGACTGCAGTTCCAATGGAATCTACTATAAAATTAAAAGTAGCTATAAATATAGGAGATAATACATCAACTAAAAAATTTACTATTGGACCAAAGAAATTATTCCATAACTCAAGTGCAAAATTAGTTAATTTCATTAAGAATTTTCCTAGTTCCTCAACTAATCCTTTTAAGTGATTATTCCATAACCAACTTAGCATTTCTAAAGCATTAGTTATAATTGGTTTTATTACACCTTCCCAAACATTAATAATTATCTTTTGTATGCTTAACATAAAGCCTTTTAGATTATCTATTAATGTTTGTCCATATTCTTGCCATAAGCTTTTTAATATACTTCCTATATCTGTTATTACTTGTCCTATAAAATCTTTTATCATGGTCCATATTTCTATGACAGAGTTTCTAAAATCCTCATTAGTTCTCCATAAATAAATTATGTTCCCTACTAATAAAGCTATTAATGCAGCTATAGCAACTATTGGCCAACTAATACCACTTATAACTCCTCCAAGACTACTAAAACCTAACCTTATTCCTTCTATTATTTTGCTCCATTTAGTTATTAAAAAGAAACTTCCTATTCCTGCTATTATTCCTCCTACTATAGAAATAACAATATCCTTATTTGTTTTTAAGAAATTAGCAAAGTCTTCAAATATCTTTCTAACCTTTTCTGCAGCTTTTGAAATTCCACTAGTATCTGGTTCTTCGCTTAATCCTAAGTCTATTGATGGTATATCTGCTCCACCACCCACACCTGAGGATGCTAGGCCACCTCCACCAGAATCACTATTATTGCTTAATGAATTAATTTCATCAAATCCACCTAGTAATCTATTCATTTCTTTAGCTGTTTTCTTAGCTGTATCCCCAGTATTACCTAAAGCATCATTATAGGCATTTTGTGCACTTGCTCCACTTAAAGCAGCATTAGTTGCAGATTGCATAGTTTTAGTTGCTGTACTAGTTCCCTTTTTACCAAATAGCACTTGCATAAATGTTGCTATATATGATGTTACTTCTCTTAATTTAATAGCAAATCCAGTTAATATAGGTAAAACTACATTAAGTATAGGTAAGAAAGCATTTCCTATGTTTAAAGCTACGTCTTTTAATACTGCTACTAATTGTTGTAAAGCACTATTAGTATTATTAAATACTTCTCCACCAAATTTATTTTGTGTTTGCTCTAATATAGCCATCAACCTAATTTGTTGTTGAGTTTGGAAAGATAATTGGTCCCATGACTTACCATTAGCAAATCTATTAAAGGCTTCTGTACTCTTAAGCATAGCAACATTTACGTTAACTCCTAAATCTTCAATGGCTTCCGTATTACCAAGTAAACCAGATCTAATACGTTCCATTACATCTTCCATAGTTCTACCTGTACCACTCGCTATAATAGAAGATGCTTTTAATAAATCAGTAGTATATTGTAATGTTTCTTTTGTTCCACTACTAAAAGTACTTACTAAATTAGAGAAAATAGCTCCATAATTCATAGCATCCGATTGTGACATATTAAAGGCTAAAGCATTATTCTTTGCCCATTTTAAGAATTGATTTGTACTTTCTCCCATTGTACGAGTTATCTGCTGAATAGCTGCTTCAACCTTCATGGCTTGCCTTGTACTATCTACAAAGAATTTACCTATTCCTACTGCTGCTATAAACTTACCTAGGCTTTTAAATATACTCTTAACTTTATTAACTTCATTATTAACATTGTTAGTCATTTTCTTTACTTCGTTTTGAACTTTTGCAACTTCATCCCTAAAGCCTTTAGTTTGTGCTTCAATAAGAACTTGCAATTTCTCCAAGGTCATGCCATCCATAAACTATTCCTCCTTTCTTTTAAATCTTTGATTATGTCTAAAGGCGAACTCCTCCATCTTAGCTTTATATAAAGCCATATCAACATTCTTTTCTTCTTCATCTTCCTCAAAAAGACTAGGAAAGAATTTGTTTAATGGTGTTATCTGTGAGTCTTTGTTAAATAAACTAGCAACATACTCTCCTATTTGTCTTGCTAATACAGCATTAAGAGAAATTTC
Organism: Clostridium nigeriense; assembly: GCF_900086595.1. Taxonomy (GTDB): domain Bacteria; phylum Bacillota; class Clostridia; order Clostridiales; family Clostridiaceae; genus Clostridium; species Clostridium nigeriense. Next base: position 3,473,881 of record NZ_LT575472.1, read on the forward strand.
AGCTTTTATTTTTTCTTCAATTTCTTTAATTTCATTCTTCTTTCTTCTGTTATAGCTATCCATCAAATCATATATTTCTAATAAAGAACTCTCCCAGAATAAAGATGGAGTATATCCCATGTCTAGAAATTGAGGATATAAATTATTAATATAATCTGTGAAGTTTTCTATCCTAGTAGCATTTCCTCTGCTTTCTCCTGTTTCTCCTCCACCATCTCTGCTTGTGTTTCCGTAAAAAAACCACTCACCTTGTAAATATCCATAATTACCTTAGTAAAAAACTCTAACTGACTTCCGCCTTCATCAACATATTTATCAAATAGATCTTGAACATCCTTGAATTTAATGTTTGCATTATAATCTTTCATAGCATAATGGGTAATTGTAAGCATTATCTTTAATGCTGGCATATTACCATTACCTAATACATTCATTAAGCTAGTTCCTAACTTTTCTTCTAAATCACATAAAGTTGAAGTCTTAAGTTTTAACTTATATTCTTCTTCTCCTACTTGCCATATTGCAAATTGTTTTCTTGCCATTTATATCATCCTTTCTTATTTTCTATTAAATTAAAAAGACACCAAATTAATGGTGTCTTAAATTTATGAACCTGTTGATGGATCTACTGGAGTTATTTCACTTTGTAATGCCATCTTAACAGTAAAATCCAGTGGATTGTTTACTCCACCACCACCAAGTTTTACGCTTACTTGTGCATCCCAATTAAACTTAGTTCCATCTGGAAGAGTTTCTTCAAATGCTAATATTTCTTTAGCTGCTGCAGCAGTTCTTAATACTCTATATGGACTAGTTGCACTAGAATTTTCATACTTGAATTTAAATTCTAAATCTCCTGGATCACCTATTCCAAACTCATACTGTTTTACTGCATCACTTAAGCAAGTATTTTCTACTTTCTCTGGTTCATCTCCTATTTCCGGAACTTCCTTCAATCCTGTTAAAATTGTATAAGTTGAAGGGGAGCCACTTTTTTTCTTATATCCTAAAGTTATTCCATTAGCTAACACTTTTCATTCCTCCTTTTAAGAGTTATAAACTCTCATATTATTTACATCAATAATGCCTTCATACCTCATTACCTTATGTTTTAATTGACTAGGTTCTGGAGTATCTAAGCATTGTATTCTTACTAATCCTAAAGAAGAAAGTACTTCATCAACTTTCAATGCAATATCAGAAGTACTTCTTTTATTCCATATATCAATCTTGTATCTTACATAAGCTTCTTGCTCTTTATCATCTGTTTTAGTGTAAGTTTTGTTATCTTCTTCTGTATATTGTATTACAGGGAATATGGTCCATTCAGAAGGATAAGTATCATTAATATTATTAAATACTTTTTTTAGTTCATTTACTATTATAGGCTTAATATTTATCACTTCTTAGCTACCTCCCTTATTGCTTTTCTTAAATCTGCTTTTATATATTCAATTATTCTTTTTTCATTATTCTTAAGTGCTGGATATAAATAAGGTTGAGCTGGTTGACCTTCTATCCATCTTGGACCTACATCTGGTATATTAACTAACCATTTATCTTGTTTATAACTAACATTTACATTAGTATTTTTATTAGTTATTTCACCTGTTCTACCTGTTCCAAATTCAACATAAGCTGCATGATCTGAATTAGTATAAACTATTCCTATTATTTTTCCTTTGGCCCTTTTAGTTTTCTTGTAGATACTTTTTCTTAAATCTCCAGTATCTACAGGACATAACATCTTTGCTTCACCTTTTACCAACTCACCTTGTTTTTGTATGCTTTTATATAATGTTTCTTCTACATTTCCACCTAGTTCAGTTAGCTTTTTCATTAAACTCTCTACTCCAGTAACGTTAGTAGCCATTTTAAATCTTCTCCAGTTCTATAAATAGATGTGAGTATGGTTTTATACTTATAATCTTGTAGTCTGGGTTACTCTCTTTAGATACATATACACATATTCCATAACCTTCACATATTTCTATTCCATTAACTATATAGTAAGTTATATTTTCTTTTACTATTACTTCATATGGTCCATCTACAAGCATATTTAAAATATAATTTAATCTTTCTCCATAAATTTCAGCTTGTAGCCTACCAGATGCAGGACTTATATTAGCGTTAATTTCTATAGCTTCTGAATAACCTGGATATTTTCCACTCTCATTATCTTCTATTACTGTTTTCTTTTTAAGATAATAAGTCTTTTTATTCTTTATTCGCATTAGCAACACCCACTAACTTAAGCCTTCTAAAAGCTATTAACCTATTTTTTATATTTTCTGGTATTTCGGTAGAATAAGAAACAGATACTCCTCCTTCACTTCTTGACACTTCCCCTTCACTTCCTAGTCTATTGTAATAAATAATAGCTAGTTCCCTTTGCAAAGGTTCAGCCTTTATTGGAAGCTTATCTCTATTACAGAAGTCTAATATTTCTCCTTCTGCATCTTCTAAAAGCATATTTAATAGATTATCTTGACTAGTATCATTTATCCCTAACCTTATTTTTAGCTTTTCTAATTGTATCAAATAAACACCCCCTAAAGAAAAAGAGGGTTAATACCCTCTATTATCCTAATACTCTTGTCGCTAACTCTGGATACATTGTCTTATATCCATAAAGCACATCCATTGAAAGCATTTCCTTTTTATATTTCATGTCATATCCTCTTACAACTCTTAAAGTGATTCCATTATAAGAAGTAACATAAGATTCAACTCCTGCTGGCGCAACTAGTGGTCTAGTAACAAAAGCAAATGCCATTGGATTAAATGCTAAGTTAGCAGTATGTCCAGAAATTAATGTTACTACTGTATCATCTACGATTTCTGGTAAAGCTGGATATACTTTAACTGAAGCAATTGCATTTGTTGATGCATCTGCAGTATCTTCTACAACTACATAATTATTCTTTTTAATTGTTAATATATCACCTTTTACAAGCTTACCTGTTAAAGCAGTTCCATCTATAGCAAGGCTTGTTGCTCCTGCAGTGACTTTACCATTTACCTTAATATCAGTAGCTTTAGTAATTCCTGTAGTATGTTGCTTAACACCTTGTGCCATGTAGTTATCTAATCCAAATACACGACCTATAGAACCTTCTCTTAATGCAGCAGTTGAACCACTCTTTTCAGCATTAACAATTGCATCTATAGTTGTAAAATTAGCATCTGCTTCTGGATCCCACACAGCAACACGACCTGCAACTGGAACTTTATTTGTATTTAACATCTTTCTTACATTAGCTAAATCAGTAAGCTTACTTGGAGTTGTTCCTGCAGTTCCTACTGCATAAGGTATATCTTTGTATAAGAATAACCCATCTGAGTTAATCTTTTCTGCTAATGCAACTGCTGCAGGTTCTAAGAATAATCTATTTAAATCATCAACATTAGTTGCTCTTTGAATTGCTCCAAACTCAACATCAACTGTTGCAAGCTTATCTAATGTTACATCTACTGATTCTTCTTTAACATCTTGTGGAGAAGTTCCTTCTAATTCATTAAAATCTTTAGCAGTTAAAATAACTGGTTTCTTTACTTGAATAGTAGCACCTTTACCAGTTACATATTCTTCACTAAAATCCTTATGGATTAAGTTAGGAAAAACTAAATTTTCAATTAATCTTGGTAATATTTGTCTTGCTATTTCCTTTACTGTAATAAATTCATTTGCCATTTAATATTCCTTCTTTCTATTTTTTATTTTTATAAGTAGCTGCATAATATTCAGCATCACTCATTTTGCTATAATCTGTTTTACTTCCTTGTCCACCCTTAGGAGGATTTCCACCTCTTAACTTATCATTTACTGCTTTCTCTACTGCAGATTGGAAAGCCTTTTCTACTGCTTCAATACTTTTATTGCATTGTTCTGCATCTGAATAGTTAAGAATATCTACTAACTCCTTAGGTAGATTCTTTTCTGCTAGAGTTTCATAAGCTGTTGCTCTTAATTCTCTAGTAGTAATATCTTTTTCTCTTTTTGCTAGTTCATCTAGCTTCTTTTGTTTCTCATATTCTGCCTTTTGGTCAGCATTCATCTTAGCTAGTTTTTCAGCTTCTGTTTTAGCTTCTTCGATTTTGGCTTGATAATCTGTCTCCCATTTTCCTTTAGCAGTTTCTAAAGCTTTAGCTACTCTTTTATCGAATTCAGATTGATACTTTTTATCTTTTAATACATCATCAAAAGATTTTTCTCCACCTTCTTGACTTTGAGTTCCTTCTCCAGTACCTTCACCATTGCCATTATCTGCCCCAGTTCCAGTAGCACCACTTCCAGCTCCTCCGTCTGCTTCAAAAAAAGGTCTAGATATTCCACCTAAACCAAATAACTGTAGATTCATTATTAATTTTCTTTTCATTTCTTCCTCCTTGCCCCTAATGTTCAATGCCCATTAGATTCAAATATTATTTACTATCCTGTTCTTTAAAGCCTTACAGCAAGTAATAAAAGGCATAATAAAAAGCCTTAGTTTCCTAAGACTTTATTTTAAGCATAATAAAAGCACCTACCATTTAACTTAGTAAGTGCCTTTATTTATTATATAATTCTTTAGCTTTTAAAAATTCAATTCTTAATAGTCTTTTAAACTCCTTAATATCTATTTCTTCAACTGCTGCACAAATATCTGGAATTTCATCATTTAATAACTCTGTTACTTCTTTATTTTCTTTGTACATTTCATCATAATTGTTAAATAAAAGTTCCGTTTCTAATTCAAGATAGAAAGGATAATTTTTATCTTCTTCATATTTTCCATCTAAGTATGATTCAATTATATCTAGAACCTTTTTAATCATTCCTTATCCACCCTTCCTTTGGATTCTTTCTAACTACAATACTTACAATTTCGTTTGTTTCATTATTTCTAATAATAGCTATTCCATTATTAAAGTTTACTAACCTGCCATCTTCTTGTATATAATTAGGTTTACTATTAAAGCTATCAACAATATCTTTTTGAGTAAATATAGTATTCCCTTTCTTATCTATATTTCTATCTACAAATCTTTGAGCTCCATGCCAGGATAACTCAATATTATCATTCCTAAAATTATAATATGTCGATTTTACCTTTTCTTTATAGATGTTAGACCATTCTTTATTATTTATAGAATTAATAGTAGAGTACTCTCTTTGTTTTATACTCCATTCCTTAATATTATTATACTTCAACTCTTGGAAGTCTTTCAATGTCTTTGGCGATTCTTTTCCTAAAACTTCCTTATATTTATTAAGTTGTTTTCTATCATAAGATTTATTCTTAATCATCTTCTCAAATACTTCTGTTTTATCTTTACCATACTTATCAATTACAAACTTATCATACCAATCTTGGTAGTTCATATCTCCTGGTACTAAATAAGACTTTCCTGTTTGTGGATCTCTTGACCTTCTTTGTAAAGATTCCATCCCCTTAAAGTATGCTCTTGTTGTACTTCTACAATGTGGATGTAAAGGTGGAAGATTAACTCCTGCTTCTGCATCTTTAACCTTAAATATCTTCTTATCTTTTTCTCTGCATACTTTAGATGTTCTTAAGTCTAAAGTAGCAATAAAAACATATTTATCTATTCCACACTCCTTATAAGATTCTATTTCTGCTGAATTAGATATATAAGTTGTCTCAGTTCTTATAATTCTTTCTGCTGCAAACTTACCATAGTTAGTTAATTCCTCTAACTCTATAGCCATCTTTTTAGAACTCTTGCCTGTCATTAATCCATTTGTTATTACTTCTTCTAACTTCTCTGCTAACACATCTGTATTATGCCATATACGCTTAGAATAATGTTTACCACTCCAATTATTTTTAAGTATTTCTTGTATGCTTTCTAATGGCATTTCTGCAACATTAAAGCCTATCCCTAATCCTTTTTGAATATCAAATAGGTTAGTATAATAAGCTTTCTTTATATTATCTGTATATAGTTTTGTACTTTGCTTTATTTCAACATCTGCTACTAACTTAGTATTGATATATATGCTTTCTTTTAAAGCTTCTAATCTAGTTATTCTAGCCTTATATGCTTCTGCATTTAATTGAGCCATCATATATCTTTTTAATTCTTCATCTTGTATTCCATGTATCTTAGCTCTTATATCATTTAACTCTTTCTTAGGTATTTTAGAGTTTAATAATTGCCTAACTTCTTTCTCACTAAGTTCACTATCTTTCATGTATTTATAGAATATATTATTTATATCGCCATTAATATCCTTAATAGCTTTATCATAAGCACTAGTTATTTTTCTAATTGTTTCATCACTATCTTTATGATAAGTAGCCATTCTTTCATTGGCTCTTTTATTCCAATAAGCTTTACTTCTATTCTTCATATCATAGCCTTAAAATATAAATAGAAACTATGCAAGCTAATATACCACCTGTACAAGATATAAAGCTTCCTATTCTTCCAGAAGTTGTTTTTTCATTAAATATTCCAAGAAAAGTTATTAAGCTAACTAAAATATTTAATATTAATACTATCCAAGCTATTATTATCATTCTTCTTCACCTTCCCTTTCTATATTTTTAAAATCATATGATCCAAAAGCTTTTTGTTGGTCCTCTAACTTTTTCTTATTTTCTTCTTCTATCCTTTTTCTTTCTTCATTAACATCTATTTCTTCATCAAATCTTTTGATTCTAGTTTCCCAACTTATAAACCCTTCTGTTTCTTGTGCTATTTTAGCTGCCAATTCATCATCAACTGGAAGTGATCTCTTCATAGTAATATCTATGTCGCTTGGATTTATATTCTTCGCTCTTATATTCTCTATATTAGACATTAACCTTAATCTTCGCCTTACTCCTTGCTTAAAGTATCTTTCTTTAGTCTTTCCTAGTTGTTCAAAGCCTAATAGCTTGTACTTCATAGCTACTCCAGAAGCATTACCAACAAAGTTTTCATCAGTAAGACATGGTACTTTACTGAATTCGTGTATATCATCTTTTAATGAGTTCTTTAATACTTCTATTTCAGTTTCATTAAGACTTTTAACTAACCATTTAGCATCTCCACCTTGGTCTAGTTCAATAATCTTTAATTCCTTCAATAGTTTAGCTGTTTCTATCTTCTCTTCTCCATCATCACCTAATGAAGCACCTATAACAGCAAGCAAAGCATCCACCATTTGTTCTTTATCATTTACTCTATCGCTTTGCAATAAGTTATAAGCATCTATTAAAGTTATTACTCCTTCAAAATCACCTTTGAACTTCTTATTATTTTTATATTCAATTAATGGAACACCTTTAAAATAATGTTCTTCTGGATCATCAATAGTTGGTGATTCACTAGTTAAGTCTGTAAAGAAATAATGTGTTATATCCTTATCTGTATAGACATTAACATCATATCCTTTTAATATATTATCAATATCATACTTAGGATAATGAGTCACTCCAAACATAGGCTTATGTTTAACTGTGCTATCAACCACAATAAAGCTATTTAAAGGACTTACTACTGCCAGTTCTGGGTAAGGAACTTCTTCGTTATTCATATAGATTAATTCATATCCTACACCAAATATAGATAAATCTAAAGCTAACTCATTGTTATGACTATCTTCATCTATTTCTATAAATATCTTATTTAATTCTTCTGCTCCCTTACCTCCATAGCTTACTGGAGTACCAAATACATATCCTGTTGCCATATCTGTTATATACTCTGCATGGTTAGCAACTACCTTATTATTAGGTAAAGATGTACTTGATAATGTTCTGTTTAATATCTTATGTTCTCCATCATAATATTTATTTAACTTCTCGTACTTATTCCTTACTATAGACTTATGTTCATCAATACATTTAACTAATAACTTTATAGGAATACTTCCATCTTCATTTAGTAAATCTCTATCCTTAATTATTGGCATTTTATCACCTCTTTTTATATCATTTCGTAACTTCATATGCGAAATAGTACTTTTTACTTTAAATGTTTAGTTTTATTAAACTAAGTTTCTTATTTTCACATCTTATAAATGGCTTAAATAGGTAATTTAACTAATATTCATTAAACGAAAATTTAACGAAATTATCTTAATCCCAACTTAACCTTGCTCTTAACTTTTACCTTAGTAGAGTTAATTTCATCTTCCATACCATACCTACAAGCATCTATAGTATGGTTATTTTTATCTGGATATTCTCCCTTTAAATTACCTTCTTTATCTTTTTCTATTTCATATCCTACAAACTCTCTTTTAGCATTAGGACATCTTACTGGATCAATTATTATCTCTTCTATTTCTTCACTTAAGAACTTAATTCCATGGTCAACACTATCTGGTCCCTTCTTTGCTCCTGCAATATTTAATCCTAGATTCTTAAATTCATTTATAGTTCTAGGCTCTGCTGAATCTGCTGTTACTCTTTTATTTAAAGGATTAAGTTTCCTTATTTCCTCAACTGCTTTACTATTACTTAATTGAACTTTATAAACTTCTCCAAAGATATATAATCTCTTTCTAGTCTTATCATAATTCATTAATAAATAAGCCAAAGGATCTGCTGCATATCCAAAGTCTAATCCATTCTTTAATCTATCAAATACTTTTATTTCATCATCTGTTATTTCTCTTACTGTTATATTTCTAAATACTTCTCCACCAGTTCCAGTTACAGCTCCTAAATAGTCATGTTCATATTTAGTAGGATTAACCTTCTTCATGTGTTCAGCTTCAATAATAAATTGTTCTCCTAACCACTCTTTAGGTACTGCTCTATAATCACTATGATGTATATATTTATCTTCTCTTTGCTCTATAACTTCTTGGTTACACCAATTCCTTTGACTTTCTGGTGGGTTAAAAGAATAGAATACAAAGAATTTTGGTCCACCTCTCATTAAAGACTGATTAATGGTATCTATTTTATGTTTTCCTTCAAACTCGTCTACTTCTTCATACCAAATATATTTAATATATCCTTTAGGTACTTTGGTAGATTTAACTTTCTTAGGATTATCAGCACCTTTAAATCTTATTACTTGCCCTGTTGGCTTATACGTTATTGTTAATTTAGCTTCTGGAACGTGCCATTCATCACTTACACCTAATATATCTATTGCCCATTTAATCTGATCTCTTACTGATTCTGATAGAGTATCTTTAACCCTTCTTAGTATCAAAGCATTAGACATTATTCCTTCTTGTGCATCTTTCATCATTCCTAGAACTATTTCAATAGAAATAAAAGAAGACTTCGTACTACCTCTACCACCTTTAAACCAGTAGTGAGTATGAAGTCCTCTTTTTATATCTTTATGTGCTTCATAAAAGCTTTCTGCTATTATTGATTTTAGTTTTACTTTAATCATCTATATCATCTACTATCTGTACTTGTTGAACACCATCAACTTCAATCTTTTCAGTAAACAATCTATATCTCTTACCTAATAACTCTGCTGCTTTATTTCTATCTTTAGCTGATATATCTTTCTTAACTATTCTTGCTGATGAACATCCTTCTCCTTCACCTTCTACAACAACAACTTCTTCTGTTAGTTCATTTCTCATTACTGCTGTAAGGTATTTCATAACTTCTGTTGCATTTGCTATGCTTTCATCTTCTATTTTCTTAAGCTGTTCATCAATATAGTTTTTAAGGTTAACATTAGTTAACAGTCTACTTGCTGCTGCCTTTGCTACACTATCTTTTTTCACATTAGGATAAGCCTTTTTATATGCTCTAGTAGCATTAAGGTCTATCAAGTATTCATTTGCAAATATTATTTGTTTATCTGTAAGTCTGGCCATTAATGCCACCTCCTGTATTTTTATATATTAAAAAAGAGCCTAAAAGGGCTCTGTTAATATTTTTACTTTAATTGTATTTCTTCATAATATTCTAACATTTTTTCTTTTGAATTAGTTTCATTAAATGCAATTTTAATTATTTGGGCCATTTCATCTAATCCTAAATCAAAATGTCCTAATCCATACATTCTAAAATTTCCACTTACTATACTATCAGCTATCTCATAACATTGTTCATCCGTTAACTTAATATCCATTTTCTTTCAACCTCCCATCTATATAGATATTTCTACATATTGATTAGGTTTCCTTCTTTAAATATAAAAAAAGCACCTAAATCCTTATACAGAATTTATCTAGGTGCTAATTTATAAAATTACTTGATACCATTATACTATGGTATAAAAAGTACCACAATCCCATTGAAAAGGACATTTTTTCATATATTATTATTATATTTTTGGCTGTATTACTAGTATTGATGCAATTTAAAAAGGACATTTTTTAAAGCTTAATTCCATCAATTCCAAAAAATAATATTGATAAATCTTCAATTGCTAATCTTACATCTCTTCCTACTGTCTTAACAGTAATATCAAATTTTTCTGCTACTTCTTCATATGTTGGTATTGTTTGATTTTCATTAGGATCTATATACATGTATTTTATTATCTTATACCTTCTAATTTTATTCTTACCTTCACTTTTACAAATAGCTTCATAATATTTAATAGATTTATTTATATGTCCAACCATTATTGTTGTTCGAACTTTAGTTCTACTTATAGCTTGTACATATTGCTCTTCATCATTTATCGCTTCTATGTCATCTAACACATCTACAGCATTTTCATAATATACCTTATTGATAACTGTATCACTAAAATCACTATGAATGGTAAGCCCTCTATAATGCTTAAGAAGTAATCTGGTATTTCTTAATCTTCTATCATATCTCTTAGTTAACTTTTGATATTCTTGTTCTTTAATATATTTTATTCCTTCTCTTACTCCAATCTTAACTGCTTCCTCATAACTTATCTTTTCCACTTATATCCCTCCTATTCCTTAATGTCAATTTCAATTCCAGTTTCAAAGATCCATTGTCTTTCTACTAACTTATCCTTATGTGCCATATTAATATCTTTTAATGAGTTAGGTTCATCAAAATCAAGTGCCTGTCTATGACATCTCCATAAAATTAATATACACATCTGAATTAAATCAAAAGTTTCTGCAATAACTTCTTTTAGATTACTTAAAGTTCTATCTCTGCTGTAAGTCATCATAGCCTTTACTACTTCTTTAAATTCTTCATCTAGTTTTATTATTATAGCCATTGGTCCTATTTTAGTATTATCTATATTTAATTTCTTACTTTCTTTTAACACATGCATTAATAGTTTCAATCTATATCAGCTCCTTTGAAAAACATTATTATTAAAGCTAAAACCAAGAAGTAAATAATTATATATTTCATACTTCCTCCAATCTTGCTTTTACTGCTTCTAAAAGCATGTTTTGATTTATTTCTTTATTGGCCAATGCATTCATGACATCTTCATCTACAGTTCCCTTAGCTATCAAATGGTGTATAATTACAGTTTCTTTTTGTCCTTGTCTATGAAGTCTTGCATTAGCTTGTTGATATAACTCTAAACTCCAAGTAAGCCCAAACCATACAATAATGTTACCTCCGTATTGTAGATTTAACCCATGTCCTGCACTTGCTGGATGTAATAAGGCTACTTGTATTTCTCCTTCATTCCATTTTTTAATATCTTCCGAATCATTTAAAGTTTGATAACTTACTTTTTTCTTATTTAACATTTCTGATATTCTGTTATAGTCATGTTTGAAGTTATAAAATACTAATACAGACTTACCATTTGATATATCAATAATTTCCTCAAGCTTTTCTAACTTCTCATCATGAATATTAACTACTTCCTTTGATTCAGAATAAATTGCCCCATTAGAAATTTGTAATAATTTATTTGTTAGCACTGCTGCATTAGCTGCTGTTATATCTTCTTCTCCTAATTCAATAATTAAATCCTTTTCTAATGTTTTATAGGTTTCTAAAGCCTTTTTAGATAATGATATTTCAACTTTGTTATCTATTCTTTCAGGAAGATCCAGATAATCATCTGCTTTCATCGAAATACAAATATCAGATATTTTATTTTGAATTGCTTCTTCTGCTCCTTCTTTTAAATCCCAGTTATAAACTACATAACCATTTCTTCTTCCTGGATTAAAATATCTATCTTTAAATCCTGTTATTGTTTTTCCTAATCTTTGTCCACCATCTAATAAATAAATTTGTGGCCAAAGATCTATTAAGCTATTAGGTGCTGGTGTTCCTGTTAATCCTACTATTCTTTTAAAATAAGGCCTTACTTTCTTTAATGCTCTAAATCTTTTTGCTTTACTAGATTTAAAAGAACTTAATTCATCTATAACTACCATATCCCATATCCAGCTATCAAAACATTCATTAACTAACCAATCTACATTCTCTCTATTAGTTACATAAATATCTGCATTCTTCATTAAAGCTTCTTCTCTTTGCTTCTTAGTTCCTAGAATTTTAGATATTTTTAAATGTTTTAGATGGTCCCACTTTTCTACTTCTGTACTCCATGTATCTTCTGCAACTCTAAGTGGTGCTATAACTAAAACTTTATTTACTTCACCTAAGAAAATTAAATTATCTATTGCTGTTAAGGTGCTAACTGTCTTGCCCATACCCATATCTAAGAATAACCCTGAAGCTTTATGATCTATAATATGGTTAATGGAATACTGTTGATAGTTCCAAGGTTTGAACTGCATTACACCACTTCCTTTTAATATTCTTGTACTTCTATATAAACAAGTAAGCTTTCTATGTCCTCATAGCTATCAATCACCCAATAATCAAAACCTAACTTTTCTAATTCTTTTTTTCTAAGTTCTTGTATTGGTCTTAATTTTTTACCAGGTGATTTAAGTTCTACAAATATCACTTTTCCGTATGGAAGAAGAATAATCCTATCAGGCACTCCTGACACTCCTGGACTAACAAACTTTAATGCTTTACCACCTATCAACTCAATTTCTTTTTTAAGTCGTCTTTCTATTTTTTGTTCTTCCACTTTATCACCTTCTTTATAGTGGATACATGGATACACAATTTCTATATATATATAAATGTGTGTATTAGGCGTATATGTGTATATAGGTATATGCCTAATTATATAAATAATACTTATAAAGAATATTTTGTATCCACTGTATCCAGTAGCTTTCAAAACCTTTATATTACTTGCTTTAAGATGGATACAATACTGGATACAGAACAATTATTTTTGTATCCATTGTATCCATTTACTTATTTCGTAAAACAAAACTTTGTATCCATTAATTTTTTCTAATATAAGCTCTTTGTCTTCCATACACTTTACCAAATCTTAAAGTACCATTTGCTTTTGCCCACCCTTTAATTCCAGTTAAAATATCATTTATTTCTCTTGACTGCATAGGTGTTAATTGTTTAGGATCTCCGTTAAATAGTTCAACCCATATTTCCATAACACAAGTCTTATCTCTTCTTAAAGTTCCTTCTTTTGATTCTCCAAATTCAGTCCCTTGTATGAAGTTTCTTTTTTCAGGAATACCTAACTCATACCAATCTTCAGGTAATAATCTATCTAAATATTCTTCAATAAGCCCAGCTTTAGCACTTTCCTCGCTATGTTCTTCTTGTTGTCTTTTAGCTTCTTTTTCTTCTTCTCCAGTTAGGAATAACTTTTCTCCTGCTTTCCATAGCTCAACTGCTTCAGCCCAAACTTGATCTATTTCATATTGATTTAAATCATCAAATACACTTTTACTATGAGTTTTTACCCCTACATCTATTGGCCAAAATCTTCTATTACCAGTTTTATCTCTTAAGAACTCCCTATCATTAGTTGTTCCTATAAATACACATTGTCTTGGGAATCGGCTTGTCCTTCTACCATAAGCAACTCTATAAATATCTTCTGTCTTACTTAAGAAATGTTTTGTTGCTTCAATATCAGCTTTTTTTGTGGCCATCATTTCTCCCATTTCTAGTATCCATACACCTTGTAATTGTTCATAAGCTTCTTTGCCTGATACTGTAGTTAATGAATCACTATACCATTGTTGGCCAAGCTTTTTAATTATTGTACTTTTACCTATACCTTGTGTACCTGCAAGTACTGGCATATTATCAAACTTGATACCTGGAATAAAAACTCTTGCTACTGCTGCAACTAATATTTTTCTTGTTACTGTTCTTACATAACTACTATCTTCAGCACCTAAATAATCTATAAATAAAGAATTTATTCTCTCTTTACCATCCCACGATAACCCTTCTAAGTAATCTTTTATAGGATGGAAAGAATGATTCTCAAAACTTAATGCTAATGCATCAGCACATTTTGCAGTAGAACTTATTCCATAATATTTTTCAATAAACTCTCTAAGCCCACTATCATCTGTATCATTCCAATCACCCATATTCCCTTTTCTTCTCCAAGGAAGTTGGCCAATCACTACAGCTCTATTAGAAAATTCATTGTAAGCAATTTTATCTTTAAGTAGTGGCTCATTTTCTATAATTAAGCTAAAGTTACTTATTGTACTTCTTAGCTTACCTTGTTCCGTATACTCTAATTTTTTTAGCCATTCTGTATTTATTTCATCTTCTTCGATTTGGTCAAAATCTTCCTGAGCTGCTAGCATCTTTTCCTTACCCAAGGTTTCCATTACTTTTTTATTACTTGATGCAAATTCACTCATTTTCGTAAAACTAGGTAGCCTATTAGCTGGAGTTCCCTCCTTAGCTCCTTCGTCCAATTCTCCAAACTTATGGATTCTTACTAAGTCAAATGCATTACATAAAGTATTTGAAGCTGGATCCGTACCATGGTGGCTATAACTAAATTTATCATCATAGATAACTACACCACCTGTTGTACTTCCTTCTGAATAAGTGTATCTAGTATTATCGGCGCCAGGAATATATATATCAGCTAAGAACTCTCCTATGGATTCAGTTATTGAATATGTCCTACAAAAAGCTCCTATAATTCCTTTCTTAGTTAAAGGATCTTCCTGTTTGCTTAATGCCTTACTTAATTTTGCCCTAGCTCTTGAACTTTCTGGCCAATAACTAACATCTCGCCAACCAAATGGGTATCTTTCTAATATTTCATCAGGATTAAGCCAGGGTAAATCTTGATATTTAAATACATAATCTCCATCACATGAAGTTGATGGCCAATACATTAATCGTTCTGGATCATATGTTGTATCATCAAATTGGTCTATTCCTAAATCGTCTGCAACCATTCTTGAAATAGCCTGATATTCATCTGGAAGAACTGGCCTTGATAATGGGATTACTAATCTTAATCTTTGATTATCGGTTGTATGTGTATGAGTTGAATACATAACAACATTAAAGTCATATAAGAGCTCTATACTGGACCATATATCTCCTTCAACATAATCCAGGTCTAATGTTAGCAATGTTCTATTAGCTACATTAGCTTTTAATCTTCTACCATTTTTAAGTGTACCTCCTACGAATCCACCAACATCTTTTACTCTATCTTTATCAACCTTACCCATTTTCTTGTATTCTGCTACAGTTTCAGGTGTTCTTGTAGTAATACTTAACTTTTTAACTAAATCTGACCAACTTATAGTTTTATTCTTCCAATGTGTTTCTTTCTTACTTTTACCTGTTGCTAAGGCTATGGAACCATCATATTTAATTTTTAATTCTATATCCTCTTTAGTCTTAATATCCATAGCTCACACTCCTTATTTAATGATTACCTTTAAATTTCATATACTCTTTCTTCCAAGCATTATAAATTTCTTCTGCTTCTTCTTTACTCAAATTGAATTTTCTAACTACCCTTATTAAGGTTTCACCTTTAGTTCTACAAGCATTTTCTTCTAGAAATTTTGTTATTCCTTTATTATCCACTTCTATCTCCTTTACTTTTTTAATATAATAATAGTGTTATACTTATAATTGAATATAGGAGTGAGATTTAATGGGTAAAACTAGAAGAGAATTTTTATTAGATGTATTGCAACACCTAATCTTAATTATGATTATTGCTTATCTAATAAAAATATCTTAAAGTATTTTAAAGTATCTCTATCTTAGAATGGTAAAATCTATCCTAGGGGATACTCTATAACTAGGTTTAAAAATTAATTAAATTCAGCTTATTTGTAAATCTAAAATTAATTAAATTAAATCTCACTCATTCGCTAAGAACTACAGTATATGTAGTTCTTTTTTATTTGAATGGCGAATTACTTTAATGGTGATATATAATCATCCATACCTACCGGATTAATTAAAGTAAAGGTTTCACCACTTAGAAATTTACAACCTGTGGTTTCAAAAATATCAAGAATATCAGTACCATCTTGCGTAGCTATATAAACCTCATTTTCTTGATTTTGCCTTTCTAAATTTGCTATTAAATCTTTGACTTTCATTCTAATTTCCTCACTTTCATTTTTAATTTTATTTCGTAATAAATTCAAAATTAATTAAAATACCAAAATTATATTTTAAAAATTAATTAAATTACTTTAATCTTTCATGTAGTAATTACACTCATATCCATCTGCTTTTAAAGGAAGTCCTGGTGCCCAACTAATTTCTTGGCCAAATATATTATTAACTTCTTCTACACTGCCAAAACCAATAGGTACATCCATAACAATTTCATCATGTACATGCATTACAGTTTTATATCCAGCTTTATCAACATTAAATAGAGCTTCTGCTAAACAATCCCTTGCTGTTGCTTGAACTATATTCTCCACAAGTTTTGGTCCATAAGTATCTTGTCTAGTCCATTGTTTACTTGTTTGTTCCATACCCTCATATGTTATTTTGTAGCCTTCAAAAGTTTGGTGTTCTTCAATCTTAGGCCTTACATAACTTAATCTTCTTCCAGAAGGTAATTGAATGAATAATACTCCAGGATCATAGATAAATTTAAGTCCATATTGCATGCTTACAGTTGTTCTTTCATTTATGGCTTTCTTAGCTGCTTTATCACAATCCCACCAAAACTTAGTTATATTAGGATTAGCATTTCTCCAACTTCTAACTAGTCCAGGTAATTCTTCTTCTGGAATACTTCCTGACTTATCCATAGACTTTATAGCTCCTACACTTCCCCCATATCCCAGAGCAAGTTCTGCTATCTTACCTTTTTGTCTTAGATCACTACCTTTTTTAATATCTTCTATTGGAACTTTAAACATTTGACTAGCTGAAGCTTCATATATCTTTCCATGAGTTTTAAAAACTTCTAATCTCCATTTCTCAGCTGCATACCAGGCTATTACTCTTGCTTCTATTGCTGAAAAGTCAGCAACTATAAATCTATTACCTTCACTAGGTATAAAAGCAGTTCTTATGAGTTGACTTAAAGTATCAGGTACACTATCAAATAAAAATTCAACTTCATCAAATTTACCATCTCTAACAAGTTGTCTTGCATCATCTAAATCAGGTAAATGATTTTGTGGTAGGTTTTGTACTTGCACTAACCTTCCTGCCCATCTACCAGTCCTATTAGCTCCATAAAACTGCAATAGTCCTCTTAATCTTCCATCATCACATCTAGCATCTTCCATAGCCTTATATTTTTTAATTGAAGTCTTAGACATAAGCTGCCTTAGTTCTAAAACTCTTTTAACATTTTCATCTTCAGCTGCTTCTAATAATTTAGGAACACTATCTTTAGTTAAACTAGTAACTTCGTACCCTACTTTCTCACTAAGCCATTTTTTTAATTGAGTAGGTGAATTAGGATTACTTAATCCTGTAAGTTCTATTGCTTCTTTAGTTAATCTATCTTTAAACTGTTCATCACATTTTATCGCTTGTTCTGCTAATATTAAATCTAAGTTTATACCTCTATCATTAATCTCTTGATCTAAATCCCATAATCTTTTTTCTTTATCAGTAGGTTTATACTTATTAAGCCTTCTTCTTATTTCTCTTTCTACTTCTACGTCTTGTTTACAATATTTTTTAAATAGCTCCCACTTTTCAGGATAATGTTCTGGAAGATTCCTAGTCCTACCTCCATTTGTCTTAGTAGGCTTACATGGCTTACAAAAATATTGTATTAAGGCCTTACCTTCCTTCATCTTTTGCTTATCTTCTTCAAAATTCAATGCTTTACCAACCATATCAAGGCTACCTGGTAAACCCATTCTTAAAGCTTGTATCATTGTGCAATCCCATTGCTCTGGATTCATATCCTCTATACCATTAGGCCAATAAGAATCATTAGCTATTGCATTTCTTTCAAAGTTAGCATTAAATGCTGTTTTTAATACATCTTGATTCTCTAAATCTTCTATAACTTCAAAAGGTAAAGTTTCATCATTCATAAAGTCAATTATCTGTACTGGTTCATCATCATAAGCATATGCGAATAACATTATTTCAAAAGATGGGTGCTCACAATATCTATAAGCACCCACATTTTTAATGTCTAACTCGCAATATGTTTCAACATCTATTGCAAGTGTTCTCATAATTTCTTCTCCTAATCTAAGAAGCTATCTTCTGCTGATTCTATTGCCTCAAAGTCATCTTCGGCTCTAGTGAATCCTCCTAATGGTTCTCCATCTGCTAACTTTTGAACATTTCCAAGTCCTGCAGCTATTCCTTTATTACCATTTGCATTATACGCATAGAAATTAAGAGTTAATCTACCATAGCAACCTGAATAAACTTCTGTTGCATCCAAAATAGGTTGTACATTTATATCGACTATTCCTGGCTTATTCTTACTATTAGCATTCAAGAAGTAACAACCTACATAAGCTTCATCATCTGGTCTTTCTACATCACCATCTCTTAAAGGTGTTTTAATATTAGCTGGTACTTTACCACTCCATTTACCTTTCCCTTGTTCCTTAGCTTCATTTACTGCTTCTTTAATAGCTTGTAAAGTTTCCTTGTCACTCTTTGGTATAATTACTGATACTGAATATTTAGGCTCGTTTCCTTCTATTGCATGAGGTTCGAATAAGTGTGCATAACTTAATCTCACCTTTCCTGTAGTTACCTTTGTTCCTGTTCTTTTTGCTGTTACTTTCATTCTTTTTTCCTCACTTTCATATACTTTATTAAAATCAAATAATGGATCATTTAAATCAATATAATAATTAGCTTTATATTCTTTAAAAGCTAAATACTCGCAATAATCATCTGCTAAACTCATAATCAATCTCCTAATCTAGAAAATCAGATTTAGCTGGATTATATGGCTCTCTTTTATCTGTTATAGGTACTAATGTAGGCTTACCAACTGGCTTAACAATGTAATCTCCAAGTAGCCTTTGAACTTCTTTTTTACCTATAGCAGATTCTATTTTAGTAATACCATCAAGCTTTTTAGTATATATCATGTTCTCTTGGAATCCTTGTCCTATTAGTACTTTTGCAACATCATCTTCACTAGACCATTTCCTATTACTTCTACCTTCAACAACCTTATATCCATCAAACTCTTCTCCTTGTAATGCTTGTTCAAGTGCATATTCTTTTACGTCACCTGCCCAATTAACAAGTTCGTCTACTTTACTTAATATATAAGCTATATCATTATTATCTAATGTGTTAGGCTTTTGGAAGTCATACTTAGCTAGTTCTAAGTTCTTTTCTGCTCTTGCCTCACATACTGCTTTAGCTCTACAGAATCTACAATGATCTCCTGCACAAAACTCTCCTTCTCCTTTTATAGCTAGTTCTGCTTTTGGCCTCACATATTCTTCAGCCCATTTAAGAAGTTCTTCAACTGTTACTTCAAAAGTAGATATGTTATCTAACCTTGGTTGAATTATTGTCATCCTTACTTTTTCAATATCATATAAGAATGAAAACTCTGATATAGCTCCTAATGCATATAACATCATTTGCTTATTGTTGTTAGCACTTACTGGAACACCTTTTCCATACTTAAGGTCACACACTTCCATAGTTCCATCAGCTATAATTACAAAGTCACCAGTTCCGAATCCTTCAGGAACCCATTCACTAAAATCTAATCTTTGTTCTATTTTGAAAAGTGCATCAGGAGTTTTAGCCTTAGCTTCACTAACTCTTTCTAAACAAGTTTCAACATACATATCCACATAATCTGGCATATCAGCTGTGTATAACTTATCTTCTTGTATCTTCTTAACCTTTGAATTAAAACTTCTTGTTGATAGTCCTTCTAATTCTTTCCTTAATTTCAGTTCTCCTAACTCATGAGCCAATGTTCCTTCTGCTGCATATTCAGAAGTTTTGTTTTCAAAATTTTGCTCTAGTCTAGCAGATGGAGTGCAAGCCATCCACCTACTAGCTCCTGAAGCACTAAGTATTGCATGTGCCATTATAATAATTCCTCCGCATCTTTTAGTATTGCTGCATAATCTTCTTCTTTAACTTCACCAACTTTGCTAGCACCATATTTAGCTGTTAATTCTTTAGCTTCTTTTTGCTTACCAGCCTTAATTAATTTAGAGAATACCTCTCTTATTTGTTCCTTAGTAATCTTAACTACTTCACTTTCTTTATCTTCTGTAACATCATTAGACTTTTCAACTTTTTGAGTTTCTTCTTTCTCAACTGTTTTTACTTCTTCCTTAATTGGACTAGACTTTTTACTTTCTTTTATATCTTCTAATGCTGTACCTACTTTTGCCCCATCAATAGTTATTTGACTTGTTACTACTCCAGCACCAAAAGCATTAATAAAATCTAGTACCTCATTTGTTGAATTAAATTCTGCTATAATTTTCATTTCTTTTTCCTCCTATATTCTTGTATTCTATAAACATTTTCTATTGCATGAACATCAGCACTTTTCAGTCTTTCTTTCTCTAGCCTTTGCCTATTGTACATGTCATTAATAACTTTATTCATAAACTCCTTTTTGCTTAATGCCCTCATTCTAGTTCTCCTAAAAATAATTTAGTTTCAAATTCTTCTACATCTACTTTTTGAACTATCCATTTTGTGGCCTGTTCGATATTTCTATTTGTAGAAGAATATCTTTGAAATATTGCTATTGAATATGAGTTGTTAGCTTGTACAACTAAAACATCATCTTTCTTTAAATCTTCTATATCTGTCTTATATGAATACTCCTGATCAAAACTTCCTCTAGGAAATTTAACTAATGCTATCTTATCCATTAAATTCCCCCTAATGATAAAATCTTTTCTCTCTGCCTTTTAGGACACTTCTTAAGTTCTTCATAATCTGCTAACACAAAACCTGTATCCCATTCAGCTATAAACCATGCCTTTGGAGTAACTTCTTCTAATGGCGGCTCTGGTGCAACTCTTTCCTTAGGATTCTTTCTTAGCCAATCTTTAACCCAAGTTTCTTTTCTCCTTTGAATTACTTCTTCTTTAGCTTTTTGAATTTCTAAATTAAACTTACCTATGGTTAACACCCACTTTCTGTGTTATAATGTCATTGAATGTTTTTATGTGCTCGTAACTTTTACTTTGGTCGGTTAAGTTATGAGCTTTTTCTTTATAAATTTCTTTAGCTTCTCTTAAAGCTGCATTTAATTCTAAACCTTTATCAACAACCTTATGTTCAACTTCTTTTGCTATTTCCAATTTAATATTGATTTTATCCACCTGCTTCTCCTTCCTAGCCTTATAGCATTACTATTAATAAGTAACAATCTGTTCACCTTCGCACCTCCTTAAAAGCCTTATATGACGTATTGATTTATCACCCTCTTTCATCAATCCCTTTTTACGTAATTTAAAGACTTTATCTCTTAAAGTAGATTCTGTTCTTCCTAATGCAAGTGACATTTCTTCATAGCCAATCTTTTCTAGCCAGTCAATTAAATATTTAGTATCTTCATATGTCCAAGGTTTCCCGTGATTAGGATGAAGCTCTGGATTATATTTCATTCTTCCATAATCATCAAACTCAATCATCTACTCATAGCCCCCTTTAATATTTCACATATATTTTTAAATTCATCTTGGCTTGTCCTTTTACCAAAGGCAACTCTATTCACTTTTATGTCGTTCTCAACATCTTTCATAAAATCTAAAAACTCTTTTTCTGGTAGACTTTCCTTAACTTCTGTTAAGTAATCTAATAACATTAATACTCCCTCCTATTTTTAATAACATTACACTTTATTTGATGTTCTCAACTTATCGATAAGCATTTTTGTTTTCTCAATACCAATCTGATTCTCTAATATATCTATCATTACAGTAACTTGTGAGTTTATCAGATTATTAATCCCTTCTTCAGTTTCTGGATAATGGATTACTACATTGATAGTCATTGTTTAATGTCTCCTTTTTTTGTATTCACACTTAGTTAAAGTGCTCCATCAAAAATAGAATTACCAATAAATTCTTAAACTATTCAATTGAAATATTTATTATTTTATTTATATAGCTTGCCTCTTTTTTTTCTTTTCTCCTAACATATGGTAAAATCTATGTTGAAAGGAGGTGTTTTTATGGATATTAAAACTGCTTGTAATGAAATAGCTTCTAAATGTGCTAAACTTTACATTGAAACTAACCTTCCGGAGTATAAAGAATCTGGCTATTCTAAATTGGTAGAAGATTTTACTTCTAAGTACGTTGAAGCATATTCCCAAGCTGAAAAGCAACTTAAGGATTTACCTACTCCTAAAGCGAAAATCTTAGATAGAAAATCATTAGGCCTTTAAAAGGTTACTATCATGGGTATAATCTTTTTAGCATCTTCTAAGATTGCTTGTGCATGACTTATAGATAAGTTTTCTTCTCCGGCAAGAGTTTCGATTACTTTTGCTATAAGTTGTGCATCTTCTTGTTTAGATTCAAATCCTATTAATCTGTTTTCACAAATTTTTTTGATTATTTTTTCATATTTCATATAGCTTGTCCTCCTTAATTACAACTTGTTACAAGAGTTTTTAACTGTATAATAAAACTTTTAAGTCTTTCATTCTCTCTTATAACTGCTTCATATTGTTCTCTAGATATAAAATCTTCATTTTGCTTAGTAAATTTATCTAATTCTGTGTAATAAATTTTAAAATGACCTCCATCTGTTCTCTCACATTTAATATTTCCCTTTTTACATAAATCTAAAATTAGATCATAATTTTCTCC
This sequence comes from Clostridium nigeriense, assembly GCF_900086595.1. Taxonomy (GTDB): domain Bacteria; phylum Bacillota; class Clostridia; order Clostridiales; family Clostridiaceae; genus Clostridium; species Clostridium nigeriense. The sequence goes on from NZ_LT575472.1 coordinate 3,496,886, forward strand.
TGTTTTTTCAGCAAATTTTTTTGGTGTAATAAACATTATTCAATTTCCTCCTTTAATAAAATACTTCTGGAACTGTTCTCTCTAGAGCTTCTGCAATTTTTTCCATTATTTCTTTTGTTGGATTTTTTTTGTTCTCTGAATCGTTCTCTAATTCAGAAATATAAGATGCTGAAACTTTAGCTTTTTTAGCTAATTCTCTTAGTGAGAGCTTCTTTTGATTTCTTATTTCTTTAATTTTATTCATGTTCTCCCTCCTTGTGACTTTATTATATATCGTTCTCCAATAGAGAACAATACCTCAAATCGTTCTCTGTAAGCGACCTGAACAAATTACCTTGTACTTCCTAATAATTGCTAAATTTTTCTTTATTTTTCGTTGACAGAGAACAAAAAGGTGATATAATATTCATTGAGGGCGAACATAGAAAGGTGTGTATTTATTATGGTTGGTTCTAAAATTGCAGAAATTAGGAATAAGAGAGGAATTTCCTTATCTAAACTTTCCAGAGAATCTGGTGTGAGTAAAGGGTATTTAAGTGAACTTGAAAATGGAATTAAAGAAAATCCTAACATCGAAATATTAGATAAAATCGCAAAAGCATTAGGCATTAGCGTATCTGACCTTTTCGAGCAAGACCCTATTGACGAAGAACTAGAAGATTTAGAAGAAGATATGAAACTATTATTTTCTAAAGCTAAACAATTATCCAAAGAAAATAGAAAAAAAGTGTTAAAAATGATTGAAATTTTTGAGGACGAGAATAACAACTAGATGAAGGGATTGGTTATATGGATGAAGTTATTCAAATTGGATTAAAACTAAAAATGTTAGAAGAATGTGGTGAATTACGAATAGTATATGTAGAAGACTTAGGAGCAAAAGCTCTTGTTATGACTAATACTGATAGATTTTGCATTGCTATAGATCCTTCTTTAAGCTATGAACAACAAATAAAAGAATTGTGGCATGAAGCAAAACATGTATATTCTCATTTGAATAAAGCCTATTCCGTAACTATTGCTGAAAAGGAAGCAGAAGAATTTTCTAATATTGCTGCTAAACATCCAGAAATATTATTAGGTTTACGTGGTCAATAACCTATAAGGAGGTGTTTCTGTGAAAGGAACTGTACGGAAAGAAGGTTCTTCCTGGTCTTACCTTGTATGTATAGGTAAAGACCCAACCACAGATAAATATAAATACAAAAGAAAAAGAGGATTTAGAACCAAAAAGGAATGTGAAATTGCTTTAGCACAATTAATAACGGAGTTAGATAAAGGAACAACTATAGATAATGAAAAAATGATTGTACGTGATTATTTAGATTATTGGATGGAAACCTATGTGAAGTCTAATTGCTCTCCAAATACTTATAAGAGATATAAATTATCTGTTAATGATATAAATAATTATTTGGGTAACATAAAAATTTCTAAATTAAATCCATTGGTGATAGAAAAATTTTATAAAGATGTACTTGAGGATAAAGAAATAAGCACAAATACATTATTAAAAACACATAGAACTTTCCATTTAGCTTTAAAATGTGCGCAACAATGGCAGTTATTAAATACTAATCCTTGTGATTTAGTAACTAAACCTAAAGAAGTAAAAAAAGAAATAGAATTCTGGGAACCTAGCAAAGTAAAAGAGTATTTAAAAAAACTTGAAAATCATTTTTTATATAATATAACTTATCTAGCATGTCATACTGGTATGCGTGTAGGTGAGCTATGTGGACTTAGATGGGAAAATGTAGATTTTAAAATCGGAGTAATAAAAGTAGAAGAACAACTCCAAAGAGTTGATGGGAAATTAAGATTAGTAAAACTAAAAACAACCAATGCCAAAAGGGTTATAAGCCTTTATCCATCAACTATTGAGCTACTTCGCAAATTACAAAATACAACCAAGGTAATATCTATAAATGGCTGTAAAAATGAAAAAAAAGATGATTTTGTTTTTCATTGGGAAGATGGTAGACCATTAGACCCTCATTATGTAAGTCAAAACTTTAGAGATGCCCTAGATTATTGTGGAATAAAAGAAAGAATAACATTCCATGGTACGAGACATACACACGCTACAATGTTATTAAAGGCTGGTACAAATGTAAAAGTAATATCTAAAAGGTTAGGTCATAGTAATGTTGCCTTTACAATGGATACTTATGTACACGTTAATTTAGATATGCAAAAAGAAGAAATATATAAAGCAGCAGAATTCTTATAAAAAAAATAACTTGGAAAGTATTTTAGATTACAACCAAAACACAACCAAGCTACTCAAAGTAAATAAATAATAATACAATAGGAAAGTCTTGAACCTAGCAATATCAAAGACTTTCCTATTTTCATTTTGGCAGGGGCAGTAGGAATCGAACCCACAACCAACGGTTTTGGAGACCGCTACTCTACCAATTGAGCTATACCCCTTTGTACAACAATAACTATTATATCTTATGTATACCTAAAAATCAACTATTACTTTTATTTTTTATTGCTTCAAGAATATTAGTAATATTTCTAGTTAATACACTAGCATCTTCAGGGGAGTTTAGCCCAACATATATATATTCATTTTTCATTTTATTTTTTAATTCATCTATAGTGTTATTATCCCTGTCATATAGAAAAATACTTTTTTCTAGTTCATTTTTATTAATTTTTTCTTTACCATCTATTAATTTCTCTACGGAAATTCCAATCTCTCTAAATAGATAATCAAACTTATCTGTATTAGTAACTATAGTATAGTCCTTATATGAATCTAGCTCTTCTTTTGACTTAGCTAAGAATTCATCTAAATTTTTAACTATATTATTATAATTTTCTTCATAATAATTTCTATTTTTAATATCTCTTTCTTGTAGTGCTGTTTTTATATTATATAATGCTATTTTATATTCATTAAATCCTAATAAGTAATATGGATTTTCTTCATTAACTGTTGACAGTTCTTTTGTTATTGGTCTTATACCTCTACTAGCATTAATTACACCAACATTTGAATTTTTAGAACTATCTACAATCTTATTTATCCAGGGCTCATACCCTAAGCCATTATATATAAATAAATCCATATTTAACACATTATTTATGATATTATCATTTATTTTAAATTCTCTAACTTCTTTTTCATTACTAAATAAGTACTCAACATTATGCTTATTTCCAACTAAATCCTTAGTCATGTTATAAAGTTCCTTATTTACTACTAATATATTTAAATATACTTCTTTTTCTTCATCAAATTCATCTGTTGGATTAGCCATTAACGGATTATAAGAAAAGGTTAATCCTAAAAATAAAATAGAAGTAAAAATAACTAAAGCATATGTTAACTTCTTCATAATAATTTCCTCCAAGGAATATAATTCTTTACTACCTTCATAATATCTTATCACTTATAAAAAAGAATTACAAATATATTACAACTTAAAATATATGTATATATATTTTTTAACTTTCTTTTTTTATTCATTTTGGATAGAATATATATTATTATATAGTATTTAGAAAGGAGATTCCATATGCATTTTTATGTTAAAGATATAGAAGAAACTACCGAATTAGGAGTTTCTATAGGTAAGCTACTGAATTCTGGTGATATAGTTTGTTTAACTGGAGATTTAGGAACTGGGAAAACTCACATAACAAAAGGAATTGCAAGAGGTTTAGAAATAGATGAACATATAACAAGTCCAACATTTACAATAGTTAATGAATATGATTCAGGAAGACTTAAACTATACCATTTTGATGTTTACAGAGTTAGTGATCCTGATGAAATTTACGCTATTGGTTTTGATGATTATATATTTTCAAATGGTGTATCTGTTATTGAATGGGCTAATTATATTGAAGAAATTTTACCAAATGAGTATTTACATATTTTAATAGAGAAAGATTTATCAAGAGGTGAAAATTTTAGAAAAATTACTATTACTCCTTATGGAGAAAGATATAATTATATAAAGGAGTTAAGCTTATGATAGTTTTAAGTATTGATTCAGCATCTAAAGTAGCTACTGCTGCTCTTTTAGATGAAAATAACTTAATTGCAGAATATACTATTAATAATAAATTAGAACATTCCACATTAATTATGGATATTGTTGATAAACTACTAAAGGATTCGAATTTAGATATTGATGATGTAGATGGCTTTGTAGTTTCAAAAGGCCCTGGTTCCTTTACAGGATTAAGAATAGGAATGGCTACTATAAAAGGACTAAGCTTAGGTGCAAACAAGCCTTACATTAGTATTTCTAGTTTAGATTCTCTTGCATACTCTCTTGTTAACTTTGATGGCATTATATGCCCAATTATGGATGCATTGAGAAGTAGCGTTTATACTTGCCTTTATAAGGGTAATAATGGAAACTTAGAAAAATTAATTGATTATTCAGCTTTAGAATTAGATGAATTAATTGATATCTTAAAAGAAAAAGGAGAAACAGTTATTTTTACTGGAGATGCTGTAAATAAACATAAGGATTATTTATTAAAAAATTTCCCCAACGCATTATTTGCACCAAATCATCTTAGTGTTATAAGAGCTTCTTCTTTAGGAGAGTTAGGTGTTAAAATGCTATTAAACAATGAACAAGACGATTTAAATTCATCTCCTTTTTATTTAAAAAAGCCACAGGCTCAAAGAGAATTAGAAAAAAGGTTAGCACTAAAAAATGAAAATAACTTATAATTTAATGACAGATAAAGATATTAATGGAATTTTTAATATATCAAAATCTTGCTTTTCAATTCCTTGGAGTATAGACTCAATAAAAAGTGAATTAAATAATCCTTTAGCAAAGTATATAGTAGCTCGAGATGAAGATCTAAATTTAGTAGTTGGCTTTGTTGGAGTTTGGATAGTTATAGGTGAAGGAAGTATAACTAATATAGCTGTTAGTTCAGATTATAGAGGAAAAAGTATAGGTAATAAACTATTAGAATCATTAATCAATCTTTGTGATGATTTAAGCTGTACATTAATTAATTTAGAAGTAAGAGCTTCAAATTATACGGCTCAAAACCTTTATAAAAAACATGGTTTTATAATAGATGGAATCAGAAAAGGCTATTATGAAGATAATAAAGAAGATGCAATATTAATGAGTAAAAAATTATAAGGGGATGTTTTAAACATCCCCTTTAATTTGCTTTCTTTAACTTAATTTCTTCTACTTTTTCTTTATGTTTGATACTTCTTATAAGTATTACTGCAGTTATAGTTGAAGAGATTAAATCACTTAATGGTTGTGCTATCCACACTCCATTTAATCCTAGACCAAATACTCTTGGTAAGATTATTATAAATGGAACTAATAATATTACTTGTCTTAGTAAACTTAAAAACATAGCTATTTTTGCTTCACCAATAGATTGAATATAGTTAGAACCTGTAACGGATATTCCTACTATAGGTAGCATTAATAGATAAATTCTTAATCCCTTAACTGATATATCCATGAACTTAGGATCCTTATTAAATATTCCTATTATAGCTTCTGGGAATGTTTGAACTAATATAAATGCTACTACTAGTATTATTGTTGCAACTAAAAGAGATAGCTTATATGCTTCATGAGCTCTTTTTTCTTGTTTTGCACCATAGTTAAATCCTATAATAGGCTGTGCTCCTTGGTTTATTCCAAATATAGGCATTAAACACATAAGACTTACAGAAGATATAGTTGCCATTGCACCAATAGCAATATCAGTTCCATAAGTTCTTAAAACATTATTAGCAATAACCTGAACTAAACTAGCTGCAATTTGCATAGCAAAAGGAGCCGCCCCTATGGATAATATTTGTACTGTTATCTTTCTATTTAATTTCAAACTAGATTTTAAAAACTTTAAGTTTGATTTTCCGCTTACATAATATCTTATTCCTATAAAAGCAGTAATGAATTGGGATATTATTGTTGCAATTGCAGCTCCTTGTATTCCCATATTAAATACAAATATTAAAACTGCATCTAATACAATATTAGTTAAACAACCAATAACCATTATTATAGCAGCTAACTTTGGATTTCCATCTCCTCTTATAGTGTTGTTTAATGTAAATGCTACTACATTAAATACTGTACCTATAAGTATTATATATATGTATGCTTTTGCATAGTATAAAGTACTTTCACTTGCACCAAATTTAGTTAATATAAAATTTCCAAAAACTAATCCTATTACTGTTAAGATTAATGCAATAATTATTGATAATGTTATTGCATTACCTATAACTTTCTCTGCTTCTTCCTTTTTACCCTGGCCAAGCCTAATAGAAATAGTAGTAGTAGCTCCTACTCCTACTAACATACAAAATCCAAGGATAATTGTTGTAATAGGTAGTGTTACTCCTACTCCAGTTATAGCTAGTGATCCTACCCCTGGAATATTACCTATAAAAATTCTATCTACTACATTATATAAAGCATTAACTACCATACCTATTATAGCTGGTATTGAATATTTCAATAATAATTTGCTTATCTTTTCCTTAGCTAATAATTCTTGTGTATTCATTAAATCACACTCCTTATATACATTTTTTCAATAACTTCAACATTAGTTCTCTTTCTTCTATAGTTAACTTATTTGTTATGTTACTTTCCCATTTTATTGCTACTTCATATATAGCCTCTTTATTTCTTAAAGCTTTATCCGTTAAAAATATTCTATAGGCTCTCTTATCATTTTCATCATGAATCTTATTAATAAATCCTTCGGTCTCTAATTTTTTTATGGCCCTTGCAGTTGTACCCTTATCAATATTTAAGCTTAAAGATAAATCCTCTTGTCTAACTCCATCTTTTTTATATAATTCCATTAAATAATTAAATTGCCCATATCCTAAACTTAAATCTGCTAATTCTTTCAAAAAAAATATATTACCTTTTCTTTGAATTTCAGAAATATATCTTGCTATATTTTCACATTTATTTTCTTCCATTATACTCTCCCAAATAAGATATACTAATATAGTTGCATTTGCAACTATATTAGTATATCTTATTCTTACCTAACTTACAACATAAAAAACCATTAATATAATATCTGGGTTAAGCCTCAAGCTTAAAGTCGCATTCTTATAATATTTTAATACTTTAAAACCGAAGGGTAAAAATTATAAAATGTCCTTAATAATTGGATAATCTTTATAAATTCCTATGTATAAAAAATAGATAGGAATTTAAATTCCTATCTATCTTATATCTATACTTAAATTGATTTTAATTTTCTTTTTTCTACTCTATCAAAATTGGAATCTACTTTGAAAATTGCTAATGAAACCTTCTTATATAAAACATAAGTTAAACTACATACCATTATAGCTTTTATTCCGTTAAAAGGTACTAACCCTATAGTTACATAGTTAATAATTTCATCTGTAGCCATTTTCATTCCATATGCAGGTACTAAGAAATATACATTAGCTATAATTCCTACAATTTCAATACATAATGTCCCTAACAACATTCCAAGTAAAGCTGTTTTCTTACTTTTATTTCTATGATAAACCCATGCTGCTGGAGCAACTAAAGAAATTCCTACTATAAAATTGGCAATTTCTCCAACAAAACCTGTTCCAGTTCCTTTCACAATTAATATCAATAAATTCTTTAATAATTCTATTACTACTCCTGCCATTGGTCCAAAAGCAAATGCTCCCATAAGTGCTGGTATATCACTTAAATCAATTTTAAGCCATGGAAATGGTAAGAAAGGTATTGGAAAATCAAAATACATAAGTACTACAGCTATAGCACCTAAAAGTGAAATTTTAATAAATTTGTTTAGATTTTTGTTTTGTTGATTATTCATTTTATATCTCCTCCCAAAAGATATCCTCTGGGGCATGGGTTAGTGCTTACAATTGATATTTATTTAACAAAAAATATTTCATTTTTATTTATTTGTACCTTTTTTATAATAAAAAAACCTGATGTAATTTTTTTACATCAGGGTACAAAGTCATAGGAAATAAGATTTGCCAATTAAACTTACATAATAAGCAATATCTAACACCTTACCTTCTTTCATCCAGACTATACTGTCGGCCTCGGAGTTTCACCGAATCATGCTAAAACTTAGCGCGCGGGCTATACCGCCGGTGGGGAATTACGCCCCGCCCTGAAGATAATTTTATTTACACTTTTATTATATTCCTCTTTGTAATCTTTGACAAGATTTTTTTTAACAATCTTCTTCTTTTATTCCCTTCATAGATAAAGAAATTCTATGTCTTTTAGGATCTACTTCTAAAATTTTAACTTTTACTATATCTCCAACCTTAACTATATCTAACGGATGCTTTACAAATCTATCAGCCATTTGGCTTTTATGGACTAAACCATCTTGATGGACACCTATGTCTACAAAAGCTCCAAAGTCTGATACATTTCTTACAGTTCCCATAAGAATCATACCTTCACTTAAATCTTTAAGATCTATTACACCAGTTTTTAAAATTGGTTTTGGCATTTCTTCTCTTATATCTCTTCCTGGTTTTTTAAGTTCTTTAATAATATCTTCTAAAGTAAGTTCACCAACTTCTAATTCATTAGCTATATTTTTTATTCCTTTTTCCTTTACTCTTTCATCTATATCACTAAGATTATTTTCTTTTAAATCATTATTACTATATCCAAGTAAAGTTATTAAATTTCTAGCTACTTCATAGGATTCTGGATGAACTGAAGTATTATCTAAAGGTTCCTTACTTTCCATAACTCTTAAAAATCCTGCACATTGCTCATATGCCTTTTGTCCAAGTCTCTTAACTTTTAAAAGCTCTTTTCTAGTTTTAAATCCACCAACCTCATCTCTATAAAGAACTATATTATTAGCAATGCTTGCATTTATTCCTGCAATATAAGTAAGTAATGATGGTGTAGCAGTATTCAAATCAACCCCTACCTTATTAACGGAATCTTCAACTACTCCTGTTAATGATTCATCTAATCTTTTAGGAGTAACATCATGTTGATATTGACCTACTCCTAGTGCTTTTGGATCTATCTTAACTAATTCTGCCATTGGATCTTGTAACCTTCTACCTATTGATATAGCCCCTCTAACTGTAACATCTAAATCTGGATATTCTTTAGTTGCAAGCTCAGAGGCGGAATAAACAGATGCCCCTGCTTCTGATACTATTACATAAGCTACTTCTTTTCCATTTTCTTTTTTTATTTCTGAAATTACTTCTGAAATTACTTCTTCGGATTCTCTCGATGCAGTTCCATTTCCTAAAGAAATAACTTCAACATTATGTTTATTAATTAATCTTTTTAACACTTCTTTAGTTTCTTTAATTTTATTTTGAGGAGCAGTTGGATATACAGTAGTATTTTCCAAAAATCTTCCTGTGCTATCTAATATAGCTACTTTACATCCTGTTCTAAATCCAGGATCATATCCCATAACAACCTTCCCCTTAATAGGTGGCTGCATCAATAGTGACTTTAGGTTTTCCTTAAATATTTTTATTGCTCCTTCTTCGCCTTTATCTGTTAGTTCATTTCTAACTTCTCTTTCTATAGATGGATAAATTAGTCTCTTTAAAGAATCTTTAATGGCAATTTTTAAATATTCATCTGTTATATTATTTTTCTTTAATATTTCATTTTCTAAATAGCTAATAATTTTTTCTTCATTTACAACTATTTTTACACTTAAAACTTTTTCTTTTTCCCCTCTATTTATAGCTAAAATTCTATGTGGTGGTATCTTTGAGACTTCTTCACTATATTCATAGTACATTTCGAAAGGAGTATGTTCTTCACTTTGCCCCTTTGATTCAATTTTACCTTCTCTAAATACTAAATTTCTTATCCACTTTCTATATTTAGCTTCATCTGATATTTCTTCTGCTATTATATCTAAGGCTCCATTTAAAGCATCCTCTTCTGAATTTACAGATTTATCTTCATTAATGTATTTTAAAGCTTCTTTTTTTAAATCATCCTTAAAGTCTCCAGATAATAAAACTTCCGCTAAAGGTTTTAATCCCTTTTCTAAGGCTATCGTCGCCCTAGTCCTTTTCTTTTGTTTATATGGTCTATAAATATCTTCAACTTCAGTCAAAGTCATCGCTTTTTCTAAAGACTTTTGAATTTCTTCAGTTAGTTTTCCTTGTTCCTCTATAAGTCTCAATACATCTTCTTTTCTTTCTTTTAAGTTTCTAAGATAAATTAATCTCTCTTGAAATTTTCTTAAAACCTCATCACTTAATGCTCCTGTTTGCTCCTTTCTATATCTTGAAATAAAAGGAACAGTATTTCCATCATCAAGTAATGAAATAACGTTATTTACTTGAGTTAAACTTATATTTAGTTCCCCCGCTAGTCTACCTACTATATCAACCATAAACTTCCTCCTAATGAAATTTTACATAATAATATTATTATAATACAATTTACTATTTTTATAAAATTATCGACTTGATATTATGTAAAATTAAGTATATAATTATAATTGTAAAAAATTTACAATTAGGTGATGATATGAATAAATTTTCAATGTTTATAAATAAAATAATCAATATACTTCTTGTTTTTTTCATTGTTTTTATTATATTGAATCAATATTATATTATTGATTTCTCCAATACCTTAAAATATGTTTTATATTTTTTAACACTTATTTTAATATTAATTTCCTCTACTAAAGAAATAATATTAGGTAAATCTGGACTATCTAAATTTATAAACTGTATAATATTATTCAGTTTTATCGTTGGTGGAGTTTTTTCAATAATTACTAATCAGATAAATATTTTCATTTATATCTGTATATTATTTTCTTTAATTCATGGATTTATAGATCTTATTTATAAAAGAGCTTAAATTATTTTAAATTTATATTTGTTATATTTCAAAGCCTTGATTAATAGTATTAAATATAACTATTTTTCGAGGTATTTTTATGAAAAAAAAATTAATTTATTATGTCTCTTTATTAACTACAATAATACTATTATCTTTATCAATATTTTCTAATTTTACATATTCACCTTTTAATGCTGATAATGTAAAGGAAAGCATAGCTATCTTATCTTCTAGTACCTATGGAGGTAGGCTAGCTGGAAGTAAGGAAAATTCTTTAGTAGAAGAATTAATTAGAATTAACTTCCAAAACAATAAACTAACTCCACTTAATGATGACTATAAGGAAAGCTATAATGTTATATCTCCAGTTAATAATAATAGTGTTCCTTACTTAAAAATATCTTATGATGATGGATTCGAAGAAAACTTAAATTATGGTGTTGATTTTAAGGAAGATATGATAAACTTTAAAAATACTAATTTAACCTTCTCAAAGGAAGATAAAATAAACTTATTTTCAAACTATATAGAAGCTACTACATCTCAAGGCAATTGCTTATTTTATTTGTCTCCTGATGATACTTTTTCATTTAGAAGTTCATTTATAAGTAGCTTTCCATATGATATGATGATTCTCTTAAACAAAAATTCTTATAATAAGATTTTAGATTCTTTAAGAGAAGGAGCTTCTATTTCAGTTAACATTCCATTTTCATCTGAAGAAAAAGAAATTTCTAATGTTGTTGGGGTTATTAAAGGTACCTCTAATACTCTTCCTCCATTAGTTCTGACAGCTCATTTTGATCATTTAGGAAAAGATGCCCTTAAAAACCTCTATGGTGGAGCTTTAGATAATGCATCTGGAACTTCATTTTTATTAGAACTTCAACGATCTTTATCTACTTATGGTAAGCCAAAAAGAGATATTATTTTTGTTGCTTTAAATGCTGAAGAATTTGGACTTTTAGGTTCTAAAGCCTTTGCGGAAAAAAATATAGATAAGTTAAAAGGCGCTGAGGTTATTAATTTTGATATGATAGGAAGTAAAGATTTTCCGCTTACTTTAATGCTAGGAACAACCTATAAAGATAAAGATTCTAAGCTACTTAAATCAATTGAAAAAATAGCTAAATCTAATAATGTAGAAACTGTTGTAAAATATGAAAATTCTAGTGATCATGCAAGCTTTAATGATCTAGGAATTGATTCCTTAAGCTTTTGTCATGCTGATGTAAGTAAAATTCATACGCCTAATGATAAAGTTGAATATATTGATCTTAATTCTATTAACAGTGCTTATAGCGTTATAGAAGATAAAATATTTGAATCCTCCTACAACTTAATAACAAAGTTCTTCTATGGAAAATTATCTATATTAATATTTTCTATATTATTTGGATTTTTAGTGTCAGCACCGTTTATAAATTATTTTAAAAAGAAAAGAATAGAATAAGATTGCTAAGCAATCTTATTCTATTCTTTCTTTCTTAAATATGCTGTTATAAAATTATCTATTTCTCCATTCATAACTGCATTTAAGTTTGATGTTTCTTCACCAGTTCTGTGATCCTTAACCATATTATAAGGATGGAATACATAAGATCTTATTTGGCTTCCCCATCCCATATCCTTTAACTCTCCAGTTAAATCCTCTATTTTCTCTTTATGGGCTCTTTCCTTTAAATCTATAAGCTTAGATTTAAGCATAGACATAGCAGTATCCCTATTTGAAAATTGACTTCTTTCACTTTGGCATTGAACTACAATTCCAGTTGGAATATGTGTTATCCTTATAGCAGACTCTGTTTTATTGACATGTTGCCCACCAGCTCCACTTGCCCTATAAGTATCTACTTTTAAATCTTCACTTCTTATTTCAATATCTTGATCCTTTGTAAGTTCAGGTAAAACTTCCACAGATGCAAAAGACGTTTGTCTTTTGCCATTAGCGTTAAAAGGAGATATTCTTACTAATCTATGAACTCCCTTTTCAGCCTTTAAATACCCATAAGCAAACTCTCCCTTAACTTTTAAGGTAACACTTTTTATTCCTGCTTCATCACCTTCAAGATAATCTAAAGTTTCTATAGAAAAGCCCTTCTTTTCAGACCATCTAGTATACATTCTAAGTAACATTTCAGTCCAATCATTAGCATCACTGCCACCAACACCTGCATGTAGTGTTAAAATAGCATCATTCCTATCATATTCACCAGATAATAAAAGTTCTATTCTATATTCCTCTACATCTTTTTCTATTGATCTAATTTCCTTAATAACCTCATTAATTGAATCATTATCATCTTCTTCAACTAAATCAGATAGTATCTCTACATCTTCAACCCTATTAACTAAGTTATCAAATCTATCTATCTTATCTTTTATTCTTTTACTTTCCTTAGTAACTTCTTCTGCCCTCTTTACATCATCCCAAAAGCCTGACTCTTGCATTTGAAGCTCTAATTCTTGAAGTTGTTTTTCTAAAGCTTCTTTGTCAAAGAGAAGCCCTCATTTCTTCTATAAATTTTTTAATATCTGTAAGCTTAGCTAATTCTGCTTCTAGCTTAATTATCATAACATCACACCTTTACAATTGATAGTTGATAATGCATAATTAATAATTTTAGATGAAATTCAGTAAACTGAATTTCTTTAATTACATTTTATTTTAATTATTAATTTCACATTCATAAATAGAGGCTGCCTCACTAAGAAATTTATATACAATATATTTTTTAATAATTACATAATATACTGCGATATTTCTTTTTAATAAGACAGCCCCTTAAATTACTTCTTTAATTCTTCATTATTCATTCTTAATTTTTAATTGTGCGATAGCACCCTATGCTTCTCTTCCACAACAATTTTTATATTTTTTTCCACTTCCACATGGGCATGCATCGTTTCTGCCAACTTTATTTTCATTCCTAACTGGTTGTTTTTTAGAATCTCCATCTTCTCCACCATGGCTTGCAGTAGTTTCTTCGGCTACTCTTTCTCTTTCAACAGGTTTTTGAATTTGGATATGATATAGGAACTTAACTGTATCTACTTTTATTCCCTCGATCATTTCTTCAAACATAGCACTACCTTCCATTTGGTATGCTTGTATTGGATCCATTTGCTTATAAGCTCTAAGACCTATACCTTGCTTTAAGTGGTCCATATTATCAATATGATCCATCCACTTTTGGTCAACTACTCTTAGAAGAATAACTCTTTCTATTTCTCTAAAATGTTCTTCACCAAACTCTTCTTCTTTTTCATGATAAATTTTCATTAATATATCTAATAACTTTTCTGTAATTTCATCATTAGATAAATCTATTAAATTTTCTACCTTAACTGCTTTGCTTGGTAAACATATATCTTCTAAATACTGAATTAATCTTTCTATTTCTTTTTCAAGACTATCTGTAACATTATCTAAATGAGCTTTTACAGCATCAGAAACTAATTCCTTAACCATTCCTTGAATTTGCTCTTTTAAGTCTTTTCCTTCAAGCACTTCAGATCTTTGCTTATAAATAACCTCTCTTTGCATATTCATAACATCATCATAACCTATAAGGTTCTTTCTGATATCAAAATTATTACCTTCAACCTTCTTTTGAGCATTTTCAAGTGCTTTGCTTACCATCTTGTGATCAATAGCTTCATCTTCCTCTAAGCCTAATTTATCCATTAAACCTTGAATCTTTTCTGATCCAAATATTCTCATTAAATCATCTTCAAGTGAAATATAGAATACTGATTCACCAGGGTCTCCTTGACGACCAGATCTACCTCTTAATTGGTTATCTATTCTTCTTGACTCATGTCTTTCTGTACCTATTATCTTTAAGCCACCAACTTCTTTAACACCTTCACCTAACTTAATATCTGTACCTCTACCAGCCATATTAGTCGCTATTGTTACGCTTCCTAATTCTCCTGCATGAGATATAATTTCTGCTTCTTGTTCATGGTATTTAGCATTTAGTACTTGATGTTTAATACCTCTCTTCTTTAATAAAGCAGATAGATATTCAGATTTTTCTATGCTTACGGTTCCTACTAAAACTGGTTGACCTTTTTTATTACATTCAATTATATCTTCTATAATTGAATTATATTTCCCCTTAGTATTTTTATAAATTAAATCACTTTTATCTATTCTTGCCACTGATCTATTAGTAGGTACAACTATAACGTCTAAAGCATAAATTTCTCTAAATTCATTTTCTTCTGTTAAAGCAGTACCAGTCATACCAGATAATTTATTATACATTCTAAAGTAATTCTGGAATGTGATTGTAGCTAAAGTCTTAGATTCTCTTTCAATCTTTACTCCTTCTTTAGCTTCTATTGCTTGGTGAAGACCATCTGAATATCTTCTTCCTTCCATAAGTCTACCCGTAAATTCGTCAACTATAATTACTTGACCATCTTTAACCATGTAGTCCTTATCTCTTTTCATTCCATAGTTAGCCTTTAAAGCTTGAGTTATATAGTGTTGTAACTCTAAATGTTCTGCATCAGCATAGTTATCTATTCCAAAAGCTTTTTCAGCCTTAGAAACTCCTGAATCAGTTAACATAACAGAGTTAGCTTTTTCATCTATAGTATAATCTGTATCAGCTAATAATTGTTTTACAAAATTATCTGCAACATTATAGAATTTAGTTGATTTTTCTCCAGCACCTGAGATTATAAGTGGTGTTCTAGCTTCGTCTATAAGAATAGAGTCAACTTCGTCTACAACAGCAAAGTTTAATTTTCTTTGAACTCTTTCTTCCTTATAAATTACCATATTATCTCTTAAGTAATCAAAACCGAATTCATTATTTGTTCCATAAGTTATATCTGCTCCATAAGCAGCTCTTCTTTGTTCAGAGTTTAGTCCATGAACTATACATCCTGTAGTTAGGCCAAGGAAATGATATAATTGTCCCATCCACTCAATATCTCTTTGTGCTAAGTAATCATTTACTGTTACTAAGTGAACTCCTTCTCCAGTTAAGGCATTTAAATATAATGGAAGTGTAGCAACAAGAGTTTTACCTTCACCGGTTTTCATTTCTGCTATTCTTCCTTGATGTAGAACCATACCTCCTATAAGTTGAACTCTATAATGCTTCATTCCTAAAGTTCTCCATGCAGCTTCTCTACATACCGCAAAAGCTTCTGGTAATATATCATCTAAGGTTTCCCCATTTTTAAGTCTAGATTTAAATTCATCAGTTTTAGCCTTTAGTTCTTCATCTGATAATTTTTGCATTGATTCATCTAAAGCTTCTATTTTATCTGCAATCTTTTCTAACTTCTTAACTTCTCTTTCACTATAAGACCCAAATATCTTTTCCAAAAATCCCATAATAATTTTCCTTCCACATATATATTTTAGTTATTTATAGGTTATCGAATTTCATTAATAAATTATACCATTTTACTAACAATTAATTCAACAAATATGTTATTTTTTAATAAATTTATAACTAAAAAGGAAGTGTTTAAGCACTTCCTTCTTATATTTTACTATTTACATTTTATTTATTAGATATAATCTGGTTCTAAAAGACCATAATCTCCATCTTTTCTCTTATATAGAACACTAATTTTATTTTCTTCAAAGTCCTGGAATACAAAAAAGTTATGTCCTATTAACTCCATTTGAAGTATAGCTTCTTCTACTGACATAGGCTTAATACCAAATTTTTTAATTTTTACAACTTTTCCATTTTCCTCTTCTATTTTATCATCTTCATCTTCAAAGGCAACTTCATCTAATTGAGAGAATCTTAGAGATTCATGATTTTTTCTAGATAACTTTGTTTTTTGTTTTCTAATTTGCCTTTCTAGCTTGTTAACTACTAAATCAATTGACTTATACATATCATCTGTAGCTTCTTCAGCTCTAAGTATAACACCATTAAAAGGTATTGTAATTTCAATTTTTTGTTTACTTTTTTGTACTGACAAAGTAGCCTTAGCTTCTACATCTGGGTTAAAGTACCTCTTAACTTTAGACAACTTCTTTTCTATCATATCCTTTAATGCTGGTGTAACTGTAGTATTTTTTGCTATTACTGAAACTCTCATAAAAGTTCATCCCCTCTCTATAAGCTTAAAAGCTTAATCTGTAGAATTATTTTGTTTTTGTTATGTATACATTATACCATTAAGTAATCGTTTTTATCAAGGCTTATATATTATTTATCAGAAAATTCACTCTTTAATTATTCCATAAATACAAGAATATATACTATATTTATAATTCATGCTAATCTTTTAAAAATAAAAAAAAGAGCCATTAGTCTTACTAATAGCTACTATTTTGTAAAAATAGCTGACCTGGACTTTGACCCCACACTCGCCTACTGGAGCTTTTGCTACTAGGACTTAACCCCTCACTACTAACCCTCTCAATTTCTTGGTAGGACTTACTTCTACACCGCACCATGCTCATTAGGAATTTTTCCAAACTTACGTGGATCGTTTTGCCTGCGACTGGCATCGACTTTCATCCACAGACCTATCTTTACTCTATTATTATATATAACTTTTAGCAACTGTCAATATTTTTATGGATGATGCTCCACTTTTTTTCAGCAATTTTTCACATTCATATAATGTGGCACCCGTTGTAATAACATCATCAATAAGTAACAAATGTTTATTTTTAATATTTTTTTCACTTTTTAAAGCAAATGCATCCTTAATATTTTTATATCTATCTTCTTTTGATAAAAGCTTTTGTTCTTTTGTATTTTTAACCTTTATTATATCTTTATATAAATTTACTCTTAATTTTTTACTTATTTCTTTAGCCAAATATTCACATTGGTTAAATCCTCTTTCCTTTAAAGCTTTTTTGCTACTTGGAATAAAAACTATAGCATCTATCTTTATATTCTTTTTATCAATTAATTCATATAAAAATTCCACTAACACATTTCCCGCTATAAAGTTTTTCTTATATTTAAATTCTAGTACTAATTTTTTTAACACACCACTATAATACCCATAAGAAAGAATTTCGTCATCATCTTTTACTCTTTGTATCTTTCCTTCACATATTGGACATATACCAGCAAACTCATTTTCACAAATAATACAAGTATTTTTAGGCGGGTAAATTATATCTAAGATTTCATCTTTTAAGGTTATTAGTAATTCAATAATCCTTTTTCCCATATATTTTTATTATAACTCCTTGCTATATCCTTTGATAAATCCATATCTCTTGAAATATCTTTCCCAACTAAAAGTACTTCACCTAGGTTTTTTGTAGCTTTTCCTACATCTGCACAGAAATAGATTATTTTTTTATAATTATAGAAACTTTCATCGGCAAATAATGCTACTATATCAATATTATCTTCACCCTTTGTATATTCTCTTATATTATTAGTAATTACAAATGCACTTTTATTCTTTACTTTGTAAATGTAGTCTATTTGCTTAATAGATTCTTTTTTTAAATATTTTATTATTTTTGTATCCTTTATTTTCAAATCATTTGTATAGTAGTTATATACTTTATTTATTTTTTCTTCAGTGGGAACATAAATAATTACCTTTTTATTATTACTTTTAAACCACATTAGATAATCGTAAAGAGTATAGGGCATATCTTCATCTAATTTTACTCTTGTTGTTATTATTCTTGGTTCAACAAAAACTTTAGTTCTAATTAAGTCTGAAATTTCAAAAGACATTCCCATATTAATTATTTTTTCTATTCCATAAGATATAATCCTCTTAGAATAAACGTATATATACTCAATACATTCTCTTAACTCTTCCTTTGAAAATATTGAATAATTACTTATATCATCAATTATACAAAGATCATAATACTCTTTTATACTCTTTATATTTTTAAAATTAATAAAAACTAAATTTTCACTACCTTCTTTATCTTCAATATATGAATATTTAAAATTTAATTCATCTTTTTTAAGAGCTTCTAATATTTCTCTATTATAGTTTTCTCCATTCCATATATACAAAATTTTTTTATTTTCTTTTAATAGTAATTTTATTATATTTGTAAAAATTAATGTTGTATTATATGGATTAGTTATGACACTTAATATTTTTGACTGCTTGTTATACCACTTGTTTATTTTAGACGTACAATTATTAAACTCTTTTAGGTTTATTAATTTATTATCTAACATTAAAATTCTCCTATTCACTAAATATTTCATTATTAGTAATATCTAAAATTCTATTTTTTAATGAAGAATACCTACTTACACTCTTATCATTAGTAATCATATATTGCAGTGCTTTAGGAATACCAACAACAACCACTAGTTCTTTAGCTCTAGTTATAGCGGTATATAATAAATTTTTATTCATTAAAAGTGGTGATCCCATAAATGCTGGTGTTATAATAACTTTAAATTCACTACCTTGGCTTTTATGGATAGTTATTGCATAAGCTAGTTCTAGTTCATCCAAATAAATATAATCATATATTACCTTTCTTTCATCATCAAAAATAACTGTTAATGTCTTATCTTCTTCATTTATACTTTCTATGAATCCCATGTCCCCATTAAATACTCCTACGCCTTCATTATCTCCATCTCCATTAATTCTAACCCACTTTAAAGAGTAATTATTCTTTGTTTGCATTACCTTATCTCCTTCTCTAAAGGTAACATCCTTTAACTCTTTTTCCTTTTTAACTTTAGACTTTGGATTCAATACATTTTGAAGTTCATTATTTAAATTTTGTACACCTAAGATTCCCTTTCTTGTAGGAGTTAATATTTGAATATCTTTATATTTATCCCAACTAGTATTAAACTTAGGAAGTCTTCTATTTATTAAATCTATTATAGTATTTAATATTTCATTTACATCTTCTCTATTTTCAAAGAAGAAATCACCATCTCTCCTATTTAATATTGGCATTTCTCCATTATTTATTTTATGCGCATTTGTTACAATTAAGCTTTCTTTTCCCTGTCTAAATATATCTCTTAATCTAACTACCTTAATAAATTTACTTTCTATTAAATCTTTTAAAACATTACCAGCTCCTACAGATGGAAGTTGATCAACATCACCAACTATAATTACTCTAGTTCCTAGTTTTATTGCTTTAAGTAAACTATGCATAAGCATTACATCTATCATAGATGCTTCATCAATGATGATAACATCAGCTTCTAATGGCTCAGTTTCTCCTAATTTGTAGTAAGACTTTCCTTCCTCACTGACTCCCATCTCTAGTAATCTATGTATTGTTTTAGCCTCTCTACCCGTTGATTCACTCATTCTTTTTGCTGCTCTTCCAGTAGGCGCTCCTAAAACTACCTTCATATTATTATTTTCGTATATTTCAATTATAGCTCTAATTATTGTTGTTTTACCTGTCCCTGGACCTCCTGTAATAATTTCTATTCCATTATCAAAGGCTCCTACTATAGCTTCTTTTTGAGACGGTGCAAATTTTATATTGTGTTTTTTTTCAAATACACCTATTTCAAACTCAATATCGGAATTTATACTTCTAAAATTCTCCATACTCAAGGTTATTATTCTGTTAGTTACTCCTAATTCGCAATAATAATACGGTAGTGCAAAAACAGAATCTACCCCATCTATTTTCTCAACCTTTATCTTAGAATCTAAAGATAAATTATATAAACTTTCTTCCACCATTTGAGCTGTAGCCCCTAATATTTTACTTGTTTCTCTAATCAACTCATCCTTAGGCATAAAAGTATTTCCTGATGAAGAAAATTGATTTAATATATATCTAATCCCACTTTGTATTCTAAAGGGAGATGTAGGTTCAACTCCAAGACTTTTAGCTATTCTATCTGCTGTAAGGAATCCAATTCCTGAAATTTCATCAGAAAGTATGTATGGATTTTCAACTATTATTTCTTTAGAATTTTCTCCAAAAGTTTTATAAATCTTTATACATTGATTGGTACTCATTCCATGCCCTTGGAAAAACATTATTATATCCTTTAATTCCCTTTGCTCTATATAGGATTCTTTAATAATTTCAAATTTCTTTTCTCCAATCCCTTCAATTCCTTTTATTCTATCTATATCTGTATCTAAAATATCTAATGTTTTTTCTTTAAACCTCTCTACTAGTCTTTTTGCAGTAATTGGTCCTATTCCTCTTATTATACCAGTTGCTAAGTATCTTTCTATTCCCTTAATGGAACTTGGTAATATTTCTTCATATTCCTCTATATTAAACTGACGTCCAAATTGCTTATGAATTACCCATTGTCCCTTTAATCTAACATGTTGCCCTTCTCTCATAAAAGGAACCACTCCAACTGCATTTACAACTTCCTTTTCCATTCTTATCTTAGATACTACATATCCAGTATCTTCGCTTTTAAATACAATAGATTCAACTATTCCATTTATGCAATCTTCCATGTTATCGCTCCAAACTTAAAATATTTTATTTCCTATTATTTTATTATATAATATATAACAAATAATACATAATAAAGATTGGCTTTTTTAATTAATATTATTTAAATATGTTATAATAAAAATATAAAAAAGCATGGAGGTGTTTATATGCTAATAAAAAATTGTAATATAATATATCTTGATAAAATTGAAAATGGTTCAGTTTTAATTGAAAATGGTAAAATTAAAGAAATAAATCCAAGTAACACTGATGTTGATGAAGTAATAGATGCTAATGGTTTATATTTAGCTCCTGGATTTATAGATGTTCACATTCATGGTGCAGGTGGTCATGATACAATGGACGGAACTTTTGAAGCTATTAATGAAATTGCAAAAACAATAGTAAAACACGGAACTACTTCTTTTACACCAACTACTATGACTGTTGCTGTTGAAGATATTAGAAAATCAATGGAAGTAATTAAAGATGCTAAGGAAAATGGTACTGATGGTGCTATAGTATTGGGTGCTCATTTAGAAGGCCCTTTCATTAGTCCAAAGGCTATTGGTGCTCAAAATCCTAATTACTTAATACCTCCAACTTTAGAAAACTATAAAGCAATGGTTGGAGATGCAGAAGATGCTGTAGTATCTATTACTATTGCTCCTGAAGTTCCTGGTGCAAAAGAATTAATTAAAGAGTTATCTCAAAGAGGTATAGTTTGCTCAATAGGACATACTAAAGCTACTTACGAAGAAGCTATGGAAGGAATAAAATGTGGTTGCGGTCACTCAACACATCTTTTCAATGCAATGACTCCTTTTGCGCATAGAGAACCAGGAGTTGTAGGCGCTATATTTGATAGTGAAATTACTACTGAAACTATCTCTGATGGAATTCACGTTTCTTATCCTTCTCTTAGAATAGCTTACAATCAAAAGACTCCTGATAAGGTTCTATTAGTTACAGATGCTATGATGGCTTGTGCAATGCCTGATGGTATGTATGCTTTAGGAGGTCAAGATGTAGTTGTTAAAGAAGGAGCTGCAAGATTACTAAGTGGAAGTCTAGCTGGCTCAATTCTTACTTTAGATAAGGCTGTTAGAAATGTTTATAAAAATGTAGGACTTCCTTTATATGAGGCTGTAAAAATGGCTAGCTACAATCCTGCAAGACACTGTAAGGTTGAAGATAGGAAAGGTCTTATCAAGGAAGGCTATGATGCGGATTTAGTATTATTTGATGAAGATATCAATATTAAAAAGGTTATTGTTAGCGGAAAAATATTAGTATAAAAAATGTAGCTACCTAAGGTAGCTACATTAATATAAGATATATAATGTAGAGTAAAAAAATAAGTATTTCGGTATGAAATACTTATTTTTATTATGCTATAGCAAATATTTTTTTATTTCTTCTACTTTATTTAACTGTTCCCAAGGTAAATTTAAATCATTTCTACCAAAATGTCCATAAGCTGCAGTTTGTTTATATATAGGTCTTCTTAACTCTAAGTCTCTAATTATTGCACCTGGTCTTAAATCAAATACCTTCTCTACTATAGATACTATTTCTTCTTCTGATTTTTTACCTGTTCCAAAAGTTTCTACTTCAATCGATACCGGCTTAGCCACTCCAATAGCATAAGCTAATTGAATTTCTAATTTATCTGCTACTCCTGCAGCAACTAAATTTTTTGCCACCCATCTTGCTGCATATGCAGCTGATCTATCAACCTTAGTTGGATCTTTACCTGAGAAAGCGCCGCCACCATGTCTTCCATATCCACCATAAGTATCAACTATTATCTTTCTTCCAGTTAATCCACTGTCTCCTTGTGGTCCACCAACTACAAATCTTCCTGTTGGATTAATAAAATATCTAGTTTTTTCATCTAATAATTCTGAAGGAACTACTGCTTTAATAACATATTCCATTAAATCTTCTCTTATTTGCTCTTGAGAAATTTCTTCACTATGTTGTGTTGATATAACTATTGTATCTATTCTTACAACTTTATTATCATCATATTCAACTGTAACTTGAGTTTTTCCGTCAGGTCTTAAATATGGTAAAGTTCCATTTTTTCTAACTTCAGATAATCTCCTTGATAATCTATGAGCTGTAGCTATTGGTAAAGGCATAAATTCTTCTGTTTCATTAGTTGCAAAACCAAACATCATCCCTTGGTCTCCGGCTCCCACAGCTTCAACATTATCCTTTTCTCCTGCTCTAGATTCAAAAGCCTCATCTACTCCCATAGCTATATCCCCTGACTGTTCATCTATAGAAGTTAAAACTGAACATGTTTCACAATCAAATCCATATTTAGCCCTATCATAACCTATATTCTTAACAGTTTCTCTAACTAGCTTTGGAATGTCAACATAACAATTAGTTGATATTTCCCCCATTACTAAAACCATTCCTGTAGTAACAGCAGTTTCACATGCAACTCTCGCCATAGGATCTTTTTCTAAAATGCTATCTAATACAGCATCTGAAATTTGGTCACAAATTTTGTCTGGATGTCCTTCTGTAACTGATTCTGAAGTAAATAATCTTTTCATCTTAATATCTCCTTTCATTTTATTTGATATTAATTCTAAAGCAAGTTATAAACTTGTATATTTTTAAAAATAAAAAAATCTCTTCGATAAGAAGAGATGCTAAAAATCATTTTCTTTCTTATCTTGCAAAATACATTGCTGGAATTGGCACCACACTCAAATTAATGAAGTAGGTTGCCGGGTTTCATAGGGCCCTTTTCCCTCCACCTCTCTTGATAAGAACTAATATCAAATTTTTCTTTACAGATTATATCATCTTTATCCATAATAGTCAACAAAAAAAGACAAGAAGTTAATCTTGTCTTTGTGGTGGGGGAGGACGGATTCGAACCATCGAAACGATAACGTAACAGATTTACAGTCTGCCCCCTTTGGCCACTCGGGAACTCCCCCTTATTATGGAGCTGGCAATAGGAATCGAACCTACAACCTGCTGATTACAAGTCAGCTGCTCTACCGTTGAGCCATGCCAGCATATTAATGGTGGAAACAACAGGGATCGAACCTGTGACCCTCTGCTTGTAAGGCAGATGCTCTCCCAGCTGAGCTATGCTTCCATACTTATTAAAAAAATTTAAAAATGGTGGGGGAGGACGGATTCGAACCATCGAAACGATAACGTAACAGATTTACAGTCTGCCCCCTTTGGCCACTCGGGAACTCCCCCATTTTTATGGAGCTGGCAATAGGAATCGAACCTACAACCTGCTGATTACAAGTCAGCTGCTCTACCGTTGAGCCATGCCAGCATATTCATTAAATAAATTTTAAATGGTGGGGGAGGACGGATTCGAACCATCGAAACGATAACGTAACAGATTTACAGTCTGCCCCCTTTGGCCACTCGGGAACTCCCCCATATCAAATTTATTTAATTCTATTTAATTTCAGTTAAGTAAACTTGCCGTCCTCAACTGACATTGTCTAGTATATATTTATTGTTTCCTAATTTCAAGTGCAATATTTAATCATTTAATAAAATTATATCTATATTATTCACTAATGCTCTTATTTTCTCTTATTTAATACTAATATCTTTTTAATAAAAATTTATTTTTTAATTATCAAATCTAACCTTATTATAAAAAAGTTGAGTTTACTTTATTTTGTATTATACTTTTAAATATATCATAATCAGAAGAAGATAACCTTCTCTTAACTAGTTCAATTCCCTGTTTTATCTTTTCCTCATTATTTTTATCCGAAAAATATTCATTAACTTTTACTATATCTAATATAGATAATTTTTTTAAAATTAAATTTAAACTTTCTCTTCTATTGCCCTCTAAATAATTAAATAAGCTTTCTTGATTATCTTTTTGCTTTAAAATTAATTTTTCTTCTTCAGCTAGTAAATTAGTATTTTCATTCAACTTATCCTCAGTAGATATATTAATGATATTTTCACTTAAAGCTTCTTCGCTTTTTAAAGGCTCCCAAATCAACAAAAAGTATATGGGGATACTGGCTCCTAATAATATAGCAAATATATAAATTAATATTTTTTTCATAATTATCATCTCCTTATTTAATTAATTTCCTATTAAGGTTTTTTTATACATTTAATTATATTTCAATTTTTTCAGCATATATTTGTATAACTAGGGGGGTGAATCTTGTGAAACATAAAATACACTATAACAATTCTGATTCATATATTGAGATAGCAAAAAAAATTGAAGGCTATATTAAAGATAATACTATAATAATTTGCATAGGCACTGATAAATGCATTGGAGACTGTCTAGGCCCACTTGTAGGAACTCTTTTAGTAGAAAGCAATTTTCCGCTTCCTGTATTTGGAACCCTTGAATCTCCTATTCATGCATTAAATATAAAAGAAAAATTAAATTCTATTTATAAGTTCCATCCAAATTCAACTATTATTGGTATAGATGCTTGCTTAAGTGAAGAAGATTCTATTGGTGAAATACATATTAGAGACTATCCAGTTCATCCTGGCAAAGGAGTTGGTAAAATCCTACCTGAAGTAGGTAATTATTCAATAATAGGTGTTGTAGATTCAAGTGACAACTCCTTATTCTTCACAAGCAGAAGTATTCGTTTATATTTAATTATGGAAATGGCTAAAATAATTTCAAAAGCTCTTATGTATTCATATAATTTATCACAAAAAAAATAAAAAAGGAGCAAATCTGCTCCTTAAGTACTATACAAATTATGTAGAAATTACATTTATTCAATTAAACTAATTTCATTGTCCATTAAATTTGGTTCCAATTTATCTAAATATCCTAAAACCTTGCCTGTTCCTTCTGCTACTGCCTCAATAGAATTATTTGCAATTTCAACATTAACTCCAGTTTCATGCTCTATTAATTTATCTAATCCATGTAATAAAGAGCCTCCACCAGTCATCAAAATTCCCTTTTCTATAATGTCAGCAGCAAGCTCAGGTGGTGTTTTTTCCAATACTGATTTTACACTTTCAACAATTAATGATACAGATTCCTTTAACGCAACATTTATTTCGTCAGATGTAATAGAAATTTCATCTGGTAATCCAGTAATTAAATTTCTTCCCCTCATACTTGCAGTTAAATTTCTTGACCCTTTAAATGCTGAACCAATACTAACCTTCAATTCTTCTGCTGTTTTTTCACCTATCATTATTTTATATTTATTTCTAACATACTTAATTATAGCATCATCGAATGTATCTCCAGCTACTTTTATAGATGATCTTACAACTACTCCCCCCAATGATATTACCGCTATATCTGTAGTACCACCACCAATATCAATTACCATAGACCCATTTGGCCTAGTAATATCTAGTCCTGCTCCAATAGCAGCTGCTAGAGGTTCTTCAATTAAATGTACTTTTTTTGCTCCAGAATTTCTTGCAGCATCAATTACTGCTCTTTTCTCTACTTCTGTTGCTTGAGATGGAACACAAATCATTACGTTAGGAGCTGTTATTTTACTTTTTCCATATGCTTTTTTTATAAATTCTTTTAACATTTTCTCTGTTATATCGTAATCAGATATAACCCCATCCTTTAATGGTCTTACTGCTACAATATTCCCTGGAGTTCTTCCAATCATTTTTCTAGCCTCTTCACCTACAGCAAGTACCTTATTATTATTTTTATTTATTGCTACAACTGATGGCTCCTTAAGTATAACACCCTTGCCTTCAGAATAGACTAAAACTGTAGCTGTACCTAAATCAATCCCTAAATCGCCCCTATTTTTAAAAAACCACATTCCTTGTTCACTCCTAATCTAAATCTACATAATTTCATAAAACGCTTATTATTTTACAATATTTGCCCTATTTCTTATTATATATGGAATATGGTAAACCTTCAATATTTTTGTATTTATTTTCACTTTAAAATAATTTTTATTTAAAATATAAAAAAATTTCTATTGATCTGCAGCTTTATATTTCATTTTAGTGGCTTTTCCACCTCTAATATGTCTTTCAGCTTTATTTAATTCTAATATTGAATGTGTTTCTTTAGCTATTGTTGGATTTATCTTAGGTAATCTTTCTGTCATATCTTTATGGATTGTACTTTTACTTACACCAAATACTTTTGCAGTTTTTCTAATAGTGTCCTTTGACTCTATAATGTATTTTGCTACTTCTAAAACTCTTTCTTCTATATAATCCTTCAAAAATATTACCTCCTCTTAAAAATAAAATCTGATTTTATCTTTAGATTATCAGCCACTATTTAATGACTGATAATCTATTAATTACTCTTCCTTAAATGTAAAATATGCTGTTGGGTCAAGATCTTTTCCGTAAGAATCTTGTACTTGAATACTCAAGTGGTCACCAAACTCATTATTAGTAAATATTTTAGAGCTATTTCCAACAGTTCCAATAACAGTTTCCTCTGTTACTCTATCTCCTACATTTACCTTTATATCATTTGATAAATTACTATACTTTGTATATAAACCATTTGCATGAGCAATAACTACATAATTACCCTCTTCTACTTTGCTTGAAACTTCCTTTACTTCTCCTACAGCTGCAGCTTTAACTTCGCTTCCTACAGCCGCACTAATATCAATTCCCCTTATATTTCTGCTAGTTCCATCAGACATTAATTGAGGTTTTGGATATGTATATCCTCTTGAAACTACCCCATCTATAGGATTAGAAAATACTACTTCAGTATTAGTACCTGCTGAAACATTTACATCACTTTCTTGTTGTGCCAATTCATTATCAGAATTTTCTTCTACTCTTTCAGCATTTTGCTTTTTAACCTCTGAAGTTTCATTCTCATTAATATTTAAAGTAAATTCACTTTGTGCCTTATTGCTTTCTTCTAATGATTTATTTCTCTTAGTAGTTACAATCGCAACAGTAGCAATTACGCATAAACAAAGGAATAATACTAAATAAAAGCCCTCCTTTCTAAAAAAGTCTTTTACCTTATCTTTTTTGTTTACATGCATATCAACACCTCCTTTTTGTATTCTTGCCCTTTATAGTAAATTAATACAATTTCAAAAAGATTTGTTTTCATCAAATTTCTACATTTACCAACATTAATTTATATGTATTAATATTTTCTATTTATATAAAAAGAGTGTAGAAAAAATCATTAATTATCTTTTCTACACTCATATTTAATAGCAAAACACTAACAATATATTATTTACTGTTTGTAACTACTATTTATTTTTTATTCCTTAAATTTTATTACTTTTAAATCAATTCCCTTATAATAGTGCTTTAATATTTCCTCATAATTAGATCCGCTTTTAGCCATAACATTTGCTCCCCATTGGCTCATTCCGACCCCATGACCATACCCCTTGCATTTAAATAATATCTGATCATTACTTATTGTGTATTCAAAGTTAGTTGAATTTAATCCGAAGGATAATCTAAAATCTAAGCCCTTAACCTTTGTTTGTCCAAGCCTTATTTCTTTAATTCCTCCTGCACTACTCCTACTTATTATTTCTATATTGCCTTGTAAATTCTCTACTGTTAATTCTGCTTCAGGATATTTTTCATTTACTTTATTAACAAATTCATTTATATTAAACGGGATTTCTGATTCATATTTAGGTGCTATTTCCTCCCCTTTACTCTCTGTAGAAACAAGATATGGAACATCATTTGAAAAAACATCTACAGCATTTTCTGTCATTCCAGAACTAGTTGAGAAAAATTGTGGATATAAAACTAATTGATTATTATATGTTAGAACTTTCCCTTTAGTCTCATCTACTGCCTTTGATATTTTATCCCAATTTTCTGTAGCCTTATCTTCCCATTTTTCTAATCTACTTACTTTACTTATATAAACTTGGCAATGAGTTGTGTCACAAACATCTCCTCCCTTTGCTATATCACAAGGTCTAGATCTTTTAGACATAATATAAGTTCTTGCGGCAACAGCTTGTGCTTTTAATGCTTCATCACTGAAACTAGCTGGCATCTCTCCTGAAACTACACTCTTCACATAATCTTCAATAGGAACTTCTTCCATTCTATCTTCTTTAGTAATGTACACTTTAATATTTTCACTCCCATTTATGGTTATTAAATTATTATTTTCACTTATACTAGATGAATTATCTTCTTCACTACTAGCCTTTACTGGCATAGATTTAATAATAATCATTGGTGCTACTATCATAAAAATTAATATTAGAATACTAAAAAATAAAGTATATGGAAATTGCTTCCTCATAACTATCCTCCTTTTTACGTAATACATTTAAATATATGTTTAAAATACTCAAATATACTTTAAGCTTTAATTTTTATGTTAAGTAAGAAAAAAAGATAAATATTGTATTCCTTACTCCGTCGCATTCGCTCCAAGTCAACCTCATACAATATTTATCTCTTAACAAACTGAAGGTAATTATTACTTACTCATTAAAATATTGTAAAAATTAAAAAACTTAGATTTATCTAAGTTTTTTAAATAGGTTGTTATAGTAATAAAATTTATTTTAAAGTTTTATTATTTATCAACCCTATATATATTTGCCCCTAGGCCTCTAAACTTTTCTTCTATATCCACATATCCTCTGTCTATGTGATATAAATCGCTAATTTCAGTTTTACCTTGTGCAACTAACCCTGCTAATATCATTGCTGCTCCTGCTCTTAAATCAGTTGCCTTTACATCACACCCAGTTAAAGATCCAACGCCTTCTATTATGGCAGTTCTTCCATCAATTTTAATATTTGCACCCATTCTAACAAGTTCTGCTACATGCATAAATCTATTTTCAAATACTGTCTCTGTTATTATACTTGATCCTTTTGTAACAGCTAATAAAGCCATCATTTGTGCTTGCATGTCTGTAGGAAAACCAGGATAAGGAAGAGTTTTTATATCTACTGGTGATTTTACTCCAGTTCCATCTACTAAAATTTTATTTTCTCCAAGATTTTCAAACTTCACACCACATTCTTTTAATTTTTCTATAGTTGGTCTCAAATGATCTTCATTGGCTCCATTTATAGTTATCTTACTATTTGTTATTGCTGCTGCTACCATAAATGTGCCAGCTTCAACCCTATCATATATTGGTTTATACTCTACTCCCTTTAAAGAGTCTACTCCTTCTATAGTAATTTTCCCTACTCCAGCTCCATGAATCTTAGCTCCCATGGAATTTAAAAAATTTGCTAAATCCCATATTTCTGGTTCTTCAGCTGCATTTTCTATAATAGTTGTTCCTTCAGCTAAAACAGCTGCCATTAAAATATTTTCAGTTGCACCTACAGATGGAAAATCCAAATATATTCTATTTCCTATTAACTTCTTTCCCTTAGCTTCTACATAACCATGCTCTGTTTCTATTTCTGCACCTAAAAGTTTAAAACCCTTTAAATGTAAATCTATAGGCCTACTACCTATATTACATCCACCAGGCATTGATATTCTACATCTACCGAATCTTGAGAGCATAGGTCCCATTATTAAAAAAGATGCTCTCATCTTTCTAATTAATTCACTATTTAAATTTACTTCTGCTAAATTTGATGTATTTATCTTCAGATCACCATTTACAGTACTTTCAATATTACAATTCATACCTGATAACAAATCAGTTAAAACCACTACATCTTCCAACATAGGTGCATTTTTTATAACTATGTCATTTGGATTTAAAATACTTGCAACTATTATAGGTAAAACAGAATTTTTAGCTAAACTAACATTCACTTCACCCCTTAGTTTATTACCACCTTCAACTATAATTTTTTCCATATTATCCTCCATTATAAATTGTTAGTATGTTATGAATATCACTGGTGTTCCTAGAATTAAATATTCTTCTCCATTATAGGTCATAAAAGAAAAATTAATTTTATCTCCATTTATTAACCTTCCTTTACCAACCATCCCATTAATAATACTTAATTCCTCCAGAGTTCCTTTTTTTATATTGTTCTTTAGTAGATCTAAAAGATTCTGCTTTTGCTCTTCTATTATTTTTACCTTTATAAAATTAAAATATTTTATATTTTCTGCTGCAAAATATTGTATTTGTTCTAGTTCTTTCTTAATTTGATTAGTTGTACATTCTATTCTATTATTTGTATAAGTAATTTGTACTTTCGTTTCATTATCTTCCTTCCATGCTAGTACATTAATTTCTCTATAATCATCATTAAAGAAAATTTTATTATCAATAATATAAATATCTTCTTTAAATAGTTTCTCTAAATTATTTTTAATTATAAGTAACTCGTTTTTTAAATTATTTTTTGAATCATATTCTACCCTAATGCCATTTTCTATAAAGTCTCCAGCACTAATCACTTTATTCTCTAAAAAATAAAAATTATCTGAATTAAGTTCAGATTTTGCTGGAATTGTTCCAATAATTAAAGAAAAAAAGGCTATCATAGGTAGTATTTTCAATATCCTTCTCATATTCCCCCTACCTTTCTCTTTTAATTATTGTCCATTTTTTTTATTTTATTCAAAAAATAATAGTCATATTATAATATATAAAAATAGTTGAAATTTGTGATTAATTGTCATTACTATGATAATTTCATATGTATAATTTTGTTATTCCGTCACATTCGCTCTAAATCATCCAAAATTAATAGTGATACTTATTAAGTAAATTACAAAAAAATTATTAATAGGGTTACATTTTTATATTTTCCTAAAAAGTAAAAAAAGAAATAAAGAAGACTTAAGTCCTCCTTATTTCTTTTAATCATTTATACTTATAGTGCTAATTCTAGCATTTGCTCTTGCTAATGCCCTTTTAGCTCTTTCTATATCTATGTTATTATTATTTTCTTTTAATCTTTTTTCAGCTCTTTCCTTTGATTTTAAAGCTCTCTCCCTATCTATATCTGCACTTCTTTCAGCTGCATCACAACAAAACTTTATTTCATTGTTCTTAATATATACAATTCCAGATGAAGTAAATACCTCTTCTCTTGTACTACCATTAACTATCGTAGTTGTTGTTGGAACCGTACTAGTAATTATAGGGGCATGATTAGACTTAAATTCCACCTTACCATCTTTAGTAGATGTAATTAATGCTTCTCCTTCGAACTCAATAGGTTCCTTTCCTGAAGTAACTATAGTTATTTTAAAAGTTTTACTCATAGCTTCATCCCCTAACTTAAGGTCTTAGCTTTTTCTATTACTTCTTCTATAGTTCCTGCAAAAAGGAAAGCTGATTCTGGTAAATCATCATATTTACCATCTAATATTTCTTTAAATCCTCTTACTGTTTCTTTTACCGGAACGTATCTTCCTTGCATTCCTGTAAATTGCTCAGCAACTGTAAATGGTTGAGATAAAAATCTTTGAACTCTTCTTGCTCTTGCAACTACTTTCTTATCTTCATCAGATAATTCATCTACACCTAGAATTGCAATTATATCTTGTAATTCTTTATATCTTTCAAGTATATTTTTAACAGATGTAGCTACTTCGTAGTGCTCTTTACCTACAACTCTTGGATCTAATATTCTTGAGTTAGATTCTAGAGGATCAACAGCTGGATATATTCCAAGTTCGGCTATACTTCTTGATAAAACTGTTGTCGCATCAAGGTGAGTAAAGGTTGTTGCTGGTGCTGGGTCTGTAAGGTCATCAGCAGGAACATAAACTGCTTGAACTGATGTTATAGAACCATTTTTAGTAGAAGTGATTCTTTCTTGTAAAGCTCCCATTTCAGTTGCAAGAGTTGGTTGATAACCAACAGCTGATGGAATTCTTCCAAGTAAAGCAGATACTTCTGATCCAGCTTGTGTAAATCTAAATATATTATCTATAAATAAAAGTACATCTTGACCTTGATCTCTAAAGTATTCAGCCATTGTAAGTCCAGTTAATGAAACTCTCATTCTAGCTCCTGGTGACTCATTCATTTGTCCAAATACTAGAGCTGTTTTATCTATAACTCCTGATTCTTTCATTTCATAGTATAAGTCATTACCTTCTCTTGATCTTTCACCTACACCTGTAAATACTGAAAGACCACCATGTTCTTTTGCAATATTGTTTATAAGTTCTTGAATTAAAACTGTTTTTCCAACTCCAGCTCCACCAAATAGACCTATTTTACCACCTCTTTGATACGGAGCTAAAAGATCAATAACCTTTATTCCTGTTTCAAACATTTCTGGTTCTAAAGATTGTTCTTTAAAACTTGGTGCAGGTCTATGAATAGGATACATTTCTTTTATATCTACATCTCCAGCATTATCTATAGGATTACCAAGAACATTAAATACTCTTCCTAATACTTCTTTTCCTACAGGAACAGAAATACATCTTCCCATATCTATTGCCTTCATTCCTCTTTTTAAACCTTCAGTTGATTCCATTGCTATAGTTCTAACTATATCATCACCAACATGTTGTTCAACTTCAACTACTAGGACTTTCTCTCCCATATCTATTCTAATTTCATTATAGATATTAGGTAAAGAATCTGTATCAAATTTTATATCCACTACAGGTCCAATTACTTGAACTACTTTTCCTACTTTTTCAGACACAGTAATCCCTCCTTACTATTTTTGAGCCTCTGCCCCACCTACAATTTCAGATATTTCTTGAGTTATCATTCCTTGTCTTATTCTATTATACTTAAGATTTAAGGCTTGTAGGATATCATTGGCATTTTGAGTTGCTCCATCCATTGCAGTCATTCTAGCATTTTGCTCACTAACTTTTGAATGTAACATAGCTCTTCTTATTTTACATTTAAAATATATATCTAAACTTGAATTTAAAACCTCTTCTACACTAGGCTCTATTAAAAATTGTTCTGATTTTTCTCTTTTTATTTCTAATGGAAATAATCTCTCTATTTTAACCTCTTGCTTAATTGGAGATTTAAACTCTGTAAATACAAGATTAACCTCTCCAACTTCCTTATTATTAAACATGAATAATGCATCATCATATATAGCTCTAACTTCTTTAATAGTAGGTATATCTGGAATTTCTACATATTCTTTAATAGTATCAAATCCATACTTTCTCATATAGGAAATTCCCTTAGCTCCTACAATTACTATTCTAGCTGAGCCCTTATCTTTGATTAAATCATTTAAGCTGTTAGCTACATTTCCATTAAAGCCTCCACAAAGGCCTGTATCTGAAGCCATAACAATATATAGCTTATCTAAATCATTAGAATTCGTATTAAAGAAGGAACTTTCATAACTTTCTGGTAATGCTGACATTAAATTCTCTACTATTTCTTCACTTAATTTATAATATTCCTCATTATCATTTAGTTCTTTCCTTGCTTTTCTAAGTTTAGAAGTGGCTACAAGATTCATAGCTTTTGTTATCTTTCTTGTACTTTCAACCGACTTTATTCTTCTCTTAATATCTATAAGTCCTGCTGCTCCCAAGTTTCCACCTCCTAAAGAATTGCATAGCTTTTTAGGCTATGCATCTTGTAAGAATAATTTCTTAAACTCTACAATAGAATTTTCTAATTCTGATTTTATTTCATCAGTTAAAGTCTTAACTTCAACTATTTT
The DNA here is from genome assembly GCF_900086595.1 of Clostridium nigeriense. Lineage (GTDB taxonomy): Bacteria > Bacillota > Clostridia > Clostridiales > Clostridiaceae > Clostridium > Clostridium nigeriense. The sequence goes on from NZ_LT575472.1 coordinate 3,531,695, forward strand.
TCTTAATAGATCCCTATTGTGAGTATCCATATATTCTAAAAGTTCACTTTCAAATCTTCTAACATCATTAACTTTGATATCTGATAAGAAATCATTAACTATAGCGTAAAGAATTACTATTTGTTTTTCTACATCCATAGGAGAATATTGATCTTGTTTTAAAACTTCTACTAATCTCTTACCTTTTTCAAGTCTCTTCTTAGAATCTTTATCTAAATCAGATCCAAATTGTGCAAAAGATTCAAGTTCTCTATATTGAGCTAACTCTAATCTTAAAGTACCAGAAACTTGTTTCATCGCTTTTATTTGAGCGTTTCCTCCAACTCTCGATACAGATATACCGGCATTTACTGCTGGTCTTTGTCCTGAATGGAATAAATCTGATTCTAGGAATATTTGTCCATCTGTAATTGAAATAACATTGGTTGGAATATATGCAGTTACGTCTCCAGCTAATGTTTCAATTATTGGTAAGGCCGTTAATGATCCTCCACCATTTTCTTTAGATAGCTTTGCAGCTCTTTCTAAAAGTCTTGAATGGATATAGAATACATCTCCTGGATATGCTTCTCTGCCTGGTGGTCTTCTAAGTAATAGTGACATTGTTCTATAAGCTACTGCGTGCTTAGAAAGATCATCATATATTATTAATACATCTTTTCCCTTATGCATGAAATATTCACCCATACTACATCCAGCGTATGGAGCTAAATATTGAAGTGGTGCTGATTCTGAAGCTGTACCACCTACTATTATTGAGTAATCTAATGCTCCAAATTCTTCTAATGTATTAACTATATTTGCAACAGTAGATTGCTTTTGTCCAATTGCAACGTAAATACAAATTACATCCTTACCTTTTTGATTTAATATTGTATCTACTGCAATAGCAGTTTTACCTGTTTGTCTATCTCCAATTATAAGTTCTCTTTGACCTTTTCCTATAGGTATCATGGAATCTATAGCCTTTATACCTGTTTGTAAAGGTTCATTAACAGAGCTTCTATCTATAATACTTGGAGCTGGAACTTCTATTGGTCTATATCCTGCATTATTAATAGGGCCTTTTCCATCTATAGGTTCTCCTAAAGAATTAACTACTCTTCCAAGTAATTCTTCTCCTACAGGGACTTCTACTATCTTATTAGTTCTTTTTACTATATCTCCTTCTCTAATGCCTTCTTCTGATCCTAAAAGAACACAACCTACGTTATCTTGTTCTAGATTTAGAGCCATACCAAAAACATTATTTGGGAATTCTAATAATTCACCTTCCATACAATCATCTAAGCCGTAAACTCTAGCAATACCATCACCAATTTGAATGATAGTACCTGAATCTACAGTTTTAATTTCTTTTTCGTATCTTTCAATTTCTTTTTTAATTATGGAAGTTATTTCTTCAGGCTTAATATTCATACCTTCACCTCTATTCTGTTTTAAGCATCAATTCTTTTAGTTCATCCAACTTAGATTTGATTGTTCCATCGATAACATCATTATTAACTCTTACGTAAATTCCACCTAGAATACTTTCGTCAATAATTTGTTCTAATATAATATTTTTATTATATTTTTTCTCTAATGTTTCTATTAGTTTTTCAAACTCTTCTTTACTCAAAGGAACTGTTGTTTTTACAATACCATTTAGAGTATTTTTTCTCTCTAAATCTATTTTTTCCATTTCCTCTAATTTTTCTCTTAAATATAGTATTCTATCTTTTTCTATAAGAATTAATAAAAATGATAGTAATTCTTCGTCAATATGACCTTTAAAAATATTAATAAAAGTTCTTTTCTTTTTTTTAGTACTAATTTGAGGGTGCTTAATTACTTCGTAGAATTCTTTATTTGTATCTATAAGATTACAGATTTCTCTTAAGTCTTGTAGATATTGTTGAACTTTCCCTTTTTCTTCTGCCACTTCATATAAAGCCAGTGCATATCTACGGTCTAAATATTCATACATTATGAATTACCTACCTTAGTTATAAAGTCTCCGATTAACTCTCTATTTTTTTCTTCATCTATATTTTTCTCTATAACCTTTTTAGAAAGTTCAATTGCTAAATCGATAGCTTCTTTCTTTAATTGATATTCTACTTTTTCTTTTTCTCTATTTATTTCAACTTTTGCTCTTTCAATTATTACTTTAGACTCTTTATTAGCTTCTTCAATTATTTCATCATATATCTTTTCAGCTTTTTGTTTATGTCTTTCTGTAATTAACTTCCCTTCTTCTCTAGCATTTTTTAATATTCTTTCATTTTCTATAGCCAGCATTCTTGCTTTTTCTGCTTCTTCTTCAGCATTATCTAATTGTTCATTAATAAGATTTTCTCTCTCATCAATAATAGCTTTAACCTTATTAAAGAAGAAATACTTCAGAATAGCTAAAAGAATAATAAAGTTAATTATAGTGGCTATAAGGGTACTAGGGTTTATTTCCATTAACATAACTATTGCCTCCCTTCTGGAGCCCTAAGACACTATTTTACTCCAACGAATATTAAAAGAATTGATACTAATAAACCGTAAATTGCTGTTGCTTCTGCGAAAGCTGAACCAAGCATTAAAGCTGTAGTTATTTTACCACTTGCTTCTGGTTGTCTTGATATTCCTTCTACTGCTTTAGCAGTTGCATTTCCTATACCTATTGCTGCTCCTATACCTACTAATACAGCTATAGCTGCACCTAATGCTCTCATTGATATTTCCATAATAAAAATCCTCCTTTAATAAAAAATAATTTAATAATTTTTTAATTTATAATTTAATAAAAATATTTTAGCGAAATTAATGTTCTTCATGTCCTGAATGTTCTGCTATCATTTTAATATTTATCATAGTTAGCATTATAAAAATTATAGTTTGAATACCACCATCAAAAATATCAAAATATGCATGTAAAGGTACTGGTATCGCTAACTGAGCTACAAAACCTATATGATTAAGAGCTTCATAGCATAGTTCTACTAAGAATGTAGCTGCAAGTATATTACCAAATAATCTTAGTGCTAATGATACTGGAAGCATTATTCTTTCTAGTATATTTATAGGTGTTATTATAGCAAGTGGGAATGTATATCCACCAAAATAACTTTTTAATCCATACTTTCGTATTGTATAGTACTGTACCATATAAAAAGTTATTAAAGCTAAAGCTACTGTTACACTGAAGCTCTTTGTTGGTACTGGTAATCCTATTAGACCTGTCAGGTTCATAAATAGTAAGAATACCGCTAAACTTCCTATAAAGGGAATTATATCTAAAAATTCCTCTCCCATATTATCTATTACTACTTTTCTTAATGTAGTATATATAGATTCTACTACTACTTGCTTTTTGTTTGGTCTAAGCTTCATATTTCTTGTTGCCCATATTGCAATAATTGCTACTAAAACAATAGTTATCCATTGCATTACCACTTCTGGAACTATATCAATTTTCATGGGTCCAACATAAAAAGACCATATTGGTTCTAGTGGTTCCACTTAATCACTTCCTTTCCCTTTTTTCATCCAATAAAATACAACAAAAACAAAATGGGATAAATACCCTGAAATATATGATAAAAGTTGTATTAAATTATTTAAAAATGGCAATGCTATTAAAATAATAATAGTTATCCTAAATAAGTAACTAATAGCTAATAATGCTTTTTTATCATTTTTAAATGAATATTCAATAATTAACCCGTTAGCAATTGTATTAATTAATGATACTATTAATCCTAAAAAGAATATTGAAGCCACTTTTAAATTAAAGAATAGGGATAATATAAGTACAAAAATGAATCCTGCAATTAAATCGTATTTTATCATCTTAGAAATAATATTATTCATTTCTCTACTCATTTTATCCTCACCCCCAACTAACTCTTGTTATTATAGTACTATGAAAACATTAATGAAAACCCTAAATATGTCTATTTAACAGATTATTACTTAATTTATAATGATTATAAGAGTTTATTTCATTTTTACTTAACTAACTTCATTATATTTCATTTTATCTCCAAATATAGCTTAATGAATTTAAGTCAATTCATTTTTCTGAAAATTCACTTTCTCGTATAATATACCGTTTCTCCAATTGATAACATTTTCAATTATCTTTTTATACTTTTCAGTCATATTTTTTTATGTTTTTTATTATTTTTTTTGTATTTTTATACTATTATCCTTTAAATTATTATTTGAAAAATGAATAATCCATTTAATATTTATTCATATTTTTGTTTTAAAACTTATATATCATTTTATTATGATTATTATAAATTTTTATTATATATAGTATTATTATCTGAAATCATATTTATAATTCAAATAATTTTAAAGCCCTCGATTACTCGAGGGCTTTATTTTATAATATTATCTTTCAACAATAAGTGCTGTTCCCATTCCTCCACCTATGCATAAAGTTGCTAAACCTTTTTTAGCATCCCTCTTTTGCATTTCATGAATTAATGTAACAAGGATTCTTGCACCAGATGCTCCAACTGGATGACCTAAAGCAATTGCACCACCATTTACATTTACTTTACTCATATCAAAATTTAAATCTTTTGCAACTGCTAAACTTTGTGCTGCAAAAGCTTCATTAGCTTCTATTAAATCTAAATCTTCTATATTTAAATTAGCCACTTCTAAAGCTTTTTTGGTTGCATGGAATGGTCCATATCCCATTATTGAAGGATCTAAACCTTTTTGTCCATAAGAAACTATCTTTGCTAAAGGAGTAAGACCTAATTCTTCAGCCTTTTCAGCACTCATAACTACAAAAGCTGCTGCTCCATCATTTATTCCTGAAGCGTTTCCTGCTGTTACTGTACCATCTTTTACAAATGCAGCTTTTAATTTTGCTAATCCCTCTATAGTTGAACCTAATCTTGGGAATTCATCTGTATCAAATACTTTTGGTTCTCCCTTTCTTTGAGGTATTACTACTGGAACTATTTCATCCTTAAACTTGCCAGCTTTAATAGCAGCTTCAGCTTTTAGCTGAGAGTTTAAAGCGAATTCATCTTGTTCTTCTCTAGTTAAATTCCATTCTTTTGCAATGTTTTCTGCAGTAACTCCCATATGGTAATTATTAAATGCATCCCATAATGCATCATTAATCATAGAGTCAACCATTTTTCCATCGCCCATTCTTTGACCCCATCTTGCAGTTTTCAATAGATATGGAGCTTGAGACATGTTTTCTGTTCCACCAGCTATTATAACATCAGCATCACCAGCTTTTATTATTTGAGCCGCTAATGAAACTGTTCTAAGTCCTGAACCACAAACCTTATTAACTGTCATAGCTGGAACTTCTACAGGCAAACCAGCTTTTATAGTAGCTTGTCTAGCTATATTTTGTCCAAGACCAGCTTGAATAACATTACCCATTATTACTTCTTCAACTAATTCGCCTTTAATTCCTGCTCTATTTATAGCTTCTTTTATAACTAATGCTCCTAAATCTGCTGCTGATACATCTTTTAATGATCCACCAAATGTACCAATTGGAGTTCTTACAGCACTTACAATTACAACTTCTCTCATATTCACATCTCCTTATTTAATCTTAAGAATTTTCAAATTTGTTAAACAATTAACATAACTCAATTATACCACTTTCTGCCTGTTATTCAACCCAATTATCCGATTTTTTTGAATATTATCTCAAATACTCTTCAATCTCTATATTTCTTATAGAAAAATATTTTTCTATAATATCAGCTATTCTTTTTGAAGCATATCCATCACCATATGGATTTGCAGCCTTACTCATTTTTAAATATTCATCATTATTTGTTATTAAAGTGTTAGCCTCATGAACTATTTTATTTATATCAGTTCCCACTAATTTAACAGTTCCATATTCAACAGCTTCCGGTCTTTCTGTAACATCCCTTAATACTAAAACTGGTTTTCCTAAATGCGGTGCTTCTTCTTGTAATCCACCTGAATCAGTCATAACCATAAAACATTTATTCATTAAATTATGTGTTTCGTTAGTATCTAGAGGTGGTAGTAAATGTATTCTTTCCTTATTTCCTAATTTTTTAGTAACTACATCCTTAACCACAGGATTTAGGTGTACTAAATAAACTAATTCAACATCTTTGTTTTCTTCTACTATTTTATTTAATGCATCACAGATATTTTCTATTCCCTGCCCCCAATTTTCTCTTCTATGAGCAGTTATCATAATTACTTTTTTATTTTCAAAATCTATTTCATTTAATAATTCATTTTCAAATTTATAATCTTCTTTAACAGTATGGAGCATAGCATCTATAACAGTATTTCCAGTTATAAATATTTCTTCTTCTTTAACTCCTTCTCTTAAAAGGTTTGCTTTAGAGCTTTTAGTTGGTGCAAAATGTAAGTCTGCTAAAGATCCTGTAAGTTTTCTATTCATCTCTTCAGGAAAAGGAAAATATTTATCAAAGGTTCTAAGTCCAGCTTCTACATGCCCAACCTTTATTTGCTGATAGAAGGCTGCAAGAGCACCTGAAAATGTAGTAGTTGTATCTCCGTGTACTAATATCATATCCGGTTTTTCTTCCACAAAAATTTCTTCTAACCCTTCTAAAACTCTATTAGTAATGCCTGTTAATGTTTGCTTACTCTTCATTATATTTAAATCAAAATCAGGCTTTATATCAAATAAATCTAGAACTTGATCTAGCATTTCTCTATGTTGAGCTGTAACACATACTTTAGAGTCAATGCCTTCTCTTTTTTCTAATTCCTTTACTAAAGGAGCCATTTTAATAGCTTCTGGTCTTGTTCCAAATATAGTTATTATTTTTTTCTTTTCCATTTAAGGTTCCTCCTAATATATTGTTTATATTATAAACTTATATTTTATTATCCTATATCATCATCCTTATTATACACATTAAAAGTTAAATAAACAATTAAAGAGTAGCTTTAAAAGCTACTCTTTAATTAAAAATTATTTAGTTCCAAATAATCTATCTCCAGCATCTCCAAGACCAGGAACTATGTATCCATGTTCATTTAATTTTTCATCTATACCTGCAACGTATATATCTACATCTGGATGTTCTTTTTGAACAAATTCAATTCCTTCTGGTGAGCTTATTAAACACATAAGTCTTAAGTTCTTAGCTCCTCTTCTCTTTAACATAGTTATTGCATCTGCCGCTGAACCACCTGTTGCAAGCATTGGATCTACAACTATAACATCTCTTTCAGCTATATCTTGAGGTAATTTACAAAAATACTCTACTGGTTGAAGAGTTTCTTCATCCCTATATAATCCTATATGGCCAACTTTCGCTGCTGGTATAAGCTTTAACATACCATCAACCATTCCTAAGCCTGCTCTTAATATTGGAACTATAGCCATCTTTTTACCTGAAAGCATTTTACACTTAGTTTTACATATTGGAGTTTCTATTTCTACTTCCTCTGTACTTAAATCTCTAGTTACTTCATAAGCCATTAACATAGCAACTTCTTCTACTAATTCTCTAAAGTCTTTAGAACCTGTTTCCTTACTTCTTATAAAAGCTAATTTGTGTAATATTAACGGGTGATCTATTTGTGTTACTTTACTCATCTTATTTCCTCCTATAGCATAAATTTATTTATTATATTTTTTTTCAATTTCTGAAATTTTATCTATTCTAGTTTGATGTCTTCCAGCTTCAAATTCAGTATTTAAAAATGTTTTAACTATATCTAAAGCTAATCCTGGACCAACTACTCTTTGTCCTAGGGTTAATATATTTGCATTATTATGCTCTCTTGTTGCATGAGCACTAAATGTATCTGAACATAGTGCCGCTCTTATTCCTGGAACTTTATTTGCTGCTAAACCTATACCTATACCTGTTCCACATACTAAGATTCCAAAGTCAAAATCTTTTGCTGCTACAGCTTCTGCTACTGGTAGTGCATAATCTGGATAATCACAAGACTCAGTCGAATCAGTACCAAAGTCCTTAACTTCATATCCTTCTTTAATTAGAAAATTTTTAATTTCTAATTTTAATTCAACACCACCATGATCACAGCCAATTGCTATCTTCTTCATTTAAATTCCTCCAAACTATAATATGGTATATATAAAAAAAAAGGGAAGGTATTCCCCCTCCCTCCCTAATTATACTTCTAGTATATCAAAACCTGCTGCTTTATTTAATCTATTCATTATTGCAAGACCAACTCCATCTTCTTCAAAAGCTTGACATAAAACAAAATCAACTTTTAAATCATCACATTTTCTAAGTGCTTCAAACAAATTTCTTGCAACTTCATATAGATTTTTTTCACTTCCTAAAGTAATAACTTCACCTAATGGAAATTTACCATATAATTCATCAGTAGATAAAATTGCTACTTTTTTTTGATTTTCTATATAATTTTGTACTATTTCGTTAATTTTTTCAATAGTTTTTTCTTTATTACCTTTTATTATTCTAAGCTTAGCCTTCGGTGCATAATGTCTATACTTCATTCCAGGTGCTTTTGGCTTTAAATCTTCTCTTGGTTTTCCTTGTATAGCCTTGTCTATAGTAATATCACTACAAACATCTCTAAGCATTTCTAATGTTATTCCACCTGGTCTTAAAACTACTGGAGGTATAACTGTACAATCTACTATTGTAGATTCAACACCTACATCACTTTTATTACCCCCTAGTATATAGTCTATTTTTCCACCTAAGTCCTCTATACACCTTTCAACATCCGTAGGACTAGGTCTTCCGGAAATATTAGCTGATGGGGCAGCTATTGGACATCCTGCAAGCTCTATCAATCTTAAGGCTATATCATTTGCTGGCATTCTAATACCTACAGATTCTAAGTTTGCACTAGTTCTATTTGGTATTATTTCTTTTTTATTTAAAATTATTGTTAAAGGACCTGGCCAAAATTTATCTATTAACTTTTGTGCTATATCAGGTACTTCAGTAACTAAATTATCTATTTTTTTAGAAGCCACATGAACTATTAATGGATTATCCTGTGGTCTTCCTTTTGCTTCAAATATTTTACTTACTGCATCTTCATTTAAAGCATTGGCTCCAAGTCCATAAACAGTTTCAGTAGGAAAGGCTACAATGCCCCCATTACATATTATGTTAGCTGCTTCTTTTAAGTATTCAATATCTTTATTAACATCTTTAATGATAGCTACCTTTGTTTCCAAAAAAGATTCCTTCTTTCCTATTAGATTTGTTATAGTTCTATTTGTTCTCTAGCTATTTTTATATTTTCTATAGCAGAAGCCGTATATGAAGCTCTAACACAATTTCTATATATATCATCTAATAATGTATACTTTTTTAAAGCACCTCTTCGTATTATTTGAAAATAATAACTATCTTCTGGATTAATTTTTTTAATTTTTATGTATTCTTCAGAGGCCTCTGGATATTTCTTTAAAAAAGCTTTAGAAACTGGCTTTAAATATTTATTTCTAAACCTTACTGTACTTATAAGTATTATATCCATTTCTTCTTTACATTTATCAGTATGTACAATAACTACTTTATCACATAAAACAACTGATTCTTTTGAAAATAATCCACTTTTAAATTTCAACTTATTATTAATACAAGAAAATCTTAGTTTATGATAATTTAGCTTATTTATACAAGCTATGATTATTAATACCTCTATAATTCCTAAATAGGACCACAAAAATACTGATTTTATTTGTGATAAAAAAGCTATTAAAGGAAGAAGTATAAAAATTGTGCTCATAAGTATAAAAAAATATTTTTCATGCTTTCTTTCCTTTTTCAAGGCCTTAAGTATTTTCATTTTCCCACCTACTTCAAAAGCCTTACATTAAAAATGCAAGGCTTTTTTATTAAATAGCGTCTGTATTACCCATTTGCTTCATCTTTTCAGCTTGATCAGCTGTGATTAATGCATTTATTACTTCTTCTATATCTCCGTTTAAATATGATTCTAATTTATAAAGTGTTAAGCCTATTCTGTGATCTGTAACTCTACCTTGTGGATAGTTGTATGTTCTTATTCTTTCACTTCTATCCCCAGAACCTACTTGGCTCTTTCTATCTTCTGCTATACCAGCATTTCTTTCTGCCTCTGCAGCTTCATATAATCTAGATCTTAAAACCTTCATAGCTTTTTCTTTATTTTTTAATTGTGACTTTTCATCTTGACATGCAACAACAACTCCAGTAGGTATATGAGTAATTCTTACCGCCGAATCTGTTGTATTAACACATTGTCCTCCATTACCTGATGATCTATAAACATCTATTCTTAAATCTTTTTCATTAATTTCTATTTCTACATCATCAACTTCTGGTAAAACAGCAACTGTTGCTGTAGATGTATGAATTCTACCACTTGATTCTGTATCTGGTACTCTCTGAACTCTATGAACTCCACTTTCATATTTAAGCTTTGAATAAGCTCCATGTCCTTTAATCATAAATACTACTTCTTTAAAACCGCCAATATCAGTTTCATTGGCACTCATAAGTTCAACTGACCATCTTTGAGTTTCAGCGTATCTTGTGTACATTCTAAAAAGATTAGCTGCAAATAGAGCTGCTTCATCTCCACCTGCTCCTCCTCTTATTTCTACAAATACGTTCTTTTCATCATTAGGATCCTTAGGTAATAATAAAATTTGAATATGCTTTTCTAATTCTGCTTCTCTTTCTGTTAACATTGAAATTTCTTCAGAAAGCATTTCTCTCATTTCTTTGTCGCTTTCTTCTGATAACATTTCCTTGTTTGCTTCTAAATCATCTATAACTGTTCTATATTCTCTATAGGCTGTAACTATAGTTTCTAAATCAGCATGCTCCTTACATAGCTTTCTCCATTCGTTTTGATTAGCCATAATTGAAGGATCTGATATCTTTACAGATAATTCATCATATTTATTCTCTATAAACGCTAATTTATCTAATAACATAAATATCACTCCGTACTTTAAATTTTTACATCTCCCTATTATATCACAATATACAGAAATTTATCAATATTTAAAGTATCCCAGTAAAACTCTGTCTAAACCCGCCAAATCTTTTACTAATTTAACATTTTTAAATCCGGCTTCTTCCATTAATATTCTAACATCAATTCCTTGATCATGGCCTATTTCAAAAGCTAGTATCCCATTATTTTTTAATGTTATTTTGCTCTCCTCAATAATTCTTCTATAAAATACTAAGCCATCTTCTCCACCATCTAAAGCTGTATGAGGTTCATAAAGTTTAACATCATCCATTAACTTATCTATTTCACTAGCTTTTATATAAGGAGGGTTTGATACTATTAAATCATATTTTTTCTCTTCTTTAATAGGTTCTTCTAATAAATTACTTTTTATAAACTTAACTCTATTCTCTAAACCATGTTTTAAAATATTACTTTTAGTAACTTTTTCTGGAATACTAAAATTATCAATTTCATCTACACTTATATTCTTTCTATATGTTGCCAAAGCTATTCCAATGGCTCCACTTCCTGAACAAAGATCACAAATCTCTAACTCTTCATCTTCATTAATAATAGAAAGCAACTCTTCAACAAGAATTTCAGTATCTCCTCTTGGAATTAAGACTCCTTCTTCTACATCAAAATCTAATCCCATAAACTCTGTTTCACCTAAAATATATTTTATAGGCATTTTTTCACTTCTTTTTTCAATTAAATCTAAATACTCTTTTTCATCCTTAATTGAAACATCTTTATTTCTATTAGTAATTATATATATTTTATCCTTCCCCAAAACCATGCCTAATAGTAATTGAGAATCTAAAATATATGTATCTATATTTTTATCTTTTAATGCTTTAGAACCAATATCTAAAAGTTCTCCTATAGTCTTTTCTTTTGGTTTTAATCCTTCTGCAGTCATAAGAGCTGCTATGGCAACTTCTAATTGATCATCATCAGGTTCTTTTGTTGTAAGCTCTTGAAGCTTTAGACCTGGATAAGCAATAATTTTAGATAATGAACTATTATTTTTTCCCAGCCATCTTATTAATTCATAGGTTATTCCTGAAACTATTGGAATTAATAAAATTCTAAGCGTTAATCTTTCAAAAAAATTCCCCCACCCAGTAAAACTAAAAATTATTATACTTACAAACATTATTAAGAATAAAAAATTCGTTCCACATCTTGGATGAAATCTAGTAAATCTTCTAACATTTTCTACAGTTAATTCCTCACCAGCTTCATAGCAAAAAATAGATTTATGTTCAGCACCGTGATATTGAAAAACTCTGTAAATATCCTCCATCTTACTTATTGAATACATATATATAAGTAAAATACCAATTCTAATAACTGCTTCTATTAAGTTTAATATAATAGGGGATAAGCCTATACTATTGAATATAGAAGCTATACCTGTTGGTAGTGCTACAAATAGTCCTATTGCTAATATAAAGGATAATATCATAGTACCAGCTATTATTAAGTCATTACTTTTTTCTCCAAATTTAGCTTTTAACCAAAGTTCAAACTTCGATTCTTCCTCATCTTCTTCAAAAAATGATGCAGAATAATTTAAGGTATTTATTCCAGTAACTAGTGAGTCAATAAGTACAAAAATTCCTCTTATAAAAGGAATATTTAAAAACTTATATTTTTTAGTTATAGGAATTATTTTCTTCATATCTATTTCTATTTCGCCGTTAGGCTTTCTAATAGCAGTAGCTTGGCCTTTGCTACCTCTCATCATAACTCCTTCAATAACAGCTTGGCCTCCTACTTCACACTTTCTCATACTACCACTCTTTCTAATTTATAAATTATTTTTATATTTGAAATAACAGTGTCCGCATAAAGATTCGTATTCAACGTTATTAACATTATCAATTGCAACTTGTTCTCCTTCAAAGACAAATCTGTTATTAATTTTTCTACCATTTAATATTGCTTTTTTACCGCATTTACATATGGTTTTCATTTCTTCTATACTATGTGCTAACAGTAAAAGCCTTGTACTTCCTTCAAAACCTTGCATTCTAAAATCTGTTCTAAGACCATAGCATATTACAGGTGTATCTAGTACTACTGCAACTTCAAATAACTCATCTATTTGATTAGACTTTAAAAATTGTGCCTCATCTACTAGAATACAATCAATATTCCCAATTTTTTTTGTATATTCCTTAACTTTTTCTAATATATTATCTTCTTCATAAATAACTAAATCTACTTTTCTTTCAACTCCAAGTCTTGAAACTAACTTATCTCCACCCTTAGTATCTGTAAAAGGTTTAATTAATATAACCTTCATTCCTCTTTCTTCATAGTTATAAGCCACTTGCATAAGGTGAGTTGATTTTCCTGAGTTCATAGCTCCATATCTAAAATACAATTTACTCATATATTTATGTCTCCTTTTCTCTAGATATAATAAGATTATAGCATTTTTATTTATGACTTATCAAAGATATTTTTATTATGTATAATATTGACCATTACTTATGCCTATGATATACTCTAATAGTTATTTAAGTATTCGAAAGAGGTGAAAAATATGAGAGAAGGCATACATCCAAAATACAACCACGAAGCTGTAGTTAAGTGTGCATGTGGAAATACTTTTACAACTGGTTCTGTTAAAGATGAACTAAAAGTAGAAATATGCTCTAAATGCCACCCATTCTTCACTGGTAAACAAAAAATCATTGATGTTGGCGGTAGAGTTGACAAATTCAATAAGAGATTTAACCTTAACAAATAGAAATTCTGGGAAAGACATAGTCTTTCCCATTTTTCTTTTGTTTAAAATCTTAAATTTATCTTAGAATTAATATTTTTTATATTTTCCTTAATATATTTATATTATAATATAGTATATTGCTATTATTTTTAATATTAATTATGTTATTTAGAAAAGTGAGTGTTATTTTATGAAGAAAATTTTAATACTAACAACTTCAACTGGTGAAGGTCATAATCAAGCTGCTAATTCAATTTCTACTACTTTCGAAAAATCTGGATATGAAATTATAAGACATGATTTTTTAAAAAGTAATAGTAAATTACTGACTAAGTTATTTATAACAGGTTATGAAATTTCTGCTTCATTTTTTCCTAAGACTTATGGCTTTGCTTATAAGTTAACTGATACATTCTTTACTAATAAACTTTTATCTATGGTTTTTTCTTTTACTAAAAGAAAAATATTAAAGCTTATTAATGAAACTAAACCTAATATAATTTTAGTTACACATCCATTTGCAGTTAACATTATGGGCTCATTAAAAAGAAAGGGCTTAAAAATACCAGTAATAGTAATAGTAACAGATTTCAAAGCTCATTCTACCTATATAGATAAAAATATTGATGCATATATTACAGCTAGCGAGAATACTAAGGAAGACTTATCACTTAGGGGCATAGATTCTAGAAGAATATTTTCTTATGGTATTCCTGTAAAAGATGAATTCTTCGAAAATAAATTGAATCTTGAAAATACTAAAAACGATGATTACTTTAACATATTATTAATGAGTGGTAGTATGGGATTAAAAAATATTTCTTATGTTCTAAAAGAGCTTTTAAATAATTCCAACAAATTAAGAATAACTGTTGTATGTGGTAAAAATGAAAAATTAAAAGAGAACTTATTAAAAGAGTATGATCATAATATAAAAAATAAAAAACTTCATATACTAGGTTTTTGTAAAGATATAGATTATTTAATGGAATACTCAGATATAATAATAAGTAAACCCGGTGGATTAACAGTTACAGAAGCTATAACTAAGAATTTACCTTTATTAATTCCTTTTGCAATTCCTGGACAAGAAACACAAAATGTAGAGTTTTTAACCAAGAATGGATATGCTCTCTATATTGATAATTTATTAGAGTTAAACTTAATTGTAGATAAATTAATTTCTAATCCTAAAGAATTAGAAAAAATGAAATTAAATTTAGCTAATCTTTCTTCTTTGTATTCTAAGAAAGAAATAGTTAAATTGGCAGATAAATTAGTTCTTAAAGAATTCTAAAATAGACTCCAAACAATTAAAAATAAGAGGGGCTGTATAAAACAGTCCCTCTTATTTTCGCTCTATTTCACTTTTACTAAATACATTTATAAACTCTTTATTATTTTTAGTTTTAGAAAGCATATTAATTAATTTTTCAGTAACATTTTCTATATTACCATCCCTATACATAACTCTTCTAATTGTATAAGCAACTTCTTTTTCATCTTCTGATAAAATTAAGTCTTCTTTTCTAGTTCCTGATTTATATATATCTATTGCAGGGAAAATTCTTCTTTCTTGTAACTTTCTATCTAAGTGGACTTCCATATTTCCTGTTCCCTTAAATTCTTCAAATATCATATCATCCATTCTTGATCCAGTATCTATTAAAGCTGTTGCTAATATAGTTAAACTTCCACCTTCTTCTACATTTCTAGCTGCTCCAAAGAATTTTTTCGGCATAATTAAAGCACCTGGATCTAATCCACCTGATAATGTTCTTCCTGTTGGCGTTATAGTTAAGTTGTAAGCTCTAGAAAGTCTAGTTAAACTATCTAGTAGTATAACTACATCTTTTCCTTGCTCAACCATTCTCTTAGCTCTTTCCAATACCATTTGAGATACCTTTGCATGGTTTTGCGGCTCTTCATCAAAAGTTGAATATATTACATCACCATTTATTGATCTCTTCATATCAGTTACTTCTTCTGGTCTCTCATCTATAAGTAACACTATAAGCTTAACTTCCGGATAATTTTTAGATATGTTTTGGGCTATTTTCTTTAATAACGTAGTTTTACCAGCTTTAGGAGGTGCAACTATTATTCCTCTTTGACCCTTACCTATTGGACAAATTATATCCATTAATCTTGATGATAAGTCATTTTCTCCAGTAGTTTCTAAATGAAGTCTGTCTTCTGGATAAATTGGAGTTAATGTTTCAAAAGATTTTCTTCCCACTGCTCTTTCAGGATTTTCTCCATTTACCTTTTCAACATATAATAAAGCTTTAAACTTTTCTCCTTCTTTAGACTCTCTAACTTTTCCTTGAACCTCATCTCCAGTTCTTAAGTTAAATCTTCTAATTTGAGACGGCGATACATAAATATCATTTTCTCCCGTTTGATAATTATTGCATCTTAAGAATCCAAAGCTATTATTTTCTAATATTTCTAATACACCCTTAGCTGTATCAGATTCATTAATCATAACCTTTAATCTCTCTTTTTTTTCTTCCCTAACTTCTTCTTTATTTTCCTTAACTAAATTTGAATTCTCTTCAAGTTTTGCTTTAGGAGTTATTTTTTCTTGTAGTATTACTCCATTTTTCTCTATACTTTTAGGAGATTTTTCTAGTATCTCATCTATAAGCTCGCTTTTCTTAAGCTTACTAATATTTTTTATATTAAGCTCTTTTGCTATTTCTTTTAACTCTATTAAAGTCTTTTTTTCGTAATTTTCTTTGTTCAAAATTACACCTCCATATTCTATTCATAAGTTCTGTTAAATTTATGGGAGTTTATAAGATATATTAAAGATATGTTTCTCGAATTTATACATGTATATATATTATGAATTATTCTAGCTAATTTATCAAGGAATTTATTATTATTATTTCCTAATTCTATGCTTTTAATCTATAAAATTTAAAGGGCTACCTTATTAAGATAGCCCTAAATAATACTATTAACTAATTTTTCTATTTTTATTCTTCTTAACCATAGTGTATCCAATTCCTGAAATCATTATAGCAAAAATAGCTAAGCTTATAGAATTTTCTCCACCTGTTAAAGGTAAATTTGTGTTATTATTAGAATCATTATTTGAAGGATTTTCAGTATTTGGTTTGCCATTATCATCTGGTTTTACATTATTCTTAGTATCATCTATTCCTGCTATTAGTAGATTTTCTATTTTAGTATTTATTCCATTAGCTTTCCATTCCTTAACTATCTCATCTCTCATAACTAGATTTGTATCATATAAATTTTTGGCATTACTAAAATCATATCCATCTCCGCCAGTTGCCATAAAGTCATTAGTAACTACCTTATAGTACTTATTCATATCTAGAGGAGTTCCATCTTGTAATCTTATGGATGTTACTCTTTCCCCTGCCTTGGCATCCTTGTCATACCAAACCTTTATTCCAGAGAATTGTCCCCATCCCATATTTCCTGGCATAATTCCATGTTCTATAGCCTTCTTTATATCTGATCCTTTTAACTCCATTGTAAATAACGTGTTATCAAATGGTATTATAGTATATAAATGACCAATAGTTACTTCTCCAGCTTCTAATGGAGCCCTTATTCCGCCTCCATTAGTTATAGCTATATCTGCACCTGCTATTTTTCTCATTGCTTCTGAAACCACAATTCCTAGTGGTGTTAATCCATTATAACTATCATGCTCTAATGTTTTATCTAAATCAGCTACCTTTTCACTTAAAATAGGTTTTAATTCATCCTTATATTTATTAACTATATTTAATACTGTTTCATCTGGAACTATGTTGCTACTTCTCTTATATGCTTCATCTAATGTTCCCTTAACATTTATTAAGTTTCCATTTTCATTAAAATCAAAAGTTAAAAGTCCAAGACCTCTACCATTATATCCAGCCTCAACTATTGGAATATTATTTACAACAGCATTTGTAAATTGATGATCATGTGCTGCAATTATTGCATCAACATTCTTAACTCCATTAGCTAAATCTACAGCCTCTCCACTAATTTTTTTTGTAGCAGAATCCGTCTTAGCTCCTAAATGTGATAGGACAACAACAGCATTTACTTTTTTATCTTCTTTAAGTTCCTTAGCATACTTATTTACTATCTCAGTTGGCTCTAAGAAACTTAAATCCCTTACATTTTCAGGCTTAGTCTTATAAGCAGTTTCTGGAGTTGTTATTCCTATTAAACCTATCTTTAATCCATCAACTTCAATTATTTTATAAGGTTTTGCCCAATCCACTGGTTTTCCTGTAACTTTATCTACTATATTAGCTGCTAGGAAATCAAAATTGCCATCCTTAGCCCAGTTAACTATATTATTTCTGTTCCAATCAAATTCATGATTTCCTACTGCTGATGCTTTTAATCCTATTTCCTTTAAGAATTCAGTAACAGGAGCACCCTGAGTTAAATTAGATATTGCAGTTCCTTGATATAAATCCCCACCAGCTACTGGTATTGCTTCATAATTACTTGAATTATTTAACCTTGTTCTTTCTTTAATTATTGATGCAAGCTTGGCTGCTCCAATATTTTTTCCACTTTCTTCAACATTACCATGAAAATCATTAAAAGTTAATATTTCTACTCTCTTTTTATTTGACGCTGCTAATACATCGTTCCAAGTAAGGCTTCTAACATTTGGAGTTCTTCCATCTGCTGATTTAGGAATTTGAAGCTTTCCTTCCTTAACTAACCTTACTGCTTCAGCTCTTAATTCATTATCATAAGTTACACCTGTAAGCTTCCAGTTGTTATCTATATTTCTTTGGATAGTTCCACCCTTAACATTTTCAATATAATCTATAATTAAGTCTCTCATATCTGAAATACTATCATTATTAGTATCATAAATCTTTTTATGAGTTCCTGTTTCAAATACTCCAAGTCCAACTAAAACAGAATCATATCTATAGTTATTTACCGATAGATAAACTATATCATTATCCTCAACAACTTTTCCATCCTTTTGGAATTTAAGATTTTCTATTCTCTTTCCAGGATCTTTTGCTATATTTATATCGTAGCTAATTCCACTAAACATATCGTATTGATATAACCTTATCTTTTCATTTAAAGAAACTGTTAAATCACCAGTTTTAAATGTATTATAAATGGATGCTGTCCATTCCATAAAATTCTTAAGTTGCTTTCCCGTAGTTTCTATTGTATATAACTTATTATCATATTTATATATTTTAGATACATCCGACTTTTTAATTTCTCCAGATTTCATATTAGAATCTGCATCGAATAAAGCAGCTGCTGATACTAGATATACATTATCTGAATTTACTCCTTTACTAGCCAAATGCTTCTTAGCATTATATATTTGAACTTCATTCACAAAATCTGTTATTCCTTGGTCTCTAACTAAGGACTCTGGAATATCTGCAATTTCATTTTCATCTGCAAGGCTTGGACCTTCAAGTTTTCCTATAACTTGATTTGCATCAGCCTTAGCTCTTTCATCATAACTTTTTAATATATCCACTAATTTAGTATCCTCTTCAACACCTTTTGTGCTAATAAGTGATCCTGTCTTAGAAGTTATTTCATATTTTCCATCTTTCTTAGTTAACTTTAATTCAACTTTTCCTAAGCTACCAGCATTATTGGCAGGTTGAATTAAAATAGCATTACCGGCTTCTAATCCTTTATTTTCCATGTGGCTATGTCCCATTACTACTACATCAACATCTGGATTACCTTTTGCTATTTCTTTTGCAGAATCACCCTTTCCATACTCACTTTCAAATCCCATGTGAGCGGTTACAACATAAACATCTGCTCCACCTATAGCTTTTATTTCACCTATTACTTTTTTTACTTCCTCTGTTGGATTTGTTGGAATATATCCAGCTAAATTCGGTCCATCCCACCTATCAATATGTGGAGTAACTACTCCAATTATTGCAACCTTTATTCCATCCTCTACTGTTTTCAATACATATGGACTAAATACCCTTGCGTTGTCCTTATATAAATTTGCACATAAAACTTCTGTATTTTGTAATTGTCCAGTTATATCCTTTAATGTTCTCATTCCAAAATTAAACTCATGGTTTCCTAAGCCAAATGAATCATATCCTATATAATTCATAGCTGTCATCATAGGGTTCTTTTCATCATTTAAAAATAAATGATTGTAATTTCCTTGAATATTATCTCCATTATCAACAAGTATAGTGTTAGGATTATTTTGTCTTTCAGAATTTACCAATGTTGCAATTTGAGTTAAGCCTCCATCTGACTTTGTAGCTCTTGCATAATCATATGGAACAAATCTACCATGTAAGTCAGTTGTAGCAAGAATTTGAATAGTTTTAGTTGTTAGTTCTTCTGTAGCTGCTTTTATTGCTTTTATAGGTAAAAGCCCTACAATAAACAATAATACTACCACATAAGCTAATAGTTTTTTTAGGTTAGACCCAATTTTCAAAAATACCCCTCCTAATTTTATATTTATGTTATTTTATAATAACCATAAATAAAAGGACACCTAATGCATTTTAGATAATAAATATCTACGAAAACACTTAGATGTCCATTTTCAGATCCTTGTAGAACTAATAATATCTACTTATTACTATTATTCCAATCCTCTAAAAACTTTTCTATCCCTATATCTGTTAGAGGATTCTTTGTCATTTGAACTAAAACCTTATATGGAATTGTGGCTATATCTGCTCCCGCTAATGCAGCCTCAATACTATGAATTGGATTTCTAACACTAGCAGCTATTATTTCAGTTTCTATATTATGAATTTTAAAAACTTCTGCAATTTCCTTAATAAGCTCTATTCCCTTACTTCCAGTATCATCTATTCTTCCTATAAAAGGACTAACATAGCTTGCTCCAGCCCTTGCAGCTAATAAAGCTTGAGCCGTTGAGAAAATTAAGGTTACATTAGTTTTTATTCCCTTTGAAGAAAGTATATTTACAGCCTTTAGCCCTTCTATAGTCATTGGCACTTTAATAACTACATTATTATGAATTTTTGCTAATTCAAGGGCTTCATCTACCATCTCATCATGCTTTAAGCTTATAACTTCCGCACTAACTGGTCCATCTACTATTGATGTTATTTCTTTAATTACTTCATTAAAATCTCTTTTTTCTTTCGCTATTAAAGATGGGTTTGTAGTTACACCACAAATAACCCCCATATCATTTGCAGATATAATTTCATCTATGTTGGCTGTATCTATAAATATCTTCACGCCTTCATCCTCCATATATCTATTTTAATAAAATTATCTCTTACTTGTATCAAAAGGTTCTCCAGAAGCTTTAGGTGCTTGAGATGTTTTAGAGAATAATACTAATGCTATTAATGTCACTATATATGGGAATGTCTTAAGTATAACTCCTGGTATTTGAGCTAATGTTGGTATTGCTTGTGACACATTAGCAATAGTTGAAGCAAATCCAAAGAAAAATGTTGCTCCTAGTATTCCAAGCGGTCTCCATTGTCCAAATATTAAAGATGCCAATGCTAAGAATCCAAGTCCAGCAACGCTTCCATTAAACTCTCCAGCAAAAGTTAAAAGCATTATAGCTCCACCTAAAGCTGCCATTCCTCCAGATATCATAACTCCTAGATATCTCATTTTAAACACGCTTACGCCAGCAGCTGCTGCAGCTTGAGGATGCTCACCACAAGCTCTTAATCTTAAACCAAAACTAGTTTTATATAATAGAAATACACTTATTAATAGTATGACTATCACTAGCCAAGTAGTTGCATAAGTCTTCGTAAAGAATAATGGTCCAATAACAGGTATTTGTGAAAGTACCGGAAGATCCTTTGGAGTAAAACTATTAGTAACTCTTATATTACCACTACCTGTAATATTTCTTGCTAAATAAACTGTTAAAGCTCCTGCTATCATATTTATAGCTGTACCACTTATAACTTGATCTGCATTTAAATTTATACTAGCAAAGGCATGAAGTAGAGAAAATAATACTCCAACTAATACTGCTACTAAAAGTCCTATCCATAGTGCACCTGGTACTCCATTAGCTTGTAACTTTGAAACAGTTAAGGCTCCAGAAAAAGATCCTATTATCATAAGTCCCTCTAATCCTATATTTACTACACCACTTCTTTCACAATAAAGTGCTCCTAGAGCAGTTATTAGCAGAGGAACTGTATAAGAAATTGCATATGGAAAAATTTGTTCAACTATACTCCACATTATTTTTCCACCACCCTTTCAGAAGAATTGTTTATTTTATTAGATTTATCCTTCTTAAATTTCTTTAATTTTTTTATTACCTTATCCATAACCATACTAGTTGCTGCAAAGTATATTATTGTAGCCATTATTGTATCTGCAAGTTCTGGCGGTACCTTTACAGCAGCATTCATAAATCCTTTACCTACATAAAGTACTCCAAAGAATAATGATGAGAACATAACTCCAATTGGATTACTTGCTCCAAGTAAAGCAACTGCTATACCATCAAAACCTTGGCTTGGCATAACTCCAATTTGCATTATATTAGCATTACCAGTGTATTGTATTGCTCCTGCAAGTCCTGATAAAGCTCCTGCTATCATCATTGAAATAACAATATTTCTATTAACAGGCATCCCTGCATATTCAGCACCAAATCTATTAAATCCACCAGCCCTTAATTCATATCCTAAAACAGTTTTGTTTAAAATAAACCATATTATTAATACTGCTATTATTGCTAAGAAAATTCCTAAATTTATATATGAACCTTTAAATATATCTGAAAGCCATTGAACTTTTAAAGTAGCTGTTTCTGGTAGCATTTTAGATTCAGTTTCTAAAAATTCTCCCTTAAAATACAGAGGCACCATATAATAAACCATCCAATAAGCTATCCAGTTCATCATTATAGATGATACTACTTCATGAACATTAAATTTAGCTTTTAATATTCCAGGAACTATTCCCCATATTGCACCGCCAAGAATACCCACAAGTACTACTACTGGTACTAATATTCCTTTTGGTAAGTCTAAAGTTAACCCTGTAGCTATAGAACAAAATCCTCCAAATAGCATTTGTCCTGGAGTTCCTATATTAAATAANTTTCCATGTGGCTATGTCCCATTACTACTACATCAACATCTGGATTACCTTTTGCTATTTCTTTTGCAGAATCACCCTTTCCATACTCACTTTCAAATCCCATGTGAGCGGTTACAACATAAACATCTGCTCCACCTATAGCTTTTATTTCACCTATTACTTTTTTTACTTCCTCTGTTGGATTTGTTGGAATATATCCAGCTAAATTCGGTCCATCCCACCTATCAATATGTGGAGTAACTACTCCAATTATTGCAACCTTTATTCCATCCTCTACTGTTTTCAATACATATGGACTAAATACCCTTGCGTTGTCCTTATATAAATTTGCACATAAAACTTCTGTATTTTGTAATTGTCCAGTTATATCCTTTAATGTTCTCATTCCAAAATTAAACTCATGGTTTCCTAAGCCAAATGAATCATATCCTATATAATTCATAGCTGTCATCATAGGGTTCTTTTCATCATTTAAAAATAAATGATTGTAATTTCCTTGAATATTATCTCCATTATCAACAAGTATAGTGTTAGGATTATTTTGTCTTTCAGAATTTACCAATGTTGCAATTTGAGTTAAGCCTCCATCTGACTTTGTAGCTCTTGCATAATCATATGGAACAAATCTACCATGTAAGTCAGTTGTAGCAAGAATTTGAATAGTTTTAGTTGTTAGTTCTTCTGTAGCTGCTTTTATTGCTTTTATAGGTAAAAGCCCTACAATAAACAATAATACTACCACATAAGCTAATAGTTTTTTTAGGTTAGACCCAATTTTCAAAAATACCCCTCCTAATTTTATATTTATGTTATTTTATAATAACCATAAATAAAAGGACACCTAATGCATTTTAGATAATAAATATCTACGAAAACACTTAGATGTCCATTTTCAGATCCTTGTAGAACTAATAATATCTACTTATTACTATTATTCCAATCCTCTAAAAACTTTTCTATCCCTATATCTGTTAGAGGATTCTTTGTCATTTGAACTAAAACCTTATATGGAATTGTGGCTATATCTGCTCCCGCTAATGCAGCCTCAATACTATGAATTGGATTTCTAACACTAGCAGCTATTATTTCAGTTTCTATATTATGAATTTTAAAAACTTCTGCAATTTCCTTAATAAGCTCTATTCCCTTACTTCCAGTATCATCTATTCTTCCTATAAAAGGACTAACATAGCTTGCTCCAGCCCTTGCAGCTAATAAAGCTTGAGCCGTTGAGAAAATTAAGGTTACATTAGTTTTTATTCCCTTTGAAGAAAGTATATTTACAGCCTTTAGCCCTTCTATAGTCATTGGCACTTTAATAACTACATTATTATGAATTTTTGCTAATTCAAGGGCTTCATCTACCATCTCATCATGCTTTAAGCTTATAACTTCCGCACTAACTGGTCCATCTACTATTGATGTTATTTCTTTAATTACTTCATTAAAATCTCTTTTTTCTTTCGCTATTAAAGATGGGTTTGTAGTTACACCACAAATAACCCCCATATCATTTGCAGATATAATTTCATCTATGTTGGCTGTATCTATAAATATCTTCACGCCTTCATCCTCCATATATCTATTTTAATAAAATTATCTCTTACTTGTATCAAAAGGTTCTCCAGAAGCTTTAGGTGCTTGAGATGTTTTAGAGAATAATACTAATGCTATTAATGTCACTATATATGGGAATGTCTTAAGTATAACTCCTGGTATTTGAGCTAATGTTGGTATTGCTTGTGACACATTAGCAATAGTTGAAGCAAATCCAAAGAAAAATGTTGCTCCTAGTATTCCAAGCGGTCTCCATTGTCCAAATATTAAAGATGCCAATGCTAAGAATCCAAGTCCAGCAACGCTTCCATTAAACTCTCCAGCAAAAGTTAAAAGCATTATAGCTCCACCTAAAGCTGCCATTCCTCCAGATATCATAACTCCTAGATATCTCATTTTAAACACGCTTACGCCAGCAGCTGCTGCAGCTTGAGGATGCTCACCACAAGCTCTTAATCTTAAACCAAAACTAGTTTTATATAATAGAAATACACTTATTAATAGTATGACTATCACTAGCCAAGTAGTTGCATAAGTCTTCGTAAAGAATAATGGTCCAATAACAGGTATTTGTGAAAGTACCGGAAGATCCTTTGGAGTAAAACTATTAGTAACTCTTATATTACCACTACCTGTAATATTTCTTGCTAAATAAACTGTTAAAGCTCCTGCTATCATATTTATAGCTGTACCACTTATAACTTGATCTGCATTTAAATTTATACTAGCAAAGGCATGAAGTAGAGAAAATAATACTCCAACTAATACTGCTACTAAAAGTCCTATCCATAGTGCACCTGGTACTCCATTAGCTTGTAACTTTGAAACAGTTAAGGCTCCAGAAAAAGATCCTATTATCATAAGTCCCTCTAATCCTATATTTACTACACCACTTCTTTCACAATAAAGTGCTCCTAGAGCAGTTATTAGCAGAGGAACTGTATAAGAAATTGCATATGGAAAAATTTGTTCAACTATACTCCACATTATTTTTCCACCACCCTTTCAGAAGAATTGTTTATTTTATTAGATTTATCCTTCTTAAATTTCTTTAATTTTTTTATTACCTTATCCATAACCATACTAGTTGCTGCAAAGTATATTATTGTAGCCATTATTGTATCTGCAAGTTCTGGCGGTACCTTTACAGCAGCATTCATAAATCCTTTACCTACATAAAGTACTCCAAAGAATAATGATGAGAACATAACTCCAATTGGATTACTTGCTCCAAGTAAAGCAACTGCTATACCATCAAAACCTTGGCTTGGCATAACTCCAATTTGCATTATATTAGCATTACCAGTGTATTGTATTGCTCCTGCAAGTCCTGATAAAGCTCCTGCTATCATCATTGAAATAACAATATTTCTATTAACAGGCATCCCTGCATATTCAGCACCAAATCTATTAAATCCACCAGCCCTTAATTCATATCCTAAAACAGTTTTGTTTAAAATAAACCATATTATTAATACTGCTATTATTGCTAAGAAAATTCCTAAATTTATATATGAACCTTTAAATATATCTGAAAGCCATTGAACTTTTAAAGTAGCTGTTTCTGGTAGCATTTTAGATTCAGTTTCTAAAAATTCTCCCTTAAAATACAGAGGCACCATATAATAAACCATCCAATAAGCTATCCAGTTCATCATTATAGATGATACTACTTCATGAACATTAAATTTAGCTTTTAATATTCCAGGAACTATTCCCCATATTGCACCGCCAAGAATACCCACAAGTACTACTACTGGTACTAATATTCCTTTTGGTAAGTCTAAAGTTAACCCTGTAGCTATAGAACAAAATCCTCCAAATAGCATTTGTCCTGGAGTTCCTATATTAAATAAACCTGTTTTAAAAGCAAAGGCAACTGAAAGTCCAGTAAGCATTAATGGAGTTGCTGTTGCAAGAGTATTACCTATTCTTTCTAGGTTCTTTAATCCACCCATAAATAGATATTTATATCCTTCTGCTGGGTTAAATCCCATGATTAACATTAATAAAGCTCCTGCTAAAAGTCCTAATAATACAGCCATTATTGATTTTATGCCTTGATTCTTTTCCATTAGCTTTCACCTCTCTTTATTCCTGCCATCATTAGCCCTACTTCATTTTCATCTGTTTCATCAGCATTTACAACTCCTACAAGCTCGCCATTATTAACAATAGCTATTCTATCTGAAACATTTAGTATCTCATCTAACTCAAGAGATACTAAAAGCACTGCTTTCCCACTATCCCTTTGTTCAACCAATCTTTTGTGTATGTATTCTATAGATCCAACGTCTAATCCTCTAGTAGGCTGAACAGCAATTAATAAATCAGGATTTGATTGAATTTCACGTCCAATAATTCCTTTTTGCTGGTTTCCTCCTGATAAAGACCTTGCTGGTGATTTTCCACCTTCACCTGATCTTACATCAAAAGTTTCTATAATTTCATTTGAATACTCTGTAATTTTATTTCTATTAATAAGTCCATTTTTTGAAAACGGTTCATTTTTATATACTTTAAGAACCAAATTATCTTCTAATGTATAATCTAAAATAAGTCCTCTTTTATGCCTATCTTCTGGAATATGAGCTATTCCTTCCTCTATTCTCTTTCTAATAGAATAATTAGTAATTTCATTCCCATTAAATAATATTTTGCCTTCTTCTGCTGCTCTCATTCCTGTTATAGCTTCTACTAATTCCGTTTGTCCATTTCCTTCTACCCCAGCTATACCAACTATTTCTCCTCTTTTAACTTCTAAATTGAAATTCTTTAACCCTAAAACTTTTTTATTATTTTTAACAGATAAATTCTCTATTTTTAAAACTTCTTCCCCTAGGTGCGCTTCTCCTTTATTAACCTTAAATGATACTTGTCTTCCAACCATCATTTTGGCCATGTCAGCTTCTGAAGTTTCTTTAACATTAACAGTTCCAATGTACTTACCTCTTCTTATAACAGTACATCTATCTGCAGCTTCTTTAATTTCTTTTAATTTATGTGTAATTAAAATTATTGATTTTCCTTCTCTTATAAGATTTTTCATAATTCCAATTAGATCTTCAATTTCTTGTGGTGTTAATACTGCTGTTGGTTCATCAAAAATAAGAACTTCAGCATTTCTATAAAGCATTTTAAGTATTTCAACACGTTGTTGCATACCAACAGAAATATCTTCTATTTTTGCATAAGGATCAACGTTTAAACCATAAGCCTTAGATAATTCCTCTATCTTTTTTGCTGCGCTCTTTATATCTACAGTCAAG
>NZ_LT575472.1:3559901-3624901 GCF_900086595.1 Clostridium nigeriense
TCATCATAACTTTTTAATATATCCACTAATTTAGTATCCTCTTCAACACCTTTTGTGCTAATAAGTGATCCTGTCTTAGAAGTTATTTCATATTTTCCATCTTTCTTAGTTAACTTTAATTCAACTTTTCCTAAGCTACCAGCATTATTGGCAGGTTGAATTAAAATAGCATTACCGGCTTCTAATCCTTTATTTTCCATGTGGCTATGTCCCATTACTACTACATCAACATCTGGATTACCTTTTGCTATTTCTTTTGCAGAATCACCCTTTCCATACTCACTTTCAAATCCCATGTGAGCGGTTACAACATAAACATCTGCTCCACCTATAGCTTTTATTTCACCTATTACTTTTTTTACTTCCTCTGTTGGATTTGTTGGAATATATCCAGCTAAATTCGGTCCATCCCACCTATCAATATGTGGAGTAACTACTCCAATTATTGCAACCTTTATTCCATCCTCTACTGTTTTCAATACATATGGACTAAATACCCTTGCGTTGTCCTTATATAAATTTGCACATAAAACTTCTGTATTTTGTAATTGTCCAGTTATATCCTTTAATGTTCTCATTCCAAAATTAAACTCATGGTTTCCTAAGCCAAATGAATCATATCCTATATAATTCATAGCTGTCATCATAGGGTTCTTTTCATCATTTAAAAATAAATGATTGTAATTTCCTTGAATATTATCTCCATTATCAACAAGTATAGTGTTAGGATTATTTTGTCTTTCAGAATTTACCAATGTTGCAATTTGAGTTAAGCCTCCATCTGACTTTGTAGCTCTTGCATAATCATATGGAACAAATCTACCATGTAAGTCAGTTGTAGCAAGAATTTGAATAGTTTTAGTTGTTAGTTCTTCTGTAGCTGCTTTTATTGCTTTTATAGGTAAAAGCCCTACAATAAACAATAATACTACCACATAAGCTAATAGTTTTTTTAGGTTAGACCCAATTTTCAAAAATACCCCTCCTAATTTTATATTTATGTTATTTTATAATAACCATAAATAAAAGGACACCTAATGCATTTTAGATAATAAATATCTACGAAAACACTTAGATGTCCATTTTCAGATCCTTGTAGAACTAATAATATCTACTTATTACTATTATTCCAATCCTCTAAAAACTTTTCTATCCCTATATCTGTTAGAGGATTCTTTGTCATTTGAACTAAAACCTTATATGGAATTGTGGCTATATCTGCTCCCGCTAATGCAGCCTCAATACTATGAATTGGATTTCTAACACTAGCAGCTATTATTTCAGTTTCTATATTATGAATTTTAAAAACTTCTGCAATTTCCTTAATAAGCTCTATTCCCTTACTTCCAGTATCATCTATTCTTCCTATAAAAGGACTAACATAGCTTGCTCCAGCCCTTGCAGCTAATAAAGCTTGAGCCGTTGAGAAAATTAAGGTTACATTAGTTTTTATTCCCTTTGAAGAAAGTATATTTACAGCCTTTAGCCCTTCTATAGTCATTGGCACTTTAATAACTACATTATTATGAATTTTTGCTAATTCAAGGGCTTCATCTACCATCTCATCATGCTTTAAGCTTATAACTTCCGCACTAACTGGTCCATCTACTATTGATGTTATTTCTTTAATTACTTCATTAAAATCTCTTTTTTCTTTCGCTATTAAAGATGGGTTTGTAGTTACACCACAAATAACCCCCATATCATTTGCAGATATAATTTCATCTATGTTGGCTGTATCTATAAATATCTTCACGCCTTCATCCTCCATATATCTATTTTAATAAAATTATCTCTTACTTGTATCAAAAGGTTCTCCAGAAGCTTTAGGTGCTTGAGATGTTTTAGAGAATAATACTAATGCTATTAATGTCACTATATATGGGAATGTCTTAAGTATAACTCCTGGTATTTGAGCTAATGTTGGTATTGCTTGTGACACATTAGCAATAGTTGAAGCAAATCCAAAGAAAAATGTTGCTCCTAGTATTCCAAGCGGTCTCCATTGTCCAAATATTAAAGATGCCAATGCTAAGAATCCAAGTCCAGCAACGCTTCCATTAAACTCTCCAGCAAAAGTTAAAAGCATTATAGCTCCACCTAAAGCTGCCATTCCTCCAGATATCATAACTCCTAGATATCTCATTTTAAACACGCTTACGCCAGCAGCTGCTGCAGCTTGAGGATGCTCACCACAAGCTCTTAATCTTAAACCAAAACTAGTTTTATATAATAGAAATACACTTATTAATAGTATGACTATCACTAGCCAAGTAGTTGCATAAGTCTTCGTAAAGAATAATGGTCCAATAACAGGTATTTGTGAAAGTACCGGAAGATCCTTTGGAGTAAAACTATTAGTAACTCTTATATTACCACTACCTGTAATATTTCTTGCTAAATAAACTGTTAAAGCTCCTGCTATCATATTTATAGCTGTACCACTTATAACTTGATCTGCATTTAAATTTATACTAGCAAAGGCATGAAGTAGAGAAAATAATACTCCAACTAATACTGCTACTAAAAGTCCTATCCATAGTGCACCTGGTACTCCATTAGCTTGTAACTTTGAAACAGTTAAGGCTCCAGAAAAAGATCCTATTATCATAAGTCCCTCTAATCCTATATTTACTACACCACTTCTTTCACAATAAAGTGCTCCTAGAGCAGTTATTAGCAGAGGAACTGTATAAGAAATTGCATATGGAAAAATTTGTTCAACTATACTCCACATTATTTTTCCACCACCCTTTCAGAAGAATTGTTTATTTTATTAGATTTATCCTTCTTAAATTTCTTTAATTTTTTTATTACCTTATCCATAACCATACTAGTTGCTGCAAAGTATATTATTGTAGCCATTATTGTATCTGCAAGTTCTGGCGGTACCTTTACAGCAGCATTCATAAATCCTTTACCTACATAAAGTACTCCAAAGAATAATGATGAGAACATAACTCCAATTGGATTACTTGCTCCAAGTAAAGCAACTGCTATACCATCAAAACCTTGGCTTGGCATAACTCCAATTTGCATTATATTAGCATTACCAGTGTATTGTATTGCTCCTGCAAGTCCTGATAAAGCTCCTGCTATCATCATTGAAATAACAATATTTCTATTAACAGGCATCCCTGCATATTCAGCACCAAATCTATTAAATCCACCAGCCCTTAATTCATATCCTAAAACAGTTTTGTTTAAAATAAACCATATTATTAATACTGCTATTATTGCTAAGAAAATTCCTAAATTTATATATGAACCTTTAAATATATCTGAAAGCCATTGAACTTTTAAAGTAGCTGTTTCTGGTAGCATTTTAGATT
This sequence comes from Clostridium nigeriense, assembly GCF_900086595.1. Taxonomy (GTDB): domain Bacteria; phylum Bacillota; class Clostridia; order Clostridiales; family Clostridiaceae; genus Clostridium; species Clostridium nigeriense. The sequence goes on from NZ_LT575472.1 coordinate 3,563,234, forward strand.
CAGTTTCTAAAAATTCTCCCTTAAAATACAGAGGCACCATATAATAAACCATCCAATAAGCTATCCAGTTCATCATTATAGATGATACTACTTCATGAACATTAAATTTAGCTTTTAATATTCCAGGAACTATTCCCCATATTGCACCGCCAAGAATACCCACAAGTACTACTACTGGTACTAATATTCCTTTTGGTAAGTCTAAAGTTAACCCTGTAGCTATAGAACAAAATCCTCCAAATAGCATTTGTCCTGGAGTTCCTATATTAAATAAACCTGTTTTAAAAGCAAAGGCAACTGAAAGTCCAGTAAGCATTAATGGAGTTGCTGTTGCAAGAGTATTACCTATTCTTTCTAGGTTCTTTAATCCACCCATAAATAGATATTTATATCCTTCTGCTGGGTTAAATCCCATGATTAACATTAATAAAGCTCCTGCTAAAAGTCCTAATAATACAGCCATTATTGATTTTATGCCTTGATTCTTTTCCATTAGCTTTCACCTCTCTTTATTCCTGCCATCATTAGCCCTACTTCATTTTCATCTGTTTCATCAGCATTTACAACTCCTACAAGCTCGCCATTATTAACAATAGCTATTCTATCTGAAACATTTAGTATCTCATCTAACTCAAGAGATACTAAAAGCACTGCTTTCCCACTATCCCTTTGTTCAACCAATCTTTTGTGTATGTATTCTATAGATCCAACGTCTAATCCTCTAGTAGGCTGAACAGCAATTAATAAATCAGGATTTGATTGAATTTCACGTCCAATAATTCCTTTTTGCTGGTTTCCTCCTGATAAAGACCTTGCTGGTGATTTTCCACCTTCACCTGATCTTACATCAAAAGTTTCTATAATTTCATTTGAATACTCTGTAATTTTATTTCTATTAATAAGTCCATTTTTTGAAAACGGTTCATTTTTATATACTTTAAGAACCAAATTATCTTCTAATGTATAATCTAAAATAAGTCCTCTTTTATGCCTATCTTCTGGAATATGAGCTATTCCTTCCTCTATTCTCTTTCTAATAGAATAATTAGTAATTTCATTCCCATTAAATAATATTTTGCCTTCTTCTGCTGCTCTCATTCCTGTTATAGCTTCTACTAATTCCGTTTGTCCATTTCCTTCTACCCCAGCTATACCAACTATTTCTCCTCTTTTAACTTCTAAATTGAAATTCTTTAACCCTAAAACTTTTTTATTATTTTTAACAGATAAATTCTCTATTTTTAAAACTTCTTCCCCTAGGTGCGCTTCTCCTTTATTAACCTTAAATGATACTTGTCTTCCAACCATCATTTTGGCCATGTCAGCTTCTGAAGTTTCTTTAACATTAACAGTTCCAATGTACTTACCTCTTCTTATAACAGTACATCTATCTGCAGCTTCTTTAATTTCTTTTAATTTATGTGTAATTAAAATTATTGATTTTCCTTCTCTTATAAGATTTTTCATAATTCCAATTAGATCTTCAATTTCTTGTGGTGTTAATACTGCTGTTGGTTCATCAAAAATAAGAACTTCAGCATTTCTATAAAGCATTTTAAGTATTTCAACACGTTGTTGCATACCAACAGAAATATCTTCTATTTTTGCATAAGGATCAACGTTTAAACCATAAGCCTTAGATAATTCCTCTATCTTTTTTGCTGCGCTCTTTATATCTACAGTCAAGAACTTCTTAGGCTCAAGTCCTAAAATAATATTTTCAGTTACAGTAAAGTTTTCAACTAATTTAAAATGCTGATGAACCATACCTATACCTAAATCATTAGCTACATTTGGACTTGAAATTTTAACTTCTTTTCCATTTACTTTAATTATTCCTGCCTCTGGACTATACATTCCAAATAACATTCCCATTAATGTAGATTTACCAGCACCATTTTCTCCTAACAGAGCATGGATTTCTCCCTTTTTTAGTTGTAAAGTAACATTATCATTTGCTATAATTCCTGGAAATTCTTTTCGAATATTAAGCATCTCTACTACATAATCCATATAATTCACCACTTCCTATTTGTACTTATAAGGAAATTTAAAGGAACACCTTTAAATTTCCTTAAGTAATTATTTATTAAGGCTCAATTAAATTATCTGCTTTATCTGCAACAACAATTTTTCCTTCTTTAATTAATCCTAAAACTTCCTCAACCTTATCTTGAGTTTCTTTTGAAAGATTTGGATTTTCAGCTGGGATACCTATTCCACCAGTCTTAGCATCAAAAATTAAAGTTTGTCCACCTTTAAAGTTTCCATCAAGTTCATCTTTAATCATATCAAATGATGCTGTATCTACCTTCTTAACAGCTGAAGTTAAAATAATTGATTTATTTGCAGCTTCATCATATACACCATCTTTGTATTGATCAACGTCAACGCCAACTATCCAAGCTTCCTTACCATTAGCCGCTCTATCCTTAGCTTCTTTTATAGCTCCAACTCCAACTCCACCTGCTGCAGTAAAGATAGCTTTTACTCCCTTGTCAAACATAGTAGCTGCTAGTTGTTGTCCACCTGCAACATTATCAAATGTACCTTCATATACAACATTTTCTGCTTTTATACTCATCTTAGTTCCTAAATTATCGTTAGCATACTTAACACCTTGTTGGAATCCCCAGTTAAACTTTTGAACTGCTGGAATTTTCATTCCACCAATAAAGCCTAGCTCTCCTTCCTTAAGTTGAAGTGCTGCTGCAACTCCTACTAAAAATCCAGCTTCATGTTCAGCAAAGTATATAGCAACAGTGTTATCCCCAACTTTTTCTACTCTTGAGCTATCAAATTTACCATTGTTAGGTGCACCATCAATTATAACAAACTTCGCATCTGGATATTTATCTTGTGCTTGGAATATAGCAGTTTCAAATTTAAATCCAGGAGTAACTATAAACTTATATCCTGTATCATAAAGATTTCCTATTTCCTTCATATAATCTGCTTCTGTAGTTCCTGTTGGTTTGATGTAGTTATTATCAATTTTTAATTCATCCTTAGCTTTTAAGATACCTTCCCAAGTTCCTTGGTTAAATGACTTATCGTCTATAGTTCCTGCATCTGTAACCATCCCTACCTTAAGCTCTTTCTTTGATGTACTATTATTTCCACAACCTACTAAGCCTGTGATCATAAGTGCTGAAAGTGTTAGTGCTATTAACTTTTTTTTCATTTATAAATCCCTCCATAAAATAATATATAGCAATCTTTGATAAACAAAGAAATGCACAAATTTTAATTTAGCTTATACAATTATAGACTTTTCCCATGAAAAATTTCTGAGCCCTTTAAAATTAATTTAGGGGGTATATTAATTCTTTTTATCTTACCCTCATCTTCTCTTGACTTTAATATATCTAGAAGAAGATTCATTGAAACTTCACCTAACTCCATAGGGGAATCTTCCATATAAGATAAATCTATACCAACTATATCTATAAGCTCAACTTTATTAAACCCAATTAATGCCATATCATTAGGAATTTTCATCTTTAGTTCTACTAAAGCTTTAATTACACCTAAAGTCATTCTATTACTACATGCAATTATTGCGGTAGGTGGATTTTTTCGTTTAAAGAAATCCTTTGTTAATTCATAAGCTATATCTAAGTCGAAATTTCCTTCTTTTATGTAGTCATTAATAATTGGAATATCATTTTCCTCTAATGCTCTTTTATAACCTTTTAATCTATTAACAGCTGAACTTGAGCTCATTATACCTGTAATTATTCCTATTTTTTTATGACCACTTTTTATTAAAGCACTTGTAGCCTCGTACCCACCCATTACATCATCTACAAATACTCCACTTAAATTTATATAGCTTAAATCAGCAGAAACTAAAACAATTGGTATATTTATACCCCTTATAGTTTCTATGAAATCAGTTTGAAATTCTGTGTTTCCAAAGCAAGGAGTCATAATAACACCCTTTAACCTATGCTTTTTAACTTCTTCCAAAGCTTTTAACTCACTCTTCACATTATTATTTGTATTAAACAATATTATATTTAAACCAACATCCTCTGCAATTTTACTAATCCCCTTAATAATTTCACCAAAGTAAGAGTTTGTAATGTCAGGAACTATTATACCAATAGTGCTTGTCTCTCTTTTTGAAAGACTTCTTGCTATAGCACTTGGAACATAATTCATTTCTTCTATTACCTTTAAAACTTTTTCTCTAGTTTCCTCCTTAACATAGGAAGAATTGTTTAGCACCCTTGAAATAGTTGCAGATGATACACCAGCTTGCTTAGCTATATCATCTATAGTTACTGTCATCTTTTATCTCCTTACAATATAATTATATAAATTAACAAATTTATCCTACATCTAATATTATATATCTATTTCATTTACTTATACTAGAGTTAAATCTATTTATTATAATTTTTGATAATTTTTTCAATAAATACTATGTATTATTGAAAATTTTTTAAATTAATTAGACAAAATTTATTTATTTAATGTCATTTAAGAAACTATTTCCTATTTTTAAGCTTGAATTTTCGTCACAGTTACTAAAATTATCATTTATTGTTGCACCAATATCCGCCATAGTTTTTAATTCATGAAGTTTTTTAGGCTCTTTTAGTTCTTTACCATAAACTATTACAGGAACATATTCCCTTGTATGGTCTGTCCCCTTAAATGTAGGATCATTCCCATGATCAGCAGTAATTATTAATAAATCATCATCTTTTAATTCTTCAATTAAATCTTTTAATTGTATATCAAATCTTTCTAATGCTTCTTTATATCCAAATGGATTTCTTCTATGTCCATAAACAGAATCAAAATCTACTAAATTTAAGAATATTAGTCCTTTATAATCTTCTTCCTTGGCAATATGAATAATTTCTTGCATTCCCATATCATTGTTTTTTGTTTTTATACTTTTAGTAATACCTTGATTGCAATAAATATCTGAAATTTTTCCTATTCCAACAACTTCATAGCCTCTTGAGCTAATTTCATCTAATATAGTATTATCAAAAGGTTTTAATGCATAGTCATGCCTATTAGCTGTTCTTGTAAAACTACCTTTAGCACTTCCAATAAAAGGCCTTGCTATAACTCTTGCTACTTTATATTCTTCTTTCAAAGTAATTTCTCTAGCAATTTCACAAACCCTATAAAGTTCTTCTAATGGTATTATTTCTTCATTAGCAGCTATTTGTAATACACTATCTGCTGAAGTATATAGTATCAAACTTTTTGTTTTAATGTGTTCTTCACCTAACTCATCAAGTATAGCTGTTCCAGATGCTGCTATATTACCTATGAATTTATGTCCTGTTTTTTCTTCAAGCTCATCTATAAGTGATTGTGGAAATCCAGTATCAGTAAACACTTGAAANTATTCCTGCCTCTGGACTATACATTCCAAATAACATTCCCATTAATGTAGATTTACCAGCACCATTTTCTCCTAACAGAGCATGGATTTCTCCCTTTTTTAGTTGTAAAGTAACATTATCATTTGCTATAATTCCTGGAAATTCTTTTCGAATATTAAGCATCTCTACTACATAATCCATATAATTCACCACTTCCTATTTGTACTTATAAGGAAATTTAAAGGAACACCTTTAAATTTCCTTAAGTAATTATTTATTAAGGCTCAATTAAATTATCTGCTTTATCTGCAACAACAATTTTTCCTTCTTTAATTAATCCTAAAACTTCCTCAACCTTATCTTGAGTTTCTTTTGAAAGATTTGGATTTTCAGCTGGGATACCTATTCCACCAGTCTTAGCATCAAAAATTAAAGTTTGTCCACCTTTAAAGTTTCCATCAAGTTCATCTTTAATCATATCAAATGATGCTGTATCTACCTTCTTAACAGCTGAAGTTAAAATAATTGATTTATTTGCAGCTTCATCATATACACCATCTTTGTATTGATCAACGTCAACGCCAACTATCCAAGCTTCCTTACCATTAGCCGCTCTATCCTTAGCTTCTTTTATAGCTCCAACTCCAACTCCACCTGCTGCAGTAAAGATAGCTTTTACTCCCTTGTCAAACATAGTAGCTGCTAGTTGTTGTCCACCTGCAACATTATCAAATGTACCTTCATATACAACATTTTCTGCTTTTATACTCATCTTAGTTCCTAAATTATCGTTAGCATACTTAACACCTTGTTGGAATCCCCAGTTAAACTTTTGAACTGCTGGAATTTTCATTCCACCAATAAAGCCTAGCTCTCCTTCCTTAAGTTGAAGTGCTGCTGCAACTCCTACTAAAAATCCAGCTTCATGTTCAGCAAAGTATATAGCAACAGTGTTATCCCCAACTTTTTCTACTCTTGAGCTATCAAATTTACCATTGTTAGGTGCACCATCAATTATAACAAACTTCGCATCTGGATATTTATCTTGTGCTTGGAATATAGCAGTTTCAAATTTAAATCCAGGAGTAACTATAAACTTATATCCTGTATCATAAAGATTTCCTATTTCCTTCATATAATCTGCTTCTGTAGTTCCTGTTGGTTTGATGTAGTTATTATCAATTTTTAATTCATCCTTAGCTTTTAAGATACCTTCCCAAGTTCCTTGGTTAAATGACTTATCGTCTATAGTTCCTGCATCTGTAACCATCCCTACCTTAAGCTCTTTCTTTGATGTACTATTATTTCCACAACCTACTAAGCCTGTGATCATAAGTGCTGAAAGTGTTAGTGCTATTAACTTTTTTTTCATTTATAAATCCCTCCATAAAATAATATATAGCAATCTTTGATAAACAAAGAAATGCACAAATTTTAATTTAGCTTATACAATTATAGACTTTTCCCATGAAAAATTTCTGAGCCCTTTAAAATTAATTTAGGGGGTATATTAATTCTTTTTATCTTACCCTCATCTTCTCTTGACTTTAATATATCTAGAAGAAGATTCATTGAAACTTCACCTAACTCCATAGGGGAATCTTCCATATAAGATAAATCTATACCAACTATATCTATAAGCTCAACTTTATTAAACCCAATTAATGCCATATCATTAGGAATTTTCATCTTTAGTTCTACTAAAGCTTTAATTACACCTAAAGTCATTCTATTACTACATGCAATTATTGCGGTAGGTGGATTTTTTCGTTTAAAGAAATCCTTTGTTAATTCATAAGCTATATCTAAGTCGAAATTTCCTTCTTTTATGTAGTCATTAATAATTGGAATATCATTTTCCTCTAATGCTCTTTTATAACCTTTTAATCTATTAACAGCTGAACTTGAGCTCATTATACCTGTAATTATTCCTATTTTTTTATGACCACTTTTTATTAAAGCACTTGTAGCCTCGTACCCACCCATTACATCATCTACAAATACTCCACTTAAATTTATATAGCTTAAATCAGCAGAAACTAAAACAATTGGTATATTTATACCCCTTATAGTTTCTATGAAATCAGTTTGAAATTCTGTGTTTCCAAAGCAAGGAGTCATAATAACACCCTTTAACCTATGCTTTTTAACTTCTTCCAAAGCTTTTAACTCACTCTTCACATTATTATTTGTATTAAACAATATTATATTTAAACCAACATCCTCTGCAATTTTACTAATCCCCTTAATAATTTCACCAAAGTAAGAGTTTGTAATGTCAGGAACTATTATACCAATAGTGCTTGTCTCTCTTTTTGAAAGACTTCTTGCTATAGCACTTGGAACATAATTCATTTCTTCTATTACCTTTAAAACTTTTTCTCTAGTTTCCTCCTTAACATAGGAAGAATTGTTTAGCACCCTTGAAATAGTTGCAGATGATACACCAGCTTGCTTAGCTATATCATCTATAGTTACTGTCATCTTTTATCTCCTTACAATATAATTATATAAATTAACAAATTTATCCTACATCTAATATTATATATCTATTTCATTTACTTATACTAGAGTTAAATCTATTTATTATAATTTTTGATAATTTTTTCAATAAATACTATGTATTATTGAAAATTTTTTAAATTAATTAGACAAAATTTATTTATTTAATGTCATTTAAGAAACTATTTCCTATTTTTAAGCTTGAATTTTCGTCACAGTTACTAAAATTATCATTTATTGTTGCACCAATATCCGCCATAGTTTTTAATTCATGAAGTTTTTTAGGCTCTTTTAGTTCTTTACCATAAACTATTACAGGAACATATTCCCTTGTATGGTCTGTCCCCTTAAATGTAGGATCATTCCCATGATCAGCAGTAATTATTAATAAATCATCATCTTTTAATTCTTCAATTAAATCTTTTAATTGTATATCAAATCTTTCTAATGCTTCTTTATATCCAAATGGATTTCTTCTATGTCCATAAACAGAATCAAAATCTACTAAATTTAAGAATATTAGTCCTTTATAATCTTCTTCCTTGGCAATATGAATAATTTCTTGCATTCCCATATCATTGTTTTTTGTTTTTATACTTTTAGTAATACCTTGATTGCAATAAATATCTGAAATTTTTCCTATTCCAACAACTTCATAGCCTCTTGAGCTAATTTCATCTAATATAGTATTATCAAAAGGTTTTAATGCATAGTCATGCCTATTAGCTGTTCTTGTAAAACTACCTTTAGCACTTCCAATAAAAGGCCTTGCTATAACTCTTGCTACTTTATATTCTTCTTTCAAAGTAATTTCTCTAGCAATTTCACAAACCCTATAAAGTTCTTCTAATGGTATTATTTCTTCATTAGCAGCTATTTGTAATACACTATCTGCTGAAGTATATAGTATCAAACTTTTTGTTTTAATGTGTTCTTCACCTAACTCATCAAGTATAGCTGTTCCAGATGCTGCTATATTACCTATGAATTTATGTCCTGTTTTTTCTTCAAGCTCATCTATAAGTGATTGTGGAAATCCAGTATCAGTAAACACTTGAAATGGCTTATCTATATGAAGTCCTACAATTTCCCAATGTCCAGTAATTGTATCCTTGCCTCTTGAAAGTTCGGTGGCCTTAGTATAATATGCTTCTGACCTGTCTACCTTTCTTATACCTTCAATATCTGCTATATTTCCAAGTCCCAACTTTTCCATATTAGGAAGGTTTAATCCGCCTGTAGCTTTTGCTATATTTCCTAAAGTATTGGCACCCTTATCTCCATATTCATCAGCATCATGAGCTTCTCCAATACCAACTGAATCTAAAATTACTAAAAAAATTCTATTAAACATCTATAATCCCTCCTATCTATTATCTATATATGATTTTAAGCTTATCTCTTATTCAATAATTTTATATATAATATCCTCTCTTATAGGCTTTTCTTTTTTTATTGTATATGCCGATAAAAGCATTTTTTCCGAATCTTGTATTTTATCCTTATCACTTGTATAAATTGTGGCTAATACATCCCCAATATTAATATAGTCACCTATTTTTTTACTTAGAACTATTCCAGCTCCATAATCAATTTCATCATCCTTAGTCTCTCTTCCTGCTCCAGCTAATAATGAAGATATTCCAACCTTTTCTGCATCTAATTCATATACATATCCTTCCTCATTAGCTTTTACCTCATAAGATATAGATGAAATTTTTAATAAATCCTTATCCTCTATTACTCCTACATCTCCACCTTGATTAATAACTAATTCTTTTAACTTACATAAAGCTTTTCCACTTCTAAGTATTTCCTCTAATAACTCCCTACCCTTGTTAACGTTTTCTTCTATACCACCTAATTTAAGCATCTGTGCTCCTAAAGTTAAACATAATTCCCTTAAATCTTCCGGCCCTCTATTATTTAGCACCTCAATTACTTCTTTAATTTCTAATGCATTTCCTATAGCATAACCTAGTGGCTCTCCATTAAGAGTTATAGCAGCAGATGTATTTCTATTTAATCCCTTTCCTATAGAAACCATAGTTTTTGCCAGTTCTTCTGCATCTTCTTTAGTTTTCATAAATGCTCCATCACCATATTTAACATCTAATAATATTGCATCTGATCCTGAAGCTATTTTTTTACTCATAATACTAGCTGCAATTAATGGAATACTATCTATTGTTGCTGTAACATCCCTTAATGCATATATTTTTTTATCTGCAGGAACTATATTTTGAGTTTGGCCAGCAATCACTAACCCAGATTTGTTTACAAATTCAATAAAATTATCTCTAGAAACATTAATATTAAAGTTTGGTATTGATTCTAACTTATCTAAAGTTCCTCCAGTATGACCTAATCCCCTGCCCGATAGTTTAGCAACCTTTACTCCAGCAGCAGCTACCATAGGAACTAATATTAAGGATGTTTTATCTCCAACACCACCTGTACTATGTTTGTCTACTTTTATCCCATTTATATCACTTAAATCCACAACATCTCCCGATTTAATCATTGCCATTGTTAGATTAACAGTTTCATCATCACTTAATCCATTTATATATATGGCCATTAAAAAAGCTGATGCCTGATAATCAGTAATGGTTCCATTTGTATAACCTTCTATAAAAAACTCTATTTCTTCTTTACTTATATGATTACCATCTCTTTTCTTAGCAATAATATCAAAAGCTCTCATAAAAAAACCTCCTTTTAATCTATATATTTATTTTCCTTAATCCAAGAATCAAGTTCATTTCTTGTTTTAGGTAAAGATAAATCATTATTGATTATTTTATACTTTATTTTATTAACTATTTCCATAATATTAGGATCTAAGCTCACTTCCGAGCCCTCCCTAGTTATGTCTATGACCCCTTCTCTTATTCCTGAATAATGTACTCCTGAGCTCCAATTGCTTTTCTTTAGATGATTAATTTCATTAAATACTATGTCATTTATATATCTTGTAGCAGTTGATATAATAACGCTTGGATCAAGATTGTTTTGATTTTCATCTATTCCATAAGCATATCCACCTGCTTCCTTTGCTGCTGAAAATACCCCTAACCCAGATGCCCCTGCTAAATGTTGTATATATTTAACTCCCTTGCTATACATTAATAAAGATATTTCTTTAGCTTTTAATGGATTTCTAAAATCATTTACTACAGCAGTTATAACTTCACCTTCTGGGAATACATATTTATATCCGGCTTCAAAACCAATAGCACCTTCCCTTAGATGAAGAACTTCCATTCCTAAAACTACTCCTGCTTTACTTATACTTCCATTTTTTTTATATTCATTTTTGCTTAGTAATCCTGATATTACACCATTTAAAAATGCTTGTTCTTCCCATCTGGTATAAATTGAACTAATATTTTTACCTTCTAATTGAGAATCAATTAATGTAAATTTTTGATTAGGGTATAATTTTGAAACCGCTTTCACATCTTTTTCTTGTTCAGGACCTACAGCAATTATTAATTCATAATCTTTAGTCTTTGCAAAATTCAAAATACTTTCTTCATATTCCTCTGGATTAATAGGTTCTGAATAATCAAATTCTATATCTAGCTCTTTTTGAGCCCTTAATAATCCATCATATATAAGATCATTAAAAGACTTATCACCTAGTCCACTTCCTGTAAAAACTACGGCAACCTTAATAGGCTTTAAAACTTCCTCATCAGAATTTTTTTTATTAACAAAACTTAAGGCTATTAAAGAAAATAATGCTAATATAACTATTTTAATTGATGTTTTATATGTTTTTTTATCCATTACTTCTCCTTTATAATAAAACAATAACCTTTAGTTAATTTAATTATACATAAACCTAAATTTACTTTATATGAATAATATTGATATTAAGTGTAATTATCTTTTAATTTAATAGTAAAATATTGATTTTTAAAAAATATTTTGACATTTTTCTATTATATAATTTTATTCTCTATCTTCTTCAGGGGATACCCCCATATATTTCTTATAATTTTTAGAAAAATATCCTGGATTAGAATATCCAACTTCCATTGCTATTTGTGATATTTTCATATCCGTATTTTTTATTAACTCCTTAGCTTTATTAATTCTATATACAGTTAAATAAGTACTAAAATTTTCTCCTACCTCTTCCTTAAACAATCTAGAAAAGTACTCATGTGATAAGTATATATGCCTTGCTACATCAATAAGAGAAATATGTTTTTTATAATTCTCTTCTATATATCTTAATGCTTTTTCAATTGTTTTTGAATATGTTTTTTCTTCATACATGTTGTCATTTATACTCTTATGGCATTCCACGTCTTTACTTTTTATTTTGCCTTCTATTTTATATAGTAATTCTTTGATTTCCTTAGGTCTAATATCTGATTTTATTAAATATTCATATGCACCAAAGCTTATAGCTTCCCGTGCATAATTAAATTCTGCAAAATTTGTTAAGATAACAATAAACACCTCTGGCATAATTTCTTTTATTTTTTTAGAAAGTTCTAGTCCATCCATTACAGGCATTTTTATATCTGTAATTACAACATCCGGATTATTTTTCAAGGCTAAATCATAAGCCTCTTTACCATTTTTCACACTTCCTATCACTTGGAATTCTTCAGAAATATTCCTAATAGTATAACCTATCCACTCTCTAATTGGTGCTTCATCCTCAACAATTAAAATTTTCATATTTTATCCCCCTCATTTTGGTAAAACATATTTAACGCTTGTACCCTTTCCCTCTTCACTATTAATTTCTATTCCATACTCCTTTCCATAGTTCAACTGTATTCTTTCATGAACGTTAATTAATCCTACCCTATTAATAGAATCTTTATTATTAAATACATTGCTAATTTGCCTATTACTCATCCCCCTACCATTATCCTCAATTTTAATTATTATATAATCTAAGTTACTATATCCAACTATCTTAATTTTCCCTTCCTTATTTTCGCCTTCCATACTATAAAATATTGCATTTTCAACTACTGGTTGTAATATTAAAGCAGGTACTCTTATATTATCTATACTTTTTTCTATATCTATTTCTACATCAAAAGATTTAGGATACCTAATTTTTTGAAGTTCAATATAGGCTTTAATTATTTCTATTTCCTCCCTTAATGTAATTAACTCACTAGCCCTAGGCAATATATTTCTTAAAAGTTTAGAAAACTTAAATAACATTTCTTCTGCTTCTTCATTCTTATTCATTGATACTAAAAACCTTACTCCACTTAATGTATTATATAAAAAATGAGGATTTATTTGAGCTTGTAAAAAGCTTAGCTCTGCAATTCGCTTTTGCTTTTCTTTTTCTTTTATTTCTTCAATAGACTCATCTAACCATTTAATCATATTATTAAATGATTCCTCAAGGTTACCTATTTCATCATTCCTATCTACATTCACCTTTACCTTTAAGTCTCCATCCATTACCTTTTCCATTATATTTTTCATATTGATTACAGGCTTAGTAATCCAAGAGGAAAGTTTATAAACAATTATAAAAGATACAACTATTGCTAAAATTAAAGTTAGAACAAACTTTTCTGTTATTTGTTTTATAGGTTGCTTAATAATGTGAGATGGAATTTCTTCAATTATTGACCATCCATACTTATTTAAAGTTGATTCAATTTTAATATAATTTGTATTTTCTCTTTTAAATGCTGAATACCATTCACCTTCTTCTAAATAAGAATCCACCTTTATTTTTTCAAAATAGTTCTCACCAATTAATCTCTTATCTTTACTTGATATAATATCTCCCTTTAAATCAATAATATAGATACTTCGTCCATCTTTTATAATTTTACTATACCTATCAAACAACATTTTTTCACTAATATCCATAATAAGGACCCCTAGTGTCTCACCTGAAATTAAGTCTTTAATTGATCTTCCCATTCTAAAAATAGATTTAAAAGGACCAATCCCCTCCTCATCTTCAAAAGTACTTATTAAAACTGTTTTTCCATTAGCCTCTATTATTTCACTATACCAATTTTCATTTTTAATAGAGTCCATAGTATATTTATTTTTAGAATATGTACTACAATTCAAATCGTTTTCAGACACTATATATAAATCAGGTTTCATATACTTACCATACTTCCATACCTGTTCATTTAATAATCCCTCTACATACTTTCTTAAAGAAATAACTTCTTCAGTATTTTTTTCTACATCCTCTTTAGATATAGCTAACGCAGTATTCAACTTATTATCTTCCACAATATTATTTCCTATTTCCTCTATATTTGAAAGAAATATAGAAATATTATCTGCAACCTCATCTAATATTTCACTATTTAATTTCCCCATTTCAACTTGAATAATTTTGTTAGTATCCTTAATTGACCATGCTCCAATTACTATTGAAATAGTTATTATTAAAGTTATTAAAAGTAAACATAGTTTTAGTGTTATACTTTTTATTTTCATAATTAATTCCTCTTTCAATCTATCTATATAAATATTTTACTAAAGTTAAATTATTTAGTCTATTCTTAAATATAAAGAAGGAGCTATATTTAATTAAGCTCCTTCTTTATATTTAATATTATTTTTCCTTCAATGCTGCATTAATTAATCCTACAAAAAGTGGATGTGGCTTATTAGGTCTTGACTTTAATTCTGGATGGAATTGAACTGAAACATACCATGGATGATCCTTAACTTCAACTATTTCAACTAAACGTCCATCTGGACTAGTTCCAGTAATACTCATTCCAGCTTCTATAACTGATTTTCTATATTCATTATTAAACTCATATCTATGTCTATGTCTTTCATAAATTAAATTTTCTTTATAAGCTTCATAAGCTTTACTTTCTTCATCTAATTTACAAGGATAAAGTCCTAATCTCATTGTTCCACCTAAATCCTCTATATCCTTTTGATCAGGCATTATATCTATAACAGGATATAATGTACTTTCATCTATTTCTGCACTATTAGCGCCTTTATATCCTAGTACATTTCTTGCAAACTCAATTACTGAGCATTGCATACCAAGACAGATTCCAAGGAATGGTTTTTTATTCACTCTTGCATATCTTATTGCTTCTATTTTTCCTTCTATCCCTCTATCTCCAAATCCACCAGGAACTAATATTCCTTGGCAATCTCCTAATAATTCTTCACTATTTTTTTCATTAACATCTTCGGCGTTAATCCATTTAATTTCTACGTTAGAATCATTAGCTAATCCGCCATGATTTAATGCTTCAACTATAGAAATATATGCATCATGTAACTCTACATACTTTCCAACCAAAGCAATTTTTACATTTTCTTTCAAACTCTTAACTTTTTTTACCATATCAATCCATTGAGTATTATCTATATCTCTACATCCTAGTTCTAACTTTTCACAAACTAATCTATCTAAACCTTCTTTATGTAGCATTAATGGTACTTCATATAAATGTTCAGCATCTAAATTTTGTATAACACAATTAGCTTCTAAATTACAGAATAATCCTATCTTAGATTTTAAATCATCAGATAACTCCTTTTGAGATCTACATACTATTATATCTGGCTGAATTCCTATGCTTCTTAATTCTTTAACTGAATGTTGAGTTGGCTTAGTTTTTAACTCTCCAGCTTTCCCCAAATAAGGAACTAGTGTAACATGAATAAAACAAACATTTTCTCTTCCTACTTCATATTTAATTTGTCTTATTGCTTCTAAAAATGGTTGTGATTCTATATCTCCTACTGTTCCACCTATTTCAGTTATTACTACATCTACTTCCTTTTCCTTAGAAACTCTATAAACTCTTTCTTTTATAGCATTTGTTATATGTGGAATTACTTGAACAGTTCCCCCCAAGTATTCTCCTCTTCTTTCCTTTGATATAACGGACCAGTAAATTCTTCCTGTAGTAACATTATTATTTTGGCTTAAATTTTCATCTATGAATCTTTCGTAATGTCCTAGGTCTAAATCTGTTTCTGCTCCATCATCAGTTACAAAGACTTCTCCATGCTGATAGGGACTCATAGTTCCTGGATCAACATTTAAATAAGGATCAAACTTTTGTATTGATACTTTTAATCCTCTATTTTTTAATAATCTACCTAATGATGCTGCTGTTATTCCTTTTCCTAATGAGGATACAACTCCTCCAGTGACAAATACATACTTAGTTTTCATACTATTCCTCCAAAAAAATAAAATTATTTATTTTCTTGACACTAGTCCCCCTATTTGATATAATCATAATTACCTCACTATTTATGATGGGTTTATAATGCCTAAATTCAATAAGTGTTATAATATCATATAAAAACAAAAAAAGCTATATTTTTTTGTTATATTTTTGTTTTTATTTTTGTTTTTATTTTTAAATAATTTTATTTAGTCCTTCTTGAATTTCTAAATACATTTCTCTAAATTCTTTATTTATAAGAAATTTCTCTTGAGCTTTATCCATATTATGCTTAATACTTTTATCACTTATTATTTTTAAAATCTCCTTAACTTTATCTTTTTGTAAGCATTTATAATTTTTAAGAAGTAACAAAAATATATATTTATTTTCTTTTTTCTTTAATTCTTCACCTATTTCATTCATATCAACATCTAAATACGATGCTAAAACATTCATAACAATTGCAACTTTATCTAGTTTATTATTATAACTCAAAAGAATTTCACCCCCTTATTTTTCTATATTATCTCCATACCAACTCCTATTTATTCAAATTTTATTAAAATAAAACAAAACAAAAAAATCACTTTAGATAATCTAAAATGATTTTAAAATTTAATTTTAATTAGTTTTTACATTTACCGCCAATTTTGTAGTAATAGGTGGTTGTCCAGCAAGTTCCATAGAATACTCCGCAGTAATTTCTCCACCATTTTCATTTATATCCACTTTTAAATCTTCAGTGTGAATTTGCAAATCTAATACTCCATAAGGGGTATTATATAAGGATATTGAAGTTTCTCCTTTTTTAAAATCCATTTTAGCACTTATATTTCCTTCTCTTTCAAGAACCAATTTATCATTTAGCATAGTTAAAGTGGTTGTTGTCCCGCCCATTCCAGATATTTCAGTTTCTTCATATATAGCTTTAAATCCATCTTCAGTAACTAAAAATTCTCCAGGAGTTACAACTTCTATTACATCATCTGTATCTAAATCATTAAAACTTTTTAAAGATATGACTGCCTTCTTTTTCATATAAATTTCTAGATAAATTTATAATTAAAAACTTATCTAGCTCCCTCCCTTCATCTATTATGTATTTTATATATAGTTGCTTGTCTATTATTCATATCATATAGTTTAATTATATTATCTAAATTAATCAAGATTTATTTCTAAATAGAAATTCAAATAATTTGAATTTAAACTTTATTTTTTCTTCTTTTTGTTTTACATTATTTGTTTCTAATGAACTAATTACTTCTTTAGAGTTTACTGCTTCTTTAGTTTCATCTACAAAACAAAGAGGCGGAAACATAACACACCACCAATTTTCACCCTTAGCTTCTCCTATAAGTATTCTATAGGCCTCATATTCTCCTTGAGGAAAAACTACATCTCCATAGACCTTATCAGGAAAATTTTCCTTAGATAAAGAACTTGTAACATTATAAGAATAACCATTTTCATCTACAACAAATTGAGCTATACTCTCTATTTCACTTTTATTGTTTATAATAAACTCTCTTGCATCATTAAGACTTTTGCAATCCTTTAAATTATTAGAAACAAATTCAATAACTCTATCTCTTACTTTTAATTTCAAATTCTGATCTTCCTCAGAATTACTATTTGCAATTACATGAAATCTAATAATTTCATTAACTATATCTTCATAAACTAATTCATTATTATAATTGGAGTCTTGTCCATTTTCTAACTTTGCACAACCACTTAAATTTAATACTATTATTAATCCAATTAAAACAATACTCTTTTTCATATCAAAACCCCCTTATAGCATTAATTATTGCCAAAATTAGGAGGTTTATACTTAATTTTTAAATTGTTCTTGTAATAAATACATCATTATATTTAGATTTCATTTTTTCAAAGCATCTTTGAGCTTTTAACATATCCTCAAAGAAAGCAAAAACAGTAGGACCACTTCCACTCATCATAGCACCTAACGCACCGTAATTCTTCATTTCTTCTTTTATATTTATCAAAACCTTATGTTTTCTCAATGTAACATTTTCCAATAGGTTTTTCATATTATTAGATACTGTATTTAAATCATTATCCTCAATAGCCTTTATTAGAAGTTTTGTATTTGGATGACTTTTAACCTTATTTAAATTAAATTCTTGATATACACTCTTAGTAGAAACTCCAAAAGGAGGCTTTACTAAAACTATAATTTTATTTTTAAAGTTCTTAAGTTCCCTTACATCTTCTCCAATCCCCTTACATAAAGCAGTTCCACCCTTTATACAATAAGGAACATCTGCTCCAAGTTTTAAACCAAGCTCCATTAATTCTTCATCAGTAGCATTAATTTCAAAAAGCTTATTCATAATTTTTAAAACAGCTGCTCCATCTGTGCTCCCACCTGCCAATCCAGCACACACAGGAATATTCTTTTTAATATTTATATTAACCCCACTATTAATATTATATTTTTCTATAAATAATTTGGCTGCTTTGTAGGCCAGATTTCTTTCGTCTGTTGGAACATATGATTTATTACACTTAATGTTTATACCTTCCTTTTGTTTTTCTATATTAATTTCATCATATAAATCTATAGCTTGCATAATCATTTCTAACAAATGATAACCATCTTCTCTTTTACCAACTATATCTAAGGATATATTTACTTTAGCATAAGCCTTAATTCTCATACTTTTATTTCCTTTCAACTAAATATTTTAAAATAAACTTCAGAGTAAACTCTGAAGTTTATTTTTATTATATATTCTTTTAATAATATAGTAAACTAGAAGAACACGTTTTAATTTAGAGCTTCATAACTAGCACTCTTTCTTTTAGTTTCAAAACTTGCAATTTCTTCAATTACTTTTAATAAAGGCTTTATTTCTTCAAAGAAAACAACTATTGTATCACCTTTTTCAGCCATATTCAAAGCTTTAATTAAAGCTACTTCTTCATCTAAAATCACTTCATATTTTTTATTACTATTCTCTTTAATTAATCCATCTACTATTAAATTAGCTATTTCTCCTTGCTTTCTTCCTCTCAAATCCTTATCTTCTTTAACTATAATATAATCAAAATATTTAGCAGATATACATCCAATCTCTTCCGCAGATTTATTTAATCTATCCCCAGGTATACCTACTATGCCAAATATCCTCTTACTACTCATCTTCTTTACAGATGATAATACAGCAATATATCCATCTGTATTGTGTCCATAATCTAAAATAACATTTACTCCATTTACATTGTAACAATTAAATCTGCCAGAGTTTTTCTTTGAATTTAGCAGATAAGTAGTAATTCCATTTTTTATCATACAGTAATCTACTTTCATCGCTACCAATGCACTTGTTGCTGCTAAAATATTTTCTATATTGAATTTCAACATTCCATTCATTGTTATTGGAACTTCATTAATATTGCATAAAACATACTTCTTATTTTGGTTTATTATGATTATATCTTCATTTTCCAAATAAACATAAATGTCATCTTGATTCTTCTTTATTAATATTTCATTACTTGAATTTAATGTAAAATAGACCTTTCTGCTTTTTATTCTATTAAGTATTGATTTACTCCATTTATCATCAGCATTTATGACAACATATCCCTCATCTTTAACAGCTTCTCCTACTAGTGACTTAACACAACAAAGATCTTCCATAGAATTTATTTCATCAATTCCCAAATGATCTTCTCTTATATTAGTAATTACAGCTACATCTGCTAAATCATAAGCTAAACCCTTTTTAATAATTCCTCCTCTTGCAGTTTCTAATACTGCAATTTCAACATCAGGATTTAATAATACTGACTTAGCACTTTCAAAACCTGTATCATCACCTACATCTATGCATTCATCATTTATATAAATACCACTACTACTGGTCATTCCTACACAATAACCCATTTTAGATAGAGTATGAGTTATTAATCTCGTTGTAGTTGTCTTACCATTAGTTCCAGTTATAGCTACGATAGGTATATTACAAGGTTTATTATTATAAATCATATTAACTATTTCTTTCCCCACATCTCTTGATTTTCCTTTACTAGGATTTAAGTGCATTCTTAATCCAGGAGCTGCATTTACTTCCATTACAACACCATTTTTATAAATAGGTATAGATATGTCATCAGTACATATATCTATACCGCATATATCTAATTTCAAAGTTTTAGCTATCCTAATACATAAATTTATATTTTCATCGCAAATTTCATCTGTAAAGTCTATAGCTTCTCCACCAGTAGATAAATTGGCATTTTTCCTCAGATAAATCTTCTCCCCTTTATCTAGAACCTCCATCAACGTCTTTCTTTGCTCTGATATGGCATCTATTACTTCTTCATCTAATTTTACTTTTGTTAAAGGCTTTTCATGATCTTCCCCTCTTAAAGGATCTTCATTTAACTTGTTAATAAGTTCAAATATAGTATCTTTTCCATTTCCAATAACAAAAGGAGGAATTCTAAGAGATACTGCAACTACTTTATAATTCACTACACATACCCTAAAATCCTTTCCTTTATGATATTTTTCTATAATTATATCTTTAAATTTATCTTTTATTTTTCTATAAGCATCTAATAATTCTTTTTCACTTTTTAAATTTAAAATTACACCCTTCCCTTTGTTTCCATATTGAGGCTTAAGTACTACAGGATATCCTATTTCTTCTGCTTCTTTCAATAAATTAATTACATTCTTCACCTTACTCCCTTTAGCTACAGGGATGCTTTGAGTTCTTAATAATTCTTTTGTTAGCATCTTATCACATGCTATATCAACAGATATACAACTTGTATTAGGGCTTATAGAAGCTTCTATTATTCTTCCTTGTTTTCCATATCCTATTTGATAAAATTCTCCATTTCCTAATTTAATAATAGGAAGACCAACTTTATTTGCATAATCACAAATAGATTTAGTACTTGGTCCAAGAATTTCATTATTTAAAATTTCCTTTAAAAATTCTATTCTTTCATCATAATTTATTGGTATTTTATTTATTAAAGCATTGATAATATCTATTGCTAATTTAGCTACTTCTAAAGCTGTATTTTCATAAATGTATTGAAAAACTATATAATAATGATCCTCTTTAATTTCTCTAGACTTACCATAATGTACATCTATTCCTAATTTATTTTGAATTGCTAAAATTATATGTTCACAAATATGAGCTAAGTAAGTTCCTTCTTTAAGTCTCTTTATAAATCCTTCATCTTCATCAATTCCACATCTGTGAGTTCTTAATTCAGGAATCATATTAACAAGATTAAAGTTAAAATCTTCAATATTCTTACTTGGTGTTTCACAATATCCTTCTAAATCAACATCAAGTCTAATACATTTCTTAAGGGAATAGATATTTTTTCCTTTAAAGACCTTAGTCTCTATTATTTTCATCTTTACTTTTATCCTCCTCAAAAGGTAACCTACTTAGGAGATTAAATTTATCTCCTTCTTTTAATACGTGTAACTTAACATTAAACATACTTAATACTTCATCATAATTTTGCTCTGAAACATTACTATAAGTAATATTTCTCGCATCTAAAAAATAAACAGCTCCACTTCCAATAACTTGTGCATCTCCATTGTCCCTTACTACCAAAGCTGTATCTTCATCTATACCAACACCTAAAACTTCTGGATTTTGTGCAATCCCAGTCAAAAGTCTACCTATTCTTCCCCTTTGGGCAAAGTGTTGATCTATCATTACCCCTTCTACAAAACCTAGTCCAGGAGCCATCTTTAATGTGCATTTTCTTGGAGATTCATCATCTTCACCATTAACAACCATAGTGTCACTCATAACAGATGCTCCTGCAGAAGTTCCCACTATTATGCATCCATTTAAACTAGCATTTTTTAAGGCATCATAAATTGAGGTTCCACCAACTAAACTAGTTATTCTTAATTGATCTCCTCCTGTAAAAAATATAAGAGCAGCTTCCTTAATTAATTCAATGTTTTTTTCATCTAAGGAATGCTCCCTTTCTTCAATATTTAAACTTTTAATATTTTTAACTCCTAAATTACTAAAGATTTTCTTATACTTATCTAAAGCCTCCTCTGGATATTCAGTAGCTATAGTTGCAATTAATATGATATCTTTATCTTTATTTATAGAGTTACAAACTTTTTTTAGAATTTCTTTATCTCCCTCTTTATCTTCTGCTCCACCTATGATAATTAAATCGCCTTTTATTTTTTCTGCCATATTATCACCTCTTATCATGCATTTCTTATTTTATCCACCCCAAGTTAATATTATTCATAATAAACAGGTTGCAAGTTGCCTTTTTAAATTTAACAAAATCATACTAAGTCAACCACCACCCTATAATTCTTATTAAAATTAATAGCCTCACTAAAAACAAAAATAAAATTAGAAAAGGCTATTATGCAATGTCCTTAACATTTTAATTGCATAACAACCTTTTCTAAATTTATGATTTAATATTATATTTAAAATAATGCTCTTCCCGGAATAATCAGTTTACAACCAGCCTTAATTTGTTGATCTTCATTAATATCATTTAATCTTTCTAATTCAGCAACAGTAGTATTATATTTTTTTGCTAAATCCCAAAGAGTTTCTCCATCCCCTACTACATATATAATTACTGATGCCTTCTTTTCTTTCGTTCCTTCTGCACCTTCTACAACATCCTTAATAAAATCTTTATTAACCTTATAGTAAGATTTTATACCAAGACCAACAGTAGCTTTTACAGAAATTGCATTACCTTCAATATTAGTATCCATATTTTCTAAGTAAGGTTTAACTACAACATTCATGTCCTTTTTTAAACCTCTAACGTCTATGATACTATTAAAAGGAATATTACCAGTTAATATACCATAGTTCAATTCTTCTCCAGCTACTTTGTAAATTATACAAACATTTATAGTACCTTCCACTTTTACTCTTTCATCTTCAACAACCTTATCTTTTATAAGAGGTTGACCTGTAGATGCTACTATTTTTTCTACTCTATCTTCTTTATTTTCAATATCAAAAATTTCTCTTGTAGTAACTTCAGAGTTTACAATAGAATGAATTAGTGTAAATTCTTTTTTACCATTTTCTATTTCAATATTCATAGTTGGAGAATATGCATCCTTTAATATCTCAACTTTTTCATTGGAATAAACCTTAATGCTTCCTTTTACTACAAATTCAATATTTACTACTCTATTCTCTCCTACATCATCTGAATTAACTGCATGTTGCTCTTCAGCTACCACCAAATCTAATGTACTAAGCATATCACTAGTTATACCTGGCATCTCTTCTTCTTTAGATAAATACACATCATCCTCTAATGTCTCAAGTTCTTTATTATCTTTCCCCTTATAAAGAATTGAAACCTTACAATAACAACCTACATAAACCTTTCCTTCTACTACCTTAACTTCTTTTTTATGAAGATTCATATTACATTTTAGTATTTCATCTATTTCCGGTTTATCCATGGTAGCTTTCAACATAGATTTACCCATTAAATCTATATCCTTTTCTCCCTTAACTCCATTTAAAGTCTCATCTTCTTTCTTAGTTTGGATATCTTCTTTTCCCTCGATATCCTTTACGTATTCAAACTCTCCATTTTTATAGATTTCCCATCTTAAAGTTAATAAGCCATCAATTCCAACCTTTCTTTCATTCATCCAATTTGCTTCAATATGTTCTATTTCGCACTCAACATTGCATACTGTATTATGTTCATCATTATTAAGATCTACATAGTTTGAGAACTTATCATTAAAAACAACTGCATGTATTTTATTAGTTGGTGCATCCATAATAGCTTCTTCCTTAGATACATAGAAAACTATATAATCTAAATTCCCTTCTACCATAACCTTATCTCCAACTATCTCTTTGTTAGTTATAGTAGCTTTAGCATCTACTCCTAATACTTCTTTCATATCAGGATACTGTGAATCTCTTAATAAATGCTCTCCTTTTAAAGGTTGATTAGTTAAGCCCTCCCTTAGTAATTGCTCATAGCGAATACTTTCTCTTATTACATCTATTTGTGACATATAACCCCTCCCATACGATACCTATTAATAAATATATTTCTAACTATATATATTTATTCAAAAATTACTTCTTTGTTTCAAAAAGAAAATTAGCAAATTTCAACATTTTATTTAATTGATTTTGTATAAAAAGGTAATTAAACTAATTTTATGTCGAATTATTTATAAAAATTTATATTTTTTTATTTTTTCTCTAATTTTTTTCAAAAAATATGTTGACACTAATTAAAATATGTCGTATTATAAGTATGGTTATTGACCATATAACCTCTCATAAATTCTCAATACCCTTTTATACCATAGTTGAAAGATGGAAACCCACCATCTTTCTTTTTTTTATTTATAAAAAAAGCAAAAAAAAAATTAGAGCTCTGTTCTTTGAGCTCTAATCTCTATAAAGCAAAATATAATTGTACTGTCTTCGTCAACACATCTGAATAGCTGTATGTTACTGTCCTAGGAATGTCATTATCTAATCTTACTACAAAAATGCTTGGATGTGCACTTTCTATTACTCCGTTGTTTATTAGGATCTTTTTTCTTCCACCGTTTGCCTTTAAAGTTACTTTTTCTCCTATATGGTCTTCTATATTTCTCTTTATAGCCGCGATAGTCTTTATACTTTCCACATAAACACCTTCTTTCTTGATTATAATTATACACCCAAACCCACATATTGTCAAGTAAAAATTATAATTTTACCACCTTATAAAAGAATTGTCAATGTTAACTTTTTCCTATTTTATTACTCTTTTATACATTTACTATTATTCCTTATTTGTATTTTTTTATACACTTTATTTTACTTAATTAAGTTTTAAATATATGGCGATCTAGGATATCCTTCTCTATACTTTCCTCTAGTCTGTAATCCTCCTATGCCCTTTATACCAGTTATAGTGTTATCTATAACCTCTGTAATTGATACGACCTTATCAATTCTTGTATAAGCTATTTTTTCACAAACTAAAACAGGGTCTAAACAGTGGATTAAAACTCTATTAGGAGAACTAGCAAAATTCGCTCCAGCATCCAACATACATTCATAACAACTTTGACAAGCACCAGCAAATATTACTAACTCATCATAACTGGCATTATAATTTCTCAAAGCTTTAACAGCATCTATATAATATTTAGAATTTCTATAGTTCTCTAGATTTAAGTAATCATCTGTAGTTTTCAAAACACTATCATGACCAGTTAATACCACTATATCTGGCTTAATTTCCTTTACTAAATCAACTATAATTTCTGGTTGTTTTTTCTCAGGAACAGCTCTACCTACTGCATCCAAGGACAATTGTTTATATACCTTTAGACAAGTCTCTAAATATTCACTATCCCCATCTATATGAAGTATTTTTCCAGGTCTGCCAAATATCAATTCCTTATTTTGCTGAGACTTTGAAGTTTTATTACCTCTATACAAATTATTTAAAGCCTTTATAGCATCAATATCGCCTCTCATAGATACAGCTTTCTTTATAGCCTCCTCAACCCTCTTATTTAATATCTTTTCTTTTGTTCCTGCTTCCTCATCCTCTACCATTTCTAAATCTTCTGACCTAGAATCAGCTATTATTCTTATACTTATTCCTTTTAAAATATAAATTGGACTTCCCTCTTCATCTTCCTTTATATCTATAATTTTAAAGGTTATATCTTTATCGTAAGATTTTCTAACTACTAAATCCCCTACTTTCATCCTTTTACCTCTTAGTTATTGTTCTACAATATCTTATGTCGAATTCTCCCTATTTGTACATAAAAAATTATTATCATATAACTTCAAATACATTAAAAAAAGTGCAATAAGCACTTTTTTAATTTAAATTATATTTATTCTTAAATTCATCTAAGAATTTTAGCATAGAATCTTTTTCACTAATAATCGATTCTAGTTTACTACCAAAGGTGTTTTGTCCCCAATTTACCTCATTGTAATAATATCTATTGGCAAGTCTCCAATATCTTTGAGGAAATTGCAAATAAGCATATAGTACTTTATATTCACTTTCTAATAAAGGCGAAACTTCATTATAAGACTCAATAATAGCATTAGCAAAATTAACATCCCAATCAACTCTTTTTAGTACCTTTGTCATAAAATTTGATATATCATAAGTTCTAACTTCTCTCTTACAATAATCAAAGTCTATTACATTGCAGTTATTATTTTCATCTAAAATTATATTATGATAAGTAAAATCATGGTGGCAAAAACTCTTTTCATTTTGTGCTATTTCACATAAATTTTCATACTCAGATTCCTCTAATGTTTTCAAAGCTTTTTTGCCTATTTCTTTATAAAATTCCATTGACTTTATATATAATAAATCAAAATCATTCTTATTATTTTTCTTTCTTACCATATCCCTCATTTTATCTAATGACTTAAGCCTCTTATTCATAAGATTAGTCCATCTTCCTAAATCACTCTTTAGCTTAGAATTTTCAGGAGGATCATATCCCTTAGATGCTTCATGTAGCATAGCTAGAGTCCTAGCTGCTAATTTCACCTCTTCTATGTTATGAAAATCGCACTCTCTACCATCTATCCATTCAGATAAAGTGTAAAGATCCTCATTTACTAGGGCATAGGGTTCCCCGTCTATGTTCAAATGATATTTATCAACAGTGTTAAAGCCATTTTTTATTAAATGTTCCTTAGCACCATAAACAAATAATAACTTTTGAGGTCCATAATTAATTTTCTTTAAGCACTTTTCACCCTTATTTGTTTTTAAATAATATACTCCTTTATTAGCTTTTAAAACTTCAATTTTGATATCAAACTGTCTTTCTATTTCAAATTCTCTCATCATAATCCTCACCCCCTTTATATTTATATGACTATATTTATTCTTTTATTAACATTTTATTCCTAAGTTTAATATAATAAATTAAAAACAATGAGAAAGGATTAAATCATGAAGATAGGCATAGACGGTAGAGCTGCTAAATGGTATAGAGGAACTGGGATAGGAACATATACTTATCAACTTATTAATAGTATTAATAAAGTTGATAATATTAATGATTACTTAGTTTTTTTGCCTGAAAATTCAGCTCTAGATTTAAGTGATAATTTCGATATTGAGTTAGTTAGGGCTACAGCTTCAACAAACTTTTGGGATGAAGTTAGAGTACCAAATATCTTAGATGATAATAATATAGATCTTTACCATGTTCCCCAAAATGGAGTTGGCCTATATACTAATATTAATTGTCACAAAGCTATTACTTTGCATGATATAATCCCATTGAGAATGCCAGAAACAGTTAGTGATCGTTATTTGTATATTTTCAATAATGAGCTACCTAAAATTATTAATAATTGTGATGGGATATTGACAGTTTCTGAATTTTCAAAGCAAGATATAGCAAAAGAATTTAATTTTCCTAAAAATAAGATTTTTGTAACACATCTTGCTGCTGAGGATATATATAGGCCTTTAGATAAGTGTCAATGCAAAAAAATATTAGAAAAAGAATATAATATAAAAGGAGATTTCATACTTTATGTAGGAGGTTTTAGTCCTAGGAAAAATATTATAGGCTTAATTGAAGCCTTCTCTCTCCTACCTAATGATATAAAGAAAAATCTTAAATTAGTTATAACAGGCAAAAAGGGAATCTCATATGATCTTTATAAAAAAAGAGCTATAGAACTTCATATTGAGAATGATGTGATTTTTACAGATTTTATACCTCTAGAGAAATTGCCTATTTTTTATAACGCTTCAAAACTATTGGCTTACCCTTCCTTCTATGAAGGCTTCGGGCTCCCTCCACTAGAAGCAATGGCTTGTGGTACTCCTGTTATAGCTTCTAATGTAACTTCCCTTCCTGAAGTATGTTATGAGTCTGCTTTATTAATTAATCCTTATGATATTGATGAGTTAAAAAAATCTATAGAGATAGTTTTGAAAAATAATTCTTTAAGAAGAAATATGATAGAAAAGGGACTTATTCAAAGCTCTAAATATTCATGGAATGTTACTGCTAAATCTACAATCCATGCATATAAAGAAATTATTAAAAATTAAGTATATATTTAAAGGGCATCTTTATATAAACTATTGATGCCCTTTAAGTTATTAATAAAAATATTCACTTAGTTCTAATATAAATTTTTTTATAAAGTCTTCTCTATATAATTCATTTTTTATTTTATCTTTTAATCTATTTAAAAACACTTCATACTCCCATTTCTTTTGTTTATAATAATAATCTCTAGTAATAGTAGTAAAATCTCTTGGAAAACTTAAAATTGCATAAATTAGTTTAATCTCATCCTTAGACAAATCATCTAAGGAATTATAAGTTTTTACTATAAGTTTAAAAGTATTCATATCATAACAATTATTCTTCATTACCTTCAAAGCAAAGTTCGATATATCTACCGCTCTAGTATCTATCTTGCAATAATCAAAGTCAATGATTTTTATCTTATCTCCATCTACTATAAAATTATGGTGTGCTAAATCATTATGACATAATACTCTTTTATTAAAATCTTCTAATAAAGTATTATAATTACAAATAGCTAATAAATCTACAGCCTTCTGGATTTCATTAATATAATTATCAACATTTTCTAAAAATAATCTATCAAACTCTACTTTATGTCTAAATCTTAATACATATTCCTTTATACTAATAAGCTCCTCCTTCACCTTATTAAACTCATAAGGTAAATATTCTCCTAGATTTCCTTTAACAACTTCTGTTTGTAAAGTATTAAATACTCCCTTAGAAGCTATATGCATATTAGCCATAGCTCTAGTACACATTTCTATTTCTACAGGATTACTAAATGCAGCCTCTCTCCCATCTATCATATTTAATATAACATAATTATTTTTATTAGATTTATAAATTATATTTCCATTTTTGTCTTCATAATAACTAAGCAACTCATTATATTTTAATGAAGTGTACTTTAAAGCCTCGTTTATAAATTTTATCCTTTCTTCAGAAGAATCAGTAAGTTTTAAAATCTTTTTTCCATCACTAGTTAACAATACAAAAACTTTTCTTAAAGGTATTATATCTTCAATTTCAAAATCTAATCTACTAAAAAACTCTTCACTCAAATCATATTTACATAATATATCATTATCAACATATCTAAATTTATTCATACTTACCCCCATTAAATAATTATTCCATTATCATCTATCTTTCTAGCTAAATGTAAGTTCTCTAGTATAGTCTTATCTTCTTCTTGAAGTTTTCCTTGAACATATTTTTCTAATATCCTAAATTCTTCATTAGGATAAGAAGCTAATCCCCTTAAATACTCCCTGCTATCTTCTTTTAAATTAGTAATTTCAATATAATAATTTATAATCTCATCTATCCTTAAACCTGTTTCTCTCCTTTTTATTTTCTTTATATACGAATATACATCGTGCTCCCTTAAATTATAAGTTAAATACTTTATAGTCCCAATTACTATTTTCCCATCTTCCTCAACCTTTAAATTCCCCTCATCCACACGACTTAAGCAAACTTCATAATTTTTCATACTTCTTTCAATAAGTCCTCTAAAATTATTCAAGTGTACATGTTCTAAAACTTTTCTTCCGCATTTGACTAAAGTCTCACCCCTATTAATCAAATAAAAATCTATAGAGTTTAACCTTTCCTTATATTGAAGCTCATTTAAATATTTATTTACCAATATTATCTGAGAATAATAATTATTTATTTCCTTTCCAATAGATCCACCTATTCTAGGAAATAAATTTTCTTTATAATGTCCCATCTTACTATGAAAAGATACTATATAATCTATTTGTTTAAATATATTATTATCATCTTCATTTTTTTCCTTAGGTATTTTTTTATTTAATATATAAATGTCCTTATTTTTCAAATAATAACTCAAATCTACTTTTTGCATCTTCTGCCTCCTTATCAAATAAAGTCCATTAAAAATTCATCTCTATTTTTTCTATCTCTTAAGTACTTATTTAGCTTATTAACTAAAAACTCTTCTCCCCAAGGTTGTTGTTCCCAATAATTTTGAAGACCAATTTGCCAAAATCCTTGAGGAAATCTAATAAATCCTTTCATAAGCTTTACCTCTTCGAAATACAAACTATGAACCCCAGCGTAAGAGTTTAATATGAAATATGCTTTATCTTTACTCCATCCTCCATCTTTCATAGACCTAATTAATAAGGAAGCTAAATCGTGAATATGTGTATCTAAAATACAATAGTCAAAATCAATAATATTTATTTCATTATTTTCATTTATGAGCACATTATGGTATGCATAATCATGGTGGCAAAACCCTCTTTTCATAACTTCTTTATTCATAAATTCCATATATCTATTTCTTTTCAATTCATCTATAGCTATTTTTCCTCTTTCTAGTTCTTCTTCTATGTTATTTAAATAAATTTCATCAAATTCTGTTTTATAAGCTTTTTGATTTATTCTCTTTTTAAAGTCTAATATTTCTTCACACCTAGTTTCAAAAACCTTTATCCAAGAAAACCAACCTATCCTTGGTCTCATATTTGTACTTAAAGAAAATCCTTCACTTTTATTGTGTAGTTCACCTAAAGCTTCTGTTGCTAATTTTAGCTCATCTAAATTTTTATAATTACAGCCTCTTGAATTAATCCATTTATTCAAATATGCATAATTGCCTCCAAGATTTATATATCCTGAATTATCTCTTGTGTTAATTATTTCTGGTATTTTTTTAAACCCTCTTCTATTCAAATGATTCATTGCTGAAAAAATAAAATAAAAATGAGGATATTGATATTTAATTACTTTAATACCATAATCCCCTTCATTAGTTTTTATCTTATAGCTATTTTTTACCTTTTCAATAGTTTCTATTTTTAATAAATACTTATCCTGAATTTCATTTTTTATATATGAAATTTCCATAGGTTTCTCCTTAAGATTTATTCTATGCTATTATATGATAAGCTTTATTTTATTGTGTTTATAATCATAGAATTAAATGCTTATTAATATCTATAGTATATAGGATAATTTTAGGAGGATTGCTATGAACATATCTATAGATGCTAGGGGAATTAATTTATATAACGGAACAGGCATAGGTACTTATACTGAAAACCTAGTTAAAGAACTTCTTAATATAGATAAAAAAAATAATTATTCACTTTTTTGGACAGGAAAAAACTATGAAAATTATAAAAAAGACAATTGTAAAATTGTATTTACATCAAGAAAACATGGTGGCTTTTATGAAAATTATTACTTTCCAACATTTTTAAGAAATAATAATATAGATATTCATCATATTCCTCAAAACGGAATTGGCTTTTGCGATAACTATACTACAAACTGTATAGTTACAATCCACGATTTAATTCCTTATGTTTTACCAGAAACTACTGGCAGAGGATACCTAGAAAGATTTCTAAGGAACATGCCTTCTATTATTGATAAATCAAAAGGGATACTAACAGTATCTGAATATTCTAAAAGAGATATTTTAAAATTTTTTAATCACATACCTGAAGAAAAAGTTTTTGTTACACCATTAGCTGCTAATGCTAATTTTAAACCTTTAGATAAGGAGAAATGTAAAAGATTCACAAGAGAAAAGTTTAATTTTAATAAACCTTATATCCTATACATAGGTGGATTTAGTTCAAGAAAAAATGCTAAAGATCTTGTTTTATCCTTTGATAAAATTTATAAGGACTTAAAAGAACCACATGTTTTACTTTTAGTTGGTTCCCTTAAAGATGAAGGTAAAAAACTTCTTGAATTTTCTCAATGTCTAGACTCAAAAGATAATATTATATTTACAGGATTTATTGAAGATGAGCTTCTTCCAACTCTGTATAATGGAGCTGAAGCTTTTGTATATCCTTCTCTTTATGAAGGTTTTGGACTTCCTCCTTTGGAAGCCATGAGTTGCAAAACGCCTGTTATTACTTCCAATATTACGTCTATTCCTGAAGTTACAGGTGATGCAGCAATTCTAATTGATCCTTTTAATAAATCTCAATTAGAAATCTCTTTGATAAATTTACTAAATAATGATGAACTTAAAAGAGAGTTATCTAAAAAAGGATATGAAAGGAGCCTCCAGTTTTCATGGAATAATACTGCCATGAAAACACTTGAGGCCTATGAAAAACTATTTAATAATTAATCACCATAAATTTCAAGTAGCATTTCTTTAAGAACATCAAAGTTTCTTATACTAGGTGCCCTTTCTACAATATTCATTAATGTTAAGAAGGGGCTTGTTCCCTCTATATTTTCTTTATTTTCTTCATACTTAACCTTTAATGAGTAAAGTGAACTTGGAAAGAATTCATACTCTAAAAGTTCTCTAGATAATAGCTCTTTATTAGTTGCAGAGTATGCTATAAACTCTTTAATAGCTTCTTTATTTTTCTCCACATTTAAAGCCACTAAATTTTTCCCTCCTAAGTCATATAATCTATTTTCACCTATACTAAAATTTGGTGGATTTTTACACTCCCACCTTCCTTTAATACTCCCCTTTACTATTTCATCATAAAAGTCTAATGATGCTATTCTAAATAAATAATTGTCATCTTCAGTTACATAATCTTCTTTGTATATATTATTAATTTCATTTATAATTTTATCTTTACTATATGTTTCCTTATCTACTAATTGTGATAGCATTAGAATACTAATATTCATTTTATCCTTATTTGAAAATAAATTTATTTCATCAGATGATTTATTTTTTATATCATTCCCTATATTAATTAATTGGCTCCATATATTTATATCTTCAATTTCATATCCATACTTATTCAAAATATCTTCTCTTACATATAATGCTATTGGTTTCGATTCAAAAGGAACTCCATAGTATTTACCGTCATCTTCTACTTCTTTAATCCTACTACTACTAAAATTCTTCTTATATGTTTCTATTATATTTTTATTTTCTTCTAATAAATCAATTCTATTTTTAAGCCTTTCAATTTCAACAAAGTTTAATTGTACTACATTAGGTAAATCTTTTTTATCTGTTGTCAATAATTTATTTACATATTCATTCTTATCTATTTTTAATACCTTTATATTAACTTTCTTATTACTTTCTTTAAACTCTTTAGCAATATTAACAAAATAAGAATAGTATCTTTCTTCTGTCCATACTACTATATCTCCTTTTAGATATCTACTATTAGATTTACTTAAAAATAAAACAATAAAAAATACAATTATAAAAACTGCTAAAAATAACAGTATCCTTTTTCTTTTTATTACCACAATATCACATCCTAGCTTCATATAAATTATACACTATTATTTTATTATCTGCATAAAATTAAATTCTTTGCTTTTTATAAATTATTATACTATAATAATTAAATATATAAATTATTGAATAGGAGATTGTTATGCATATAGATAGTTTAAATTATTTTTTCCAAGTTGCTAATTCTAAAAGTATTTCAACTGTTGCAAAAAATTCGCATATATCACAATCTGCACTAAGTCAACAAATTGCTAAGCTAGAGAATAAGCTTAATGTAAAATTATTTAATAGAACCAATAAAGGAGTAACCTTAACTCCAGAAGGAGAAATATTATTTAAATACACTGAATCAATATTAAACTCCTATAATAAAATGCAAGAAGAACTATTAAATTCAATAAACAAGAAAAAATATATATCAATTGAGTCAGTAGAATCCATAGGTCTAACTATTTTACCTATGGCTATTTCTAAGTTAAAAAAACAATTTACTTCCCATACAATTAGCCTTAAAAACATAGATTGTTGTTCTAAGCTAAGCTTAATAAATAATTTGTGTGATATTTTCATATGTTATAATAAACCAGAAAATATTTCTGGAGTAGTTTCAAAATTAATAGGTAATGATAAAATTATATTAGTTGCTGATAAAAGCTTCCCTATTAACAGTATAAAAAAAGAGCAAATATTTGAGTTACCATTAATATTTACTTCAAATAAGAGTTGTTTAAGAAATACTATATGTGATCAATTAAATTGTAATAATCAAACTTTAAATAATGCTAATATATTGTATAGTACAAATTCTTATTTTTCTGCTTTAAAGGGAGTTTCCTCTAGTAAAGCTGCTACTTTTATACCAGCTAGTATTTACTATAATTATCATTCGTTATCAAATATTAAAATTATTAATATAGAGGGCTTATCAATTTCTCTTCCTCTATATATATGTTATTTAGATTCTTTTTATAAAACTAACTCTGAATTTGTTAAAACATTAAAAAACATACTAAAAGGTTACTTAAATTAAGTAACCTTTTAGTATGTCCTCTTTAATAGCCACTGAGCTATTTCTTTTAAAACATATTTATATTCATTATCAGGAAGTTTATCAATTCCCCTAAAGCATTTTTTCATATACTTTTCTGCTAATTCCTTAGCTAATTCTATTCCTTTATTTTCCTTAACTAGATTTATTATTTCATGTACATCTTCTTCAGAGTAATAATCTTTACCTAATATATCATTAAATGCTGATTTATTATTTCTATAAGCATAAATTAAAGGAAGAGTGTATATTCCTTGCTTTAGGTCATTTGCAGCAGACTTTTTTATGCTCTTGTCGTTACCTTCATAATCTAATATATCATCTATTATTTGAAAGGCCATTCCTAAGTTATGTCCTATATTTCCAAGCTCCTTTGAAATCTTAGAATCTGCATTACATTCAGCAGCACCTAAGTATAATGATATTGAAAATAGTTCTGCTGTTTTTCCAGATATTCTACTTAAATAATCCTTAACAGAAAATTTCATAGAAAATCTAGAATTTAATTGATTAACTTCTCCCATACATATCTTTGACATTGCTCTTGAATCAACCTTTATTGATTGTAAGGAAGAATTAGTCGCAAGTAACTTAAAGCATACACAGAAAAGATAGTCGCCTATGTATACAGCATAATCCTTTCCATATTTAGATTGTATAGTTTCTTGACCTCTTCTAAGCTTAGAATCATCTATAACATCATCATGAACCAAAGTTGCCATATGCAGCATTTCTATTACTGCTGCAGTAGGAATTGATTTCTTTATATCATTATCACCAAACTTTGCTCCTATTAAAACAAAAGCAGGTCTTAATAGCTTACCACCTGATTCAATTAACTCTATTATTGAATTTTCTATTTTTTTATCTTTACACTTAACATTTCTTTTCATTAAATCTAAAACATCAGTAAGCTCTTGTTTCAATTCAGGATAATTGTTCCAAATCTTGTCCATTATAATCCACCTTCTTAGTGTTTTTAAAAATCATACATTTATTTTATATATAGCATAGATATTTATATTTTAAACATTGGAAGTTTTCTTAAATGTTTTACAGCATAATTAGCCGTAATTCCTATAAATATACCTGTACCTATACCAATAGTTGATAATATAGGTAGGTATAACATCACACCTATATTCTTTACTATTAATGAAGCAATTATTAATTGTCCTATATTATGAAATATTGCACCTGCAGAACTTACTCCAATTATGCTAACCTTATCCTTAAATAAATCTTTTACTATACTCATAGACATAAAGCTTAGTATTCCTCCTGCTGCACTGTACATGAAGGATGATAAATTACCACCAAACATAGTTCCTAATGTAAGTCTTAAAAATAATACTAAAAAAGCATCCCTTTTACTATCTAATGTGTATAAAGCAATTACAGTAATTAAATTTGCTAATCCTAATTTAGCTCCAGGTGTTATAAATGGGACAGGAATTGATCGCTCAACTATATGTAAAACTAGTGCTTGAGCTACTAATAAACCTATATATACTATTCTACTAGTCTTTTTCATAATTTCTCCTTAATACGATAGAATAATATCATCTTCTGCTTTACCCTTAATTTCTATCATAACCTTATGTGGAAGACATACTAAGCTTTGTCCTGCCTTCTCAATATACTCTGGATTCATACAAACCTTATCTGGGCAATCAGCTTCTATTATACCTATTTTATTATCTTTTACTTTAATAATATTAGTCCCCAACTTTGTCTTTACTTCTATAATTTCTTCACCCACATGGGCTGATAAAGGCACTGTTTTATATAACTTCCCTGCCACTGTTATTTCTGCATAAGTATTTTTATATCCTTTTCCAACAGATGCTCCTAATATTATTTCAGGCAAAAAGGATAATAACATTAATACGGCAATAATAACAAAATCTAACTTTTTAAACATAATAATAATCTCCATTACAAATATTAGATGAATATACATACTTCAACTTTATAGTTTTATCCTACTACATAAAATTTATAATTTAAATGAAAAATTAACGAAAAAACTCCCTTAGGAGTTTTCAATATTAAATTATATTAAGTTACTTTAATAAATTACTTAAATAATTCTCCATCTTCAATTATCAATTCTTAATTAGGCTGCCGTAAAGGCAGCCCTATAAAGTTTATTATACATGTATTTTAAAAATATTTCACCTATTATTGTGCATTCTTATATACTGGTGTTTTCTTTCCATGCCAGAAATTATCTGCTAACTTTGTAATCCATGGCATAATATAATAATCTAAACCAAATGTTCTACCAGCTCCACCCATTAATGCTATTGAACCAAAGAAATACCAAAGTATGTCCCAACCAGCCATAGCACATAAGATGAAGTTAACTACCATACCAGCTGAAACTGCACTAAATATAAATGTAAATAATCCAGCTATTAAGCATAGACCCATTCCTATTTCCATTAACACAACTATTCTTTGGAACCAAACTGCAACTTCTGGATTTGGCATCATAAATTGCATTATTGAAGCGTACCAACCTGGAACTTCCTTAAGTATTGGTGTTGCCCACTCAGTTGCAACTTCTCCTGTTGATGCTGAAGCACCAGATGTTGCATCTTGTAACCAAGTAAATGGCATTTTTACATTACCAGCTTTAGTCCAGCTGTCGGCACCAATAGTAATCTTATCAAAGAATCCTTTAATACTACCTGCATTCCACATAGATTCCCATGTAGATTCCCCAAGTAACTTCTTTATACCTTCAATTAACCATAATGAACCAATATATAATCTTAATGGAACTAACCATAATCTGTTAGCCTTTGATGATAAATGACCTCTCATTACTGATCTTCTATCTTCCATTGTAAAGAACTCATGTTGTAAATAATTATATATAGCATTAATATTATTTACACCCCATAAGTAGTACATATTAACTAAATGTTTCATCATCATTGCAATAAATCCTGATAATTTCACACCCATTAAGTTAGCAACACAATATCTTCCACCAATTGAAACCATAAATCCATGGTAGCTGCTCTTGAACTTTTCCATTTCTTTATTTTCTATTGAAGCAATTATGTTTTTAACTGCAGTATTTGCTGTTTGTTCTGCTGCTTCAACTATTTGAGGAGTACCTTTTCCTGGTTCTTCTTCAAAGTAAGCCATATCTCCAACTACGAATACATCTTTTTTACCTACAGCTTGCATAAATTCATTAGTTTGTAATCTTCCTGCTCTAGCTGTTTCTAAACCATATTCTTTAGCTTCTTGATTTCCTTGAATACCGCAAGTCCAAATTAATGTTCTAGTGTTTATCTTTTGTCCACTCTTTAAAATTACTTGGTTTTCAGTAACTTCAACTATTGGAGAGTTCTTTAATATTTCCATACCATGCTTAACCATGTACTTTTCAGCTTTATCTGCTTGCTTTCTATCTAACATGTTTAAGATAGTTCCCATAGCTTCAACAACTTTTAAAGTAACTTCTGATTCATCTACATTGTACTCTCTAGCTAGTCTAGTCTTCCATTCAAGAAGTTCCCCAGCCATTTCTATACCTGTAAATCCTGAACCTGCTACTATAAAAGTAAGCATTTCTCTTCTCTTATTTTCATCTCTTTCTAAGCTTGCCTTAGCAAACATATCCTCGATGTGATGTCTTATCTTCATAGCATCTTCAAATGACCAAAGAGTAAATCCATTTTCCTTTACTCCAGGAACTCCAAAGAAAGCTGGTTCACTACCAGTTCCAACTATAAGATAATCATATGAAAATTCTCCATGAGTAGTTTTAACAACCTTATTATCTGTATCAACCTTTTCTATTAAATCTGTAACAACATTAACTTTTGTTTTTCCAAAAATTTTGCATAGTTCTACTTGAACTGATTCAGGGTGAACTCTTCCCCCTGCGACTTCATGTAACTCTGTCATTAAAGTGTGATATGGATTTTTATCAATTAAAGTTATTTCCACATCATTATTTTTCTTATATTTTTTCGCTAATTTCTTAGCAGCGTGAACACCACCATATCCAGCTCCAAGAACAAGTATCTTATTTTTTGACATGTTGCACCCTTCCCTTCATTAAAAATTCTAAAATAGCATATTTAATTCTATACACTATTTCTTAATATGTCTATATTATCGCAATTATTTTTTTGTGGTTTTTTTAACAATTAATTCTATGTATTTTTCATATTTTTTATCTTAAAATCCTTATATAGTCTCATTTATTAAGGTTTGTTTATTCTTTAACGTCATTAGCATTTCCTTATGGCATATAAGAAAGTTGAATATCAAAAGCATTTTATTTTGTGTATAATGAACTAGTAATTGAAAACAATTCAATATTATTAAAAATAAGTTTAAGGGGGATTTTTTTATGAAATCAAGAAGAGTTATAAGCTTATTAGCAGTTGCTGCTTTAGCTACTACTGTATTTGTAGGATGTGGTAATAAAGAAGAAGCTAAAGAGGCAGGATTAAAAGACGGAACATACACTCAAAAATCTGAAGCTGATGAAAGAGGATATGTTTCTTCTATAGAAATAGAAGTTAAAGATGGCAAAATAGCTAAAGTTAAATATGACGAAGCT
This sequence comes from Clostridium nigeriense, assembly GCF_900086595.1. GTDB lineage: Bacteria > Bacillota > Clostridia > Clostridiales > Clostridiaceae > Clostridium > Clostridium nigeriense. Next base: position 3,602,245 of record NZ_LT575472.1, read on the forward strand.
AACGATAAAGGAAGTAAATTAGCTGATGCTGATTACAATGCTATGATGAAAGAAAAAAGCGGAAGCAACCCAGAAGAAGCTTTCCCAGCATTAGAAAAAGCTTTAGTTGAAAAGCAAGATGTTGCTGCAGTTGATGCTGTAACTGGTGCTACTCACACTTCTGAAAGCTTCAAAACTTTAGCAGAAAAGGCTTTAGCAGAAGCTAAATAATTTTATTTTTTTAAAGACTTTAGGATTTTACCTGAAGTCTTTTGTTATTTTTTATTTTTTTACTTATAATATTATTAAAGATGTAAATAGGAGGCGCTTTATGACAAAAAAATTTATAAAAAACCTAGCTTTTTGTATTTTGTTAATTTTTTCTCTTGGAATTTTGGCTGGTTGTTCAAAAGATAACAAAGTAAAAGAACCTCTGTCGAAAAGTGAAGTTTTAATGGGAACTGTAGTAACTGTAACTCTTTATGATAGTAATGATGAAAAAATTTTAGATAAAGTTTTTGATAAGGTTAAGGATTTAGAGAAAACTCTAAGTATAAATGAGAACGGAACTTTAGTAGATGAAGTCAATGCAGAAGCAGGTGTAAAACCTGTTAAAGTAGATGAGGATACATACGCTATAGTAAAGAAAGGAATAGAATATTCAAATTTATCTCATGGATTATTTGATATTTCTGTAGGACCTATAGTAAAACTTTGGAACATTGGACTTCCTGAAGCAAAAGTTCCTACACAAGAGGAAATAAATGAAAAACTTCCATTCATAGGATATAAGGATATTGAACTTAATGAAAATGACAAAACTATTTTCTTGAAAAGACCTGGAATGATGATTGACTTAGGTGGTATTGCTAAAGGTTATACCGCTGATGTAATTTCAAATATTTTAACTGAAGAAGGAGTTAAAAGCGCCATAATAAACTTAGGTGGAAATGTATTTACTCATGGTAAAAAGGTAAATGGAGATGATTGGAAGATAGGAATACAAAATCCATTCTCTGATCGTGGTGCTATTGTTGGTACCCTTACAACTAGTAATAAATCTGTGGTAACTTCAGGTATATACGAAAGATACATTGAAAAAGATGGTGTTAAATATCATCATATTTTAAGTCCTAAAACAGGATATCCTTATGAGAATGAAATTGCAGGTATAACTATAGTAAGTGATACCTCTGCTGACGGAGATGCACTATCTACTTCAGTATTTGCTATGGGTGTAGAAGAGGGAATGAAATTCGTAAACTCTATAGACGGTATAGATGCTATATTTGTAACAAAAGATAATAAAGTATATATAACTGATGGTATAAGATCAATATTCCAATTGTCTAATAGTGACTTTACATTAGCTAATTAATAAAAAGTTGGGCTGCTAACAACAGTCCAACTTTTTACTATTTTAAAATGAATTTTACCGCTTTTTATCCCAAATATATATTTCTCATTACTCAATATGACCTTGTGTTATTTTTATTGCTAAAACAATTGCTAAAAATCCACATATAAGTTTTACTAATATATAAATTAAAACTATTTCTTTTGCTTCAGTAGCTACATAACCTAACTGTCCACCAAATACATAAGCTCCAGCTACTGAAAAAGCCGAGCATATCATCTTTCCCCTATCATCTAGCTTATCAAAGTCAGTAAATACTATAACAGCTGATGCTAAACTCCCAATTAATGCTGTAACAGACGCAGAGTTAATACCCAATTTCTTTTCTAACCTTTTTATATTATTTTTAAATATTAACTTTATTACTTCTAACATTACATTTGCCCCAGCTAGGAATATAGCTATTTTCCCAACTATAGTTAAAGCTTCCTCTAATGGCAATAGATTATTAACTAATTCTATTCCTGTTATTGATTTAATTCCTTGAAGCCCTAGTCCAATTAAGCCTATTATAAATATAAATTTTGCTAAAGCCTTGAAGTAAATTATCATCTTACTAGGCATCTTATATAGACCTATGATTATTAATGCTGAAATAACTAATATAGGTAAAAGACTAATAAATATATTTATTATTGACATTTTTAATAAAATTCCACCTATAAATAATCCAATAGGTACTGTAACTATTCCACAAAGTACTCCTTTGCACAAAATATCTATGCTTTCCTCTTTAATTATTCCTAATGCTAATGGCAAAGTAAAACTTATAGTACACCCAAGAATAGAAGAAATTAAAATACCTGAAAAGTATATTTCTGAATTACCTCTTCCTATTGCTTCCGCTATTTTATAGCCTCCCATATCTACAGCTATTAATGATGATGAAATTATGCTTGGCTCTATAAAACTTTTGCTAAGTAAAGGAATTATGTACTTAGTTAAAGCATCCGAAATTATTGGTGTTATAGAAAGTATTCCTATCATTGATAAAGCCAATGAACCCATACTTTGAATTCCACCTTCTACTCCTTTGCTTAACTTTAATTTTCCACCAAAAATATAATCTATTATTCCTATTATAAAAAAAATTCCAACTATATATAACATTATCTTTTCCATATATTACTACTCCTAAATTAAACTAATTTAATTTTATCAAATTTACACATAACAAAAAAGCCCCTTATTAAAGGAGCCTTTTTGTCTTAATTTTAATAATTAACAATTACAGCAACCTGATCCATGATCTCCTGGTTTGTTATCACAGTTATTATCTGGTTTTCCTATACATTTACCATTATATGAAGAAGTTTCTAATTCTGCATATCTGATAACTATATTATCTTTGTAAATTTTCAACATATATTTTGTATTTGGACATAATGGTCCTAATAGGAATTGTCCATGACAATCTGTAAAAGTGTGAGTTAGAGGATATGGATATCTACATCCATCAACTACTTGTAATAATTTTACTACTGCATCTGCTACAGGCATTCTATTACAGTCTAAAACTGTTCCAAATATAACTGATCTCTTTTCCTCTGGTAATCTAACTATTGCTTCTATTTGTTCATTGCATCCTGTCTTTAATTCGCATGAGGTTAATCTTCCGCTCATAACTTTTCCTCCTAAGTTTTTAAATATAAGTTTATTTATAATATAGTCTATTCTGTAAATATTAAAATGTGATTTGTAAATTAGATTTTTATAAAAAAAGACTAGCTTCATGTAGAAACTAGTCTAAATATTTATATTATTGTTTTGCTTCTAATTGAACATTAAAAGTTTTATTTTCTCCATTTCTTATAACTTCAACACTAACTATATCCCCTTCTTCTTTAGTGTCTCTAATTTCCTTTAATTCTTCAAAGGTTTTAATTCTCTTACCATCGAATTTAACTATTAAATCTCCACCCTTTAAGCCTGCTTTCTCTGCAGGTGAAAATTCTGTAACTTCAACTATATATAAACCTTCTTCTAATTTCAGTTGCTTTGCAAGGTCAGAATTAATTTCTCTTATTGAAATACCTAAATTTAATATTGGTTTAGATAAAGACTCTATTCTATCTTTAACCTCATTTATTGGAATAGAGAAACCTATTCCCTCAACAGAATCAGAAGATATCTTCATGTTGTTGATACCAACTACTTCTCCCTTTGTATTAACTAAAGGACCACCACTGTTTCCTGGATTTATAGCTGCATCTGTTTGTATTAAATTAACTTGCTGACCTGAACTTGTTTGAACTGTTCTATTTACCGCACTTACAATTCCACTAGTTACAGTTTGATTAAACTCCTTTGATAAAGGACTACCGATAGCTACAACCTGTTCACCTGGTTTTAAAGCATCTGAATCTCCAAGTTCAACTACTGCTGGTACTTTAATACTATCATCAGTAATTTTTAACATTGCTACATCTCTTGCTTGATCATAGTTAACCACTCTTGCACTTACATCTCTACCATCAGATAATGTTACTACTACTTCTTTAGCCCCTTCTATAACGTGATAGTTAGTTAATATATATCCTTCCTCATTTATTATAAATCCAGATCCTATTCCTGATGTTTCCTTAGGTATAATTCCACTATAATCAACTACACCACTAACTGAAACTATGACTACAGCAGGTGCAACTTTTTCAAAAGCCTCACTTGCTGTTAACCCTTCTGAATCAGAACTAAAGGTTTGGGGATTAGGTGTTATAACTTTATTTCCATTTTGATAATTGTTCTTAGTTAAGTAATATACACTTCCACTACCAATAGCACCGCCAATCAATCCTGCTATTAAAGCCAATGCTATTACCTTAAAAGTTCCTTTTCCCCTCTTCTTCTTAGGTTTATTTGATATATCATTTATTGGGTGCACATAAGATTCTTTTTCAAAAGCTTTATCTTCTTCAATAAAGTCTTCCTTAATTTCCTCTTGAGCACCACTATTAACATTTTCATAATTTTCTACGTCATATATATTATCTTCATTCATTTTGAAAGCCTCCTAAAATATTAATAATTCCTTATTACAATTATTAATATAACCTTTCTTTGTTACAATTATATGACAATTATATAAGAATTTTAACTTGCTTTATTTTTCTTTTGAAGTCTCTCTATTTCATTTGCTTGTTTTATAACTTGTCTTATTCCTGTTATCACTGTATCAGGCTCGTACATTGCTATAATATTATTATCATAATTAACATTATAAACCTTTGTTAAATCTTCATCTCCTAAATTTGCTAAAACTTCTTGCCCTGGCTTAGCTATTAAATAATATGGCTTTCCACTAAAAACACCTGCTTCTTGGCTAGTATTATTTCCTGAGGTTATGTTCTTATATTCATTATTAACAGCCTTATTATAGCTAGACTTAGTTCTGTGTACTTTAAATTCCTCAAGTTCTCTTTCCTCAAGCATATTTTCAAATTCATCAGTATTTCGACTTAAATTTAATTTATCAAGTAAGGTGGTAAGTCCCACTTCTGCTCCAAAGCTTTCTACAGAGGTTCTTATTCTATCAAAAAATAGGCTTCTCTTAAATTTATCTGTATTAATAACATCTTCAATCAATGGATTAACTAAAACTACTCCAGCTACTAAATCAGGATAAGCCTTTGCAAATTCTGTTAGTACTAAGCTACCATATTCTTCCCCCACTAAAATATAAGGAGCAGGTGCAGCAGATTTTCTTAACAATGTCCTTAAATCTTCAGCTTGTTCTTTTGGTGTTCTAAGGGCTCCGCTATCACTAAATCCATATCCCCTTCTATTATATGTAAATACTACAGAATCATCATACTCTGAAACTAATTTATCTGTTATTTCACTCCATTGATTTAAATTAGCTCCTATATTTCCGTCAAAAACTATTGTGTATTTTCCTTCCCCATCCATTTTATAATCTAATCTTTTATCTTCTACTCTTGCATAATCAACTCTTTGCTTTAATGTTTCTTTAGCTATGAAATTACTTACTCTTTGATATATAAAGCCAATTACTAAAATAATTATTATCCCTAAAATTATATTTTTGGCTAAGTCCTTTGGCTTTAATTCCTTCTTCATATTTACTTTATGAACCCCATTTGAATGTGGTAAAAGTTTCACTTTGCCCATCCCCCTTACAAACTATAATTTTAAGTTTGGTTTAGCATTTATATTTAAAGGTGCTTTTAATCCTTTTATGAAATTAAAATAAGCTGCACTTCCAATCATTGCTGCATTATCTGTGCATAAAATTTGTGATGGGAACAACACTTCTATTCCTTCCTTTGAAGCTGCTTTTATTAAAGCCTCTCTCAATGCGGAATTCGAAGCTACGCCTCCTGCTATGGCTATTTTATTAACATTCTTTTTCCTACAAGTTTTTAATACATTTTGCTTTAATACATCTATGACAGCTTTTTGGAAGGATGCTGCAACATCAGCCTTATTTATTTCTACATTTTGCATCTTACACTTATTTAAGTAATTTAAAACAGCTGACTTAACTCCACTAAATGAAAAATCTAATGTGTCATCATGGAAACTTGCCTTTGGAAATTCAATAGCATTTTCATTTCCTTCTTTTGCAAGCTTATCTATTTTAGGTCCACCTGGATATCCAAGTCCCAATGCTCTAGCAACCTTATCGTAAGCCTCACCAGCTGCATCATCTCTTGTCTGTCCTATAACATCGTATTCTCCGTAATTTTTAACGTGAACTATGAATGTATGACCACCTGATACTACTAAAGATACAAAAGGTGGTTTTAAATCCTTATGCTCTATGTAATTTGCACATATATGTCCTTCTATATGATTTACTCCAACTAAAGGCTTTTTTAGTGAATATGAAAGTCCTTTAGCATATTGTAAACCAACTAACAGTGCTCCAACTAATCCTGGCCCATAAGTAACTCCTATTGCATCTATATCATCTAGCTTTACATTTGCCTTTTCTAAAGCTTCTATTACTACTCCATTAATAACTTCTATATGCATTCTAGAAGCTACCTCAGGTACTACTCCGCCGTATTTTTTATGTGTTTCAATTTGTGAAGCAATAATATTTGATAGTACTTCTCTACCATTTCTTACTACAGCTGCTGAAGTTTCATCACAGCTTGATTCTATTGATAAAATTAATTTACTTTCCATACTTTTTACCTCGTAGCATAATCTTTCTATTTCTTTATAACATTGTGAAAGTTCTCTAATTATTGTATATTAAAATAAAGCTTATAGCTTATTAAATCTTTCTTTTCTTTCATTGTTTATTATATAATGAATAAAAAAATTATTCATTATTTTTTATTAGAATTAATGGATTTTTAAGGATATATTAATTTTTAAAAGGAGTTTTATTAATGAGTACATATGCTAAAGTAGTTGTACCAGGATCCCCTATTACAAAATCTAATTTTAAGTTACATAATAAAGATGGTAGAGCAATTTTACCTAGCAATACTGGAAAATCCCACGATAGATATGCTATCTATGAAGAGAAAATAGCTTACTATGCTAGACTTCAAAATCCTGGAGTTATTCTAGAAGAATCTTTAATTGCAATCTTAAAGGTTTATTATAAAAGTGAAAAAAGACATCCTGATACTGCAAATATAACTAAAAGTATTTTTGATGGTATAGAAAAAAGCGGTCTTATTGTTAATGATGCCCAAATAACTAGGATAATTACAGAAGAATTTTATGATAAAGAAAACCCTCGCTTTGAGCTTGAATTTTTTGGTGAAAGTAGATATGCTATTTCTTATTCTATAAAAGAAAAGACTCAAGCTAGTGAGAAAAAACTTTATTCAAGTATAAAAAAATCTCCTGTATCTAGATTATTAAAGAATACTGAAGATAAAAAAGAAAATATTAATAGTAACTTAACCTGTGAGTTTTGCAATAAAAAGGTTAAAGAAGATAATTTAATAAAAGGAAATGGTGGAAAAACATTAATATGTAGAAATTGCTTTAATAAATTATTTTAAAGGAAGTGATTACATTGAATAATAACTTTATACTTATGGGTGATAGTTTAACCTTTGGTTATGGAGTAAATAAAAATAATTCTTGGGTAGAATATCTAAAAAATTACCTTATAGATAATGGAATAAATTATACTATAGTAAATAAAGGTATAAATGGAAATACTACTACAGATATGTTAAATAGATTTACTGAAGATGTAATCTCATTAAATCCTAATAAAATTTTCATAATGGGCGGAACTAATGATTTATTGTGTAATCGTCCAGTAAATTCAATTGTAGATAACATTGAGTTAATGATAAAAGAATCATTATTTAAAACTAAGGACATAACTATAGGGATACCACCTAGAATTATAAAAGAAGATGCTAAAAGATTATTTGTGCCATCTTTAACTTATGATTATTGTGAAGCAAATCTTCCTAAGCTTAAAGAGTTTTTAATAGAACTTTGTAATAATTATAAAGTTAACTTTATTGATTTTTATTCTCTAACAGTAAATAATAATTTTATTTATATGGATGGTATTCACTTTAATAATGAAGGTCATAAAGTCTTTTTAGATGAATTTATAAGTAAAACTATTTTTACATAAAAATAAAAGAATATCATATTGATCAAGATTTAACTTGGCAATATGATATTTCTATTAGTAAACATATTTCTTTAAATATTTAGAAACTATTTCTCCTGTTTTGTATCCATCTTCTCCACTTTTAAATATTTGTGTATCTCTAGTTAATACTGTTCCGCAAGCAAAAATTCCCTTAGCTGATGTTTCATTATTATTAACTAAAATTTCTTTTTTATTATTTAAAGCAATATTAGCTTTTTTAATAAAATTAACTTCTGGAAAATGACCTACAGTTAAAATTAAAGAATCGCAATCAATTTTAGTTATACTACCATCCTTATTATTTTCAACATCTACACTTCCCACTTTTTCATTTCCATGTATATCTATCACTCTACTATTTTTTATTATATTAATATCAAATCCTCTAATAAAATCCTTTCCTTTATCATCTAAAAAACCTTTATTAGAGCCATCTATTATCGCCTTTACCTTAGCACCTTCAACTAATAATCTTCGTGCTAAAATTAAAGACCAATTATTTTTCCCAAGTATAACAACTTCCTTACCAGGTAAGTACCCTTGAAAGTTTACTAGTTTATGTGCTGAAACCAAGGTATATATACCAGTATATTTATGAATTGGTATATTTATATTACCAGTAAATTTTTCTCTACAACCTGATGCTATAATTATAGCCTTTCCTTTAATATCTTGAATTCCATCATTAGGATTAACATAGGTAACCACTTTATTAGTAGTTAGTTCTAATACTTCGGTATCAAGCTTATATTCTCCACCTTGTGCCTTAAACTCCCTAATTAATTCACTTGCTAATTCTGGTCCTGTTACTTCTTCTCCTAAGTAATATTTCCCAAATCCACCATGAATAAATAAGTTTAAGTTTCCACCTAAGTCATTATTTCTTTCTAATATTAAAACCTTTTTAATTCCATGTTGAAGGGCTGAAACGCCAGCTGAAAGCCCCGATGCTCCCCCACCAATTATTATTAAATCATATTGAAGCATATATAACCTCCATTAATGTTAACTAAAACATATATATATTGTATCATAAAAAATTAATAAATTCTTGTTTGCTTTATAAAATTCTCTATACTATAATTTAAGTGTTGCAATTTTAAAGAAAGGAAATATAATGTTCTTTTAAAATCAAGTTCATTATATGAGGTGAATATATGTTGGACAAGTTTTTAAATAAATTAAAAGAAAAATTACATAATATTTTTAGTTTTGATGGCATAATAAGAGCTATATTATTCTTAATTCCATTTGTTGCTATAGTTCTAAAATGTGTTATGTTCCAAGGCTATGCTGTTAATAAAGACCCTTATAGTTTAGACTTTTCTCTTGGTCTTAATTCAGCAAAACCTTTTATAAATTATTATTACGCTTTTACCTTAGTGCTTCTTAGCTTTTCATTATTATTTAAAGGTAAAGGAAGGGTTATTTACTTATTTATAATTGACATATTAGCAACAGCACTAATACTTTTAGATTTAGGATATTTTAGAGGATTCCTAACTATGCCATCAGCATTATTATTAACTCAAACTGCTAACCTAGACAATATGGGTGGAACAATATCATCAATGTTTAGCAAGACAGATTTATTATTACTAATTGATTTTTTAATTCTAGGTGTATTTGTCTTCTTTACTAGAAAGTCATATTCAAAAGAAAAAAGAAGAGCACCTATAAGTTTCTTAGTAATATTTATATCAAGCATATTATTTATAGCTTATGTACCTTTCAATTTGCACATATTAAAAAATGAAGATGTTAAAAATGGATATATATTTTCAAATTATGATCCAACAAATACAGCTAGATACTTCTCCCCAATAGGATATCATATTTTTGATATCTATAATGTTTATAAAGATTCTATGCCTTATGAACTTAAAGCTGAGGAAGAAGCTCAAATAAAAGAATTCTTTGATAAAAAGGAAAATTTACCTGATAATGAGTATGCAGGAATGTTAAAAGGAAAAAATCTTTTAGTTATTCAAGTAGAATCATTAGAAAGTTTTATTGTTGGAAAAGAGGTTAATGGACAAAAAGTAACACCTGTTCTAGATGAATTAATAAATACAGGGCTTTACTTCCCAAATATTTATGAGCAAGTAAATGAAGGTACAAGTTCTGACGCAGATTTAATGATAAATACATCAATGTTCCCATTAAGAAGGGGTAGTACTTTCTTCAGATATCCATCTGCTAAATATAATTCTTTACCTAACCTTTTAGAAGAAATGAATTATGATACTATTGCAATACATCCTGATAAAGGATCATTCTGGAACTATGTAAATGGGCTTAAAGGAATAGGCTTTAATAAGTTTGTTGATTTTTATTCCTTTAATGTAGATGAAGAAATAGGACTTGGAATATCTGATGAGAGTTATTTTAGACAAGTTGTTCCAATGCTTAAAGATTTAAAAGAACCATTTTATGCTTTTACTGTAACCTTAACTAATCATGGACCTTTTGATTTACCAAAAGAAAAAAGAGTATTAAATTTAGAATCTGAGTTGGACAAGAGTGAATTAGGCGGTTATTTTGAAAGTGTTAAATATACCGATACTCAAATAGGTGAATTTTTAAAGCAATTAGATAAAGAAGGTTTATTAGATGATACTGTAGTAGTAATTGAAGGAGATCATACAGGAGTTCATAAATACTATAATAACTCAATTGAAAAATTATCTAATAAAGAAGACTGGTACTTAGATAACGGTCATCACACAATACCATTTATTATTTGGTCAAAAGATATGGCTCAAAGTAAGACATTTGAAACAATAGGTGGCCAAGTAGATATTATGCCAACACTTTTATACCTTATGGGTGTAGAAAATGATAAGTATCTAGATACTGCATTAGGAAGAAACCTATTAAATACAAATAGATCCTTTGCCGTTCTTACAAACCTTGATGTTGTTGGAGAAAATCTTACAGATGAAGAAAAAGAGCTATATAAGAGTATGGTAGAACTTTCAGATAAAATGATAAGAGCAGATAAAGCTAGTTTTTCAAAGGAAAAATAACTTATAAAAAAGAAGAAATTCAATGTTAAATTGAATTTCTTCTTTTTTATAAAGATTATAATTATTTATATTTATTTCTTTTATTTGTAATATATATATTATTTACTTATAAATATAAATCCATTAATATTTCATCATCAAATACTCCATCTAAATTAAAGAAATCTTTATGACGTCCAATTTCTTTAAATCCGCACTTCCTATATAAATTAAACGCTTTATTATTGCTTGCTTTAACACCTAAACTAATATTTTTTATATTATTATTTTTTGCAAATTCTATTAACTCATTCATTACTGCATATCCTACACCTATACCCCAATATTCCTTTTTTACAGAAATAGCAACTTCACTATTATGAGCTATTCTTTTTCTAAGTAATCTTCTAATATTTGCTATACTTGCAATATTATTATCTATTAAACCTATAATCATTAAATCATCTGAATAATTTAAGTTATTAATATATTCTCTTTCTTCTTCAATAGTCTTATTAAATTCATTTTTACCAAATAATAAATTATCACTTTCTCCACCAACAGTATTTAAATATTCAATCATTTTTTCTGCATCATCAGCATTAGCTCTTCTCAATATCAAGCTCTGTCCATTTTTTAATATTATTTCTTTTGCTATTAAATATTCATTTCTCATAAAATTATCTTCCCCCTATTATTTTAATATACCTTTACAATAAGTTTTCTTTTTACAATTAGGACAATATAATCTTTTATAATTCACCCCTGCATTTATACCAAATATATTTTCCTTTAATTTAATATCAAAGCTTGTTTTACACTCATCACATACCCATTTATAATTCAAAGTACTCCACTTCATTATCATATATATACCTATTAATAAGCTTATAAAACTTAAAATAGCTAATAAAAAATTAAATATAACTCCTATAAATAGTAAAATTAGTGATATTACACTTAATATTATGGAAAAAACTAAATTTATTTTATTTCTCATTAATATCATCTCTCTCATTTATCTTAAAAGAATAGGCTGTCATGGACAGCCTATTGCAAACTATTAAATTTTACTTAATTACTTTCCAGCTACACTTAAACCTTCAACTCTTATTGATGGGCTTCCTACACTACTCATTGGGAATTTCAAGTCGTTTCCAACTTCTACAACATTTTTTAATAAATCAAAGAAGTTTCCAGCTACTGTTATTTGTTCTACAGGAAAATCCTTCTTACCATCCTTTATATAAAAGCCTTTTGCTGCTAGAGAAAAATCTCCTGTTATAGAATTTGCACCAGAATGAAGTCCTGCAAATTCTGTTAATAATAGACCTTCTCCTACTTCTTCTAATAAGTCCTCAAAGGATTTGCTACCCCTTTGAATATAAAAGTTTGTTGGTGAAACTCCTACTGAAGAAGCATATGAAGCTTTAAATCCATTTCCTGTTGATTTTGTATTTCCCTTATAAGCTGTCTTTAAGTTATGAAGTAATGTAATTAGTTTACCTTCATGAATTATATCTTTCTTTTGAGTTGCTACTCCCTCATCATCAAAGGATACAGATGCCAATCCATCTTCTAAATGTGGATCATCTAATAGTGTTACTTTATTACTTGCTATCATTTGTCCTTCTTTATCTTTTAATAAACTTAAGCCTTTTTGAGCTGCATCTCCGCTAAATACTCCAGCAAAAGTTGATAGTAATGATACCATTGCTTCGTTATTAATTATAGTTTTATATTTTCCTGAAGGAATTGATTTGCCACCAATTCTTGAAACAGCTTCATCTATTCCATCTTTAGCTAATTTTTTAGGATTTACTTCATCTAAAGATTTTGCAGTTACATATCCCATACCATCATGCATATTTTCTCCCTCTTTTATAATCGGAACTACATATGCACTTAATAAATTAGATTTATTTTCTAGGTTTAATCCCTTTGAGTTAATTATTCCATATTTAGCCTTATTATATCCTATTCCACAGCCACCAAAACTAGAAACTCTAGAATCTAATTCTTTAGATTCCTTTTCCATACTTAATGCTAATTCTATAAGCTTATCAGCTGGAATATTTTCTAAGGCTTTGTAATAAGAATTTACTTCTACATAATCTTTATCGCCTTCATAAATAAACTGAACATCTTCATTTTCAATAGCTAATGCACTTTGTTTAGAGTTTCTAACTAGCATCTTTATAGCATCTTCATCTAATATTTCAGTATATGAATATCCTATTTTACCATTTATTTTTCCTCTAAATGATAATCCATAGGATGTAGTTAAATTATATTTTTCTACCTCTTCATTATAAACATTTATACTTAAACTTTCTCTATCTACATAATAAACTTCATATTCATCAAATCCGTTTATTCTAGCTTCTTCAAATAACTTATTTATAAACTCTTTTAATTCCACTTTTAATCCCCCCTTATCTTCCACCTACTGTAATTTCTTTTACTCTTATCATAGGCTGACCTACATTAGTTGGGATACTTCCTGATACAGAACCACACATTCCTTGACCCTGTTCTAAATTTTTACCAACCATATCTATGTTCATTAAGACTTCGCTTCCCTTTCCTATAAGACTTGCACCTCTTACAGGTTCTTGTATTTCTCCATTTCTTACTATATATCCCTCTGATACTGCAAAGTTAAATTCGCCTGTTACTGGATTTACTGAACCTCCACCCATCTTCTTTGCATATAAGCCTTCAGAAATTGATTTTATAATTTCCTTTTCATCGTCGTTTCCTGCTGCAATATAAGTATTAGTCATTCTTGATGTTGGAGCATACTTATAATTTTGTCTTCTTGAACTTCCTGTAGCTTCCATTCCCATTCTTCTACCATTTAATTTATCTATTAAATATCCCTTTAATATTCCATTTTCAATTAATACATTCTTTCTAGTTTTATTACCTTCATCATCTATATTTAATGAACCCCAAGCATTAGGAATAGTTCCATCATCTATAGCTGTAACCTTAGTTGATGCTATTTGTTTTCCAAGCATATTAGTAAATACAGAGTTTCCCTTTGCCACTGCTGTTGCTTCTAAGGAATGACCACAAGCTTCATGGAATATAACTCCACCAAATCCATTATCTATTGCCACAGGCATTTTTCCAGCAGGACAAGTTCTTGCATGTAACATTGTATGAGCTACTCTTGAAGCTTCTCTTCCATAATATTCAGGATCTATCTCATCAAATAATTCAAACCCTTTATGTGCACCTGGCCCTTCAAAACCTGTTTGATTCTCACCATTTGCTGATGCAACAGAGCTTATTGAAAATCTTGTTCTAACTCTTTTATCTTCAGTTAATAAACCTTCAGTGTTAGCTATTAATATATTTTGCTCTTTGTCTAAATATCCAACAGATACTTGAGAAATTTCATCATGATATTCTTTTGCTGCTTTATATCCTTTCTTCATTACTTCAATCTTTTTATCTATCGAAATTGAAGATGGAATATAAATTATTTTATTATTATTAAAAACTTCCTTTTTATCTAAAACAATACTTATATCTTCTTTTAATTCTCCAAGTGCTAATGCAGCTTTTTCAGCTGTATCTAATAAAGAAGATAAACTTGTATTATTAGTATAAGCATAAACACTTTTAAATCCTTTAAAAATTCTTATTCCTATACCATGAGTTCTTCCTGATATTGAATTTTCAACTTTGCCATTTAATATACTTATAGATGTATCTATAGTATCTTCCTCAAATATTTCTGCAAAGTCTCCTCCAGTTATTAAACATCTAGCTAAAACACTAGATAATATATCTTTTTTTAACATAATCTAATCCTCCTCCACATTTATTTCTATACCATCTTTAAAAGCCTTTGCCCATGTATCTACATAAGAACCACTTGCCCACTCTGCCATAATAACCTCTTCACCTTGGTTTAAATTGATATAACATAATGGACTACCTTTTATATTTCTATCTTCCATCTCATAAACTAAAAGCTTATTATCAAATATTACAAGTGCTATTCTTCCTGTTGGTGATGTATACGCATCCTCTATAAAAGGAAACCTTCCTTTTAAATCTTTCCATGGTACTAACAATGTATCATAATTTAATATTTTTTTACCTGGGCTTATAGATATTTTATAATCAATATTTTTTTCATTAACATCATTTGAAGGTATTCCTCCTATTAATGTCCACTTTCCTTCTACTCTTCGTATTGTAAAGTTAGTAAAGTCAACATTAGGAAGAAATTTTTCTGCATTTTCTTTTGATAAACTTTCAAAAGCTTCATTAAAATCTCTTTCATACTTTTCTTTTATTTCATTTGAGTATATTTCTTCTATACTTAATCCTTGTTTGGAATTGATATTATCAATAGGAATTGTCTGATATATAGAAAATATATTATCAAAATTGTTTCCTTCATATTTTTCTATGGATACATAATCATTTGAAATAAAATTAATATCCTTATATATATTCACAGATGATTCTTCTACTATATGTGAATCTAATTTACCATCTATAGGTCTAGAGATAAAGTATTCAATATGGCTATTATTTTTTTCTTCAACCTTACTTTCTATAGTCCAAATTCCATTTAACCTAGGAAAAATAATATTATCTTTTTCAACTATTGGTTGAATCTTATTATTTTTAAAAGATATCCAAAGAGTTCTATAACTTTCAGTTGTATATTTTCCCTCACTTGTTTTTTCTCTAGGTGTTTTTAATGCAAGCATAACTCCAACATCACTATTATAATCTTCATTTAATATTTCTGCTTCGAACATATTATTTGCTATATTTAAATCCCGTGGATTTGCATCTTCTTTAAATAATTTTAATAATACTCCAGAATAAAATAAATATCCATTATTATCATCTAGTACTATAAACTCACCAATAAGATTATTGGAGTCAATTAAGGATATTACATCTACTTTATCATTAGAATCAATTATATCGCTTAAAGTAAAATTTAATTCATAAGATAAAATATAATCAGATTTTACTACCTTAAGCTTGAAACTAGGATTAGAATATATCTTATTAAAAATTGAAATTTTAGCATTAGATATACTAATTAATGAGTCCTTTAGAGATAATAATTCTTCTTTGTTTTCTATTTCATCATCTAAAACATTAATATCTTCTATTTTCCAAGTTCCTCTTATACTTAAGTTTTCATTATCTGGTGCTTTTATCGATTGAGTATCTTTTCCATCTACTTTACTACAACCTATAGTCAATGTAAATATAGAAATAAACACTAATAATAATATTCTTTTTATACTTTTCATATTATTCCTCCTCTATTATTGGAATAATAACCTCTACTTTTGTACCTATTCCTAACTTACTATAAATATTAAACTCTCCATTATGAAGCTTTATTATTTCATCACAAATTGATAAACCTATTCCATTTTTAGAATTAGAATTTTTACCTTTAAAGAATTTTTCCTTAACCCTTGGTAAATCTTCATCTGGTATACCACAACCATTATCCTCTATTGTAAACTTAATAGTGCCGTCTATAATAGAAGTTTCAAAGTTAACATATCCTCCTGGTTCTGTAAATTTTAAAGCGTTGTCTATTAAATTTATAAAAACTTGTTTTAATCTGTTGCTATCTACATTAACATTTGCACTATCATTTGTGACAAATTTTAAATCGACACCTTCTTTTTTTGCTCTTGGAGCCATAAATGATTCTATATGATTTATAAAATTCTTAATATTAATTTTTGTTAATTCTAAACTAACATTCTCATTTATTAATCTAGAAAAATCTAATAATTCTTCTACCATTAATGAAAGCCTGTCAGTTTCTTTTTCTATTATATCAAAACCTAACTTTAATGTTTCCTTATCAGTTTCATCATTATTTAATGTTATAGTCCATCCTTTAATAGCTGTTAATGGAGTTCTTAATTCATGTGAAACTTGCGAAATAAATTCATTTTTTAATTGCTCTCTTCTAGCTATTTCATTAGCCATAAAATTTAATGTATTTGATAATTGCCCAATTTCATTTTCACTATTTATTTCACTTCTAATGCTTAAGTTTCCACTTCCCATTTTTTCAGCTACTTTATTCAAATATTTAATAGGATTTATTATACTATTTGCAAGTATTATGCTTAATATAACTCCCAGTACTAATACACCAATTGATATACTCACAAATGTAATCATTATATTTGTTATAATTCCGTCTATTTCTTCTAATGAAGTTATAAACCTTATTATTCCTATTATTTCACCATCTATCTCTAATGGATATGATACAGCCATAACCTTTTTATCATAATAATTAACTCTTCCAATCCATCTAGATACTTCTCCTTTTAATGCTTTATCTATATCAGGAGCATTTATAAGTTTATCATCCTTTATTCCTATTGAATCCATAAGTAGGCTACCATCTACATCAAATATTTCTACTTGTGCATTATTTTCATTCCAAAATGCATCTACATTATCATAAATATTCTCAACTAAGGCTTTTGAAGAAAAATACTTATTGTAAAAATTCATAGATACTTCTATCCTACTTTTTAATATATCCTCCATATTGTCGTAATAATACTTTCTAATAAAAACCATCAATAGTACATTCAATACTACAACAGTTGAAAAAATTATTATTACAATTCCTCTTAGTAATTGGTTTCTTATGCTTTTTACTCCCTTGCTTTCCACCTGTAACCTATCCCCCATACAGTCTCAATATAATCTGGCCTTGAAGGTTTATCTTCAATCTTAGCCCTTAATCTTCTTATATTTACATCAATAATTTTTGCATCACCAAAATAATTTTCTCCCCATACTAGATCTAAGAGTTCATCTCTAGTAAAAGCCTTGTTAGGATTTTCTAAAAATATTTTCATTAGCAAATATTCCTTTGGTGTAACATCTACTTCTATATTGTTTTTTAAAACTTTTTGTGAATATAAATCTATTATAAAAGGTCCTAGCTCTAATTTCTCCCTCTCATCCTCTCCTAATCTTCTAAGTAATGCCTTTACTCTTAAAACCACTTCTAATGGATTAAATGGTTTAATTATGTAATCATCTGCTCCATACTCTAAGCCCATAATCTTATCCATATCCTGCCCTTTAGCTGTAAGCATTATTATACCCATTTCAGGATAATCATTTCTTAATTTATTACATACCATAAATCCATCTATTCCTGGTAACATAACATCTAAAATTGCTATTTTCGGTCTTTCACTTTTAGCTAACTCTATTCCTTCTTCTCCAGTTGATGCTTCTATAACATTAAAATTATTTCTTTGTAAGTTTATCTTTAAAAATCCTCTTATACTATCTTCATCTTCTACCAGCAAAATTTTATTCATTTTCTCACCCCTAAATTTTATTATTAAAATTTACTCATATAAATTATACCCTAAATATAACAATAAGAAGCGGAATTTGCCATAAAAAAGTATCATGTTTATACTCTCTATTATATGACAGATTCCACCCCTTAACTATTTTAATGTTCTAAATTCAAATCCTTCTGCCTTTAAATAATCTATTGCACTTTGTAAATACTCTACAGTTCCCTTTTTATTATCAGTATCATGCATAAGTATAATTGCAATATCCTTATCTCCAACAGTTTCTTTCAACTTATCTAATAATGCTTCCTTAGGAAAATCTCTTCCTTCAGCATCTCCATTTAATGCATTCCAATCTACTTGCCATATTCCCTTTTCATACAATACCTTATCCAAGGCTTCTGTACCATTCCAGCTAGAATGTCCTCCTGGCAATCTAATTAATCTTGTTGAAAAATCTTTACCTAATATATTTTTTAGTATAACATCATTCTTTTGAAAATCTTCTACAAAAGCTTTTACATCTACTGTTCTATTTGGATAAAGCTTAGAATAATTATGTGAATATCCATGACTTCCAATAGCATGTCCTTCTTTTGCTATTCTTTTTAATATTTCACTAGATCTATCATTACTTTCTATAGATGAACCTAATGTAAAAAATGTTGCTTTAATATCATTTTTCTTTAATATATCTAATATTTTCTCTGTAGAATGTTTTGATGGCCCATCATCAAAGGTTAAATAAGCTATTTTTCTATTATCTTCTCTATAAAAATTCCATTCATACATAGTTTTAGGAAGAATTTCTGCTGCATCATCAGCGTTTATATCATCTTCTAATTTAATATATCCTGAATTATCTAATACAGATGAGTTTTCTTCTACTTCATTGTCATATTCATTTTTTATTGATTCTTCATCATTAACTTTATTATTGCTAGTTAAAGCTTCTACTTTTTTATAGACATTTCTATTAAATTTATCTAATCTATCAAAAATCTCAAATATAATAGTAGTACTTATTAACAATGATATAATAAACAATATTGTTCTTCTTATCCTTTTTACTTCTTTTCTTCTCATCTGAATTCCTCATTTCCTAACTACTTGTCCCTTAATTAAATTATATAGAATTTATATTTATTAATCTTTACAATAAGTTAAAGAATAGTTACGAAATGATTACATAAATAATAAAAAAAGAACTTTATAACAATAGATTAATTATCTACTCTTATAAAGTTCCTTAAAATATAAATGGCTCCGTGGAGAGGATTCGAACCTCCAACCTATCGGTTAACAGCCGAGTGCTCCACCATTGAGCTACCACGGAATATTTAAATTTTCAGAGTGTTCTCTGAAAATTGCACATGAATTTATAACTTATTTTGGTCAAGCCCTCGACCTATTAGTATCAGTCAGCTAAATATGTTACCACACTTACACCTCTGACCTATCAACCTTGTGTTCTTCAAGGGGTCTTACTAGCTTATGCTATGGGAAATCTCATCTTGAGGGGGGCTTCACGCTTAGATGCTTTCAGCGTTTATCCCTTCCCGACTTAGCTACCCAGCTATGCTCCTGGCGGAACAACTGGTGCACCAGAGGTCAGTCCATCCCGGTCCTCTCGTACTAAGGACAGCTCCTCTCAAATTTCCTACGCCCGCGACGGATAGGGACCGAACTGTCTCACGACGTTCTGAACCCAGCTCGCGTGCCGCTTTAATGGGCGAACAGCCCAACCCTTGGGACCTACTACAGCCCCAGGATGCGACGAGCCGACATCGAGGTGCCAAACCTCCCCGTCGATGTGGACTCTTGGGGGAGATCAGCCTGTTATCCCCGAGGTAGCTTTTATCCGTTGAGCGATGGCCCTCCCACGAGGTACCACCGGATCACTAAGCCCGACTTTCGTCCCTGCTCCACTTGTGGGTGTCGCAGTCAGGCTCCCTTCTGCCTTTGCACTCTACGAACGATTTCCGACCGTTCTGAGGGAACCTTTGGGCGCCTCCGTTACATTTTAGGAGGCGACCGCCCCAGTCAAACTGCCCACCTAACAATGTCCCGTCACCAGTTTCATGGCGTCCGGTTAGAATCCCAATACTGTCAGGGTGGTATCCCAAGGATGACTCCACTAAGGCTGACGCCCTAGCTTCTCAGTCTCCCACCTATCCTGTACAGACAATATCGAAACTCAATGCTAAGCTACAGTAAAGCTCTACGGGGTCTTTCCGTCCAATCGCGGGTAGCGAGCATCTTCACTCGCACTACAACTTCGCCGGATTTGCAGTTGAGACAGTGCCCAAGTCATTACGCCATTCGTGCGGGTCAGAACTTACCTGACAAGGAATTTCGCTACCTTAGGACCGTTATAGTTACGGCCGCCGTTTACTGGGGCTTAAGTTCACACCTTCGCTTGCGCTAAGTGTTCCCCTTAACCTTCCAGCACCGGGCAGGCGTCAGCCCCTATACATCAGCTTGCGCTTTAGCAGAGACCTGTGTTTTTGCTAAACAGTTGCTTGGGCCTATTCTCTGCGGCCTGCTCTCACAGGCACCCCTTCTCGCTAACTTACGGGGTCAATTTGCCTAGTTCCTTAACTGCAATTCTTCCGATGGCCTTAGGATTCTCTCCTCATCTACCTGTGTCGGTTTGCGGTACGGGCACTACTTCTCTCTCTAGATGCTTTTCTTGGAAGCAGGGAATCAGATACTTCAGTCTAAAAGACCTTCCCCATCACACCTCAGGATTGTTAAGACGGATTTGCCTATCTTAACTCCCTAAATGCTTAGACTAGCATTTCCAATCGCTAGCACATCCTATCCTTCTCCGTCACACCATCGATAATAACGATAATAGTGGTATTGGAATATCAACCAATTGTCCATCACCTACGCCTTTCGGCCTCGGCTTAGGTCCCGACTAACCCTGGGCGGACGAGCCTTCCCCAGGAAACCTTAGATTTTCGGCCTGTAAGATTCTCACTTACATCTCGCTACTAATGCCAACATTCTCACTCGTAATCAGTCCACCGCTCCTTACGGTACGACTTCAGCCCGATTACGACGCTCCTCTACCGCTCAAGTAATCTTGAGCCCGTAGCTTCGGTGGTAAGTTTGAGCCCCGGACATTTTCGGCGCAGGATCTCTCGACTAGTGAGCTATTACGCACTCTTTAAATGAGTGGCTGCTTCTAAGCCAACATCCTAGTTGTCTTAGAAATCCCACATCCTTTACCACTTAACTTACACTTTGGGACCTTAGCTGACGATCTGGGCTTTTTCCCTTTTGACCACGGATCTTATCATTCGTAGTCTGACTGCCGGACTAATAGTATATGGCATTCGGAGTTTGATAAGGTTCGGTAAGCGATATGCCCCCTAGCCCATTCAGTGCTCTACCTCCATTACTCATATCCGACGCTAGCCCTAAAGCTATTTCGAGGAGAACCAGCTATCTCCGAGTTCGATTGGAATTTCTCCGCTATCCACAGCTCATCCCATGCTTTTTCAACAGCAACGTGGTTCGGTCCTCCACGGGGTTTTACCCCCGCTTCAACCTGGCCATGGATAGGTCACCCGGTTTCGGGTCTACGGCATGCAACTAGTCGCCCTATTAAGACTCGGTTTCCCTTCGGCTCCGTACCTTAAGTACTTAACCTTGCTACATACCGTAACTCGTTGGCTCGTTCTACAAAAAGCACGTCATCACCCTCATAAGGGGCTTTGACCGGTTGTAGGCACACGGTTTCAGGTTCTATTTCACTCCCCTCCCGGGGTTCTTTTCACCTTTCCCTCACGGTACTTCTTCACTATCGGTCATCAGGTAGTATTTAGCCTTGGGAGGTGGTCCTCCCTGCTTCCCACAAGGTTTCACGTGTCTCGTGGTACTCTGGATCAGAACTTAGTAGTTATNCAACTTCGCCGGATTTGCAGTTGAGACAGTGCCCAAGTCATTACGCCATTCGTGCGGGTCAGAACTTACCTGACAAGGAATTTCGCTACCTTAGGACCGTTATAGTTACGGCCGCCGTTTACTGGGGCTTAAGTTCACACCTTCGCTTGCGCTAAGTGTTCCCCTTAACCTTCCAGCACCGGGCAGGCGTCAGCCCCTATACATCAGCTTGCGCTTTAGCAGAGACCTGTGTTTTTGCTAAACAGTTGCTTGGGCCTATTCTCTGCGGCCTGCTCTCACAGGCACCCCTTCTCGCTAACTTACGGGGTCAATTTGCCTAGTTCCTTAACTGCAATTCTTCCGATGGCCTTAGGATTCTCTCCTCATCTACCTGTGTCGGTTT
>NZ_LT575472.1:3628860-3653921 GCF_900086595.1 Clostridium nigeriense
TTTCACTTACGTGGCTATTACACTCTGTGGCGCAACTTTCCAGTTGTCTTCAATTAATCATAATTTCCCGTTATGTTCTGTCCGCAACCCCAGAGATAAATCTCTGGTTTGGGCTCTTTCCCTTTCGCTCGCCGCTACTAAGAAAATCGATTTTTCTTTCTCTTCCTCTAGGTACTTAGATGTTTCAGTTCCCTAGGTTTACCTTCCTGCAACTATTTATTCATTACAGGATACATGGGGTTTCCCATGTGAGTTCCCTCATTCGGAAATCTTCGGATCACTGGCTATGTGCGCCTACCCGAAGCTTATCGCAGCTTATCACGTCCTTCATCGGCTCCTGATGCCAAGGCATTCACCATGCGCCCTTTGTAGCTTGACCTTTTTATTACTCATTTACTGAGTAAGGTTATTTCAAAATTTATTACAAAGTTATTCACAAAGAATATTTTTGGCTTGTTGTTATTTTTATTCATGTGCAATTTTCAAAGAACATTTTGAAGAACTTTAGTCCTTCAAAATTGAACAGAAAGTTAAGATAAACCATCTTCTAAGTTATACTAGATAAGCGCCTTGCTTACTAGATTTCTCCATAGAAAGGAGGTGATCCAGCCGCAGGTTCTCCTACGGCTACCTTGTTACGACTTCACCCCAATCGCTGACCCTACCTTAGGTCGCTGCCTCCCTTACGGGTTAGCTCACGAACTTTGGGTATTGCCAACTCTCATGGTGTGACGGGCGGTGTGTACAAGGCCCGGGAACGTATTCACCGCGACATTCTGATTCGCGATTACTAGCAACTCCAGCTTCATGTAGGCGAGTTTCAGCCTACAATCCGAACTGAGACAAGTTTTATAGTTTAGCTCCACCTTGCGGTATTGCATCTCGTTGTACTTGCCATTGTAGCACGTGTGTAGCCCTAGACATAAGGGGCATGATGATTTGACGTCATCCCCACCTTCCTCCCGGTTAACCCGGGCAGTCTCGCTAGAGTGCTCAACTAAATGGTAGCAACTAACAATAAGGGTTGCGCTCGTTGCGGGACTTAACCCAACATCTCACGACACGAGCTGACGACAACCATGCACCACCTGTCATCCTGTCCCCGAAAGGACTTCCTCGATTAAGAGTAATGCAGGAGATGTCAAGTCTAGGTAAGGTTCTTCGCGTTGCTTCGAATTAAACCACATGCTCCGCTGCTTGTGCGGGCCCCCGTCAATTCCTTTGAGTTTTAATCTTGCGACCGTACTCCCCAGGCGGAATACTTAATGCGTTTGCGGCGGCACAGAGGTCATGACAACCCCTACACCTAGTATTCATCGTTTACGGCGTGGACTACCAGGGTATCTAATCCTGTTTGCTCCCCACGCTTTCGAGCCTCAGCGTCAGTTACAGTCCAGAGAGTCGCCTTCGCCACTGGTGTTCTTCCTAATCTCTACGCATTTCACCGCTACACTAGGAATTCCACTCTCCTCTCCTGCACTCTAGACTTCCAGTTTGAAATGCAGCCCCCAAGTTGAGCTCGGGTATTTCACATCTCACTTAAAAGTCCGCCTACGCTCCCTTTACGCCCAGTAAATCCGGACAACGCTCGCCACCTACGTATTACCGCGGCTGCTGGCACGTAGTTAGCCGTGGCTTCCTCCTCAGGTACCGTCATTATCGTCCCTGAAGACAGAGCTTTACGATCCGAAGACCTTCATCACTCACGCGGCGTTGCTGCATCAGGGTTTCCCCCATTGTGCAATATTCCCCACTGCTGCCTCCCGTAGGAGTCTGGGCCGTGTCTCAGTCCCAATGTGGCCGATCACCCTCTCAGGTCGGCTACGCATCGTCGCCTTGGTGAGCCGTTACCTCACCAACTAGCTAATGCGCCGCGGGCCCATCTTATAGCGGATTGCTCCTTTAATTGCTCTTTCATGCGAAAGTGCAATGTTATGCGGTATTAATCTCCCTTTCGAGAGGCTATTCCCCACTATAAGGCAGGTTGCCCACGTGTTACTCACCCGTCCGCCGCTAGGTTTGTTTCCGAAGAAACTCCCCTCGCTCGACTTGCATGTGTTAGGCACGCCGCCAGCGTTCGTCCTGAGCCAGGATCAAACTCTCAATAAAAAGTTTAATCTGTTGCTCAAATTACTTTGAGTCTTATGATGTAACAACGCTTCCTATTGTCAGCGTTGTAAGTTCGAATAGCTAAATTAAAATTTAGATTCTCACTTAAGACTTAAAAGAATTGCTGGTTTATTTTACTTAACTTATATTCTGTTCAATTTTCAAAGATCATTTATCACATCGCTCTCAAGCGACTTCTATATATTATCATCTTGGGTTTTTGTTGTCAACATATTTTTTTCTTTTATTTGACTTCATTCCCAAGAACATTGACTATTGTATCACAGCTTAGTTTTTGTAAATATTCTTCTAGTCTATTTATTCTAAATTATATAATTTATTCTTTAATATTTTATTAATTTCTTTATTTTATATATATTGATACACTAGGATATGTTTAAGGCTAATAATTATGAAATTACCCTATATAAGTTTCAATTTATATGTTTTTTTATTTAAAACCTAGCAATTAATTTTTATTCATAATATAATATGTTTTGTAATATTTTTGCATCTATAGCTCAGTTGGATAGAGCGCTGGACTTCGAATCCAGGCGTCGGGGGTTCGAGCCCCTCTAGGTGCACCATTGTAAACATCTTATGGATGTAAAGTATTTTTTACGTCAAATTTTACGACATAATACCTAAATAATATATTCCTATTGATTTATATTAATAATAGACTATGTTTTAAACTGATGTTGATAATACATTCTGAATTTAAAAGAGCAGTAGAAATTTCACTGCTCTTTTAGTTCGTAATAGATTAAAATCATTCATCATTAAGAACCCTCTTTAAACTTGAATTTATAGCATCTGAATCTTCTGGATGTTCTATAAGCAATCTATTTGCTTCCATAATAGCAGCAGACCTTGAGGTTTGTATTGATTGCTTTACTTTAGCGTCATCAATAGATTCAATATAATCCCTTTGTTTCTGCCAAGCATCTTTTATTATTATATAGTATTCATCTTCAGTTGATTCTTCTTGAATATCTTGTTCTATATCTGATTGCGTATCTTGGTTTACATCTTGATGGTTATTATCTTCTAAATTTTCAATGGGAGGAGATGTAGTGTTTATACTATCTCCTCCAGAATTTTGAGTAGTGATAACAGAATTACTTGAACTTGATTTAGAAGAATCTTCTTCTCCTTCTAAATTATTTTTATGTCCACATGCGACAAGTGACAGACATACTAGCCCTATTCCTAATTTTAAAAATATCTTTTTATTCATTTCAATCTCCTCATAAATTATAAGATTATTAATTTAATCTATTATATAAAGCAATTTTGAATTCTCATTTATAATATCGCCAATATAATACTATGATTCCTCAAATTTCAATCACTAAATTAGGACTTTATCGAAAATTTATTCATATTTACTTATTAAAATTTAAAGATTTAATAGACGAATTTTTTACACTCTTTTCTCCTAATAATAAGAATTTAAGAATTGCAAATTTTCTAAGTATATATATTGAAAATGGAATACATAGAGAGCCAATAACTATATTACTTATGAAAAATAGATTATAATTAGTTATTTTTAGTACTTTTGTTGTTAATATCATTGATACTATTTGAAAAAACCAAGATAATAGATAGATATCTAGCGAGTATCTTCCTAAAAATGATAAGACTTTTGCACATATTTTAAAATTTCTTATCTTTTCTATAAAGATAAGTATCAAAATCATTCCAAATAACCCGCATAGAAAATTTAATATACTCAAAACATATCTAGAAATATATATTTGATTTGCTATTATATACGAATAATAAAAGACAGACGTTAGTGATATTATACAAATGATTACTTTTTTAAAAGTAGTTATACCTTTAACATTAATCTTTTTATTGTTAAAATAGTATTTTCTATAATATAAACCTATAAGAAAATATATTAAAAAGAAACTTACTCTACTAACTGATAAAAAGTTTTTGTACTGTGGTACTAATATATTTAATAATAAAGATACAGTAAATGTTATTTTTATAGGTAATTTGATGATAAATGGAGATATTATACTGACAACAAATAATGTATATAAAAACCAAAGAGACCCCATAACACCATTCTCTGGGTATAAAATTATTGTTTTAATCATATCAATCAATGAATTTATAGTTACTGGCTCATTAACTATATACTTTAAAATAAGTATCATAAAATTAGTTATAAATGATATTGTTAAAAATGGGACTATCAATCTATAAAATTTTGATTTTACATAATTAAAATACTCCTCCTTCAAATTCATATCTATAACTTTGCATGATAAAAATCCAGATACTAAAAAGAATAATGACATATGAAAAGAGTATATTAATTGTACAATTAATTCATAACTGTAAGGTCTCTCTAAAAACGAGGGCGTAGCTGCATGCCCAATAAAAACTAATACTATAGCTATTCCTTTAATATAGTTAATTTCTTTAATACTATACCGATTGTCCATAAACATCTCCTCCTAAATTAACTGCCTATTTGTCTAAAGATTTAAAATAAAATCAACTTCTCATTAAATACAATTACGTAACAATATATATTCTTATTATATACTTAATTGGAATATAATTCCACAATAGAATTGCTAATTATCAACATTAAGTTAAAACAGAGCCTAATAATAAAATAGTACCTATAATATTATAGGTACCTAATTTAAATCTATATTAATTTATTTTCTATTCTAAATAATTTATCATCTTGTGATAATGTTACCACATAATACTCATCTTTTCTTAACGCTTCTGGCAATTTATCCTTTAATATAGATATTACAAGCTGTATATTTTTATCCTCGATATAATTAGCTACTTTAACTAACTGATTTCCATGAATTAGCTCTTTTTTATCATTTAAAAGTGTATGTAAACAAGGAATTCCTTCATTATCTGCAAATAACACATATGCTATATCAAAACATAATATTTCCCCTTGCTTCTTTCCTGAACTCATATTAGCATTAAATGCACTAAATTTATATATATTTTGTTTATTTTTATTTTCTATAATATCATATTTCATTGCATACTTTTCACCATATAAACTCTCTGATACACTTGCAAAATATTTATTAAATTTATTAATTTGAATTTTAACTTTCTGTTCAAACTCATCAGAAAATATCTTTTCATCTATTTTCTTTAAATCTTCTTTATATATTTCTATATTTTTTTCAACTTCTTCCAATTGGGAAATTACATTTTGATATTCTCCCATTTGCCTATACTTCTCATTAATTTTACCAATTAAAACCTCTAATTCTTTAAATGAATCACTTTTTGCAATAACTTCTGATAAATCTTTTTCTTTTTCTAATAATTCATCTAAAGAGCTCTGTTTTTTCTCTATCTCTTGCTTTAAAAAAGGTAAATCTTTTTCAATAAATTTCATTTTTTCAAAAACCATTGTATTGTGATACTTAACCAAATCTTCAAAAGTCTTTTGAAGATTACTAATATTACTTTTAGCTTGACTATATAGTAATCTTAACTGTTCAATATCTATATTACTTACACCCTTTTTTAACTCATCTCTATTTTCTATAATAATATTTTCTCTCAATTTTAAATTACTAATTTCTGAACTAACTCTATTTATTTTATATTTAACTACATTTAATTTATTTAAATCCTCTTCAAAATTTTCATTTATATTTAATTTTGATTTTCTCTTATTTAACTCCTGTATTTCGCTCTTTATTAATTCCAATGCTGCTTCATAAGCTGTTCTTGTTTCTTGTTTTTCTAATCTATCTTTATATAAACTCTCTTGTTTAATTTTTATTAAAATTCTTTGCTTTTCTTCTCCTTCTTCAAAAACACATCCCAACAAAAATAAGTATAAATTCTCATACTCAACGTCAGAAGTATATTTATCTAGAGTTTTCAATGTATTATTTATACTATTGTCCTTATATCTAATATTGTGAGATATTATTTGCCTAATAGATGGTTTATTAGTTTTTATAGTTGGTATAATTAACTTTTGTAGCTTCTCTTCAAATTCCTCTTCAGTTAATTGCTCATTATTAATTCTACGAATCATCTTTTTTCTTGGTAGAA
The DNA here is from genome assembly GCF_900086595.1 of Clostridium nigeriense. Classification (GTDB taxonomy): domain Bacteria; phylum Bacillota; class Clostridia; order Clostridiales; family Clostridiaceae; genus Clostridium; species Clostridium nigeriense. The sequence goes on from NZ_LT575472.1 coordinate 3,635,050, forward strand.
AATTTCTCTCAATTTTAATTTCTCTCGACTCTTCGTTCTCTAACTCGTCACATAATATTAATGTTATTAATATCTCATTGTCAATTAAGAATTCCTTAACTAAATCATATGTTTGCTTCCCTGATTCTGTATCTGAATAAATATTTTTAGCTTTTCCTCCCAAACAAAAATCTATCAATTTAAGTACAGTAGTCTTTCCAACATTATTTCCTGTTTTCTGATTATTAATACTATCATCATTAGAAACCTCTATCGTTTCATCAACAATTAAATTAATACCTTTTCTGAAATACATTTCACGTATTACTATTTCGCCACATGATATTTTTAATAACTTTATAAACATAACTCTATTTCACCCCTCTCATTATATTTTGCTAAATCGATTAAATATAACCAGTCTAATGATAATAGAAATACAGAGAATGTTATTTCATGATTTTCTTTTATACTTTTATATAGTTCAATTAAATCTTGCTTAGGTTTACTCTTTAAACTTGATAATACAACTCCTCCATTGTAATATATGCTTAATTCTGGTTTCATATTATCTGGTAATAACATAATTATACCCCTCTGGATTCTTAAATATTTTACACCTAATAAATGCATCTACAACTAAAATATTCACACATAACTCTAACATTTCAAAAGATAAATCAATACAATTTTTACTTGCTAGAATTAACTCTTTTACTTTTTTAATAATCTCCAAAAATAATATATCAGCATTTTGACATTTTCCATTTGTACATAACTCAATATATTTACCTCTAATAGTTTGTAATACTGCAAAACTTTTATTTACTCCTAACTTATCAAATTCAATATACTTTTTTTCTACATGTCCATTATATATTTTATAATCTTCTATAATAAATGAAGCTAAATTCAATTTATTATATTCTATTTTTTTATCTATTTGAAAACTATCAATATTGATTGATTGCTTGATATTCGATAAATTTTCCTTAGATAAAATATTTATTATATTTGCTAAATCGGAATCAAGTTTTACAATATCTAAACTATCTCCTAATTCTTTTCTAATAAATTCATATATCTGCTTTTGTTTATCTATACTTAATGCAAATACATCTTTTAATATACGTGGTATATCATATATATCATTCTTTGGATTAAAACTTACTTTATTAGGATTTTTAAAATTATTTCTACGCAAATTATCTGCATTATTTGCTATTGAAACAAATACAAATTTATATTCATTATATGATTTAAATATATCCTTAGATAATGAACTTTCTATTTTTTGTTTAGTTGTCGTAGATGATACTTGTATAATTAACTTATTTTTATAATCTATTAAATCTATTCCCTCAACATTCTGATTTGATGTATTTAAATTTTCTAATTTAAAGTCATATAGTAAATTTAATAACTCCATATAAAAATTCTCTGAATGTAGATTAGCATCTAGAATATTTAATTTTCCTCTATTATTAATCCTAGTTGAAAGTATACTTAGCTTTTCTTCTATATAATTAAAATATTCTATACGATTAATGCTCATAACCCAAATCCCCTTATTTATATATATTATTATATTTATTATGTAATTATAGCATATATTTCCTAATGACTCATATTGAATTTTGCTATAGATTAATTCATAAAAATAAATTTATACAGCATCTCTTATCATATTTCCTATAATTTTTATCGCTTTACTTTATATAGACTTAAAATAAAAGCTGCAAATAATGCAGCTTTAAATCATTTAAACATGTTCATAATATCATCATCTATCTCTAAGTCAACCTTATTAGGTTCATCACCTTTTTGCACCTTTTCGATGCTAACATCATTAATAAGATGCACTTTATCATTAACTTTTTCTATCCCTTTAGCATCTAACTGCACCTTATTGCTCCCTTGAATTGCATGTAGGTACAATATACTTTTTATAGTTTCTGATTCGCTATAGTTTGATTTTAAAAAATCTAATATTAGTTTATCTTTTTTCTTTGAAGGATTTAATGTAATATAAAATCTTTTACTCAACATCATTAGTTATTTCCTCTCCAAACCATTTCACATAACTTATGAGCTCCAATAACATTTGCAAAAACAGCATCATCTATTACAGTTGCAGGAGTATTAGTTTTTATAAATTCTCTTAATACTAATGCACCTCCACCAGTAAAATAAACTTTATAATTTTTTATATTTACTTTTGATTTTGTTCTATTGAGAATATCTTTAAAAAAATCTTTATAAATTTTAGAATCAACAACAATTCTATTAGTATTTATTAACCTTTCAATATCCTCATCCACATAATCTTCTCCATTTGCATTTTCAATCTCTTTTACAGTATTGTAAAAATCTAACACCCCTAATCTTTCAGTAAAATTCTTTTCTATCTTTCCATTTAAAAAACTTGTGTAATTGACAGTCCTACTGCCTATATCTATCACAAGTACATCTGGAATAATTCCATCTTCGCTACTAATAATATTATCTTTTATAGCATAAAAAGCACTATAAGATTCTGGCAAAACAGCAACTTTAAATATATTAATTGTCTTTGACTGTCCATTAACTTTAAAGTTAAATGTATTATTCTCTAATCTTTTTATATATTTTTCCTTATTCGGCATTTGCCCTACTGGTAGTAGTAGGCATAAGTTTATATCGCTTTCGTTTGTGGCTTTTGTTATTGCATACAACAAGGATGCCATATAATTTTTATTCACTTTTACAAATTCATTGTCTAGTGTCCCGACTCCTATATAAGTTATTTCTCCATCATATTCTATTCTCTCAAACATCTCTGAATTAGAATTAAATTTTGTGCTATATTTTGAACTAAAGATTCCCTTTCTATCTCCCATAAATTTAACATTATAATTTCCAAGGTCTACTGTAATATTAATCATATATAATCTTCTCCTTCATTATTAAAATTTTATAGCAAAAGATTATATCAAATTTAAATTAATCCTTTTTATTTTTTATACTTTTTCAAAAAAAATGCTATGAGCTTTCTACTCATAGCACATAATGATTGTAAATAATTTTATAACGCTAAACTAATAGCAATCTTTTTATTTATATCTATTATATCCTTTTCTTTTAAATTACATATGTATTTTACTATTTGGTTTTTGTTTATGGTTAAAATTTGCTCTGTAATTACAGTTGAATCACTAACTAACTTCTCATATCCCTCCAACACTTTATGAGTTATTAATTTTCTTTTATTCTTTTTACTTGTTATTGGAATTCCAATAAATGTAGGACTATATATATTACCTATATCATTTTGTACAACTACCATTGGTCTTATTCCAGCTTGAACACTTCCTCTTGCTTTACCCAAATCAACTAATACGATGTTTCCTCTTTTAATTAACATTTTATATCCTCCTAAACTAATTTAATAAATACTTTTTATCTTAATCAAATATTTTCATATTAAATCTAAGTATTTTATCAGAAATAGTTTAATAATAAATAAAAATATTAATACTTTTAAATTTTTTAATTGATTTCATACTAATATATTATTACAACTAATTATTTAAATCCTATATTAATCTATATTTATGCATATTTTAATTTTAAATCTAGCTACGGCTTAATATTATGCATTTTTAAAAATTCATCAAATCCATCAGAACTTGATTTTCGAGGTTGATTATCTTTTTAACCTCTTCCATTAAACCTACCATCTTCAAGCATTTTTTTTATGTAATTAAATGAATTTATTATAATTCCTTTGTTAATCGCTTCATTAAAACATATATGTATAGCCGATTCTATCCTCTCATAATTATATTTAAGTAAACAATCCATCATTGCTTTTACATCATTTTCCATTACACTCCCCTTATTAATTTTATAAACTTCATATATTCTAACTAATTTCTCATCTTTTCTCATCTCTTCTGTAAGTTCAAATTGCTTATTTTTAATTTTCTTTTTATTATTTTTAATTTTCTTTATATTATTTTTATATTTTTCAATCATAACCTTTTTATAATTGTCTACTTCATCATTTTCTAAAAGCTCACTAATTCTATTATAAACATAGCCTCCTAAATTAGTAACTTTCTTCTTATCTCTACCTTCTAACAGAGCAAGTTTAACTAAAGTCTCATCTTTACAACTTAATATTAATACAACAATTTGATTTTTATCTACATAAACTTTTTCGTTTTTAAGAGCTTCTCTTAATTTTTCTATCCTTAACTCACTTTCTTCTATAGATTCTCCATAAAGTTTGGCAAGGTCAGACATTATACCAACTTTGTATTTCGAATTCTTATTATTGCTTATTTTAAAAAATATTCTTTCTAGAGATACTACCTCATTCTCTTTTCCATTAAATATATATTTTCTTTTATTTTTAATTTCCTTAATTATATCAATATTCAAATCAGTATTCTCATTAATATACTTAATAGCTGGAGATAGTATTGTTCTTTTAAATATCTTATAATCAACATAGGATTTATTCTTAGTATTTTTTAATTCATTATTTCCCTCCACATTTTTATATTCTATATTAAGATAACTTTTTAATTGTTCAAAAGTTAAGTCATATGTAACTTTCTTGTAAGAATATAACTTAAATAACTCATATAAATAATACGTATATAAATTACTACACCCTCTAAACATCTCTAAGTTGTAATGAATATATCTATTACTACAAATATTACCATTCTCATCTTTATATTTTATATACATACGGCTTAACAACTCTTTATTAAAAAATATAATAATTTCATTACGTTTTAAGCTTGTCTTGTATTCTGTTATAAGAATCTTACGTTCTAATTCATCATTACTATCATATACTGTTACTAACGTCTCCTTAATTCCTTTTTTAATCAGTGCACTAATACTATCTTTTGAAGTTTTAGGGTTATTATTTTTATATCCTAAAAATTCAGCACATTCTAATAAAGGAAGACTTACCTTAATATCTTCTTCCACCGAAGTTAATATTTCATTTTGCTCTATTTTTCCTAATGCCAATGCAACAATCATTGCAAAATTAATATGACTATATCTAAGCTCTTTTATCATATATTCTGTCTTCTTTACTATATTATCCATAGTTTCTCCTCTATCATCTATTTTAATTAAGATAAATAAAATCACTGTTTTTAAATACTCATATTGTTAAAAACATATTACTTATTTAACTATATTCATTTATATAATTATTTTTAAATATCCTTTTACCTATATATTTTATAATAAATATTTTCTTAAAATATACAATTTTATATAATATAATTATTTTTAATAACTATATTATATAAAATTACTACTATATTTCTACTCAAAAAAGCGTGATTATTTTTACCAAAATCTCATAAAAAGCGTGATTTCTTTTGCCTAAAAAGTTAAATAAAGCATGACTTATTTTACCTTAAAATCATTCTTAACCCTTTAATATTAAAAGCTCTTATATCCTTCTCCTAATATAGTCTTATTTTATACCTAAATAGTTGATTATTGATATAATAAAAATCTTAGGATTTTTTATTGCTATTTTTAAATAAAAAGATAGTCTTAGTATCTATCCTAAAACTATCTTTTTAAATCTTCTATAATTCAATTTTATTTAGTAATTCTTTTAACTATATAAGCTCATCTTTACTTAAGGTTACACCCTTACCCATTTTTTCGTGTTCTGGTGACCAATCTCTTAAATCTTCAGATATTATACTTCCTTTTGTTTCAAATATAAAGTATAACTTCTCTTCATTATTCTTTTCTATAAATACAGCCCAGTCAGGATTATATTTTCCTAGAGGAATATCAATAGTAAACCATCCTGGTAATTTTGCATATAATTTTACTCTATCATTATGTTCCATATCTTGAGCAAATTTCGATTCTACATCCGAATCATATACTACATAGTTATATACACCTTTATTACTTTCTAGCATATTTTTTGATAAATATCCATAAACTTCTTCAAATAACTCTTGAGCATAATATTCTTCATTTCCAAGTTTTTCATGCTTAATACAATCTACAATAAGATATCTCATTTTTCTTTTAATATATTCTTTTTAAATTCATCACCAACTTTACCAAACTTTTTATTATCTATTGTCTTTGGTTTTCTCATACCTATATATCCACCTATAAATTTCCACAAAATAATTATACTATTCCCACTCCAAATTCTCCATAATATACTAATTACATATTTTTAAAACTATGTTCTGTTTCTACAAAATTACAATTAATATCTGCTATAATTTTAAGAATTAATAATAATTCAATAATTTATATAGGAGTGATTGTTATACAAACTAATTTACTTGAAGTTACTCAAATGCATAAAGAGTTATTAAAACTTAATTCTAAAGATGCATTTGAATTATATACTATTTTCTCAACACAAATGGCTGAATATTTAATAATTGATAATGATATGATTTATGTAGATGATGAAATATTTATAATAAATTACTCTACTTGTTTTTTCATCTTTTTAAATTACCTTTTAGAACAAGAATATGGTGATTAAATAAATAGACTTAGCTTTTATTAAATAGATTATGATAGATTTAATAGTATATAGATAATAAAAGTAAGGTAAGTAATATTAGATATTATTTACCTTATTTTTATATCTAAATTTATACATAAATAGACTATAGTAATCATAAAATTATTTAAGTATTCATAGTAAATATTGTAGTATTTAAAAGGCGTGAATAATGGATAGTAAATACTAAATGTAAAAGTTCTAAATACAAATTATATTAGATAGCACCAAACTTTTCTCAACAAATATGATGATTTAAATTTTTATAAAAACTAAAAGTTAATTTGGTTTTTTATAATCTTAATTTTAGAGTCTAAATTCTTTTTTCCAAATATATTGTATTTAATATTATTTAGCATAAAATTTTTTTTATCTTTTTTAGATAAATTACATAGTATTAATTTTAATCCTAATAAAACCCTTGTTGGATTAGGTTCACTTACAGCTGTTTGAACAAGACATTGTCCAATTTCATCCCATTCATCCCATAAATCAGGACTAAGTATTAAATTTTCGGAAATTAAGGGAATTATACAATTAAAATAATATTTAATAACTTCTTTTGAAACTTGTTCAAACGATTTTAAGTATTTTTCATATACATTAATATCTCTTTTAAATACACTTATTAAAATATATGATTTTTCATCTTTAGGAAATGAAGTTATAAACACTCTCCTCATCATTTTAGATTTCTTATCAAATACATTAATATTGTTGCCCATTAAATCAAAATTAGGTGCTATACACATATAGTTAGCAAACTTTATTGTATAAGGAAATTCAATTACAACTGTAGCGAGTTCAGAATACTTTTCATTAATAATAATATCATCAAAAAGATTTTTGTAATAATCCATTTCTTCTTTTTTCTTTAAACTTTCTTTATAGTTAGTTATTAGAATTGTTTTTTTTATCAATTGTGGTACATCTTTAAACATATTCCTATAAAATTTATTAGAAGTAATTTCAGCATAATACTCAAAAGAAAAGGTTCTATATGCAAAAAGAAATAATTGTTTTAAATTAGTAGGTGAAAATATTTTATTATATTTTTCTATATCTTCAAATATTTTATCATCATGGTTTTTACAAAAACATGTTTGAACTGTAGCATCCTTTATCAAAACTTCAGATAAAAAGTAAAATGCTTCTTTTATACCTTTTTCTATTTCTAACATTGTTGCGTTTTCTTTTTTATTTTGCATCAATACATATTTATCCACTGCTAATTTTGATAATACTCCATTTTCTTGCAAAGCATGTGCACCTATTGCTTTAGATTTACATTCATTACATAAACAAATATTAATCCTACTCTTCCTTGCATTTTTTGATATTACAGATAATGCTTCTTTTTCATTATAAAATTTTCTACTCTCTTTTAAAAAACAACATTCACCAAATTTTTTTTTACTTCCACAAGGACATTCCTCTTTTTTTAATATTTTAAATTTATTAAACATTAATATACCTCACCTTATAGATTTTTATTTAATATATATTTTATATCATCATGTTAACTTTTACCATAAATTAATTAGTTATTAAAATTTATATTAATAATATACTGTTAAGTTATTTTATCTTTTGTTTTTTATCTAAATATATAAAATATATACTTTATAGTTTCAGCTATAAAATAGTAGCTAAACATACTGATTCTTTAGTTATTCAAATTAAATAGTTAATAAAACATAAATATTTTTATATAATCATAAATAATTCATTTTAAATAATTTAAATCTTAAATATATATTTCAAAAAGTATAGTATTTGAAATAGTTATAAATGTATTAATAATGATTAGTTTTTATGTTTCAAAAAGTACTTTTATTGAAATATTTTATTTCAATATCATTTTTAATATTTTGAAATATTTTATGATATAATTCTAAAACTTTGAAAAGGAGGTTGATTATATAAATGAATAATTCTAAATCATTTTTTTATGCAAGAGTGTCTAGCTCTTCACAATCAGTAAATCGTCAAATAGATTGTATAAAAGAATATAATCTAGATATTGACGAAAGAGATATATTTATTGATTCAAAATCAGGGAAAGATTTTAATCGAGAAAACTTTTTACTTTTGAAGAAAGTATGTAGAAAATCTGACGTAATTTATGTGAAATCGCTCGATAGATTTGGTAGAAATTACCAAGAAATCATGGAGCAGTGGAGGGATATCACCTCGCTCGGAGTAGATATAGTTGTTTTAGATATGCCACTTTTAGATACACGTCAAAATAAGGACCTTTTAGGAAACTTTGTTTCTAATTTAATTTTAGAAATATTATCTTATGTAAGTGAACAAGAAAGATTATTTATTCGAGAACGCCAACTTTCAGGAATAATTTCAGCAAAAAAACGAAATGTAAAATTTGGTGCTCCTAAAATTCAAATAGATTATCACTCTCCTCACTTCCAACATCTTTATAAATCATGGAAAGCTGGTGAGATTAAAACTAAATATTTCATTAATTCACTCAATCTAAAACCCAACACATTTTACAGAAGAATTAAAGAATATGAAAAAACATTAAGATAATATTGGAGGTAATTTAGTGAAACTAAAAAGAATTGATTTAAATAAAAAACTTTATAATTATAAACAAGCATTAAAAAATTTAAGAGAAGATGATTATTTATATTCATTTGTAATTGTAGAAGAGAAAGCTTACGAAGTAAATTCCGAAAACAAAGTTCAAGTAATAAATGCACTTAATAATGCTATTATTAAGTTAAGTACAGAAATTAAAATAAAAAAATAAGCCAATCTGCTTGGCTTATTTTTAATAACTTAACTTTTATATAAAATACTTAAATTTTATTTTCAGGCTATTTTTTAAGTCAATGTTGATAATCTTTCTACTCATCTATCGTGGAGTTATATTCCAAATAAGTGTATAATAAAATATAATATTATTACGCAATTGTATTATTATTACTAATTAAATAAAAGTGGAGATAAGACTAAATTTAGCATAGTATTATCTCCACTTTTTATCATTTTATTTTTGCGATTACAGTTGTAATTTGTGGGGTGATTTTGCATGTGATTTCATTGTTTTGAACCTCAAATCGGAACCTGTTGGTGATTTTTTACACATCTTTTTAATTTATTATTTTATTTTTTTAAGATTTACTAATTTAATATCTCCTGGTCCAATTGTATCTGGTTCAACCGTTGCTATTAACTTACCTTTAAACAGTCTTTGTCTAAACACTTCAAATTGCCCTCTTAATTTAGCTTCTTTCTCATTAAAAGCCTCTACAACTAGCTCATGTTCCTCCTTACCTGCTAAAAATGTACAAATATATCTATTCATACTACTTGCATCAATAGTTACTAAATTTTCGCTTATTTCTTTTACTGGATAATTTACATACTTATGATTTAATAAGTTCTCTTTTCCAAACTCGTTTATGTCTATGATTTTATTATTTGCTACTACTTTAATAGTAAATTTGTTTGAATTAGATAATTCTACATATTCTTTTAATTTCATTTTTATACCTCATCTATAATTCTTGATTTTTTTATTATTTAAAATTTATATAATTTCAACATTGTATTAAAACATAAGCAAATAAATATGTAATATATTTATTTATATTCTAAATTAATTGTTATTTTAATACATAAGCATATTTATTATCTAAATTATTTAACTATATTTAATAAAGCGTTCTATATTTTTTATTATAATTATCCCTCGCCCTTTCTTCCCTTTCTCTATCTATCCTATGCATACGTTCTAAAGGAGTTTCTTCATGTTCCTTAATATACATTAGTTCTTCATCTGAAATATAGTTTTCAATATATTGTCCATATTCTATTAATTCATTAGAACATGGACTTATATAATCATCATGATAAGAATCTGGAATTGTATAATCCTCATAACATATTTTATTTTCATTATTTGAATCACATATAGGATTATTTATAAAAAGTTTAGTTCCAATACAGCTTATTGGTCTTTCATGAATTTTTCCATTATATTTAACTTTAATAATATCTCCATATAGGCCCACAAAAATAACCCTTTCTCCATTTCTACAATAAAGAATTTGCCCATAAACAATATTAAGAGTGTTTATGTTTGTATCTAACTTGTTATTAAATTCCTCTTTTTGTTTTTTCTTTAGTTTTAGAAAACTTAATATTTTCATATACTTTGCCACCTTATACCAATCATTTATAAATTATTCTTATATTCTCAAGCAAATTCTTCATCATTATATTCAGTTAATTTTTTGTTGCTACGTTTTTAAAAATTATCTTTTATTACCAAATATATTATATTTAAAATTATATCATTAAACACCATAATTGGTACTATTATTTATTTTTCAGTATTATTAATAAAACTAAAATTCTATTTTATCTTAAAAATACATATATTACTTATCCTATTTAAGTAAATTTTATAAGAAAGTTTTTTAAATAAATGTTGGTAATTATTATTTATACTTCTTTTGAATTTTATTCTAAATAGATACATAATAAATATATATTACTACACAATTACATTATATAACTAAAGAGCAGTGAAATTTTCACTGCTCTTTTTAATTTATCATATATTATCAAAATCAGTTTAAAACATAATCTATTTTTAATATGTACCTTTTAAAACATTTTATTTATATTTATTATTTTTACTTACATAAAACCTGCCTATCCATCCATTCAAGCATAAGATTTTTATTGCAAAACCACTTATTTCCTATTTTAAAACTGAATTCACGCGTCTTTAATAACTCTAACATTGTATTGTGTCCTACCTTAAGTATTTGTTGAGCTTCATTTTTAGTTAATAGTTCATTTGAATCCCTTTCTATTTCTTTACTTTCAATCTTCATACCACACCTCGTTCGATTATATTTGTGTATTAATTATATTATAACTCCATATATCGTGTCAATATTCCACTAATTTTATATTTTATATGTTGACTATTCCACATTTTTAGTTTTATACTATATTTAAATGATTTAGAAGGAGTGATTAGTATGGATAATGATAATATAAATATTAATATAGGTGATTGCTTAAAAAAAATTAGAATTGAACATAATTTAAAACAGACTGAATTAGCTGAAATACTAGGTGTAAAACGCTCTACTTACTCAAACTATGAGCAAAACCTAAGAGAACCTAGTTTAAAAATTTTATCTATATTAGTTCAAAAATACAATATAGATTTAAATGAACTAATTGGCGGTAAACCAAATGATAACTCATTTAATCCTAACAAGGATTTTGTCGATGCATTTGGTGAGTTGTTACAAGAATATAGTAATCATGAAATTAATAAAGGTAATGGAGCTCCCTATATATCAGATACTGATGAAGCTTATTTACTCAAAATGTTTTATGTGTTAACAAAGAATTTCTTAGAATATAGAAATTTAATTAATCCAACTTCAAGTTATCTAGAAAGATTAATTAAAAATCTAGACAAGTAAATTATCAATTTATTCACATCCAATTTATTCTTATTTAGATTTAATTGGATGTAACCTTACTCCTTATATTTTAAATATATTTAATTAGAAAGAGGTGACTCTATTGGCTAAAAAATCAACACCTACAAGAATCATTAATGGCAAGAAATATTTTTATAAAAAGGTTGTAGTTGGACAAGACCCTTTAACTCTAAAGCCAAAGAGAAAAGATTTTTATGGTTTAACTGTAACTGAATTAAATGAAAAGATAGATAAGCATTTATCTCTTTTAAATAAATGTTTACTATCTAATAATAAAGAAACTTTTGGTTCATTACTCAACTATTGGCTTTTAAATGTAAAGTTTATTCAGGGATTAAGTGAAAGTACAATTGAACGCTATTGGGGCGTATTCAATAATTATATTTTGAACATAGATACTTTTTTGAATTTATCAAGTGTTTCAGATATAGATTCAAGAAAATTATTAATTAGAGATATTCCATTAATTAATTTAAATGTTACTCATATTCAAGAATACTATAATACGCTTTATAGTATTGGTGTATCAACTAATACTATTGCATTTATCAATAAACTTATAAAGCCTTTCATTAGTTATGCAGCTGTATCTGAAAAAATAACAAGAGACTTCACAAAAGTTCTACACATTCCAAAAGATAATAAAGATTTTATTAATATGAATGATGAATATAATGACAATAAGATTGTTTTTTTCACTCCTTCTGAACAGAAACTTTTTTTAAAAGCTATTGCTGGTAATAGAGACGAACTTTTATATAAACTTGCCCTTTCAACAGGTCTAAGACTTGGTGAAATTCTCGGCCTAAAATGGTCTTGTATTAATTTAGAAGACCATACCTTAAAGGTTAAGTACTCTGCAAGACGTATTAAAAATATTAAGACTAATCAATCAGAATTGAAATTAACAGCTTTAAAAAATAAAAGTAGCTATGCAACTATTCCTCTTCCAGAGCAATTAATTCCCTACTTCATTCAACATAAAGAAAAACAAGATAAAGAAAAAGAATTAGCTAATGATAAGTACGAAGATATGGCTTTAGTTTTTTGCACTGAACTCGGAAAAATAATTGAACCTTCCAATTTGCGAAAAAGATATAAAAGAATTCTTAAACTAAATAATATTAATGATAAACCATTCCATGCTCTACGCCACACTTGTGCATCTAGATTATTTGAAATTGGAAATGATATTGTTCATGTAAAAGAATTACTTCGCCATAAGAATATCTCTACTACAGTTGATATTTATACTCATTTTACAAAAGAATATAAAAAGAATTTAATAAATAATTTTCCTTTATAAGCTCTTTATTTAGAGCTTATTTTTTACGACATTTTTACGACTTGGCAATTATATTAATATAAATTAATATAAACATCTATAAACTTAAACAATCGAAATATAACGAACTAAACAGAATTTATATGGAAATAAACTAATATAAAAAAACTATCTAGTTTCCATCGGTCGGGGGTTCAAATCCCTCTAGGTGCACCACAAGAGGTTGTCCAACGGACAACCTCTTTAAGAATTAATAATTAAAACTAATTTAGTTTTTAAAACTCCTACGGAGTTTTTTTATTAATTTTTCATTGTGTGACAATCCTTTTATTTATATATATTTTAAAATTAAAGCTGAAATAGGTTTTACTTTAACTAAACTGCTTTCTATTTCATAAAGCCCATTTTCATTTATATCTTTTCCATCTAATACAGCAATAAATTTATTATGATTTAAATCTATATCAATACTATGCTTATTACCATTAAATATTACTGCTATTTTTCCTAAAGAATCATTAACTTTATTTCCATTAGCAACATAAGCAACAACATTTTTTAAATTATTATCTAGATTTAAGAAACTAATATTCTCATTAATTTCTTTTGCTGTATTCATTTTAAATATTCTATGATTTTTTCTTAACTCTATTAATTTTTTATAGTAATTAAATACATCGATATATTTTTCTTTTCTGCACCAATCAAATTTATTTACATAATCAGATGATTTATAGCTATTTTCAATTAATTTTCCATCTATATCTTTTTTAGTTCTAAGTATTTCATCACCGGAGTGTATAAAAGAAATTCCCTGAGATGTTAGTACTATTGCTGCAGCTAATTTATTCATCTTTATTCTTTCTTCTTTCGTAGCTAATGGTTTAACTAATGATAACTTGTCCCAAAGAGTATAATTATCATGGGCTGAAGTATATGTTATTACTTGATAAGGCTCAACTGCCCAGGGTATTTTAGAATATTTTAATTTGTCAAATTTAATATCCTTATGCCTTGTAGATGCTACAATACCAAATTTAATAGTCTCCTCGTAGTCATGTCCACCATTAATAAAAGCACCCTCTTCATCTACAAATACACTTCCCTTTATTGCATCCCTTATATCATCACTAAAAGCACCTATTTGTAGATCCTCAAACCTACTGATATTTTCTTTTAAGGATAAATCCTTATTCTCTAGAGGTGATGAACTTGCTTTCCATCCTTCCCCATATATTAGTATATTCTCGCCAAGCTCTTTTCTAATTTTTTTCATAGTCTCGATATCATGTAATCCCATTAAATCAAATCTGAACCCATCAATTTTATATTCATTTACCCAATACTTAAGTGAATCTAATATAAACCTTCTTACCATTACCCTTTCTGAAGCTATTTCATTTCCACATCCAGATCCATTTGAAAAACTTCCATCATTATTCTGCCTATAATAATACTTTGGCAAAATTTTGTTAAAACTAGATTCATCTGTATCTGCAGTATGATTAAAAACTACATCCATTACAACCTTAAGCCCATTTTCATGTAATTTCATTATAAGCTCTTTAAATTCTCTTATCCTAACTTCTCCAAAATATGGGTTAGTGGAATATGATCCTTCTGGTACATTATAATTTAATGGGTCATAACCCCAATTATAATTTTCATCATTAAAATATCTTTCATCAACAGTTTTATAATCAAAACAAGGAAGTAATTGAATAACATTTATACCTAATTCTTTTAAATGATTTATTCCAGTGTTGATTTTATTCTTTTCATTAGAAGTTTCAAACCAAAATCCCTTAAACTTACCTTTTATATTATTTTCTACTCTAGAACTGTTATCTATTGTAAAATCCCTAACATGTACCTCATAAATAATAGCATCTAGTGGACTATTTAAATTAGGGATTTTATGACTATCCCATCCTAATGGATTAGTTCTTTTTAAATCAATTACCATTCCCCTAGTACCATTGACTCCAACAGCTTTAGCATATGGATCTACAGCTTCATTCTTTATACCATTTCTTTCTATAACATAATTATAAAACTCTCCATCTAAATCTCCATTAACCTGAACTTCCCAAACTCCTCTATCTTTATAACTCATTTTTACAATTTCTCTTTGAGAGGAATTATAATCGTACCCGTCTTTCCCATAAAAAACAACTTCAACACTTTCTGCTAATGGTGCCCAAAGCTTAAAATAAGTTTTATTCTTATTATAAATAGCTCCAAGTTCTCCAGTATATTCATATAATTTATCAAAATCATTTATTTCATATTTATCAAATAATTTAATCATAATCACCCTCCCCCATTTGAATATCCTAATTATATTATAAAAAACTTTGCTTTTTACTTTTATTATTTATCTTTGTTTTTAAATACAAATTGTATAATAATTTTTTGTTATTTAGTAAAAAAATGCATATATGTAAATTGCACTACCAATTTACATATATGCATATAAAAAATAAAAATACAAATTATTTATATTAAAAATAAAAAGCTTACGAAAAATCGTAAGCTTTTTTGGAGCGGGTGATGAGAATCGAACTCACGTAACTTGCTTGGAAGGCAAGGGCTCTACCATTGAGCTACACCCGCATGTTATGGAGCGAAAGACGGGACTCGAACCCGCAACATTCACCTTGGCAAGGTGACGCTCTACCATTGAGCCACTTCCGCTTATTTTTTTCATTTCTAAAATATATATGGTGCAGATGAAGGGAGTCGAACCCCCACGCCAATGGCGCTAGATCCTAAGTCTAGTGCGTCTGCCAATTCCGCCACATCTGCATATATATTTGGTGGCTTACCCGGGAATCGAACCCGGTACACCTTGATTAAAAGTCAAGTGCTCTACCGATTGAGCTAGTAAACCACATGGCTGGGATAGCAGGATTCGAACCTACGAATACCGCAGTCAAAGTGCGGTGCCTTACCGCTTGGCGATATCCCAGTATTTAATGGGGTGAACGATGGGACTCGAACCCACGACAACCAGTGCCACAAACTGGCGCTCTACCAACTGAACTACGTTCACCATTTATGGTGCGTGTTAAGAGATTCGAACTCCTGGCCCACGCCTTAGAAGGGCGTTGCTCTATCCAGCTGAGCTAAACACGCATATTACCATTAATATATTATGTTTATGGAGCGGGTGATGAGAATCGAACTCACGTAACTTGCTTGGAAGGCAAGGGCTCTACCATTGAGCTACACCCGCATATTATGGAGCGAAAGACGGGACTCGAACCCGCAACATTCACCTTGGCAAGGTGACGCTCTACCATTGAGCCACTTCCGCTTATTTTTTCATTTTTAAAATATATATGGTGCAGATGAAGGGAGTCGAACCCCCACGCCAATGGCGCTAGATCCTAAGTCTAGTGCGTCTGCCAATTCCGCCACATCTGCATATATATTTGGTGGCTTACCCGGGAATCGAACCCGGTACACCTTGATTAAAAGTCAAGTGCTCTACCGATTGAGCTAGTAAACCACATGGCTGGGATAGCAGGATTCGAACCTACGAATACCGCAGTCAAAGTGCGGTGCCTTACCGCTTGGCGATATCCCAGTATTTAATGGGGTGAACGATGGGACTCGAACCCACGACAACCAGTGCCACAAACTGGCGCTCTACCAACTGAACTACGTTCACCATTTATGGTGCGTGTTAAGAGATTCGAACTCCTGGCCCACGCCTTAGAAGGGCGTTGCTCTATCCAGCTGAGCTAAACACGCATATTACCATTAATATATTATGTTTATGGAGCGGGTGATGAGAATCGAACTCACGTAACTTGCTTGGAAGGCAAGGGCTCTACCATTGAGCTACACCCGCATATTATGGAGCGAAAGACGGGACTCGAACCCGCAACATTCACCTTGGCAAGGTGACGCTCTACCATTGAGCCACTTCCGCTTATTTTTTCATTTTTAAAATATATATGGTGCAGATGAAGGGAGTCGAACCCCCACGCCAATGGCGCTAGATCCTAAGTCTAGTGCGTCTGCCAATTCCGCCACATCTGCATATATATTTGGTGGCTTACCCGGGAATCGAACCCGGTACACCTTGATTAAAAGTCAAGTGCTCTACCGATTGAGCTAGTAAACCACATGGCTGGGATAGCAGGATTCGAACCTACGAATACCGCAGTCAAAGTGCGGTGCCTTACCGCTTGGCGATATCCCAGTATTTAATGGGGTGAACGATGGGACTCGAACCCACGACAACCAGTGCCACAAACTGGCGCTCTACCAACTGAACTACGTTCACCATTTATGGTGCGTGTTAAGAGATTCGAACTCCTGGCCCACGCCTTAGAAGGGCGTTGCTCTATCCAGCTGAGCTAAACACGCATATTACCATTAATATATTATGTTTATGGAGCGGGTGATGAGAATCGAACTCACGTAACTTGCTTGGAAGGCAAGGGCTCTACCATTGAGCTACACCCGCATATTATGGAGCGAAAGACGGGACTCGAACCCGCAACATTCACCTTGGCAAGGTGACGCTCTACCATTGAGCCACTTCCGCTTATTTTTTCATTTTTAAAATATATATGGTGCAGATGAAGGGAGTCGAACCCCCACGCCAATGGCGCTAGATCCTAAGTCTAGTGCGTCTGCCAATTCCGCCACATCTGCATATATATTTGGTGGCTTACCCGGGAATCGAACCCGGTACACCTTGATTAAAAGTCAAGTGCTCTACCGATTGAGCTAGTAAACCACATGGCTGGGATAGCAGGATTCGAACCTACGAATACCGCAGTCAAAGTGCGGTGCCTTACCGCTTGGCGATATCCCAGTATTTAATGGGGTGAACGATGGGACTCGAACCCACGACAACCAGTGCCACAAACTGGCGCTCTACCAACTGAACTACGTTCACCATTTATGGTGCGTGTTAAGAGATTCGAACTCCTGGCCCACGCCTTAGAAGGGCGTTGCTCTATCCAGCTGAGCTAAACACGCATATTACCATTAATATATTATGTTTATGGAGCGGGTGATGAGAATCGAACTCACGTAACTTGCTTGGAAGGCAAGGGCTCTACCATTGAGCTACACCCGCATATTATGGAGCGAAAGACGGGACTCGAACCCGCAACATTCACCTTGGCAAGGTGACGCTCTACCATTGAGCCACTTCCGCTTA
Source organism: Clostridium nigeriense (assembly GCF_900086595.1). Lineage (GTDB taxonomy): Bacteria > Bacillota > Clostridia > Clostridiales > Clostridiaceae > Clostridium > Clostridium nigeriense. Next base: position 3,653,565 of record NZ_LT575472.1, read on the forward strand.
TTTTTTCATTTTTAAAATATATATGGTGCAGATGAAGGGAGTCGAACCCCCACGCCAATGGCGCTAGATCCTAAGTCTAGTGCGTCTGCCAATTCCGCCACATCTGCATATATATTTGGTGGCTTACCCGGGAATCGAACCCGGTACACCTTGATTAAAAGTCAAGTGCTCTACCGATTGAGCTAGTAAACCACATGGCTGGGATAGCAGGATTCGAACCTACGAATACCGCAGTCAAAGTGCGGTGCCTTACCGCTTGGCGATATCCCAGTATTTAATGGGGTGAACGATGGGACTCGAACCCACGACAACCAGTGCCACAAACTGGCGCTCTACCAACTGAACTACGTTCACCAT
>NZ_LT575472.1:3657408-3796548 GCF_900086595.1 Clostridium nigeriense
TTTTTTCATTTTTAAAATATATATGGTGCAGATGAAGGGAGTCGAACCCCCACGCCAATGGCGCTAGATCCTAAGTCTAGTGCGTCTGCCAATTCCGCCACATCTGCATATATATTTGGTGGCTTACCCGGGAATCGAACCCGGTACACCTTGATTAAAAGTCAAGTGCTCTACCGATTGAGCTAGTAAACCACATGGCTGGGATAGCAGGATTCGAACCTACGAATACCGCAGTCAAAGTGCGGTGCCTTACCGCTTGGCGATATCCCAGTATTTAATGGGGTGAACGATGGGACTCGAACCCACGACAACCAGTGCCACAAACTGGCGCTCTACCAACTGAACTACGTTCACCATAATGGTGCGTCATCAGGGGATCGAACCCGGGACACCCTGATTAAGAGTCAGGTGCTCTACCAACTGAGCTAATGACGCATGCTGGTGCGTGTTAAGAGATTCGAACTCCTGGCCCACGCCTTAGAAGGGCGTTGCTCTATCCAGCTGAGCTAAACACGCATATACATTAAAATGGAGCGGGTGATGAGAATCGAACTCACGTAACTTGCTTGGAAGGCAAGGGCTCTACCATTGAGCTACACCCGCATATTAGATTTTAAAATGGTCGGGGTGACAGGGATTGAACCTGCGACCTCATGGTCCCAAACCACGCGCGCTCCCATCTGCGCCACACCCCGAGTTCATGGTGCGTGTTAAGAGATTCGAACTCCTGGCCCACGCCTTAGAAGGGCGTTGCTCTATCCAGCTGAGCTAAACACGCATACTCTCGTAAAGAACATAAATTATTTTATATCATTACTGCCGTCTTGTCAATATATTTTTTAAAACCTTTTTTTGGAGCGGGTGATGAGAATCGAACTCACGTAACTTGCTTGGAAGGCAAGGGCTCTACCATTGAGCTACACCCGCATATTAGGTTTTAAAATGGTCGGGGTGACAGGGATTGAACCTGCGACCTCATGGTCCCAAACCACGCGCGCTCCCATCTGCGCCACACCCCGAGAAACTAATATCTCTCAACGACAATGTTTATTCTACAATAGGAATAGCAATCCGTCAATAGATTTTTTTAAATAAAATTTATATAAATATTTGTTTATTACATAAAAGATAATAATTATACAATATAAATACGGATTGCTTGCCTATTTCACTATATTTCCTTTATATATACCTTTGGTTTATTCTCTCCATCTAACTCTATAAATCCCATAGTCTTTTTAGTACTTCCATATGGAAATGTTATACTTCCAGGATTCATTATAGTTACTCCATCAAAATCACTAATTAAAGCTTTATGAGAGTGTCCAAAAAGTATTATATCTGCCCCTATCTCTTTACCTTTATAAAATATGGTATTATATTCATATTTTACATTGTACATATGTCCATGGGTCATAAATATTTTAACTCCCATTAAATCTATAATTCTTTGCAATGGATACTCATTAGAAGTATCACAATTTCCTCTTACAGCATATATCTCACCTTTAAAATCTACATCTAGAATTTTAGTATCTGGTGCACCATCTCCACAGTGTAAAAGAATATCAACATCATAAAGGTGTTTTTTTACAGAATTTATAGAGGAAGAACTATAATGGGAATCACTTATTACAGCAATTTTCATTTTCTCCTCCTATAATAATTCTTTTATAATCTCTTTAGCTTCTTCAAGAGCAACACCTCTATGAGATATTTTATTTTTTTCTTCCATAGTGATTTCCCCAAAACTTTTATTTAATGGTTCAAATAGAAAAAGTGGGTCATATCCAAATCCATCACTACCCTTTTCTTCTTCAAGTATATATCCATCTACAGTTCCTCTTATACCCCTATACTGATTCTTTTCATTTATAAGAGCTAATTGACATACAAATCTTGCTTTTCTATCTTCATATTTAACTCCTTTTAATTTTAAAAGAAGTTTTTCATTGTTTTTCTTATCATTTCCATGCTCTCCAGCATATCTTGCAGAGAAAACTCCTGGTTCACCCTTTAAGTAATCTACTTCTAATCCAGAATCATCTGACATTACTATAAAATCTTTATTTCCTCTTTTTATTAATTCTTTATATATTTCACTACTCTTTTTTTTCGCATTATCTTCAAATGTAAGACCATCTTCTTCTACGTCTATATCTATTCCCATATCCCTTAATGACAATACTTCAATAGGAAGATGCCCTAATACTCTTTTTATTTCCTTTATTTTTCCTTCATTGTTACTAGCTATAACTAATTTCTTCATAAATTATTTTCCCCCAGTACCTATCCATAGTGCATCCATTTTTAAAGCATCCTTTTGTATTTGAACCATTTGTTTAATACCTTTTTGAGCTAAATCTAATAATTCATTTAGTTCACTTCTATTAAAAGGTGATTCTTCTCCTGTTCCTTGTACCTCAATAAACTCACCTTCATCAGTTGCAACAATATTCATATCTACCTTTGCATTAGAGTCTTCTTCATAACATAAATCTAAAATCTTTTCTCCATTAAGAATTCCTACGCTAGTAGCACTTACAAATTTTCTTATAGGATAAACTTCAAAAGGCTTTTCCTTATGCAACTTATTAACTGCATCTACTAATGCAACAAAAGCTCCAGTTATTGAAGTAGTTCTAGTTCCTCCGTCAGCTTGTATAACATCACAATCTATCCATATTGTTTTTTCTCCTAGTGCTTTTAGGTCCATAACAGATCTTAAAGCTCTACCAATTAACCTTTGTATCTCCATAGTTCTACCATCTATTTTAAGCCTAGAAATATCTCTAATTTTTCTAGTACCTGTTGATCTTGGTAACATATTGTACTCTGCTGTTATCCACCCTTCTCCTTGACCTTTTAAAAAAGGTGGAACCTTATCTTCTATGGAAGCTGTGCAAATTACTTTAGTATCTCCAACTTCTATTAATACAGAGCCTTCTGCATATTTTGTATATCCTCTAGTAATTTTAGTAGCCCTCACTTGGTCATTTTTTCTTCCATCTATTCTCATGATATTACCTCCAGTTCTTAATATTATAAAAATTTATGCACTATTTTAAATTTAATCTCATATTATTAATATGAGGATTAATGAAGAGGTGAAGAATTTGCGATATATAGGACCATATTTTAGAATGAATAAGTTATCTCATAAAGAGATTAATGGCCAGCTTTTTCACTTATCGAAAGAGGCCATAAGAACCTTGGTTCTAGAGTCAAAATGTGGATTAGTTGATTCTATTAAAAATTATAAAAAATTATCGTCCTCCATTGATATTACCACATCTACCAATTTTTCTCCACTACTATGTATATATAGAAAATCATCTCCTAACTATATTCATAGTAAGAATTACAATGGATTTGATGAAGAATCTTTTAAAAAAGATATATCACCAGCAACTAATGCACTTTTGACTACAAGTATACTTAATTTATCTACTTATTATTCAAGATTTAAAGATGTAGATGAAAAATTATATTCTTATAGTAAAGCCTATAAGAAGCTTTCCAAAAAGCAACTTGAATTTTACTCAATAAATCTTAGAAATAATGAAGGTATTTTTGTTGAAAAAAAGAACCTATCAGAAAATAACTACAAGGGATTTAATCTTGTAGATAAAAATGATAAATTTAAATTTTCTGATCAAGCTTTTATGATGGTTTCATATAACCTTTATTCAATATTATATCCAGAAGATGAAATTTCAGTAGACTATAATAAGTTTTCACTTGAAATACTTCATACACTAATTGAGTTTAAAGAAAAAATATATGATTGCTCCTTTGAAGAAATATGCAAAATCCTCCTAGCAATAAATATATTTTACAGCAATTCTAATAATAATGATGCCAAAATACTAATTATAGATTTAACAGATTTCTTAATTAATAAATTTGATGAAAAAGACTATTATGTTGATGAATTAGACTTCGCTTCATTATTTGCAATAAATCTAATGCTATCTTTTAAACATACTCAAATGATTACTTTCAATGAAAAAGCCAAAGAAATATTAAATAAACTAATATCTTTATATGATAATGAAAAGGATGCTTTTCTTAAACTATCTAGTAAAAAAGAATTAAAATACTCGTGTTTTGATATAGCTTTCTATTTCCTAGCTATATTTATGTATTCCAAAGAAGATAATAGAGAAAAAGAATATAAGAATATAATTTCTTCATTATATAGAAAATACTTTATTAACTCAGGAATAATTACTTCTTGGCCTGATGCTCCTACGTTAGATGATGCTGAAAGATATAGAGGATTAACTTTTAATTCCTCTGATATGTTAGAAGAAAACTTCTTTAAAATGGTTACTACAGCAACACCTTCTAGTTTAGGAATAGCACCGATATTTAGACGAAATGTTACTTATTCAAAAAAGAAAGATTCATTTTCTTCCTCTAATTCATCCTTCGATAGTTATAAAAATATTTTTATATATCAATTAATTATATTTTTGTTTAAGGATGATTTCATGATAGAAACATGTTTACCTAATAAGTCAATGTCCTTTAGACAGTTAGATGATATTAACGATGATACTATTGAAGAATCAGAGTTAGATGATACTGATGACTTAGAAAGAGAAGTTGATAATGAATGTAAAAAAGATATTTTAGAAGATACTTCAAATATAAAATCATAAAGACTGAGGATAAACTCAGTCTTTATGATTTTTGTATTTTGCTGAAATTGAGAGTGTAAAATAGTCTGTGTAAACTTCAGAAGATAATGTATAATAAATTATCTATACGAGGAGGACACAGACTATGTCATTTTCAAAAGAAGAAATTAAAAGGATTATAGCAGCAAATCCAAATATGAAAACAGCTGATGATGTTCAGAATGTTTTAAAGGATCTCTTTGGAGAATTGCTTCAGCAAATGCTTGAAGCGGAGATGGATAACCATCTTGGTTACTCTAAATATGATTATCAAAACAAAAATACTACTAACAGTCGTAACGGAAAAAGTAGTAAGACTATGAAATCTAATCTAGGTTATTTTGACTTAGACGTTCCAAGGGATCGAGAAGGTTCATTTGAACCTGAAATTGTTAAGAAACATCAAACGGATGTATCACACTTAGAAAACTCTATAATAGGCATGTATGCTAAAGGAATGAGCACAAGAGATATTGCAGCACAAGTTAATGAGATTTACGGTATGGATGTTTCACCGACACTTATATCTAATATAACTGACAAAGTAATTCCTATGATTAAGGAATGGCAAAATAGGCCTCTTGATGAAGTATATCCTATTATATTTATGGATGCTATTCACTTTAAGGTTAGAAAAGATAATGCAGTAGTTTCTAAGGCTGCTTATGCAGCAATCGGTGTGAATATACAAGGTAAGAAAGAAGTACTTGGGATTTGGATAGGTGCATCAGAGTCATCAAAGTATTGGCTTTTAGTTCTTAACGAATTAAAAAATCGAGGAGTAAAAGATATTTTAATAACATCTGTAGATGGATTAAATGGATTTACTGAAGCTATTAAAGCAGTATATCCTAATACTGAAATTCAAAAATGTATAATCCATCAAATAAGAAACTCAAGTAGATATCTATCATATAAGGATTTAAAGGCATTTAATGCAGACTTGAAACTTGTATATACTGCCAGCACTGAAGAACAGGCGTTAGCGCAGCTAGATAAGTTAGAAGATAAATGGGGAGAAAAATACTTGATTGCTATAAAATCCTGGAGAAATAATTGGGATGAGCTAGCTACATTTTTTAAGTATCCACCTGAAATAAGAAAGATTATCTATACTACCAATGCGATGGAAAGTTATAATCGCCAATTGAGAAAAGTAACTAAAACTAAGTCGATATTTCCAAATGATGAATCATTAATGAAAATCTTATATCTAGCTACAATTGATATTAGTAAAAAATGGACTCAATCTATTCGAGGATGGGCTCAAATATTAGCACAGCTTTCTATCTTCTTCGAAGGGCGTTTAGACGACCAATTGTTTTAAATTAAAATTGGGAACTCTTATTAAATCACAGATATCATTTCATATATTTTCTATAAATATAAAAATAAGGTTGGATGTATAAAGTATACTTCCAACCTACAATAAAAAAATATTTTTTCTAAAGTTTACACAAAATTATTGACATACTCNAATTAATTATATTTTTGTTTAAGGATGATTTCATGATAGAAACATGTTTACCTAATAAGTCAATGTCCTTTAGACAGTTAGATGATATTAACGATGATACTATTGAAGAATCAGAGTTAGATGATACTGATGACTTAGAAAGAGAAGTTGATAATGAATGTAAAAAAGATATTTTAGAAGATACTTCAAATATAAAATCATAAAGACTGAGGATAAACTCAGTCTTTATGATTTTTGTATTTTGCTGAAATTGAGAGTGTAAAATAGTCTGTGTAAACTTCAGAAGATAATGTATAATAAATTATCTATACGAGGAGGACACAGACTATGTCATTTTCAAAAGAAGAAATTAAAAGGATTATAGCAGCAAATCCAAATATGAAAACAGCTGATGATGTTCAGAATGTTTTAAAGGATCTCTTTGGAGAATTGCTTCAGCAAATGCTTGAAGCGGAGATGGATAACCATCTTGGTTACTCTAAATATGATTATCAAAACAAAAATACTACTAACAGTCGTAACGGAAAAAGTAGTAAGACTATGAAATCTAATCTAGGTTATTTTGACTTAGACGTTCCAAGGGATCGAGAAGGTTCATTTGAACCTGAAATTGTTAAGAAACATCAAACGGATGTATCACACTTAGAAAACTCTATAATAGGCATGTATGCTAAAGGAATGAGCACAAGAGATATTGCAGCACAAGTTAATGAGATTTACGGTATGGATGTTTCACCGACACTTATATCTAATATAACTGACAAAGTAATTCCTATGATTAAGGAATGGCAAAATAGGCCTCTTGATGAAGTATATCCTATTATATTTATGGATGCTATTCACTTTAAGGTTAGAAAAGATAATGCAGTAGTTTCTAAGGCTGCTTATGCAGCAATCGGTGTGAATATACAAGGTAAGAAAGAAGTACTTGGGATTTGGATAGGTGCATCAGAGTCATCAAAGTATTGGCTTTTAGTTCTTAACGAATTAAAAAATCGAGGAGTAAAAGATATTTTAATAACATCTGTAGATGGATTAAATGGATTTACTGAAGCTATTAAAGCAGTATATCCTAATACTGAAATTCAAAAATGTATAATCCATCAAATAAGAAACTCAAGTAGATATCTATCATATAAGGATTTAAAGGCATTTAATGCAGACTTGAAACTTGTATATACTGCCAGCACTGAAGAACAGGCGTTAGCGCAGCTAGATAAGTTAGAAGATAAATGGGGAGAAAAATACTTGATTGCTATAAAATCCTGGAGAAATAATTGGGATGAGCTAGCTACATTTTTTAAGTATCCACCTGAAATAAGAAAGATTATCTATACTACCAATGCGATGGAAAGTTATAATCGCCAATTGAGAAAAGTAACTAAAACTAAGTCGATATTTCCAAATGATGAATCATTAATGAAAATCTTATATCTAGCTACAATTGATATTAGTAAAAAATGGACTCAATCTATTCGAGGATGGGCTCAAATATTAGCACAGCTTTCTATCTTCTTCGAAGGGCGTTTAGACGACCAATTGTTTTAAATTAAAATTGGGAACTCTTATTAAATCACAGATATCATTTCATATATTTTCTATAAATATAAAAATAAGGTTGGATGTATAAAGTATACTTCCAACCTACAATAAAAAAATATTTTTTCTAAAGTTTACACAAAATTATTGACATACTCCTGAAATTAATATTTCCATTACCATCTAAAATGAGATTTTTAACCTTTTTATTTATTGCAATATTATCATTATAAAAAACTAATGGCAAAATCCTATAATTATTATATAAATCTTCTTCTATTTTCAAAAAATTTTCTTGTCTTTCTCCTTCAGTTTTTGCCAATTGTAAATTCCCCTTATTTTTCTCATCTAAAAAACTTACTAAATTATTATATATAGAATCTTCATTTGATAATATTAAACTTCCCTGAATTATAGCCATATCATAATAATTTACTTTTTCAATAGACCTTAACTCATTTTCATCTATTAAATCATATATTAAATAAATATCCGTATTTTTTTCAAACCAACTAACTAAATAATCACATATTTCTTTATTTTCGCTACCCTCTTCAGCAATCATATGTAAAACCTTAGGCTTAACCCACTCTTGACTTTCACTACTCATCACTTTTCTTGCCTGAAGTTTTTCTAAATCTTCTTTATCCTGCCTAAAATAACTACCTTCAGCTAACTCAACATACATAGTATTTTCTAATTGATACTCCTCTAATGCCTTATTAACCAACTTATATACTTCTTTTCTTCCTTGCATTTGCAAAATATCATCCTTTGGATTAAACGCCAGATACATACCTCTATTTGATTTTAGATTAATTAACCTTCCCTCGGACTTTAACCTACTTAATTGACTTTTAGGAGGATTTACTACAATATCTCTTCCCCCAACTTCAAAGGATGCCATAGCTACTTCTTCACCATCATCAGAAGTAATCTTAATTTTATCTGCTATATCAGCTCCAACTTTGTCATTTTTCTTTAAGCTTATTTCAGACATTGTTATTTCTTCAATGCTATAATAGCCTGAATAAATTAATTCACTATAATTTTTTTTTAGATTATCCCATAATAATACATTTTTTCTTAATCTGTATTGAGGAGTAGTAAGCTCCTGAACAAACTTATCATCTTTTGAATTCAATCTAAAAACTATATTTTCTTCTCCATAAGTTATTCCAACATCTTCTGTAAATGATCCCTCACCATCTCTAAATTTTTTAGCTCCATATACATTAAGTAATGCAGCTATATTTTCTTCTTTTTCTTCTGTTAATATTTCTCTAAAAAACGTAGCAATATCTCTTGGAGTAATTCTATTTCCATCACTCCAATATATATCATTTCTTATTTTAAAATCATATTCTAATCCATCATCTCTAACATCAACGCTTTCAGATAACGATGGTCTTATTTCATTATTTTCATCTAGCTCCACTAATCCTCTACTAGTTGCTGTAACAATATCTTGAACTCTTTTATCTAAACTTCCAACAACTTTAAAATTAGTTGGAATACTAGCAACTGAATATATAATTTCATTATCAGTATTTTGAATTTTAGGATTAGAAACATCTATAAACCCAATTAAAAATATAACTACTATTCCCAGTGTTACTAGAGTTATTAATAATTTCTTCATTTATATTTCTCCTTAAAGTTAGTGTCTTCTAGAATTATATCCATATAGATTGGTATGTAATCAGAAATAATTAAAATATTATATCTGTAAATTTTACTTTTCTGTATGATATAATGTTGATAGATAAATTGTGGAGGATTGTATATATGGATTTAGCAGTGCAAATTTTTCAAATAGTTTTTTACGGTATTGGAGCTTTATTTATGATAACATTTGCCATTATAGGTATTTGGGCATTTATTATCTTTACTAAGTACCATAAAACTAAACGAATAGAAAATTACTTACTTGAAAAAATTTATCAAGCTATAAACCAGCTTACTTATAAAAATAATAGTTCACTTAATGAAAATTCTGATGATGAATTAATGGAAATTGATACTTTACTAGATGATGAAAATTAAGGAGCTGTCCAAGACAGCTCCTTAATTTATTATAGTTTTTAAAACTTACTATTATTATTTTTTAAATCTGGTTAACACTTTAAATAAATCTCCATCTATTTCTATTGAGAACTCTCCATCTTGTAATTCAACTATACTTTTTGCTATTGATAGTCCTAACCCCGAACCTTCGGTACTTCTTGCTTTATCTCCTCTTTTAAATCTTTCGATAATTTCTTCTGACGTAAAATCAATTTGATAAGCAGAAATATTCTTCATTATTACTATGACTTCATTTTCACTATTAATTACATCAATATATACTCTTGAGTTTTTCATAGAATATTTTATTATATTATTTATTAGATTTTCATAAACTCTAAAAGTCTTTCTTCCGTCTAAGTAAAGTATTACTTTCTCTTCTGGCCATTTAGTTATTATATTCAAATTAGCTTGCGCAATTTTTTCTTCTAATTCCCCTATAACTTGTCTTAATAACGATACTATATTTAAATCTTCTTTTTCAAAAACCATATTCCCTGAAACCGCCTTAGAGGCTTCAAATAAATCCTCAATTAATATTTTTAACCTTTTAGATTTCATATCTAATACTTCTAAATATCTATTTCTCTTTTCATCATTTATATCATCTTCTTTTAACAAATCTATATAGTTAATTATAGATGTAAGAGGTGTTTTTAAATCATGAGAAACATTCGTAATTAATTCACTTTTCATTTTTTCACTAGTTATAGCTTTATTTAAGGCTTCCTTAAGACCATCCTCAATAGTATTAAGATTGCTTTCTATATTTTTCAAAACTATTATTTTATTATCTTTTAAATCATATTTATAGTTTCCTCTAGCTACTTCTAATGTTTTTAATTCTAATATACTTATTTCTCTAAATATTATAACTGATAGAATAGATACTATTATCATATATAAACATAAATATCCTCTAGTAAATAGCATAATATTATAAGGTAGATAAATAAATAATTCTAACCATAGACAAAATAAAGCTAATATTGATATTAAAATAATAGATAGAAATTTAAACTTATTAGTTTTTATAAACGTACTACTTTTTATTAACTTTACAATAAATTTATATAATTTAAGTATTAATATTTTTCCTTTATCTCTTTTCTTATTTAAAATTAATGCTATATCCTTTAAGAAATAGTAATCTAATATAATAAAAATAGCTGCTTTTAAAATTATACCATTACAATAATAGCTATTCTTATAATAAGGTATCACATTGAATATTAAAGAATTTATTGAAATAAAGCTATACATAAAAATTAATAATCTTAAATCTATAGGAATTCGCATTAATAGGTCTTCTAAATAATTAGTATAATTATTTTTCCTCTTCTTATAAATTAAAAAAGCAAATACTAAAATCAAAATTCCAATTACAGATGTTATAGTCAAATTCTTATTTAAAGTTTCTGCTGCTTCTTTTCTTTGTAAAAATTCATCATATAATATATCTCCTTCTTTTAACTCTTTTGGAATTCTATAGAACCTAACTAAATCATCACTACTATAATCAATAGATTTATATATACTTTCTAACTCATCTGAATAAAGATTGTTATTTTCTTTTACTTTAGAACTAGGAAAATACATATAGTAATAATTTTCATTATTTATAAAGCTATTTTTCTCTATTACTTCTTCAATATCAACCTCTTCAATATTGGTTATTTTTGCTCCTGTCTCATCTTTAAAGAAAAATTCTATATTTACATTATTATAAAGAATATTATTTGTAAATTCTCTAACATAATTAAAATAATCATCTACAGAAGTATCTACTTCCATAATTACCTTTTTTGCTTCTTCTATTTGTTTTTTAGCTTCTTCTTCAGATAAATTGCTTTCTTTAGCCTTTTCTCTTATATTGTTTTCAGCTTCTTGTAAGCTTTTTTCTTTTTCTACCTTATTTTCTTCTACTTTCTGTTTATAAACATCTTCTTTTTTATTTCCATCTAGATCTAAAAATAGCTTTGCATAATCATTTAAATTACTATCTAATATTGAAAAACGGCTTTTTACTAAATTATTATTATAAAAACCCTCTCCAAAATATAAACTAAAATTTTTATATTCTCTTAGCGTTCCAAATAATGAAATAGAAAAAAATATTAATAATATAATTATTATATATTTTTCTACATCCTTTAAAAATTTATTTTCTGTCGACTTTGTATCCAACTCCCCACACCACCTTTACATATTGAGGATTTCTAGGATCTACTTCTATCTTCTCCCTTATCCTCCTTATATGGACAGTTACAGTATCTACATTATAGGGAGCCTCATTCCAAACTCTTTCATAAATTTCTTCTATTGAAAATACCCTACCTAAATTACTCATAAGAAGATTTAAAATTTTAAACTCTAGTGGAGTTAACTTAGCTTCCTTTCCGTTTACAGTTACAAGCTTACTTACTTTATTTAACTCTAGCCCACCTACTATAATTAAATCTTGATTATCACTTTTAATTAATGAAGAAAATCTTGTATATCTTCTTATCTGTGAATTTACCCTTGCAATAAGTTCTAATGGATTGAAAGGCTTAGTTAAATAATCATCTGCTCCAAGATTAAGACCCAATATTATATCTGAGTCTTCACTTTTAGCTGAAAGCATTATTATTGGAATTTCTTTTTCCTTTCTTAATTCAATAGTAGCTCTAGTTCCATTAAGATTAGGCATCATTATATCCATAATTATCAAATGAATATCTTCTTCCCTTGCAACTTTTAATGCTTGAATCCCATCATAGGCTGTAAAAACATTATATCCTTCATTTAAAAGATATATCTCTATAGCCTCTGTAATTTCCTTATCGTCATCTACTACTAAAATATTGTATTTGCTCATATTTCCCCCTAAGTTTATATAAAATGTAGTTTAAGTAACCGCCTATGTTAATAATGGTAATATCAATAAATTACAAAGTTACTATCAAAATTATTAAGGAATTCTTAAAATACTAAATTATAGTATCTATCTATTGAGTTTTTAAAATCTAATAAATCAAAATATCTTCCTACTCGTAATGTTTCTTTCCCATTAACAAATAATAATAAGATAGGTAAAGAAAATATATTATATGATGCAGCTAATTCTTTGTTTTCAACTGCATTTATCTCCATAAATTCAATTTTCTCATAATCTTTAATAATATGTAATACCTTTTCCTTTATAGCATCACAAGCTCCACAGGTGGATCCACTAAAATATATTATACTAATCAAATTTTCCTTTATAAATTCTTCTACTTCAAAATCTCTCATAATTCCTCCATATAAATTAAATTTATATTTATTATATCATTTATATTAATTATTTATAAATTCACTTTCCTTTGTAAATACTAAAATAGGAGGTGTTTAATTTGAAGAAAAAATATACTGTACTTTTACTAGTAACATTATCTATTATTTCCTTTATTAGTTTAATCCCTACTATTTCTGCTAAAAGTAATAATTTAGGAGATACTCAATTTGAGCTTAAACCATTGCCTTATGCTTATGATGCATTAGAACCTTATATAGATAAGGAAACTATGATGCTTCATCATGATAAACACGAAAAGGCTTATTTAGATAACTTAAATAAAGCCATATCAAAATATCCTGAACTATATAAAAAAGGCTTAGAAGGTATTTTAAAGGATTTAAACTCTATTCCAGAAGAAGTTAGGGAAACAATAAAAAACAATGCTGGTGGAGTTTATAATCATGACTTCTTTTGGTCAATAATGTCTCCTGAAAAAGATCAAATACCAAGTGAAGAATTGCTAAAAGCTATTAATAAAGATTTTGGCTCCTTAGATAGTTTCAAAACAAAATTTACTGAAGCTGCACTAGGAAGATTTGGCTCTGGTTGGGCATGGTTAGTTAAAGATACTAAGGGAAATCTTTCTGTAATTTCAACTCCTAATCAAGATTCACCAATTTCTAAAGGCCTAATACCAATTTTAGGCATAGATGTATGGGAACATGCCTATTATTTAAAATATCAAAATAGAAGAGGCGAATACATAGATAACTGGTGGCATTTAATTAATTGGAAACAAGCTGAAACTTATTTTAACAGTTAAAAAAGTAGGGTCTTATCCCTACTTTTATTTTTTATCTCATATGTTAATATTTCTTATTTTTATAAAATTTAGGTATAGACATATTATTCTAAGTAGATTATAATATAAGAAACAATATCAATTAATAATAATTATCAGTAAATAATTTAAATTGATATTTACAAAAAATATAATGAGGTGATTAGATATGAATAAATTTACATTAAAACCATTGCCATATGCATTTGATGCCTTGGCTCCTTATATAGACGCACTTACAATGGAAATACATCACGATAGGCACCATCAAGCTTATGTTGATAATTTAAATAATGCATTATCAAAATATCCTGAGTTCTTTGAAAAGTCATTAGAAGAAATTCTAACAAACTTAGATTCAGTACCTAATGATATAAAGCAAGCTGTTATAAATAACGCTGGTGGAGCTTATAACCATGATTTCTTCTGGAGTATAATGTCAGAAAATCATAATCAAAAACCTTCTGGTGAATTATTAGCTGCTATTGAAAAAACTTTCGGTTCATTTGATGATTTCAAAGAAAAATTTGCTGCTGCTGCTACAACAAGATTTGGTTCTGGTTGGGCATGGTTAGTTAAAGATTCTAATGGAGATTTAAAAGTTATGAGTACAGCTAACCAAGATAATCCAATTTCAGAAGGATATAAATTAATATTAGGATTGGATGTATGGGAACATGCTTACTATCTAAATTATCAAAATAAACGTCCAGCATATATACAAAATTGGTGGTCTGTTGTTAACTGGAAGCAAGCTGAAGAAAATTTTAATAAATAATAACTTTAAGGGGATACACTTTAGTGTATCCCCTTTTATTAGAATATTGTATTTTGTTCTTCCTTATCAAATATATGAATCTTATCAGCATCAAATCCAAATTCAATTGGATCTCCAATTTTATAGCTTGCAGCTGATCTTGATTTAATAATAAAGTTTGCTCCATCCTTTTTAATATGGATATATGTTTCAGATCCTAAGTTTTCCATTAAGTCTACTGTTCCATTAAATGTAGCAACACCTGGTTTTGATAATTCTTCCTCAGTATGATAAATATTTTCTGGTCTTATACCAACAATAACTTCGATATTTTCAGAATTCTTTTCTTTTACAATCTTAACCTTATCAGCTGGAATTTCCATTAATTTATCGAATACTTTAACATATTGCTTTCCATCTTGAACTAAAGTTTGTCCATATGTCATATTCATTTGAGGACTTCCTATAAATCCTGCAACGAAAAGATTTGCTGGATGATTATATATTTCGTTTGGTGATGCAACTTGTTGAACAATTCCATCTTGCATAACTACTATTCTAGTTCCTAAAGTCATAGCTTCTGTTTGGTCATGTGTTACATATATAAATGTAGTATTTAATTCATTATATAATTTAGATATTTCTATTCTCATTTGAACTCTTAACTTAGCATCTAAGTTTGATAAAGGTTCGTCCATTAAGAATACCTTTGGACTTCTAACAATAGCTCTTCCCATAGCAACTCTTTGTCTTTGTCCACCAGATAAAGCCTTTGGTTTTCTATCTAATAAATGCTCAATATCTAATATTTTAGCTGCTTCTCTAACCTTCTTATCAATTTCATCCTTTGGTAATTTTCTAAGCTTTAATCCAAATGCCATATTTTCATATACGGTCATATGAGGATATAATGCATAGTTTTGGAAAACCATTGCTATATCTCTATCCTTTGGTGCTACATCATTAACTAATTTATCATCAATGTATAACTCTCCACCTGATATTTCTTCTAATCCTGCAATCATTCTTAAAGTAGTTGACTTACCACATCCAGATGGTCCAACGAAAACTATGAACTCCCTATCTTCAATATCTAAATTAAAGTCCTTAACTGCTTCAAATCCATTTTCATATACTTTTTGAATATGTTTTAATTTTAAACCTGCCATTTTTTTCTCCTCCAAATATATTAATAAAATGCTAATGGGTTAACTTTTTTAATTAAACTTAATAATTTTTCATCCATTGCTAATTGAAATCCTACAAGTCCATTGGCTCTCTTTGTTAAATAAACCATTGGCTTAATTCCCGACTCTTCTAAATATGCTTTTACTACTTTAGTATTGCTACTAACTTTATCTAAGGTTTTTACACTTGATATTTCTCTTATATTGATACTTCCAATTTCTTTTCTTTTACTTTTATTCATTATTTTATAAATAGAAAGTTCATATTCTGTTAACTCATACTCATATTCAACTATTAACTTTCTAGATATTATAAAAATTATTACATATATCAATATAAAAGCTACTGTACCAAATACATTAAGGGTTGCTGCAAATAATACTGCCATTACTATTGCTACCTTTGATAGTGTATTCATTATCTTTTCTATTTTGGTGTAATCCTTAGTCTGAAATTGCTCATAGAAGCAATCCATTCTCCGCACCCCCTATATCGTTTACAAATAGTTTATGATTTAATTATATTCTCTTTTTATATAATTTCAATTTTATTAGCTCTATAAATATATAATATTAAATTATGACTAAAAAAATTAAATTTATATTGTGAAATTTCACAAATAAAAAAGAGATAAACATTTATTCCTTGCACCGTCGCTTCGCTCCAAGTCAACCTAATAAAATGTTTATCTCTTTATACACTGAAGGTAATAATTCCTCTTACTGGTAATTATTAATTTTAAGCAATGCTCTCTCTATCTTACCTTAATTACAGATAATCTGTGTAAGGCTCTTGTACTCATAATATATTTAATTAGATTATCTGTATTTTCATCAAAATCTACTATTATTACGGCATCAAACTCTAATCCCTTAGCATAATAAGAAGGAACTAATACTTTTCCCCCTCTATATATAATATCAGACTTATTAAAAGCTAACATATTTGTATGCTTTTTAATCTCTGGAGCTATAATATTTAACTCTTCCTTATCCTTAGTGATAACTGCTATATTTTCATATTTTTCTTCTTGATAATCTTCTAGTAAATTTAAAAGTACATCTATTAAATCTTCCATATCATCTTTTGGTACAGTTGTTTCAAGAACATCAAATTCTCCTTTTCTTACAAAAGGTACTACTGCATTTTCATCAAGCAACTTACTTGCATACTCCATAATTTGATATGTTGATCTATAACTTTTATTTAATTCATATAAATTGAAGAACCCGCCAAAAACTTCTTTTAATCTTAGCATGGCTGGAACTTCTTCTGCTTTAACTAATCTTTGATTCGAGTCTCCAACTATTGTATAACTTCTGCATCCTGTTAATTCTTTTAAAACTATAAATTGAAGCATATTATAATCTTGTGCTTCATCAATAACTACATGTTTAATTTCATAGCTTGATTTCTTTCCATCTAATTTTATCATTAAATATAAAATTGCTGATAAATCTAAATAAGATAGATTTTCACTCTTCATAAAACTCTTATAAATATTTACTACTTCATCATTATCTATCCAGGATTCAATATAAGCTTTAGAATTCATTACTTCTCTAATTACATCTCTTATAGCAATTCTTCTTCTAAATTCTATATTATTTTCTTCAATTATTATTTCATCAGAGGATAATTTAGCTTTTTCTTCCTTAGCCTTGTTATTTATTTCCCTAACCTTTTCATCTCTTATATCTTTTAATTTAGAAAATAATATTCTTTTTACTTTTTGGCTTCTTCTAAATATAGGCATATATTTATAATGTACTTCAAAAAGTTCTTTTATTTCTTCTACTGAAACCACTTCTTTATCTAAGAATTTAACTGCCTTAATATCAAAGTAATTTTCTTCTATTTCACTTATCTTTTTATCTAATAGTTCAATAAATTCCTTAGAAGATTTGTATTTTATTTCATCAATTATAGCTTTGTTTCCTCTTAAAACCTCTTCTAAGTAAGATGTTATATCTAAAACTTCCTCCTTAAGACCTAGCTCTTTGTATGCAAATGATAAGAAAGTCTCATTTCTAACTGCAGTTTCTCCTAAATTAGGTAAAACTTCTGATATATAATCCATAAATATATCATTAGGTCCTAAAATTAATACCTTATCCGTTAGTTGTTGCCTATAGTTATAAAGCAAATATGCAACTCTATGAAGTGCAATAGTTGTTTTACCAGAACCCGCTACCCCATTAACTACAACTACTTTATTTCTATCTGCTCTTATAATTTCATCTTGCTCTTTTTGTATAGTATTTACTATATCTTTTAACTTTTCGCCAGATTTTGATGATAAAACCATTTGTAATATTTCATCTTGTATATTAATATCTGAATCAAAATACCCTTCTAATTTAGCTTTTTTTACTATTAGCTGTCTTCTTCCTAAAATATCTATAGGAATTTCTCCTTGAGGACTAGTATAGCTAGTTTTTCCTAACATCCCCTTATAAAATAAAGATGCAACAGGAGCTCTCCAATCTACTATAACTGGTTCATAACTTCCTTCTGGTGTTAATCCATATCTTCCAATATATAATTCTTCACTAAACCCATCATCAACAAAATTTATTTTCCCAAAGTAAGGAGATTCCTTTAATTTAACAAACTCTGATAACTTTCTATCTATTGCTTTATAGCTTTCTTCTTTTATATATCTTTCATGATCAAAATATTCTATTAATTTATCTTCATCATCTCTATATTCTTCAATATATTTTTTTCTATAATCAAGTATATAATCTGAAATTGCTTTTCTTTTTTCAATGTAATTTAAGGTTTCTTCACTAAGAATTCTTAATGTATTTTGTAAATTTTCTTCTTCTTTAAATAATTCTATCTTATCCAAGAGAAATTCCCCCTTTGATTTTTACTAAGAAAGAGTGTACTAAACATCTGTACACTCTCTCTTTAAATTCTATCTGTAAAAATAAAAAAACTAAATAGTAAAATATCAACTTTACTATAAAAAATTAATTTTCCTAAACTATAAAATCAATTAATTAAAAAAATTTTAATTAATAATTTCACCTTTGTTATTATCTACTTTTTCACGCCATTCACTAATTTCTTCATATGTCTGTTTCTTCCAATCCTTTTCCTCACCTATAATTCTTAAAGGATATTGTGAACGATAAGAACATGTCAAATTTCCTGGAAATTTCTTATCCGTTAAATTTGGATCATTTTCAAAAGTTCCTGTTGGCTCCACCACATAAACTCGTTCTCTACCTTCTCCTTTTGCTAAGCCAGCTGCAAGTCCTGCTCCATTAACATTAGATGTAAAATAAATATGATTCATCTTAATTTCACAATTATAATTTGAGTTTTTACCTGCTACAAGTAAATCCCCAACCTTCAAATCTGCTCTAGTTCCATGATAAAAAGGTCCTTTATCATATAATTTATCCCTAAATGAATTTGATAATTCATAATTTACTTTTGCTTTATTAAAATCACCTAATTCTTCATAACATTTTGAAATACTTAAATATATTGTAGGAAAAGCACTCTTAACACCATTATCATCTGATTTTATAGCATATTGTAAAGATTTTTCAAACCATTTTAATTTATTTAAAATATTTTTTTCTCTTTTAGCTATGTGATAAGATGTAATAAACCTTTCAAAATCATTTACTGACTCATTAAAAGCTTGAAAAAACAATTTATTTCGTTCTTCAAAATTACCTTTATCTTCATTCTCCATTGCTAATATACATAATCTAATAATTTCATTTTGAGGATTAAATTTAGTGCTCATTTAATATCATCTCCTCTTAATTATTATAGTTCAATCATATTAACATATATATAATGATAAATGTATACTTATATTTTTATTTTTTATATGATATAATTAAATTGTGGAGAGGTATTATATTAAATGATACTCTCTTTTTTTATAATTTCCTTCTTTAAGTTTATAAGTGTTAAAGTATAACTATCAAGGTATTTTGGAACTTATGACATAACCTAGATATAATACTTTAACACTTTTTATTACTGCTTTAAGAGTTATCCATTAAAATACAATTATATTATTATATATTTATTCTACTGTATTCACTATTTAATCTTATTATTAAGCTCAATTTATTCATTTTGTTTTTTATCTGCTATTTTTTTAGCTTTTTTCTCTTTAAGTTCTGGATATTTTTCATAAACAAATTCCATAAACTCATCACCAAATATAGTTTCTTTTTCTAATAGATATTCAGAAATTTTATCTAGTAAATCTCTATTTTCATTTAAAAGCTTTCTAGTATTCTCATGACATGTTCTTATTATACTTAAAACTTCTTGATCTATTAAAGTTGAAGTTTCTTCACTACATTCTCTTGCAGCTCTACCATCTAAATATCTATTTTGAACAGATTCTAAAGCCATCATATCAAACTTATCAGTCATTCCATAAACAGTTACCATGCTTCTTGCAGTTTTTGTGGCCCTCTCTATATCATTTGATGCTCCAGTCGAAACTAAATTGAACACCTCTTCTTCAGCAGATCTACCACCTAACATAACCATAATCTGATTTGTTAATTCTTCTTTAGAAACTAAATACTTTTCTTCTTCTGGTAACTGCATAGTATATCCTAACGCTCCCATAGTTCTTGGAACTATAGTTATCTTATGTACTGGATCTGTATTTTCTAAAAGTGCTGCTACTAAAGCGTGACCTACTTCATGGAAAGCAACTATTCGTTTTTCCATCGGTGAAAGAATTCTATCTTTCTTCTCTTTGCCTGCTATAATTACTTCTACAGCTTCTCTTAAGTCTTCTTGCATAACAAATTCTCTACCATTTTTAACTGCAGCTAAAGCAGCTTCATTTACTATGTTGGCTAAATCTGCCCCTACAGCACCAGGCGTACTTTTTGCTATTTCTTCTAAATCAACATCATCTCCGAGCTTTACACCCTTTGAATGAACCTTTAATATATCTACTCTTCCTTTAAGATCAGGTCTATCTACTATAACTCTTCTATCAAATCTTCCTGGTCTTAATAAAGCCTTATCTAGTATTTCCGGTCTATTTGTAGCTGCTAAAACTACTATAGCCTTAGTAGAATCAAACCCATCCATTTGAGTTAATAATTGATTTAATGTTTGTTCTCTTTCATCATTAGTTTGAAGTTGTGAATCCCTACTCTTACCTATTGAGTCTACTTCATCTATAAATATTATACATGGAGCATTTTTTTCTGCTTCTTGGAATAAATCTCTTACCTTTGCAGCTCCCATTCCAGCAAACATTTCAACAAAGTTTGAGCCTGAAATTGATAAAAAAGGTACATTTGCTTCGCCAGCTACAGCCTTTGCAAGTAAAGTCTTACCCGTTCCTGGAGGCCCAACTAAAAGTGCTCCCTTAGGAAGCTTAGCTCCTATTTCAGTATATTTTGTAGCATTATTTAAATAATCTATTATTTCTTTTAATGATTCCTTTGCCTCATCTTGGCCTGCTACATCATCAAAAGTAATTTTTATATCATTTTCCTTATATACTTTAGCATTACTTTTTCCTAATCCCATCATAGGACCAGCGCCCATTCTTTTTCCTATTCTTCCGGCTAAAAATCTAAAAATGCTGAAAAGTATTATTGGCATTATAACCCAACTAAATATAAAATCCGCAAAATAATTTTCTTGAATTGATTCTGCTCTATATTCTACACCTGATTCATTTAATATATTTATTAAATTTGGGTCATCCACATTACCTGTGTATAGTATTTTTCTTCTTGAACCAGATTCTTCATTTTCCTTAGGTAGAATTTTTATTTCACTTGATGAAATAATAACACTTTCAACTTCTTGATTTTCTATCATACTTAAGAATTTATTATAACTAATTTGGTCTGTAGTCATAAAATTCTTAGTTGATGTAAATGCATATAAAAATAAAAATGCTAAAATCGCATATAATATGGTATGCTGTTTCTTGTTATTGCTATTATTGTCTTCAGTATTCTTATTATCCATAATATTTCCTTTCTAATAACCTTATTTTACTTTTCCAATTTCATCAAAAGGATATACCTTAATTTGTGCCTTACCAGCAATGTCTTCCCCATCAATATAAGGATTAATCCAATATCTTGAATCTTTAGAATAAAGCCTATTATCCCCTAAAAAGAAGTATTTTCCTTCTGGAACTTCATATTCTCCATTAAAGTTATCATTTGCTCCAATGTAATCTTCCTTTAAAACTTCCCCATTAACAAAAACTACACCATTTCTTATCTCTATTTTGTCCCCTGGTAATCCTATTAATCTTTTAATTAAATCCTCTTGTAGTTCTTCTGAGTAAAAAACTACTATATCTCCTCTTTTTAACTTATCTAGATTATAGACTCTTGTTACAAATAATCTATCATTAACATTTAAAGTAGGTACCATAGACTCTGATGGAATTAATACCTTAAATAATAAAAACTTATTTATTAAAACAGCTATTATAACAGCTGAAATTACTGGAACTCCCCACTCATAAATAAAATTTTTTATTGAATTTTTTTCTTTACCGTCATCTTCAATATGATTTTCCATTATTCTTCCCATAATCCTTTCATTAAATTATCAATTTCACCTTTCCTAAGTTTAGTAGCTTTTTCATCTATATAATAAATGTTATTTTTTATATAAAGTATATCTCCTTCTTTTACATCTCCCATTATATCACTTTTTCTAACATTAAATATATTACCTTCTTTACCTTCTAATATTACATAGTTTCCTTCTATTCTATCCACTATATATCCCTTTTCATCCATAATTATTTTTTAATCACTCCCCTTTCTTTTTTAGCTTATATTTTAGTATATCATATTTATTATAAATTTAAATAGCTTTACTCTCCAATAAAAAAGTGTGGTATATAAGTTTCCTTATGATTTCACCTTCAGTCAAAGTCATAGTAACCTTATATATCACACTTAAATGCTAAATGTAGAAAATTACAAATAGTTGATAATAGCAAACTTTTTATAAATCCATAAAGCTTAAAAGTTTATATTTCTTCTTTAATTAAATCATCGTAACTTTGTCTTTTAACTACTAGTTTAGCTTCTCCATTTCTAACAAAAACAACTGCCGGTCTAAGTATTTTATTATATCCATTTGCCATAGAAAATCCATATGCTCCTGTAGATAAAACAGCTAAAATATCTCCACTTTCAGCTTTTTGAATATCTATATCATGAATTAATATGTCTCCTGACTCACAGCATTTACCTGCAATTGTAACTTTATTGTCTATTACTTCTCCAGCCCTATTTGCAACTAAAGCCTCATATCTTGCACCATATAAAGCTGGTCTAATATTATCAGTCATTCCACCGTCTACTGCTATATATTTTCTAACATTAGGTATCTCCTTTATAGAACCTATAGTATATAAAGTAGTTCCAGCATTAGCTACTATTGATCTACCTGGTTCAATAGTTAAAATAGGCTTTTTAAGTCCTAATTTACTACATACATTATCAACACTATCTAAAATAACATTACAATATTCATCTATTTCCCTTGGCAAATCTCCTTCAGAATAGTAAATTCCAAAACCTCCACCCAAATCTAATTCCTCAATTATATGTCCCGTTTCTTGTTTTATTTCATTTATAAAATTTAACATAACTTCAGCAGCATCTTTAAAAGGCTCCGTTTCAAATATTTGAGAACCTATATGACAATGAAGTCCTATTAAATTAACATTATCTAATGAAAGAGCTTTTTTAACTGCATCAATTATTATATTTTCAACGGGAGCAAAACCAAACTTAGAATCTATTTGTCCTGTTTTTATATACTCATGGGTATGTGCTTCTATTCCTGGTGTTAACCTTAAGTAAATTTCTTGTTTTTTATTATATTTTTCTGCTATCTCATTAATCTTAGCCATTTCCCAAAGATTATCTACTATGAATCTCCCTACCCCTAATCTTATTCCTAGTTCTATTTCATCTAATGTTTTATTATTACCATGAAAATACACTTTTCCCATTGGAAATCCAGCCTTATAAGCTGTGTATAGTTCTCCTCCTGATACTACATCTAGATATAGCCCTTCATTATTGATTAGTCTACACATTTCAATATTTAAAAATGCCTTTCCAGCAAAAGCAACCCTATTATTATCTTCATTAACTCTAAATGCTTTTATATAGCCCCTACATTTATCCATTAACAGTTGCTCATCCATTACATATAATGGTGTTCCATAGTTTTCAACTAATTTACTAGCTTTTATACCACCAATAATCAAATCATTTTCTTTAATTTTGCTTGCCCCAAATAATCTCATATTTTCCCTCCAAAAACTTTTATTTTATTATAATAAAACCACCATGGTATTCCATAGTGGCTATATCATCCTATATATTATTATACACTTTTTTCATAAATATTCTATAATTATACATTTTAATCAAAGTAATTTTTATTAATTTTCACCTCTATATTTATCCATTAAACTTCCCATTACATCTCCTGATGGTGGTGGTGTGTATGTTATTGCATTAGCACCTGCCTCTATAGTTCTCATAATACTTTCTTCAGAAGGACCACCTGTTGCTATTATCGGAAAGTTAGGGAATTCTTCTCTTATTTTACTCACTATCCTAGGAGTATTTTTACCGCCAGATACGTTTAGTATAGTTGCCCCAGCTTCTATTCTTTCAGCTACATTTTCACACTCAGAAACTATAGTTACTATTACAGGTATATCAATTGATTCTCTTACCTTTTTTATTATTTCATTGGCAGTAGGTGCATTTACAACTACTCCCATAGCTCCTTTAAATTCAGCATCTAATGCTAAATTCACCACTCTCTTTCCTTGAGTGATTCCACCACCGACTCCACAAAAAACTGGTACATCGGCTGCCATTACTAGAGCTTGGGTTATTATTGGTTGAGGAGTAAATGGATATACTGCTATTATTGCATCTGCATTTGTATTTTTAATAATAGCTACATCTGTTGTAAATAATAAAGATTTTATCCTTTTTCCAAATATTTTTATTCCACTGCATTCTCTAATACAAGAAGGAACCTCAATTACATGGCTTCTTAATGTTCCTTTTATCTCTGGTACCTGCTTTATTTTTTTCACATCCATATAAAACTCCTCCTATTTTGTCTTTCTCTCTATTAATTTTAATTATATAAGTTTACAAAATACTAATTTTTGCTTAAACACTATTAAATTGAAATATATTTAGTTAAATATAGAATCTTTACTAAAATTTATATATAATTATATTATACTACCTTTTGCATATATTAAGATATATGCAACTAGATTATTTTATAAAATAATAACTATTTAATCAACATTATATTTTATTATAATGGATGTTTATAATTTTTATAAGAGGTGATTTATATAAGAAAGAGAAAATTTTACCCACCCTATATTATTTTAATGATTCTTTACAGTTTTTTTATTTTTGTAGCCTTCCTTTTAGATTCGCCAAAGGAAATTTTTCAAGGTTTAAAACAAATAATTCTAAGCCCTGATATATTAATTTCTGATTATGTAGAAATTGGTGGAATCAGTGCTTCTCTTCTAAATTCTGCTTTAACTAGTATGCTTTCACTTTTTCTTTTAGTCTTTATTGGTGTAAAACCTAATGGAGCAACTATTATGTCTTTATGGCTAATGACCGGATTTGCTTTTTTCGGTAAAAATATTTTAAATATATGGCCAATTATCATAGGAGTTTTTCTTTATTCACGATATCAAAAAGAACCTTTTCTTAATTATAGCTTAGTTGCATTACTTTCAACTACCTTAGCTCCAACTGTTAGCCAGCTTAGTTTTACAAGTTACTTTTCAACCTCTTTAGGAATTGTTCTAGGTTATGTAATCGGTATCTTGACTGGGTTTATATTAGCTCCTATTGCTTCTCATTGCATTAAAGCTCATAATGGGTATAATCTATATAATATAGGTTTTGCAGGTGGATTATTTGCCACATTATTGATGTCAATATTAAGAGCTGTTGGAATAGACTTTGAAACTAGATCATTATGGGATACAGATTCAAACTATATCTTTGCTATTATATTATTTATAGTTTCTTTATATTTAATTATTGTTGGAGTATTTAATAACCCTTCAATAAAAGAAAATTTTTTATCTTTAATAAAGCAACCTGGTAGATTAGTTAGCGATTATTATATACTATTTGGAAATACGTGCTATGTAAATATGGGTATATTATGCCTCTTCTCAACAATCCTTGTATTAGTTTTAAAATCTCATCTAAATGGACCAACTATTGCTGGAATATTTACTATTGTTGGATTTGGAGCTTTTGGTAAACATATTAAAAATGTTACACCAATTATCATAGGAGCTATATTAGGTGCATTCTTTAATATTAATCCTATTAATTCACCTTCATTAATATTATCTATTCTATTTTCAACTGCATTGGCTCCTATTGCGGGTAGATTTGGGCCTATAATGGGAATATTAGCAGGATTTCTACATGTAAATATGGTAACTAATGTGGGATATCTTCATGGAGGACTTAATTTATATAATAATGGTTTAGCAGCTGGTTTTGTGGCAATGCTCTTAATACCTATAATAAATGTATTTGAAAAGGAGAGCTTGTAAAATGAAGTACTACTTTGAGAAAAATTTGAAAATAATTAATGAATTGATGACATACTTATATAAACTAGGGTCAAAAAATATTCAAGTTAATTTACATAGGGATGAAGCCAAAACTTCTTTTCTTATATCCGGAGAAGTACCAAATATAGATGATACTGAATTAAATAGGCTAAAAGCTATATTAAATACTCAAAGACAGCATGAAGTTGAAGAATACTATTGGCATTTAGGTGGAGAAAGTGATGCTGAAGGAGAACTTTCCTTAGTTGGAATGATGATAGATAATGTAGATATATACTATAATAATGATATATTAAAACTAGAAATTCAAAGAAATGATTTTTAATTTAAAATAATAAGTTAAAAAGGGGCTTCTTATAAAAGCCCCATACACTATTTTTTCAATTCTTCTATTTGTAAAACCTTCTTTACAACCTTCGTTCCTATGATGTCTTCCTTCATTTCTTCTAAAGCATTAGAAAGTTTTGTCCACCCCATACCTTCAACCTCTGTAGACTTATTAATTTCTCCAGAAACAAAATCTGCAACAAAAGTTATCATTAAGATTTCTTTGCCCTTTACATAATCCGAACCTAAATATCTAATATTTTCAATTTCAATTCCAGCCTCTTCCTTTACCTCTCTATATACTGCATCCTCAGCTGTCTCATCATGTCCTACATATCCTGATAATAAAACCTTAGAATTCTCATATATATAGCTTTGTTTTAATAATAGTATTTCATCTTCTTTTATTATTGCAACCATTATACATGGCTTAGGAGTATCAAAAAACATAATATCGTCATGTGAACAATAAGGTACTCCTCCCTCATCCCAACTAAACTTCTCTTCTAATCCTCTGCCGCACATAGGGCAAAACTTATATTTCATATTACACCTCTTACTAGTAAAAACACCTTGATTATAATATTATATCAACTTTATTATTTAACTCAATTGAATTTTTATCAACAGTACAATTATATGCTAGTATATCTACGCCTCTTTCTTTAGCTAATCTTAAAGCATTACTAAATTCCGGATCAGTATCATCATTAGGAGAAAAAGTCTTAACATTATCTAACTGAATTAAAAATAATATTCCTGCACCATATCCTTGATTCTTTGCTTCTATAAGTTCTAGTATATGCCTTGCCCCTCTTTCTGTTGGTGCATCTGGAAATTTACAATGCCCATTATCCTCTAATGTTACTCCTTTAACTTCCAAGTAATAAACTTCTTCCTCATCTTCTGTGGATAATTTAAAATCAAATCTACTTTTTCCAAAAGTCTTTTCTCTGTTTATTTTACTATATTTATGTAAAGTTTCAATTTTTTTATTTTGTAGAGCTTCATTAACTACCTTATTTGGTATTTGGGAATCAATATTAATTAATATATCTCCCTTCATAGCTGCAATTAAATCATACTTAGTTTTTCTGTTTGGATTTAATTCTTCCCTTAAAAATATCTTTGTTCCTTCTTTTAAAATTTCTCTACATCTCCCTGTATTTGGTACATGAACTACCATTTCTTCATTATTTAATATTACTTTTGCATTAAATCTATTAGGTCTATTTAAAAATATACCTTCAAAAATATTCTTTTCAAACTTCATTTTATATCTCCTTAAGTAATTTATTAATATTTCTACATTTTTCTCAATTTTTTTTATACTTATCCACCAATAATAAAAAAGTTTTCCACAAGTAACTCAAAAATATATTACATTATCTCTATATTTTCAATATAATTGTAACATTATCCACAGTTTTTATCCACAATCTGTACAAACTGTTAATAACTTTGTTCATATAGATATTTTTACAAATTTTATTATTTTACTCTATATAGCACATACTACTATAGTTCTTCAAATATCATCATATTGTTACAAACATACATTCAATCCATATATATTGTGTCAATACCTTTTTAAAAGTTTTCAACAGTTTTTGTTAGTTGTCCACATTTTGTGGATAACTTTCCACAATTTTAACATATTAATATTTACTTATCTACATCTTAAAATTTCCTTAAAGGAATTTTAAGTCCCTTGTATTAAAACATTTCATTACATATACTTAAATCAATTAATGAAATGTTTATTTTTTCAATATTATATATGGAGGTAAAGACTTAAAATGAATAAAGATGAATTTATTAATATCTTAAAAGATGGATTAAAAGACTTCCCTGAAGGAGAATTAAGTGAAATATTATTTTTCTATAAAGACTTTTTTGACTCATCTTATGCTTCCGGTAAAAATTCGGATGATATAATTAAAGAACTTGGGAATCCTTATGAAATAGTTGAGAAATATCTAAAAGAAAAAAATAGCTCTATAACTAATGAATCTGAAAATAGTTATGATAAAGTAAAAGAAAACCCTAGCAAAGAAGATTATATAATTAATGATAAAGTTACCTCAAAAAAAACTTCAAATAACTTTATTATTTCATTAATAATTTTAGTACTTTCCTGTGTAGTATTAGGTCCAATAGCATTAGGAATACTTGGTGTTATGTCTACTATATTTATTGTAATTTTAGCTAGTACATTAGGTATATCTATACTGGGAACAGTAATTCTTTTAGGTAAAGTTTTTACAAATACTATAGGAATATTATTATTCCCAACATTTATTTTAGATTTTCCTAATTCAGTTATAGCTTTTTCCGTTTTAGGAAGCATATGTTTATTTATTTTTACAATATTACTTTTATATTGTTTAATTAAATTTATTGTTAGATTAATAAGAAGAATATTTAATTGGACTTCTTCTAAAGTAAAGGAGGAAAAGTAATTATGAAGAAAAAGCTAATTTCTACTAAAATTAAAATTTTTATGACTTTTCTTTTAGTAACTTCTATACTATGTTATACAACAGCTTTAATTCAACTTAATAATAGTAGCTTTAAGCTTAGTAATTATTTTAATTTAAATGAATACAATTTTACAAATTGGAATCTCAATACCAACACTACACTAAGTGGTGATGAAGTTCTTTCAAAAGATATTAACTTAACTGATATAGATACTATAGATATAAATTTTAATAATAATTATACAGTAATAGAAACTTATCCAGGAGATAAATTAAATATAACAGCTTATTCCACATATTATTCAAAAGCAATAACAGAAACAATGGACATTATATCTAATTCAATAGATAATAAAATCTTAAATTTATCTACTACTACTGATTTAAATAACTCAAGCGAATTTAAAAATAGCATAAGTTTTTTAATAAAAATTCCATATTCTTTTTTAAACAATACTAATATTAATATTGGTTCAGGAAATATTAACATTAATAATTTAAATTTAAAAAACCTAAATATAAAAACTTCAAGTGCTAATATATATATTAATAATTTAAATTCAGACAATGCTAATATTTCCTCTACATCAGGCTATATAATAACTAATAAATTTAATACAAATAAAATTTCATTACATAATGTATCAGGAAATATTTCTTCTACTAGTATAATAGGAGATGCTACTATTTCTACAATATCAGGGAATGTTTCCATATTAGCATCAACAAATTTAAATACCTTAGATATTGATTCTAACTCTGGTAATGTTCATTTTTCAGTATCTGAAAACAGTAATATTTCGTTAAATTATTCAACTATAAGCGGAGACTTCTATAAATCTAATGATAATAGTAATAACTATGGTAAAAATATTTCTTTAACTTTTGGTGATGGCTCTAAAAAGGTTAATATTAAAACAGTTAATGGAAATTTAATATTAGAAAATTAAAAAACGACGGCTTTAAAGTCGTCGTTTTTTCACTTCTTATATCTTTATATAAGAAGAAATATCATTATATTTTATTTATGTTATATAAATTTTTACCTTACTGAATTTTTATATTGATACCAAGATATTAGATATTGAATTGCTACAACTATTGGTCCTACAAGAGCTGTAACTACTGTCCATAGAATCTTATTTTGTCCCTTTTCTTCTGCTAATTTATATGATGCAAATGCTGATACTGCTAGTAATAATATTAACATAATTTATTCTTATCTCCCTTATATTTTTATTAATTCCTTACCCTAAGTTAATTCTACATAATGGGCTCTTGTTTTTCAATAAAACTATAATGGTAAAACAGTAAATTTTACGTTACAACTTAACAAATAATTCAAATGTTATAATTATTTTTTATGATTTAAAACTTATTTATATAAAATACTAAAGGACAGTACAAGTATATTAAACTATTCGTACTATCCTTAATTTAAAATTTTAAAATTATTGACTTTTTATTTTAATTAATAGTATTCAATATCTTACTCTACTGTTGGCAAAGAGCTTAAATTATTATTTTCATTTTGATCTGGTAAACTTCTTAAATATTCTTCACCCTTTTTGGATATTCCAACTGCCACTCCAGAAATTTGTCCTTCCTTAGCAAGCTGTACACCTTGCTCCTTTGATACTCTTTCTCCATTTGAAAGTTCGTATCCAACTACATCTCCAGATTTTTTAATAAGAGCTGTAATTGATTGTGCATTATCCTTTGGTATTGGCACCTCTTTATTTATATTTATAGGTAATCCTCCAAGCATATTATCATTTTTATTTTGCAAAATAACACCTCCTATTCTTATAATGTTATTTTGCCCACGATAATTTCTTTAATACAGTATAATACTTTTGTATTTTACATTCTTATATTTTACTTCCATGTTAATAAAACTCTATAATAAGTCCTTTAATTAATTTAATATACTTTCTGCCTGCTCTCTTAATAATTCTATATTATTCTCAGCATCTACTGTTGCAAATTTATATACATCTGTAAAATTATAAAAATAATTTGCTATGGCTATTTTTTTTGATCTAGATACATCAAATTCACTAGAAACTTTTTCTAGAAAATCTATTTCTTCAACTTCATATTCTCCATCCACTAAAGCTACACCAACTAATTCAAAATATATTATAGATCTAGCTCTATAACTAGATTTCTTTAGTAAAGATATTATATCGTTAAATTCTATAAATTTCATTTCCTCATCTGTAATTCCTAGTTCCTCTTTATAATCCGCTAACAATCTTTTTTCTTCTTCTGCAAATTTATTATCTACTTTAGCAAACGTAGATACTAGATTTAAAAAACACATTGCTTCATCTTTATTTAACTCATTTAAAAACATTATATTCTCACCTTCCCAATACTAAATTTTATCTATATATAAATTATATTATTTAACTATCCTTAATTTCATATATGTTAACTATTATTTAAAAAAGTTTATAAATTCTTTCAAATCTAATAGCTTCATCAACATTCCCCATAACTTTATTAACCTCACTAATAAGTAAATATACTTCCTTATCATAAGGATTTATACTAATAGCCTTTTTTAAAAGTTCATGAGCTTCAATAGTATTTTTATTTTCATATAATAATTCTCTTATTTCATCCAATATATCTTTTTTTATATTATTAGCACTTTTTAATTCTACTTTTCTCTCTATTTCATCTAAAACTAAATTTATTCTCTCTGGAGAAAATGGTTTTTGTAAATATACTAAAGCTCCCAATTTAGTGCACTCAATTGCATTTTTTACTGTAGCAAAAGCAGTCATTATAACAACAGGACAACTACTTCTTGTAGCTTTAATAACTTTTAAAACTTCAGTTCCACTAATTCCAGGCATTCTAATATCTAAAAATATTAAATCTATATCAATTTCCTTATCTTGAATCATTTTTAGAGCTTCTATTCCATTATCAGCTGTAATAACATCATATCCTCTAAGTTCTAAGCAAGTACTTAATAAAATTCTTATATTTTTTGTATCATCTATAACTAAAACTTTCTTCATAGTATCAACTCCATATTATTATAATGGTATAGTAAATATAAATTTACTTCCGCTACCAACCTTACTTTCGCACCAAATTTTACCTCCATGTATTTCTACTATTTCCTTTGCTATTGCTAGTCCTAATCCTGTACTTTCTTCTGGTATCTCAAAGCCTTCTACCCTTACAAACTTCTCAAATACTTTATTTAAATACTCTCTAGGGATTCCCCTTCCTGTATCAATGACAGATATATAAATTTTTTCTTTATCAAAACTTCCTTGAATCTTAACTAGCCCTTTTTCAGTATACCTTATTGCATTTGACATTAAATTATTTAAAACCCATTTTATCTTTTCTTTATCTATCATTGCATAAGGTAATTTTTCTTCTATACATAATTCTAATGAAATACATTTTTCTTTTGCTAATGGAGCAAAATTAGTTATAACCTCTTTCATAATCTCACTTATGTCATTAGCCTTAATGTTAAAATTATCCTTATTTGCTTGAATTTCTGATATTTTTAATAAATTAGAAACTAATTCACTTAAATTTTGAACATCTTCAGATATAGTCTCAACTATGTTCTTTTGTCTTTTATTTAATATACCTATATTTTCATTATTAATAAGTCCTATCCCCATCATTATCGATGTTAATGGAGTTTTTAACTCATGAGAAATAGTTCCAATAAAATTTCTTTTTACTGTTTCTACTTCTTTTAAATTTGTTATATCCTTAAACACTAATACTATACCCTCTAGACTACCATCCTTAGCTTTAATTATAGATGTATTTAAATTAAAATAACACCGTTTTTCATTATATAAAATTTCTATAACCTTTGAAGTCATATTCTTATTAATTGAATCTTGTATAAATTCATATACTTCATCTAATTTTATAATATCTATAAGTTTTCTATTTTCATATGAATTATCACTTATATTAAAGTACCTTTTTCCATTATTATTTATAAACTTAATTTTGTAATTCTTATCTAAAAATAAAATTGGATCAGATATTGAATCTATCAATAAATTGATAGGCTTAAAAAATCTATTACTTAAGATCATTGCTATCACACCACCAATAAAAGCACCTAATAAAGACAGTGAAAATATTAAATATATCGCATTCTCAGTTTCGCTCCTAAGTAATTCCTTTTTATTAAACATCATATCTTCATTTAATTCACTTAATTTTTTTAAATCTTCTATTACAATTTTTACTTGTGGATATATTTTTTCCTGATAAATTTTAACTAACTCACTATGATTCTGACCATTACTTGTATCTTGAAGTGATGAAAATAACTTGCTAAACTCTATATATTGGAAATTAATCTCATCTACAAGCTCTGACTCACCAATCTCAGTTATATTACTTTTTTCTATATAAAACCATTTATAAAACTCATCATCATTTGTATGAAAAATATCTAATGCTTCTTCTTTATTTCCCTGAAGATAAATCAATATTGCTTTATCCTGATTATTAACACAATTAATCATTTCATTTATTGAGTTTATACTTTTATAGTTGTTACTAAGTAATCCATTTATAGAATTTTTCAATCTATATGTATTTAATGTGGATATTCCTCCTACAAATAAAATAATTAACACTAAAAAAACATATATGAATTTAAATTTTTTCTTTAAGGAATTAAACATATTACTACCCTCTCAGCCTTATTAATATATTAATTATACATTAAATAACAATAACTAATAGTTAATTTTATAAAAAAAGAGCTGTCAAAGACAGCTCCTTAAATTTACATGATTAATTTTTAATTGTTCTACAGCACTACTGCTTGTATATTAATAATTTTCAGAGAATACTTCAAAGTATGCTTTTGGATGTAAGCATGCTGGACATACTTCTGGAGCTTCTTCTCCTTCAAATATATATCCGCAGTTTCCACATTTCCATAAAACTACTTCATCTTTCTTGAATACTTTTCCTTCTTCTACATTTTTAAGTAGTTTATTATATCTTCTTTCATGCATATTTTCTACTTCAATAATTCTTTCATATGCTACAGCAACTGCTGGGAATCCTTCTTCTCTAGCAACTCTTGCAAACTCTGGATAGTCTTTAGACCATTCTTCATGTTCTCCAGCTGCAGCTGCTTTTAAATTACTAGCTGTATCATCATATAAAGCTACTGGATATCCTGCATTAATTTCAATAGCTTCACCAGCAAATTCTTCTTTTAAGAATTTGTAAAATCTCTTAGCATGTTCCTTTTCTTGTTCTGCTGTTTCCATAAATATGTTTGAAATTTGAACATATCCTTCCTTTTTAGCAACACTTGCATAATAAGTATATCTTG
Source organism: Clostridium nigeriense (assembly GCF_900086595.1). Classification (GTDB taxonomy): domain Bacteria; phylum Bacillota; class Clostridia; order Clostridiales; family Clostridiaceae; genus Clostridium; species Clostridium nigeriense. The sequence continues at coordinate 3,692,051 of NZ_LT575472.1, forward strand.
TTCTAGCTTGACATTCTCCAGCAAAAGATTTCATTAAATTTTCAGCTGTTTTTGTTCCTTTTAAACTCTTCATTTTTACCACACTCCTATATATAGTTTTTTGTCTTTATTTACCTATGTATATATTATATTACATATAATTTTTTTATTCAAATACTTCATTTGTAAATAATAATTATTATTTATTTAATTCTCTTTCTATTATGGATATTCTTCATTTTTCTTCGATTTTCTCCCCAATAATTCCCCTATATACTATAAAATAGCCATAAGATAATATTATGGCTATTTTATAATTAATTCCCTTCAATCAAAATAAATAAAAAAATAGAGATTTAACTCCTAAATAAGATCTATTTTCTTATGTAAATATTAAATTAGTCTATCTTTTTAACTCAATAACATTTTCGATTAAAGATTTACATCTACCACAAGTAGTTCCTGCTTTAGTAACTTCCCCTACTTTATCTATTGTATCTGCCCCATTGTTAACAGCATCAACTACTTCCTTTATAGACACAGTATTGCAACTACAAACAGATTCTAATATGGATATAACTTCACTAGTACATCCCCCGCAACAAGTTGCTGCTCCCGTACTTTCCATTATATCTTCTATATCTCTAGCTCCAACTTTCATTGCATGCCTTATTTCTAAATAGCTAACATTTCTACATCTGCAAATTTTTCTATCCCCAGCCATAAAAAAACCCTCCTATTTTTTATAATTATCCCTTATAATTATAAGTACCTTAATTTTTATAATCAACAAATTTCATTTAATAGAAGACTTTGTTAAATTTTAAACATTTTTCTTGCAATTATTCTTATTCAATGATAAAATGTAAATGATAAATATTCTTTATTGATAATAATTTCCAATAATAATAATGTTTGTTAAAATATTAAAAAGGGGTGCAATGTATGAAGCAAGAATGGAACAACTTCAAAGAAGGTCAATGGGTTAAATCTATTGATGTTAGAAACTTTATTCAACTAAATTATACTCCATACACTGGCGATGATAGTTTTTTAGCTGGTGCTACAGAAGCAACTAAAAAGCTATGGGAAGAAGTAAGCGAATTATTTAAGCAAGAAAGAGAAAACGGCGGTGTTTTAGATGTTGATACTGAAACTATTTCAGGTATCAATGAATATAAAGCTGGCTATATAGATGAAGCTTTTGAAAAAATAGTTGGTGTTCAAACTGATGCTCCATTAAAAAGAGCTGTAATGCCTTTTGGTGGAATTAGAATGGCTGAAAACGCAGCTAAAGCTTATGGTTATGAAGTAAGCCCTAAAATTTCTGAAATATTTAGTAAATATAGAAAAACTCATAATCAAGGTGTTTTCGATGCCTATACAGATGAAATGAGACTTGCTAGAAAATCTGGGGTTATCACTGGTCTTCCAGATGCTTATGGTAGAGGAAGAATAATAGGTGACTACAGAAGAGTTGCTCTATATGGTGTAGATAGATTAATAGAAGATAAAATCTATCAAAAGAAAAGCTTAGAAGTTAGATGTATAGATGAAGATGTAATTAGATTACGAGAAGAAATTTCTGATCAAATAGTTGCATTAAAAGAATTAAAGGGATTAGCTGAAACTTACGGACTTGATATATCTGGTCCAGCTAAAAATGCTAAAGAAGCTATACAATGGTTGTATTTTGGTTTCTTAGGAGCTATAAAAGACCAAAACGGTGCTGCTATGTCTCTTGGTAGAACATCTACATTCTTAGATATATACATCGAAAGAGATTTAAAAGCTGGTTTAATAACTGAAGAAGAAGCTCAAGAATTAGTTGATCACTTCGTTATGAAGTTAAGACTTGTTAAATTCTTAAGAACTCCAGAATATAATGATTTATTCTCTGGAGACCCTACTTGGGTTACTGAATCAATTGGTGGTATGGGATTAGATGGAAGAACTTTAGTTACTAAGAACTCATTTAGAATTCTTAACACTTTATATACTTTAGGACCATCACCAGAACCAAACCTAACTGTTCTTTGGTCAACTAGATTACCTCAAGGATTTAAAGATTTCTGTTCAAAGGTTTCTATTGATACAAGCTCAGTTCAATACGAAAATGATGATTTAATGGCTCCATATTGGGGAGATGATTATGCAATTGCTTGTTGTGTATCTGCTATGAGAGTTGGTAAGCAAATGCAATTCTTCGGTGCTAGAGTAAACTTAGCTAAAACTTTACTTTACGCTATAAACGGAGGTAAAGATGAAAAGTATGGAATGCAAGTTGGACCAAAACTAGCTCCAATTACTAGCGAATATTTAAATTATGATGAAGTAATGGACAAATTTGAAATAATGACAGATTGGTTAGCTAACCTTTATGTTAACACTTTAAATGTTATTCACTACATGCATGATAAATATTCTTATGAAAAATTACAAATGGCTTTACATGATAGAGATGTATTCAGAACAATGGCTTGTGGTATAGCTGGACTTTCAGTTTGTGCTGACTCACTTTCAGCTATTAAGTATGCTAAGGTTAAGCCAATAAGAAATGAAGAAGGAATTGCTATCGACTTCGAAATTGAAGGAGACTTCCCTAAATACGGTAATGATGATGACAGAGTTGATGATATAGCTGTTTATCTTGTTGAAAACATGATGAACAAGATCAGAAAGAACAAGACTTATAGAAATGCATATCACACTCAATCAGTTTTAACTATAACTTCAAACGTTGTTTATGGTAAGAAAACTGGTACTACTCCTGATGGAAGAAAAGCAGGAGAACCATTTGCTCCAGGTGCTAACCCAATGCATGGAAGAGATAATAGTGGTTCATTAGCATCATTAAATTCAGTTGCTAAATTACCATATGAGCATTCACAAGATGGTATCTCAAATACCTTCTCAATAATTCCAGATGCTTTAGGAAAAAATCCTGAAGATAGAATTAAGAACTTAAGCTCATTAATGGATGGATATTTTGGTCAAAATGCTCATCACTTAAATGTAAATGTATTTGACAGAGAAACTTTATTAGATGCTATGGAACATCCAGAATTATATCCTCAATTAACTATAAGAGTTTCAGGTTATGCTGTAAACTTCATAAAGTTAACTAGAGAACAACAATTAGATGTTATAAATAGAACATTCCATAAATCAATGTAATAATTAAGGTGCATACAATATGTATGCACCTTTTATTATTATATTTAAACTTTAAATTTTTGAATTAACTTATTTAGTATTTCAGAATACTCTTTAAGAGTTTCTGCTTGACATGACATTTCTTGTAATCCTGATGATTGCTCTTCAGATGCAGCACTTACTTCTTCAGTAATTGCAGCTGTTTCTTGTGATACTGCTGCTACATCTGAAATCTTATTAACAACCTTATCTTTACTTTCGTTAATTCTATCTAATGATATAGTTACTTCCCTAATACTTTCTTCAAGGTAACTAATAGTATTATCTATAACTTCAAATTTCTCTTTAGTTACTTTTAAACTATCTCCAGTTTCCTTGTTTATTTTATTGGTTATCATTGTATCTTCGTATAATTCGTTTATGCTACTCTTAATCTCGTTTAATACTTCATTTATTTGGATTGCAGACTTAGATGATTCTTCTGCTAATTTTCTTACTTCATCTGCTACTACAGCAAATCCTCTACCAACTTCTCCTGCTCTGGCAGCTTCTATACTAGCATTTAATGCTAATAGATTTGTTTGCTCTGTAATTGATTTTATTGCACCAATTATAGTTCCAACTTCATTAGATTTTTCTGTTAATATATCAACCTTTCTAGCTATATTATCACTAGCTTCTATATTTTCATTATATTTTATACTTAAGTTCTCTATAGCTAATGACCCTTCTTCTGAAGATTTTTTAACTTCCCTTGAAGAATCTAACATGCTATTTGAACTATCTATAGATTTATTTATTTCTTCTTCTAATTCTGATACTATTCTTACTCCATCATCTAATTGCCCTGCCTGGTTTGTAGCTCCCCCTGCTATTTCTTGCACAGACTTAGCTATTTCTTCTCCAACATTACTTGATTCTGATATTATATCAAATAATGTTACTGCACCATCTTTAACTTTTTCAGAAGACTCCTTAACACCTGATAATAAAATACTCATATCCTCTATAAGAGATCTTACTCCATTAATCATACTATTTACTTCTTCATTATAAGTATTTTTAACTTCTATACTTTCTGTAAAATCGCCAGATTCTAATTTCTTTAAAATCCTAACTACATTATTTATTGGTTCTGTTAATGTCTTTGTGAATTTCTTTGACATTTTAATTATAACTATAAGCATTATTGTAAATATAACTACTGGAAGTAATACTTGTACAGCATATTCTAAAAACACTTCCTTTGCATGCTTAAATAGAATAATATTTAATTTATTATTTTCATCAAAGGATCTAGTCATAGAATAATATCTATTATCAACTTTCATATAAATAGTTTTGTTTTCTTTATTGTCAATAGACTTTTTTATCCAATTTAAATCTTCTGCTTTTTTTCCTATGAGGTCAGAATTAGAATCAGATATTATAATACCATCTTCACTAACTATTGATATAAATGAATCATTTTTGTCATCTGAACCTAATACTTCTTTAAATATTCCATCAAAGTTTTTATCTATTCCTATTACTCCTTGAAGTTCTCCATTTTCATTAAAGATTGCCTTAGAGTATGTAATAAGTATTTTATTATTAGTTGCATCCTTATACGGCTTTGATACAGCTATTTTCCCTGAACTTTTTATTGCTTCCTTATACCAATCTCTATTTCTTGCATCATAGCTACTATCCATTTCCTCATAAGGGGATAAAAGAAACTTCCCTTCTTCAGTTCCCACATATATAGATATTATATCTTTATTCACTTTTACATAATCATCCAATATACCTTGTACAACTTTATCTTCTTTATCTTTATTAACTGTCTTAATATTATTGTTTAATAATAAGAAATCAATATCTTTTTCTATATTGCTACCATCACTTGCTATTTTTTCTTTTACTAAATTAATAGTTCCTGTATTTCTTTCCTTATTAATTTTATCATTCTTTGTATTTGAGGATACAGTATTAAGAGTAGCAATTAATACTATTGGGATTATAGATGTTCTTAATAGCAATTTTCTTATATCATCTCTTAAGGTTTTCTTTTTATTATGTACTTTTTTCATTTCATACTCCTTTATAATATTAGTTACATTTAATTTATCGTTAATGCTATCTTTAAATTAATACTAATTTCGATATTTTTTGCAAAATATTCTAAAACAAACATAAAATTAGGAATTTTTCTAAAATTTACTTTAAAATTGTTTTAAAACCTCATTATTATATTATAAAAGTACAAAACTTCTATAATTATACAATTAAAAAGAAGCTAAAAATAATTAGCTTCCTTTTAATTATTAACATATTCAAAGCTAGTTGTATTACTAACTAAATCAAATATTAATTCTTTCTTTTTATAAAATTTAAATCTAGCACTACAACTTATATTTTCATATACAGTTCTTATCATTTCTCCACCATTAGGAGCTAATAATTTTTGACCTGATAATGCATCTATGTTTATTTCTAATTTGTATTTTCCTTTCTTTATAACCAATCCCTTTTCATTACATGAAACTATTTTAACTCCATTATAAGTGGCTAATCTATACTCTTTTCCATTGTAGTAAACTGTTGCGATACATCCCTTAAACTCATATCCTAAGAAAGGTATATCTGCTATTGAAACCATTATACTAGTATCTTCTATATTAAAATCATTACTTTGAACCCATAAATATGTTTTTGGAAATGATTTCCCAGAATCTTTTTCTATATATCCTTTTCCATCTATAAATTTCATTTCTTCATTATTTATATATATACTTCCATTAACTATATGATTTAAACTTAAAACACCATGAACACACTCCATAAATGGAAAATATGCAAAAGGTCCCATTATATCATTTTTAACTAAGGTTATATTACTATAAATAAGCCTTCCTTTAATGTGTATATCTTTATTTCTTATATTTAATATTATCCCTTTAGTAGAAAATATATTATCCTTTATCTTTATGGTTAATTTATCCTCACTTACAGAAAAATCTTTAAAATCGTAATTAATATTATATGATTTATTTTTTGTTATAATTTGAATAAAAGAACACTTCTGTCCATCTGACTTTATATTTATCCCTGGTATGAAGGATATAATATTATCTTTAAATTGATTTTTAAAATACCACCCTTCAAAATATCCTTTTTTCTTACTATAAAAATCTCTATTTTTCATATTTTAACTCTTTTATAGCTGGAGAATCTAAAAAGTTTCCGCGATAATCAAATCTAGATCCATGACAAGGACAATCCCAAGATAAATCATCAGCATTCCACTTTAATTCACAACCTAAATGAGGGCATTTAGTAGATACTGTATATGATTTTCCATCCTTAGTCTTATATACTCCAACTTTCTTACCTTCATATGTAACTATACCAGCTTCACCATTTTTTATATTTTCTATTGTTTCCATAGGTAATCTTATTTTTTCAGCTATAAAATTATATGTAGTTTCAAATCCATCTTTAACTAGATTCTTTATAGATGCTGTCATGTCGAATCTACTTGGAGAAAAAATTTCATTAAAATCATATTCCTTACCTGTAATCATTCCACTAATTATAATTGCTGAAACCATAGATGATGTCATTCCCCACTTATTAAATCCAGTAGCTACATAAACATTTGGCATGTCTTTAGAATAAACCCCTATATAAGGAATTCCATCTGATGTAATACAATCTTGAGCTGACCAATGATACTCCTCTACTGCTTCAGGATAAAGCTTTTTAGCTAAATCTCTCAGCTTATCCCATGAACCACCTTCCTCATTGCTTCCTGTCCTTCCTGCTGCTCCACCTAAAATTAAGTAATCCTTATACCTTCTAAAGGAGTAGCCTCCATCTTTTTCATCTATATACATTCCATTTAAAATTGCAGCATTTTTTAATGCAATAACATACTCTCTTTCTTGATGCATTCTTAAGAAATAATAGCCTGGGACATTTATAATAGGAAAATGTGTTGCTACTACTATACTATTAGCTTTAATCCTTCCTTTATCAGTAATCACTGTATTTTTCTCAATATTTATAGCCTTTGTATTTTCATATATATTCAAATCTTTAGCTATAAAGTTTAAAAATTTAATAGGATTAAAATTAGCTTGATTCTTAAACTTCACTGCTTTTTTTATACTAAAAGGAAGTTCTACTTCATCAACTAATTCAGCATCTATACCTATACTTATAGCTGCTTTATATTCATTTTCTATTTTTTCTGGATTATCTAAAGTGTATATATAAGCATCTTCTACTTCAAATTCGCAATCAATATTGTTTTTTCTTACTATTTCTTCATAATTTTCTAATGCCAGTTTATTAGCTAATGCATATCTCCTTGCATTTTCTTTCCCAAATTCTTTAATTAATTTATCATATATAATATTATGTTGTATTGTTATCTTCGCAGTAGTATTAATTGTATTACCTTGTAAAACTTTTCCTCGATCTATTACTACTGCATCTAACCCTTTTTCTTTAAGCATATAAGCTGTAAGTAATCCAGCTATACCCCCACCTATAATAACAACTTCTGCTTCTTGTACATTTTGTAACTCTCCCTTACTTTTTATATTATAACTTTCACTCCAAATTGATTTCATATAACCACTCCACCTTTTCTATAAGTAATATTATTATTTATTATTACCTAATTCTTCTTTTATTATTGAGTGATTATCAATAATTTCTATAAATTTTTCTATTCTTTGAAAAGTTTCTTTATTTAGTACATGTTCTATTTTCTCTGTTTCTTCTAATATATTGTTTGTAACTCCTATAATCTTTAAAAACTTTTCTATAGTATTATGCCTATATAATAAATACTCACCATAACTTCTTCCATCTTCAGTTAATTTTATATATCCATATTTTTCATAAGAAACCAAGCTTAGTTCATCTAGTTTTTTTATCATTTTAGTTATTGAAGCAGGCTTTACATTTAATGCCCTAGATAAGTCACCAACTCTAGTAAACCCTATTTCATTAGATATCCTATAAATCATTTCTATATAATCTTCCATAGATGCTGTAATAAGTCCTGAATTTATTTTTAAGTAATTATTAAAAGTATAAAATCCTTTTGGCATAACTCCCTCCCCTTATACTAAAAAACTCTACTCTTATATTTATACTTAATTCTATGTAATTAAATTCATTACACTTTTATATTTTGTATCCAAATTAAGAATAACTATTTATTTTATAACATCCTCACTATATACTCATAATAAAAAACAATGACTTGATATAATATCAAGTCATTGTTTCATATTTATTTAATGCTCTTATAAAACTTCCCTCTATCAAATACTTTAATTTTTCTATTAATACTTCCGGCTCCTCCTTCATGCCATCTTTCATCCATTGTATTACAAGACCTGCAAAAGCATGAGTATAAAAATCTGCTATAAATTTCTTATCACATTCTTTAACATTTATATTTATAGATATTTCCTCTATAACTTCCATGAGTAAATTGTTTATAACTGAAAATAAATACATATCTAAATGAGTTCTACTCAAAGAATTTAATGTATTATAACAAAACTCTTTATTATTTTCTATATATAAAAATATTTTATAAAATCCATCAGCCCAGGTCTCATAGCTTTTGTAATTTTCTATTCCTTCAACTGCTTCTGTTTTATATATCCATTCTACAAGATCATAAATATCCTTAAAATGATAATAAAATGTCTGCCTATTTAAATTACAATCATTAACTATATCCTTAACTGAAACTTTACTTAATGGTCTTGTTTTCATTATTTTTTTTAATGATTCCGCCAATAATCTTTTAGTTGTAATGGAACTTGACATTAAATCTAAATCCCTCCAAAGCTTTATAATTATTCTTACTTATATATTTTTAAATTATAACATTGTATTAATTTGCCTTCAACTTTTGGTAAGTAATCTTCTTAATACAAGAAAATGAGCTGTTAAAAACAGCCCATTCTTTTATATTAAATCTTAAATTTGTTTATTAAATTATTTAAGTTCCTTGCATTATCCTTTAAACCTTCAGCCTGATTAGCCATTTCTTGTAAGCCAGAAGACTGCTCTTCTGATGCAGCACTAACTTCTTCAGTAATTGCAGCAGTTTCTTCGCCAACTGCAGCAACTTCAGATATTTTTAATACTACATTATCTTTACCAAGTGCTATTTTATCTAAAGAATTTGTTACATCTTTAATATCATCTTCTAATTCATTTATTATATTATCTATTACCTCAAATTTTTCTTTAGTTGTAGTAAGACTTTTTCCTGTTTCATCATTTAGCTCACTAGTTTTTAATATATCTCTATAAAGTTCACTGATACTACTATTCACTTCATCTATAACACTATTTATTTCTGTAGCTGATTTCGCTGATTCCTCTGCTAATTTTCTTACTTCGTCAGCAACTACTGCAAACCCTTTACCAGCTTCCCCCACTCTTGCTGCTTCTATACTTGCATTTAATGCTAATAAATTAGTCTGTTCAGTAATTGACTTAATTGCCTCTATAATAATTCCTATTTCATTTGATTTATCTGATAATATATTAACCTTATTAACTATATTATCATTTGCTTCTTTATTTACAGAGTATTTTTCACTTAGTACTTCCATAGCTCTTCTACCATCTCCTGAAGAAACCTTCACTTCACTTGAGGTCTTCATCATTTTATCGGAACTTACTATTGATTTATTTATTTCTTGTTCTAATTCACTAACTATTTTCACACCATCATCTAATTGTGCTGCTTGATTAGTTGCTCCTTGAGCTATTTCTTGAACTGATTTTGCTATTTCTTCTCCAACATTACTTGACTCTGTTATTATTTCAAATAGTGTACTACTTCCTTCATTAACTTTTTCAGAAGCCTCCTTTACACCAGATAAAAGTATTCTCATATCATGAAGAAGGGAGTTTAATCCATCCAACATAGTAGTAACTTCTTCATTATAATAAAATTTTATATCTACATTTTCTGTAAAGTCACCATTTTTTATTTTATCTAATATTCTTATAATTTCTTTTATAGGATTTGTTAGCTTAGATGTAAACATCTTAGAAGAAATAGTAACCATTATAACTACAAGTATTAATATTATTATAGGAAATATTATATCTTTTATATATGACATTATAAGGTCATTTGTTGGTATGAATACGCAAGTTATATATCCACTGTTTTGTTCTTTTGACTTATTAACTAAAAGCTTTTTGCCTTCTATTTGTAAATGCTCGCTCCCATCATTATTAATATTAACTACTTCCTTAATCCATGGTAAGTCATTTACACTTTTTCCTATTAAAGTCGTATCTTCACTTGCTATAATATTACCATCTTTATTAAAAATAATTGCATATGCATTATTATTTTTATCTATTTTTTTCACAATTGTAGATATTTTTTCTAAATCTTTATCTATTGCAATTACCCCTTGAAGATCTCCCTTATCATTAAACACAGCTTTAGAATAAGTAACTATGACCTTGTTATTTACAGTATCCTTATATGGTTCTGATACAAAAACTTCATTAGGATTGTTTATTGCACCCTTATACCAATTACTTTCCTTAGCATCAAAATCACTACCCATATTTTCATAAGGAGCTATTACAAGTTTACCATCTTCACTTGCCATATAAGCGTGAGTAACATTAAAATTCGACTGGATATAATTATTTAATGACTTTTCTAACCAAGCTTTTTCATTATTCTTATTTTCCTTAAGACCTTTTGCATTTTCATCTCTTGATAAATATTCAACATCTTTATCACTACTTAAATGTTCATCTGCCAAAGCTTCTTTTATTAGACTCATATTCCCCTTAATTACAGAGTTATTCACTTTATTAATATTTTTATTAAGTGAAAAGAAATTTACTACTGCAATCAATATTATTGGTATTATTGAAGTAATAACTAATAATTGAACTATTTCTCTTTTCAAGGATATTTTTTTCTTTTTAGTTTCTTTATTTTTCATTTTTCCCTCCTTATGTATGGTATAAAATATAATCCTATTATATTTATCGAATATATTAGAATATAATTAACATATTTTTCGACGTAAACTACTTTTTATTTACACTTTGCTTTATTTTAAGTTTATATAAAAAATGGTACTATCAAATTAATGATAGTACCATTTTTTATATAGATTTAAATGTACGTTTTAAGAATTCACGAGTACGTTCTTTTTTAGGATTGTTGAATATTTCCTCAGGAGTGCCTTCTTCTTCAATAACACCATTGTTCATAAATACCACTCTATCTGAAACTTCTTTTGCAAATCCCATTTCATGTGTAACAACTAACATAGTAAGTCCTGTTTCTGCTAGTTCCTTCATTACCTTTAATACTTCCCCTACCATTTCAGGGTCCAAAGCAGAGGTTGGCTCATCAAATAATATAACATCTGGTTCCATTGATAAAGCTCTTGCTATAGCTACTCTTTGCTTTTGTCCACCTGACAATTGCTTTGGTTTAGCATTTATATAGTTCCCCATACCTACTATATCTAAATACTTCATAGCAACTTTTTCTGCTTCTTCTTTTGATCTTCCTAGTACTTTTACTTGTCCTACAACACAATTGCTTAAAACATTATGATTATTAAACAAATTAAATTGTTGGAAAACCATTCCTAACTTAGTTCTATATTGGTATATATCATGATTATCATCTAAAATATTTTCCCCATTATATATAATTTCTCCACCTGATGGCTTTTCTAAAAGATTTATACATCTTAATAATGTAGATTTACCAGAACCAGAAGATCCTATTATACAAACAACTTCTCCTTTTTTTACTGAAAAGTCTATGTCCTTTAAAACTTCATGACTTCCAAAGGCTTTACTTAAATGTTTAACTTCTATTACTTTTTTCATATTAATTCCTCCTTAGGCCATTACACAGATTTATTAACCATATCTTCTGGTCTAGCAACTTGCATTTGATTTCCAGCTATTATATAGTTTTCTGGACCATCTATCTTCTTTTCTAGATATCTTAATATTCTTGTAACAGTAAATGTCATTACAAAATAAAGAACACATGCTACTGAGAATGATTCGAAATATCTAAAGTTATTTCCTGCTATTGATTTAGTTTGGAAGAATAATTCAGATACTGAAATTACATTTAATACTGAAGTATCCTTAATATTAATAACAAATTCATTTCCTGTAGCTGGTAATATATTTCTAATTACTTGTGGTAATACTACATTAACCATAGTTTGAAAGTGGTTCATACCAATAGCTTGAGCTGCTTCGAATTGTCCTTTATCTATAGAAACTATGCCCCCTCTTACTATTTCCGCCATATAAGCTCCAGTATTTATTGAAACTATAAATAAACCTGCAACTATTGCATTAATATCTATACCAAAAGCTGCTGCTGAACCATAATAGATTACCATGGCTTGAACAATCATAGGAGTTCCTCTGAAAAATTCTATATATGCAGATAAAATTATATTAACTACTTTTAAAATTATTCTTTTTATACCCTTTTCTGGTACTGGTATTGTTCTAATAACTCCTATTATAAGACCAATAAATGTTCCTATTAATGTACCTATTATTGAAATTAATAACGTAATCCCTGCCCCACGTAAAAACATTTGCCAGTTATTTGAAACTATTGTTATTATCCAATCTAAACTCATAATCTACTCTCCTTACATGACTATCATAATGATAGTCAAATTAAAATTAATAATAAAGAATGAATAATCATAGAAGTAATGTGCCCCAAATTACTAAAAACTTTATTTTATCAAAACTCTAAAATAAGTTTTTCATTAATTCTTCATTTTAATTTCTTCACTCTTATTTAATTTATTGTGCTGCTGGTTGATTTTTAATAGCAGTATCCATTATTTCTAGTCTTTCAGTATCAGAAATTCCCTTTAGAATTTCATTTATCTTATCTTTTAATTCACTATCTTTTTTAACTCCAACTGCAATAGCTGTATCTTCTTCTGAAGTTTCAAATCCTTCTTTAAACTCTACCATTTTAAAGTTTTCATTTGCCATTTGTGCACTAAGAGCCTCTGGTCTTTCTGTTACATATCCATCTATAACTCCTGATTCTAATGCAACTCTCATAGCTGGGAAGTTGTCCATTGCTGTTTGTTTCTTTACATTAGGAATTTGATCTATTACTGAATAGTGGAATGTATTTAATTGACCTGTTATCTTAGCTCCTGAAAAATCTTTTAAAGTTTCTGCATTTTCATAAGCTCCACCTTTTTTAACAAGCATAACTAAATCTGACTTATAATAAATATCTGTAAAATCTATAGTTTCTTTACGCTCTGCTGTTGGAGACATCCCTGCTATAATAGCATCTATCTTTCCAGATGTTAAAGCCGGAACTAGCCCGTCCCATTCAGTTTTAACAATTACTAACTTCTTACCTAATGAATCTGCTATCTTTTTAGCAATTTCAACATCGTATCCACCTGCATATTCTGCTCCCCCATTTATCTTTACTGCTCCATTTGAATCATCTGTTTGAGTCCAGTTAAAAGGAGCATAGCCTGCTTCCATACCTACCCTAAACACATCTTCAGCTGCAGCCTCCTTATCTTTTGCTGATCCACAACCTGTTAAAGTTAATGCTGCTGTTACTACAGCTAAAATTAATAATGATAGTTTTTTCTTCATAGTACATATCCTCTCTTTCTTATAAATAATTTTTGAAATAAAAAATACCAACCTAATTTTGGTTGGTGCTATCCTAAATAATTCAGATAAGATACTATAAAAAAATAACTGAGCGGTTGGGCTCAGGTTATATTCATAGTTACTTTACCCTCATCTTTCCCATTTGAGATAGCACAACTTAATAAACCGGGAAGTTTATTAAGACAGTCCTGCAGTTCTTAACTGCAGACCCAGCAAGCAATATTGAGAAATATTACAAGCTTCGGCAAAATTTCCTTCTCCTTAGTTTCACAGCACTCTCAAGCTCCACTAAAGACTGTTAAATTTTGCGCCTCTACCTCACAAGTTAGTGAGGTATTTATTTAATTTTATATATAGCTTACAACTTTTACCTTAACATGTCAATAGAAAATACTTAAATTTATTCACAGAATATTAAAATTTCAAATTATACGCTATTAAACTTCAAGCTATTTTTTTATTATATTACCATTTTTACTATCTACTATTATTCCATTATCCATAGATATATTTCCATTAATTATTACGTACTTTATGCCCTTAGGACTCTTAGATTTATTAATATAGTCCTCATACCCTACTATATCTTTTAAATCAAATATAGTTACATCTGCATTTTTTCCTTCTTTTAAAATCCCTATATCTTTTAGTCCTAAAGTTTTTGCTGGTAATAAGGTGCATTTATAAATACACTCTTCTAAAGTTAATGCTTTTTTATCTCTAACATATTTACCTATAAATAATGGATAGTTTCCATATAGTCTTGGATGTGGATCTCCAGCTGGTATGCTATCTGATCCAACCATTTGAAATGGATGCTTTATAAGCTTTATTGTGTCTTCTTCTGAAAAAATATTTAAAGTTACTATTCCAACTCCAGTTTCTTCAGAAACTAGTAAATCAGCAACAAAATTTAATGGATGAATATTTTTTTCTTTAGCTATTTCACCAACTGTTCTACCTATATATTTTGAATTTTCTTCCTTGTTTAATGATGTTATTAATATTCCATCCCAAGTAGCAATATAACTATAGTTGTCCCATCCAACATAATTAGTATTTAGATCTTCAAGCTCCTTCTTTACCCTTTCTATAACCTTATTATCTTTAAGCATATTTAACATAGCTTCATTTCCTTTTTCAGTTATCCAAGGCGGTAAAAGTTGAGTCATTAAAGTACTTCCTGAAAGATATAGATGCTCATCAAAAGTAATATTTATTCCATCTTTTATAGCTTCATCAACTAAATTAATTAATTTATCTGCTGTACATCCAAGCTCCTTTGAATCATAAGATCTCATATGAGATATATGAATCTTTGCCCCTGAAACTCTTGCTACATCAATTACTTCCTTTATAGCTTTTACTATATTTCTATCATGATTTCTTACATGAACCATAACAATCCCATTATATTTTTTAATAACCTTGCATAACTCTATTAATTCTTTTCCCTTACTATAAATCCCAGGCATATATTGAAGACCCAATGACATACCTATAGCCCCTTGCTTCATGGCATCTTCAGCTAAATTACACATTTCTTTAATTTCATCATTTGATGCTTCTGATGGATTAAATCCCATTATCTTAGCTCTAATTGCACCATGAGAAATAAGTACTGCGTAATTATTTTTAATCTTATCTTCTTTTATCTTTTTAAAGTAATTATTAACATCCTTAAAATTAAATTTTATATTAGGACAGCCTACAACTCCCTTTATGTAATTTTTCCAAAGCTTTGTTTCATCTTCTATACACGGTACTACTCCTAATCCACATTGTCCAACTAACTCTGTAGTAACACCTTGTCTTATTTTAAGATTTTGTATATCTTCATCCATAAAAGGAACTAAATCATTATGGCTGTGAACATCTATAAATCCTGGCGAAACTACAAGCCCCTCTGCATCTATAACTTTATTTGCATTTTCAGTTATATTTACTTTAATTTTAACTATTTTCCCTTCCTTGATTCCTAAATCCATTTTATTAGCTGGATTCCCAGTACCATCTACTATCAATCCATTTTTTATTAAGATATCTAACACTTTTAACATCTCCCTATAACTAATTCTCAATATTTTACTATAAATCCACTTATTATTATATTCCTTTATTTATAATTCTTCATTTTATTTACCCTTCATATTCCACTATAAATTAGGAAACTTTCCCTTATTTCGAATATAGATATTAAATAATCTATATTTCTCTTAATATAAAGAAATATTTGATTTTTAAGAGTAAAATTTATTTTTTTATAAATACTATCTAGTGATAATTAAATTAATGGAGGTCATTATGTCTAAATATACTGGAGTAGTTAAATGGTATAGTATGGAAAAGGGTTATGGATTTATTTCATGCAATGAAGGCAATGATGTTTTTGTTCATCATTCTCAAATTAAAGAAAAGGGTCCTGAAAAAGATTTACATGAAGGAGAGAATATATCTTTTGATATTCAAGAAGGTAACAAAGGCCCAATGGCTATAAATGTACAAAAAATGTAAAAAGCCTGTACTAGAAAGATTAAACACTTTCTAGTACAGACTTTTTTTCAATTATATTAATATATACATTTAAACTCTGAGGAAATCCCGATATAAAAGGTATACAAAAGTCACATTTTATATTATTTATCTAGCTTATTATCTACAGGTAACTGCTTGTCTACAGTTATAACATGATTTATTAGCCAGTTAGTTACAAACTTTAATAAATCAAGTAAATAAGTTTGTTGATTATCATCAATTAGATTATAGTCTACAGTCTCAATTTTATTGATGAAATCTTTATGTTTTAATTTATGTTCAAAAAATTTATTGTATCTTATCGAAAGCATATATTCTTCTTCTGCTTTAAAATGATACTTTGTATAATCCTTAAGTTCTTCTATAGCTTCTATTATATGATCATATTTGTCTATTAAAAATTCATTATTATATAAATCATATATTCTATTAAATAATCTAAATAATTCTTTATGTTGATTATCTATTATTGCTATTCCTGTTTTATATTTATCGCTCCATTCAATCATATTTACAAATCCCCTCTTAGAATTATAAATAACCCAACCTATTTATATTATTACCCTTTAATAGTGTTAGATAAAAACTTACGCTAGCAAACCTTGATCCAAATATTAATTTTAAATCCCCCAATATATTTAGTGATTATATCTATTTAAAATCTCCCCAGAATTTATTCCTTATTATTATACGGTTCAATAATATTTATATCAATAGCCTAATCTTATTATTTACAAATAATATTAAAAAAAGAAGAAAATAGAATATACGGCATCTTCTACTTTCTTCTTTAAACTAAGAATTTTTGTTTAAATATTTATCTAACCTATAAGAAACCTCTAAAACATTACTTAAGATTTTTCTAGCCTCATCTGCATTTTTTAGGTTTCTACCACTAATTTCTTCTGATTCCATAGCTGATGCTGTAACTTCCTCTGTTGTTGCTGATAATTGTATTATATTCTCAACAATACTATTATTAGCATCTGAAAGCTTATTTAACATTTTATCAATTTCAGCAATATCCTCTATAAGATAACTCACATTTTTACTCATATTGTCAAAGCTATTTGATGATTTGTTTATTATTTTACTTTGGGTTTCTGTTGCATTAATAGATATATTAACTTCATTTGCAACTTCTTCAGTTTCCTCTGATAATTCAGAAAGGATTATACTAATATTTTTAGTTTCATTATTTGTTTTTTCTGCCAATTTCCTTATTTCTTCTGCTACTACTGCAAAACCTCTCCCAGCCTCTCCAGCTCTAGCACTTTCAATGGATGCGTTTAATGCAAGAAGATTAGTTTGATTTGATATTTCAAAAATTGTATCCACAATACTTTTAACTGCATTCGTTCTTTCTTTAAGTTTATTTACTGATTCAACTACTTTTGAATTTATGTCTCCTATTATTTCTGAGTGATGTTTTAATTCATTCATTAACTTAAGATTTTCAACACTTAATTTTTCCGACTTATTTGTGGCTTGTACAATATTCTCTGATCTTTCAAGAGTATTCTCAATTGAATTTTGAATATCTGTTGTCATTATAGTTTGAGTTTGAATATTTTCTGATGTAACCTTAGTGCTACTAGAAATATCTTTAACTGATAAATTTACAACATTAGTGGATTCATTAAGATCATTAACAATATTCATGGCATTTTCCGTTTCTTTTCTAACCTCATTTGCTACAGATATTACATCATCTAATATATTTCCTTGATACTTCTTTTCTTCCTCTAAACTACCCATAGCATCTTCATTAAATCTTTTTACTACACCAACAGTAAAATATATAAATGCCATAAGAACTATTATTCCTAGTGTTGCACACCAATGATCAACTATTTCCTCGCCTAAATATGATTTCATTCCAAAAACTTTAATACTAGTAGTAATTATATTTAAAATACCTACAGATAATCCTGAAATTCTAGCGAACTTCTTATCATAAAAAACTATGTTCGCTATAAAAGGTATGGCCGCCATAAATCTTAAATAGTAGTTATTAAAAGCTATTGAAACTAAAAATGTTAAAATTAAAACTCCTATACTTGATATATACTTTATTCTACCATCTGTCTGGTTTCTCTTATACATTATATTAGTTATTAATGTAATCAAAAATATAATAAATAAAAAAGCTAAGGTGTACTGTAGTGTACGTATTCCTCTTAAAAATGAAACAACTACAATAATTGCTACAAATAAGTAAAAGAACATATATCCTTGTATAATAAACTTATTTGCCTTTTTTACTTGCTCTTCTTTACTTGAATATAAGTATAATTTTTCTTCCCCCATAAATCTCTTCCCCTATCTTTTATCAATTAAATTGTTCTTATGGAATTATTTTCATATTAAAATATTATATTTGAAATGCACCTTTGTCAATAAACTTATATTTTTAATAAACAATTAATTATATTATTCATTCTTAACCAGTAACCTTTTATACATTCCATCTACAAAGAAAGCACCCAAAGGAGCAGTTATTAAAATTGCAAGAACTGCAACTGTTAATACTTTTTCTCCACAAGCTAATCCCATGGCTAATGGAATCCCACCAATAGCAGCTTGAACTGTTGCCTTAGGCATATATGCTATCATACAAAAAAATCTTTCTTTCATATTTAAATTTGTTTTTAACATACAAATAAATACCCCTATCATTCGAATAATTAAAGCTAATATAACTATTATAATTGCTGATACCCCCATTAATAAAGCATAGCTTATATCAACGGTAGCTCCTACTAATACGAACAATAATAATTCTGCTGCAACCCAAAGCTTATTATATTTTATTGAAAGTCTACTTGCTAATATAGAGTAACTTTGTTTCATAAAAATACCCATACTCATTATTGCTAATAGTCCTGATATTGGTATAATACCATCTAACCTATGTTCAAATTCAATTAATAAAAATGATATACTTAATAAAATAATTATTTTTATAGAATCTCTCATATGAATCTTTTTAAAAAACCTTATTAACAAAGCACCACAAATTATACCTATTATAATTCCTAATAATATTGAAATTGGTATTTCTAATAATCTAAATCCTGAAACCGACTCTCCACTTGCTAATCCTGTTAAAGCAGTAAAAATTACAATCACAAATATATCATCTACAGATGCTCCGGCTAAAATTAATTGAGGAATGCTCTTTTCTTTACCATATCCTTCTTCCATAATTTTTATCATTCTTGGAACTATTACTGCTGGAGATACAGCTGCAATAACTGATCCCATTATTGCCGCTTCAAGTAAAGTAACACCTAATAATTTAGGGGCTATTAAAATTACTCCTACGATTTCAAAACAAGCTGGAACAAAACACATTAAAATTGCTGGTCTTCCTACCTTTTTTAAATCTGTAATATCTAAGGATAATCCAGCCCTGGTTAGAATAATTACTAATGCTAATTGTCTTAAATCTGCAGAAATACTTATAATAGAATCATCTAATAAATTTAAGACATGAGGGCCTAAAATAATTCCAGTGAATATCATTCCTAACAAACTAGGTAACTTCAGTTTATTAAAAATAGATCCTAATAATAAACCTAATAAAAAAATAAGTGATAAACTTGTTAACATCTTCATCCTCCTTTTAATAAATATAAAATAATCTACTCCTAAATAATAAAAAGCTAATAACTCCGTAATATAATTACAGAAGTCATTAGCTTAAATAAGCGGTTTAAGTTTTAAACTTAGGGAGTACTTCATTCCCTACATATAATTTTCTTTATATTATCATACTTAAATTTTTAATTCAAGTTTTTTAGCTATAGTGTTACAGCTAAATTAAATCCATCTCTTACTGCATCTCCTATTAATCTTACAGTTTTACAATCTCCTATTAAATGATGTACTATTCCTGCTTCATTTAATTTATTTGATAATTCATTTTCTGGTTTTGCTCCAATTGCAACTACTACCATATCACATGACATTTCTTTAATTTCATCAGCATGCTCAACCTTTATATGATCTTTTTCTATTGACACAAGCTTATGTGATTTAAAAATTTCTACATTATGATCTGCAAGATTCTTAAACATAATGTCCATGTTAGTTGCTTTTTCGCCACCTAAAACTTTATCACTTAGCTCAACTACAAAAGCTTCCTTATTCTTTTCTGCTATATACTCTGCAGTTTCAATACCTACAAATCCAGCTCCTATAATTGCAATTTTACCTTCTAATTCTTCACTTCCATTTAGAACATCCCAAGCTGATACAACTCTCATATTTTCAATTCCATCAAATTTAGGAACTATGCTAGTTGCTCCTGTAGCAATTATTACTTCATCACAATTAAACTCTTTTATAAGTTCTACTGTTGCTTCTACACCTGTTTTAATTTCTACATTAAGACGTTTTATTTGCTTTGAATAGTATTCCATTAATCTTTCCATTTCAGATTTATTTGGAGGAGCCATAGCTATGTTTAATTGTCCAAATAGTTTATCTTCTTTTTCTAATACTGTAACCTTATGTCCTCTTTCAGCTGCTACGCATGCTGCTTCAAGTCCTGCTACCCCTGCACCAACTACTAATATATTCTTTTTCTTTTCTGCTTCTGTTATTAGAATTTCTTCTTCTAAACCATTAATAGGATTAATTGAACATGCTATACTTCCATGTGCAAGTAATTTATCTGCACACCCTCTATTACACATAATACAGTATCTTATTTCATCTTCTTTTCCTTCTAAAACCTTTATTGGCCAATTAGGATCTGCAATTAATTGTCTTCCTAACGCAACTATATCAGCCTTATTAGTATCTAATATATCTCTAACCATTTCTGGTCTTAATATTCTACCAACACAACTTACTGGAACTGTTGCAACTGATTTTATTTCTTCTGCTAAATCTAAGAAACATCCATAAGGTTCTAATCCCATTGAAGGTATTGTATTTATTAATGCTCCATGATTTGCAAGAGCTACATGGAATGAATTAACACCCTTTTCTTCTAACCACTTAACTAATATTTTAGCTTCTTCTAATGTTGGACCACCAAAACCTTTTCTTGGATTCATTCTAATAATAGACATTTTATAATCTATTGCCATATCAGGTAATACAGCTCTTATCTTGTCCATAACTTCTAATACAAATCTTGCTCTATTTTCAAAAGAACCACCATATTCATCTGTTCTCTTATTTAAAATAGGTGAACAGAACATACCTATTAATCTATCTCCATGTAGTTGTAACATATCATATCCAGCCTTTTGAGCTCTTACTGCTACATCAACAATTAAATTTTGTATTTTTTCTATTCCAGCTTTATCAACTTCATTTACAAATTCATTAAATAATCTATGATGAAGCTTCATTGCTGAAGGCATTCCATTTACTTTTGCTTCATTCATTATTATATCTGGATCTACTTCTGGATAAAATATTTGTGCTGCTATTTTACTTCCTTCTTTATGCACAGCATCTGTTAAACTTTTATGTCCTTCTATTAATCCATCATGATGAAGTGTTGGAGTTTTTGAAAAAGCTGCAACTGCTGAAACATCTCCAATTACAATTAATCCAGTTCCACCCTTTGCTATTTCTCTATAAAATTCTATTGCTTTAGGAGTAATAATACCTCCTCTTTCTTCAAAAGAAGTAGTTAATGGTGGAAACATAATTCTATTTTTTATTTCCACATTTCCAATTTTAATAGGTGTAAAAATATTCATAAAGCACTCTCCTATTCAACTTTTATTTCAAAAACTGAAATATTAATATCATTATATCACCTTAATAAATTTATTTCAATAATTGAAATAAATTTATTAATCTTTTATTATTCTTTTATGCTATAATTTTTATAAAATATTTAAATCCATTATGGAGGGGTAATTATGCTAGTAAATAGATTAATAGACATGAACTTTGATGAAAATAAAAAATATAAAGATTGGTTTGGAAAACCTTTTAATATTAATGATCAGATTATATCCTTAAAAAAAGAAGAAAAAATAGTTTTATACTATCTATATAAATATGGAGAAAGTACTATGGGAGATATTACTTCTTCATTTGAATTTGCTCATAGTACAACAAATTATGTTGTAAAAAGTTTAGAATCAAAAGATTTAGTTTATATAAATCCATCTAAAAATGATAATAGAGTTAGACTAATAAATTTAACTTCAAAAGGTCACGACTTACTTATCTTGTTAATGGATCATTTAGAAAAAATGTCCTTAAAAATTGTATCAGATATATTACCAATATTATGTGATAACTTAATAGATGAACTTACTATGGAAGAGCAAAACATTTTAGATAAATTAGTAACTAAAATTAACTGCTCAATTGAAAAGATTTAACAAAAAAAGCTATCAACTGAATCTAAAATAAATTCTAATTGATAGCTTTCTTATTATCCTAATGGTTTAACTTCTACTATTTCAAAGAAAGTTGTATTCTCATTTGATTTTCCTTCTGTCTTTTTCTTTAATTCATCTATTTTATCTTTATCTTCAACTAATTTTATAACTAACCTAGCACCCTTATTTCTTTCAAATTTATCTGTTGCTGTTGCATCATATTGATAGAATGAAACTACTGCTATCTTATTTCTTTTTAAATTTTGTAAAGTTTGATTTTCTGATATTCCAGCCATTGCATAATTTTCGTCAATCATACCGAAACCAAATATAGCTAAATTTGGTGAACCATCTTCATTTGTAGTTGCATATGTAAATGTTCCAGTTCTAGCATTAACTGCATCTACTAATTCTTGACCTTTTAAAGAACTTTGTTCATAGAAAGCTTTAGTTGATGCTTTTGATATACTATCAACACTTGCATTTTCAATAACTACTCCTGTATTACTATCAGACTTGTTTCCACATCCTGTTAAAGAAAGCGCTATAGCTGTCCCACATAATAATGCAATCAATCTTTTATTCATTATAAATCCCCCTAAATATTGTTCTTTCGCTGTTACAAAAAAATTATATCAAAAACTGAAATATTTTTCAACGATTTCATTGTTATTTTTTAAACAAATTTTATGGAAATATTTTCAATTGTAAAATTTCCTTATTTGTGTAAAATCAGTATTTATAATAAACTAATTTTACACAAAATAAAATAAATTAAAAAGAGTTGTGATAATTAATCAAAAATTTCACAACTCTTTTCCCTACTTATATTCTCTTCAATAGCACACAACATTCTACATGACTAGTATGTGGAAACATATCTACCGGCTGTACTTTTTCAGTTTTATATCCTTTTTTCTCTAATATCTTCAAATCTCTTGCTAAGGTACTTGGATCACAAGATACATATACCACTCTCTTTGGTTTTGCTTCACCAATTGCATCTAAAAGTTTTATATCGCATCCCTTTCTTGGAGGATCTACGACTATCACCTCTGGTATTATTCCCTTTTCTATTAAACTTGGTATTACTTCTTCAGATTTTCCTACGAAAAATTCAGCATTATCAACATTATTAATCCTAGCATTTTCTCTAGCATTTACTATAGCTGGTTCAATTATTTCAACCCCATATACTTTCTTTGCTTTTTGAGAAAGAAAAAGTGTAATTGTTCCTGTTCCACAATAAGCATCAAAAACAGTTTCTTCACCTGTTAATCCAGCATATTCAAGTGCCTTTGAGTATAATCTCTCTGTTTGTACAGGGTTTACTTGGAAGAATGATAATGGTGATATATTAAACTTAAAGTTTTCTATATAGTCAGTTATAGTATCTGATCCCCATAATGTTATACATTCTTCTCCTAAAATAACATTTGTATTCTCACTATTTACATTTAAAATAATACTTTTTATACCATCTATATTGTTTTTAATTTCATTTATAAATTCATCTATATGTGGTACATTCCTTTTTGTGGATACTAATACTACCATAACTTCTTTAGTGGTAAAACCCTTACGTATCATTATATGTCTTATTAATCCACTTTCATTGAAAATCCCATCAATACTAGCAGGTTGGATATTATATTTTTTCATCCAGTTTCTTATTATACTTGTGACCTTATCTGCTATTTCATCTTGAATTAAGCAAGTTTCTAAATCAATTATATTGTGACTTCTTGGTGCATAAAAACCTATATTTAATTCTCCCTTTACTAAGCCAATTGGCAATTGAACCTTATTTCTATATCTTTCTGGATTCTCCATTCGTATTGGGTAATTAACCAATTCATTATTTAATCCACCAATTTTTGATATGCAATCCTTAACTCGTTCAAATTTATAATCTAACTGCTTTTTATAATTCATATGTTGAACTGTGCATCCGCCACATCTTTTATATAAAGCGCATTTTGGTTCTACTCTATCCTTTGAAGATTCAATTACTTCTAGTAATTTTCCATAAGCATAGTTTTTCTTAGTTTTTACTATTAAAACCCTAACTTTTTCTCCTAAAATAGCACCTTCTATAAATATAGGATATCCTTCTATTTTAGCTATACCTTCACCTTCATACCCTACACCTATTATATCTAATATATATTCATTGTTTTTTTCAACCAAATTATTCACCTCTTAAAACCTTGTAAATTTAGTTATTTCTAAAGTTTCATCTAATAATAGCATAAAAATATTTAAATTACAAAAAAAATAGGCATCAATTGATGCCCAAATCCAGAATTAGTTGCCATTTAATTCCATAATAATATTATTACATTATTCATTTCATAATATACATTATAACTTAAACTTTATCAATATATTTGTTAACATTTTGTTAATTATCTTATTTTAAATAAAATTTATACTTATTTAATACAATTTTATAACTAAATTATATCTTTTATTATTTTATATGATAATGATTTTCATTTATTTCTATATAATAAAAAAAGAAGCTTTATTTTAAAGCTTCCTTTTTTATTATATTATTCAATTACACTAATCTTTAATAGGTTAGTTGCACCAACTTCATGTACTGGAACACCTGCAGCTATTACTACTGTATCTCCTTTAGTAACAAATCCATGTTCTTGAGCAACCTTAACTGATTCTTCCATCATATGATCAGTTGATTCCATTTGTCCTGAAACAACTGGATAAACTCCAAAGCATAATGCTAATTTCTTAGCTACTTTTTCATCTGGAGTAACTGCAACTATTGGACAATCTGGTCTACATTGAGATAATCTTCTAGCTGTTGCTCCACTTTGAGTTGAAGAAATTATAGCAGATGCTTTTAATTCATAAGCAGCATTTGCAGCAGCCCTTGAAATAACTCCTGCTATAGCTGGTATATGCTTAGTAGCCTTTGAAGTAGCTATTTCATAGTTTAATTGTTTTTCAGCTTCTATAGCTATCTTAGCCATAGTTTGAACTGCTTCTACTGGCCAATCTCCATTTGCTGATTCTCCTGATAACATTATAGCATCAGTTCCATCATATATTGCATTAGCAACGTCTGATACTTCAGCTCTTGTTGGTCTTGGATTTCTTATCATAGAATCTAACATTTGAGTAGCTGTTATAACTGGCTTTCCTGCATTATTACATTTTTCTATTATCATTTTTTGAACTGCTGGAAGTTTTTCCATTGGTATTTCAACACCTAGGTCTCCTCTAGCAACCATTATACCATCAGAAGCTTCTAATATAGCATCTATATTATCAACACCTTCTTGATTTTCTATCTTTGAGAATATTTGAATATGTTCTCCACCATTTTCAACTAAAACTTTTCTTATTGCTTCAACGTCAGCTGCTTTTCTTATAAATGATGCTGCAACTAAGTTAACACCTATTTCACAACCAAATTTTAGGTCAGCTATATCTTTTTCAGTTAAAGCTGGTAATTTAATTGATACTCCTGGAACATTAACTCCTTTGTGAGTTCCAACAAAACCTGTATTCATAACTTTACAGTTTATTTTGTTTCCTTCAATTGATTCAACTCTTAATCCTACTAAACCATCATCAATTAATATAGTATCTCCAGGTTTAACATCATTTGCTAATCCTTCATAAGTTACTGTACATTGAGTTGTATCGCCTACAACATCTCCACCTGCATATATAGTAAAATCATTACCTGATTTTAATTCAACTTTCTTAGGTTCAAATTTTCCAGTTCTGATTTCTGGTCCTTTAGTATCTAGCATTATAGCTATTTCTTTATTGTGCTTCTTAGCTAATTCTTTTACTAAGTTTATTCTAGTTGCATGCTCTGCATGATCTCCATGGGAGAAGTTGTGTCTTGATGCATTCATTCCTGCTTCAATAATTTGTGATAATATTTCTGGGCTTTCACTAGCTGGTCCTACAGTACAAATCATCTTAGTTTTTCTCATGTAATAACACTCCTTTAAGTATAATATTTTAGGCTTATTTTGACTAAATATAGTCATATATATTTTGAGTAATAAATCAAGGTTATATAGTCTAAGATGAAATTTCGTTTGCTATTTCAAATAATTTTTCATCAAATTTTCTATCTAATGCTAAAGCTTCATCTATATCTTGATCAATTATCTCGTTATTTCTAATTCCTATAACTCTTGAAGTCTTTCCTTCTAAAAGAACTTCAACTGCTCTAGATCCCATTCTTGAAGCCAGTACTCTATCTGTAGCTGTTGGGCTACCACCTCTTTGAATATGTCCTAAAACTGTTGCTCTTGTTTCAATTCCAGTAACATTTTCAACGTGCTCTGCTAGAGCTTGAGCTCCACCAACACCTTCAGCTAATAATACTAGATTATGGATCTTACCATTTCTTTTTCCTTCTAAAATTACTTTGCAAAGTTCATCTTTGTCAAAACCTTTTTCAGGTGTAATTATATATTCAGCTCCTCCTGCTATACCTGCATATAAAGCTAAATCTCCACAATCTCTTCCCATAACTTCAACTATTGAAACTCTTTCGTGAGAAGTTGATGTATCTCTAATTTTATCTATTGCATCTATTACTGTATTTAAAGCTGTGTCAAATCCAATTGTAAAATCAGTATAAGTTAAATCATTATCTATAGTTCCTGGTAAACCTACAGTTTTAACACCTAACTTTGATAAAAGTTTAGCTCCTGTAAATGAACCATCACCACCAATTACTACTAAGGCATCTACACCATAAGCTTTTAATATTTTAGTAGCTCTAATTCTTACTTCTTCTTTTTTAAATTCAACGCATCTAGCTGTTCTTAATACAGTACCACCTCTATGGATGATATCTGATACTGATGATCTATCCATTGGGAATAATTCACCATTAATTAAACCGCTATATCCTCTTTGAACGCCCATTACTTCAATACCATGATGTAAAGCAGTTCTTACAACAGCTCTTATTGCTGCGTTCATTCCTGGAGCGTCTCCACCACTAGTTAAAATAGCTATTTTTTTCATGTTGTTTCCTCCTTAACACCACTGGGACAAAGGTTGTCCCACTTTTTGTGGAATTATCCATTTTTTATAAACTATAATAATTTAAATTTTTACCATATTAATTAGTTTTTTTACTAATTTTTAATCACCTTATTTATTGTACTTGCTTACTTAATTTTATGCAACTAAAATAAATACAATAATACGATTTTTATCGACTTTTTTATACCTTATAGCTTATATTATACCCTAAATTAATGCCATTTATCTATGAATTAATAAATTTTTCTTAATTAGTTTTTGTAAATTTTTTCATTTAGTTTTTTATCAATTTAATTTAGATTTAAATATAAATAATTGAATAATTCTTAATTTTTTGATAAAACTGCTAAAATATTAAAAATAATAATAAAATCTACAGATGCTAAATTCATAGATAAAATTTCTTTTTAGCATCTGTAGACTTTCTTATCTTTATTCTATAACCTTAATGTTCTCTTCACCTATTAATTCTTTCAAATAAATCACAGCATCAGATTCTAAATTTATCCATATATCCCTTGGCATTCTATAATTTTTTCTATCACTTTCTGTAAATAAGTAAACAGTAGTGTCTCCTTTATAATAATCAGGTATATTTCTTAATTCTTTCATTAAAGCTTTTCCTTCTTCTAAATTCTTAGCCCTTAAATAAACCTTAGAGGTATTAATTTTTTCTAAAGGTTCAATGCTTTCACAAATTAATTTTGGAAGCTCATCTTCCTTTATATTTACTCTTCCTTTAATTACTACTAAAGCATCTTCTTTTAAGCTTTCCCTAACTTTATCTAAGGTTTTAGGAAATACTATAACTTCAATTATTCCTGTTAAGTCTTCAAGTTTTAAGAATGCCATCATTGTATTATTTCTAGTTATTTTTTGATTGTATTCTGCTATTATTCCTCCAAGTATTACCTTTTCTTCGTCATGAATTATGTCTTCTGGTAAATCACTTGGATTAAAGGTATCCTTAATTATTTCATAGGACTTATATACCTTTTCTATATTAGTTGATGTTTGAACTTTTAAACTATCTGCATATTCATCTAAAGGGTGACCTGATAAATATAATCCTGTCATTTCCTTTTCCATAGCTAATAAATTTTTCTTAGCAAACTCTTTAATATTTGGGTAATTTACTTCTGGAAGTTCTAACTCTTCTTCTAGTCCAAATAAGCTTATTTGCCCGTCTATATTTCTTTTCTTTTCACTAGCTACCCCATCCATTAACTTTTCATACACAGCTAATAGTTTTGATCTATAAACATTAAAACCATCTAAAGCTCCTGCCTTAATCAAACTTTCAATAGCTCTTTTATTTACAGCAGATAAATCTATTTTATTTATAAAATCTATAAGAGATTCAAAGGCTCCCTTATTATTTCTTGATTCTACTATAGTTTCTACAACATTATAACCAACATTTTTTATAGCTGCTAATCCAAATCTTATTTTATCTCCCTTAACTGTGAATTTAGAATAACTTTCATTAATATCGGGTGGTAAAACTTGTATTCCTAAACTTTCAGCAAAGGCAATATAATGAGCTACTTTTTCACTTGTACCCATAACTGAATTAAGCATAGCTGCTATAGTTTCTACTGGGTAATATTTCATTAAATATGCAGTTTGGTATCCTATAACTGCATATGCTGCTGCATGGGATTTATTAAACGCGTAACTCGCAAAGTCCATCATTTGATCAAATATCTTATTTGCAGCTTCTTCTGAAATTCCATTCCTCTTACAACCAGGAACTTCTACATTACCATTTTCATCCACTACACCGTAAATGAAGTTTTTACGCTCTTCTTCCATAACCTTGTGTTTTTTCTTTGACATGGCTCTTCTTACAAGGTCACTTCTTCCCATTGAATATCCAGCAAGCTTTCTTACTATCTCCATAACCTGTTCTTGATAAACCATAACGCCATAAGTAACATTTAATATATCCTCTAGCTCTGGCGCCACATAATTAACCTTATCAGGGTTTTGTTTACACTCTACATACCTTGGAATTTCAGCCATAGGACCTGGTCTATAAAGAGATATACCTGCAATGATATCTTCTAAACAATCTGGCTTTAATTCCTTCATAAATGATGTCATACCTGCTGATTCTAATTGGAATACTCCTGCTGTTTTTCCCTCTCCAAGCATTTTATAAACTGCTTTATCTTCAAAGTCTATCTTATCTAAATTTATATCTATCCCTTGGTTTTCTTTAATCATTTTAACTGCATCGTTCATAACAGTTAATGTTCTAAGTCCAAGGAAATCCATTTTAAGCAATCCTAACTCTTCTAATGTTGTCATATCAAATTGTGCTACTATAGAATCTTCATTCTTCTGAAGAGGTACATATTCAACTAATGGCTTAGATGCTATTACAACTCCCGCTGCGTGAGTTGACGAATGTCTTGGAAGTCCTTCTAAGTCCTTACTAACATCTATTAATTGCTTTACTCTTTCTTCATTATTATAAGCAGCTTTAAGCTCTGGATTTATTTCTAGTGCTTTATCTATAGTTATTCCTAGCATAGTAGGAATCATTTTAGCAATTCTATCAACTTCTGCATAAGAATAGTTCATAGCTCTACCTACATCCCTAATACAAGCTCTAGGGGCCATTGTTCCAAATGTTATAATTTGTGATACATTATTTACTCCGTACTTATCTACAACATAATCTATGACTTCCTGTCTTCTTTCATAGCAGAAATCCGAATCTATATCCGGCATACTTACTCTTTCAGGGTTTAAGAATCTTTCGAATAGCAAGCTATATTTTATTGGGTCTATTTTGGTTATACCTAATGTATAAGCAACTATTGAACCTGCAGCAGATCCACGCCCTGGCCCAGTTGGTATTCCATTTTCATTTGAAAATCTTATAAAATCCCAAGTAATTAAGAAATAATCTACATACCCCATTTGCCTAATTACTGATAACTCATATTCTAATCTTTCAATATATCCACAGGCTTCTTCATTATTTTTATAATAATCCACAATTTTTTCAACATTTAGTGGTTTATTCTGAAATTCCTTAAATACTTCATATCTTTCTATAAGTCCTGAATAGCAAAGATTCTTTAAATACTCAAAAGGTTCTATCCCTTCTGGAACTGGAAACTTTGGTAATTTAGATACATGAAATTCATAATCAAAATTACACTCTGCAGCAATTTTAGTCGTATTCTCTAAAGCTTCTGGTATATAAGAAAACATATCCCACATTTCTTCTGGAGACTTTAAATAAAACTGATCTGAAGGATATCTTCTTCTATTTGGATCATCAACTGTCTTACCAGTTTGAATACACATTAAAATATCATGAGAGGCTGAATCTTTTTGATTTATGTAATGTACGTCATTAGTTGCAACTAATGGTATTCCAGTTTCCTTTGATAACTTAATGTTACCTTCTGTAACCTTTCTTTGCTCATCCATTCCATGATTTTGTATTTCTAAATAAAAACCCTCTTTAAAAATGTCATTATATAAAAGAGCTACTTCTTTCGCTTTGTCATAATTATCCTTAAGATGCCAATACTGAACCTCTCCCCCTAAGCATGCACTTAATGCTATAAGCCCTGTACTATGCTTTCTTAAAAACTCATGATCAACCCTTGGCTTATAATAAAAACCTCTAATAGACGCCTCAGATACTATCTCCATTAAATTTTTATATCCATCTTCATTTTTAACTAATAAAACTAAATGATGAGTACTATTTTCTTTATCATTTAACTTTATATCCATTGATTTTGCAGCTACATAAACCTCACAACCCAATATAGGTTTTATTCCTTGTTCCATAGCCTCCTTATAAAAATTAACACATCCATACATAACACCGTGGTCAGTAATAGCAATACTGTCCATTCCTAACTCTTTAGCTTTGCTTATTACCTTTTTAATTTTTCCTGAACCATCAAGCAAACTATATTCTGTATGAAGATGTAAATGAGTAAATTTTTTTTCCAATTAAACACCCCCTTGACAAGCACTACGTGCTTGTAATTAATAATTGTAAATTAAGAATGCATAATTAAGAAGTAATTTGTACCAAATTACCATAATTAAAATTTAGAAACTCAGCTTGCTGAGTTTCATCATAAATTATCCATTCTCCATTGTCTAATAAGTTCCTGATCTTATTTCTTCTGCTATTTTTTCTATTTTTCTTAATCTATGATTAATACCAGATTTACCTACTGGTGGATTTAGCATTTCGCCAAGTTCTTTTAAAGATTCATCTGGATAGCTTAGTCTAAGTTCAGCTACTTCTCTTAAATTTTTTGGTAATCTCTGAAGCCCTATTTCTCTTTGTATGAGTTTTATACTTTCAACCTGCCTAACTGCTGCATTAACTGTCTTGCTTAAATTAGCTGTTTCGCAATTTACAAGTCTATTTACATTGTTTCTCATTTCCTTCATTATTCTTATATTTTCTAGTTCTAATAAAGAAGTATGGGCACCTATAATACTTAAAAGATTAGAAATCTGCTCTCCTTCTTTTAAGTAAATTATAAAGCTATTTTTTCTTTGTATAACCTTAGAATTTAATCCAAAAGTATTAATTAAAGCACATAAATCTCTAGCATATTCTTCACTATGTGTTACAAACTCTAGATGATAGGTCTTTTCAGGGTTACTTATACTTCCTCCACCTATAAAAGCGCCTCTAATATATGCTCTTTTCAATTCATCTGAATTAACCATTTCCTTATCTATTCTATAGTTTAACGTTAGAACTCCTTCAATTTCTGAAAGTATCCCCGTATCTCTTAAAAGATCCCTAACCCCCATAGACTCTTCAATAAGAACCATATATATATTGTTCTTTTTTAAAGAGTTGCTCTTTTTAACCATTAATTTTGAATGTATATTAAAATGCTCTTTAAGCAAACTAAATATATGCCTTGCAGATGCCGGATTTTCAGTAGTAATTCTAAAAGATAATCCTAACCCATTAAATGATATTGTTCCACTTACCTTCATTATTGCCGAAATTTCAGCTAAAGCTTCATCTTTGGTCAATTCTGAATATCTGCAAATTTCTCCTTTTACTTTTGATGAAAATGACATATTGCCTATTTCTCCTTATTTACTATTCTTATCATGTAATTATAACATAAATAATAATAAAAATTTAGATGTAAATTCTAGCTTAAAACTTTAAATATATATCTCTATTACTAAGAAATCTTCCACTACTCTTGCATAAATAGTTCCCTTGTATTTTTTTATTATTTTCTTTACATTAAACAATCCATAACCTCTACCTTCACCCTTACTAGAAAAACCTTTTTTAAAGAAATTTTCTATTTCTCTAGAATCTATATTTAACCCTGAAATATTATTTTTAACCTGTATTTTATATCGTTCAAGCTTTCTTATATCTAATTTTATCTTTTTTTTATTTGAATTTTTAGTTGCCTCAATAGCATTATTTAATAAGTTGCTTAAAATTATGGTTATTTCAGTATCATCAAGATATGAGCCTTCTATATTTGATTTTATTTCATAACTTAAATTGATTCCTAGCTGCTCACATTCAACCAATTTACTATATATAACAGCCTTAACTATAGTACTTTCTATATCTAAAACTTTGCTAAAAACATTTTTATTTTGTATATGCCCAATATAATTGCTAGCTTTTTCTTTAATTTCAGGTATTGTTTTAGATACTTGAATCATAGAATAAATCATATTAATATGATTCTTATATTCATGTTCACTTGCTTTCATGCTTTGGATTATTTCGTCTAGAAGTGGATTATAAGTACTTTTTATTTCCATATTCTTATTTTTTAATATGCTTTTATGTATTGTTCTATAAAAACTTATATTAAAAAATATATTAACAAAAATTAATGCATTAATTTGAAGTGCTATATTATTATATAAAATTCTATTATCATAGACCATTTTAAATATCATAAATAATATGAATATGTTTAAAGTAATAATAGAAATTAAAATATTATCTTCAACATATTTCTCAAAATCTAAATCTTTTTTCTTTCTATAGTCTTTTAAAAATATCATTATACAAACTATACTAATAGCATAAATTATTAAATGTAACACTCTGTATTCTTTTGTTTTTCCTGTAAAAAAATAAATTAAGGTTATAATGCCATTTTGTAATATAAAACTAATTGTAGTAGATATAAATATTTCTGTTAAAACTAGAATATTATCCTTTTTATCTACATATGCTATAGCACTAATTTCAGCTATTAGTAGAATTAAAAAACTAATTATCCCATTAATACTACTAAATTTATAGAAAAGCACACTACAAATCATAATTATTATAGAATAAAGTATGTACTTTTTATTCTTTTGACTGTTGAATAATTTGTCATATAATAATACATTAAGCATCATTTCAACAAAAATACCTATAAGTTCCATATTAAACTTCCTCTTCTTAAATATTATATATTTTTAAACATATTTTAACAAATTACAACATTTTTTTCTATATATTCATAAATTAATTATTATATTACATTTTTTAACACAAAATTTAAAGGGTTGTTACAAACAACCCTTTTTAATTTATATATTAATTTCTACTTTCTTTACTTTTTCTTTCTCTTTCCTTTATCTTTTGAGAAACATACATATATTCTATAATCTTCTTTCTATCGTATAATAATTTTTTCTCCATTATTGTATCTACAAGTACTTCTGCTAAGTATTCAGAATCATGCTTAACATAACCCTTTTCTATTTTAGCTAAAGATGCTTCTATTACCTCTACACCTAAACTCTTAAGTTCTTTTCTATCTAATTCAACCAACTGTGAATTATCCTTTAAGTATCTTTCTTTTATATCTAAAGGAATATCCCCTCTATTAGCAATTACATAATCAACTATTCCTCTACCGCCATATTTCTTTAATATTTTTATATGATCAGAAGCCTTAAACCCATGAGTTTCACCAGGCTGGGTCATTATATTTGATATATAGATTTTAATTGCATCGCTTTTCCTAATATTTTCTGCAATATCTTTAACTAAAAGATTAGGTATTACACTTGTATAAAGACTCCCTGGTCCTAATACTATAGCATCAGCTTCTTCAATAGCTTTTATAGCATCTTGAAGAGGTTTTGCATCCTTAGGTTCAATCATTAATTTTTTTATTCTTGAATTTTGTTTTATAGCCTCTTCAGGAATTTGGGATTCTCCCTCTATCCTACTGCCATTTTCAAGTTCAGCCACCAACTTCATATCTTCTAATGTTACAGGTAAAACCTTACCTGTAACTGCAAGAACCGAGCTCATTTTTTGAACAGCATCTTCAAAGTTTTCACTAACTCCATCCATAGCAGCTAAAAATAAATTACCAAAACTTTGATTTTTAAGTCTTCCATCAGTAAATCTATATTGAAGAAGTTCTTCCATTAAAGGCTCTGTATCTGCTAAAGCTAAAATACAGTTTCTTATATCTCCAGGAGGTAACATACCCAAGTCTTCCCTTAAGGCTCCTGATCCACCACCATCATCTGCCACTGTTACAATTGCGGTAATATTAGAAGTATAGTATTTTAATCCTCTAAGCATTGTAGATAATCCTGTTCCACCACCTACAACTACTATTTTAGGTCCTTTTACTAATAGCCTTTTTTCATATATTAGATTTTCCATTTTTCTACTATCTAATGATAAATGTATATATCCCTTATTAGTTAAAGCAATTATTGATTTCATACTTTCAACAACTGAAATATATATTACTAAAACTCCTGTTATATTTAAAAATATATAAAATATTTTATAATAAATATCATAAACCCTTCTTACTGCTAATTCAGTAAAGCCAAAAGCAATTAAAAGAATCCCAAATATTCCAAAGAAAAACCATCTTTTTATTTTAACTCCAGGTTTTAACCACTCTTTAATACTCATAGCTTCTTAGCTCCTTGATGTACATCTTCTCTAATATCTCTATGTTCAACGGATATATTATAATTCCTATTTGCTAAACTTTCATATAATGCATTAGCTATAGCAACTGATCTATGTCTTCCCCCAGTACATCCTATAGATATAATAAGTTGTCTTTTTCCCTCCTTTTTATAGTTAGGTATTAAAAACTCTAATAAATCATCAGTTCTTTTTATAAAACCTTTGGTTTCTTCTTGTTGTAATACATATCTTCTAACCGGTTCATCATTTCCTGAATAAGGTTTAAGTTCAGGAATATAAAATGGATTTGGTATAAATCTAACGTCAAATACTAAGTCTGAATCTACTGGTATTCCATATTTAAATCCAAAGCTTAAAATAGTTACAGAAAGTTGTTTTTGGGGCTGTTTTACATCTCCATAATTTTTAGTCATTTCTTCTCTTAAGTCTTTTATTGCATATTTAGAAGTATCTATTATTATATCTGCCCTATCCTTTACTTCTCTTAGCCTTTTTCTCTCTTCATTAATCCCAGTAATTATTCTACTTCCAGGTGCTAATGGATGACTTCTTCTAGTTTCCTTAAATCTCTTAACTAAAACTTCATCAGATGCATCTAAAAATAATATTTCATATTTAAAATCTTGTTTCTTTAAATAAATTAAGCTTTCAAATAAATCATCAAAGAATATACCCCCTCTAATGTCTATAACTAAAGCAACTTTATCTATCTTACCTTGGCTTTGTACACAAGCCTCTGCAAACTTTGGTATTAACTTTGGTGGAAGGTTATCTACGCAAAAGTATCCCATATCTTCAAGACTTCTTGTTGCCTCTGTCTTACCTGCTCCTGATAATCCTGTAACTATTATAAATCTCATGATGCTACCTCCCTAAATATTTAGTCTGTTAATTTAATTATATCATATTCACCTTATTAATTTAATCATAAAGGTAATCTCTTTATACTTTTCTATACGTAAAAAATAGGGTTGCTACAAACAACCCTATTTTTAATTGTGCTTTAGCACCTATCTCTTTCTTCTATTGCCTCTTTAAGAAGATTAGTAAACTCTAAATTCTGTTCATTTGTTCCTAAACTAACCCTTATCCACCCTGGCATATCTAATAAATATCCCGGTCTTATTATATATCCATGTTTTAATAAATACTCATGTATAGGTTTATCATCACCATTAACATTTACCATTATAAAATTAGCCTGAGATTTTATAAAATCAAGACCAATTTTTTCAAACTCGCCATATAAAAATTCTCTTTGTTCTTCATTAAAACTTTTTACTTTACTTAAGAATTCATCATCCTGTATTGCAACAGTTGCTGCTTTTTGAGCAAACAAATTAACATCAAAAGCATTTATCACTCTATTCATATAATCTACAATTTTTTCATTAGCTATTCCATAACCAAATCTTAAGGATGCTAAACCATAAGCCTTTGATAAAGTTTTTAATATAATCATATTAGGATAATATTTTAAAAGTTCTAATGAATTTGGATATTCCTCTGAAGTAACATATTCCCCGTAAGCTTCATCCATAACTATTATTACACTGCTTGGGATTCTATTTAAAACTCTATCTAATTGGCTCTTTGTAAATATTCCTCCAGTAGGATTGTTAGGATTACAAAACCAAATTATCTTTGTTTTATCATTTATTGCTTCAACCATTGCTTCTAAATCTAAGGCATTATTTTTTAATGGAATCTTAACAGCCTTTGCTCCCATAAGTTTAGTATTACTTTCATATCTTGGAAAAGTAATTTCAGCCATTATGCTCTCATCATTTTTATCTAAAAAAACTCCACAAATTACATTTATTAAGGAATCGGATCCTGCCCCACAAAATATCATATTTCTATTTATATCAAGTTTATTACTTAAGGCTTCCTTAAAATCAAATGATGCTGCATCTGGATACATATTCATTTCATTAACTAAATCTACCATAAGCTTTTTAACCTTATCCGAAGTACCCAAAGGATTTTCATTAGAAGCAAGCTTAACTACTCTACTTATTCCATACTCCCTTTTAACTTCATCTATAGGCTTTCCTGATACATATTTACCTAATTTCTTTACTTCTTCTCTAACTCTATATTCCATACTACATGCCCATAACTTATGGGCTCCCCCCTTTGTTAATTATTTATTGCTTAAAATAATTATATATAAGTTAAGAAAAAGTTTCTATACTACTTTTCAAATATATTTCCTAGAGTTCCAAGAATACTTCCTTCATCAACTGATCTCCCCATATTCTGTGGAGCCGATGCATATACTCTTGATGCAAGCTTGCTGAATGGAAGACTTTGAATCCAAACATCCCCTGGACCAGTTAATGTAGCAAAAAATAATCCTTCCCCTCCAAAAACAGCATTTTTAATTCCTCCTACAAATTGAATATCATAACGAACATTTTGAGTCATAGCAACTAAACAACCAGTATCTATTTTTATAGTTTCTCCAGGCATTAAACTTTTTTTAACTATAGTTCCCCCAGCATGTATAAATGCTAACCCATCTCCCTCAAGTTTTTGTAATATAAATCCTTCGCCTCCAAAGAAGCCAGTTCCAAGTTTTTTAGTAAATTCAATTCCAATGCTTACTCCTTTAGCACAACATAAAAAAGAATCCTTTTGACATATTAGCCTTCCTCCAAGACTTCTTAAGTCCATAGGTAATATTTTCCCGGGATAAGGAGCCGCAAAGGCTACTCTTTGTTTTAGCATCCCTTCATTTGTAAATGCAGCCATAAATAAGCTTTCACCTGTTATTACTCTCTTAGCTGCACTTCCTAACATTCCAAAAAAACCGCCACTTTTAGATTTTTCACTACCATCTCCAAATATAGCATCCATTGTAACGCTATTGTCCATCATCATCATTGCCCCTGACTCAGCTATAACAGTTTCCCTTGGATCTAATTCAATTTCTACAAATTGCATTTCATTCCCCTTAATTTCGTAATCAATATTATGAGACATTCTTATTTCTCCTCCTCTAAAATTTATTAATTATCATTATGAAATCTAATCATATCTATCATTACTAAAAGCCCAATAAAAAATGTTGTATGTGATTCATCCATCACTTCAAGAAAATATCTATCTCTTCCAAAGGTAAACTCTTTATCTATTGTTCCTATTGTTAGTCCATTTCTTTTTATTTCGTAGCTCCTACCTAGTATACTGGAACTTTCCATATTCATGACTCCAACAATTCCTGTTATATCATATTCAGGAACCATAAATTCTTTCTTTATTGTAGCTATTTCTCGCATATTTTCATCAAATGCAATATATTTATGTGCGCCAAACCTAATTTGTTGTCTCATATATAATACTTTCCTATTGTTTAAATCATATAAGCTTATATTTTTGCCTATATCAAACCTATCAGCTTCTGCAACAAAAATTTTATTATCATTTTCATCATAAACATCAAATTTGGCTCCAATTGAAAGTAGTCTTTCTTTAACATAAAATTTTCTCATAAATTATCCCCCTAAATATTTTTAATTAACTTTAAATATAGTATATTATACCACTTAATTCCTGTCAACACTTTTATAAAATTTACTTATATTATAAATATTACAACTGTATGGTAAACTTCCAATATTTGCTACACACAAAAAAGAGGAATTCATTATAAATTGAATTCCTCTTTATACTTAAAAATTTTATTTTTTATCTTC
Organism: Clostridium nigeriense; assembly: GCF_900086595.1. GTDB lineage: Bacteria > Bacillota > Clostridia > Clostridiales > Clostridiaceae > Clostridium > Clostridium nigeriense. The sequence continues at coordinate 3,731,500 of NZ_LT575472.1, forward strand.
ACCTATTATTCTAACTTCAGGATGTAGTTCAACACCAAATTGATTCTTTACTTCATTTTGAATATATGCAATTAAATCTAATATATCTTTAGCTGTTGCATTGTTCTTGTTTATTACAAATCCAGAATGCTTTTCTGAAACTGCTGCACCACCTATGCTGTATCCTTTTAAACCAGCATCTTGTATAAGTTTTCCTGCATAATACCCAGTAGGTCTTTTAAATGTACTACCTGCTGAAGGATACTCTAGTGGTTGTTTAGATTCTCTTTTACATGTTAAATCATCAACTATTTCTTTAATCTTTCTAACTTCACCGCTTTTTAAGTTAAATCTAGCAGATAATACAATATAATTTTTTTTCATAACTATAGAAGATCTATATCCTAATTCTAATTCATTCTTAGATAGTACTTTTATTTCTCCATTATTATCTATTACTTCTGCACTTTCGATTACATGAGAAATCTCACCATCATAAGCTCCTGCATTCATAAATACAGCTCCACCGACAGTTCCCGGAATCCCACAAGCAAATTCAAAACCAGTTAAGGAATTTTCTAATGCTGCATTTGATACGTCCTTAAGCATAGCTCCACATTCTGCCTCAATAGTTTCACCATAAATATTTATGTTCTTAACTTCATTTAATTTTATAACTACCCCTTTAACCCCACCATCTTTTACTAATAAGTTAGATCCATTACCAACTACAAAATAAGGTATATTATTTTCTTTGCATATTTGTATGCTTTTTATAACCTGATCTTTATTTTCAGGAATTAAAAGGATGTCTGCTGGTCCACCAACTCTAAAATGAACATATTTCTTCATTTCAGCATTAAGAATAACATTCTCACTTTTGTAAAACTCTTTAAATAAACCTTCAAATATTTTATATTGATTCATACCTAACTCCTTATAAATAACCTCGTAATATCGTCTCTCATAATTCAAATAATACTTAAGTTCCTCTAATATCTATTAATACCTTAAAATAGTATAAATTAAAAATACCTAATAAACAACCCATTAATCATATATTTGTATATTATAATGATTTTGTAACCTTTTTGTTACTATTTGTTTGTATTATTAAAGTAATCTAGTATACTATTGGCAGCCTTTTTGTCTATACTTGGTGTTTCTAATAATTCATCATATGTAGCAGACTTTATTTTTTCTACACTTCCAAATTTCATTAATAAATTTCTTCTTCTTTTTTCTCCAACATTTGGAATATCCTCTAAAACAGAATGTAATGTTCTTTTATCTCTTAAAGTTCTATGATAGGTAATAGCAAATCTATGAACTTCATCTTGTACTCTTCTAATCATTTGCATTAAATTTGAGCTTCTATTAATTATAAGCTCTTGATTATTATAAATAATTCCCCTAGTTTGATGTTTATCATCTTTAACTAATCCACAAACTGGAATATTTATATTTAGTTTTGCTAATACTTCTAGGGCCACATTTATCTGTCCCTTACCACCATCCATCATAATTAAATCTGGAAAGCTTGAAAATTTACCACTTGAAAAGCTTAATTGCCTTTCTTGAATCTTTTTTATTTCTTCAAGTCCATGAGTAAATCTTCTTTCCAGTATTTCTCTCATACTGTCATAGTCATTAGCACCTTTAACTGATCTTATCTTAAACCTTCTATAATCGCTATTTTTAGCTCTGCCTTCTTCAAATACTACCATAGTCCCTACTGAATCTACTCCTTGAATATTTGATATATCATAGGACTCTATCCTAAATGGTGGCTCATCTAAGTCTAATAATTCTTGCAATTCCTCTAAGGAAATTCTATTTATTTCTTTTTCTTTAAAGAATTTATCTTTAAATTGCTCCAAGGTAATCTTTGCATTGTTTTTTACCATTTCAAGCATATCTTTCTTTTGTCCTTTTTGTGGAACCTTAATCCATGCCTTAGCTCCTCTTTTAATAGTTAAAAAGTCTTCTATAAGTTCTGGATCTTCAATATCTGGTAAATATATTGTTCTTGGTACCTTTGCTGTACCTCCATAAAATGAAGTTATAAAATCTTCTAGAACCTCTCCTATTTTTTCATCAGCAGTATTATCAAAAATAAAGTGCTCACGTCCTGTAATCTTTCCATCTCTTGAAAAAAACACTTGAATACAGCTATCCTTTTCATCTTGATATATATTAATAAAATCTTCGTCGCCTTCCATAGTTTTAAATATTTTTTGTTTCTCAACAATTGCATCTATGGCAAGAATTTTATCTCTAATTTTAGCCGCTTTTTCAAACTCTAGATTACTAGAAGCTTCCTCCATTTCATTTTTTAATGCATTTACTATGGTTTTATCCTTACCATTAAGTATATCCATAATATCATTAATCATATCAGCATACTCTTCTTTTTTTATATATCCTGCACAAGGTGCAACACATTTTTTAATATGGTAATTTAAACACGGCCTAACCTTTTCTCCATTTTCCTTAATGATAAGCTTACAAGTCCTTATTGGAAAAATCTTATTTATTAAATTTATAGTTTCATAAACTGCTGTTGCATTGGTATAAGGGCCAAAATATTTAGCCCCATCCTTGGCATATTTTCTAGTTACAAAAACTCTTGGATAATCATCATTTGTTGTAATTTTTATAAAAGGATAAAACTTATCATCCTTTAATGCAATATTATATCTTGGACTATATTTCTTTATTAAATTACATTCTAAAATCAAAGCTTCCATTTCCGAATCTGTAACTATATATTCAAATTCAGAAATATTTTTAACCATAACCTTTACTTTTTCTGAATGATTTTTAGAATTTTGAAAATAGCTTCTTACTCTATTTCTTAATATCTTTGCTTTTCCTACATATATTACTTCGCCAAGTGAATTCTTCATTATGTAAACACCAGGCTTATCTGGCAAGTTTTTTAAATGATATTCAAAATCAAACATCCTACTTCTCTCCTTAATTTTCACTTTGCAATATAAATTCTATCACTAGTATAATAATTTGCAATTAACAATAAAAAAATTTTTATTATTAATTGCAAATTATCTTTAGAAAGGTGAATTAAAGTCTTCAAATCTAGGCCAAGTTTCATCTTCTCGCTCTACTTCTACTTTATCTATATTAAAATTCCACGGGATACTTAAAGAACTCCAATGTACTCCACCTCTTAATTCTCTTATAAAAGGTTTCGTTACTTTATAATAAATCAAAGCTTGTTTATCTCCCTTAATATAATATCCATGAGCACATCCAGAAGGAACATATATTAAATTCTTATTATCTTCATTTAAATCTAATGTTACATATTTACCAAAAGTTTTAGATTCTTTCCTTAAATCTATAACTACATCTTGTATTTCTCCCATAATACAAGTTACTAGTTTATCATGCTCCTCCGGTGGCAATTGAAAATGCATTCCTCTCACTACCCCTGGTTTAGCAATAGCATAGTACTCTTCTTTAAATTCTGTACTTAGTCCATATATATTAAATTGTGTATCACTAAAAACCTTTATAAGGTCGCAAGTGCTTTCCATGAGAACAGTTGGTGTTATTAAGTAGCATCCTTCCACATCTAACTTTTTTACTCTAAACATATATTAATTATCTCCTTTTATCTTAAAAGTTTAAAAATTAACCATAATTTAATATATGATTTTAATTTTAAAGAGTGAAGGAGAAAAAGTTAATTTTTGTAGAAAAAAAGGTTGTAACATTACAACCTCTTTAAACTTATTTGCCTAAAATAGCAGTCCTTACAACTTGTGAAGCTATATTAGCAGCTGAACCAGCGCCATTTTCACCTTCTTCGACAATTACAGCAACTGCAATTTGAGGATCATCTACTGGTGCTAATGATATAAACCATCCATGAGGTATCCCTTCTGAACCATCTTCTAGCATGTAATCAGCAGTTCCAGTTTTTCCGCCTGCATTAGTACCTTCAAAAGCTGGCCATCTATATATATTGTTTGATACTAAGTATCCCATATAATCCTTTATTGTAGTAGCTATATCTTTAGATATAATATTTTCCTTTAAAGTTTTATTAGGAATTTCTTTAATGGTGTTTCCAGCCTTATCTACTATCTTGTTTACTAACTTAGGTTCCATTAACACACCATCATTTGCTACTGTAGCTGCAACTAATGCCATTTGTATAGGTGTAGATAATACGCTACCTTGCCCTATACCACTTTGTGCTATATTACCAGCTTCATAATCTTTTAACGCTGGAAATCTACTTTCTGGTATTGTTAAGCCTATTCCATTAATTCTTGAATTAAATCCAAACCTCTCAGCTACTTCCTTAAGCTTTGCATTTCCCATTTCCATTGCTAACGTACCAAATACAACATTACTAGAAACTCTATATGCCATTTGTAAGCTTAAGTCTCCATGTGCTTGATTCATATAGTTATTTAATGCAGTTCCATCAGGAAATGAAATCTTTCCTGTATCACTAAAGGTTCTATTTGCTATACTAGGATCATTTTCTAAAGCTGCAGCTAAAGTTACCGTCTTAAATACTGATCCTGGTGGATACTTACCATCTACAGCTCTATTTAATAATTTGCTTTCTTTATCAACTCCAGAATTTGCATCTTCAATAACTTGCTCTAAGTTACTTGGATCATAAGTAGGCTTAGATACCATGGCAAGTATTTCACCAGTTTTTGGATTTAAAGCAACAACTGCTCCTTTTAAATTACCCATAGCATCATAAGCTGCTTTTTGTATATCGTAATCTAAGGTAGTTACCAATCCATTTCCTATCTTTTCTTCATCTCTATTTTCAAAAGCACTTTTTAAATTAAAATCCTTAAAAAAGTTTCTTATTCCATTGGAAAATCCATTATATTTTGATAGTTCACTATCAAATTCCTCTTCTAATCCAGTGATACCAAATCTCTCATCTATGTATCCTAAAGCATGAACATATAAATCTCCATAAATATATTCTCTACTTTGATTAAACTTATCTATTCTTACACTATTGGTTAAAGGCTCACCATCTCTGTCATAAATTGTTCCTCTTAGGACTTCATTTCTCTTTGCCCAAAGTCTTTTATTGCCTGAATCATTTGCTATATCAGGCCCTTTAAAAACCTGAAAATATGCTATATATGATATTAAGGCTATAAAACAAAAAAGGAATATAACCATAATGTTTCTTACACTTTTTGATAAATCGTTCATAAACTCCTCCTGGCTTCATTAAAGCTGTTAAAAAGATTAATATAAAAGGAGTATTGAAATTAATATCAATACTCCTTTTATATTATACACTAAAATTCTTCCCTATACCTTAAATTCTATAATATTTTCTTTCATCTTTTCTGATAGCTTTCTAAGATCAGAAGCCATATTCTTAATGCCCTCCATTGAATTTAATTCATCTTCTGTTAAAGCACTTATTTCTTCAGTTGAAGCTGCTACTTCTTCCATTGCCGCTGCACTATTTTCAACTATTATTAAGATTTCTTCCCTTTTAGAATTTACTACTTCATTTGAATTTACTATAGAGTCTATAGCATCCTTCATAATATCAATTTCATTTCTCATTATTTTTAATGAATCAACAGTATCTGCAACACTTCTACTTTCCTTTAAGGAGACTTCTTTAGTTTCATTTAATATTTCTATAGTACTATTTATCTTACTCCTAATATCCTTTGTAGTTCCCTTAATTAATTCAGTTGCTTCCTTAGAGTTTTCTGCTAAATTATTTATTTCTTTAGCAACTACAGCAAATCCCTTACCTACTTCTCCAGCATGAGCGGCTTCAATAGATGCATTAATTGAAATTAAATTTATACTATTTGCAATATCATCTATTATGCTTACAAAATCATTTATTTTTTTAGTACTTGAGGATATTTCTAAAATATCCTTAGATAAATACTCAATTGAATTTTGTAACTCTAAATTATCATTTAATAAATTTTTCATTCCTGTATTATTTTTCTTAGCATTTGCTCTTAATGTACTATATAAATCCTTTAATATTTTAATAGAATTTCCTACATTTTTTATAGAATCTCCTAAGATATTAATGTTATTAGATATATTAACCATACTATCAGCTTGTTGCTGAGTTACAGAATTAATGTTTTCAATTGAAGTTGATACCTGCTTTGAAGCTTCATATATACTATTAGATGCTTCTGCTATATTAACAGTATTTTCATTTAAGGTTAATGATAAATCTATATTTTCAGTAAATACAGACTTTAGTATTTCAAAGGAATTATTTAGCTCCGCCAAAGCATCACCTAATTCATTATTTAATTTTATATTTGATCTATAAGTAAAATCCCTTTCTCCCATAGACTTACTCATTTTATTAATATCAATAATTGCACTTAAATATTTTTTTACAATTACATAGGATCCTAGTAATACTACTAAAGCTACTCCGATAGTTATTAAAAAATTAAATAAAATACTGTTTAATATTGTTTTATTCAAGCTAGCCTTATCATATATTGCTGCTACCTTAAAATCATTATTGGCCTTATGGTATGTAACTATTTTTTTACTACTACCTACCGTTACTTCTCCCACACCTTTATCATTACTCATAATCTTATTAAACTCATCATTAATTTTAGTATTAATTTTTTCAACATTATTACTTGCCATAACCATACCAAAACTATCTGTTAAATCAAGCTCTATTCCTTCTATTTTAAATGAATCCATTTTATTTTGAAAATAATCCATTGATAATTGAATAAAACAATCAACACCATTTTTAGATGCTTTTATAACAATATATCCAATATCACCTGATTTAATAAAGTTAGACCAAAACACACCATCTTCTATGCCCTTAGAAAAAGTTAACTTCTCAACATATGATTTACTTAAACTTCCTGAATAAGATATAAAATCATTATTTTCTCCTTTTGTTGCAATTGAAGTTACATAAGGATTACTCTTTGAAAGAGAATAAACAAAGTTATTTGCTCTTTCCTTGTCTTTTATTCCTGTTTGGATAGACAATATTAGTTGTTCTATCTCTACTACTCCATCATCTGTTAAACTCTCTCCAAAATCTCTAGTTTGTTCTAACACTTCATTTACTCTTTTTGTTTCATTTTTATATGTAATATAAGAATAATATGATGCTAATGTTAAGCTAGTAATTAAAATAATTGCTGTAATGAATAAAAGTATTTTTTGAGTAATAGTAAGTCTTCTAACTCCTAATTTCTTAAGTTTTTTTCTTTTATCTTTTTTACTCAAACCCGTCCCCCCATAAATATCATTTTAAACCTTTACAAATATATAAAAAAAGAAAAAGTAAATATATTACCTTTTCTTATATTATATAATATTAAATTCCAAATTTATATGTTTTTTGATATTTTTAGTATTCTTCCGAAATTTTTTGTAAAATGCCCAAAGCGAAAAATATAGTTAACATAGAACTACCACCATAACTTATAAGTGGTAATGTTATTCCAGTAAGGGGTATCACTTTAAATATACCACCTACTATAACTAAAGTTTGACAAGCTATCATTGTACTAAATCCTACTGCTGATAGCAAACTAAATCTATCCTTAGTTAAAAAAGCTATTCTTATACCCCTATAAAATAATAGGAAATAAATTATCATCAATCCTACTGCAAAGATAATACCTAACTCTTCACAAATAATTGCAAAAATATAGTCACTTTCACTAGCAAAAATCAAATCCGGATATCCATTTCCAAGTCCTACACCGAATAATCCTCCTGAGGATATTGCATATAAACCCTGAACTATTTGATATCCTTCTGCATTAGCATACTTCCATGGATCTAGCCAAATCATAACTCTTCTTTGAACGTGTCCAAAAACTCCATAAGCAGCTACTGCTCCAATTGATGAAAGTCCTAAACAAGTAAATACATATTTTTTCTTAGAAGTTGCAATATATAACATAGTTACAGATATACCAAAAAATATTAATGTTGATCCTAAATCTGTTTGAAGTACCATACAAACTAAGGAAAACATTACTACCAATGCAGGTTCTATAAGCTGTTTAAAGTCCTCTTTTATAATATTTTTACTTTCATAATTCATAAGAGAAGCTGATAAATATAAAACTAAGGCTATCTTACCAAATTCAGATGGTTGAAACCCAAATGGTCCTATATAAACCCAGTTCATAGCTCCATTCACAGAACTTCCCATAATAAGGTTATAAACTAACCCCATAGGCATTAGAATTAATGTTATTATCATATAAATCTTTTTATACTTATCAAAGCTTTTTAAGTCAGGTAACGCTATTACTATAGTCATATATCCAATTATTCCAAGTATAACCCAAACTAATTGTTTATAGGCAAAACTAGGATCTATTCTATAAAGAACAGCAATCCCAACTACAGCTAATATACTTGAGAAGATAAACATAAACTTATCTCCATCCGGATAAAACCTTCTTAAAATATAATGAGATAATCCTACTATAATGCATAATATAAATCCAATAATTAAAGCCTTGGTGTCAAAAGGCTTTTCTAATAAAGCTAGATTTGTAAATAGAAGTAAGCATAACAAATAAATTAATTTAAGAACTCTTTTTTCTAACTTTAATGCTTTATTCATTTTCTCACCTCTAATTTTTCTCTGCTCTTATTACCTTAAAGGTTGCACTTCCTATTCTTATTTTGTCATTAGCTCTAACCTTCGAATATCCATTAACTTTTTCATCATTAATAAAGACACCATTTGTGCTATTTAAATCTTCTATCAATACTTCATTATTTTTTACTACTATTTTAGCATGGTTCCCAGAAGCATATTGATCTGTTAATTTTATTGTATTTCCTTCTTTTCTTCCTATAGTTATTACACCATTTAACAATAAAATAGATCCTTCTTCTAAGTTTGAGTTTTCTCCTACACTTAGTACTTCTATTCCATAATTTTTTTTAGCAGAAGATTGTCTTCTTCTTCCACCACCTTTTACGTCCTTGTACATTATTTTTAGTGCATAATAAATTATAAAGTAAAGTACTATTATAAAAGCTACACCAAAAACAATTGTCGTTAGCTTTGAAAAACCCATCTTTTCACCTCAAAATTAGTATTATATTACCATTATATATTAAAACTTATATAGATAAATAACAAGTCCTCTTTACTTATCTTAACATCTTTTTAAGATATTTAGCTGTATATGACTCTTCTACCTTAGTTATATCTTCTGGAGTTCCAGTTGCAACTATAGTTCCGCCCTTATCTCCACCTTCTGGTCCTAAATCAATAATATAGTCTGCACACTTAATCATATCTAAGTTATGTTCTATAACTACTACTGTATTACCTGAATCTACAAGTCTTTGAAGTATTTCTACTAATCTACTTACATCATCTATATGAAGACCTGTTGTTGGTTCATCTAAAATATAAAGAGTTTTTCCTGTGCTTCTTTTTGAGAGTTCATAGGCTAATTTTATTCTTTGAGCTTCACCACCAGATAATTGAGTAGAAGGCTGCCCTAATCTTATATATCCAAGTCCTACATCATATAAAGTTTGCATTTTATTTTGAATTCTAGGAAGGTTTTCAAAAAATTTCAATGCTTCTTCTACAGTCATATTTAAAATATCATCTATTGACTTACCTTTATATTTAACTTCTAAAGTTTCTCTATTGTATCTCTTACCTTTACATACTTCACAAGGAACATATACATCTGATAAGAATTGCATTTCTATTTTTATTATACCATCTCCAGTACAAGCTTCACATCTTCCACCCTTAACATTAAAACTAAATCTCCCAGGTTTATACCCTCTCATTTTAGCTTCAGGTGTATTAGAGAATAATTCTCTAATTATATCAAATACTCCTGTATATGTAGCAGGATTGGATCTTGGCGTTCTTCCTATGGGACTTTGATCTATATCAATAATCTTATCAATATTTTCATATCCTAATATTTCTTTATGAGCCCCCACTGGATTTTTACTTCTATTAACAAGTCTATTTAACCCTTTGTATAAAATCTCATTTACTAAGGTACTTTTTCCTGAACCAGATACACCTGTTACCATAGTTAAAGTTCCTAGAGGAATCTTTACATTAACATTTTTTAAGTTGTTTTCTTTAGCACCTTTAACAACTATATGATTTCCATTTCCTTTTCTTCTTTCTTTAGGAATTTCAATAGTCTTTTCTCCTAATAAATATTGTCCTGTTATTGATTCCTTACAGTTTTTAATATCTTCAACAGTTCCAGCTGCTACTATTTCACCACCATGCTCACCTGCTCTAGGACCTATATCTACAATAAAATCAGCCTCTTTAATAGTATCTTCATCATGCTCAACAACTATTACAGTATTTCCTACATCTCTTAAATTTTTTAAGGTTCCTATTAATTTATCATTATCTCTTTGATGAAGTCCTATACTCGGTTCATCTAATATATATAATACACCCATAAGAGCTGAACCAATTTGCGTTGCTAATCTTATTCTTTGAGATTCTCCACCTGATAATGTTCCTGAGTTTCTAGATAAATTTAAATAATCTAATCCAACATCTACTAGGAAATTAAGTCTATTCTTTATTTCTCTTATAATTTGATCACTTATTATTGTATCCTTTTCTGAGAATTCTAATGAATTTATATAATCGAGCTCATCCTTTATAGAAAGCTTAGTAAATTCATATATGTTTTTATCCCCTACTAAAACGGCTAATGCTTCTTTTTTAAGCCTTGCACCATAACATTTAGGACAAGGGTTATCACTCATATACTGCTCTATTTCACTTTTTATGATATCTGAATTAGTTTCTCTATATCTTCTTTTTAAAGAGTTTATTTCTCCATCATAAGCGTAATTATACTGAGAAGTTACTCCTTCTTTTGTATAAATAACCTTCATTTTCTTTCCGTTAGTTCCATAAAGAATTAAATCTAATTCCTTTCTACTAAGTTCCTTTACAGGTCTACTTAAATCTACATCATACTCTTCACTTAAAGCCTTTAGTATTGCAAAAGTCCAAGAGTCTTCTTTTAACCTTCCTTCTCCCCAAGTTGCAATTGCACCTTCTAAAATGCTTAAATCCTTATTTGGTATAACTAAGTTCTCATCTATCTCCATTAAAGTACCTAAACCATCACAATAATCACATTTTCCAAAAGGAGAGTTAAATGAAAATAATCTTGGTGCAAGCTCATCTATACTCATACCGCATTCAGGGCAAGCAAATTTTTCGCTAAATAAAATATCTTCTTTGCCTATAACATCTATAACTACTAACCCTTCAGCAAGCTTTAAGGCTGTTTCTATGGAGTCTGTTAATCTTCCTTCTATACCTTCCTTAATTATTATTCTGTCTACAACTGCTTCAATATTATGTTTTATATTTTTTTCTAGTGTTACTTCCTCTTCTGCTAACTCATAAATAGAACCATCTATTCTAGCTCTAACAAACCCGCTTCGCTTTATATTATCTAGTACCTTCTCATGAGTTCCTTTTTTTCCTCTTATAACTGGAGCTAAAACTTGAATTTTAGTTCTATCCCCAAGAGCCATAACACTATCCACAATTTGGTCAACAGACTGTTGCTCTATAGGAATTTTACATTTTGGACAATAAGGTTTTCCTACTCTTGCATATAATAATCTTAAATAATCATATATTTCTGTAATTGTTCCTACTGTAGAACGTGGATTTTTACTTGTTGTCTTTTGATCTATAGATATAGCTGGCGATAATCCTTCAATATATTCAACATCTGGTTTATCCATTTGCCCTAAAAACTGTCTTGCATAGGATGAAAGAGACTCAACATATCTTCTTTGTCCTTCTGCATATAAAGTGTCAAACGCTAATGAAGATTTTCCTGATCCTGATAATCCTGTAAATACTACTAACTTATCTCTAGGTATTTCTAAAGAAACATTTTTTAAGTTATGTACTTTAGCACCTTTTATTATAATTTTATCCTTCATATTTATTATTTTCTCCTTATATTAACATTTGCTCGAACAAGCGTTCTTTATTCTATTCTAAATTTTATTATATACAATGTCAATTATATATTAAAGTATTTGCAAAAAAAGAGTGTAATAAACACTTATTAATTTTATTACACTCTTTACTAATTTTATTAATTAATTTCAAATTTAAATCCCTTTACTTTATCCTTTGTAATAGAATCTATTTCAAGTTCTAAAATCCCATCATCTTCATCAATTATATTAAAGCTAGTTATTATCTCATATGCTTTATATCTGTTCTTACTAACCTCTAATGTATGAATTTCTTGTCTATTAAATGTGTATTTTTCAGTTTTATTAATAAAATTTATTCCTTCAACATTTTCTGTTTTTAATTTTAATATATTATTTTCATAACTTTCAAAAGTAGTGTTATACTCATTATCTTGAATAAGCTTGTTTTTTAAATCTACTATTATTTTTTTATCATATTTTTTATCATAAAAAATATTATCACATTTAAATATAATATCTTTATCTTTAATTTCACCTTCAAAATCTATTCTTTTATCTCCATTTAAATATGATGTTACTCTTGAGCTTTTATATTCATTTCCTTTATTGTCTATTAATACAGGATTATCAAAACTTACAAAATTATATTCATCACTATTTAAATTAAAAATTAAGCTTGTTCTTGTTTTAGAGCTGTTTATACTTTTTACTTTTATATCTCCAATTTCTGTTCTGATTATATTATTGCTAATAGGGATATCATTTATATTTTTTCTAAATTTTTCTTCTAGTATTATTGGAACTTTAAAAACTGCTAGGCTTTCTGACTCATCTTTATTATAAACATTAAATATCACTAAAAATTCTTGCTCAAATTTTTCAAAATTACATTCAATATAGTTTCCACTTCTTCCAAAAGCTTCTATACTTTGAGAAAAAAGACCTTCTATTTTATCTTGTTCATTTATATCTGTTAAGTCTACTTCTACTTTATATCCTTCCTCAACTTCATACTCTATCCACATAGCTTTATAATCACCAACTACATTACTTACCTTTAGCTTAATTCCATTAACTTCATTTTTATAGTCTATATTTTGAATTAAATCTGCTTCTACTGCATTATTAAATCCCTTATCTCTAGTTAATAACTGAGCTAATTTACCTATTATAGGTAAGTTTTGAGCAACTATTGAAAACTTAGGAAACAAATTTAAAGTAATAATAAAGGCTATAAAAGATGCAGCAACAATTTTGCTTATTAATACTAATCTACTATTTTTTTTATTACCTTCAATTATAGATTTAGCAACTAAGAAGTCTAAGTCTTCAGGAATTTCAATATTTTTATAAATTATTTTTTCTTTATTAAATAAATCTTTCATGACTCTTCCTCCTCAATTTCTTTTCTTAGTAAATTTAAAGCTTTATGAATTTTATTTTTCAAATAGATATAAGCTATCTTAAATAGTTTTTCCTTGTTATATTTAATATATTCCTCAAATATTTTTTCCCTTCCCCTTTTAAACACCATTCTCCCCCCTACTTACACCCCAAATTTACTCTTCTATCTTATAGACGAATGAAAAACTATTTTTGTTTAAATTAAATATAAAAAAGTATTAAAATATCATATCTAGGTTCCGTCTTACAGCTCCAAGTCACCTTCCTATGATATTTTAATACTTTAATTATGCATTATTCATTATCCATTCTTAATAACGCCTCAGCACTACACTCCTTCAAAATTGAACAAGGGAATAAAGCTTTCCTTATCAGTTCCTTCTTCTTGAACAAACCCATTTTTTACTCCTAAGTTTAATGCGTAATCAATAAGAGATTCATAATGCTTTTGATTCAAAGGCTTATTTAATTCTGGATACTCCTTCACATGCTCTAATGGTGTGTACTGATTCATAATACTAATATAAACCTTATCTCCATATGTATTATATATATAATCTATTATCTTTTTAGAATCAAACAATAATCCTGGCAACATAAGATGCCTTATTATTACACCTCTTTGTATTATTCCATTGTCATCAAATTTAACTTCTCCAACCTGATTTACCATTTCATTAATAGCTTCACTAGCATAAGAAAAATAATCTTTTGCTCTAGAATATTTAATAGAATATTTTGTTTCAAAATACTTCATATCAGGTAAATATACATCTATATATCCTTTTAAAAGCCTTATGGTTTCGACTTTTTCATATCCACTACTATTATAAATAATAGGAAGGTTTAACCCTTTAATTTTTGCTATTTTTATAGCCTCAATAATTTGAGGCACATAGTGAGTTGGGGTAACTAGGTTTATATTTAAAGCTCCTTTTTCCTGAAGCTCTATAAATATTTCTGATAATCTATCTATTGTTATTTCCTTTCCCCATGAGCATTGACTTATATTATAATTTTGACAAAAAACACATTTTAATGTGCAGTAAGAAAAAAATACTGTTCCAGAGCCTATATCACCAGATATGCAAGGTTCCTCCCAATAATGAAGAGCAGCTCTCGCTACCCTTATTTTTTCTCCAGCTCCACAAAACCCTCTTTTTCCACTTAATCTATTTACCCCACAATTTCTAGGGCATAATTTACAACTATATAATACTTTCACTACTTATCACTCCAGATATTTTTAAAGCTTTTTTATTATTTTTTACCTTTTAGATCATTAATTATATCACGTAGTTCTGCTGCTCTTTCAAATTGTAAATTCTTAGCTGCATCCATCATTTCTTCAGTATACTTCTTAATTAACTTCTTCTTATCCTTTTCTGAAACTTCTTTATTACCTTCTGCTTTGTATTCAATCTTTTCTTCTGCTACCTTAGTTGCTTCTATTACATCCCTTACATCTTTTATAATAGTTTGAGGCGTAATTCCATTCTTTTCATTATATTCAATTTGAATTTTTCTTCTTCTTTCAGTTTCCTTAATAGCCTTATTCATTGATTTAGTAATATTATCTGCATACATTATTACTCTACTTTCAGAATTTCTAGCTGCTCTACCTATTGTTTGTATTAATGAAGTTTCAGAACGTAAGAAGCCTTCTTTATCAGCATCCAAAATTGCAACTAATGCTACCTCTGGAATATCTAGCCCTTCTCTTAGTAAGTTAATTCCTACTAATACATCATATTCTCCAAGTCTTAAATCCCTTATAGTTTTCATTCTTTCTATAGTATCTATATCTGAATGCATATAGGTAGTTTTTATTCCTAGATCCTTTAAGTACTTAGTTAAATCTTCAGCCATTCTCTTAGTTAATGTAGTAATAAGAGTTCTAAATCCCTTTTCAGTAGTTTTCTTAATTTCAGAATATAAATCATCAATTTGACCTTGTACTGGTCTTATCTCAATTACTGGATCTAATAATCCAGTCGGCCTTATAACTTGTTCCGCTATGTTAGTTGAGTTGTCTAACTCATATTGAGATGGTGTTGCACTAACGAAAACCACTTGATTTATTTTTTTCTCAAACTCTGGAAATTTAAGTGGCCTATTATCATATGCACAAGGTAATCTAAATCCATACTCTACTAAAGTATCCTTTCTGGATCTATCACCTGCATACATAGCTCTACATTGTGGTAATGTAACATGACTTTCATCTATAAACATTAAAAAATCATCTGGGAAGTAATCTAGTAAAGTTTGTGGTGGAGTTCCAGGAGCTCTACCATCTAAAATTCTTGAATAGTTTTCTATTCCACTACAGTATCCCATTTCTCTAATCATTTCTATATCAAAATTTGTTCTTTGTCTTAATCTTTGAGCTTCCAATAATTTTTCTTGGCTATTTAGTTCTTTAAGCCTATCTTCAAGCTCTCCTTCAATAGTACTTATAGCCTTCTCTAGTACCTCATGTGAGGTAGCAAAGTGAGATGCTGGAGATATAGATACATGATTTCTCTCCCCAATTATATTACCTGTTAGAACATCAAACTCTCTTATTCTTTCTATTTCATCGCCAAAAAACTCCACTCTAATTCCTTTATTTGAAGATGAAGCAGGAATAATATCTAAGGAATCTCCTCTAACTCTAAAACTACCTCTTGCAAAATCTATGTCATTTCTTTCATATTGAATTTCTATAAGTTTTCTCATTATTTCATCTCTATCCCTTACCATTCCTGGTCTTAGAGATATAGTAAGCTTTTTATATTCCTCTGGGTTACCTAAACCATAAATACAAGATACTGATGCTACAATAATAACATCCCTTCTTTCTAATAAAGCAGATGTAGCGGAATGCCTCAATTTATCTATTTCATCATTTATTGAGGCATCCTTTTCTATAAAAGTATCTGTTTGTGGAACATAAGCTTCTGGTTGATAATAATCATAGTAAGATACAAAGTATTCTACTATATTATTAGGAAAAAACTCCTTAAACTCTGAGCATAATTGAGCTGCTAATGTCTTATTATGTGCTAATACTAAAGTTGGCTTTTGTACCCTCTCAATTATATTTGCCATAGTGTACGTCTTTCCTGATCCAGTTACACCCAGTAATGTTTGTGCTCTATCGCCATTATTTATTGAATTAACTAAGCTTTCTATAGCTTGAGGTTGATCTCCAGTTGGTTTAAACTTTGATTCTATTTTAAACTCAGGCATGTTTTTACCTCCTTTTATACATTTCATTCTTCCCTTTTCTGATAAATAAATTATACATTTAAATATATATTATTACAATTTTACTAGAAAAAAAGAAAGCTTATCGCTTTCTTTTCATTTCTTCTAATATCTTCTTAAAGTTTTCATTATCGACACTTAAAGCATCTTCTGCTTTTACCATTCTTGGTACTAAAAGCATTCCTACCCGCTTATTCTTTGGTATTATATTCAAATCGACTATTTCCCCGGAAATTTTTTTTATTTTAAAAGATATTTCACTAAAACTTTCTCTTACAGCTTGAAAGATTTCTACTTCTGAAATAACCTTATTTTTATTAACCTCTAATATCTTATCTCCTCGTCTAACTCCTGACTCATATGCAGGAGAATTAGGTGCTACTTCCAATACAGCTACCCCACTATCATCAGTTACATAAATATACTTTCCAGAATTCTCAATTTTATTTTGAATTCTTATCATAAGTTCATGTCCTAAAGGTGCAAAAACAACTACAACAATTTGTCCAATTATTCCAAATTGAGATAATTGAGCTATTAAAGTTAATAATGCTCCATAGACTATTATACCAATACCAGAATATATAGGTTTCTTTACTTTATCCTTTGTAAATGATACTGAGTTATAGCCTACAACTCCATATAAAGGTATTGATGCAATTATAGCTGAGCTTAAAATTAATAAAGTTTCTGGTCTATTAATTATTGGCCACCAATCTGGTGTTGATACTGAAGAAGTTCCAGCTGTAGATAAATTACTAGAAATAGCAATAAATATTGCTACTGGCAAAGCCCAATATCTATTATATGCAAATCCACCAACTATTTTATTATCCTTATTGGAAAATACAGGAATAGCACCTCTACTACCATCAAATAAAACTAAGAAACCTTCTACTATATGCATAAGTCCAACAAAGGTCATAAGAGATAAAATATTTATATTTATGTAAGCCTGAGTATTTGTATAGCTTGATAATAAACTAATAAAAATACTAATTGCTCCTAATATTGCTCCTGAGTAAGAAAAACATATAAATCTTTTTTTTACAAAAAGCAATAAAATTGAAATCATAAACATAATTTCTATTCCAGAGTTTTCATTAAAAATTATTCCTAAAGAACTTAGCATTAAACTAACAATAGCTCAAGCTATAATCCCTAAAGCTATTTGCGATAGTGTAAGTTCTAAAGGGGAGTTTATAGTCTCCCCAATAGTCATTTTCTGCATAATTGATATTTTTTTATTTTTTAAATAGAACATTATTCCTAAAACTATCAGCATAAATATATGCATAGGCTCAACTATAGCATAAGATACAGTCCTTAAAGTATATAGCATTAAATCCATTTATGAGCCTCCTATTTTATCTTTTCCTTTATAACTTCTAATCCTTTATTAAATTGAGGATCAATATTTCTATCATATTCCTTGTGTAATAAATCTTCAGGAATTTGTACTTCTATATCTGGTTTTATTCCAACCTTATGGATGTTTTCTCCATTTGGAGTGTAATATTTTGATGTTGTTACTTTTAATCCACCATTACCATCTTTAAACTCTATTAATTGTTGAACAACTCCCTTACCAAAACTAGTTGTTCCTACGATAGTTCCAGCTTCATAATCTCTCAAAGCTCCAGTAACTACTTCTGATGCTGAAGCACTACCTCCATCAATTAATATAACTAATGGCATTCCTTCCGCTTCTCCACCTATAGATTTTGATTCTTGCCTATTATCATATTTATCTATAGTGTAGGTTACCACTTTGCCCTTAGGTATAAATTCAGATGCAACTTTTACTGCCTCATTAAGGAATCCACCTGGATTTCCTCTTAAGTCTAATATCATACCCTTCATACCTTCACTTTTTAATTCAATAATTTTTTCTTTAAAAGCCTTTGCAACATCTTCATCAAAAGAAGATATTTGTATATAACCTATATTATTATCAATTAATTCACCCTTAACGGAAATAATCTTAACGACATCCCTAACTATTGTTATATCAAGGTAATCAGATCCAGCTCTAGAAACAGTTAAAGTTACAGGCTTGCCTTCTTCACCCTTTATCATAGATATAGTTTTTTCTACATTAACTTCCTCTATCTCTTTTCCATCAACTTTCAGAATTACATCCCCTGCTTTTAAGCCTGCTTTTTCCGCTGGTGATCCTTCTATAGGTGCTACAACTGTAACCTTATCATCTTTGATTCCTAATTGTGCCCCTATACCTACAAAATGCCCTTCACTTTGCTCCATAAAAGATTTATATTCATTTGAATTCATAAATACTGTATATGGGTCCTTTAAAGATTGAGTCATACCTTTAATTGCAGCTTCTAAAAGTGTTGTATCATCTATCTCACCATCATACTTAGTTAATAAGGCATCTCTAACTTGAAATAACAATTCATATTTTTTTACATCTTTAACCTCACTAACGTCTTTAGCCACATCTTCACTAACACTTCTTAAGCTAACACCATTAAAGGCAAAGGTATTACCTAAATAGAAAAACATAAGATTTGAAAACAAGAAAACTATAACTATTGCTACTATAATTAAAGGCTTTTTATATCTATTATTCCTTCTCTTATTATTATTCTCCTCCATCTTCTAATACTTCCTTTCATAAACCTCTATAAAACATAGATTTGTCTTAATAATATTTTAAGTGGAGATAAACTCCACTTAAATTATATAAGTTATTCTTTCTTTTTATTAATACCTTTATACATCTAAGAATTTTCTTAATGCAACTCCACTTCCTAAAGCTCCTACTATTATTCCACCTAATAGGAATATCCAAGTTAATGTTCCTAAAACAAAGCCTGGGGTTACTAATGATACTAAGAACATATTAGATACTATGTATCCGTAAGCCCATCTATAAAGGAAGAATAATATTATACTTGATACTAGTGAACCTACAAAACCAATTATCATACCTTCAATTATGAATGGCCATCTAATAAACCAGTCTGTAGCACCTACGAACTTCATTATTCCAACTTCTCTTCTTCTAGAATATACTGTTATTTTAGTTGTATTTGTAATTAAGAATACAGAAACTCCTATAAATACAACAAATAATATTAATCCTGCTACTCTAACCCCACCTACAAATGAGCTTATAGTATCTATCATATCTTGTTGATTTGATATATCTTCAACTCCAGACATGCCTTTTACAGCATCTGCAACTTGTTGAGCCGCTTCTGGATCCTTTAATTTTACAATAAATGAACTTGGAAGCGGATTATCTTTTAAATCATATCCTTCTAACAAGCCTTGATTATCCTTTAGCATATCTTTTAAATTTACAAAAGCTTCTTCTCTAGATTCATAGATAACCTCTTTAACGCCTTCTTGCTCATTAAGCTTTATCTCTATCTCTCTTTGATCTATTAGTTTTATATCATCATTTAAATAAACTTTAATTTCAAGCTTTGATGCAACATCTTCTATAGCTTTATTAAAATTTAAACCAAGAAGGATGAAAGTACCAAATATAAAGAATGTAATTAAAACAGTAATCATAGCTGCTAAGCTTAAGGTTCTGTTTCTTTTCAGACTTTTAAAAGCGTCTACAAAAAAATACTTTAATGTATTAAATTTCATCTTCGTACATCCCCCTTGCTGTGTCTCTTGCTATACATCCTTTTTCTATAGCAATAACTCTTTTTTTCATGTTATCAACTATTTCCTTTGCATGTGTAGCCATTAAAATCGTAGTCCCTGCTCTATTAATATCCTCTAAAAGTTCCATTATTTCCTTTGCAGTTTCTGGATCTAGATTTCCAGTTGGCTCATCACAAATTAATACTGATGGGTTGTTTACGATAGCTCTTGCTAAGGCAACTCTTTGTTGCTCACCACCAGATAATTCACTTGGGAACATCTTATACTTATGAGAAAGACCAACTAATGAAAGCACCATAGGAACTCTTTTTCTAATTTCCTTAGGTGAAGCTTCAACTACTCTCATAGCAAAAGCAACATTTTCATATACATTTAAAGTCGGAATAAGTCTAAAGTCTTGGAAAACCATCCCTATCTTCCTTCTATAGTATGGTATTTGCTTTCTAGTAACATTGGAAAGCTTCTTTCCTGCAACAATTATTTCCCCTACAGTTGGATCTACTTCTTTTATTAACATTTTTATAAAAGTTGACTTTCCAGCTCCAGAAGGTCCAACTAAAAATACAAATTCCCCTGATTCTATAATTATATTCACATCTGATAAAGCCTTAACATTATTATCGTATAGCTTAGATACATTCTTAAATTCTATCATTCTCTAAACACCTCGCACATCAGCGTATTTTAAACCTATAGCGTTATTATAGCATAACAAAGCACAAGGAAAAACGTTTTTTGCACTTTTCTACTTAATAAATCTACATTTTTCGCTTTTTATAAATAATTTTAATTAAATCTTAATAATCTGTAAATCCCTTACCTACTGCCTCTGTGGATTCACTTACAGTTAAAAAGGCTTCTGGATTATTAACCTTTATAAATTGTTTTAATGTAATAAACTGCTTAGAAGTTAAAACTGTATATATAACAGTCATATCCTCCTTTGTGTAACCACCTTTTCCAGTTAATATTGTACATCCTCTATCTATATCTTTATTAATAAAATCTACTACTAACTGTTCTTTATTAGTAATTATAAATACTTGCTTAACTGGATTTATTCCAGCAATAAATTTATCTACTAAAATACCTATTAAAGTAGCACTTAAAAGACCAAATAATCCTTTCTCTACTCCAAATGAATATATTGCAAGTAAAGTTACTGTACAATCTGCCAACAACAACCCTTGACCTATTGGTAAATGAAAATACTTATTTATAATTTTAGCAACTATGCTAGTTCCTCCAGTTGAGGCTCCTTGGTAAAAAGTAATTGCTGTTCCAAAAGCTAAAACAGCTGAACCAAATATACATGCTAAAACCATATTATCAGTTATCGCTCTTGGTTCAAAAAATGTTTCAAAAATCCACATTATTACAGACATCATCACCGTAGAATATATACTCTTAGCTCCAAAAGAACTACCTATTAAGAAAAATGCTAATGCAAATAATATAGCATTAAATATAAACACTAATATACTTGGATTAATATCTATTAACTGATTTATAGCTAAAGCTAATCCTGAAACACCACCTGCCGCTATATCAAGCGGGAAGAAAAAATATTCTAGCGCAAAAGCCCCTATTGCTACTCCTACTGTAGATAAAAAATATTCTTTTAACTTTTCCATTTGTATTTTATCTCCTTCTTTTATATAGTTCCCATCCTAAAGGTTATTGAATATTTTTAAACCCTTCTCCCATAACTTCATGTACTTCCCCAACAGTTATAAATGCTTTTGGATCAACTTTACCTATATACTGTTTTAATTTAATAAATTCGCTTCTCCCTAAAACTGCATATAAAACGCAAGTATCTTTTCCAGTGAAGCCTCCAACCCCTTTTAAAAAAGTACATCCTCTTTCCAAATCATCCATAATAAATTTCCCTATTTCATCACTTTTTGTACTTATAATAGTAACTTCTTTACATACATGGAAACCTTCTATAAATTTATCTATAGCTATTCCATTAATTATTACTGATAATAATCCATATAATCCAATATTTATACCAAAAGTTATTGCCCCTAATAAGGTTACTATAAAATCAACTACTAATAAAGACTTTCCTATATCTATATTAAAAAATTTATTTAATATCTTTGCTATAGTATCCGTTCCACCTGTAGATGCATTTGCATTGAACACTATGGCCATTCCAATAGCTGTTATTAAAGTTCCGAATATAGCTGCAAGCATTAGATCATTAGTTAGAGCATATGGATTAAAAAACTTTTCGATGATAGTCATCATTCCTGCTAAACTAAAACTTGATACGATTGTTTTAACACCAAAATTTTTACCAAGAAAAATAAATCCAATAACAAATAAAAATAAATCCATAATAAAAACTAATGGTCCAGTAGATATTGATGGTATGTAATGATTAATTACTATAGCTAACCCTGTTAGTCCCCCTGCTGCTATATTATTAGGTATAAAAAAATATTCTAATGATAGGGCAACTAAAAAAACACCTGTTATTATTAAAACATATTCCTTTAAACTTTCCTTCATATAAATCTCCTTTCTTAGAGAATTTTTATTATTTTTCCACATTATATATAATTCTATCCACAGTTATTATAGTTTTGTCCTTAATTTTTTATATTTCTCTGTAATTATTATATATATGTTTCTATTAATAATCTAGATATTTACAATATTCTAAATGTAAATGTTAATTAAATTATTGGGGATAAAACTTAATTTAATATCATAAAGCAAAAAAACTCCCTCAGGAGTTTTTTAATAATATTATTTTTAATTGAGCTGTCTTTACAACAGCTCAAAATGGTAAATATAGCTATTTTAAAGTGATTATTAGTGATTTATTTAAATTATTATAGTAAACTAATTATTTTTTTAATGAAATTGCTTTTTTAGCCTTTTCAATAACATTTGCAGCTGTTAATCCATAAGCTTCTAAAAGTTGATCTGGTAATCCACTTTCACCAAATACATCTTGTACTCCAACTTTTAATACTGGTACTGGTATTTCTTCTGATAATACTTCTGATACAGCTGAACCTAAACCGCCTATTACGTTATGTTCTTCAACTGTTACTATAGCTCCAGTTTCTTTTGCTGCATTAATTAAAATCTCTCTATCTATTGGTTTTAATGTATGAATATTTATTACTCTTGCATTAATTCCTTCTTTTTTTAATTCCTCTTTAGCTTCTAAAGCAACATCTACCATTATTCCAGTAGCAATTATTGTTACATCATTTCCATCTGCTAAAGTTACACCTTTACCTATTTTAAATTCATAAGTATTTTCATCATTTATAACATTAACGCCTGCTCTTCCTAGTCTAACATAGCAAGGTCCATTATATTCTGCAATAGCCTTAATAGCTGCTGCAGTTTCAACTGCATCTGAAGGACATATTACAGTCATATTTGGAATACTTCTCATTAAAGCTAAATCTTCTATAGCTTGATGAGATGCTCCATCTTCCCCTACTGTTAAGCCTGCGTGAGTTGCACATACTTTAACGTTAAGTTTTGGATAACAAATAGAATTTCTAATTTGTTCAAAAGCTCTTCCAGCTGCAAACATAGCAAATGTACTTACATATGGAATTTTTCCACAAGTAGATAAACCTGCAGCAACTCCCATCATATTTCCTTCCGCTATACCCATATTGAAAAATCTTTCTTCACAAACAGCTTTAAAATCTGCAGTTTTTGTAGATTTTGATAAGTCAGCATCTAAAACTACTACGTCTTTATTTATATTAGCTAATTCAGCTAATGCTTTTCCATAAGCTTCTCTTGTTGCAATCTTCTTACTCATTAATTGTTACCTCCAATTTCTGCTAACGCTTGTTCGCATTGTTCTTTACTTGGTGCTGTTCCATGCCATGATGCTTGGTTTTCCATGAAAGAAACGCCTTTACCTTTTACAGTATTGCAAACTACAACTGTTGGTTTTCCCTTAAAGTTTTTTGCCTTTTCTATTGCATCTTGAATAGCTTCTATGTCGTGACCATCTATAACTAATACATTCCAGCCAAAAGCTTCAAACTTCTTGTCAATTGGTGAAGGATTCATAACCTTTGTTATATCTCCATCTATTTGTAACCCATTGAAGTCTACAAAAGCAGTTAAATTGTCTAACTTATAATGAGCTGCTGCCATAGCTGCTTCCCAAACTTGACCTTCTTCTAATTCTCCATCTCCTAAAAGAGTGTATACTCTATAATCCTTGTTGTCTATTTTTCCAGCCAGAGCCATTCCAACAGATGCTGATATACCTTGACCTAAAGATCCAGTTGACATATCAACTCCTGGTAAACACTTCATACTTGGATGACCTTGTAATCTAGAGCCAATTTTTCTTAAAGTGTTTAACTCTTCAACAGGGAAATATCCTCTTCTAGCTAACACGCTATATAAAACAGGTGCAGCATGTCCTTTTGATAGAACAAACCTATCTCTGTTATCGTCCTTAGGATTTTTAGGGTCTATGTTCATTTCTCCAAAATATAATGTAGTTAAAATATCAGCAGCTGATAATGAACCACCTGGATGTCCTGAACGAGATTCTGTTAACATGGAAACTATATCCTTACGAACAGTTTTTGCTAATGCCTTTAATTCTTCAACATTTTTAATCATCTTTTATCCTCCTAAGATTTGATTTACCTGTAAATATATTGTGCCTTATCTTTACAAAATTATTTTAGCACAACACATTTAATTTGTATATACTAATAGTCTTATTTTTTAATAAAACTAAGGTATTTTTAGCTATATGTGATATACTATTTCAGTATTGTATATCACTTTTCCTTTAAAATTTATATAATAAAAGAAACCCAATGTGGGTTTCTTAAGTATTTAATATACTCAATTATCTTAAAAATAATTTTTTAGAATACTTTTTTAAGCTAAATTTAAACTTATTAATAATGCTTTATTTACCTTTTTCATATCTGCATCAGTCATGTGACCTATCTTCTCTTTTAACCTTTTCTTATCTAAAGTTCTTAATTGTTCTAATAAAACAACAGAATCTCTATTTAATCCATATTCTTCTGAAGAAATTTCAACATGAGTTGGTAACTTAGCTTTATTAATTTGTGATGTTATAGCTGCAACAATAACTGTTGGACTATATTTATTCCCTATATCATTTTGAATTATTATAACTGGTCTAATTCCACCTTGCTCTGATCCTATCACGGGGCTTAAATCAGCATAAAAAATATCCCCTCTTTTTACTACCATAGTCGTCATTAGAAATATCACACTCCGCAAAGCCAGTTCTCATATTCATCAATATCTGCATTTTCGCACTCGAAAGGAAGTTGTGAAAGCTCCAAATTAATTTTTGCCATTTCTTTGTAGCCATCTTTCATCATTTCAAAAACATCCATATTTAATTGATCTTCATTACATTGTATTAAAGAATAATCAATAAATTGACTATTTTTTTTAATTTTTATTGAATTTTTCACAAATCGAAAATTAATAACTTTTTTAGACATAATTTGCCTCCAGGTAGTAAAAGATCTATGTATAAATAAATTATATTGCAAATTATGTCCTTTTGTCAAAACTTATGTTTAATTTTTTCAACAAATCTTTATATTCTTATAATTTAATCTGTTTTAATCACTTTTGTCTTTAATTTGTAAAACCTCTTTCATACCTATGTACTCCACTTTCTCTAACTTCTTAACTTGTACTAATATAAAAATCAAATATTGAACTGGTTATTTTTTATTTTTACCTAAACACGTCTTCCTCTATATCCTTTAATTTTTCAAAGTTTTTATATACTATTGTAACCCTATCAGCATTATCTTTATCATAAATTATAGCACCTATAGGAACTTTTTTATTTTTATCTATAAAAATCTTAACTTTATTTAGACTATCATTCTTTAGAAATAACTCACTAGTGAACACAATATATTCAGTTTCACCCCATTCTTCTTGTCCTTCTTTTATTCCTTCGTTATTTATAGGATAAGATAATAACTTATTTAAAAAGCTTATGGAGTATAACTCATCCATTCCTATTGCCATTGTGTACTCTTTATTAGAAATATAATCTTTAACTAAAATTTCGTTATCTTTATATATTTTAGTTCTGTCTTCTCCGAAATCTATTCGGCCCCCTAAATCCTCTTTATAATATTGAACCGTATCCTGCCTCTCTTCATCTCTTGAGTTTTTCACTACAAATTCTACTTCCGTTTTGTATGCTTTAATATTTTTTAATGATTCAATTATCTCTTCATTAGTAGGCTCTGCTGTTATTCTTAATAAAATAACTAGGCTAATTAATATTACAGGTATGGATATCAAAAACACTAGTAATAATTTTTTTTTCATTTTATCCCCCTTGAACGTTACTACTTATTATTACTAATATTAAATCCACTTAAGATTTATTCATATATAATTCATAGCCTTAGATATATTTTCTATTAATTCAGAGGCTACAGTAGAATATTTACCTTCTGATGCAATTTCTCCCGCTATCCCGTGGACATATGCTCCAACTAAGGCCGATACTAAAAGTGAATGTCCTTGGGCTAAAAGTGCTGCTATAATACCAGTTAAGCAATCCCCCATTCCTCCTGAAGCCATTTTACTATTACCTGTTCTATTTATGTAAACACACTCTCCATCTGTAACTATGGTATTATAACCCTTTAATAAAACTATAATATCATTTTCTTTAGCATATTTCTTTGCTACATTAATCCTATTTTCCTCTACATAATCTAAAGTTTTATCTATAAGCACTGCCATTTCTCCAGGGTGTGGAGTAAATATAGATCTACCTTTTAATCTATTCATAATCTCCCTGTTCTCTTTTAAAATTTTAAATGCTCCTGCATCAATTACAAATTGCTTATTTTCATAATTAACTAAATCTAATAAAATTTCCTTATATATTTTTTCTTTATCAATCCCTGGACCTATAGCAAATACCCTTGAGTTATTAAATATATTCTTCAGATCATCTCCTTCCTCAATATTAGCAGTCATAGCTTCAATTAGTTTACTACTTAATTTATCTTGTACATATTTCGTTGATACTAAAGTAGTTAGTCCAGCTCCTGCTTTAACGCAAGCTTCTGTAGCTATATAAGCTGCGCCAGTATATCCTTTTCCCCCTGCTAAAATAGAAACTTTCCCATAGCTCCCCTTATGTCCATAAACTCTTCTCTTTTTTAATAATTTTTTATAATCTTCTTTATCTAAAATATACATTTGCTGCGATTTTATTTTTTTCACAAAATCAGGTATTCCTATTTTTAAAACCTCTACCCTTCCCAAATAATCTAAAGCCTTATACTCTATAAATCCCTTTTTAATTACTTCAAAAGTATAAGTTATATTAGCTATTATACATGCTCCCATTAAACTTCCATCATCAGCATTTAAGCCAGATGGCACATCTATACTAATTACAAATTTAAATTTTTCGTTTATTAAATTTATTAACTCTATATAAAAATCTTCTAAAACCCTATTTAACCCGATACCAAATATACAGTCTACTGCAATTTCATAGTTATTAACAATTCTATCTAAAAGAAATATGTCCTTTGTGCCTTTTATACAAATTATATTATTTGTAAGTTTTTTCAGAATATTGAAGTTTACTAAAAAATCTTTACTATATTTATCACTCTTACTTACTATAACTACACATACATCTTTATTTTGAAGAATTAATTTTCTTGCAATAACTAAGCCATCCCCACCATTATTTCCACTACCGCAAAATATTGCAAACTTCTCTCCTAAGTTAATTACCTTATCGGTAACCTCTTTGGCAGCATTTTCCATTAATACAAGACTTGGAATTCCAATTTCTTCTATAGTGTACTTATCTATTTCTTGACATCTACTTCTTGTCATTATTTCCATTAATCTTCCTCCAATATAGCAAAAGCTATTGCAGATGTTCTATTATGGGATATAGAAATATTAATCTTATAATCTCCATTAATCATCCTATCCATATTATTACTTAAGTATACTATTGGTTTTCCTAATTCATCTCTTAATACCTCAATATCTATTAAAGAAAAACCTCTAAATCCTGTCCCTATTGCCTTACTTATAGCTTCCTTAGCAGCAAAATTTCCAGCTATCACCTCTGCTCTCATATTTCTTTCTTTAAACATTTCAATTTCCTTAGTTGTAAAAACCTTATTTAGAAAACCATTATTTTTATTAATAGCCTTTTCTATTCTATCTATTTCAATTATATCTGTTCCTATTCC
Organism: Clostridium nigeriense; assembly: GCF_900086595.1. Lineage (GTDB taxonomy): Bacteria > Bacillota > Clostridia > Clostridiales > Clostridiaceae > Clostridium > Clostridium nigeriense. Next base: position 3,760,053 of record NZ_LT575472.1, read on the forward strand.
AATAACCATAAAATCACCTCTTAAATCGTCGTATAGACACCAAATTAAAATTAATAATTTAACTTTTCTTCATTTTCATTATACGACATCTCTGATTTTATTTTCTATATTTATATATTAAAGTCAGAAACATAGTTATCAACATATTCTCCTAATATGTCAACAAGATGTATAGGGGATACTTGATAATCATATATAAGTTTCAACAAATCTTTAACCTTATCCTCTTTATTAGAAATTTTACTTATAAAATCCCTTTCGATTTGTATTATATTCCCCTCTACTAAGTCTTGTCTTTCAATCTCAATACCAAATGCTTGTCCATCTAAAAAATTTTCTTTAAACATTCTAAAAAAGTATCTACTTTCTTTCCCATCATTTTGAACATTACTATATAGGCTATTAACAATATACATATTATTCCCCTCCCTTTTAACTTATGTTTTATCACAACATAATATTACAATATCATAGATTTTATTAAAACAATGTCAAACCTTGTTTCCTCTCATTGAAAAATATTTCTTTACATTTCAACAAAATTCAACTATCACATAACAATTTAATATCTTTTATTTAATTTATATATAATTATTTAAATTAAAATCCCCATTTATTCCACTTATTATAAAATTCATCGTTTTATTGTATATACACTGGTATAATCTTTAATAAAAATTATATTATTTTGTATTTTTTTGATATATTCTTTGTATTCTTTTTAACACCATTAGATATATATTTTATTATAAAAATACTTTTTAAATACAAATTTATTACTAAATATTTTAATTTCTTATTGATATTGTTAATAATTAGACATATAATAGTTTTATAATAATAGTTATTAATTAATATTTATTTAAAGGTAGGTGTTCATTTTGAAATCCTTAGAACTAAAAAAAGATATTCATTGGGTAGGAGCTTTAGATCCAAACTTAAGAGTTTTTGATATAATCATGTATACTCCTTATGGAACAAGCTATAACTCTTACGTTGTTAAAGGAAATGAAAAAACAGCTGTTTTTGAAACAGTTAAAGTAGAATTTTTTGATCAATATATTGAAAGACTTAAAGATTTAGATGTAGATATAACTAAAATTGACTATATTGTTGTAGATCATACAGAGCCAGATCATGCTGGATCAGTAGCTAAGTTGTTAGAAATTTCACCAAATGCTAAAGTTGTTGGTTCTGCCCCTGCAATAAAGTTTATGAAAAAAATAGCAAATAGAGAATTTGAATCTATCACTGTAGGAGATGGTGATACATTATCATTAGGAAATAAAACATTGCAATTTATTTCAGCACCATTTTTACATTGGCCTGATTCAATTTACACTTATATTCCTGAAGATGAAGTTTTAATAACTTGTGATTCATTCGGTTCTCATTATTCATCTGAAGCTGTTTTAAACAGTAAAGTTGAAAATAGAGAAAATTATATGGAAGCTTTAAAGTATTACTTTGATTGTATTTTTGGACCATATAAAACTTATGTATTAAAAGCTATAAGAAAAATAGAAAACTTAAAAATCGACATGATACTTCCAGGGCATGGTCCAGTATTAGTTGAAAATCCTATGGAAATAGTTGAATATTATAGAACTTGGAGTACTCCATCAATTCCATCTGCTGATGCTAAGAAGGTTGTAACTATTCCTTATGTTTCTGCTTATGGTTATACAGCATCTTTAGCAAAAAATATTGCTGAAGGTATAGAAGCTGCTGGAAACATCGAAGTTAGATTATTTAATGCTATTGAGCATGAATTAAGTGAAATTGTTAATAGCATTGGAGAATCAGATGGATTATTATGTGGTTCACCAACTATAGTTGGAGAATTACTTGAACCAATTCGTGATATTCTTTCAAAATTAAATCCAGTTATTCACGGTGGAAAACTAGCTGCTGCATTTGGCTCATATGGTTGGAGTGGAGAAGCTATTCCTAGAATGGAAACTAGATTAAAAGAATTAAATATGAGATTATATCCAAGTTTAAAAATTAATTTCAAACCATCTGACGATGAATTAAAGGAAGCTTTTGATTTTGGGTTAGAATTTGGTGAAATTCTTCTTGGTAATAAAGATCTACCAACTCAAGCACCTCCTAAAGCAAAAGAAGAGTCAAAATCTACTGGCGGACTAAAACTTTGGAAATGTGTAATATGCGGAGAAATATTTGAATCTGAAACTGTTCCAGAAATTTGTCCTGTATGTGGAGCTGGAAGTGATCAATTTGTTGAAATTGAAAGAGAAGAAACAACTTATAAAATAGATAAAGAAGAAACCTATGTAATCATAGGTAATGGTGCTGCTGGATTCTATGCAGCGAAAGCTATAAAAGAAAGAAATGAAAGCGCAATAATTAAATTAGTATCTAATGAACCTGTACATTCATATGTAAGAACTCAATTATCTGATTTAATTACTGAAGATATTGACGATTCATTCTATCTTGCAAGATCTAACTGGTACAAAGAAAATAATATAATAGAAATACTTGGAGCTAATGTTGATAGTATTGATAGAGAAAATAAACTAGTAAGATTAGATAATAAACAAGGAATTCGTTATGATAAATTAATATTAGCTAATGGTAGCTATAACTTCGTTCCACCTACTAAGGTTAAATTAAATGATTCTGAAATAGAAATAAATTCATGGACTTACAATAATGTAAATGGAATTCATACTATTAAGAAACTTTCTGACGTTAACAAACTTAAGGAAGAGTTACCTTCAGCTAAAGATATAGTTATCATTGGTGGAGGATTATTAGGACTAGAAGCTGCATGGGAAGTACAAAAGCGTGGTATAAATGTTACTGTTGTTGAATTAGCAGAAAGAATGCTTCCACGTCAATTAGATAGTGATGGCTCTAAATTATTTGAAAGCTTAGTAAATAAAACTCCAGTTAAAGTTCTTTTAGGAGAAGCTGTAGAATTTATAAAGGCTGATGAAACTGGTGTTAAGTCAGTTCAACTAAAGAGTGGTAAAACAATAAATGCTGATGCTATTATCTTCTCAGTAGGTGTAAGGTCTAATATATTCTTAGCACAACCTGCTGGAATTAAGTGTGAAAGAGGCATAGTTGTCAATAAGCATATGGAAACAAATATTCATAATATTTATGCTTGTGGAGATATAGCTGAATATGACGGAGTGTATTATGGAAACTGGCCTGCTGCTATAGAAATGGGAAAAGTTGCTGGTGCTAATGCAACTGGAGATAAGATTAAATTTGAAAAATTTGTTTCATCTACTGTATTCCAAGCAATGAATACTCAAGTATTCTCTGCAGGAACTATAAATTTTGATGATCCTTCATTAGAGAAGATAGGATATGTAGACAATGCTAATAACAAATATTCAAAGTTATTCTTCCAAAACAATAAATTAGTTGGTGGTATTCTTATTGGAGATATTACTTCTTCTGTTAAGATTATAGAAGGAATCCAAAAGGGAGAAAATAAATCAACGGTTTTAAGTAAAGGAACTATATAATTAGTAAGGAGCTACATTGATTTTAACCAATGTAGCTCCTTTACTCTATTTATTTAAATTTATATTTAAGGCTTTAATTAGTTGCTAAATCATCAATGTTATTTTCCATTGAATTATTTTCTTTATCATTTTTTCTGTTTCCTACAAATTTAAAGTCCTCTGCTACTACTTCTGCTATATATTTTTTATTGCCATCTTTGTCTTCATAACTTCCTGTTCTTAATCTTCCACTTAAGCTTATATAACTTCCTTTTCTTAAATACTGACATACCACCTCTGCTTTTCTTCCCCAAAGAGTAACTGGAATTAAATCTGCTTTTCTTGTTCCATCTTGAGCCTTGAAGTTTCTATCTACAGCAATAATAAACCTTGTAAATACTTTACTCCCCTCTTCTAAGGTTCTAAGTTCAGGGTCCCTTATTAATTTTCCTAATAATACAATTTTATTCATTTTTACACCTCCTGAATATTTCTTCTTTGATTCTATCCATTTAACTTTTTTCTATTCAAAATTTAATAAAAAAAAATAGAACCTATATTAAATAATTAGTGTTTTAATATAGATTCTAATCTTTATTAATTTTTTCTTCTTACAGTCATTACAGAGTTAAATTCTGCTCCTAATATTAATATCATAGAAGTAATATACAGCCATGTCATTAGCACAAAAACAGCTCCTACGCTTCCATATAATCTTGAATAATTTGCAATATTGTTTATATAATATGAGAATCCTAAAGAAACTATTATCCATCCTAAAGTACTGATTATAGCTCCAGGATAAACCTCTCTCCAAGGAATTTTTTTAGCTGGAGTATATCTATACATACATGCAAATATCCATATCATCATAAAAACTACTATTAAATATCTACTTAAATTCCATATTGATATAATTACTTCTTTAAATGGTAATATTGTTAGTAAATACTTTCCTATCAATTCTCCAAATACTAGCATAGCTAATGTTAATACTATAATTATAACTAAAGCTAATGTAAAAATAATTGCTACAAAAGATCTTTTTATAAAAGATCTAGAATCTTTTACATTATAAGCTTTATTTAATCCCTTAATTACTGCCCTAAATCCTGATGAAGCTGACCAAATAGTAAGTATAATAGATGCTCCTAATAATCCTGCATTTTGAGTATCTACTAACTCAACTACTGTAGTATCTATTAAACTAAAAACATTATTGGGTAAAATAGTTCTTAATCCTTCTAATATATCAGCAGAATTTAATCTACTAAAACCAACTACAGTCATTAAGAATATTAAAAAAGGAAAAAATGATAACATTAAATAATAAGCAAGTTGTGCTCCTAATGCAAAAATATCATCATTATTCACCTTTACAACAAAATATATAATCCCATCTAAAAATGACTTTTTAGATTCATTTTCTTTATTCATCGAATCACCACATTTAAATTATTTGTATTTGATTTAATATTATATTACTTTATATATGATACTACATTATTAGTAAATATATAAGTATAATAACCTACTTCTTTCTAAAAACCTTTACTTATAGTATAATCTTCATATGCTATTTATAAAATGAAGGGGTGTCTTTATGAATTATATATTAGAAAATGAGAATATAAAAATATCAGCAAGTACATTTGGTGGAGAGCTTAACAATTTAATTACTAAAAATGACAATGTTGAATTTCTATGGAGTGGAGATGAAAAATACTGGAAGTATCATTCACCTATTTTATTTCCTATTGTAGGTAAAGTTTTAAATAATAAGTATAAAGTGGAAAATAGTGAATATGAATTGCCTCAACATGGTCTTGCTAGAACTAGAGAATTTAAAATGATTGAAAAAGATAACAATCACATAATTTTCGAACTTTTATGGTCTGAGGATACTTTGAAAATCTATCCATATAAATTTTCTTTAAGGCTTTCCTATGAATTATTAGAAAACGGCGTTAAAGTTGGATATAAAGTAAAAAACCTTGATGATAAGGAAATTTATTTTTCAATTGGAGGTCATCCAGCCTTTATGTGTCCAATTCTAGAAGGTGAAAAATTTGAGGACTATTACTTCCAATTCAACCAAAAAGAAAATTCAGATATTATGGAACTTGCTTCAGATACTGGTTATTTTACTGGAAAAACTAAAAAATTCTTTAATAATGAAGATAAAATTAATTTAAACTTAGAATTATTTAAATATGATGCAATAGTTTTCGGTGATTTAAAATCAACATCAATTACATTAAAAAGTAATAAAAATAACAAAGAACTAACTATGGATTATACAGGATTTCCTTATTTAGCTATATGGACTAAACCTACTGGTGCTCCTTTTATATGTATAGAACCATGGTATGGCCATTCAGATTACAAGGACTTTAATGGTGATCTAAAGGATAAAAAAGGGATAGAGAAACTACAGATTAATGAAGAATTTAATGCTGAATATAAATTATTCATTAAATAATATAAAGAGTTGGTGTTGTAAATACTCACCAACTCTTTATATTAATTTGTTATTGCAATGGCTCTAACAGGTGATGCATCACCTTCTTCTATTTTCAAAGGAGTTGCTACCAAGGTAAATTCCTCTTCCTTTACTTCACCTAAATTAGTTAAATTTTCAATAATAATTTTTCCTCTTGATAAAATAATATTATGAATTTCAAAATCTATACTATCAAACTTATCTATAGATATTGTATCTATTCCTATTCCCTTTACATTAAAACTACATAGCCATTTAGCAGCCTCTTCAGTTAAGCTAGGAAATCCCTGTAGGTATCCTTCTGTTCCCCAATACTTAGCCCAATTTGTTTTTAGTATTACAAAGTCACAGTTATTAATTTTATCTCTATAGCAAATTAAATCTTCAATATTTATTTTTTTTAAATTAGATACATCTATTATAGTTGCAATACCTATAAAATCATCTATTTTAAATTCATCAATGGTCTTTCCCTTATTAATCATATGACTTGGTGCATCTATATGAGTTCCTGTATGAGTACATAACCTTAAAAGTTTTTCATTATATCCATCCTTTTCTATAGATGCTATATCATAAACTTCTAACCTCTCATCTTTTGTATATGTGCTCATATTAGTATTTATAATATGGCTTAAGTCTGTTACCTTCATAAAATCCCTCCCTACTTTATTAATTCCCATTCCTTTGGAAGTAAACTCTTATATTTTAAAGTGTAATATCTATCATCTATAAGTAGTATTCTTCCCTTATCTGTTTCAGTCCTTATAACCCTACCTGCAGCCTGCATAATTTTGTTTATACCAGGATAAATATACGCATAATCAAAACCTTTATCTTCATAATAATCTTTAATTATATCTCCCTCATTAGATATTTTAGGGAATCCAACACCAACTATTATACTTCCTATTAACCTCTTTCCAGGTAAGTCTATGCCCTCTGAAAAAACTCCTCCAATAACACAAAAAGCTAATACCTTAGTATCCTCTTTAAAATTTTCTAAGAATAATTCTCTTTCTACTTCTGTTAACACTTCAGATTGGCAGATAGTATTTTTTTCTCCAAAGAGTTCTATATATCTTAAATATATTTTATTTAAATACTGATAGGAAGGTAAAAATACCATATAATTTCCTAACTCTTCTTCTTTAAACTTATATATAAGATTACATAAATTATCTATATTATTTTCTCTTTTATTAAATCTCATATTTAAAGGATTACCATATACAATTAAGTTTTCTTTTTTAAATGGTGATGGTAACTTCATTCTATAGCTTTTATCATCTCCTCCAAGTAAATCAATATAATAATTTATTGGAGTTAAAGTAGCTGAAAATATTGTAGTAGAATACGCCCCTTGGATTATTTTCGATAAATTTTTTGATGGATTTACACAGAATAATTTTACTTTAACATCATTTTTATCTATTTCAACTAAGGTTACATATTCCTTTGTATAAAGGTCAGATATGGATATAAAAGCTCTTACTTCAAAATAAAGATCTCTAATATCATCATAGCCTTCAGTATTAACTGCTTTTATTAAATATTCATCACACTCTTTTAAGAAAATTCTAAGTAACTTATAAAGCTCTTTATACTCCTCTTTTTTATATATACTGTTACTTTCAGTCTCTTGAACTTCCTTCCTTACTTCAATTAAATACTTATTTATAGCATTTAATGCTTTATATAAATTAGGTGCCTTTCCTTTTATTATTTTACTAGCTTTCAATACCCTATCTTTATATATTTCCGCACTATACATGTTTCTAGCCCTATCCACAAGATTATGACCTTCATCTACAAGCAATATATTATTATTAACATCTTCCTCGAAAAACCTTTTAAGCCTAGCTCTAGGATCAAAAGCATAGTTATAATCACAAATTATTAAATCGCACCAAAGACTTAAATCTAAAGAAAGCTCAAAAGGGCAAAGCTTTTCCTTCCTAGCATACTCCTCTATTTTTTCTCTAGTAAAACTATCTTCATTTTTTAGCATATTAAAAATTGAATCATTTACTTTATCATAATAATTTAATGCATATTCACAGTTTTCAGGATTACAATTTGATTTATCTTTAAAACAAATTTTCTCCTTAGCAGTTAAAGTTATACTTTTACAATAAAGTCCCTTATCCTTAAGCTTATTTACGGCCTCCTCTGCAACTGTTCTAGTTATTGTCTTAGCCGTTAGATATACTATCCTTTCCCCTCTATCTTCTCCTAAAGATTTTATAGCTGGGAAAATAGTAGAAATAGTTTTTCCAATACCTGTTGGTGCTTGAGCAAATAGTACAGATTTCTCTTTTATTGTATTAAAACAAGCTATAGCTAGTTCTCTTTGTCCTTTTCTATAAGTTTTAAATGGAAAACTTAAATTTCTTATACTTTCGTCTCTCTTTTTTATTATATTTGATTTTAATATTACCCACTTTTTGTATTCATTAATAATAGAAAAAACAAACTCTTCTAATTTTTCTATATTAAAAGCCTTATCAAAGCTTTTTACCTCTTCTGTCTCTATATTAAAATAACTTAATTTTACATTAATATTTTTTAATTTATTTTGAATAGCATACATATATGCATAAAACTTCCCTTGAGCCCAATGTAATTCATTATAATCTTCATCTATTAATATTAAAGACTTCATAGTTGATTTGATTTCTTCTATATATACTTCACTGCCTTCAATAATTATTCCATCTGCTCTTCCATCTACAACTAAAATTACGTTATCTATTTCAAATTCTTCTTGAAGCCTAACTTCCTTTTGATAATTAATATATACATTTTCATTACTAGCCTGTAGTTTTTGGTGAGCTATTGTTCCTTCTAAAGCTCTTGTACTTCCCATATATCTATCATCTATACTTCCAGCTTTTAAAATATATTCAATAATCCCCCTAACAGATTCTTTAATAATAATTTTCTCTTTCATTAAAGTTCTTCCTATCTTTGTATTTTAAATATATTATAATCCTAAAAATATATAATTAACAACTTAGCCATAAGTAAAAAATTAGAAGCAACTATATTTTTATAATCTATAATTGCTTCTTAAAATTTTTATTTAATTGAATTTATTGTTTGAGATAAGTTATTTATACTATGAGTAAGACTTTCTAGCTTTCCTTCAATTCTTATTAGCAAATATAAGGAAATAGCTATAGGAAATCCTATATTAGATATTAAATCAACTAACTCTTTCATAAAATCACCCCTCTTACTATATACACAAATAAGAAGAGCTTTTTAAAATTATATCCACTAGGAGTGATATTCATTAACAATTTTTTGTACTAATTTTTTAATTGCACTTGCTTGTGCAATTAATGACATTACAATTACGAATGTTCTAATGCTATTTTCATCTTTTTCATTTAATTTTAGTTCTGAAATTATATTATCTAATTTTTCTTCATTAACTGCAGGTTTACTTAAAAAGTCTTTAAAACTTTCACTTTGTGTTTCTGAGAATATCTTATAGGCTTTTTCCCAAGATATAATATCATCGGACCTATCATTAATTTCATTAAAGGCTAAACTAAAAACTTTTTTAATTTCTTCTGTAGTAAGTACAGGTCTCATATAACTTAATAAAACTAATTGAACTAAATGTATCTTAGTATAACCTCTTTTCTTTCCATCTTCAGGCTTACTAATCACTTCGCTTTTTATATAATTTTGAACTATATTATTAGTATATTTATCTTCAATGAATTTATCATTTAAAAAATCTATAACTTGAGATAAAAAAAGATCGTATTTGGGTAAATCATCATAACCAACCATAGCACCATTTGCCATTTCTTCTGCAATTTCTGTTATATAATTAGTATCTATCTTCTTTACCATTATATCCACCTCTACGCTTTCATTCTTATTTTAATTATATAGTATGTATAAACTTATTACAAGTTATTTCTATCTGTTTTAATTAAAATATTCTTCTTCTTTATTATTATTTACATTTTTTTCTTTTTTTATTAATATTTTTTTAATAAAATGTCTTAAATCTATATTTTTAACTCTCCTACATTAGTAGACAAGCCATTCTACATTTTTTGCTATTTTTTTGGAAATTTGATTAAATAGTATTGACTTTTCTAATTTATGGTAGTATATTGTATTTATAAATTAATTATCTTAATAAAATTGTATTTTTTGAAAAAAATTTTCTTTTTTTATTGACTTTTAATTACATTTTTAGTAATATTAACGTTGCGTGATGTCGAAACTTGTTTTAAGGAGGATGTTTTATGAAATCAACTGGAGTTGTAAGAAGAGTAGATGAACTTGGAAGAATAGTTATTCCAATAGAATTAAGAAGAACATTAGATATAGCAGAAAAAGATGCTTTAGAAATCTATGTAGATGGTGAGCAAATAATCTTAAAGAAATATGAGCCAGCTTGTATATTCTGCGGAGACGCTAGAGATGTTGTTAACTACAAAGGAAAGAACATCTGTAAAAACTGCTTAACAGAATTAAAAAAATAATTTTTAATTAAAACCCCTATAGATTTTATCTATAGGGGTTTTAACCTTACTATTTTATAAATTCATAGAATATTTATATACTTCTTTTTTAGCTAATCCTCTTTCTTTAGCAACTATCTTTATAGCTTCCTTCTTATTTATTCCAGATTCTATAACTTTAATTAGATGTTCCTCTATGCTTAAATCACTCCACAACGCTTCTTTCTCAGCCTTAATGTCCTCATCTGATTTTCCTTCTATTACTAATACAAATTCTCCTCTTGGCCTATTTTCAACAAAAAATTCTATAGAGTCTGATATTCTACCTCTATATATTTCTTCATGAAGTTTAGTAAGTTCTCTACAAACTGCTATTTTTCTATCCCCTAAATTTTCTTTAAGATATTCTAAGGTGTTTAATAATCTATGAGGAGCTTCATAAAATATTAGTGTATCTCTAACATTCTTAACTTCTTCAATTACAGGATTTCTTTCTTTATTTTCTCTTGGTAAAAATCCCCTAAATATAAATTTAGTCGTATCTAAACCAGAATAAACTAAAGCTGTAGTTATTGCTGTTGCTCCAGGTAAGACTTCAAAATCTATATTTTCTTCTATACATTTTTCTACTATTACACTTCCTGGATCAGATATTCCTGGTGTTCCAGCATCTGTAATTAAAGCAATATTTACACCATTATTTAATTTTGTGATTATATCTAAGCTCTTTCCTTGCTCATTATGCTTATGATAGCTAAATAAGCTTTTCTTAATATTAAAATGATTTAATAATTTTAAACTTGTTCTAGTATCTTCAGCTGCTATTTCATCAACAGTTTGTAATACTTCTAAAGCTCTTAATGTTATATCCTTTAAATTTCCTATAGGCGTAGGAACTAAATATAATTTACCTTTACCCATTATTATTCCTCCCTACCATAAATTTTATTTATCTCTTTAGTATAAGTTCCATCTTCATTATAAACATATAAAGGTGCTTCCCACTTTAAATACGCCCCTCCATCACGTTGTCCTTCAACTAAAACTATATTTGGAGCCTTATTAACATTTGGTTGTATCATTTGAACTCTTTTAGGTTCAATTTTATACTTTCTCATAAGTTCAAATATATCTATTAACCTCTCAGGTCTATGTACCATATACATTCTTCCATTATCCTTCAAAAGCCTCCTAGCAGCTTTTATAACATCTTCTAAGTTACATAATATCTCATGCCTTGCAATAGCTAACTTATCATCTGGATTCAATATTCCTGAATTATTTAGCTTATATGGTGGGTTTACAGTTAAAACATCAAAAGTTCCTAAAGTTTTCAAAAAATTCATATCCTTAAGGTCTGCATTTTCAAATTTAACTATATTTTCAACTTCATTATATTTACTACTTCTATTGGCCATTTCCACCATATTCTCTTGGATTTCAATGCCTATAACTTCTTTAGGTTTATATTTCCCATAAATTAAAAATGGAATTATACCAGTTCCTGTGCATAAATCTATAACCCTATGTTTATTTTTCACATTAGCAAAGTTAGATAACAATACAGCATCTACTCCAAATCTAAAACCATGTCTTTTTTGAATTAAAAATAAATTATCTAATTGTAAATCATCTATAGACTCATCTTCTAACAAATTAATATTTTTATTCATTTAGTTAACCTCTATCTAATATTTCTATTTATCAACTGATATTATTTGTTTCATATATAAGTTTTTACTCAAACCTATTAAATTATATCACAAGTTTTAATATATAAAAAATAAACTCCGCCTATTAGACGGAGCTTATTTTAATTAATATTAACTTCTTAATTAAAGTACTCTTCTTGCAGCATAGAATGATGTTACAGGTGAAACTTTAACATAATCTCCTGGTTGAGGAGCATGTATATATTGACCTCCACCAACGTATATTCCAACGTGATCTAGTCCATATGTGAATACTAAATCTCCTGGTTGTAATTCACTATATGAAACTGGTGTCCCAACTCCAATTTGTGAATAAGTAGTTCTAGTTATGTCTATTCCTGCTGCATTTCTATAAACATAGCTTGTAAATCCTGAACAGTCAAATGCATTTGGACCTGTTGCTCCATATACATACGGAGTACCTATGAATTGGTAAGCATAACTTACAATAGCATTTGCTGAAGCTGATCCTGGTCCTCTATTAGGACTTGATGCTGCTGCTTGTTGAGCTTCTAAATCATCAACTTTAACTTTTGCATTTTCTATTGCATTATTTACTTCTTCAATAACAATAGGACTCTTTAATTGATTATCTCTAATACTTCTTAATTGGCTAATTGCATCTTTAAGTTCTGTAATATCATTGGATGATCCTAAAATCCCCATCTGATAATCAACTAAACTTCTTTCAGCAACAGATAAATATTCTTCATCAAATTTTCTTTGTTCTTCTTCTGCTTGAGCAATAAGAACCTCTTGTTCTTTTCTCTTTTCTTCAAAGTCTGCTAAAACTTTATTAGTATCCTCAGTAAGTTTAGCTATTTTATTAGATTTCTCTTCTAATGAAGTAACTTTTTCATCTAATTTTTCCTTCTTATCAAGTAATTCCCTTACTATTTTCTTATCAATATTAACAAGTCTACTAGCTGAATCTATCTTTGATATTAGATCACTAAAGCTTTCTGCACTAAATAAAAGAGTTAAGTAACTTCCTTGACCACCTGATTTATATAACTCCCTTAATCTTTTTCCTAAGACCTCTTCTTTTTCCTCAATTTCAACCTTTGAAGCTTCAATTTCCTTATTGGTATTTTCAATTTCCTCTTTTATAGCTTCCATTTCCTTCTTGTTGCTATCAACCTCTTCTTTTAATGGTGATATTTGTTCATTTAACTTATATATCTTCCCTTGAATGTCATCTATTTTCGCGTTTAATTCGTCATACTTTTGTTGGTTTTGTATTACTTCCTCATTCGGAGTAGCAAAAACTGGCGTTATAGAAGTTAGTGTTAGAGCCCCTGCTATAACAACTGATAAAATCTTCTTTTTCATAAAGTGCTTGGTCTTCCTAGACCATCCCCCTCTCCCTACATGATACTTTACCATTATAACACTTATGGTAAGCTTGGACAATGGTAATTTTTAAAAAATGTGATATCTAGTGCATGTAAATGTATTCTATACATAACTTGGGAATATATTCTCATATAAGGTGCTACTTTATTACCTTATATTTAAGTATATTTCTTAATTTTATTTTTTATATCTACAATTTATAAACATGTTAAGATTAGGCTATATATTTCTATATTTCTTCAATAACTTATTTTGAACTATTGATAAAGTTAATGTAATTACTATATATATAATGATTATGTACTTAGATTTTCCCTCCAATAAAATATCTAATATCCCTAAAATACTTCCTGCTATACCTATAGATAAATTAAATATCCCATTATATTTCATAAATTTATCTACATCCTTATAAACTCCACTTTCCTTAAAATATTTTTTTGTTTTCTTACTTAATAACGAAACTAATCCCATTAATAAAAAGCCTAAACTTCCTAAAAATATAACCAAAGTTGTACTTTTCATAATCTTCCTCCTGTCTAAATCCTTGCCCAATAACTATAAAATTATACATGTTTTTAAAATATTTTATCAATTTTATACTTGAAAGTAAAATAATTTTATTTTTTACTTTCAAAAGTGTTGACATAAAAGTATATAGTTACTATAATAATAATGTACTTCGGGGTGTGGCGCAGATGGGAGCGCGCGTGGTTTGGGACCATGAGGTCGCAGGTTCAATCCCTGTCACCCCGACCAAGAAATCCTCTCTATTTTGAGAGGATTTTTTAATTTGATAAAAAATATTAACTTATGAATTAAGTTCTTAATTAATTACAGTCTAAATAATCATGAAATTCTTTAAATTCATCATCAAACCCAATAGATTTAAAAGAAATTAATATTAATGGAATTATAGAAATATAAATACATAACATTAATATCCACATAAATATTTTCCCCTTGTATATTTCTATTTAAAAATATTATATGAATAAGTTTCCAATATATCTATATTTATATATATTTTTTTAATTTTTTATTTATTGAACAAAGGAGGTTTTATAAATGGATAATTTTAAAGCAGTAATTTTTGATTTAGATGGTACTTTAATAGATTCTATGGGGATTTGGGCAAGAATAGATGAAGAATACTTATCATCTTTTGGTTATACAGTCCCTAAAAATCTTCAAGAAGAAATAACTCATCTAACCCTTACTGAAACAGCCAATTATTTTAAGTTAAGATTTAATATAGTTGATAGTATTGAAAATATAATAGCTACTTGGCATGAAATGGCTTTAAACCATTATACTTATCATATTAAATTAAAAGCTAATGTAATTCCATTTTTAGATAGCCTAAAGAAAAAAAATATAAAAATAGCACTTGCAACAAGTAATTCTATTCCACTGTTAGAAGCGACATTAAAAAATAATGGTATTTATAATTACTTTGATGCAATAACTACTACTGAAGAAGTAAAAAAATCAAAGGATAATCCAGATATATATCTTTTATCAGCAAAAAAGCTTAACGTACTGCCAGAAGATTGCTTAGTTTTTGAAGATATTGTACAAGCTGTCAAAGGTGCAAAAAAAGCTGGAATGACAGTATATGCAATTTATGACAAAAACTCAGAAAATCAAAAAGACGAACTAATTAAAATAGCAGATAAATATATATTAGACTTCAATGAATTATTATAGACTACTAATTAGTTTTAAAGGAGCTACTAATTGAAGTGCACCCAAAATGTTGGACGTTTTGGGTGCAAATCAAATGGTAGCTCCTTTTTTATTATGCTCTAGTCACACCATACTTATTTTCTAATTCTTTTACAACATCTAAATATTTTCTTTGTTGAGCTTCTTGAAGTAGGTTATTTATTATTTGAGGTTTTACTTCTTCAAATTTTAATTCTACTCCATCATTCTTTTCTTCAACCTTTACTAAATGATAACCAAATTGAGTTTTTACAGGTTCACTTACTACATTAAGATCTAATGCAAATGCAGCTTCTTCAAATTCAGGAACCATCATTCCTCTACCAAAAGCTCCTAAGCTACCCCCTTGTTCTTTCGATGGACAAGTTGAATATTTAACAGCTGCCTCTTCAAAAGTTATTTCATTTTCGTCTATTTCCTTTTTAATTTGATCACATAATTCCTTAGTATCAACTAATATATGCTTAGCTGAAACAGTAGGTGGTTGAGTAAATTGATTTTTATTATTATTGTAATAATTTAAAGCATCCTCGTCAGTAACTGTAACTTCTAATAATAATTTATTTAAAGTTAATTGAGTTAATATATCCTTTTCAGCTTGTTTTACATTATCTCTATACTCTTCTGTTTCATCAATCTTTAATTCCTTACCTAGAATATTTATTAACTCAAAAGATACTATTTGCTCTAATAATTGCTTCTTAGCCTCTTCAGTATTAAAATATGCTCTCTTATCTTCAGGATATCTTGATATTACATTTTGTAAGTCTGAATTCTTTATTTCCTTACCTGCAACTGTTGCTAAAACCTTGTTTTCCATTAAAAATAATCTCCTTTAATTTAAATTTATTAACATAATTAATTATAGCAGAGTTTCTCTTTAAATATACAAATTTTCCTCAATTAATCTTAATTTTATAAGATTAATATTATTTATTGATAATAATTATTATTAGTATTATAATATAATTAATATTAAAGGAGGTAATATAATGGAAATAGGAAATTTAGCCCCAGATTTTACCCTTATTGGATCTGATGGAAAAGAACATAAATTAAGCGATTATAGAGGAAAGAAAGTCATACTATATTTCTATCCTAAAGATAATACACCTGGCTGTACTACTGAAGCATGTGATTTTAGAGATAATATTAGTGAAATAAATAATTTAAATGCAGTAGTTATTGGAATAAGTAAGGATAATTTAAATTCACATAATAAATTCATTGAAAAATTCAACTTACCTTTCCTTCTTTTAAGCGATGAAGAAAAGGTTGTTTGTGATTTATACGATGTAATTAAAGAAAAAAATATGTATGGTAAAAAAGTTCTTGGAATCGAAAGAAGTACATTTATAATTGATGAAAATGGCTACCTTATAAAGGAATTTAGAAAAGTTAAAGTTAAAGGTCATATTGAAGAAGTTTTAAATGAAATTAGATAACAAAATCCACAGCTATTCATATATGTAGCTGTGGATTTTTTAGTACATTTACAATTTTTTAATAACAAAAATATTTATACTTTTCTATAAATAAAAATAAAAAGCACTAACTAAGTTAGTGCTTTTTATTCTGGTGGCTCGACCAGGAATCGAACCAGGGACACGAGGATTTTCAGTCCTCTGCTCTACCGACTGAGCTATCGAGCCATAATTAACCTGGCAACGTCCTACTCTCCCACACAGTCTCCCGTGCAGTACCATCGGCGCTGTAGAGCTTAACTTTCCTGTTCGGAATGGGAAGGAGTGTTTCCTCTACGCCATCATCACCAGATGCTATGATTCTCCAAATCTTCGATTTGGTTAAGAATCTTGTACTCCTAAGCTTTGCTTAGTGAGTTTCCTTTTTCAGAGTGTTCTCTGAAAATTGCACATGAATTTATAACTTATTTTGGTCAAGCCCTCGACCTATTAGTATCAGTCAGCTAAATATGTTACCACACTTACACCTCTGACCTATCAACCTTGTGTTCTTCAAGGGGTCTTACTAGCTTATGCTATGGGAAATCTCATCTTGAGGGGGGCTTCACGCTTAGATGCTTTCAGCGTTTATCCCTTCCCGACTTAGCTACCCAGCTATGCTCCTGGCGGAACAACTGGTGCACCAGAGGTCAGTCCATCCCGGTCCTCTCGTACTAAGGACAGCTCCTCTCAAATTTCCTACGCCCGCGACGGATAGGGACCGAACTGTCTCACGACGTTCTGAACCCAGCTCGCGTGCCGCTTTAATGGGCGAACAGCCCAACCCTTGGGACCTACTACAGCCCCAGGATGCGACGAGCCGACATCGAGGTGCCAAACCTCCCCGTCGATGTGGACTCTTGGGGGAGATCAGCCTGTTATCCCCGAGGTAGCTTTTATCCGTTGAGCGATGGCCCTCCCACGAGGTACCACCGGATCACTAAGCCCGACTTTCGTCCCTGCTCCACTTGTGGGTGTCGCAGTCAGGCTCCCTTCTGCCTTTGCACTCTACGAACGATTTCCGACCGTTCTGAGGGAACCTTTGGGCGCCTCCGTTACATTTTAGGAGGCGACCGCCCCAGTCAAACTGCCCACCTAACAATGTCCCGTCACCAGTTTCATGGCGTCCGGTTAGAATCCCAATACTGTCAGGGTGGTATCCCAAGGATGACTCCACTAAGGCTGACGCCCTAGCTTCTCAGTCTCCCACCTATCCTGTACAGACAATATCGAAACTCAATGCTAAGCTACAGTAAAGCTCTACGGGGTCTTTCCGTCCAATCGCGGGTAGCGAGCATCTTCACTCGCACTACAACTTCGCCGGATTTGCAGTTGAGACAGTGCCCAAGTCATTACGCCATTCGTGCGGGTCAGAACTTACCTGACAAGGAATTTCGCTACCTTAGGACCGTTATAGTTACGGCCGCCGTTTACTGGGGCTTAAGTTCACACCTTCGCTTGCGCTAAGTGTTCCCCTTAACCTTCCAGCACCGGGCAGGCGTCAGCCCCTATACATCAGCTTGCGCTTTAGCAGAGACCTGTGTTTTTGCTAAACAGTTGCTTGGGCCTATTCTCTGCGGCCTGCTCTCACAGGCACCCCTTCTCGCTAACTTACGGGGTCAATTTGCCTAGTTCCTTAACTGCAATTCTTCCGATGGCCTTAGGATTCTCTCCTCATCTACCTGTGTCGGTTTGCGGTACGGGCACTACTTCTCTCTCTAGATGCTTTTCTTGGAAGCAGGGAATCAGATACTTCAGTCTAAAAGACCTTCCCCATCACACCTCAGGATTGTTAAGACGGATTTGCCTATCTTAACTCCCTAAATGCTTAGACTAGCATTTCCAATCGCTAGCACATCCTATCCTTCTCCGTCACACCATCGATAATAACGATAATAGTGGTATTGGAATATCAACCAATTGTCCATCACCTACGCCTTTCGGCCTCGGCTTAGGTCCCGACTAACCCTGGGCGGACGAGCCTTCCCCAGGAAACCTTAGATTTTCGGCCTGTAAGATTCTCACTTACATCTCGCTACTAATGCCAACATTCTCACTCGTAATCAGTCCACCGCTCCTTACGGTACGACTTCAGCCCGATTACGACGCTCCTCTACCGCTCAAGTAATCTTGAGCCCGTAGCTTCGGTGGTAAGTTTGAGCCCCGGACATTTTCGGCGCAGGATCTCTCGACTAGTGAGCTATTACGCACTCTTTAAATGAGTGGCTGCTTCTAAGCCAACATCCTAGTTGTCTTAGAAATCCCACATCCTTTACCACTTAACTTACACTTTGGGACCTTAGCTGACGATCTGGGCTTTTTCCCTTTTGACCACGGATCTTATCATTCGTAGTCTGACTGCCGGACTAATAGTATATGGCATTCGGAGTTTGATAAGGTTCGGTAAGCGATATGCCCCCTAGCCCATTCAGTGCTCTACCTCCATTACTCATATCCGACGCTAGCCCTAAAGCTATTTCGAGGAGAACCAGCTATCTCCGAGTTCGATTGGAATTTCTCCGCTATCCACAGCTCATCCCATGCTTTTTCAACAGCAACGTGGTTCGGTCCTCCACGGGGTTTTACCCCCGCTTCAACCTGGCCATGGATAGGTCACCCGGTTTCGGGTCTACGGCATGCAACTAGTCGCCCTATTAAGACTCGGTTTCCCTTCGGCTCCGTACCTTAAGTACTTAACCTTGCTACATACCGTAACTCGTTGGCTCGTTCTACAAAAAGCACGTCATCACCCTCATAAGGGGCTTTGACCGGTTGTAGGCACACGGTTTCAGGTTCTATTTCACTCCCCTCCCGGGGTTCTTTTCACCTTTCCCTCACGGTACTTCTTCACTATCGGTCATCAGGTAGTATTTAGCCTTGGGAGGTGGTCCTCCCTGCTTCCCACAAGGTTTCACGTGTCTCGTGGTACTCTGGATCAGAACTTAGTAGTTATNTATAAGGCAGGTTGCCCACGTGTTACTCACCCGTCCGCCGCTAGGTTTGTTTCCGAAGAAACTCCCCTCGCTCGACTTGCATGTGTTAGGCACGCCGCCAGCGTTCGTCCTGAGCCAGGATCAAACTCTCAATAAAAAGTTTAATCTGTTGCTCAAATTACTTTGAGTCTTAATTTTAAGACTTAAAAGAATTGCTGGTTTATTTTACTTAACTTATAATTCTGTTCAATTTTCAAAGACCATTTTCTTCGCCGCCCTTAAGCGACTTCCTTATCTTATCATTTATAAATTTTCTTGTCAACATATTTTTAAATCTAATTTTTGTTGCCGAGAAAACTTGTTTCGTAAGGAACGATTTACATATTAACACCTTTCAAATTTTATTATTTCTACAAATATATATTTTATTCATAAATATATTTAAAATTCTCTATAATTCTTTATTTTTATCTAAATTTCTTATATAGATATTCTAGGTAACGTTTTTGCCTAAATTTAATAAATATACTATTATTAAATAGATGATTTTTGTAAAAAATATTTATATATACAATAAAATAATAATTTGAGGTGATTTTTTTGAAAAAAATATTAGATAATGATTGGCAAGACTTATTACAAGATGAGTTTGAAAAGGAGTATTACCAAAACCTTAGAAAGTTTTTAATATGTGAATATAAAAATAAAACTATCTATCCTCATATGAATAATATTTTTAATGCTCTAAAATTTACATCTTATAAAGATGTAAAAGTAGTTATTCTTGGTCAAGACCCCTATCATGGTCCTAACCAAGCTCATGGTTTATCTTTCTCTGTAAATAAAGGAGTAAAGATTCCACCTTCTCTAGTTAATATTTACAAAGAACTCCATGATGATCTTGGATGTTACATACCAAACAACGGTTACTTAGAGAGTTGGACAAAACAGGGTGTATTACTTTTAAATACTGTTTTAACAGTTAGAGCTCATGAAGCTAATTCTCATAGAAATATGGGATGGGAGCAATTTACTGATAAGATTATATCTCTGCTTAACGATAGAGAAGATCCAATTGTATTTATACTTTGGGGAAACCCTTCAATATCAAAGAAAAAACTAATAACCAATAAAAAACATTTCATAATTACTTCACCTCATCCAAGCCCACTTTCAGCTTTTAGAGGATTTTTTGGAAGTAAACCCTTTTCTAAGACTAATGAGTTTTTAAAGTCAATTAATAAGGAACCTATAAATTGGCAAATAGAAAATATTTAATCCTAATATAAAAAGGGCTGTTGTAAACAGCCCTTTAATTACTTCTCTTTTGCTTTCTATAAAATGAATATAAAAGTGATGAAATTATTCCAAGCACAGTACATGCTGAAAATGCTAATATTATATCATCAACAAAAATTCCTAGAAATATTCCTATTCCAGCTCCTAAAGCGATTCCCTTTGCTAAGTAATCATAATCTTGTTCTGATAAAATTAACTTTTCCAATAATAATACACCCCTTTTATTAATTAAAAACTTATCTATAAAACTATTTTAATCTATACTTCTTAAGTAATTCTTAATTAAAACTTAAAGTATGATTAATAAACTATAATAATATTATAAACATTTACAATTAACTTGTAAAGGGTTATTTTATACTTTATTATTTATTTTTTTATACCTTTTGATGGAGTTTTCTATATTTTATCCTTCTGTTGAAATATAGAAGATATACTATATTAATATAATTCCCTAAAAAACAAAAAAGCTAACTAAAAATTAGTTAGCTTTACCTGGTGGCTCGACCAGGAATCGAACCAGGGACACGAGGATTTTCAGTCCTCTGCTCTACCGACTGAGCTATCGAGCCTTAACGATATTTATTTTAATAAATTTTTACCAATAAGTCAACATTTTATTCTATTATAATTTATAAAAATAAGTTATTTTTATTATTCAAATTAAATATAATAAACTATAGCATTATTCCGGAGTGTGTTAATGAAATATTTTGTTTTTATTTTACTTATTTCTATTTTAGTTTTTACTTACTTTTATTACAATAGAAAACTTGAATTATTAAAAAAACAACTTATTCTAACTAGAAATCAATACTTATCACTAATAAATAAATATAATCCTAATAGAAAAAGCTTAAATAATATAAATATACGATTTAATATTCCTAATTATAAAGGAGGGACATTAAAAGCTAATTCCAAGCTATACTTATCTCCACTACTAAATTCAGACATACTTAAAGAAACCAATTCCAACATAGAAGTTGCAATTTTAGACTGTGCAGAAATAAATAGTAAAACTTGCTTTTATATAAACATACCTAGTTCAAATAATATTAATTGTAGAGGTTGGGTAGACTCTAAAGATATTTCCCTATTTTATAGTGATTCCTCTTCTATAAGTAAAGTTAATAATTAAAAAAGTTAGGAGAATTTAAAACTCCTAACTTTTATTATATTGTAAGTAACATAACCACTATATATACTATTATAATCAATATGAATGGAATATTTATAATTTTTTCTTCTTTATAACTTGATTGTCTATCAACCTTTACTTCTTGGATATTTCTTTTTTCATTTATTCTATTTAATCCATATATAATCAGAAAAACAAATGCTGAAAATATAACTGCAATAGTCCCATATATAACTATCAGTAAAATTTTTTCTTCTGTTCCTATATTTTTCAAGGTTAATTCTGCTACCTCTGGATTAATTGGTAAACTATCAGATATTATTCTTGATATTTTAGCAATTGTTACAGATGTTCCATTAATAATAAAATGCATTAACATAGACGCATAAATACTATTAGTTATTCTAACTACTAATGCAAAAACAAATCCTAAAATCGTTGCATATAAAAATTGTTGCCCATCTAAGTGAAGTATCCCAAAAAATAATCCAGTTACAGAAGCTGCTATATATTTATTTACATTGTTATACCCCGAAAGAACAACTCCTCTAATAGTAATTTCTTCAGTTATAGAAGGTAAAAGAGCTACTAAACACAATAGCAATAAATAGGGTGTTGATGATATTTCAGAAATAAATGAACCTATTTCATTTTTAAAGAAAAAACTAGATATTAATGAAAAAAAGGTCATAACAGGCTGTACAATAAATCCTAATAGAATTATTAATAATGTATCTTGCCAGTGAAGTTTATTCAGCCTTAAAGTTTCCTTAAAAGATGATTTCGTTATTATTAAATATATCATTGCTGGTATTAGAAATAATATTGTGTGATTAAAAAATAAAATCAATCTTGTATCACTTAACCCAATAAAAGTATATAAAGGTCTTAGAGCGTATGGTCCTAAAACCTCTAATAGTAGTATTATTAAAAAGTACATATTTACTTTAAAAACTTTTGTCATATTTCATTCCTTTCTAATATCTCTTTTAATTAAGATATTTCTACCTTATAGATACTTTCTAAACATTTATTTAAACATAAATTAATGTATAAAAACTTTATAAACTGTAAATAATTAAAAATGAAGCGAGAAAGTTTCCACAGTTAATCGCCTCTCCCCCATTTTATTTATATACGAAAATAATCCCCTATTTATTTAAGGAAATAAGGGGATTATTTATTTTTTTAATAATTCCTTATAAGTTCTTTCCTAAGTAAATTTAATGAATTTAAAGTTGCTTTTTTTCTTATAGATTCTCTATCTCCCGTTAAGTTTAACTTTTCTACTATAGTTTTCCCTTTAATATATATCCCTACATATACTAATCCAATTGGCTTTTCTTCAGTTCCGCCTCCTGGTCCAGCTATACCTGTTGTTGATATAGCAATATCAGTATTTAAATTTTTTGCAACTCCCTCTACCATTTCTCTAGCTATTTCTTCACTAACTGCACCAAATTTTTTTAGAGTTTCTTCCTTTACTCCTAATCTTCTTATCTTAGATTCATTAGAATAAGTAACTACTCCCTCTTTAAAAACTTCTGAAATACCAGGATAAGATATTAAAGTGGCTGCAATCATACCTCCAGTACAAGATTCAGCTGTAGATATACTTAAATTCTTCTTACATAAAAGTTCAGATACAACTGTTTCTAAAGATGTTTCTCCTTCTCCATATATATATTCTCCTATGATATTTTTTATTTCATCACATTTAGATTTTATTAAGGCATCACATTTTTCTTCACTTTTTTCTTTTGATGTGATTCTTAAAGTTACTTCATACTCTTTTGCATATGGAGCTACAGTGGGATTCATACTATTTTCTATTATATCATTAATCTTTTTTGCCATTAAGCTTTCACCAATACCAAATATTCTTAAAGTTTTTGACTTAATTATTTCTTTTGTTAATTGTGAAAGATATTTATATACATGATTAGTAAACATTGCTTTCATTTCTTTTGGTGGACCTGGCAATATTATTAAAGTCTTATTATTTTCAGATATAATTGCACCTGGTGCAGTTCCATTTTCATTTGGTAGAATTATTGCTCCCTCAGGAAAATAAGCTTGATTTTTATTGGCTTCTAATACTTCATTATCTTTAATATCTAAATATTTTTTTATCCATTCTAAGGAAGGTTCATGAAGTATCATTTTTTTATTAAAATATTTTGCACCTAGCTCTTTAGTTAAATCATCTTGAGTTGGCCCCAACCCTCCTGTAGTAATTATTATATCACATCTATCGAAGGCCTCTTTAAAAGCTTTTAATATTCTTTCTTCATTATCTCCTATAACACATTGGTGATATACATCTATACCTAAGTTTGCAAGTTCCTTAGCTAAAAACTGTGCATTTGTATTAACTATATCTCCTAATAAAATTTCTGTTCCAATTGATACTAGTTCTGCTTTCATCTTTTCCCTCCTAAATATACTTTATATTAAATATTTTACCATAAATCAACAAAAGGCAACTAACTAATTAAAATGGAACCTATAAATAGTATATTTCTATTTTAAGGTCCCATTATTTAATTAAATTAATGCCTTTTATTCTTGCTTGCTTGCATTTATATAGTAATTCCCATTAGTATCCATACCTTCATTTACTATGGAAAATTTACTATCTTTAAGCATAGAAGTTATAATATTTATATTTTCTTTTTGAACATTGTTTAAGGTTATTTTAAAATTATCCTTACTATCTACAACACCCATATAATCAAATATATTGCTATATTCACTAAGTCCTAAATCTCCGTTTATATCCATTCTGTAGTCTGGCATATTAATCCTCCTAAGCTTTTTCTTTTGTCATAAATCTAATATATATTATTTTTTGAAAAATAATATTATTTATGCACCATAACTACAGTTAATTTTTTCTAGCCTCTTCTATTATTTTTTTAACCTCTGATTCAGGAACTTCTTCATACCTTTCAAACTCACTAGTAAAACTTCCTCTTGCTTGAGTCATAGATCTTAAATCAGTAGTATATTTAAACATTTCAGCTAAAGGAATTTCAGCATTTACTTTTTGTAGCCTTCCATCTTGCTCCATCCCTAAAACTCTACCACGTCTTTTATTTATATCTCCTATAACATCACCCATATACTCATCTGGAACAAATATTTCTACCTTCATAATGGGTTCTAATAATATTGGTTTTGCTAGCTCAAGTCCCTTTTTATAAGCAATTGAAGTTGCTAATTTAAATGCCATTTCCGAAGAGTCAACTGGGTGATATGAGCCGTCATGCAAAGTAGCTTTTAGCCCCACTACAGGATATCCAGCTAAAACTCCCTTATCCATGCACTCCCTTAAACCCTTTTCAACAGCAGGGATAAAATTTCTCGGAACAACTCCACCAACAACATTATCTACAAACTCTAAATCATTTTTCCCATCTGTTCTAGCTTCAAACTTAATTTTTACATCTCCATATTGTCCATGTCCACCTGACTGCTTTTTATGCTTTCCTTGAACATCAGCTACTCCCTTCACAGTTTCCCTATATGGTACCTTAGGAGTTCTTAAAATAACTTCTGCACCAAACTTGTTTTTTAATTTACTAGCTACTACTTCTAGATGAGTTTCTCCAACTCCTGAAATTATAGTTTCTGCGTTTTCAGTATCTCTATTTACTGTAAAGGTAGGATCTTCTTCTAATAATTTTTGAAGAGAAGCTGATATTTTATCTTCATCTCCCTTAGTCTTAGGAAGCACAGCCATAGAGATATTAGGCTTAGGGAAATTCATTTTATCATAAATAACTTTATTATTTATATCACATAAAGTGTCTCCTGTTTCAGTATATTGCAGTTTTGCAACAGCTGCTATATCTCCTGCTACAACTTCCTTGGTGATTATTTGATTCTTTCCTCTCATAAAGAATATGTTAGATAATTTTTCTGCCTTATCTTTGTTGCTATTAATTACTGTTACTTCATTTGATAATTTTCCTGTAATCACTCTAAATAAAGATATTTTTCCAACAAATGGGTCAGCAATAGTCTTAAATACCAAGGCCGAAAAAGGTTTATCTTCATCAAGCCCTATGAAAACCTCTTCATTAAACTTAACATCTAACGCCTTTTGTGGAATTGAATATTTAGGAGATGGAAAACATTCCACTACATCCTCAAGGAAACATCTCATTCCTATAACTTTTAATGCACTTCCACACATTACAGGAGCTATATCTCCAGAAGCACATCCTTCTATTAATCCATTATATATTTCTTCGTCGCTTAATTCCCCTTCACTAAAATACTTATCTAATAATTCTTCATTAGTTTCAGCAACAGCTTCCATTATCATCTTTTTACATTCATCTATTTTTTCCAGCAAATCTTCTGGAACATCTATTTCTTTTATTTCCCTAGTCTTAGAGTCATGAATTCTAGCTTTTTTAGAAATTACATTTATTACTCCTTTAAAATCATCTTCTGTTCCTATTGGATATTGAATAGGAACAACACTAATTCCAAAGGCTTCTTTCAATTGAGCTAATGTCTTATCATAACTTGAATTTTCTCTATCTAACTTATTAATAAAAAATGTTCTTGGCAATTTTATTTTATTACAATAATCCCAAGCCTTTTCTGTTCCAACCTTTACACCTGATACCCCAGATACAACTATTGTTGCTACATCCACAGCTCTCATTCCTTGTATAAGTTCTCCTGAAAAATCAAAATACCCTGGTATATCTACTAAATTAATTTTAGTATCATTAAATTC
The DNA here is from genome assembly GCF_900086595.1 of Clostridium nigeriense. Lineage (GTDB taxonomy): Bacteria > Bacillota > Clostridia > Clostridiales > Clostridiaceae > Clostridium > Clostridium nigeriense. Next base: position 3,786,925 of record NZ_LT575472.1, read on the forward strand.
TATTGGTGCTATTGAAGTTGAAAGAGATATTCCTCTCTTTTTTTCTTCAGGATCAAAATCTGATACTGTTGTTCCTTCCTCCACCTTTCCTAACCTATCAGTATTTCCAGTATGAAACAATAAAGCTTCTATTAATGATGTCTTACCTGAGCCTCCATGTCCTATTAAACCAACATTCCTTAAGTTTTTTATCGTATAACTTTTCATACTATCTCATAATACTTTGACAAATATTATGATTCCACCTACCTTTCATTTAAAATCTAATTAGTTTTTGATTTAATGCATTTGTTTGTACTTATGCCTTTATAAATCTTCTGTATATAAATTTTAAATCTCTGGTTCTTATAGAAAAATATCTTAAGTAACCTCTAGCTCAAGTTTTATGTTAATTATAGAATAACATATATAAATTTAATTTTCCAGAATATTCAGTTTATTATTCTTCCTAAATATTATATATTATCTTATTCATTTATAACACAAATAAGTACTTTAAAAGATTTATCAATAAACTATCTTAATTTTTAACCTTTTACATCATATTTAATCAATTAAAAATAAAATTACAAAATAAAAAAGACCATATCCAAAACAGATATAGTCTAAAAATTAATATCTACTATATAGTTACTCCAACTCCAGGTCCTAAAGGTAGCCCTAATATATACCATATAATAAGCAATATTGTCCATCCAATTAAAAATGCTATTGAATATGGTACCATAGTGGTAATTAATGTACCAACTCCTGATTTTTTATCATACTTTTCAGCAAATGCAACTATTAATGCAAAGTAACTCATTAATGGAGATATTATATTAGTTGTAGAATCACCTATTCTATAAGCCATTTGCACTAAAGCAGGTGAAGTTCCTAAATTCATTAGCATTGGTATAAATACAGGTGCCATTATAGCCCATTTTGCTGAAGCTGATCCCATAAATAAATTTATGAAAGCTGTTAATATAACGAAGGAAACAATTAACGGAATTCCTGTAAATCCTATTCCTTCTAAGAAGTTAGCTCCATTCACTGCAATTACTATACCTATATTGGTATAACTAAAGTACTGAACAAATTGCGCAGCGAAGAAAACTAGTACTATATATCCTCCCATTGTTGACATACTTTTTCCCATAAGATTTATAACATCTTTGTCATTTTTAACTGCTTTACACCCAACTCCATATGCAACTCCAGGAATAAAGAAAAGTAAAGCAATAATTATTACTATAGAATCCATAAATGGTGAATTAAGTATTTCATTAGTTTCTGGGTTTCTTAAAACTCCATTTGGAATTAAACATATTATCAGTAATATTAAGGATATTACCATTGCTATACCAGCAAATTTTAATCCTCTTCTTTGTTCATCTGTAATTTCTGTTATTGTTGCCTTTTCATCACCCTTATACTCGCCAAGCTTAGGTTCTACTATCTTTTCAGTTACTATTGTACCAATTATAGTAATTACGAAAGTAGATACAAATATAAAATACCAGTTATCAGCTGTTCCAACAGAGGCTGTTGCTGAAAATAATTTAGCTCCCTCTGTAGAGATACCTGCTAATAATGCATCCGTTGGTCCTGCTAGTAAGTTAGCACTATAGCCTCCTGATACCCCTGCAAATGCAGCTGCTAAACCAGCCATTGGATGTCTTCCAAAACTTAAGAAAACTATTGCCCCAAGTGGCACTAAAACAACATATCCTGCATCAGATGCTATACTTGACATAACTCCAGCAAATACTACAACTACAGTTATTAATCTTTTCGGTGTACTTGTAACTAGTTTAGTTAGTAAAGTACCTATAAGACCTGTCCCTTCTGCAACACCAACTCCAAGTAAAGCTACTAAAACTGTACCTAGTGGTGCAAAGCTAGTAAAGTTTTTAACTGCAGATGTAAACATATATCTAATTCCATCAGGTGTTAATAAACTTACTACCGTTGCTGTCATTTCCTTAATTTCCATAGTACTTCTATCTAGACCTGTATATGTAACCGAAACCCCCATTTTAGCCATAATAGCTGATACTACTATTATAATTGCACATAGTATTACAAAAATAGTACCTGGATGCGGCAATTTATTTCCGATTCTTTCTATGGCACCTAATATCCCCTTATTCGGATTAGTGCCTTTATCTTTAGCTTTCATTTATTATCCCCCTTTAATTGCAAATTAATTATTATAAAAAATTCAATATTTAATTAATTTATTTTTAAACAAATTTAGTCAAAATATAAATTTATTATATAAAGCTATTAGTATATTTTCAAGTTTTTATATGAATTTTATTAAAATTTATCAAAAAATTCATATTTATATTAATAATATTTTATAAAAGTATTCAATAGCTTAAGAATATTAAATGTAGGATATAATTAATAATAAGTTATTACAGTATTCTTTCATCCTTTTTGAGATATATTATTAAGGTTACTTATTATTTATTTGAAGGAGGTTTTTTAAATACTTGCATTTAAAGTTATTTTCTATATATCTTTCATAATTAATTTATTTATAATTTTTATTATTATTCCCTTTGGAAAAAAAAGACCTGAAAAAACTTTATCTTGGATTTTAGTATTAATTATTTTACCTCCTATCGGTCTAATTTTATATATTTTTTTAGGTCGAAATTGGAAAATAAATACCTTGGATAAAAAATCAAGAGAGAGAGTATTTAATTTAACTACATTTACTCACCTAAAAAGAAACAAAATATTGATTGAATATAAACCCATAATTAATTTGTTAGCCTCTAATTCATATTCTCCATTATTTATGAACAATAATATTACTATATTAGATAGTGGAAAGAAGAAATTTGAATTACTAAAAGAAAAATTGTTAGAAGCTACTGATCATATACACCTTGAATATTACATTGTAAAAAATGATAAAATAGGAAATGAAATAAAAGATATATTAATAAAAAAAGCCAATGAAGGTGTAAAAGTTAGATTTATAATAGATAAGGTTGGTTCTATAAAGCTTAATCATAAATATATTAGAGAACTAAAAAAAGCAGGAATAGATATTGTATTTTATTCATATGTTTTAGCTCCATTCTTAAGATTTATTAATACACAAATTAACTATCGAAATCATAGAAAAATAGTAGTCATAGATAGTAAGGTTGCTTTTCTTGGCGGTATTAATATAGGTGATGAATATTTGGGACTAGGGAAGCTTGGAGATTGGAAAGATTGTCATATAATGATAGAAGGTGATTGTGTATTAGGGCTTCAATCCGTTTTTTTAGATGATTTTTCAAGCATTAAAAAGTATAATAACGAAGAAATTTCTATATTAAATAATATAGAGAGATATTTCAAAAATCATAACTTTCAAGGAGATATCCCAATGCAAATAATTAAAAGTGGACCGGACTCCGAATTTCCTAGTATTCTTCAATTACTAATTAAAATGGTAAGTATGGCAAAAAAGTCAATTAATATAATAACTCCTTATTTTATTCCTTCTGAGGGTCTAATAGATGCGCTAAGAATTGCCGCTCTAAGTGGAATAGAGATATCACTAATTTTCCCAGAGAAGGCAGATCATTTTACTGTAAATAGAGCTTCCCAAACTTATCTGGCTGAATTAAAAAGAGTAGGTGCTAATATTTATTTATATAATAAAAATGCATTTATACATTCAAAACTATTGACAGTTGATGAAAAAATATCCACAGTGGGTACAGCCAATATGGACATAAGGAGTTTTGAATTAAATTATGAAATCAATACAATAATTTATAATGAAGAAATAACTAAAGATTTCAATAAATTATTTAGAGATTTGCTTAAGGATTGTAGAAACTTTAATTATAAAGAATATGAAAGTAGATCAATACTTAATAAACTTATAGACGGCATTTCTAGATTATTATCATCAATATTATAGACCAGCTAATCTAGCTGGTCTTTAAATTTCTTTATTTTTATTTTTTCAAATAATGTTATAATAATGTATCCTAATATTCCTCCAGATGTATCTATTAAAACATCTTTAAAAGCCATACTTCTTCCAGGAATAAAATACTGATGGAACTCATCTGAACATGCATATAAAAATACTAATATAATCAAATATAATTTAATTTTTCTATCATTATTGTAATTCCTAGTAACATTGTAAGCAAGTATAAACAATATCATATACTCTGAAAAATGTGCAGTTTTTCTAACTATAAATGTTGCTAATTCTCCAAAATAATCATTTAATTCTATTCCTATTACTCTAAATAACTTTAACACTAAATCGCTTTGGCTACTTGAAACATCTCCAGGTTGATGTGACATAAAGAATATTATTAACATCCATCCAATTAGTAAAACCCAAGATATTATTTTCTTATTTCTGTTCATAAATCTCTCCTATGTTGTAAACTTATAAGTTAATTTTTCTCCACTAAATATCTATTTATATATGCTAGTGACTGTTCTAATATATTTTGACTTCTTTCTAAATCCTTAACATTTACTTCTAAATTATATATTCTTTGTTCAACTAAGTTCATTATTTGCTTTATATCATTTAACAACTTTGCTTCATAAGACACTTGTACCCCATCTGAGTCAATATATATTTTTTCAGGTACTGCTCCACACTTGCAACACTTTAAGTATATATTGTTTTTTTCTATATCTCTATATACTTTAAAAGTATCATTATTACAATTCGAACAATTTGGTAACATTAAATAATCACTATTACTTATATTTATATTATACCTTGATTCACACTGAGCGCAAATTAAATTTGTGCTATCTTCTTGACTTTCTAAATAAAATCTATTTCCACTACATCCGTCTTTCTCACATACAAAAGTTCTTATCATTTTTTACTCCCCCTCTTTAATTAGAAAGATTACTCCTTTACAATTTAATATGCTTCTTAGTGAGAAATTATTCTTAGTATATTGAATTTATCTACATATAAAGTTAAAAGTAAAATAGACCTAAATTTTTATTTAGGTCTATCATTTATTAAATCTTTTAATTCTACTTCTACTTCTTTTATAAGTTCATCTATTATATTTGTATTCTTGCCACCTAATACCAATTCCCTTTTTTCTAGTTTTAATTTTGTTAGTCTTTGCTCTAACTCATCCTTTTTGCTCATACCAACACTCCCCATTTAAGGATAAAACCTTAAAACTCTTTTTATTTCATATTGATTCTGTTCTTACTATATTAATTATATATTATTTTATATCTTATTCCTAATTAAAATTTTAGAAATTTTTAAAACTTTTTCGACATTTGTAAATAAATAATATATTTACTTATTTATATTATTATCTTTAAAATGAATAAATACATTACAAAAACTTATTTATAAAAAGTTTTTGTAATTTTCTAAGGAATAAAAAAAGAAGTTATGCTTCCATAACTTCTTGGTGGAGGTAAAGGGATTCGAACCCTTGACCCCTTGCGTGCAAGGCAAGTGCTCTCCCAACTGAGCTATACCCCCAAATATGGTGGACCTTCAGGGACTCGAACCCCGGGCCGACCGGTTATGAGCCGGTTGCTCTAACCAACTGAGCTAAAGATCCTTATTCACCTGGCAACGTCCTACTCTCCCACACAGTCTCCCATGCAGTACCATCGGCGCTGTAGAGCTTAACTTTCCTGTTCGGAATGGAAAGGAGTGTTTCCTCTACGCCATCATCACCAGATTACATTAACATTATATTTTAATTTTAATATACTGTCAACTATTTTTTTCAGAGTATTCTCTGAAAATTGCACATGAATTCATAACTTATTTTGGTCAAGCCCTCGACCTATTAGTATCAGTCAGCTAAATATGTTACCATACTTACACCTCTGACCTATCAACCTTGTGTTCTTCAAGGGGTCTTACTAGCTTATGCTATGGGAAATCTCATCTTGAGGGGGGCTTCACGCTTAGATGCTTTCAGCGTTTATCCCTTCCCGACTTAGCTACCCAGCTATGCTCCTGGCGGAACAACTGGTGCACCAGAGGTCAGTCCATCCCGGTCCTCTCGTACTAAGGACAGCTCCTCTCAAATTTCCTACGCCCGCGACGGATAGGGACCGAACTGTCTCACGACGTTCTGAACCCAGCTCGCGTGCCGCTTTAATGGGCGAACAGCCCAACCCTTGGGACCTACTACAGCCCCAGGATGCGACGAGCCGACATCGAGGTGCCAAACCTCCCCGTCGATGTGGACTCTTGGGGGAGATCAGCCTGTTATCCCCGAGGTAGCTTTTATCCGTTGAGCGATGGCCCTCCCACGAGGTACCACCGGATCACTAAGCCCGACTTTCGTCCCTGCTCCACTTGTGGGTGTCGCAGTCAGGCTCCCTTCTGCCTTTGCACTCTACGAACGATTTCCGACCGTTCTGAGGGAACCTTTGGGCGCCTCCGTTACATTTTAGGAGGCGACCGCCCCAGTCAAACTGCCCACCTAACAATGTCCCGTCACCAGTTTCATGGCGTCCGGTTAGAATCCCAATACTGTCAGGGTGGTATCCCAAGGATGACTCCACTAAGGCTGACGCCCTAGCTTCTCAGTCTCCCACCTATCCTGTACAGACAATATCGAAACTCAATGCTAAGCTACAGTAAAGCTCTACGGGGTCTTTCCGTCCAATCGCGGGTAGCGAGCATCTTCACTCGCACTACAACTTCGCCGGATTTGCAGTTGAGACAGTGCCCAAGTCATTACGCCATTCGTGCGGGTCAGAACTTACCTGACAAGGAATTTCGCTACCTTAGGACCGTTATAGTTACGGCCGCCGTTTACTGGGGCTTAAGTTCACACCTTCGCTTGCGCTAAGTGTTCCCCTTAACCTTCCAGCACCGGGCAGGCGTCAGCCCCTATACATCAGCTTGCGCTTTAGCAGAGACCTGTGTTTTTGCTAAACAGTTGCTTGGGCCTATTCTCTGCGGCCTGCTCTCACAGGCACCCCTTCTCGCTAACTTACGGGGTCAATTTGCCTAGTTCCTTAACTGCAATTCTTCCGATGGCCTTAGGATTCTCTCCTCATCTACCTGTGTCGGTTTGCGGTACGGGCACTACTTCTCTCTCTAGATGCTTTTCTTGGAAGCAGGGAATCAGATACTTCAGTCTAAAAGACCTTCCCCATCACACCTCAGGATTGTTAAGACGGATTTGCCTATCTTAACTCCCTAAATGCTTAGACTAGCATTTCCAATCGCTAGCACATCCTATCCTTCTCCGTCACACCATCGATAATAACGATAATAGTGGTATTGGAATATCAACCAATTGTCCATCACCTACGCCTTTCGGCCTCGGCTTAGGTCCCGACTAACCCTGGGCGGACGAGCCTTCCCCAGGAAACCTTAGATTTTCGGCCTGTAAGATTCTCACTTACATCTCGCTACTAATGCCAACATTCTCACTCGTAATCAGTCCACCGCTCCTTACGGTACGACTTCAGCCCGATTACGACGCTCCTCTACCGCTCAAGTAATCTTGAGCCCGTAGCTTCGGTGGTAAGTTTGAGCCCCGGACATTTTCGGCGCAGGATCTCTCGACTAGTGAGCTATTACGCACTCTTTAAATGAGTGGCTGCTTCTAAGCCAACATCCTAGTTGTCTTAGAAATCCCACATCCTTTACCACTTAACTTACACTTTGGGACCTTAGCTGACGATCTGGGCTTTTTCCCTTTTGACCACGGATCTTATCATTCGTAGTCTGACTGCCGGACTAATAGTATATGGCATTCGGAGTTTGATAAGGTTCGGTAAGCGATATGCCCCCTAGCCCATTCAGTGCTCTACCTCCATTACTCATATCCGACGCTAGCCCTAAAGCTATTTCGAGGAGAACCAGCTATCTCCGAGTTCGATTGGAATTTCTCCGCTATCCACAGCTCATCCCATGCTTTTTCAACAGCAACGTGGTTCGGTCCTCCACGGGGTTTTACCCCCGCTTCAACCTGGCCATGGATAGGTCACCCGGTTTCGGGTCTACGGCATGCAACTAGTCGCCCTATTAAGACTCGGTTTCCCTTCGGCTCCGTACCTTAAGTACTTAACCTTGCTACATACCGTAACTCGTTGGCTCGTTCTACAAAAAGCACGTCATCACCCTCATAAGGGGCTTTGACCGGTTGTAGGCACACGGTTTCAGGTTCTATTTCACTCCCCTCCCGGGGTTCTTTTCACCTTTCCCTCACGGTACTTCTTCACTATCGGTCATCAGGTAGTATTTAGCCTTGGGAGGTGGTCCTCCCTGCTTCCCACAAGGTTTCACGTGTCTCGTGGTACTCTGGATCAGAACTTAGTAGTTATGACTTTCACTTACGTGGCTATTACACTCTGTGGCGCAACTTTCCAGTTGTCTTCAATTAATCATAATTTCCCGTTATGTTCTGTCCGCAACCCCAGAGATAAATCTCTGGTTTGGGCTCTTTCCCTTTCGCTCGCCGCTACTAAGAAAATCGATTTTTCTTTCTCTTCCTCTAGGTACTTAGATGTTTCAGTTCCCTAGGTTTACCTTCCTGCAACTATTTATTCATTACAGGATACATGGGGTTTCCCATGTGAGTTCCCTCATTCGGAAATCTTCGGATCACTGGCTATGTGCGCCTACCCGAAGCTTATCGCAGCTTATCACGTCCTTCATCGGCTCCTGATGCCAAGGCATTCACCATGCGCCCTTTGTAGCTTGACCTTTTTATTACTCATTTACTGAGTAAGGTTATTTCAAAATTTATTACAAAGTTATTCACAAAGAATATTTTTGGCTTGTTGTTATTTTTATTCATGTGCAATTTTCAAAGAACATTTTGAAGAACTTTAGTCCTTCAAAATTGAACAGAAAGTTAAGATAAACCATCTTCTAAGTTATACTAGATAAGCGCCTTGCTTACTAGATTTCTCCATAGAAAGGAGGTGATCCAGCCGCAGGTTCTCCTACGGCTACCTTGTTACGACTTCACCCCAATCGCTGACCCTACCTTAGGTCGCTGCCTCCCTTACGGGTTAGCTCACGAACTTTGGGTATTGCCAACTCTCATGGTGTGACGGGCGGTGTGTACAAGGCCCGGGAACGTATTCACCGCGACATTCTGATTCGCGATTACTAGCAACTCCAGCTTCATGTAGGCGAGTTTCAGCCTACAATCCGAACTGAGACAAGTTTTATAGTTTAGCTCCACCTTGCGGTATTGCATCTCGTTGTACTTGCCATTGTAGCACGTGTGTAGCCCTAGACATAAGGGGCATGATGATTTGACGTCATCCCCACCTTCCTCCCGGTTAACCCGGGCAGTCTCGCTAGAGTGCTCAACTAAATGGTAGCAACTAACAATAAGGGTTGCGCTCGTTGCGGGACTTAACCCAACATCTCACGACACGAGCTGACGACAACCATGCACCACCTGTCATCCTGTCCCCNACATTAACATTATATTTTAATTTTAATATACTGTCAACTATTTTTTTCAGAGTATTCTCTGAAAATTGCACATGAATTCATAACTTATTTTGGTCAAGCCCTCGACCTATTAGTATCAGTCAGCTAAATATGTTACCATACTTACACCTCTGACCTATCAACCTTGTGTTCTTCAAGGGGTCTTACTAGCTTATGCTATGGGAAAT
>NZ_LT575469.1 GCF_900086595.1 Clostridium nigeriense
GAGTATGTCAATAATTTTGTGTAAACTTTAGAAAAAATATTTTTTTATTGTAGGTTGGAAGTATACTTTATACATCCAACCTTATTTTTATATTTATAGAAAATATATGAAATGATATCTGTGATTTAATAAGAGTTCCCAATTTTAATTTAAAACAATTGGTCGTCTAAACGCCCTTCGAAGAAGATAGAAAGCTGTGCTAATATTTGAGCCCATCCTCGAATAGATTGAGTCCATTTTTTACTAATATCAATTGTAGCTAGATATAAGATTTTCATTAATGATTCATCATTTGGAAATATCGACTTAGTTTTAGTTACTTTTCTCAATTGGCGATTATAACTTTCCATCGCATTGGTAGTATAGATAATCTTTCTTATTTCAGGTGGATACTTAAAAAATGTAGCTAGCTCATCCCAATTATTTCTCCAGGATTTTATAGCAATCAAGTATTTTTCTCCCCATTTATCTTCTAACTTATCTAGCTGCGCTAACGCCTGTTCTTCAGTGCTGGCAGTATATACAAGTTTCAAGTCTGCATTAAATGCCTTTAAATCCTTATATGATAGATATCTACTTGAGTTTCTTATTTGATGGATTATACATTTTTGAATTTCAGTATTAGGATATACTGCTTTAATAGCTTCAGTAAATCCATTTAATCCATCTACAGATGTTATTAAAATATCTTTTACTCCTCGATTTTTTAATTCGTTAAGAACTAAAAGCCAATACTTTGATGACTCTGATGCACCTATCCAAATCCCAAGTACTTCTTTCTTACCTTGTATATTCACACCGATTGCTGCATAAGCAGCCTTAGAAACTACTGCATTATCTTTTCTAACCTTAAAGTGAATAGCATCCATAAATATAATAGGATATACTTCATCAAGAGGCCTATTTTGC